>CAZPEC010000002.1:0-545346 GCA_964585565.1 uncultured Akkermansia sp. | reverse complement strand
GCTGCAAATGTAATACCTTTTTTCTTATCCGCAAAATTTTTTTAATGGAAATTTTCTTTTTTCATCACATTAAATTTTCAAAGTAACTGCCGGTGTGTAATGTTCCGGGAAAGAGGTAACGGTAAGTAGCCTTTGATTATGAGGAATATGCTTATATTTATGGACCATTATTAAAGCAGTTATATGGCAAGCTTAAATAAAGTAATGTTAATAGGAAATTTAGGTAGAGATCCTGAAATAAAATATTTGGAAGGCAACATAGCCCGTGTTGGATTTAGCTTGGCTACTACAGAATATTTTAAAGATAAAAACGGCAACCGTACCGAGCAAACCGAGTGGCACAACATTGTTATGTGGAGAAGCGTGGCAGAAAACGCCGAAAAAATGCTGAAAAAAGGGACTCAGGTGTACATAGAGGGTCGCATCCATAGTAGGCAGTGGACAGACAAAGAGGGGCAAAAGAAAAATATTACTGAAATAGTTGCCGATACTTTTAAAATTCTCGGGAAACGTGAGTCTGTTTCCTCTCAAGGTTCAGGCTCTTCAGGCTATGAGCAAGAAACAAATTTTGACGATATGAATTCAAAAGATATTCCCTTTTGATACCGGTAATGACTCTTAGAAAAATCTTCCTTTTAGCGTGTTTAATTTTTACTCTGTTTGTTGTTCCTTCGTGCGATGAGGATGATGAAGTGTATTCTCCCAAACCTAGAGGTTATTTCAGGATAAAAATGCCGGAAAAAAAATACCGAACTTACAACGGAAATTGTCCTTTCTCTTTTGAAATACCGGAGTACTCTATCATTAATCCGGATAAACACAATTTAGCAGAACCTTGCTGGCTTAATTTAGATTTTCCTCAATTTAAAGCAACCATTCACCTAAGTTATAAAAAAATAGAAAAAAATCTAGAGGCCTATTTAGAAGATTCCAGGGGCTTTGCCATTAAGCATCAAATAAAATCAACGGGTATTGACGAGACGGTAATAATTAGAGATAGTGCAAAGGTTTACGGTTTACTTTACGATATCGCAGGCAATACCGCTTCATCAGTTCAGTTTTATATAACAGACAGCACACGACATTTTTTAAGAGGTGCTCTTTATTTTAATGCTGCTCCTAACGCCGACTCTTTAAAAATAGTAATAGATTATATCAGAGAGGATATTCTGAAGCTGCTAAAAACAACCCAATGGAGAGATTAATGTCGTTTTTATAACAAGGGATTAATTTCTTATCATCAGAACATTTCCATCATAGGATGAACCGTATCTTCTTAAAGGCCAGCCTGCAGAGGCATTCATTACTGCTCCATCCACAATTTGCCATGTTGCATTTTTTATAGTGTCTTTGCAGGTAAAATTATCCGACTGTACTTTAACGGCAGAAGCAGAAACATTAGGGTTTTCAGGCGATGTTCTTTCCAGCACAACAAATTCTTCCAGTGTTTTTCTGTATATAATTAATCCGTTTATTCCGGCACCCGGATAATACATCCAACCTCCTACCGCTTGTATTTTAAAGTTAGACGGATCGTTAGGATATATATTTACACTTACAGGAACATTAGGTATAGGGTATTCGGGCGGCGTTTCTTTTTTCTTTTTACGACAAGAAGAAAAAATTAAGAAAGTACTTAATGCGAAAACAAAAACGCTGTAGGTTATGTTATTTTTCAAATCCATGTAAATTAAATACTATCCGTGAAAACAAATAACTACCTTTGCAATCCTCAATCTCACAAAGTTACCTAAAAAAATGGATAATTTTTCCGATAGGCCGAATACATCTTCTCAAAAAAGCTTGATGCCGCTTTACTTTGCTCTGGTTTTATCGGTAGGATTGGGTTCCGGTTATTTGATTACCAAAAAAAGTGTGACTGATCAACTGGCCCAAAATCCCAAAGTAGTGCACGGAAATAAAATGAATCAATTGATTACTTACATAGAAAAAAATTACGTTGATACTATTGACCCTCAATTATTAGAAGAAAAAGCCATAACCAGTTTACTCAGAAATCTTGACCCGCACAGCGAATACATACCGGCAAAAGAATTTGAATTAGTTAACGAACCATTAGAAGGTAATTTTGACGGTATTGGTATCGAATTTAATATCATAAAAGATACTGTTAGAGTAGTAAATCCCATACTGGGTGGCCCCTCTGAAAAATTAGGCATAAAAGCAGGAGACAGAATAATTAAAGTAAACGGAAAAAACATCACCGGAAAAGAGATTACCTCAAAAACCGTATTTGAAAAACTTAGAGGGAAAAGTGGTACAAAAGTAGAAATAACTATTCTCCGAAGCGGCGTTAAAAATGAACTGAATTTTAGTATTATCCGAGGAAAAATACCCTTGTACAGCCTTGATTTTGCCTACATCATTAAACCCAAAATCGGTTACATAAAAATAAGCAAGTTTGCAGGAACTACCTATGAAGAATATTTAAACGCCTTTAACGAACTTAGTAAAAAAGGCATGGAAAAATTAATTTTAGATTTAAGAGGAAATGGTGGCGGCTATTTAAGAACAGCCGTAGAACTTGCCGACGAATTTTTAAGTAAAGGTTTACAAATTGTTTACACCGAAGGAAAAGCTCAGCCCAAAAAAGTTTATGAAGCTACAACAAGGGGAGGTTTTGAAAACAAAGAGTTAGTAGTTTTAATAGATGAAAGCAGTGCAAGCGCAAGCGAAATTGTTGCCGGAGCGCTTCAGGACAATGACCGTGCAACCATAATAGGGCGAAGAAGTTTTGGAAAAGGGCTTGTACAAGACCAAATTGATTTGCCCGATGGTTCGGGAATAAGACTAACCATTGCCCGCTATTATACGCCAACCGGCCGCTGTATCCAAAAGCCCTACAACAAAGGAACAGAAGCATATTACAGCGAGGAGTATGAGCGCTATGAACATGGTGAATTGTATAACGCAGACAGCATAAAACTGGATAAAAGCAAGCAATACAAAACCCCCTCTGGAAAAATTGTGTATGGCGGTGGCGGCATTGTTCCGGATATATTTGTACCTGCCGATTCAGCCAAATATGGCAAAATGGTTAACCGATTATTTTATGCAGGGCACATCAACACTTTTTCCTTTGAATTTGCCGACAGGAAAAGAAATTGGTTTAAAAACAACTATAAAAGTGCCGAAGAATTTGTAAGCCGTTTTGAAGTTACTCCCGAAATTATTCAGGAGTTTCTTTCCTACGCAAAAATGAAGAATGAAAAAGAAAACTGGAGCAACACACAACCACATCAGTTAAAAGGGTTAAATCACTTATTGAAAGCTGTTATAGGCCGAAATATCTTCGACAAAGATGCTTATTATCCGGTTTTAAACGAGCAAGATAATTGTGTATTAAAAGCTGTTGAAGTGTTATCAAAATGATAAAACAAACAAAACAGAAATAAGTAAAAAAATAAGTAACTTTAAACCAAAGAAACAACTATAAAACTATATAACTATGTCGTTCGAATTACCAAAACTCAACTATGCATTCAACGCTTTAGAGCCGCATATCGATGCAAAAACCATGGAAATACATCATGGCAAACACCACCAAGCTTACGTAACTAATTTAAACAATGCTCTCCCGGGAAGTGGAGCTGAGGGCAAGAGCATAGAAGAAATTTGCCGCAACATTTCAAAATACAGCATGGCTATCCGCAATAACGGCGGCGGGCACTACAACCACACGTTGTTTTGGGAAATAATGGCTCCAAACGCCGGAGGGCAACCATCAGGAGAAATTGCCAAAGCCATTGAATCTGATTTGGGCGGTTTTGAGAAGTTTAAAACTGATTTTATTCAGGCAGGGGCCACTCGTTTTGGTAGCGGCTGGGCGTGGCTTTGCGTTAAAGAAGACGGTAAGCTGTGTGTTTGCAGTACTCCAAACCAAGATAACCCGCTTATGGATATTGCCGAATGTAAAGGAGCACCCGTTTTAGGAATGGATGTTTGGGAACATGCTTATTATTTAAATTACCAAAACCGTCGTCCTGACTACATGAATGCGTTTTTTAATGTAATTAACTGGGGAAAGGTAAACGAAAACTATTTGAAAGCTAAAAAGTAGTGTCTATATAGTAAAACGATACTAAAAAAGCTGCATAAAGCAGCTTTTTTAGTATAAAAAGAATCCTAGTTACCAATTCTTTTAAATAATTACATACATTGTAAAATAAATTCCGTACCATCCTCATTCTATACAAAATGACTTCTTTAAATACTATTCGTATCTCCATCTGTGGTATTTTTATACTTCTGATGCATAAAATAGTTTGTCAAAACAATGCAAGCACTATAGAAAACCTAAAAAAAAGTATTTCAACGGCCTCAAGTGATTCAATTAAAATTTTACTACTTAATCAATTGGTGGAGTTAATTGAAGATGAAGAACTATGTTTAAGCTACAATGAACAAATGTTGGTGCTTGCAAAAAAACACTTATCCAACTCTCAAGGCGCTAAAAAAGACTTCTACTTACTCTATAGTGCTTCCGCACTAATAAATAAAGGTTATTATTTAAATGAAGCCAATCAATATAAGAAAGCTATTGAGAAATACTTACAAGCTAAATCCCTACTTGAAAAAATACGTAATGATACTCGTGAATCAAAAACAAGCAAAGGATATTTATATAACAATCTTAGTTCTTCATACAGGGACCTAGGAAAGGCAAATGAAGCTATAGAACTTCAAAAAAAAGCTGTATTACTGTTTGAAGAGCTACAGGATAATGACGGCATGATGATGGCCTACAACAATATGGCAAGTTTAATGTCTAATCAAGGTAACGTAGCAGACGCAATATACTACCTTACAGAATCTCTGCGCTTAGCAAAATTAAAAGGTAACGAAAATGCGATAGCAACTATACACAATAATATTGGAGATTTAAACGATAAGTCGGGAAACCAGCACGAAGCAATTAAAAATTATTTATTAGCTTACGAAATATTCAAGAAATTAAACAATGAATCAGCTGTTGCTTATTTACTACAAAATATAGGTTTAAGCTATGGAGAAGCAGGAAATCTGCAAATTGGATTGGAATATTTACTAAAAGCACTAAAAAAATTTGAAAAATTAAATGACAAAAAAGGAATTTACTACTCCCTTAGCAATATTGGAGGGCTTTATTACAGATATAATGATTATAAGCTAGCTGAGGAATACTTTCTTAAAAGCCTAGATGCAGCTAATTCCATTGAATATCATCCGGGTATCATGGCTTCCTATTACAGATTAGGTAATATAGAGGCTAAAAAAAACGATATAAAAAAGGCTCGACACTACTACCAAAAAGCAATAGACTTAAGTAAAGATAACGATCCTTCTAGAATGTTAATCAATACTTACAATAGCCTTGCAACATTGTTTAAAAATCAACATCAAACTGACAGCGCCTTACAGCTATTCGATAAAAGCATACAATTAGCAGATAAATCAAAATTCAAACAAGGTGCTATAAACGCATTAGTATCCTGTTCCGAGATTTACTTAAATAAAGGCGATAATAAAAAAGCGAAACTGCTTGCTGAAAAGAGCTTGAAACTTTCTGAAGAAGTTGGTTTTATTGTGGAACTAAAAAATGCGTATAACCTATTGTACAAAATATATAAAGCAGAAGGCAATCAAACAAAAGCGTTACAAATGCATGAACTATATACAAAAATGTCCGATAGCCTAAAAAATGAGGAAGCGCAAAAAGCACTTATAAAAACACAATTAATAAAAGAATATGAAATCATTAGAACAGCCGATAGTATCCAATTTGCGGAACATAAAAAAAAGCAAGAGATTTTATTACAGAAAAACAAAAAAGAACTTAATAACATCAAAACCAGAAATACTCTGCTCATTCTCATTTCTATTATCCTAGTCTTTGCAGCAATTTTTCTATATCGATTATATAATAACTATGCTGAAGCTAGTAAATTACTCAAAATAAAAAATCAGGAAAAAGAACTTCTCATGCAGGAAATTCATCACCGAGTTAAAAATAACTTACAAATAGTGTCAAGCCTATTAAAAATTCCCCAGAAACAAATTAGTGATGAAAATGCCTTAAAAATAATGGACGATAGTCGTCAACGAATTCACAGCGTTTCTTTAATTCATAAAATTTTATACGAGGGAAATAATATGAAGGAGGTAAATGCAAAAGAATATTTTAAGGAGTTATGTGAAACAGTTATTAAAGGAATGGCAAACTCTTCTCAGCATATTAATTTAGAAATAAATGTAGATGAAGTTGCAGTAGATATAGATGATTTTGTTCCAATGGCTTTAATATTGAATGAACTTTTACTCAATTCATTAAAATATGCATTTACAGATGTTCAGGAACCAAAAATAACTGTACAATTTAGTAAGACAGAAAATCAGTATAATTTAGTTTATTCTGATAACGGATTAAATGATGTAACCGAAAAAATTAAAGCAAAAAATTCATTCGGTACAAAAATGATTTATAACTTAGCACAGCAACTTAATGGAATTTTAGATATTGCATTTAATAAAGGAACTCAAATTATTTTGAAATTCGAGAAGCAATCACATGAAAATAAAAGTACTAATAGTTGAAGATGAAGCCTTAATTGCCGAAGAAATTGCTGAGTGTATAATTGAAAATGGTTTTGAAGTAACTGAAATTGTCGCTACATCAAATGGCGCACTACGGTCAATACAAGAAAAAAAACCGGATGTTATTTTAATGGATATTAGTATAAAAGGTGAAGAGAATGGAATTACACTATCAAAAAAAATTTTGCAGATTGATAATTTTCCTATTATATTTTTAACATCAAGTACGGAAAATACTGTCGTTAAAGAAGCAACTGAAATTAGGCCAAGTGCTTTTTTGTTAAAGCCTTTTAGCGAAAAGGAATTGCCCATTGCTATTGAGCTGGCATTTACAAATCACAATGCTGAGCTCCTTAACAAACGAAAACCTATATTAAAAGATTCCATTTTTGTGAAAAGTGGAAAAAAATTCGAAAAAATAAAATTAGAAGAAATATTATATCTAGAAGCACAAGGCAGTTACTCTAATATTATCACAAAAAAAGGCTCCTATATAATTTCTTATAATTTAAGTCATTTTCAGGAAGAAATAGAGCACGTTTATTTTTTGCGTATCCACCGCTCCTACATAATAAACATTGAAAATGTGGATTCTTTTGACAACGCCTCTGTAACTCTTAATGATAAAACACTACCCGTGAGCAAACAATTTACAGACAAGTTTCAAAAAGCTCTGAAAAAAATCTGAATCAATTGTTTAAAAATCCGTAAAACGAAGTAGGTTGTCCACAAAGTTTTTTGTTGGATCCACGAAAAACTGATTTCTCTCATAAAAAAATATTGGGTGTTTATAAACAAATTGCTGAGCTTCGCAAAAAATAGCTATTTCGTATAAAAAAATGAAGCGAATTTTAACGCATAAAAACTAAACACCATGAAAAAACTATACTTTGTATTACTGCTTATTCCCTTTTTATTTGTAAACGGCTGTAAAAAGAAAGATGAAGGACAGCCGGCACCGGAAGGCACTCCTCCACCTCCAGACACCTATAATCCTCCCCCTACAGAAGGTGGATACTATTTTTTTAAAAAAATTGTTTCTGGTGAGTTATGTTGGACAAAAAACTTTTCAGACAATAGGTTTTTTAGTTCTAAACTAAAAAATATAGGTGTTTTTGGTTTTGGGAAAGATACTGTTTTGGTTTATCAGCAAGGCAATATTTACTTTGGCAACATATTTAATCCGGCAGACTTCAAATCCATAACCTGTTCTCGTTATGTAAAATACATTTCGTGTATAAATAATGTTGTTGTGTGTTATGCTGAAGACAATAATAACTATTATTTAGGTTATTGCGATTATAAGAATGGTGAACGAGCTGTTACATTTAATTTATTAACCAATGGCGAACATTTAACTTCTCCAATTCAATATGTGGGAGATTTATTAATTGCAGGGGGCTATAACAATAGTGCCAATTTAAAGTTTATAGCAATAACAAGAAATGGAAAAACCTGGTCTTACAAAGGGGTTCCATATTTTATTTCAACATATAGCGACGCAATATTTAAAAATTATAATAACACGTATTATTCAATAAATCCAAACTCTTTTAATTCCACCACGGACACAAGCTTTGCCAGCGGATCTTGGTCTACTAACTTTGTCAACATTACTCAAAACACCTCCGATAGTTCAGGCTATTTTCAAAGTATGTTTTTAAGAAAAATGGGAACAAGTTGGATTTCCTTTGGAAGTATACACAGTAGTGTTAGCGGAAAAAATATTCCTGCAAAAAATGTTTCAACTGATAACGGTGTAAGTTTCACGACCTCATTATTAAATGGTTTACCCTCCAATCAGACAATGTATGATTATTATTTTGCAGTAACTAAAACTCACGTAATGGCCTATATTTATGACCTAGAAGCAAATAATGGTACTTATAAAGCTTATATTTCAACAGATTTTTTAAATTTTTCACAAGTTTCTCTATCTGGAGTATCTGCTTCCATGTTTTTAGAATCTAATTGTATCGAATAATGTTACAAACAGTCTTATTCTTTCAAAAAAACTAGCAAATTTTACTCTTCTTAAGTTTGAGATATTGATTTATGCTGTATATAGTCAAATTTAAAAAACAAACAAAATGAAAATAATTACATTAAAATTATCTGTTTTTCTTGCAATGATCTCTTTTGCAAAAGCGCAAGTTTGGTCAGCAACCGGAAGTTTAAACAACAGAGTAAACTCCTTTGTTGAATTTAATAGCCAATTATATGCTGGTGGTTTATTCTTACAGGCGGATGCCAATACTGTAAACTATATTGCTAAATGGGATGGCACAACCTGGGCATCTTTAACGAGTGGCACAGACGACCGGGTAAACGCACTCGCAGTATATAATAATGAATTGTATGTTGGCGGAGATTTTTTAAATGCGGGTGGCTCTTCAGCATCTCGTATTGCTAAATGGAATGGCTCTGCATGGGCAGCCCTGCCAAGTAACACTGCAATTGCCGGCCCGGTTCATGCTTTGTGTGTATACAACAACGAATTGTTTGTGGCAGGAAGTGAAAGCGGCGGAAATACATCCAGTTTATGCAAATGGAATGGTACCAGCTGGACAACCATTCAGTCTTTTGATAACCGAATTGAAGCACTTGGTGTATTTAATAATGAATTGTATGTGGGCGGTAGATTTACCATGGTGGGTACTGCATCAGCAACACGTATTGCAAAATATAACGGTAGTACATGGACCATGCTTGGAAGTGGGTTTGACAATAATGTTTATTCAATTGTATCGTACAACAATGAATTATATGTAGGTGGTTCTTTTTCATCAAGCGGATCAACAATGGTATCCAATATTGCAAAATGGAGCGGAACTGCTTTTGTACCGGTAGGTACTGGAACAGACGGTTGGGTATTAAATTTAAAAACATACAATGGCAGATTATATGCATGCGGAGCGTTTCAAAATGCCGGTGGAAATTCTGCTAAATATATTGCCTCATGGGATGGAACTGCTTGGAATGCTTTAGGCGCAGGTACCAATAATTATGTTTTTTCGTTAGGAACATTTAACGGTGATTTATATGCAGGCGGTACCTTTACATTAGCAGGCGCAACAACTGTTACCAATGTTGCAAAATGGAACGAGCCCGCTGCAGCCAATGCAATAGACGAGGTAAATTTTAATTCAAAAAATATTTATGCCTTTCCTGTTCCGGCAAAGGATGTAATTCATTTAAATACCAAAATAAAAACAGACGGAACTATTTACAATTATATGGGGCAAAAAGTTAAAGCAATTAAAGAATTGGAAGTAATAGAAATTAATATTTCAGAATTAAAGCCTGGAATATATTTTCTTAAAGAAGAAAAAACAGCTAGAACAATTAAATTTATAAAACAGTAAAAAGTTAACCCATGAAAACAAAATCGACCTTAGCATTAATTGCAATTTCAATTTTAATTTTTAGTTCGTGTAAAAAAGACAAAAAAAACAACAATCCGGCCCCTGTTCCTCCCGGACCAACAGATACTTACAACCCTCCACCGGCCGGAGGCGGATATTATTTTTGTTTTAAAAAAAACAGTACTGATTTATGCTGGACAAAAAACTTTACAGATTTAACTATGTTCAGTTCAAAATTAAAAGGAACACAGATCATTGGATTTGGGAAAGACACATTGGTGGCTTATTGTGATGGTAAAATTTATTTTGGAAATGTTTTAAACCCATCTGATTTTAAATCAATTACTTGTTCCAAGTTTCCCAAATACATATCGTGTATAAATAAGGTAATTGTTTGTACCGCAATTGATGGGTTTAATTATTATTTAGGGTATTGTGATTATAAAAACGGACAAACTCAGGTAACCTATTCGCTCTTAAATTCTGGGCGTTATTTTACATCACCTATTCAGCATACCGGCACTGAGTTAATTGCCACCGCTTATGATAATAACATTAGCGCAAGTATTGTGGCTTATACAAGAGATGGTATTAATTGGGCTTACAAAGGAGCTCCAATATCTTTTCCTACCGGAAGCGATATGCAATTTAAAAATTACTCAAATGTTTATTACGCCATTGGTAACAGTAATGTAAAATCAACAACAGATACAAGCTTTGCAACCGGGTCGTGGACTACTTTAAATTTAAACATCAACCAAAACACTTCCGATACTTCGGGATTTTATCAAAGTGAAATTTTGAGAAAAGATGGGAATAATTGGGTTTCGTACGGATTTGTTTACAGCAATGTAAGTGGCAACCAAGTTCCGGCTAAAAATGTTTCTACCGATAACGGAGCTACATTCACAACTACTTTGTTAAATGGTTTACCATTAAAACAGTTTTATTACGCCGTTACAAAAACACATGTTTTAGCATTTGCTTACGATTGGGATTTAAACAATGGAAGCTATATTAAGTATGTTTCAACAGATTTTTTAAATTTTACTTTAGTAAACTCTGCCGTTGAAGTAAATCAAATTAATAACTCTCATTATGTTGAGTAAATAATTATTTAAGCATGAAAAAAGTAAACTTTGTAATATTATTTTTGGTGTTTGCTAATTTTATTAGTGCACAAAATTCATATTTTGACTGGGCAAAACCAATCGGTGGAATTTATGATGAGTATGGCGCATCATTAATTATTGGTAAAAATGGAGATGTATATACTACTGGAACTTTTCAGGGAACTGTTGATTTTAGTCCTTCACCGAATACAAATACGTTAGTGTCGTTGGGTGGTTTTGATGTTTATGTTACAAAACATAATTCTGCTGGAATTTTAATTTGGGCAAAAAACTTTGGTAGTACTTTAAATGAAAGTGTTTCCTCAATCAAAACAGACACAATAGGAAACATATATATTACTGGTTCTTTTAGAGCAACATGCGATTTTGATCCAGGTCCATCAATTTTTTCATTAACGCCTATAGGTAATTCGGATGTTTTTATTGTTAAACTTGATACATCTGGTAATTTTGTTTGGGCTAAGCAATTTGGAGGTTTGGGTAATGATGAATCCAGCGGAATTGCTATTTCAATTGGAGGGGATATTCACATAACTGGTTACTTTAATGGAACGGTAGATTTTGATCCAGGGCCAAGTTCATTTAATTTAACAGCTGATGGAATAAATGATATTTTTGTTTTAAAACTAAATAGTTATGGGAATTTACTTTGGGCTCAGAAATTGATTGGGGTAAGTAAATCTATAGATATTGACAATAATAACAATGTTTTTATTGTAGGTGGATTTAAGGAGACAGTTGATTTTGATCCTGGTCCCCTTACATTTAATTTAAGTTCAGCTGGATTTCAAGATGTTTTTATTTTGAAATTCAATTCATCCGGAAATTTTGTTTGGGTAAAACAGTTTGAAGGTGGCGTTAATGATGACGAAGAATGCCGGTCTATAAAAGTTGATAATTCTGGAGATATTTGTATAACCGGAAGTTATGGGTTTACTATTGATTTTGATCCAGGACCTGGAGTGTTCAATTTAACTTCAGTGGGAATGCAAGATGTATATGTGGTTAAATTAAGTAATAATGGCAATTTTATTTGGGCGAAAAGTTTTGGCAGCTTAGGCGGAAATGATATAGGTAATTCTATCAATATCGATAATCAAAATAATTTATATTGTGGTGGTAAATTTTTTCACAATGTAGATTTTGATCCGGGCCCTGGAACATATACGTTAAATGCTTCAAATTTGGGAGACGGGTTTATTACAAAATTAGGATCTAACGGAAATTTTATTTATGCTATATCAATATCTGGTGTAGATCAGCAAGTGGTAAGTTCAATTAGTATAGACACATTAAATAATGTTTATGCAACTGGTTTTTTTGAATCGTTAACCGATTTTGATCCGGGACTCGCCGTATACAGCTATTCGGCAACAAATAGAGATGCTTTTGTGTTGAAATTATCAACATGTACGAATCCTAATAATGCAAACAACACAACCCCTGCATCAAACCAATTCATCTGCACCGGTAACACAACCACCTTAACTGCAACTGCACCAACAGGCACATTGTCGTGGTTTGCAACTCCTACATCTACAAGTGTAATTGGAACAGGAACAACATTTGTTACTCCGGTGCTTAGCACAGGCACTTATACATATTATGTAGAAGTTGAAACATGTACCACCAGTATTTCAAGAACAGCCATTACTGTAACAGTAAGTTCATGTGTTGGTGTGAATGAATTTGCTCAAATTTCAAAGGATGCAGTAATTGTTTGTCCAAATCCTTCAAACGGATACTTCAATATTCAATCTGCCATAAATGGAAATTTTGTAATTAGTGATGTGGTAGGTAAAAGTGTAATGAACGGAGAATTAAGAAACGGATTAAGCCAATTAAATTTTGAGAATGAACCCAATGGAATTTATTTTTTAAGAGTTACAAGTAATCAAGGAAATACAACCATTAAATTAATAAAGAATTAACTGTATAAAAATCTTGTACAATGAAAAAGTCAACATTAAAATTTGTGATTTTATTTTTATCACTTGCTTTTGTTTCAAACACAAGTAAAGCACAAGATGCAGAGCCAGAACCTCCGGCTACAACCGAACGTGCAAAATTACCCCCACAGTTTAGTAAATTACCCGGCAAATGGCAATTTAGCAAGGCCCTCAGAAACACAAAAGATTTGTCGGCAGAAATGAAAATGTTTTATATCAACAAAAAACCTGTTACCTTAGTTTTTGAACCGGATGGTAAAATTATTTACCCGGCAGAGGCTGAAAAGGCAATACAAATTAAAGAAGGGTATTGGGAATATTTTCCGGATGCTACCTATAATTTCAGAATAAAAACAATTATGGTTGATGGCACGGCAGATCAAGGTTACACCCTATTTAGTGTTTCTGCAACAGAACTGATATATGGAGATAGCGACTTCAAATTAAAATTTTACTTTAAGCGTGTAAAATAGCTGAATTCTTAAATTTTGATACAAAAAAAGCATTGTATATATTAGCACAATGAGAACACAATTTTTAATTTTTTCACTTGCGGTTTTTGTTTTGAGTGCCTGTTACACCAGTAAAAAAGCATCGAGGCCTGTAAATATAACCGTGAATACCGATTTCCCTGTTATTATTGAAAAAGATCCTAAAGGCCATTTTTTAGATTATTATACAGCAGAGCAATATCGGGAGGCTTTTTTGAACACCATGAAAAGTCAGTTGGCATTAAATAATATTTTTATCACTTCCGACAATGCAGAATTTACGGTGGTTATTGATAAATTGTTACTTCAGGAAACAATGACAACAGATACCATTAAAGATAACCAATCGCCTGATTACGGAAAAGTTTATGATATTACTAAACTGTTTGTGCAATCAACCGGCACTGTAACCAGTAATAAAGACAGTAAAAAGTGGGAAGCTTTTAAAGCTGACCGTTCTGATAAAGAAAAATTAACGCTGCAACACCCAATCGGAACAAAAATTGACGGAAGAAAACCGGGTCCGCATGATTGGAGAAAAAAAGCTTTCAATAGTCATGAGTTTAGGGATAACGCTTCAACAGTTGGTAAACGAACCAGCGATGTAATAACCAATAGAGTAAACCGATTTATTAAGTAAGTTAATAAACAATGTGGCGTAAATTAAAACTATTTGTTACTCCATTATTATTGTTGTTCATTTACTCATGTAAAAATAATAATTCTTCTGAGTCAACATTCAATGTTGTTGATACCAGCGCTGTTTACCAAAGCGAAACGCATCATGATGAAGATCAAAATGCTTTTGTTTCAGAAGATGGAGGCGGTGTTGCCCCAAATCATCAACCCGGAAACAAAATTGATTTTGCCAATGCAGGAAATTTTTTATCATCCATGTTGTATTATTCTGTTATGTGGCAAGATGCAGGTGAAAATTCAAATGCAATTCAACTAAAGCTTATAAAAAATCAGTTTTCTCCTGTTGAAATACCGGAAAATTACACAGAAAAATATTCAGTTATTAAATGCGGATCGTTTACTGAAGGCTTTGGCGCATTGGCCGATGCGTTTTATATGGCTTATGAACCAAAAGGCAGTAAATCAAGAAGTGAATTAATTTCAGAGTTGGCCGGATTAAGTTATACACGAACAACAACCCATTCGCAACCTTTTGATTACATCAACCACGACATAATTCATTGGTGCTGGAATAATTTTTATAGAAGTCCTAACTCAGGAAGTTTTTGTGACGCATCACTAAATACTATCTATGATGTGGTATTTAAAAGAATGGTACGCACCTTAATGGTAGCATATGCTGAATTAGATGGTATTGGAACCGAAAACGAAAAAAATTGGTATACAAATGCTGTTATCATGGAAAAAGGCTATGCACCGGATTTATTAAAAAACAGATATACAGTACCACAAAAGTATAAAGACGATCAATTGAATTCAAATTACTATCCCCTCGCCGCAGGTTTTTGGTTAAGACGTCATATAGACGATACGGCACCCATATTATGGAATTATTTACAAGCTATTGTAAAGGATTATGACTATGATTGGGGTTGTAAGAAATTTCATATTTGTGATAGAGGATAATTAAGGAGTTAGATGAAAAAAAACATTTATAAAATTGACGGCTACTTTATAGTTATTGGAATTATTTTTTTGAGCATAGGTGCCCTATTCATGTTATTAGATCCGGGTTTGTATAATGATGTGAGTATTAAAAATGTTTCCGGTAATTCAGTGCATTTTTCTTATGATGATTTTAATGGAAGAACAATTGAGCAAATAAAGCAAGAAACCGGGGCCACTTCTGTAACAGTAAATGGTATACCATGGGTACGCATCATTTTTGCAATTAATGGAATTGTTTTGTTATGTGTTGGTATTGTTTACCGGAAAAAGGAAAACAAAATTGTTTCTATTTGGAATACCATAGAGCATTCAGGCGAAGTGAAAGTTGATGATTTAGTTTTTTCGTTAGGATATAATAGAGATTTTATTTTAAATAGCCTACGTCAAATAAATAAACAACATAGCGCCCTGTATGTTTACGATAATAAAAGCGATAAAATAATTGATGGAAGATTAAGAAAAGAGTATCCCGTTTCTGTTAATTGTGATAGTTGTGGCGCAAAATCGGAAGAAAAAATTTCATTGGCATTATCAAAATCTCCACAATGTCAATATTGTGGAAGCGCTCTTCAAACGCCTGAACATTTTGAACAATTAAAAAAAGATGTTTTAAAAAGATCAGAACAACAACAAGCTTTAACAGCTAAAGGCGAATTTAATGTAGGAATATTTATTATTTTACTATTGTTGTTTTGGCCAGCGGCCATTTATTATGTGGTTAAACGAAAAAGCTAAAATTATTTTAAAAAATATTTAACCAAACATGATGCGGTCTAGTACTTTATAACTTTAGTTCTAAAAAGTTCTTTTATAAAGAATTAAGGTTCAGAAAATAATCTCTACGTAAAACTCTACAAACTCCGATCTTATTTGTTGTTCTAACGCTGCTTATTATCATTACCTTTTCCCTAATCCTATCGTAACTCTTATTTAATCAACCTTCCCTTGTGAGGAATTTTTAGAAAAGGAGGTGTTTGACACCAAATTAGAGTATATTAAAAATATCTCATGGATTACATTACTTGAATTTACTTCTACATCTAGGATATAAATTAATGTTATTGAGATACTTTTTGAAGAATCTATCGGTTCAAAGATGTATCAATTCCTCGTATAACATTTTAACAGGTAGGCCCATCACAGTATAAAAACTGCCTTCTATTTTTTCAATACCGGTGTATCCCATCCAATCTTGCACGCCGTAAGCTCCGGCTTTATCAAAGGGTTTGCAAGTTTCTATATAATATTCAATTTCATCGTCGGTTAATTTTTTAAAATAAACCCGGCTGGAATCGTAAAACACTTTTTTTTTATGCGCATTACGCAAGCAAACGGCTGTGTATACTACGTGTACATTACCACTAAGCTGCTTAAGCATTTCTTGGGCTTCTTGAAAATTAGAAGGTTTATTAAACACCATATTGTTGCACCAAACTATGGTATCAGAAGTAATTAATAGTTCATCTTCCAAAATTGGTCTTTTAAAATCGACTGATTTTTTTTCAGCCAAGTAAAGAGGAATTTCCTGCTCCCTCAAATCATTGGGAAAACTCTCATCCGTATTAACCGGTTCTGTAGTAAAATTAAAACCCAAACTTTTTAGTAATTCTTGTCTGCGCGGGGACGCAGAAGCCAATATTATCCGATATGGAAAATTTTTCAGAGCTAAAGCAACGCTATTCATGTTTAAAAAAAGTAATATATAAAGCAATACGCTATCCCAAGCAGCATAATAAATTTTAAAAATAAACTGCAGTTTTTGTATTCTTTTTGTGAAGAGGCTCTGGATAATAGCCACATCAATATAAGTAGTGGCAGTGCCAAAAAGGATAGTATATAAATTGTGGAAATACTTAATATATTACCGCCATATTTCATTCCATTGTATACTACAACCAGCAGCAGAATAAGTGTAATCAAAAGCATGAAAAAAGCAAAAATCTTACTGGTTTGCATTCCCCACACTATGGGCATTGTCTTTCCTCCGGTTTGTTTGTCTCCCTCATAGTCCTCCATATCTTTAATAACCTCTCTGGCCATGCTAGTTATAAAAGCAAATAGGGAAAATATTAAAGCAATTTTTGTTGCCGATAATAAAACCGGTCGGTATTCCGAAACAAAATTTGGAATATTTTTTTGCATGTACGCTATTTCAAAAACCAAAGTAAGAAAGGGAACGGCTGATGTTAAAAGAGAAACAACTATGTTACCAATTAGTAATTGTTTCTTAAAATGTGTAGAGTAAAACCATAATAAAACTGCTGATAGTAAGTGAAAAGAAGCCAGTCTTAAATACCCCGTTTTTAATGCGGTAAACAAACCCAACAATATTCCTAATCCGGTTAATGAAAAATGCAAAATAATAGCCCATCGCCTTTTAATTGTTTTGTCCAGCACTACCGTGTCCGGATGGTTAATCAAATCGGTTTTAACATCAAAATAGTCGTTTATGATATACCCGCCGGCAGCTATTAATACGGTGCTAACTACTATGAGTATAAATAATTTGCTGTAAATATTAGACGGTACTCCGGCATCATAAAAAAGCTTTTGAAAAACCAAATAATGCAGGAGGATTTGCGTTAAAGAAATAATAAAGAGATTTTCAACCCGAATAAGTTTCAAAAGAGCGATAAATCGATTATCCAATAATCGCGACATAGGCTTAAACTTCCTTAAAGTACGTTATTTTTCTGCAAACAAAGAAGTTGATAGAAAATTCTTCATTTAACCTTTGTTTTGCTGAATTGAAATTAAATGACTGAAAATCCTATATAATTTTTTCAAATCAGAATTATTCATCAACTCCAGATGCTTTTTCATAACATCATTATCTCCCCTTTTTGCGGGACCGGTTTGAGCTTGAATTGGGTTCATCAACTCCAGCTTTTCTACTCCTTGCCTTATAAGTGGCAATAACAAATTAAAATCAGGCAAATTCTTATCCGTCTGCATAATACGATATGCTTCAGCGTATAGACTATTGGTAAAATTATTTACCAAAACTGCACATAAATGGAGCTTTAATCTTTCTGAGTTAGTTAGTGTAAAGAAAGAAGGTCCCAAAAACTCTCCTATTTCAAGGGAAATTTTATGGGCAGCGTTTGTATATCCGGTATATATAACAGGAACTGTTTTGGGGTTTGTGCTTATACCTTTGGTAAAACTCATCAGAGGATAAAGAGCCGCTATATTCTTTTGCTTTGGCTTAATTTGATAACTTCCGGACGTAATAAGTATAAAACCGTAAGCTTTTTGTTTTCTGATTTTTGTTATAACCTCATCAATAACATTATCTTTTACGCATAAAATAAATACATCGGCATCAACAGAAATTTTTTCTAAATCAGTATAAACAGGTAGTTTAAATTTAGCCTTAAAATCAGCGAGTGCCTTATTAGGTTTGTGATTGTATAAGGACAAATTATAATGTTTACGGAGCCTTTCTGCTACGTACCAGGCTAGATTTCCGCATCCTACAATGCAAATATGTTTTTTTTTTGAGGCCATCATTTTCTGTTCAGTAACCTAATTCTTTCCACAACAGCAATCCCCGTTCCTAATGCCATAACAATACAGCCCAACCACAGCACATTAATAAATGGAAATAAGTGAGCCTCCATTACAATAAAATCCTTTGCATTTCCTGCCTTTTCGCTCATGGTAATTTCTATGGTTCCTTGCTCGGGATTAATTTTCCAAAACACAAATCGTAAACCCAGCTCCTTTATTTCATCGCCTGTTGGAATAGCCATATTATTACGAATTATAAATTTGGGTCGCGCCTTGTAAACATTGCCGTTAATATCTGTGGCTGACAGAACAGCTGTTACCTCCAACAAAGAATCATTTTTGCTGTATTCTTTTTCGCTTACGTTGGTTCGTAACGAGTCAATAACTACAATAGCATTAGACGCAAAAATGGTATCTCTTAAATGACCAATATAGTTTTTTGGTTCTTCATACTTATTGGCATTTATCGAATCAGGAATATCATTCAAATCAGCGTAGGTAACATGTGTATATATATCTCTGTTGAGATAATGCTTGGTATCCGGATCGGCAGCTTTTCCCATACGGGGATTATCTTGCACTTTTGGGCTCAAACGAAATTCAAACTCATATTTTCCATTTTCCAACTGCTTGAAGTAATCCACATGGAAGTAAACATCCAAACCTTTTCTTTCTTTGGCAGCATAAGTAACCAAGTAGGGCCCCATGGGCAAAGTATCGCCCCGTACCAATAAAATACTTTTTCGATCGTCAAAATCTTTACCTAACTCAGAAACTTTTTGTGAAGAGGTGTTTTTGGAAAGCGTAATTTTTTTAGAAGTTGAAATTAATGCTCCCAATAATATTAAAGCAAAACCTATATGAGCAATGGAGGCTCCTGCCTTTCTTAATTTTCCTTTTAAAATCCTGAGCGTATAATCAATATTAGCAAATACAGAAAAAAGACAAAAAACCATTAAAATCGTAAAACAAATTTTATCGTAAGCGTCATGTATAGGTTCTTGTTGAATAAAATAGAGAGGAACGCTTGCCGCTATACCAAATAAACATGCCAGCAGAAAAGGAATCAATAATCTTTTCAAAAAAAGTCCTTTATCACTCCCCTTATATTTCAAAAATTGGGCAGCTGCCATAAAAAAAGCTAGAGCTATACCAAATGGAATCATAAAACGGTTATAGTCCTGAACTTTTAATTGGGCATAGCTACTCCCTACAAGCTTATTTATTACAGGCAAGGAGGTGAAGTAAGTTATTACCAAAGCACTCAACATAAGTGAAACGCTTCCTAAAAAAATCCAAAATTCGCGGGAATACAAGTCCTCTTCTTTTTTTTGCTTTGGGAAATACTTGTAATAAGACCAAGCTGTAATTGCAATACTGGAAGCTCCCCAAACATAAAGTCCAATTTTTTTAAAGTTGTATAGTACGGCAAAAAACAAAAGCAACACGGAAAGTACCAAATAAGAATATTTCAATAATTCGTCATTTACAAGTAATATTACCGATACAAAAACAAACACCAGTAAGTACAGTACTAATTGTCCCTGCATTCCTAAATCAGTAAAAGCATGAACACTGGCATTGCCTAGTATTCCGCTGCGAGTTAAAAATGTAGAATATAATACCAACAAAAAAGCGGCAATAGCCAAAATATGCGTGGTAAATAGAGAGCCGCCCTTGTTTTTATTCACTAACATGGTGTGTCCGGCTGCTGTTATAACAAGCCAAGGGACCAAGGACGAATTTTCAACCGGATCCCAGGCCCAAAACCCCCCGAAGCTAAGTGCTTCGTAAGCCCATGCACCACCCATTAAAATACCCACGCCTAAAACCAACACACTAAAAAATGTCCAGGGTAAAGCCAAAACCTGCCATTTTTCATAGTTTCTGTTCCACAATGCCGAAACAGAAAAGGCAAAAGGAACCAAAGTAGAAGCAAAACCTAAAAATAGTGTTGGCGGGTGAATAGTCATCCAATAATTCATTAGCAGCGGATTCAAGCCCCTGCCGTCCAGCTTCTCCAGATAATTTGGATTTTGTATAAAGGGCAGGTTCATAAAGTCGGTATGTTCTCTAAGCAGTAAAAAGGGACTGCTCCCAATCTTATAATCCAGCATATAAATTCCCAAAATCATACTGGCTAAAAAAACCTGCACTAACGAAAAAACAGCCATTACCGGGGCTTCCCAATTTCCATTCTTTAAAACCCTGCTAAGTATTAAACCCAACAAAACGTTCCAAAACATCCAAAGCAAAAAACTTCCCTCCTGCCCTTCCCAAAAACAAGAGAGAATGTATTTCATGTCCATTGACCTATTACTGTGCTGCCAAACATATTGATACTCAAAATAGTGATTAAACAACATGTAAAATAAAACCGAACAAATTGCCAAAACAGAAAAGCCGTGTATTTTAAAAAATAAACGGGCAAAATTTAAATAAACTGTCTGCTGCCTTGATAAATAATAAGAAAATGCTGCTACAAGTGAAGAAACGAACGATAGTATTACAAAGGAATGCCCTAGCTTCCCTGCCCAAATGTGCTCTCCTATGTATTCAATTTCATTCAAAAAATTACTCGGTAACCGGAACAGCGTCGTTGTACTTGCTCGGACATTTCAATAAAATATCATTAGCATGAAAAACATCTCCTTCCATGCTTCCAATTAAAACAATTTGCTCGCTTTTATCAAAATCCTGTGGTTTACTTTTATGCAAAATCACCGGGCGTGTTTCTCCTCTGTTGTCGGTAAGATAAAAACTAAACTCGTCTGTATTAACTGCAGGATTGTACACCTGAGGCTTTGTTTTGTCCAGCTTACCAACAATATGATACTCCTTACCCTGGTTGGCAGCAGCCTCATTAAAGTTTGAATACGTGGTAGTATTTTTAAGCGACATCATAATAACCACTATAGCTACACCTAAAACAACAATAGCTACTATATAAAGTTTTCTCATGTTTAGATTAAATTAAACTATTCCTTATTCTCGTTTTGCTTTTGCCCGAGTTCTTTTTCTAATCTTGCCAACCTCCGCTCAATTATGAATAAAACAAAGGCAATGCTCAACAAAACCAGTACCAGCACCCCAATTACAACATATATTTTTCCCTCCTGCCTGAAAACATCTGCCATTTGTGGCTCCTGCGAATAACCAATCATAGAAGCAAGCAAAAAATAAAATAATATCAGCGCTCTATTCATAAACTTCTTCCTTAATTTTGGATAATCTATTAAACAATTCCAGTAACCACAGGCTAAACAATATCCAGCCAATTACTGCAGGATAAAAAACCAGCCGCATATTGTTATCTAAATCATATTTTCCAAATGCAGGATTTCCACCATTTCCGGGATGCAAAGAATCGGTGAGCCTGGGAAATATCATGATAAATAATATCAGCATTACAAAAGCAAAAATGTTGAACACTGCACTTACCCTTGCACGAGCCTGAGGCTGAACAATAGAAGCTCTCAATATAAAATATATCAAATAACTGAGTATCCCTATTGCCACACCATTTAGTTTAGGATCTTGAAACGTCCACCACGTTCCCCAGGTATAACAGGCCCACAAAGAACCCGTAAGCAACCCGGGAACAGAAAAAAATAACCCTACCAAAGCAGCATTAAAGGCCGTTCTCTCATGGCCCATATTGGCAGTGTTCAAAAAGCGAATGCTAAAAAAAACTGAAATTCCCAACACAAAAAGCATGGCAAACCACATAGGCACATGAAAGTACACATTTCGGATTGTTTCATTCAAAATATCCAACCTGGGCACAGGACCCAACATTCCCCATATTATCGAATAGGTGATTAAAAATAAAGAGAGTATTTTGTATCCGCTTTTTTTCATCAAAAACCCTGCCCATTCAGGCCCGCCAAAGATACGGAAATAATAACAAACAAAGCACCAAACAAATCACGTTTATGCTCCCAATAATCAATAAAAAATCCACACTTACACTCCAACTTAATCCGTCAAGTGCTTGTTTTCCTACCCTTAAAGAAAGTACCAGTAATGGAATCAGTACCGGAAAACTAAGAATGCTTACCAATGTAAAGTTGTTTTCTGCCCTGGCAGCAATGGCACTCATAAGGGTTAGTATAGTTGAAAAACCCCAGGAAGAAAGAAAAAGTAAAAACAAAAACATGAGCTGGTTTTGCACAGGATTTCCAACAAACCAACTGAAAAAGAACAACGTTAAAACAGAGATTAACAATAAAAAAACAAAATTGTATATCAGTTTTGCTGTGATAAATAAATGAGGGCTATAAACAAAATAATTAAATAAAAACACGCCCTGAGATTCTCTTACAAAGCTTTTACCGCATATGGTTATGGAAGTAAATAAAAAAATTATCCAAAAAAGGGCATTCCAGGTAGCCGGAGCAATTGCTTTGTTAAAACTTAATGCCGAAATAAAAACTGTAGCCACCACGTATATCAAAACACCGCCAAATGATGCTTTTTGTCTGAATTCAAGCAAAAACTCTTTTTTAACGAGTGCCCACAGCCTAACCAAATTCATGCAGCAAAGGTAATCAAATGTATAAAACACAAGCTTTTGCTTATCAGTTTAGTAGTTCATTCACTTTATATATTCCAGCTTTAAAAGGCCACACTCTCAAACACATACAAGCTTATAGAACAATGCACTTGAAAATCCCCGGGTTTTTCAAAAACCTAATCGGCTCTGATATAAATCTGCTATATTTGGGCGGAGTTTATAAACCTATGTGTACTTGGCCGGGGAAAGATAAATTAATGCAAAAATACCACGACTGCGAATGGGGGGTTCCGGTAACAAACGACAGTGTTCACTTCGAGTTTTTGGTCTTAGAAAGTTTTCAAGCCGGATTGTCCTGGAAAACTATTTTACATAGGCGAAAAGGATTTAAAAAAGCTTTTGCAAATTTCAATTATAAAAAAATAGCCGCTTTCACGTTAAAAGATATTGAAAGATTGATGAAAGATGAAGGCATTATACGCAATGAGTTAAAAATTAAAGCTGCCATAAACAATGCCCGGCTGTTCATGGATATTCAAAAAGAATTCGGTAGTTTCAATAAATACTTATGGTCCTTTGTAAATAACAAACCTCAAGTAAATAAATTTAAATTTCACGGCGATATTCCTGCCACCTCAGCAGCCAGCGATGCTATGGCTGCCGATATGAAAAAACGGGGCTTTAAATTCAGGGGAAGCACCATCTGCTACGCAAACATGCAAGCAGTGGGTTTAGTTAACGATCATTTAATTTCTTGCCCCAGATACAAAGAAATAATTGCTACCTATAAAGAGTTAAAAATATGAAACAACTAATAGAGTGCGTTCCAAATTTCAGCGAGGGGCGCGACATGAACATCATTAAACAAATAACCGCCGAGATAGAGAGCGTAGAGGGCGTAAAGCTATTAAATGTTGATCCCGGCAAAGCCACTAACAGAACCGTGGTTACCTTTGTTGGAGAGCCTCAGGCTGTTGTTCAAGCTGCCTTTCTGGCCATTAAAAAAGCCGGAGAACTTATTGACATGAGTAAACACAAAGGAGAACATCCCCGAATGGGAGCTACCGATGTTTGTCCTTTTATCCCAATTGCCAATATCAGTATGGAAGAAACGGCCTCCTACGCCATAGAGTTAGGAAAAAAGGTGGGAAAAGAACTGGGCATACCGGTATATTTCTATGAAAATTCTCAACCCAACAAAAGCCGGAGCAACCTGTCGCACATCCGAGCCGGAGAATACGAAGGATTTTTTAAGAAGATAAAACTCCCGGAATGGAAACCCGATGCAGGTCCCGATGAATTCGATGCAAAAAGGGGTGCCACCGTAATTGGTGCCAGAGATTTTTTAGTGGCGTACAACATAAACCTCAATACCACTTCTACACGAAGAGCCAATTCTATTGCCTTTGATGTTCGGGAAGCCGGCAGAGTAATGCGAGAAGGAAACAGCCTGACCGGAAAAATCATCACCAACCCGGATGGTTCACCAAAATCTATTCCCGGAAGCCTTAAATGCGTTAAAGCTATTGGTTGGTATATTGAGGAATATGGCATTGCCCAAATTTCCATGAATCTTACCAATATTCGGGTTACCCCGGTTCATATTGCTTTTGACGAAGTTTGCAAAAAAGCTTCGGAACGAGGATTACGCGTAACAGGTAGTGAACTGGTTGGATTAATTCCATTGCAGGCCATGCTCGATGCCGGAAAATATTTTTTACGAAAACAAAAAAGATCAACCGGCGTCAGCGAATCGGAACTCATAAAAATAGCCGTTAAATCAATGGGATTGGATGAACTGGCTCCCTTTAAACCCGAAGAAAGAATTATTGAGTATTTGTTGAAAGATAAAGCAAGCGAGAAGTTGATACGCATGAATTTATCCTCATTTGCCGATGAAACAGCCAGTGAAAGCCCCGCGCCGGGGGGTGGCTCTATTTCTGCATACATTGGAAGTTTAGGGGCCTCTTTGGCTACTATGGTGGCCAATCTAAGTTCACATAAAAAGGGATGGGACGAGAGATGGGAAGAGTTTTCCAACGAAGCAGAAAAAGGTCAATTTTTAAAAGATGCCTTATTACGAATGGTAGATGAAGATACACAAGCATTTAACCGAATAATGAGCGCATTTGGCTTACCAAAAAACACGGAAGAAGAAAAAAACATTAGAAACAAAGCCATACAGGATGCCACAAAATTTGCCATCGAAGTTCCTTTTCGGGTTATGAAGCTTTCCTTAGAAAGTATGGACTTAATTAAAAACATGGCAGAAAAGGGAAATCCAAACTCTGTTTCCGATGCGGGTGTGGCAGCGCTCTGCGCGCGAAGTGCGGTTATGGGGGCCTTTATGAATGTAAGGATAAACGCTGCCGGATACGATGATAAAAGCTACGTAAACAAACTAGTGGCAGAAGGCAAAAAGATGGAAAACTCAGCGATTGAAAAAGAAGCTGAAATAGTAAGCATCGTTAACAGTAAAATAGGTATTTAACACATGAAGAAGAAGCCCAGCTTTGATGAAATATATATGAATTTAGCCGAAGAGCTGGCCTCTCGTTCACACTGCGTAAAAGCACAGGTAGGCGCAGTCCTCACCAAAGATACACGCATTATCTCGCTGGGATATAACGGCCCCCCCGCAGGAACGCATAACTGCGACGAAGAATGGCCTCAAGAAGGTTGCCCCCGCGACAGCAAGGGCAGTTGTTCGCTGGCACTTCATGCCGAACAAAATGCCATCCTGTACGCAGCAAACAATAATACCAACATGAAAGGAGCTACCTTATACGTTACACTTTCTCCATGCATTGCCTGTGCCAGAGTAATCTATACCGTAGGAATAGCTAAAGTTTACTATCGTTACAGCTATGCAAAATTCAAGGGAATACCTTCGGATGAGGGAATTGATTTTTTAAGAAAATTCGGAGTAGAGGTAATAAAAATGGACAGCCATGGGGCTGATAATGCGTAAATATCTTTTTGTAGCTTGCTCCGTATTTCTGTTACTAAGCAACGTGGCAGCACAAGACGATAATAAAAAAAAGGGAACAGGACCAAAGGAAAAAAGTTTTAAATCGGAAAGAGCCCAACGAAGGGCCGACAGGCGCGAAGCAAAAGAAAAAAGAGCGAAAGAAAAAGCCGAGCAAAAAGCCATTCGCAAACACCATAAGAGAATTCAAACCAAAGAGGTTAGAAAACGTATGAAACGAAGCAAAAAAGAAGCTGAACGCGTAAATCAGAATAAGCGAAAGAAAAAATCGGAACGTAAAAGGCGATTGTAATACCCTGCCTCCAGTTAATTCGTTAAAATCACCACTTGCTAAAATTGACCTGCCAGTTTGTTTAACAAGAATTTGGTTAAGAAAAATTTAACTTAACTTCGGTTAAAATTATACAATGATTTTAAGAAAAAATAAAATTAGTTTGATAATCAGTAACTTAATATCTAGCCGATATTTTCGCTTGTATTATAAGCACTGCATTTATAACTTTAGCGACTTAGAGTTATTGTAGAATTTAAGGTATTTTAACAATATGATGAGAAAGATTTACTTCACGCTCGCTTTAATGATTACAGCCGCTTTTGCTGCATACTCGCAGGATCAAAACGGCGCTATCAAGGTAACCCTTGTTGACAAGTCAACAAAAGAAACCATTCCCTTTGCCAACGTGGTGGCATATCAAGGAGGTGTACAAGTGGCTGTGGCTACAACCAATATGGATGGCGAGTGTGTTATCAAACCTCTTCGCCCCGGAAAATACAGCGTTAAAGGTGTTTACGTTGGTTATCAGGCCGCCGAAATTAAAGACATCTTGGTTGGTGAAGGTAAGACCGCTTATGTAACTCTGCCCCTTTCTAACGACGGAGGTGTTAAGCTGGATGAAGTAGAAATTATTACTTATCAAGTTCCGCTGATTGACCCAGATACCAAAGTTGGACAAACCGTTACACGTGAAGAATATCAAAACCTTGCTTCTAAAGATATCAACTCCGTTGCCGCTACTACGGGTGGGGTTTATCAAAAAGACGAAGGAGGAGGTCTTAACGTTCGCGGTGGTCGCGATAACCAAACAACCTATTTCGTAGATGGTATCAAAATTGTGGGTGGTTTAAATATTCCACAACAAGCCATCGGTTCCTTAGAGGTTATTACGGGTGGCTTGCCGGCAAGTTACGGAGACTTAACTTCAGGAGCCATCTCTATATCAACCCGCGGACCCCAATCTAACTATTTTGGTAACGTAGAGTTAATTTCTTCTCAAATTACAGATGCTTACGGCTACAACTCTTTAGGCTTCGCATTCGGTGGACCGCTTTACAACAAGAAAGACACCTCCGGAAAAAAGCGTACCGTTTTAGGATTTATCATCTCTGGTCAGGGTAACTACGAAAAAGAACCAAATCCGTCCTTTGTTCCCATTTATGTTCTTAAACCCGAAAAGTTGGAAGAGATTAAAAAAACACCATTACTACCTTCTCCTTCCGGAAGAGGTTTTGTTCGCTCTTCTGAATACGTTACCATGGACGATATGGAAAAACGTAAGGCACGCCCTAACGCAGCCAGAAGGTTGTTAAGTTTAACCGGAAAAATAGATTACGCCCCAACACTTAATACTAACTTTACCTTTGGCGGCTTTTTTGAATACCTAAGCACCAATAATGCCGGTGTGGGAAATCAGTTGTTCAACAATGAATATAACTCACAATCTTTCCGCCGCATCTTCAGGCCCTATATTTCTATTACTCAAAAATTCGGAGGCTCACAAAACAAAGAAAAAACCCAATCATTATTTACCAATCCATTCTTCAAATTTCAGGTTAGCTACGAAAATATTTATAACGTAACTCACGACCCCCGCCACAAACGTAACTGGTTTAACTACGGATATATCGGCAAGTTTGAAACACCGATGCGCGGTCGGGAATTTGCCCTCAACTACTTCTACGATCCCAATTTTGTTGTAGGAAACGACTCTGTTGTCGCCTTTACCTACCAAGGTCCAACCCTTGCCCCTATTATTTTTACACCATCTGAGCTTAATCCGGATGCGGCACTTTATACCAGCTACCTGTTTGACCAAGCAGGTGGTACCATTTTCCACTTAAACCAAGTAATCGGAAACAATGGCTTACGTAATGGAGATAGTCCTTCAAGTATCTACAGCTTATTCAACAACTTTGGTAATAACCCCAGCTTGTATACCTCCAACTTCCAAAACCAATTCCGTGTTACCAGCAGTTTTAATGCCGACGTGAAAAATCACGCCATTACGGTAGGTATGGAGTTCGACCAACGTTTTATCCGCTACTATAATATAGTTACCAAACAACTATGGACTCGTATGCGTCAAATCGTTAACTCACATTTAACCGAACTTGATACCAAAAACCCGATCTTGGTTCCTGAGTTCAGCGGTTCTATTCCTTACTACTATTTTGATTATCTGTACGACCAAGGAGCGCAAACAAGATTCTCCGAAAAACTTCTTGAAAAACTTGGTTATGCGAAAGACTACAGAGGGCATATTAACATAGATGAATTAGATCCATCTACTTTCAGTATGGATATGTTTAGTGCGGTTGACTTGCTTGGTACCATCGAAGGTGCCCAAATTGCTGCCTATGGAGGGTATGACCATACCGGTGTTAAAACAAAAGGAAATGCCAAAACAGACATGAACGATTTCTTGAACAAGAAAGACGAAACCGGTCGCAATTTATTCCCTGTGGGCGTTTTCAAGCCTATGTATGCCTCTGTGTATATCATGGATAAATTCGATTTCAAAGACATTAAAATCAACGCCGGCTTAAGGATTGACCGATACGACGCCAATCAAAAAGTATTGAAAGATAAATACCTTGTGCATGAGGGTGCTAAAATTAAGGATTTAGCTTCTTTACCCGGCTTGCCTGCTAATATAGCGAACGGGGTTCCGGCCAATCTATCTAAAGAAGCCAACGTTTACATATCAACCGTTCCATCTGAGGGCAAAAACTTTACCATCAAAGGCTATCGTGAGGGTGACAAATGGTATGATGCCCAAGGAAATGAAATTTCCGACCCGAACCTGATTGCCTCTGAAGACGGAAGACCAATTCCTTTATACAAAGACTTAAGTAATTATAATCAAAAGTTTTCTGCAGGTGCTTTTAAAGATTATGTAGCTGCTATTAACGTAATGCCACGTATCGCTTTCTCATTCCCTATTTCTGATGTGGCAAACTTTTTTGCCCACTACGATAAACTTACAGCGCGTCCGGATAATAATACCAACATGCTGAACCCTGTTGACTTCTACTTTTTGGAGTCAGCCTCCGGTAACCCGTTCGTTGCCAACGCTAACTTAAGGCCCCAACAAACCATTGATTATGAATTAGGTTTTTCTCAAATCTTAAACGAACGTAAAAGTGCTGCCTTAACCATTACCTCATTTTATCGTGAAATGAGAAACATGGTTCAGCAAAGAGCAATTATCGGCTCATACCCTCGTAACTATATTATGTACGACAATATTGATTTTGGAACTACCAAAGGATTAACAGCTACGTTAGACTTCAGAAGAAGTGGTGGTTCTTCCATTAAAGCAAACTACACCCTACAGTTTGCCGAAGGTTCCGGTTCCAATAGAAACAGTGGAGGTAACCTTGCTAATACCGGTCAGCCAAACCTCCGTATTTTACAACCGCTTGATTACGACCAACGCCATACTATTGTACTCGTATACGACTTCCGCTTTGGCTCCGAAAAAGATTACAAAGGCCCCCAAATTAATAGAAAGAGCGGTAAAGTTCTAAACGTATTTGAAGATGTTGGTTTTAATCTTTCTTTCAACATCGGTTCCGGTACTCCATATACACGCTGGTCAACTCCTGTTGCGCTTAACGGGAATGCTCGTTCAAATATCTTAGGTTCTGTTAACGGTTCACGCCTGCCTTGGGCTTTCCGCAGCAACCTGCGTATAGACAAAAACATTCCATTAACCTGGGGTAAAAAAGAAGATGGAAGTAAGAAAAAAGATGCTAACCTGAATATTTACTTGCAGGTTCTTAACCTCTTCAACAATCGTAACGTATTAGGTGTATATGCATTTACCGGCAACCCCGACGACGACGGTTATTTACAGTCTACACAGGCAATTGCTGCTCTTGCGCAAGCAAACAGTCCGCAAGCATTCAGAGATATGTACACCATACGTATGAATACACCGGGAAACTATAACAGACCAAGGGTAATACGCATTGGTTTATTACTTGACTTTTAAAATAAAAGGAGGAATTGAATATGAAAAAGTTAGTTTTATTAATCGCAGCCGTTTCCACAATCAACCTCTCGGCTAAAGAAAAAGCCGGAGTTGAAGGAAACCGCCCCTCATCCTCAACCAATAACCAGGCAGGCCTTGCAGGCAAAGCCTTGTCAAACTGTAACCCTCCTAAAGCCAGCCGCGAAATGTGGGTAAACAACGTACGTACCATCATATTTAACGGTGGCGACATGTGGTGGGATTTATTTGGAAATACCAATGCTTATTATATTGTTCCTGCTACAGCCGATCGTTCAAAAGGTGCCTCATCTTCTTTTGCCGGCGCTGTTTGGATAGGTGGTTTAGATGCAGGTGGACAGCTTAAAGTAGCCGCAATGACATATCGCCAAAGTGGTGTTGATTTTTGGCCCGGACCTTTAGATACCACCAACGCCAGCGTAAATATTGATGTTTGTAATAAATACGACCGCATTTTTCAAATAACGCGAACCGAAGTAGACAACTTCGTTGTAGGCGGTGGTCCTATTACCTCTAATATCTCTGAATGGCCCGGTAACGGAGATCCGTCTCTTGGTCAGGCTTTAAGGTTAGCACCATTTGTAGACGTTAACAACGATGGTGTATACGACCCCACAACAGGCGATTACCCTGGATATGATGTATTTAACGATGCCAAGAAAAACAACCTGGGTGTATGCGAAACCAAATTATATGGTGATTTTACGCTATTTTGGATATACAACGACAAAGGAAATATCCACTCTGAATCCCAAGGTGTACCCATTGGAGCCGAAGTGAGAGCTCAAGCTTTCGCTTTCAAAACCAATGACGATATCAACAACATGACATTTTACAGTTATGAAATACACAACCGTTCTTCTTTCCAAATTAACAAAACCTATTTCACCATATGGGTTGACGCTGACTTGGGTTACTATTTGGACGATTACGTAGGATGTGATACTAAAAGAGGTTTAGGTTATATATACAATGCCAACCAAACCGACTTAATAATGTATGGCGGTACTCCCGGTTACGGAGACTATCCACCGGCACTTGGTTGCGACTTTTTCCGTGGCCCTTTAGCAGACCCTAATGATGGAGTGGACAATAACTTTAATGGTGAAACGGACGAAATAGGAGAAACAATCCAAATGAGTAAGTTTCTTTACTATAACAACAACATAGGTCCATTCCCCCCGCAAACTACCAACCCGGATATTGCCGTTCACTACTATAACTACATGACCGGATTTTGGAAAGACGGCTCTCCATTTACCTCCGGCGGAAACGGATACGGTGGTTCAACACCTGTTGATTATGTGTACGATGGAGATCCGGTAGCAGGAACAGGGTGGACTGAAAGAACTGCCGGTAACCTCCCCGGTGACCGTCGCTTTTTGCAGTCAGCCGGTCCGTTTACCCTTAAGCCCGGTGCCGTGAACAACGTAACTTTTGGTATGCCTTGGGCACAATCAAAAAACAAATTCGGAAACTTAGAATCAGTAACTTTGTTAAAGACTGCCGACGATAAAGCACAAGCTTTATTTGATAACTGCTTTAAACTTCTTGATGGGCCCGAAGCTCCGGATATGACTATTCAGCAGCTTGACAGAGAGCTTATTTTTTATCTAACCAATAAAAAAGGAATCAGCAACAACTACAAAGTATATAACAATGACTATGCAGAGGAAGATATTTCCATCCTCTCCGACCCCACTTCGCCTATTCCACAAATTCAAAATCCGGATAAAAAATATCGTTTTGAAGGATACATAGTATATCAAGTTAAAGACGATCGCGTAACAGCTACCGACCTAAAAGACATCACAAAGGCGGTACCGGTTTTTCAATGCGACGTAAAAAATGGTGTTACAAGACTCGTGAATTATATTCAAGATAATAACATCGGAGGCTTGGTTCCACAAGTTATGGTAGATGGCTCCGACAAAGGAGTTGTTTCAACTTTTAAAATTACGGAAGATGCTTTTGCTACAGGAGAAGATAAGCGTTTGGTAAATAACAGAACCTACTACTTCTTTGCGGTTGCGTATGCTTATAACAACTATCTTGATTATCTTCCGGATGTATCTCCTGAAAGTTCGCCAAATGCTAACTTCTTAGGTCAAAAACGTCCTTACCTTGAAGGTAGAAAGGTTAAACGCGCATCAGCTATTCCAAATAATCCAAGCTTCCAGTTTGGCGGAACTAGTATGAACTCAATATATGGAAGCGGGGTTAAGATTACGCGTGTTGAAGGACAAGGTAACGGAGGAAACCGATTAACTTTAACCCGCGAATCGGAAAATGCCATTGTTGCCAGCAACAATGGATTTGTAGAACAAATTACCTATGAGCCCGGAGAAGGACCCATTAAAATAAAAGTGGTTGACCCACTAAATGTAAAAGCAGGGGATTTTACTTTCCGCTTTGTAGATAATCAAACAAAAACCACACCTAACTTAAGCAAAGTAATTACCACCGTTAAGATGACAGGAACAGTAGTTGAGAAAGTTTATCCTAATCTTAATGTACTTAAGTCAGACAGTATTAGTTGGGAGCTAAAGGACTTATCTACCGGAAAAATCTATTATCCTACTACACTAGCTCCTAACGAAGCTACACTCTCCATAAAACCAATCAATGTTTCTGATGAAACATTCTTCCCTGAACTTGGAATATCTGTAGTGGTTGGTCAAGTAGGTGACCCGGCAGAAAAAGACGGAGCCTTTACAAACTTTGGAGCTCTTGATAATGAGTATGAAGGTATCGAGCCGGGAACTTTCTTAGGAGCCAGCATGCAGTACGGTGACCCATCTAAACCTTGGTTAAATCCGGTGAAGGATGTTGACGGTAGCAGTCCTACCAACTGGGTTGTATCAGGAACCAACAAAACAGCCGGGCAGCAGGATGCCTTCTACAGTAAAGATGCCGAAGGAAACCCATCTGCTTTCTACGACCCAACCAAGCAGTTTGATAAGATTTTGGAAGGAACATGGGCTCCTTACATGCTTACAGCCGGTTTTTACCAAGTATCCACTTCAAGGGTTTTTGGCGGACCAGGCTTTAACGGTCAGGTTATTGCCCGTGATAAATCGGCAGGGAATGTTATTACTACCTTTAATTCAACACCCTACGAAGCAAATACCGATTTGCGTAAACTCAGCAGCGTTTTGGTAGTATACACCAACGACCAAAGCAAATGGACACGCTGTCCTGTATTAGAAATGCAAGAAGTTTCTGAGCTATCAAAAGGAAATGCCCTTTTCTTTGAGCCCAGAAGAAGTTTATCTGTAGATAAAAATGGACGCACACAACTGGACGCAGGAGCTAACATCGCTGAGTGTACCTTTAACAACACCCAGGTATTTACTACCGATATGTTAAATGCACTTTCCCCGGCCGGACAAACGGAACTATTTAATGCGTTTAAGGCGCAGTATCCTCAACTAAATAGTCCTAGCGATTTAGTTGGCCTGTCAATGGGGATGGGATGGTTCCCGGGTTATGCTATTAATTTAGAAACAGGTGAACGCCTGAACATGGCATTTGGAGAAGATAGCTACCAAAAAGAAAATAACGGGGATGATATGATGTGGAATCCCACATCAAACAGAAACACACCATACAGCTTTGCTTTTGGTGGTAAACATTTCGTTTACGTTTTTGGAAACTCCGTTGAAGGCAAGCATAATGCTACCAGTGGCGAGCCTAATTTAGATAACGCATTTAATGATATGCCTTTCGGAGCCGGCAAATACGACGGAGGAAGTAAAACGTACAAACAACTCTATACTTTCTTCAGCACAGCCAGAGATGGAGGCGTTTCTGTAATAAGTGGGCTAAGAAAAGTTTTCTTTAACGCCATTGAGCGTGACATCATGTGGGTAAGCATGCCTATGCTATCAAGCGGGTATAGTTTTAAAAATCCGAAAGACATCCCAACAGAAGTTCGTGTTCAACTGAATGTGAGTAAACCGTACCGCTATGGTTATGCAGGAATGATGCGAACCGATAAACAAAGTTCTGTTGAAGCTCCTGCTGTTCTTGCCACATTCAGCACACAGCCCAATAAAATATTTGCGGTAACCAGCCCAACCCAGCTCCCCAGCAACATATCAAGTAATCCTCAAAATAACAACTTCCCGCTATATCGATTCAATACCAACGAATTGGCTGCCTCATATAACGACGCAAAAGTTGCCAAAAACTCTTTAGATTTGATAAAGGTTGTTCCAAATCCTTACTATGGAGCCTCCAGCTATGAAAATAACAGAGTTGATACCAGAGTAAGAATAACAAATCTTCCGAACAAGTGTACAATAAAAATATTCAGTATCAATGGTACATTAGTGCGCACCCTCACCAGGGATGTTACCGGTCAGGAAAACCTGTACACCAAACCCGGTTTTGGAAGCACGGATGCGGCTACTGCCAGCGGAAACGATATCAATAGTGCAAAACGTGTTCCTTATATGGATTGGGACCTTAAAAATCAGAGTAATATCGCCGTAGCCAGTGGATTATACATATTCCACATCGATGTGCCCGGTGTAGGAGAGAAAATAATTAAGTGGTTTGGCGTAATGCGTCCGCTGGATTTACAAAACTATTAATGAACTTAAGCGAAATGATGATTATGAAGTTGAAATTAAAATACTACGGATTAGCTACTGCAATTTTGCTTGCAGGAACGAGCCTTAAAGGTGGAAACCCCGAACGTGCCGGACAAGCAGGTGCAGGAGCACTTCTAATTAATCCATATGCCCGAAATTCAGGTATGTGGGGTTCTAACAGTGCTCGCGTTCGCGGCCTGGAAGCTCAGTTTTTAAATGTAGCCGGTATAGCCTATACGCGCAAAACAGAACTTATGTTTAACAGAACCAGTTGGCTTTCCGGTACCGGAATTTTTGTGAATAGTTTTGGTATGACCCAAGGTATTGGCGAAACAAGTTCCATAGGCCTAGGCTTTGTGGCGCTTAACTCCGGTAAAATTGAAATTACCACGGAAGACCAACCTGAAGGTGGACTTGGTACCTATCAATACACTGCCTATAATGTTAACTTAGCTTACGCCAAAATGTTTTCCGAAAATATCTTTGGCGGATTTAATGTTAAACTGGTTTCTGAGCAAATTCCGAATGTGGTAGCAAGAGGTATTGCAATTGATGCAGGAATTCAGTACCACACAGGTAAGTACGATCAAATGCACCTTGGAATTGCCCTTAAAAATTGGGGGCCAAAAATGGCTTTTCAGGGAGATGGTTTAAGCCGCCAACTTACCGTACAGCATGGAAATAATTATGAACTAACCGTAAATAATCGTTCCGGATCTTTCGAGATGCCTGCACTGGTTAATATTGGTTTGGCTTACGATTTTTTCCTTACCAAAGACAGTATTGGAGGGCTATCTAAAAACAACCGTCTGTCGGTTAACGGAAGTTTCGTGTCAAACTCATTTACTTATGATAATTTCTTATTTGGGTTAGAATATGCCTGGAAAGAAATGATAATGGTGAGAGCCGGTTATTACTATGAAAAGGGAATCACTAAGGCTGCTGAGCGCAGAACCGTATTTACGGGTCCGGCTATGGGTGCTACCTTTGAACTGCCCATTAACGAAAAAAAATCTACCGTAGCACTTGATTATTCGTACCGCTTTACCAACCCATTTGCCGGAGTTCACACCTTTGGATTTAGGGTTAATTTGTAATTTTTTTGTTATATTTGCTTTGTAAAAGGGTCCCGACAAAAAATCGGGATTCTTGTTTTTATAAAACCGGAGTACCATGTCTCAACCATTAGGATATTATACAGAAGAAGGGCTACAAAAACTAAAAGACGAACTTCATTATTTGGAAACTGTTGAACGTAAGCAGGCAACAAATGCTGTTGCGGAGGCCAGAGATAAGGGAGATTTGAGTGAAAATGCTGAATATGACGCAGCCCGTGAAGCCCAGGCTCTTTTAGAAATTAAGATTAGTAAACTAAAAGAACTTATAGCTAACGCTCGTATTATTGATGAATCTAAATTAGACCTTAGCAAAGTGAGCATTCTTACCACTGTTAAAATAAAAAATACCAAAAACAATGCCGTGATGAAGTATACACTGGTGGCTGAGAGTGAGGCGGATTTAAAACACGGTAAAATCTCCGTAGACTCCCCCATTGGAAAGGCTTTGCTGGGAAAAAAAGTAAACGATAAAGTCGAAGTAAAAGCCCCGGCAGGTAATATTACCTTTGAAATTGTTGAAATATCTCTATAAAAATGCCGGGTATTTTTTCAAAAATAGTATCGGGAGAAATTCCATGCTATAAAATAGCAGAAAACGATTCCTATTTTGCTTTTCTGGATATTAATCCGCTAAAGGCCGGGCATACCCTTGTAATCCCAAAAAAGGAAATAGATTATATTTTTGATTTAGATGAAACAACCTACACCGGCCTATTTGAATTCGCGAAAAAAGTAGCCCATGCCATCAAGCAAGCTATTCCCTGCAAAAGAGTTTCTATGCAGGTTATCGGTTTGGAAGTACCACACGCCCATATTCATCTAATACCTGTCAACTCGATGAACGACTGCAACTTCAGCAACCAAAAAATCAAACTAAAACCCGAAGAGTTTGTTGAAATAGCAGCATCAATATCTGCCCAAATCGATTTAAGTAACTAATTAGCTTACTAAATCCTTTAATTTACCTTAACACAGCCAGGCTCTTCAATTTTTATTTTTATATTTGGATTAAACAATAAACCATTTGATATGAGTAACGCTTCTTCAAAAAAAGTAGTATTAGTTACCGGAGCCACCGGTGGCTTGGGAACAGCCATGTGTAAAAAACTGCATAATGATGGCTATAAAGTGGTTGGAAACTATGTTACCAAAGAAAAAGCTGAAAAGTGGATGGCACAAATGCGCAGTGAAGGTTATGACATTCCGTTGTTTCATGGAGATGTAAGTGATTTTAACAGTACTGCCTCCATGATAAAGGAAATAGAAGAAAAAGTAGGGCCGGTAGATATTTTAGTGAACAATGCCGGTATTACCCGCGATAGCCGCTTGATAAACATGAAACCGGAAGACTGGCATGCCGTAATTAATACGAATCTGAATAGTGTTTTTAATTGCACGAAAAACGTGATTCAGGGAATGATTGATCGTAACTTCGGTAGGATTATCAATATATCATCCGTAAACGGGCAGAGGGGGCAGTTTGGACAAACCAATTACAGCGCGGCAAAAGCCGGGATGCACGGGTTTACAAAAAGTTTAGCCATGGAAGTAGCCAAGTACGGAATTACGGTAAACACCATTTCTCCGGGATATATTGGTACGGATATGGTAATGGCAGTTCCTGAAAAAGTACGTAACCAGATTGTTGCGCAAATCCCTATGGGGCGCTTGGGGGGCACCCAAGAAGTTGCTCATTTAGTAAGTTTTCTGGCAAGTGAAGAAACCAGCTTTATTACCGGAGCTAACTACAGCATCAACGGCGGGCAGCACGTTTACTAATTTTATCTAAGCTATAATTTTTTAAGGAGGGATTTTATACTCACACGCTCCTCCAGAAAAGGAGCGATTTGATTTAGTGGAACCCTTTCCTGTTGCATGGTGTCGCGATGCCTGATGGTTGCTGTATTGTCCTGCAACGATTGATGATCAATTGTTACACAATATGGTGTTCCCAGCGCATCTTGTCTTCGGTATCTGCGCCCAACGGTATCTTTTTCATCATAAGCAACGGCAAAATCTAACTTTAACTCATTTACCATTTTCTCGGCCAATTCGGGCAGGCCATCTTTTTTAACTAAGGGAAAAACAGCCACTTTTGTTGGTGCCACGGCGGGAGGTAAAGACAATACTACACGCTGCTCCCCGTTATCAAGTTTTTCTTCTTTGTAAGAAGCACTAAGTACAGCTAAAAACAATCTGTCCAGCCCAACGGAAGTTTCTACTACGTAGGGCACATAGCTGCTGCTGCTTTCTGTTTCAAAATACTGAAGCTTTTTTCCGCTGTACTGTTCGTGCTGTTTTAAATCAAAATCCGTACGGGAATGTATGCCTTCCAATTCCTTAAACCCAAAGGGAAACTCAAATTCAATATCACAGGCGGCATTGGCATAATGAGCTAATTTAATATGGTCGTGAAAACGATATTTTTCATTCCCCAAACCCAAACTTTTATGCCAGTTTAAGCGATTTTCTTTCCAGTAAGCATACCATTGCATTTCCGAACCCGGTTTTACAAAAAACTGCATCTCCATTTGCTCAAATTCACGCATTCTGAAAATAAACTGGCGGGCCACAATTTCATTGCGAAATGCTTTTCCCGTTTGAGCAATACCAAACGGAACTTTCATCCGACCGGTTTTTTGCACATTCAGATAATTAACAAAAATACCCTGTGCTGTTTCGGGCCTTAAATAAATGGTACTGGCCTCTTCACTTACAGAACCAAGCTGTGTAGAAAACATTAAATTAAACTGCCTGACATCTGTCCAGTTTCTGCTTCCGCTAATGGGGCATACAATTTCACAATCAATAATTAACTGCCTCACTTCTTGCAAGTTTCCACTGTTCATGGCTTCTTTAAAGCGAGCATTAACCTCATCTATTTTTTTCTGAACTTCCAGTACACGCGCATTGGTTGATCGAAACATGACCTCATCAAAATTCTCAAAACGCTTTCTGGCTTTTTCAATCTCTTTATTTATTTTGTCCTCCAGTTTGGCTATATAATCTTCTATCAGCACATCGGCCCGATACCTTTTTTTACTGTCTTTATTATCAATTAAAGGATCATTAAATGCATCTACATGCCCGCTTGCTTTCCATGTTGTAGGATGCATAAATATTGCCGCATCAATTCCTACAATATTATCATGGAGCTGCACCATGGCCTTCCACCAATATTCCCTCAAATTCTTTTTAAGCTCGGCTCCGTTTTGTCCGTAATCATACACTGCGCTTAACCCATCATATATTTCACTGCTCGGAAAAATAAATCCGTACTCCTTACTGTGTGATATGATATTTTTAAAAAAATCTTCCGGCTTAACTGTCATAGCTAAAATCTCTAAAGCAGGCAAAAATAAGGATAAACCCCGAAAATAAGGATTAGTTGACAATGAATAAATAACATTTTTTTGTATCCGTACCATTTAGGGTTTTGCCTAATTTTACTGTTCGTGAAAAATTCAATTATTTTTTACATAACGGGTGTTCTGTTTTTTGGAATGAACGGCCAAAAAAACGAATGGGAGTATGTGGGACCAAAAAGTAACCATTATCAATACAGAGGCCTATTTCAAAGTGTTTGGTCAGATAGAAGCAACCTGAATACGGTAATGGCCGGAAGCCACTCAGGGGGGCTTTTTGTTACCAAAAATGCCCTAAGCCAAAATCCGGTATGGGAAAATATTACCGAAAATTTGCCCTACATGAACTTTGGTGTTAGTGGAATAGCCGTAAAGCCTAATACCGAAAACCAAACTATTTATATTTCAACCTACACCGGTAACGGCCTACTTACTCACGGATTTGGTGCAGGAATTTTTTATACCGTAAACGGAGGAAAAACCTGGAAACGTATTGGGCCCGGCCACCAAGATGCCGGGAAAAAAGAAAATCAATTCCCTTTACAAAACTTAAAGCATAATCCCGAAAACTTTGCTGAAATGGCCGCATGGTATGGTAAAGATTTATTCCTTACAAGGAACGAATGGAATACTTTTAGAAAAGCGAGCCTGCCCTTTCACACGGATATAGAAAAACCGGAGATATGTGATGTAGAGTATGCCCCCTTTGAACCCGGAAAAATGTACGCTACCACTAAAGTATACGGAAAAAACAAGGCACAACTGTTTGTAAGTTACGATTACGGAAACTCATGGACCGACATTACACCCAAAGATGTTGTGTACGAAAGAATAGAAATTGCCCCCATTTTAAACCCCGTCTATAAAGGTAGATACTACATTGCTTACGGTAATACCGACGTGTACTTAAAATACTTTAATGGAAAAGAATTTTCGCCAATATTAAACTCCTATTTTATTAATCATTTGGGAGCTAAAACTTACTGGTGTTTCAGTGTTGATGTAAATTCGGTAGATACCTCAATAATATATGTAAGCATGACCGAAACCTCCAGAAGTACAGATGGCGGCAAGTCTTTTATTAAAATAGGAACATACAATGGGCCTAATACACATGCCGATATAAGAGCCTCGTTTTTGGCCATAAGCACGCCTGGAGGTAAAGAGGACAAACTGTTGTTAGCAAACGATGGAGGAATATCTTTGAGTCAAAATTTTGAACCCGGAAAAGGAACTTTTTTCAGAAGTTTAAACGGAAAGGGGCTATATGCTAATGAGTTTTGGGGAATTGATTTATTACAAAACGAAAAACTTTTTATTTCGGGCGGAACGCAGGATAACGGAGCTTTTTTTATTAAAGAAAATATAGAATCTAATAATATTCACGCATGTGGAGATGCTTACATGGGATTGCCCGTTAATGACAGCCTGGCTGTTTCCGTTTGTTTCCCTCCGTTGCTTATGCTGCATAACATCTACCAAAATAGTAATACACAAATTCGTATACCTGACGAACATTGCGATGCGCGAAGACCCTTGTTTAGAAAAGATTCTTTTGTTTATGTAGCTTATCATGATATTTGGCAGGCGAAAGTGAGTGAACTACAAAAAGGGAATTTACAATTTAAAAATATCAGTCAAATACCTTTTTTAGAATTGGCCAATAATCACGTTCCGAACAAAGCCATAAAAAGTTTTGCATTAAGTCCGTTTAACAGTGTATTGCTGGTTTATCTGAATCCAAACTGGGAAAACGAAAATAAGGGCAAATTATACTTTTGCGAAAATATATTGGCCTCAAAACCGCATTATGTAGATATTACATCATCTAATAATACCGCAAAAGCAGAAATAAACAGATGGTATCAAATGGAGTCCATTACCTCCGATAACAAAAACAAATACACCTTCTATTATTTGGCCAAAGATGTATTTGATGCTACTAACTGTATAGTATTAAAGCTTATTTATCTACCCGACAGCCAGCGAGTATTTTTAAAAGACATTACTTACAACTTACCCAAAACGGGATATAACCGAATTAAAACAGACCCGCTTACCAATGTGTTATACTTGGCTGCTAATGAAGGAGTATTCAGTTTGAATATTCATGCCGGAGATACTGTATGGAAAAATCATAATTTTTTTCCACATGTACAAACCAGCGATATAGCATTTAATTTGCTCACCAACACATTATTCGTGGCTACTTTTGGGCGTGGAATATGGAAAAACAAAATTCCTGATACGGAAAATACACACACAATTATTAGCAACAAAAATTCGAGTGTTGAAGTTTTGAAAGCAGATGGCAGCGTTTTAATAAAAAGAAATTGCAAAATAAGAGTAGAAGAAAAATTAATCATCTGCGGTAAAAGCAAAATCCAACTTGGCAAAAAATCAAAACTCATACTGAGTAAAAAATGTAAAATTGTTGATAGCGACAACAATCCCCTTTATTCTGGAGATTTTTTGATAAAAGGAAAAAAATCAGAAATTATTCAAGAACAATAATAGAAAATAAAATCCCTTACTTATAAGCTACAGCTATAATAGCCTCTGCATTCTTTATTTTTTTGGACAGGTTTCCGTTATAAACCGTGCAATTAAATTTCACTTTTAATTTTTTAGTTTTTTGGCCCTTACTGTTAGTTTCATAATCGTTAACTGATTCAATAACAAACTCACTTTCATTAGGCTGATTCATTAACCTGGATGAATATACCATTCCGTTTGCATCCGTATAACGCACTTGTACCTTAGAAAATATGCTGTGTAAAACTTGCTGATATACAGGATCTACGGCCGTAACGCTAAAATTTGGAGCCGCTTTTTCGCTAAACTGAGTGTTGATATAATAATTAAAAGAGGCGGAATCATTGTTGGCATCTTTAACCTTTAAATTAACCAAATACAAACCGTCCAGCGAATAAGTGTGCAAAGGGTTTGCATCTGTGGAATAATTCCCGTCTCCAAAATTCCATTTATAGCTAAACGGAGGTGTACCCAAACTATACTGGGAGAACATAATAGTATTATAGTTAACACCGGCAATTAATATGATGGTTTGACATACTCCGGGATTGGTGGTTACCTTTATTTTATTACACAGTGTATGAACACCGGAAGCATCTGTAACACTTACACAGGTATTATAAACGCCGCCTACCATAAAGGTGTGTGTTGGGTGCGCTTTGTCGGAGTAATGACCATCACCAAAGTTCCAAGAATACCCCTGCGGAGAACTATTTTTAACTTCGGAGCGGAAGGTAACTGCATAACCAACCACACTGGGTGTTACTACCACCGGTGGTTCATAATTATATGTTCCGGGATTTATGGAAAGAGCAATATTGGAAGTTCCTTGAGGCACACTTGGCTTATCATCAGATATCTCAATAACTACTGAATTTGGGCAAGAGGCAGACGAGCAAACCTTCTTTTTTAACTCGGCCGAAAAGTGATACAAATTATTGGTATCCTGATAAAATCCGGAATACATATAATACTCATTCTCTCCGGCCTTCCATTCCACTTGCTCTCCATCAATTTCCGCCTTCATATAAAAAACGGGGTCTTCTTTAATGCTTTGCGGAAATTCTTTCTTTTTGCAGGAAAAAAGAACTGTTAAGGAAACTACTAACAAAAAGACGAACTTTTTCATTCTCTTACTTATTAAACAATTGATAGGTTAAACTAACTTTAATTGATGTAGGTTTGTTGGAAACATGTTTCAAACTAAATGCTGAATAGTCGGTAAATACATTCCACAAATTGCGATTCAGCTCCACATTCATTCCTAAATATTTACTGAGTTTATGAGAGTAGCTGATAGCAAGCTGCGCGTTATATCGGCGGGTTACGTCGTAGCCATATCCTCTGTCGCGATAAGAATTAACCATTACCAAATTATCGTCTTCTAACTTGTACTGCTCTATTTTATTTTTGGTTCCCACAAGTGCCGTAAAGTTTGTTCCAAGACCAACGGTGCCCATTTTGCCTACACGGTGCATGTATTTTACGGGAACTACCATATACTGTAACTCCGTAATTTTATAGGTAGTGATATCACTTTTAGAATCAAATCCGTAGGTTGTTAAACTATAACTTACATTACTCTCCGTTATATTTGAAAGTCCATTGTATTGCATACCAACTAATACGGCCGACTTATGCGTAAAGTTAAACTGATAGTTTATTCCCGCTATGGGAATTAGGCTATTTCCGTTTCGTTTGCCGTTAACCTGCCAGCCTAATGAATTATTAACCCCTGCTTCTGCAGTAATTAGGTGCCTTAAAAGTTTTACGTAATCACGATCTTTAATCTGAGCTACTGAGGAAGTATCAGGTTGTGCCGGCTGGATGTTTTCGCTGTTATCGGTATTATTTATTGGGGACTCTTGTTTCATTGACTCATTAAGTACAAAATCATTCTGAATATTTGTGAGTAAACTATTGTTCTCTGTTTCATTCTGAGCTTGTTGAGCATTTGAGAAACCATTCTCACTCATCATCCCCGTGTTTGTTTGGTTTTTTTGATAAACATCTGTTTTTTCTGAATTATTTTCGGAATAGTTTGAAAACCCTTTTGATGAATGCCTATTCTGTCTTATTCTTTCTTTTTTCTCGGTAGAGTTCTGTTTAGCTATTGGTTTATTCAATAAGAAAACGGAAGACGGCTTAGCAGATTCGGAAAGCCTGTTCTTATCTTTTCCTTGGTTATTATCATTTATGCCGGAAACAGAATTTTCACTCAGCTCAACCGAAACTTGAGCCTCTGAATTATCGTTAAAAGAACCTCCTTGTTGAGACGATTCAACCAAGTCATTTTTATCCAAAATACTTTTACCACTATACAGCCAAACTCCCAAGTACACCAATAAAGCACTAACCAGCACCGAACCCACAATAAAAAACACAGGTATAGATTTAGAAGACGGGCGCGAAGCATCGAGCATGGCCGACATCTTTGTCCAATTGCTTTCATTGAAGGGAAACTCTTTCTCTCCCAGTTTTTCCCTCATTAATTCATCAAATTCATTATAATCCTTTTCCATTTTACCGTTTATGACGCTTTTGCGGTTGCTAATACATTTTCATTTATCATTTCCTGAAGTTTTTGCCTGGCAAAATTTAAATGCCACTTACTGGTACCCTGACTTATTTCTAACATTTCGGCAATTTCTTTGTGGCTAAAACCATCTATTACGTAAAGGTTAAAAACTTGAGCACTGGCCCTTGGCAACTTGTCAATCATGCTTATAATTTCATTGTAATTTAATTTTTGTAAAGCGCTGTTTGTTTCTGAGTACTCTTCCTGGTCGTAATACTCTTCAACATAACTAATACTCTCCTTCAGGTTTTTATTCCGCCGGTATTCATCTATCAGCGTATTCACCATAATTCTACGAATCCAGGCTTTAAAAGGCATATCACTGTTATACTTCTCCAAATTATTCAATATTTTAAGGTAGCCCATATTCAGCATTTCCTCGGCCATTTCTTTTTGGCGAGTGTACCGAAAGCATATTGACATCAGGTAGCTGTATAAAACTTTATACAATTCATACTCAGCCCTCCGATTTCGGTTGATGCACTCCTTTATAAGGCCGGGCTTTATGACCATGAATCTCCTTTCGATGTTATACGTTACGAAGTTTTCGTAACGCAAGTTGGGTGTACTAAAGTTAATGAAAAATATTCAAATTTTTTCTAAATATTTTAGAAAAATGGGAGGTGTTAAATTTCTATATTATCAATTAACCTAACCTTACCCAGCCACGAAGCAATTAGCAAAACATATTGATTTTCAGGAGAATAATTTTCAGAAATGGTAAAACTTTTTCTTTCGCAAAGCTCAAAATATTCCGGAATAAAAAAGGCTGACTTCTTGAGTTTTTCTAAAGCTGAATGCTGAACCTGTTTCCACTCTACACCACTTTTAAGCTGTTTTTCAGACTCCTTCAGTAATTCATACAGCATAGGTGCTTTGCTTCTGTTTTCCGGGGAAAGCAACGTGTTTCGGGAGCTCATGGCAAGGCCGTCCTGCTCACGTAAGGTTGGGCATCCAACAATTTTAACCGGTAAATTAAATTGGTTTACCAACTTTTTTATTACCAATAACTGCTGGTAATCTTTTTTACCAAAAAATGATACATCGGGGCTTATAATGTCAAAAAGCCGTTTCACAATATTGGCAACCCCTTTAAAATGCCCGGGCCTATGCTTGCCTTCCAGTATTTTATCTAAGTTTCCTAAATCAATAGTTTGTTGAGGTGTTATGTCACCTATCTCTTCGGGCTGAGGCATGAATAAGAAGTGGCAGCCCGAAGCTTTCAGCATTTCTATGTCGTTTTCGGGTGTTCTGGGATAGTTTTCAAGGTCTTTTTTGTCGTTAAACTGAGATGGATTGACAAAAATACTGCAACCGGTATGTAAACCATGGCTGAGAGATTCTTTTACAAGAGAAATATGACCAGCATGCAAAGCTCCCATAGTGGGAACAAAACCAATATTTAAACCTGCTGCTTTACAGTTAGATAAGTAGCTTTTTAGCGGTGCTATTTCGTTAAAAATTAACATTAATAAGCGTTCAAAGCTACAATTAACTTTGAAATTAGGCTTTTTTTTTATTAATTTTGTATTCTATAAATTTTAGGGAGTAGCTGTATGAAGAAATCACGTGTTCTGTTCGTTTCCCAAGACATCACACCGTATCTGGACGAAACACCAATCGGAAAAATTTCAAGAAAATTGCCTCAGGGCATTCAAGAACGCGGAAAGGAAATCCGTACCTTTATGCCCAAGTATGGCTGTATTAACGAGCGCAGGCACCAGCTGCATGAAGTTATACGACTTTCGGGTATGAACTTGGTAATCAACGATGTAGACCACCCGCTAATTATTAAAGTGGCCAGTATACCCAGTGCTCGTATGCAGGTATATTTTATTGATAATGAGGAATTTTTCGGAAGAAAAGCTACGTTAACCGATAAAACGTCCGGAAAGTATTTTGATGACAATGATGAGAGGGCCATGTTTTTTGTTCGCGGAGTAGCAGAAACAGTTAAAAAACTGGGATGGCAGCCTGACATTATTCACTGCCACGGCTGGTTTACATCCTTAATGCCTCTATATGTGAAAAAGTATTATGCCGATGACCCTATTTTCGCAGAATCAAAAATTGTTGTTTCCGTATATGATGATGCTTATCCAAAATGTTTGAACAAAAAGTTTTTGGATAAACTCAGTTTTGACGGATTTAATAAAAAAGACGTAAAACATATTTGCGACGAATCATCCCATACAAACATGATTAAACAGTCTATTGAGTTTGCCGACGGCGTGATTCAGGCTTGTGAAAATTTGAACCCCGAGATAGAGAAATTTATCCGCAAATCCGGAAAACCATTCCTTGGCTACAAGAATGAGTTGGAGTATTTAGATTCCTTTAATGAGTTTTACGACCTGGTTTTGGAAGAAGAAAATGTTTTGAGTTAGGTCAATAAGTTAATTTGGCCAATTTTTTTTAAAGCTCCGGTATACCGGAGCTTTTTTATGAAAATAAATCAGATATTTGCCCGTTTTTATAAAATGTTTGCACGCAGTTCCTACCTATACCGTTTATTACCTGCTTTACTTGCAATTGCCCTGTTGTTTTCGTTTTGCAAAAAGGACAAAAAAGTGTTAGGAACTTCTACTTTGCCTGAAGAAGATGCTTTAGGGGCCATGTTCTCTGATACCAGCACCATTTACACTCATACTATTCCAATAGATAGTATAGTTTCTATCAACGATGCCATAAAGTTTATGGGCTCTAACCAAGACCCTGTTTTTGGGAGGACAGATGTAGGATTATATACCAAATTTGCACTGCCCAATAACATTACCAACGTATCTTTTGGAAACGATGCTCAACTCGTAAAAGCAGAACTAAAAATCGCTGTAAGAACACTTGATTTTTTGGGCGACTACCAAAGCTCTCTCAATTATCAACTCTATGAGATGAAAGAAAATATCCCTGCAGATAAATTTTACTTCACGAACAATAGAAGTTTGTTTAACGTCAATAATTTACTCGGTTCCTACACCGGTTCTTTTAGTGTAGAAAATGGCACGTTAGTAGTGGCCATACCTTTAAATCACACTTATGGCTCCGCATTACTTACTCATACACCTGCTTTAATTAACACCACTGCTCTACAAAATACCTACAAAGGATTTTATGTTACCTGTAAAACAAGCCCCTTAAATCCGGTAAGCCAGCAGGGTGTTATTGCCCGCTTTGATCTGGAAAGCCCTTTAAGCGGATTATTTTTATATTACCGAAACGGACCGGTAAGTCCCGGAAAAGAAACCAAAACTTTTCGGTTTACCTTAAGCGGTTCCAACGTTGTAAGATTTAATGAGGTAGCTCATAAATTCAACGATGGCGCAACAAATTTACTAAATGCGCAATTAGCCGGAGACACCACAAAAGGATCAGAGGCAATTTACCTAAAAGGCCTGGGCGGTACAAAAGTAAAATTTTACATTCCATATCTTACCAACTACATAGCTAATGGTGCAGTAGCTGTTAGTCGCGCAGAAATTCGCTTCAAAGTTGATAAAGAAAAAAATGGTGCCGACGGGAAATACCCGGTCCCCCCTTACTTAACGGTACTGGCAATGGATTCTCTCGGAAGAGAAAATTATGTTTACGACCAACTCAATTCTATTGATTTTAATCGCTACGACGGGAACTTTAATCCGGAAACCAATGAATATATTTTTAATATCTCTCGCGATGTTCAAACACTTTTCAATGGTAAAAAAAAGAACTACGGCTTTTATCTGGTAGTAGCCGACCCCGACCGGGCAAAAACCCCAAGGCGCGATGCCATGCACCAGCGAGTGGTATTAGGCGGGCATAAGAACACACTCTACAAGCCCTCATTCAGAATTACGTACGCGCCTATTGAAAAAAAGTAAACTCATTTTTTCATTCCCAAGCCCGAATGCTTAACTTAGCCCTTGCATGAAACCAAAAAACATATTGGTGGTAGTGGGTACTCGGCCTAACTTCGTGAAAATTACCAGATTTAGAGAAGTTGCTAAAGCATATCCAAACATAAACCTTAAAATTGTCCATACCGGGCAACATGCTCAACAAAACATGGCAGACGTGTTTTTTTCACAATTTGGAATGTTCCCCGATTTTTTCCTGAACATCCCGGCATCGCTATCAGCAAACAGTCAAATAGCCCACATCATGCTGGAATTAGAGAAATTAGTTTTAACTGACTTTAACCCCCATTGGATAGTATGCGTGGGAGATGTGAACTCTACACTGGCAGCAGCCCTAACCGCCAACAAACTAAACATTAAACTTGCTCATGTAGAAAGCGGGCTTAGAAGCTTTGACAGCAGCATGCCCGAGGAACATAACCGAATTTTAACAGACAAAGTGTGTGATTTGTATTTTGTAACCGAACCCAGCGGAAGAAAAAATTTGCTGAGTGAAATGGTGGCCCCTGATAAAATTTTTGAAGTAGGTAATACCATGATAGACACCTTAGTACATTATGAAGAAAAAATTACCTCTGAAAAAATTATTGATAAACTGATTTTACAACCCGGAAGTTTTATTCTCACTACCATCCACCGGCCGGCAACTGTAGATACTGAAGGCGGTTTAACCAAACTTTTGGAGCTTTTTCAAGAATTGGGTAAAAAAAGCAAGCTTGTCTTTCCTATGCACCCTCGCACAGTAAATAATTTGAAAAACTTTAACCTGTTTAAACAATTTCAAGAATTAGAAAATCTTATCATTACAGAGCCACTGGATTATTTTGCATTTCAAAAGCTTATAAAAGACTGCCGTTTTGTAATTACCGACAGCGGAGGAATACAGGAAGAAACCACTTTTTTACAAAAACCTTGTCTCACACTCAGGCCCAATACGGAAAGACCCATAACTTGCGAAATAGGCTCCAATACACTGGTAAAATTTGATTTAGAAGATATTTTAAACGAAGTGGCAAAAATTGAAAACGGAACCTATAAAAAAGGACGTATTCCCGAAGGGTGGGACGGCAAAGCAAGTGAACGCATCATGAAAATACTCGCAAGCGTTGAATAAGGAAGAATTATACCAACTTTTTGAACTCAAACCCAAACAAAACGCTCCTACAATACTTGTATATAGCGAGCGCTCCGGTCCACGTCTGTTATACACCTGCCGATTTATCTTTGAATTTGTTTTAAATGTACGAGTGGTATATGCGAGTTCAGAAGAGGAACTATTGAAAAGCCCACTTCCAAAAATAAATTACTCCCATAAAAAAATCGAAAGCTGCCTTCAAATCCTTCCAAACGGTTTACTTGAAGAGAATAGAGTCTCCCATTCACTTAAACCCATATTTTCAGGGCTTGGAAAAGAGGCCGTAATGTTCCCTGTAGAAGAAGGAAACTTTACATTTGACATCTTCTCGGCAGTATTTTACTGCATATCCCGATACGAAGAGTGGCAGCCATTTGAAGCAGATAAGCACAATAGGTTTGAGGCTAACAAAAGTATTTTTTATGAAAAAGGGTTACTCCAAATACCGATGGTAAATCATTGGATTAATAAACTAAAAACGGAAATCGAAAAAAAATTTGAAAATATTAATTGGCCTGCAAAAAAGTTCGTTCATATCAGCAGCATTGATGTAGATAATTTATATGCTTACAAACAAAAAGGTTTACTCAGAACCTGCGGAGCCTTTGCAAAAGACGTTTTTTCACTGAAATGGGAAAATGCCCGATTGAGATTTAAAACTATTTGCGGGTTTATGAAAGACCCCTTTGATATTTATGGTGAGGTAGCCGAATTTTGTGAAGAGAACCACGTGCCCTTAATCTTTTTCTTTCTTCAAAGAACCAATACAAAGTTTGACAGAACCATTAGCCCAAACTCCGGGGCGTTTAAAGAAGTATTTAAACTACTGGATAAACCCAATGTAACTATTGGTTTACATCCATCCTACGAAACACCAAACAACCCTGAAAAACTCAAAGAAGAACTTGGTTTTATAAATAAGTCGACAGGAAAAAGTATACGCATATCCCGGCAGCACTTTTTACGCTTCGATATTAAAAAAACACCTCTTCTCCTAAAGCAAAGTGGTTTCATCGCCGATTTTAGCATGGGCTTTGCCTCCTTACCCGGTTACCGTTCAGGAACCTATACTCCCTTTAATTACTATAATTTTGAAACAGAACAAGAAGTTGACTTTACCCTAGTCCCCTTTTCCGTAATGGACGGTGTTTACTTTATTTACAGCCAAACAAGCGCTTCAGCAGCGCTGGAAGACATGATAAGTATGAAAAAAGAGGCTCAGAAATTGGATGGGATATTTGTAAGTGTGTTTCATGAAAGAACTTTTTACGAAAAAATGTACCCCGGCTTTAAGGAGGTTTACTTCAAACTGCATCGAAAAGACACAGATTAGCTTAAATAAACGCCACTTATCAATTTCTGTTACTAATCGGAACATATTTTTTGTACCTTTGAATTTACTTACCAAAATTCATGCGGAACTCGAGTATACTGCTGGCCACCATTCTTACCCTGCTGTTAAATTCATGTAAAAACGACCTGAACATTATAGCTCCTTACAAAGAAATCCCTCTGGTATATGCCATTTTAACCCCACAGCTTGACATGCAAATGATTCGCATAAACAAAGTTTTTTTGGGACAAGGAGACGCAAACCAAATGGCTCAGGTGCCGGATTCTGTTAATTACAAACCCGGAGAGCTTACCGTAAAACTGGAGCGTTTTTTTAACGGTGCCAAAGTGGCTGCTGCAAGCACACCCACCGGAAACGTGATGGATGTTTATTTCAGGGATACCTTAATACAAACCGAACCTGGAGCCTTTACCACCACTCAACGAGTATATGTGTGTAACGAAAAACTTTTTACTTACGGCGAATACAAACTCACCATAAAAAATAACCGAACAGGAAATGAGTATAAGGCTACCGCCACTTCACTCGACAGTGTTCCACTATCATACCTTCCCCCAATGGCTGCTCCGTTTTATGGCGACCCCGCCCTGCAAAACCCCTGGGAACCTCCCTCAAGCTGGGTTGACTATAGCAACACCAACACCTCTACGCCCTACATTGTTAGAACAAAAGCGGCCCCCGGCGCCTACCTGCACGATTTAACCATTCGCATTCACTACTACGACAGTTTAGCTACAGGTAGAGTAAATCGTTTTTTAGACTACAGTTTCAATCCTAAGCTGCCAAAAGAAATGCAACCCCTAAGCAGCAATATGTATTTTAATTTCTCTTTTACAGGAAACAGCTTGTTTCAAGAGCTTGGCAATATGCTCAAGGAGCGCGGAAACCCTGCGGGCGTGTTAGGTAGAATGGCTTACCGAGTAGATTTTATCTGTTATGCAGCCAAAGAGGATTATTACGAGTATCTCCAGTACAGTGCCCCCTCCTTAACTTTTGCGCAAGAAAAGATTATATTTTCGAATTTCGAAAAAAGAGCTGCCTTGGGAATATTTAGTTTTCGCTCGCGTTGTATGATAAAAAAAGCTATGGATATTCGTTTTATTGATGCCTTTGCATCCAACAAACACACCTGCCGTTATTTGTTTTGGGAGAGTGATTTTGACCGGCCCGGCTGTCCGTAAAGCCATACTTTGCTTTAATTTCTCTGCCATTTTTTGTTTAAAAATCAGCTAGTTAGTGACAATTTTCTAAGTTTTTCACGCGCGGCATGTCAGCCTGTCATATTTCTATCTTAATTCCCTTGTGGCACGCAAATTGAGAGCGATTGTAGAATTTAATACAGATTACTATGGGAAAAATAATAGGAATAGACCTTGGAACTACCAACAGCTGCGTAGCTGTTATGGAAGGTAACGAAGCCGTTGTTATTGCAAACAACGAAGGAAAACGCACCACCCCTTCGGTAGTTGCGTTTGTGGAAGGTGGCGAGCGTAAGGTGGGCGATCCTGCCAAGCGTCAGGCCATTACCAATCCGCAAAAAACCATATACTCCATTAAGCGTTTTATGGGGCTCTCGTACAACGAAGCCTCCGGTGAAATATCTCGCGTGCCATACAAAGTTGTTCAAGGAGATAACAACACCCCTCGTGTTGCTATTGACGACCGCAAGTTTACTCCTCAAGAGATTTCGGCCATCATACTTCAAAAAATGAAAAAAACAGCAGAGGATTATCTTGGGCAAGAGGTAACCGAAGCGGTAATTACCGTTCCGGCGTACTTCAACGATGCGCAACGTCAGGCCACAAAAGAGGCAGGTGAAATAGCCGGACTGAAAGTAAAAAGAATTATAAACGAGCCTACCGCTGCCGCACTTGCCTATGGCATGGATAAAAAAGGGAAAGACATGAAAATTGTAGTGTTCGACTGCGGGGGAGGAACACACGACGTATCAGTTTTGGAATTAGGTGATGGTGTTTTTGAAGTAAAATCGACCGATGGAGATACCCACCTTGGAGGTGATGATTTTGACCAAGTTATTATTGACTGGTTGGCAAATGAATTTAAAGCCGAAGAAGGAGTGGATTTAAAACAAGATCCGATTGCCCTGCAACGTTTAAAAGATGCCGCCGAGAAAGCAAAAATCGAACTTTCCAGCGCTACCTCAACTGAAATAAATTTACCGTACATCACTATGGTGAATAACGTACCTAAATTTATTGCTAAAACTTTAACCCGCGCCAAATTTGAGCAACTGGCCGACCACCTGATTCAACGTACAATAGAGCCTTGTAAATCTGCCCTAAAAAATGCCGGGCTGTCTACATCCGATATCGACGAAATAATCCTGGTGGGTGGTTCTACCCGTATTCCGGCCATTCAAACTGCCGTTGAGAAGTTTTTCGGTAAAGCTCCCAGCAAGGGGGTAAACCCCGATGAAGTAGTTGCTTTGGGTGCAGCCATACAAGGGGGTGTGCTATCAGGCGATGTAAAAGACGTGTTGCTATTAGACGTTACTCCCCTATCCCTTGGAATTGAAACAATGGGAGGAGTATTTACAAAGTTAATTGAAGCTAACACCACCATACCAACCAAAAAATCGGAGGTGTTTTCAACCGCAGCCGATAATCAGCCATCTGTTCAAATTGTAGTATACCAAGGAGAAAGGCCCATGGCTAAGGATAACCGAAAACTGGGTGAATTTAACTTGGACGGTATCCCTCCTGCACCTCGCGGAGTACCACAAATTGAAGTAACTTTTGATATTGATGCAAATGGTATCTTAAACGTTAGCGCTAAAGATAAAGCTACCGGAAAGTCTCACAACATCCGCATCGAAGCTAAATCCGGGCTGAGTCAGGAAGAAATTGAACGGATGAAGCGTGAAGCCGAAATGAATGCAGATGCCGACCGTAAAGCAAAAGAAACCGTTGACAAACTGAATGAAGCCGACTCTATGGTATTTCAATCAGAAAAACAACTGAAAGAATACGGGGATAAAATTCCGGCCGAGAAAAAAGCTACCATTGAAAAAGCCCTGAGTGAGCTAAAAGCAGCCCACGCATCAAAAGATATCGCTAAAATTGATGTGGCTCTTAAATCGGTTAACGATGCCTGGAGTGCTGCCAGCCAAGAAATGTATGCTGCCATGAATAACCAAAATCAACAAGGTGGCGGAGCAACCAATGCAGGGAATACGGGAAATGAAGGAAAATCAGGAAACGGAGAGAATGTGACAGACGTAGACTACGAAGAAGTGAAATAACAAAAACAACCATGGTTTTACAAAACCCGCTATGTAATTTAGCGGGTTTTTTTATTAAAAAAATCAAAAGGTGTTTGATTTTTTACTTCTTCTGCGTTTAAAAGTGAGATAATCTGCACATTTCTACCATGCTCCAATATTATTCGCTAATTTTAGGTTTTACACCCCGAGGAACTTGAAGCAAACGACCAAAATAATTTTACTGCCGTTTTTTATCTTGTTTTCATTTTCAGTTGATTCTAATACCAACCCGGATAGTTTAAAAAAATTACTGGCCGGCGCCGTAAGTGATTCTACAAAGCTGAGTTTGTTAAACGAATTAATTATTTACTATGAGTTTTCATCAGATTTAAAAACTGCAGACTACTACCACCAACAAAGGGTAAATTTATTAAAGCCATATTCGAATAAACAAGCTTGGGGTGAGCTATACAATTACATAGGGCGGCAGTTTTATTATGTACAAAATTTTGATTCTGCCGTATACTATTTTGAAAAAAGCGCTCAACAATTTGAAGAAATAAACTTTATAAGAGGCGTGGTGAGTGCCCGCGGAAACATTGCAGCTATATATAGCGAACAAGGGAAGTATAAAAAAAGCATCTTACAACATCATAAACTAATTGCTTTAAACAAACAAAGTAAACAACCGGATTTATACCTTTTAGCTTCTTCTTATTCGAACCTGGGTTATTGCTACATGGAAACCTCAGCAAATGATAGCGCTTTGCACTACTTTACGATTGCTGCCAAAATAAATAAATCAAACAACTATGAAGCTAGTTTGGCTTCCAATTATTTTAATTTGGCAACCATAAATACTAACGTAAAATCATATGAAAAGGCTTTATACTACCTTAATGAGATTTACAAAAACAATTTACCGCTAAAAAATAATCTTGAAAATTATATTTTGGTATTACGATCTACTATTTATCTTGATCAGAATATAAAAGACTCTGCTTTGGCTTATATAAAAAAAGCAAAGCATGCCTCCATCGTTGCAGAAGATAAATACAGTTTAATATCAGCTCTGATTAACGAAAATGAATACTACCTCCATAACCTCGAGTATAAAAAAGCAGAAAATGCCCTTAATGAAGGTATAAAAATTGCCAAAGAAACCGGCTTAAATCCTTTCTTGGCGAAGCTTTATAATAAATATGCTAAACTCATGAGTAATCAAAAAAATTATAAATCATCCATCTATTACTTTCAAATGGCTCTAAGTATTGAGGCCGGCAATAATAACAATAACGCCATTATTGATAATATTCGAGGCTTAGCGGAATCCTACGCAAAAATAGCCGACTATAAAACGTCCAATATGTTTTTAGACAGCTTAATTAGGTTTCAACAAACAATTAATTCCGTAGAAATGTATAAAATAAGTAAAGAACTGGAAGAACAATATTTATCTGAAAAAAAGGATTTAGAACTGAAAAAAATAAACTCTGAGCTAAATTTACAAGAAGAAAAAAATAAGCAAAAATCGTTGATTATATTGTTTACTATTGTTGCGCTTGTTTTTTCCAGCATATTTGCTCTGCTGGCATTTATAAACTATAAAAAAGCGAAAAAAAGCAAAGTGCTAATAGAAGAACAAAAAACTATGATTGAAGAGAAGCAAAAAGAAATTATTGACTCCATTCAATACGCTAAAAATATTCAGAAGGCGCTTCTGCCAAGTGATAAGGCAATAGAAAAAATGCTGAACAATAATAGTTAAGCTATTTTAGTACATAATAAATTTTGGTGAGCCACTTAGTAGTATCTTTTTCCTGCATAGGGTCGGTAAGGTATTCTTCTATTACCATTTTTTGTTCAAGTCCTTTTTGATTTAAATAAGCTTCCATGGCGTAATGTGCAGAAGACAATTTTTCGTATGCTCCATAATAATCAATTAAAAGTACTTTACCGGCAGGTATAGAAAAGCGCTCCCAATTATCCATTTTCTTTTTGTTATCTGAAATAGTAAAGACTGCCGCACATTCTGCCGTCATTTTATCTTTATCATAACTAAAGTATATGGCCGAAGGCATACTTTTTATTTCAGTTTTAGTTTTCATAAGTTCATCTGCCAGTTTAGGAAAAGTATTAGCAAAAAATACAGGTAACTCAACTGTTTTAAAAGTTCCCTTTTTTCCAATATATATCCTTTCCTCCCAGGTTGTTTCCATAATATCATAAGATGCTTTAATATCTGTTTTTTCGGCAGCCATTACATTTTTTAAATTCAGCAAGCCTTTTTCATAATCTGCTCCCAACATTTTATCCATATTCATAAACAACATGGGAGCCCTTCCAAAAAAACCAATATCAAAGGTCAATCCCCAGATTACTTCCGAGCTTTCTCCTTTTGCGTTCACAATATAATACGCTTTTGACTCTCCCATTTCATCAAAACTAAGGGTTTGAATAATACTATCTGCATTGGCACGTTCAAATACCAAACAGCCTTTTCCCACTTTATCATTTCCTTCCCAGCACATGCTATTTCCTTTTTTTCCGGATTCTCCAATAAATTCAACCTTCATAGCGGGGTCCAACTCTGTCCAGGGAGACCACTTTTCCTGAAAAAATTTTAAGTCAAGCAGTTTTTCCTTAATAAATCCTGAAGGAGCACTTATTTCTATCGAACGCTCAACTTTAACGTGAGAGGGACCAAATAAGCACAACACAATATACAATAAACCGAGCGCTAAAACGATGTACAATATTTTTTTCATGTTATATGGGTTTTAAAAATAATTATTTCACGGATTACAGTTTGATACCCATCAAGCAAACATCATCTATTTGCTCCAGACTTCCTTTCCATTGATTATAAAAAGAACTAAGTGACTCACGCTGCTGATTAAGCGGTTGCTTATGAAGAGATAATATTAATTCATTCAAGGGTTTGTATTTTAATTTCTTGCCTTTTTCACCACCAAACTGGTCGGCATAACCATCTGTGTATACATACAACATATCTCCTTTTTGGAAATTAATAGTGTGTAAGGTAAATGTTTCTTTTTTATCGCTTTGGCCTACGGGCATTCTATCGCAGGGGAGTACCGCCAGCTCATTATTCTTAATAAGAACCGGAGCATTGTTAGCGGCTGCGTAAGTAATTTTGGTTTCGTTTGTATTCAACTGCTCAAAACAGAGTAACACACCATCAAAACCATCTTTTTGGTTTTCCTTACTAATGCTCTCTACCAGGCGATTCCGAACATAGTCAAAAATTATGTTAGGCTCAAACAGTTGGCGTTCATTAATCGCTTCGTTTAAAAAAGAAATGTTGAGTAAGCTCATAAAAGCCCCCGGCACACCATGGCCGGTACTGTCGCAAACAGCCAAATAAAACTTGTTTCCTGATTTTGTAGCCCAATAAAAATCTCCGGATACAATATCTTTTGGCTGAAAAAAAACAAAATATTCTTTTAAGTTCCTGGATATAAAATCTTCATGAGCCAAGAGGGCGTATTGAATACGTCGGGCATAATTAATACTATCCAGTATTTCTTTTTGTTTTTCTTCAACAATTGCTTTTTGATGATGAATGAGTTTATTCTTTTCCTGAAGTATTAACTCAGAACGCTTTTTTGCTCTGAAATTTTTGTATACGAAAAATAGAATTGTCAAAATTGAAAAAATCACGACAAAAAGCGATATAGTAAAATAACGCTGATTTCGTTGTTGCGCTTGTCTTACCAGCTCTTTTTTTAGCTGCTCTTCTTTAAGTAAGATTGTTTTTTTTTCATAATCTGATTTATATTGCTCTTTAATTTCTTCTTTTCTTTTTTTATCGTTAAATAAACTATCCTGTAAGTCGTATGATTCCTTTATAAAAAAATAGGCCTTGTTGGTATTTCCCTTTTTTGCATAAAACTCTCCTAATTTTTTTGAAGCACTCACGATAACTTTTGGGTAACCAATATTCTTTGCATGTACATAAGCGCTATCAGAATATTGAGCACACAGTTTATCATCTCCTAACATACAAAAGAAATCAGCAAGCCTGTCATATACAGATGCTTTAGTGTGACTATTGGTTGTTTGATTAAGCTGAAAAATTGCCATTTTATAATACTCTTTTGTTTTTTCATAATTTTTTTGTTCAAGATATGTAATCCCAATGCCAATGCATGCACTTGCAATCCTGTCAGCATCATTAATTTCTTTTTGAATTTTAAGAGTCATAAAAAAGTACTTTCTGGCTTTTTCAAAGTTTTTGGCTCTTAAATAAACATCCGCAAGTTGATTTAAAGACGCGCCTTGTCCTGTTTTATTGGCAGACAACCTTGCATAATAATACGCTAATTTATAATATTCTTCTGCCTTTTGTAGATCCTCATTATCCCTATAAATCTGACCTAAGTTAATGCTGGTTGAAACTAGACCTTGATGATTGTTTTGTTTTAAGAAAATAGAATTTGCTTCAGTGTATAATTGAATGCATTTTATGATGTCTCCTTTATGTTGATGTATATATGCAATATTATTGAGTTGAATAGCAATGCCAGTTTTATAATCTGCTTTTCTAAAAATAGCAAGTGCTTCCGTATAGTATTTTATTGCTTCATCAAGATTATTATCAAAGTATTGCTTTTGATAGCCCATATTATTTAAGGCGGAAGCCTTCATTCTTAAAGAAAAATTATCGCTCGCATCTTTTACATTCTCATATAAAATGCTATTATACTTTGGCCAAAGAGCATTGTCCATCACATACTCAGACAAAATTCGTAAGTGATAAATTTTAAAAGTATCAATATTTGAATTATGATAGAGCGGTAAAATTGAATCCATGAGTTTTTTATCCTCCGGATGAAACTGATGGTTTTCTGGAATGTCAATTAAATAAAAATCTTTTCCGGTTTTTGTTTGAGCATGAACTAAATTCAAACAAAAGGCAAAAACAAAAAAAATGGTTTTAATATTCATTTCTTACATATTCCTCCTGTACTGCCCGCCCACTTCAAACAAAGCATTGGTTATTTGACCCAAGCTGCAATATTTTACGGCCTCCATTAATTCTGCAAACAAATTTCCGTTTTGTATGGCTGTTTGCTGTAGTTTTTTGAGCGCCTCCGGACCTTTTTGTTTGTGGGTTCCCCACAAATTATTTCTTGTGGCTATTTGTGCTTCTTTTTCTTCCGTAGTGCTTCTGATTACCTCACGAGGCAATACCGTGGGGCTTCCCTTTGAACTTAAAAAAGTATTTACGCCAATAATGGGATACTCTCCGTTATGTTTTAAAGTTTCGTAATACAGGCTTTCTTCCTGAATTTTACTGCGCTGATACATGGTTTCCATGGCTCCTAAAACGCCTCCGCGCTCAGTAATACGGTCAAATTCAGAAAGTACCGCTTCCTCTACCAAATCGGTAAGTTCTTCAATTATAAAAGAACCTTGCAAGGGATTTTCATTTTTAGCGAGTCCCAATTCACGATTTATGATTAGCTGAATGGCCATGGCTCTGCGTACAGATTCCTCTGTTGGTGTTGTAATAGCCTCATCGTAAGCGTTCGTATGTAAAGAGTTGCAGTTATCGTATATAGCATACAAGGCCTGTAAGGTAGTACGGATGTCATTAAAATCTATTTCCTGTGCATGCAAACTGCGACCACTTGTTTGTATGTGGTACTTAAGCATCTGACTACGCTCATTGGCCCCGTACTTATTTTTCATGGTTTTAGCCCAAATTCTTCGCGCTACACGGCCAATAACACTGTACTCAGGATCAATGCCGTTACTAAAGAAAAACGAAAGATTTGGAGCAAAATCATCTATGTGCATACCCCTGCTTAAATAGTACTCTACAAATGTAAACCCGTTACTTAGGGTAAATGCTAATTGAGAAATAGGATTGGCACCCGCTTCGGCAATATGGTATCCGCTGATAGATACCGAATAAAAATTCCTTACATGATTATCAATAAAGTACTGCTGTACATCTCCCATCACGCGCAAACTGAATTCGGTACTGAAGATACAGGTGTTTTGAGCCTGATCTTCTTTCAGAATATCTGCCTGAACGGTTCCTCTTACTTGCTTTAACGTGTCGGCCTTAATTTTCTCGTACACCTCTTTGGGTAATACCATGTCTCCGGTAACACCCAAAAGCATGAGGCCCAAGCCATCATTTCCTTCGGGTAATTGGGACGCGTTGTACGTGGGCCGTTTAGTTCCCTTCGCTTTGTAAAAGGCATCTATTTTTTGGTTCACTTCTTTCTCCAGGCCATTGGCTTTTATGTACAGCTCACACTGTTGATCTATTGCCGCATTCATAAAAAATGCCGCTATGGTGGCAGCGGGCCCGTTAATGGTCATAGAAACCGATGTTTTGGGATCGGCCAAATTAAATCCGCTATATAATTTTTTCGCATCGTCCAGACAGCAAACGCTTACACCGCTATTACCAATTTTTCCGTAAATATCCGGTCTGTGATCGGGGTCATTCCCATACAAAGTAACGCTATCGAAAGCCGTAGAAAGACGCTTGGCAGGCATCCCTAGACTTACATAATGAAAACGCTTATTAGTTCTTTCGGGGCCGCCTTCTCCGGCAAACATCCGGGTAGGATCTTCTCCTTCCCTTTTAAACGGATAAATTCCGGCGGTGTAAGGAAACTCTCCGGGGAAATTTTCGCGTAAACTCCATTTTAAAATATCTCCCCAGGAACGAAATTTGGGTACTGCTACTTTGGGAACTTGTGTATGAGATAGAGACTCGTAATGTGTTTTTATTTTAATTTCTTTATCGCGAACCTTAAAAACATAAAATTCATTTGTATACTGTTGTTTTTGTTTTTCCCAATTTTGAAGCGTGTTTAAATTGCGAGGCTCTATATCCAAAGCCAGTTGATGGTATTGTTCTTCCAGTAATTTTATGAGCCTGTCTTTATCCTCAACTTTTGATTCTTTTAAAGTATTTATGGAAGTTCTTAATCCGTAAAGTTTTTCGGCTAAATCAGCTTGTTCCTTTGCTTTTTTATCATAAACACGGCAGGTTTCAGAAATTTCACTCAGGTAACGTGTTCTGGAAGGGGGTATGATAAAAATCTTTTCGCTCATTTCGCCACTTGGTACAAATGAGGACTTTAAGTTTAGTCCTGTTTTTTCATTTACCTTATCTATCAGCGCACGATAAAGTGTGTTTGTTCCCGGGTCGTTAAATTGTGAAGCAATGGTTCCGTACACAGGCACCTTTTCATCAGGTAAATCAAACTGGTTATGATTTCTTTTGTATTGCTTTTTTACATCCCTGATGGCATCTAAAGCGCCTCGCTTATCAAACTTGTTAATAGCCACCAAATCAGCAAACTCCAGCATATCAATTTTTTCGAGTTGGGTGGCTGCGCCAAACTCCGGAGTCATCACATATAAGCTTAAATCACTGTGTTCGGTAATTTCGGTATCGCTTTGGCCAATACCGGCTGTTTCCAAAATTACCAAATCAAACTCGGCAGCCTTGAGTATGTTTACTGCATCTTGCACATTTTTTGAAAGGGCTAAATTACTTTGGCGGGTAGCTAAAGAGCGCATATAAACCCTCTCGTTTCGGATAGAATTCATTCGAATACGATCGCCCAACAGGGCTCCTCCGGTTTTACGTTTGGTGGGGTCAACCGAAATAATTCCCAACTGTTTATCCGGAAAATCAAGCAAAAATCTTCTTACTAATTCATCTACCAAACTGGACTTTCCGGCCCCGCCGGTTCCGGTAATTCCTATTACGGGAGTTTTTGAATTTGCAGCTTCTTTTCTCACCTGGTCAAGTACAGCTTTACTTTCTTCATTAAAATTTTCGGCTGCCGATATTAAGCGAGCTATTGATTTATGATCTTTACTCTTTATATATTTTACCTCACCGTTTAAATTAGCTCCGGTAGCAAAATCTGCCTTTTGAAGCACGTCGTTAATCATTCCCTGCAGCCCCATGGCACGTCCGTCATCCGGATGATACACGCGAGTTATTCCGTAGGCGTGTAACTCTTTTATTTCTTCGGGTAATATGGTTCCGCCACCGCCGCCAAATATTTTGATATGTCCGCAACCACGCTCTTTTAATAAATCGTACATATATTTGAAGTACTCCATATGCCCTCCCTGGTAACTGGTAATGGCAATGGCGTTGGCGTCTTCCTGAATAGCACAATCTACCACCTCCTTCACGCTTCTATCGTGTCCTAAATGTATCACTTCTGCTCCGGTACTTTGCATAATACGTCGCATGATGTTAATAGCGGCATCGTGTCCGTCAAAAAGTGCTGCGGCAGTAACAATTCTGATTTTGTTTTTAGGCTGATACAATAAAGTTTCCATGGTTTTTGAAAATACCTCCAAATATAGCATTATAAGGCTATTTTATCAATGCGGGATGCCCACAAATAATGAAAAAGAGAGAGAATTTACTCAAAAAGCAATGGTAAAACAAAGTATTTTCCTATATTTCGATTGGGCATTTTTGTTGAACACACTAAATTAATAGAACTATCTAATTGGTTTTAAAGAATTACATACTCGTATTTACATTTTTTGCATCAATAAAAGCAAATTTTCTGCTCGCTCAAGAAGAACATAACAGAGAAATTGACAGCCTTACCGAAATTATTAATAACACCCGATTCGATTCATTAAAAGCCAAGGCTTTGTACGAGCTTGGCATTCTTTACTACGACTTAAACATTTCCAAATCTACCGAAACACTTAAAAAAGCTTACGTATATTCTCTGAAGTTAAAATCAAGCGTAATTAAAACAAATATCCTCAATAAATTAGGCAGTAACTACTATTACACCAGCGACTACTCAAACAGTATAAAATGCTTTATCGAATGTTTACGAGAATTCAGTAAAAATAAAGATCGTGCATCTACCGCAAGTATCCATAATAATTTAGCCGTAATATACGACCAGTTAAACGATACCATAAACGCTATTAAACACCACAAGTTAGCATTGTATATCAGAAAATCGTTAGATCTGAAAAACGAAGAAAACCTGAACAATTTGGCCCAGTCGTACGGAAATCTGGGGAAAACATATTCTACCATGAATCGGCATAACCTGGCGCTGGAGAATTATGAAAAAGCGTTAAGTATATATAACCAAACCAACAACAAAAGAGGTATTGCCCTGATATACAATAATATTGGGACCGTTTACGGAAACGAATTAAACTTTGATAAAGCCGAGGAATATTTTAATAAGGCCATAAAAATTTATCAGGAAATAGATAATACCGAACGATTAACCTTAAGTCTGATAAATATTGCCGAATTGCTTAACAGAAGAGATAATTTTAAAGAGGCCATAGAAAAATACCATGCCGCATTAAAGCTGGCTATGGAAAGGAATAATAAAGACGATGTAATCAGTTGCTACGAAGGTTTAAACTCGGCTTACTTAAATTTAAAAGATTATAAAACAGCGTACGAGTATCTTCAAAAATATCACTTAACCAAAGATTCTGTTTTTAATGAAGAAAACAACCAACAAATGAATGAATTGTTAGCACGGTTTGACAGCGAAAAAAAAGATCAGGAAATTCAATTATTACAAAAGGAAAAAGAACTGAACAGATGGACTAAAAACTCGTTGGTTGTTGGTGTGATTTTGCTTCTTGTTATGGGATTTCTGCTATACAGCCGATATCGGGTAAAACATAAATCCAATATAGAGCTGGCTCAAAAAAACCAACATATAGAAGAACAAAAGCAAGCGCTTGAACTACACCAAAAAGAAATTGTAGACTCTATTAATTATGCTAAGCGAATACAAATTTCTTTAATGCCCGATCCATCAAACTTGAAAAAATTTTTCTCCGATTCTTTTGTTTTTTACAAACCAAAAGACATTGTAAGCGGCGATTTTTACTGGATTACCGATAATGATGATAAAGTATACATGGCTGTTTGCGATAGTACCGGCCATGGTGTGCCGGGGGCTTTTATGAGCTTGCTAAACATTGGTTTTATGAGCGAAGCTATAAACGAAAAGGGAATTACCTTACCCAATGAAGTATTTAATTATGTAAGAACCCGACTTAATAACACCATAGGAAGAGAAGGACAAAAAGATGGTTTTGATGGTATACTCATTTGCAAAGATTACAAAACAGGAGCTATACAATATGCTGCCGCCAATGCTTCACCTCTTTTAATAAGCAATGGAGAAATAATAGTAGCGGAAAAGGATCGCATGCCGGTGGGAGTGGGAGAAAAAAACAACTCGTTTATACTATACGATTTACCTTACCAAAAGGGCGATATGCTATACTTGTTTACAGACGGCTTTGCCGACCAATTTGGCGGACCATCGTCAAAAAAATATTCCAGTAAAAAATTGCGAAACCTACTAAGCAAAGTAGCCTATAAGGCAACCAACGAGCAAATGATTTTAGTAGAAGAAGAATTTGAAGCATGGAAAGGCTCTTATGAACAAATAGACGATGTAACCGTTGCAGGAATAAGACTTTAGCACAACTCTCGGAAAATACACTATTTACATGGCAAAATATCCCCCATGCAATAGGCTAAAAACCGATGTTTTTTATTTTACAAATGCTTGTTTTTATAAAAAAAATAGTATTTTTGCGCTCCATTTTGAGAGAAATGGCCCGTTCGTCTAGGGGTTAGGACGCATCCCTTTCACGGATGAAACACGGGTTCGATTCCCGTACGGGCTACCAAAACCTGCTACCTGCTGTGGCAGGTTTTTTTATACATTGTAACATTATCGTTTAAAGTAATAAACCCGGTAAAAAATAGCCGGAAGAAGAACATGCCTTAAAAGCGGTAAGCGCGCATTTCATAGATGAATTATGGCACTACCAGGCCAATTATTTTCTCGAAAATCATCATAAAAAACTTTCTGTCTTCTTTTAAAATGAAGCATGAAAATTAATTTTTAATTAATTGATAATCAATTATATAATAAAAAAAATTAATACATAGGTGTTTTATGTATTGTTTTTCTATGTATCTTTATTCTATGTAAAACTTATATTGTTATGATTTACTCATCCGAATTAATTAAAGGAACCTTAAAAACCATCATTCTTAAACTGCTAAAAGAGCATAAAAGAATGTATGGATATGAAATTACACAAAAGGTTAAGGAACTCACCGGCAATAAAATTCAGTTAACCGAAGGTGCTTTATATCCTTCACTTCATGCCTTAGAAGCAGAAGGAATTTTAACAACCGAAACCGAGTTTATAGGAAAACGTGTGAGAAAATACTACTCACTCTCAGAAGCGGGAAAGCAAAAAAGCGATGAAAAGGTAAATGAGTTTGCCGATTTTATACAAACCATGACAGCTTTATTGAATATAGAAACTAAATCTATATAAAAACATGTTTCGTATCTGTGACAAGCATATTGATTTCATACTTAACGACATTCGTGCGCGTGGCATTGAGCTGGAGAATTTACAGAACAGCCTCCTCGATCATATCTGCTGCATCATAGAAAACAAACTCGAAGAAAACGGAGACTTCGAGAAATTCTATCAAAAAACGATAACTGCCTTTTTTAAAACTAACCTAAAGGAGATAGAAAACGAAACCATTTCTCTGATAATTTTTAAACACTACTACACCATGAAAAAAGCAATGATTGTAAGCGGAACCATTTCCGCAATGTTTTTAACAATAGGTTTATTGTTTAAACTTTTACACTGGCCGGGCGCAAGTATCTCGTTAATACTGGGCATTGGTTTACTAAGTATTTTGTTTTTACCGCTGATGTTTGTTCTAAAAATAAAAGAAAAACAACAGGGAAAAGATCGTTTAATTATAGGAATCGGCACTCTATGCGGCATCCTTATCAGCTTAGGAATTCTGTTCAAAGTAATGCACTGGCCAGGTGCAAATTTAGTGATGCAGGGCTCCATAGCAATTATGCTGCTACTGTTTTTGCCCTTATATTTTTTTACGGGGATTCGTAATCCGGAAACAAAAGTAAATACCATTGTTTCCAGCATTATCTTATTTTCAGCTATCGGTCTTTTATTTACCCTAATGCGAACACCAAAGGGAACAAAAATCAGAGAGGAACAACTCACACAAAATTTTCTGAGAAACGAAAAACTCCTACAAGAAGAATTACGTTTTTGGAATACAGACACCAACTCAATAATAAAAAACAAAAAAACTCAGGAACTGATTGAACGCGTAGAAAAACTAAAACAACGTATTGTGTACTACGAAACGAACGGTTTAAACATAGAAGATTTAAACAACAATAAAGCCCATATCAGCGATCATTCATTTTCCGATACCTACAACAACCCCGACATAATTCAGCAAAGCAATGAACTAAAAAAAATGGTTGACAATATTAATAATGCAGAATCCAACGCTATTCCATACAAAGGCATGTTTTTTGACGATAGCGATTTTCATTACACATCCAATATAAATACACTCATGGCTCTGGACCAATTAATTCAAATTCAACGCATGGCTATTCTTTCAAACAAACTATTATTGGCCAATAAATAAACTGTTTGATAAGCATCAAAAACCCTTTATTCTCCAAATGAATAAGGGGTTTTTTATTGTTCAACACTAAGCGTATATTTAGGCGTTCTTAACCTAAACTACTATATATGAAAAAAATATTCCTCATTCTTGTTTGCCTAACAACAATTGCGCTTGGCCAACCCATCAGTTCCAAACAAATAGATTCCATAGCCGAGCTTACTTTAAAAACATTTAACGTGCCCGGCATAGCTGTTGGAGTTGTGAAAGATGGCAAATTAATTCATGCTAAGGGGTATGGTGTGCGTTCTGTAATCACAAAAGAAAAAGTTGATGAAAATACCCTTTTCGGAATAGCCTCTAACAGCAAGGCTTTTACCGCAGCCGCATTGGCCATGCTGGTAGACGAGAAAAAACTAAATTGGGATGATAAAGTAACCAAATACATTCCTCGCTTTAAATTATACAATCCATGGGTTACCGAAGAATTTACCGTACGCGATTTAATTTGCCATCGCAGCGGGTTAGACCTTGGTGCCGGTGACCTAATGATGTGGCCCGATTCTAACGTTTATAGCAAAACAGATATTATTGAGCATCTTCAGTATCTAAAGCCGGTTTCTTCTTTTCGCTCAAAATATGATTACAACAATAATTTATTTATTGTGGCAGGAGAAGTGATTGCCGCTGTTTCGGGTATGACCTGGGAAGAGTTTATTGAACAGCGTATCATGAAACCCCTGGATATGAAAAAAAGCGCAGCATCCAGGAGCAGATTAAAAGATAAATCCAACATTACCGAACCACATATCCCGGTAAACGGAACTCTTCAGGTGAGCAATATTCACTGGAGCGAAACAGCCAATGCCGCCGGAGGAATTTACACCAGTATCAATGACCTCAGCAAGTGGGTTATTATGCAACTTAACCGGGGTACGTACGGAAACGACAATAAAGAAAAACTCTTTTCACCCGAAAGACAAATGGAAATGTGGAGTATACAAACTCCGCTACCCATATACAATCCCGGCTACTACGAAACCTATTTCAACGGGTACGGCTTGGGCTGGTTCGTTAGCAGCGTAAAGGGGCAAAGACAAATTGGGCATACCGGCGGGCTGGCAGGAATAGTTACGCAGGTAACGCTTTTTCCCGAATTAGGTTTGGGGATTATGGTATTTACCAACCAACAAGTAGGTGCCGCATTTACCTGTATAACTAACAGTATCAAAGACGCCTATTTAGGATTACCTCCAAAAAATTGGATAAAAGAACTCTCCGAGCGGGTGAATAAACTTCATGCAGATTCCAAAAAAATAGAAGAAGATGTTTGGAAACAAGTAGAAAGTCAACAAAAAAACAGAATGTTGAAACCCGACGTTGCCAATTATACAGGAAATTATAAAGACAATTGGTTTGGTGAAGTAACGCTTACTTCTCAAAACGGAAAGTTTCTTTTTGCCAGCCAAAACTCAAAACGTATGAGGGGAGAATTATTTTACTACAAAGCCAATACGTGGGTGATAAAATGGAACGACCGTAGTTTTGATGCCGATGCCTTTGTTCACTTTACACTCGATAAAAACGGAAAAGCCACCGGTTTTAAAATGGAAGCATTTTTACCCATTACCGACTTTAGCTTCGATTTTCAGGACTTGGAGTTTTTTAAAACGGAAAAATAAAAATTTTTTATTCTACTTACACAAGCGAAATATCAAACTGAACCAAATCAATAAATTCCTGCACACGCTCATCCACATCTGCCTGAGATAAGCCTATCAAACGCTCGGTTCCAAACTTTTCAACGGTAAAGCTGGCCATGGCACTGCCAAAAATTATGGCACGCTTCATGTTTTCAAAACTTATATCTTTTGTCTTAGCCAGGTAGCCTATAAATCCACCGGCAAAACTATCGCCGGCTCCGGTTGGGTCAAACACTTCCTCCAGTGGCAAGGCAGGCGCAAAAAACACTTCTTCCTTATTGAATAACAATGCTCCGTGCTCGCCCTTCTTAATAACTAATACCTTGGGACCCATGGTTAAAATTTTCTGAGCCGCCTTCACCAGCGAATATTCACCGGATAGCTGCCTTGCTTCGGAATCATTGATGGTTAGTACATCCACCATGCTAAGAGTATTTTTCAAATCGTCCAAGGCCACATCCATCCAAAAATTCATGGTATCCATAACAATCAACTTGGGTCGCTTGGCCATTTGTTTAATAACCTTTTGCTGCACGGCGGGCACTAAATTACCCAACATTAAAAACTCGCAATTTTTAGCGCTATCCGGTACCACGGGGTCAAATGTTTCCAATACATTTAGTTGGGTATCCAGGGTATCGCGTGTATTTAAATCATTATGATACTTTCCACTCCAAAAAAAGGATTTTTGACCTTGTTTTATCTGCAGGCCGGACAGGTTTACACCCGACTTTTCCAAAATTTGCAAAAAATCTTTAGGAAAATCGTCTCCTATTACGGAAACCAAGTGCATATCTCCATGAAAATAAGAGGCGGCAAGCGCTATATAGGACGCAGCTCCGCCAACTATTTTATCTGTTTTTCCAAAAGGTGTTTCAATAGCATCAAATGCAACGGTTCCAACTACTAAAAGGCTCATTTATAAGTTTTTTAAAATTGGGGCAAATATATTGTTTATTTGGAAAATGGGTATTAAATTTGCAGCCCTAATCAGAAATTCCTCCTTAGCTCAGCTGGTTAGAGCACATGACTGTTAATCATGGGGTCCCTGGTTCGAGCCCAGGAGGGGGAGCACAGCCTGAAGTAATCACTTCAGGTTTTTTTATTTTTCATTCTTAAAAGCGTGGCATTCTGTCCCAGTCGTTATTGGACGAGCCCAGGCTTGTCTGCCACAGCGAAGCAGAGGCAGAAGGGGGAGCTTAACCTGAAGTAATCGCTTCAGGTTTTTTTATTTTTCATTCTCGAAACGTGGTACTCTGTATCAATGGTTATTGGAAGAGTCAAGGCTTGTATGCCGCAGCGAAGCGGAGGCAGAAGGGGGAGCTTAGTCTGAAGTAGGCAAAAATTAAGAAGTACTCTTACCGGAACAAGATGATAAAATTCTCTGCTTTTTAGTATCTGATTAATCAAGCTTTCAAATACGTCAAAATTTTCTCCACACTGTCTTTTGCATCTCCATAGAGCATATCCGTATTTGGTTTGTAAAATAAGGGGTTTTCAACTCCTGCATATCCGGCAGACATGGAACGCTTCATTACAATAACACGCTCGGCTTTCCAGGCCTCAATTACCGGCATACCATAGATAGGACTCGAAGGGTCGTCCTGTGCTCCGGGATTCACCACATCATTTGCGCCAATCACCATTACCACATCAGTATCGGGCATATCTTCATTTATTTCATCCATCTCAAGCACAATGTCGTAGGGCACATTTGCTTCGGCTAACAACACGTTCATGTGGCCTGGCAAGCGACCTGCAACCGGATGTATGGCAAAGCGTACATTTTTTCCGGCTTTACGCAGTGTTTGCACCATATCATGTATAGGATACTGAGCCTTGGCAACTGCCATTCCGTACCCGGGAACAATTACCAACGATTTAGCCTCTTTTAATAAATTAGCCACCTCCTCATGATTTAAAGAAGTTACTTCTCCTTCAATAGCCTGAGCTGAGCCTGATGGAGCCGACTCTCCAAAACCACCAAAAATAACCGAGAAGAAAGAACGATTCATTGCTTCGCACATAATAATAGAGAGGATTGCACCCGAACTACCCACTAAAGCACCGGTTACAATCAACAAATCATTGCCCAACATAAAACCTGCTGCAGAAGCTGCCCAGCCTGAATAAGAATTCAGCATAGAAACTACCACCGGCATATCGGCCCCGCCAATAGCCATAACCAACATAACACCAATAAAGGAAGAAATGGCTGTCATAATGTATAAATACAACATTCCTTCTTCCGGCCCATGAGCCATGGTAAACATAACGCCCATCACAATACAAGCCACTACTAACAGAATATTTACTAAATGTCTGCCGGGATATAACAAGGGTTTACTTCTTATTTTCCCCTCCAGTTTTCCCCAAGCTACTACAGAACCGGTGAAGGTTACCGCTCCAATGAAAATTCCGATATACACCTCTACTAAATGAATGGTATGCTCCGTAGAAGGCAGCTCATGAGTACGGGGGTCTAAATAAGAACCAAAGCCAACCAAAACAGCGGCTAAACCAACAAAACTATGAAGTATGGCCACTAGTTGGGGCATGGACGTCATTTCCACCTTAGCGGCTAAAAGTATACCTATTACCGAAGCAACAGCTATGGCAGCAACAATATATACATGTCCGCTTACACCGGAACCCAATACGGTTGCTAAAATGGCGATAATCATCCCTACAATGCCGTACAGCACGCCACGCTTGGCCGATTCTTGAGAGGATAAGCCTCCCAAACTTAAAATAAAGAGTATACTGGCAAACAAGTAGGCCGCGGTTTGTATTCCAATTTCAATTGTAAACATACGATCTTATTTTTTGAACATTTTCAACATACGGTGCGTTACAAAAAACCCACCCACAATATTTATACTGGCAACCAAAATAGCCACGCAGGCCAATATGGTTAATGGACTGCTGATATCATTATTGGTTTGTAGTAAGCCTCCTACGATAATGATTCCGCTAATGGCATTGGTAACTGCCATAAGAGGTGTGTGTAGCGAATGAGATACATTCCATATAACCTGCCATCCTACAAAAACAGCCAACACAAAAACCGTAAAATGCTGCATAAATTGAGCGGGAGCAAACTGTCCGAGTAAAAACAAGAATGCGCCTATTACCGCCAAACGAATTAACATGGAAATCCCCTTCTTTTTGGCGAGTTCTTCCTCGGAGGGTTTAGGAGCTTCCGCCTTAGCGGCAGATGCAGGTTTACCTCCTGCCGTTGGGCTAACTTGCAAGGGAGCCGGTGGCCAATTAATTTTTCCGTTGTAGGTAACCATTGCTCTGGAAACCACAGCATCCTCCATATCAATTTTAAACTTTTCTGCTTTCCCCATATCATCAAGCAAATGGCAGAGGTTGTTTCCATAAAGCTGAGATGCCTGATTTGGCAACTGATTTAGTTTTCCGATGATGGTTACTCCATTAGGTGTTGTATAAACTTCTCCCGGTTTAGTAAACACGCAGTTTCCGCCTGTAGAGGCCGCCAAATCTACAATAACAGAACCGGGCTTCATGGCCTGTACATGATAATCTAAGATAAGTTTTGGCGCAGATTTTCCGGGAATTTGTGCGGTGGTAATAATAATATCTACTTCTTTCGCCTGCTCCAAAAACAACTTCATTTCTGCCTCAATAAATTCTTTACTCATTTCTTTAGAATATCCTGAAGCCGTTGCTCCATCTTCGTCAATTTCAACGGTTAAAAACTGAGCGCCCATAGAGGCTATCTGTTCAGCCACCTCTTTGCGGGTATCAAAAGCACGAACTATGGCTCCTAAGGAATTTGCAGCGCCAATGGCTGCCAAACCGGCTACACCGGCACCAACTACTAAAACTTTGGCGGGCTCCACCTTACCGGCAGCAGTAATTTGCCCGTTCAAAAATCTTCCAAAATGGTAAGATGCCTCAATTACTGCTCGGTAACCGGCTATGTTGGCCATAGACGATAGTACGTCCATTTTTTGTGCTCTGGAAATGCGAGGTATGGCATCCATGGCCACCGCATTTACCTTCTTTTCGGCCAGTTTTTTTAGCAGATCCTGATTTTGTGCCGGCCATAGATAGCTCAGCAGCACCAGCCCTTCCTTCATCATGTCCACCTCAGCCGGAGCAGGCTCCTTCACTTTTAAAACTATATCGCATTTTCCGTATATATCAGCAGCGGAATCTACCAGTTTGGCACCGGCTTCTTCAAATTCGGCATCCGAAAAATTTGCTTTTTTACCGGCTCCTTTTTGAATGTATACTTCAAAACCTTGTTTTTGAAGACGCTTGATTGTTTTTGGAGTAGCTGCCACGCGCAACTCGTCCGCATGAATTTCTGTAGGAATTCCAACCTTCATAGTATCAGAATTTTAGGGGAACAAATAACGGAAAAATAGAACGAAAAATCAAACTTTATTTATACCTAGGCAAGCTCTTGAACTGCGTATATTTTATCGATATATGTTTTATATTTTTCCTTAATTACCTTTCTTTTTAAACTGAGTTTGGGTGTTACTTCCCCTCCGTCTACTGTCCAATCACCTTCTACAATTTCACAGCGTTTTAACTGCTCAAATGGTGCTAAGCTTTTATTTATTTCTTTGATGTGATTGGAAATTATCTTTTTTAGCTCGGGATGCTCGTTTATTTTACCGCCTTCCAACGAAAAATTATGCCAAGCCGCATATTCTTTAAAATTAGCGATGGATGGAACTATGAGTGCCGAGGCAAACTTTTGTCCCTCACCAACTACCATGCAATTCTCCACAAATTTGCACTCTTTAATTTTATTTTCAATGGCAATGGGCGCAATATATTTTCCTGCGCTGGTTTTAAATATTTCTTTTTTTCTGTCAGTAATTTTTAAAAACCGCTCATTAACCCATTCTCCAACATCTCCTGTATGAAGCCAACCTTCAGCATCTATCATTTCGGCAGTGGCCTCCGGATTTTTGTAATAGCCTATCATTTTATTCGGGCCACGCATCAATATTTCCCCATCTTCGGGTGCTATTTTTACTTCACAACCATCAATAACAGGGCCCACCGTTCCATAACAAGCATTGCCGGGGCCAATTCGGTTAACGGAAATTACAGGGCTGGTTTCTGTAAGTCCATAACCTTGTAAAATAGAAATTCCGGCACAGGAAAACACGCGCTCCAACTTGTGATTCAGGGCAGCTCCTCCGCTGAAAAGATAGCGTAAATTCCCTCCCATAGCCTCTCTCCATTTTTTAAAAACGAATTTATCGAGTATTGCTTTTTGTATGTTGTACCCTATTCCATGTTGCCCTTCTCCTTCGTATTGGTTGGCTATTTTAACAGCCCGGTTAAAGAATACTTTTTTGAATCCTTTGAGCTTCTCTCCGGCGTTCATAATACGTTCATGTACTCGCTCAATTAATCTGGGAACTGCAACAAACACGGTAGGCTTTATTTCACGTGCAGTATCGCCTATGCTTTCGAGATTTTCCAGGTAATATATACTGAGTCCGTGATACAAATAAACACTATTTACCATTCTTTCATAAATATGATTGAGTGGTAAAAAACTCAAACTTCTCCAGGATTTTTCGAAGGGAATTAAATTCTTACAAGCCAAAATATTCGACACCAAATTTTGATGAGAGAGCATTACTCCCTTTGGTGTTCCGGTAGTTCCGGAGGTATATATGATGGTAAGTAAATCGTCCGGTTTAACGGATTGTTTTATATTTTCGATAGAAGAAGCGTATTCCGAGGAGGGGTCAATCTGCAAAAATTCCGAAAAATGAGGCACTCCATCTATTTGATTAAACGAATATATCCGTTTAAGCTCAGGTACATCCCCTAAAACGGAATTTACTTTTTGATAAAGGCTTTTATCGGAAATAAACAAAATACGAGCCTCACTGTGGTTTAAAATAAATTTTAAATCGTTTGCACCGATGGTAGGAAATATGGGGACAGTAACCAAACCGGCCAGTTGGCATCCAAAATCTACAAAATTCCACTCGGGTCTGTTAGTGGAAATAATAGCTGCTTTATCGCCCTTTTTAAACCCCAAGTGAATAAGCGAAGCGGCTACCTGATGAGTAGTAGTATAAAAATCTTTTGATGAATAGGAAATCCATGATTTTCCTTCCTTTCGATTAAGCAGTGTTGCGTTATTTTGTTCGCTGTTTAATTTTTCAACAATATCAAATAAACGGGTAATTTCCATGCTCGTCATTCTTATTCAAATATAAAAATTTTTAAACCCACATACATGTTATTTTGTTTAACTTTACCAATAATTATTTTTTATGCTTATTGTTACCGGAGCCGCAGGTTTTATAGGCAGTTGCCTGGTTGGAAAACTGAATGCGGAAGGAATAGAAGACCTGATATTAGTAGATGATTTTGAGAAGAAAGAAAAAGAACCTAACTATCTCAATAAAAAATATAGTAAGCTAATACCGCGCTCTAATTTCTTGAGTTGGCTGGAGAATAATGCTTCTGGAGTAAAATTTATTTTTCATATTGGCGCAAGAACGGATACTACGGAGTTTAATATAGAAATCTTTAATTCTCTTAATCTTAATTACTCAAAAAAAATCTGGGAACTTTGTTCATTACATAACATCGGACTGGTTTATGCCTCTTCGGCAGCTACTTACGGACTTGGAGAGTATGGTTATGCCGATGACGAGTCAAAAATTCACCTGCTCAAACCTTTAAACCCATACGGCCACAGCAAAAATGATTTTGATATATGGACATTGGCAGAAAATAAAAAGCCTCCTGTTTGGTACGGATTAAAATTTTTTAATGTTTATGGGCCTAACGAATACCATAAGGGACGAATGGCCTCGGTAATTTTTCATGCTTTCAATCAAATCAAAAAACAAGGGTACGTAAATCTTTTCCGCTCACACAATCTCAATTATGCAGATGGAGAACAGCTTCGAGATTTTGTATACGTAAAAGATGTTATTAATGTAATATGGTTTCTTTATAAGAACAGCCCCCTGTCAGGCATATACAACTTAGGGAGCGGAAAAGCCCGAACGTTTAAAGACTTGGTTTCGGCCACCTTCGCTGCTATGGGAGTTCCAAAAGATATACGCTACGTAGATACTCCGGAGGATATCCGCGATAAATACCAATACTTTACCGAAGCCGATATGAGCAAGTTGAAAAAAAGCGGCTATACAAGCGCATTTTACTCTTTGGAAAACGGTGTAGAAGATTACGTTGCAAACTACCTCCAAAAAGCTGCTTATTTTTAGATACACTTTCTGCCGGATTGTTTATAAATAAAAATAGCCCTTTGGTTTATAAAAACTTATGCCGCTCCGCTTCTTTGCTTTAATACCTCCTGGGCATAACCGGTACTATTAATATGAGCATCCAGCCAGGCAATCATGTCAAAATATTCACTGGCTATAACCTGATAAGGGTCCTTAAAAATTTCTGAAAGGCGGTTTTTAAATTCCACATAAAGCTCCAAGCTGTTTTCCTTACCTCTCTTTGAGAAAACCAACTGTCTGAAAAACTTCATGAAAGCAATTTCATACTCAAAAGGATAGTCAATTTTAGAAAAAAATCTTTTTACAGATTTATAGGTGTAAGAAAGCAAATCAATGTTCCCCAACTCATAATGAATTATCAAATTACAAATTTTAGCCATACGAAATAAATCCTGCCGAGACTTTTCAAAATCGGAGTTGACTATCTCGTTGATATATTTTAAAGATTTGCTGTACTGACCTGTTGCAAAATAGGCTACAAATATGAGAAAATTAATGGTTGTTAGCTCTTGTCCCGGAAGCTTGTTGGAGTTTTGTTGTATGATGTTTTCAATCTCAGGAACTATTTCAAGTGATTTTTGATAGCTTCCTGAATAGTTATAAAACATCAAATCGTAAATGCTCAGCCTGGTAAAGATTGTGTTTTGCAAATCTTGTGTTTGGAAGCGTGTATGGCTTCTGATGTTTCGCAGATGATCAATTGCTTCGCGAGCTTTGGAAAGATTGAAGGTAATAGCCGAATAACGGGCATAAAACCCATACAAATGGATATACAATTTAGGATATTCATCTAACAAAAAGCCTTTGTATAAAAAAAGCTCCAGGGCCTTGTTAATTTCCTGGCCAAGTCTTTCGTTATTTCTGGTTAATCGGTAGCAAACAATACGACAATAGGTTGCTAAAAGAAGTGCCTTGGTGCTGTTGGCATTTTCCGGATTGAGCAACAACTCATTATTAAGAAAATTATCCAGAATATGTTTTTTTGATTTATCGTGTATTAAAATATTTCTGTCGAAATAAAATTGTACCTGACTCAACAACTCCTGATAACGGGTTAACATCAGTATCTTCTTCAGGCAAATATCCTTTTCTTCCAAAAGTTCATCCAGCCTTTTAATCCGTTGATACAAATCATTATATGATGTGTTTATCAACACTATTTCTGTTTCAATTAAATCGAGCCAAGGATAAAACAATTCCTCTCTCACCACCAATTCTCTCAGTTTTTTGGCCTCGCTATGCGCCATATCTATTAGGCCCTTTTGGGCAAGTATTTTTATATTTTTAATTCGTTCATCGGCATAGGCAGAATTTGTCGTTTTTATTTTGTTTTCACGTAAACTTCTTAATATATGTTTTTGTAACTGATTCTTTTCTGAAGCAACATGTTTTACAAAGGTTTCCTGTTTAAAATGCTCTTTTACCTTTGCTTCATCGTATTCTTTTTCATTATGTAAAAACTCATACAGCTTTAGATAATTTTTATCTCCCTGTTGCAGCACGGCATTCTTTACAAACAGCTCACTTTCCAGAGACGACATGCTCTGTATCAACTCAAATAATGTTTGTGTTGGTTTCATGCTTTAAACTTGCAAACAGTAACGTAATAGTCTTTTAAAAATTGATATTTTGATAGTAACAAATGGAGTTCTTTCTCTGTTTGAGCTAATTCTGCCACATAACTAAGCCTCTCATAAATTAGCTGTTTAACTAATAAAATAAACAACTGTTCTTTTAATCCTTCTGAATCGGTATAATTTACCAACATTGGATGGCTAAGGCAGGCTTTTATTTCTTCCATATCATTGCTTGTTTCACAGAGTGTGTAAACCTGCAAATACAAGTAATAGTATTTGCGCAACTTAATCTCTTTATTTATGGCACTGTGTTCTTCGTGAGCAATCATGGAAGGCATTTTTACCTTTACACTGGCTTCCTCAAATGGTATAAGTTTTTTCTCTACATCAAATACTTTTAATAATAAATTATACTCTTCTGATTCAAACAACGTTCTTTTGAGTGTATTTATCAATTTACGACATTGTTTATATTGAGCTTTATCAAAAAAACAACTTACATTCAGTAATTCATCTTTCAACCTAAAAAACTTGTCGCTTTCACCATAAAACCTTCTTAAGCTTTTTAAAATTATCTCATAAAGCAAATCACAATCATTTATGTTAGGCGGGTTCTTTTGCAACTGTTTGTTTAAATTCTTGGTATTCTTATCCAGTATGTCAAAACAGGCTATAACTTCCTCATTAGAATCCGGATCGGTAGCTGCTATCAACTTAAAAAATCGTTTCTCGGATTTGGTAAGACTTTTTACTAAACTTAAAACATTATGTACTTGCTCAGGAAGTTCCATCACATTGTATTACGGCCTAAATTTAAAAACGTTTTACAGAATCCATATTTTTTATTACTTTTATTTTAGACTTTTTAAGTTTTTAAATGAGAAAACCTTTTATTTTACTGTTTTTGTTTTGCCTAGTGTTGTCTTATACCAAGGCTCAAATAGGCTGCCAGCACGGAAAAAGTATGCTGGCTCCCCCTCCATACTACAGTGCTGAAAATCTACGAAGTGATACCTTTGACATATTTAAGTACGACATTCGAATTGAAATAGGTAATTTTTCCAATAAATTAATCGGAGGTTATACCGAAATTAAATTTGCGCCTAAAGTAAACAACCGTCAGTTTATTTTTTTCGACTTATTGAAACTGCAAATTGATTCCATTAAAGAGGGCAATAATATCCTGACATACCAATACAACGATACCTTATTGAAGGTAAATTTCACTTCTGCAAAAAACATAAACGACACTTCCTACATACGGATTTATTATCAAGGCTCTCCAAAAACAGATGCCAGCGGTTGGGGAGGTTTTTATTTTGATAATACCGGAGGAGCACAATATGCGTATAATTTAGGCGTGGGCTTTGCAGCAAAGCCGCACAATTTTGGCAGAGTATGGTTTCCATGCTTTGATAATTTTGTTGAACGAAGCCGATATGAATTTCATATCACCTGCGATAGTTCACGAAGAGCATACTGCAACGGGTTTCTGCAATCAGATGTTGTAAACGGCATAAAACGCACACGTGTGTGGATAATGAATCAGGAAATACCCACCTATCTGGCAAGTGTAGCAGTGGCTAATTACCGTCAAGTGAATTGGACTGCCAACTTAATAAACGGCCCCACTCCGGTTGTTTTAGCTGCCGTTGCCGGAGATACCAATGCTTTAAAAAGTTCTTTTGTAAACTTACTGAGTTGCCTGAACGGATTTGAACATTATTATGGGCCCTATGTTTGGAACCGGGTTGGTTACTGCTTGGTTCCGTTTAACAGCGGTGCAATGGAACACGCTACCAATATTGCCTATCCGAGAGCAGTAATCGGCAGCTTGGCATATGAGGCTGAACTGATGGCGCACGAGTTGGCTCACCACTGGTGGGGCGATTTAATTACCTGCGAAACGCAAGAGGATATGTGGATTAATGAGGGAATGGCCAGTTACAGTGCTTTTTTATTTAATGAATGGCAGTACGGAAAAAATGTATATAATAATGGTATAAAAGCGCAACATAACGTATTGCTAAAACAAACACACCATAAGGAAGGAGGTTTTCGAGCTGTTTCGGGTATTCCTCATAACCTTACGTACGGCGATCATGTATATAAAAAAGGTGCTGATATCGCTCATACACTTCGAACTTATATGGGAGATACCCTGTTTTTTAATGCCATAAAATACGTCATGCAGCAAAAGGCCTTTAAAAGTATAAACAGCAATGAGCTCCGTGACCTCATGCAAATATCCAGCGGGAAAAACTTAAACGATTTTTTTAATAACTGGGTATTTGCCGGCGGGTGGCCACATTTTGCCATAGATTCTGTAAGAATTGTTAACCAAGCCTCCGGAAATTATACTCTTAGCGTTGCCATAAAACAAAAATTGTACGGAGCTCCTGCTCTGTACAATAATGTGCCGCTTGAAATCAGTTTTTTTAAACCCGATCGAACACGAGAAATAAGAAAAATTAATTTCAGCGGGGCTCATCAAACCTATACCTTTAGTTTGAATTTTAACCCGGCCACTACCATACTTAATTACGATGGTAAAATTGGAGATGCTGTTACTTCCGAAACGCTCAATATTAAAAATGTTGCTAATATTAACCTGAGTTATGGCAGACTACGCCTGATGATTCAAAATCCCGGAGCAGACTCCAGCTTTATTCATGTGGCACACAATTTTGTAAAACCCGATAATTTCAAAAGCAATCCTCAAGGAGCTTTAATCTCCGATCAACACTATTGGAAAATAAGCGGTATTTTATCTAATGGTTTTTTAAGCGGCGCACGGTTTAATTATGACGGAAACAAATCTCCCAATTTAAATTTTGGTTACTTAGATACCCTCCTTGCCAGGGTAAACGGAGATAGTATTCGTGTGTATTACCGTAAAGACGCCGGAGACGACTGGCAAGCCGTGAAAAACTTTACGCACAATCCGCTTACCCTCAAATCGGGCTTTATTGAAATTGATTCTTTAAAATTGGGAGAATATACCTTCGCAAATTTTGGTGATACCTCTTCTGTTATAGGCATCAAAGAAAATAACCTCAAAAAACCATCGGCATCTATTAAACTGTTCCCAAATCCCACACAAAACATGCTTTACGGAGATTTAAGTGAAATTGCGGAAAATTATAATCAAATTAGTTTAGTTAGTGCACAAGGAAAAATTCTTAGAAGGTTGGATATAACAAAAGATAAAAAAATTGAGGTAAACATGGAAAGCTACAGTCCGGGTATATATTTTATAGAGGTGAAAAAGGGGAACAAAACTATTGCCTCCGAAAAATTTATTCTACTTAAAGAATAATACTTACGCAGTCAATAACCTTTTAAATACCTCTATCGTTTTTTCAATATCCGCTTGGGTATGAGAAAAGCTCACAAAGCCAACCTCATAACCGCTTGGCCCAAGATAAACACCGTGCTCCAATAGTCCGTGATAAAGTTTTCTAAACTCTTTCATGCTATCTGCGTCTATATCTTCGGCACACTGAATTTTTTCTTTATCGGTAAAAGCAATCCAGAATATGGATGCTATAGAGAAAACTTTAAAATTTTTCACTCCGATGACATTGAGTCCATTTACTAGCTTTCGCGTCTTGGTATTAAGGTCGTCGTAAAACCCGGGCTGTAAGCATTGTGTAAGCTGTGCAATTCCGGCACTCATGGCCACAGGGTTTCCGCTCAAAGTGCCGGCCTGGTAAACGGCTCCTTCGGGACTAATGCACGACATAATCTCTTTTTTCCCTCCGTAAGCACCTACCGGAAAGCCGCCTCCAATAATTTTTCCGTATGTTATTAAATCGGGAGTTACTCCGTAATATCCGGCGGCGCCTTCAAAACCCAGTCTAAATCCGCTGATTACCTCATCAAAAATCAACAAACTGCCTTCTTGTAAAGTAATGGCACGTAAAAACTCCAGATAAGATTTTTCTTGAATTAAAAGTCCATTATTAGCCGGAACAGGCTCTATGATTACACAAGCTATTTGATTTTTAAATCGGGAGAATGCCTCTTCAACTGCTGCTTGGTTATTAAGCGGAACTACAATAGTTTCATTCACAAAACTTTCGGGAACCCCTGCCGATGAAGAGTTGCCAAATGTAACCAAACCCGAACCTGCTTTAACCAACAGTGAGTCGCAATGCCCATGATAACAGCCTTCAAATTTCAAAATTTTATCGCGTCCGGTATATCCCCTGGCCAAGCGAATGGCGCTCATTACTGCTTCGGTTCCGCTGCTTACAAATCTTATTTTCTCAATATACCGGTTATTGGTTATAATTAAAGAGGCTAATTCATTTTCTAATCTAGTGGGTGTTCCAAAAGAAGTTCCGTTTTTCATGGTACGGGCAACATTTTCCAATACCTGATCATTGGCATGCCCTAAAATTAGCGGTCCCCAACTGCAACAAAAATCTATGTATTCGTTTCCATCGGCATCCCATATTTTACTGCCTCTGCCTTTGTCGATAAACAGGGGCGTACCTCCTACGCTACGAAATGCTCTAACCGGAGAATTAACACCACCGGGAAAATAATTTTTTGCCTTTTCAAACAGGGTTTCAGATGTTGGAAATTTTTGCATACAGATTCTTATGTAAAAATGTACTTAGGTAATGAGTAATCCAATGCAAAGATATATCTTTGAATCTGTTTACCGTACTTAAAAAAGCAAATTACCCGCTTATGGAATTTAAAAACAGCTTAGATTTTGCCCTTGAAGCAGACCAAAAAGATTCACTCAAAAACCTTCGAAATAAATTTCATTTTCCTAAACATAATGGAAGGGAAGTTGTTTACTTTACAGGAAATTCTCTCGGACTTCAACCAAAAACTACTCAGGCATACATACAACAAGAATTAGATGATTGGGCAAAATACGGTGTGGAAGGCCATTTCTTGGCCAAACGCCCATGGATGCCCTACCATGAATTTTTAACCGAAAAAATGGCCAAAATTGTGGGGGCTAAAAGTTCTGAAGTGGTTATGATGAACCAACTTACCGTGAACTTACACCTTTTACTGGTTTCTTTTTACAGACCCACCAAAAACAGATATAAAATACTTTGTGAAGCCAAAGCATTTCCCAGCGACCGTTATGCACTGGAATCGCAAATAAAATTTCATGGTTATCATCCCGGCGATGCTCTTATTGAGGTAGCGCCAAGAGAAGGCGAGTATCACATCAGGCATGAAGATTTATATGAAATCATTGAAAAAAATAAAGATAACTTGGCTTTAATTCTGATTGGCGGAGTAAATTATTTTAGTGGTCAGGTATTCGATTTAAAAGGAATCACAGAAGCGGGCCACAAAGCCGGAGCAGTGGTTGGATTCGATCTTGCTCATGCTGCCGGAAATATTTTACTGGAGCTTAACCAATGGGATGTAGATTTTGCCTGCTGGTGCAGCTATAAATATTTAAACAGCGGCCCCGGAAGTGTTGCCGGAGCTTTTATTCACGAGAAACACCATAAAAACACTTCTCTGCCATTATTTGCCGGGTGGTGGGGCACTAAAAAGGAAACTCGCTTTTTAATGAAACCCGATTTTGAACCCATTGAAAGCGCCGAGCGTTGGCAGCTCAGCAATGCTCCCATTTTTGCTATGGCAGCCTGCCTGGCATCTTTAGATATATTTGAAGAAGCCGGCATGCCACAGTTGATTGAAAAAAGTAAAAAACTAACCGCCTATCTTGAGTTTATAATTGGCGAGGTAAACAAACAAAAAAACAACTGCCTGCAAATTATTACCCCATCCGAAAAAAGAGGCTGCCAAATCTCCGTTATTGCTCAAGGATACGGAAAACCTTTATACAATCAATTAATTGAGAACGGCGTAATTCCCGATTGGAGGGAACCCAACGTAATCAGGTGCGCCCCAGTTCCCTTATATAATTCGTTTGAAGATATTTATCGGTTTGGAAATGTTCTCTCTTCAATTTTGTAGGTACCGTTTTTTTCAATCTTACAATAATTAACTTTTTTTTACGACCAAAATTTAGTATCTTGCAAAGATGAATTAATTTTACATAACATGCTCTTAATTAGGTTATTAAAATTCATCTCGCCAATTTTACTGCTTTGCTGGCCGGCATTAGAAGTTGCCTATGCCTCAGCCCCCTATTCAGAAATCAGTTTCACGGAAAATAAAGGGCAAATCAGCGATCAATACCTAAAACCCAGAACAGATATACTTTTTGGCGGTAACGATGGAAAGCTCGCCTTTTTTTTAAAACCCAACGGCGTAAGTTACCAGCAGTACCGCGTTGAAGAATGGCTGGAAGCTCCCGATTTTGATAACAAACGCCTCCCAAAATCTCCGGGCTTAAGCACCATTTACCGAATTGATATAAATTGGTTAAACAGCAACCCTAATCCGCTTATCGAAAAACTTTTCCCTGCCGATGGCGTAAGTAATTTCTACGGAGAGGCTTTTCCAGAGGGAGTTTTAGGCGTTAAGTCTTTCAAACAATTAATATATAAAAACCTTTATAAAGGAATTAATTTAAAATGGTATTCGAAAGATGGGAAATTGAAATATGATTTTGTTGTAAATCCCGGAGCCGATTATCAGCAAATTAAAATGGAAGTAAAGGGTGCGCTAAGAATATTAATCAACGAGAAACAAGAATTAGAAATCATTACCCCTCTGGGAAGTATCATTGAACAAGCTCCTGTAGTATATCAAGGCAATAAAAATTTGAAAGCCTCATGGAAAATGGAAGGAAATCAAATTAGTTTTGTTATAGCAGGCATAGACAAAACCTTACCCCTTGTTATTGATCCGGGCGTAAGACTGTGGGGAAGCTATTACGGCGGCAACAATACGGAATCGGCCTTAGCCAGTTGCAGCGACCCTGCAGGAAATGTATATTTTGGAGGAACCACTAACTCCAGCGGTGGAACAGGCATTGCTACCGTAGGCAGCCACCAAGCCCTTTACGGAGGAGGAGCCGATAACGCCTATATCGCAAAATTCAACTCGGCGGGCGTTCGTTTATGGGGAACATATTATGGAGGCAACATACGTGAGTTTGGTTTGTACGTCGCAGCAGATGCAAATGGAAACTGTGCCCTGGCGGGTTATTCTTTTGGCAGCCCTCCTAACGTAATCTCTACTCCCGGAAGTCACCAGGTTGCGTACGGTGGTGGGTTTACCGATGCCTTTGTGGTTAAGTTTAATACCAACGGCGTACGCCAATGGGGCACCTTTTATGGAGGTCCGGGGCACGATACCGGACTGGGTGTTACTTTCGATCAGGCGGGCAATCTTTATTTATGCGGAAAAACAGATGCCGCTACCCCCGGAATTATTGCCACGGGTGGTGTACACCAATCGTCCTTTGGCGGTGTGGAAGATGCTTTTTTGGTTAAATTTAATTTAACGGGAACCCGGATTTGGGGAACATATCTGGGAGGTATTGGTACCGACGAAGGAAAAGCTCTGTGCACCGATAAGTATGGAAATATTTACATGACAGGCTCTACCGATAATTCAACCCCCAACGCCATTGCCACTCCCGGAGCCCATCAAAACACCTTTGGAGGCGGAGGATATGATGCCTACGTGGTTAAGTTTAACAGCAACGGAATACGATTATGGGGTACACAGTATGGTGGAAACGGCACTGACAGAGGATATGGAGTGGCAGTAGACGACAGCTTGAATATTTACATGTCGGGAAAAACAGCAAGCACCAACAGCATGACAACCCTGGTAAGTCACCAGCCGTTTTATGGAGGAGGCCCCAACGATGCCTTTTTGGTAAAATTTGACTCCACTGGTGTAAGAAAGTGGGGTACTTACTACGGCGGAACGGGCGACGATGATGGATGGGGATGCGCCTTGCATAAAACAGGACATGTGTACATAGCCGGTTCTACCACTTCTCAAACAGGAACCGTTATTGCAACGCCGGGTAGCCACCAAGCCAATTTTGGCGGGGGTACTTGGGATGCTTTTATTGCGCAATTTGACTGGAACGGAAACAGAATGTGGGGCTCTTATTACGGAGAAACCGGTGATGATATCAGCTACGGATGCAGTACCGATAATGCTTATCATGTTTACTTAAACGGCGCTACCGATACAAACAGCGGCACATCCATTGCCACATCCAACGGACATCAACCCATATACAACGGAGGTTTTGGCGAGGCCTATATTGCTAAATTTTATGACTGTCCGGCACCGCCGGCACCTACCAGCACTACCTCGCCATCCAGCCTTAATTACTGTGCCGGAAGCGCCTCCACGCTTCATGCACTTGGTACCGGAACATTAAACTGGTACGCCAGTCTTTCCTCTACTACCAGTATAGGAACAGGCAGCACCTTTGTAACTCCGGTATTAAATGCCGGTATGCACACTTACTATGTAGATGCAGCCACCTGCACGGTAAGCCCTAAAACAGCCATTACCATTACCGTAAATCCAACACCCACATTAAATGCCCTGGCTAATCCAACAGCAGTTTGTGCCGGAAAAAGCACCACTATTGTTGCTTCCGGAGCACTTACTTATACATGGAGCAGCGGCTCAAACTCGGCCCTGGCGGTAGTGTCGCCGAGTGCAACCAGCGTATACACGGTAGTTGGCACCAATACATTTGGCTGTGTTGGCGAAAGAACTATTCAAATAAACGTTCATCCGCTTGATCCGGTATTCTTAACCCCCTCAACCTATACTTCCTGTCTCACTATTTTTGGCGGAGGGCCTGTAACTCTTACCGGAACGCCTCCCGGTGGAAGCTATTCGGGACCTAATGTGTCCGGAAATGTTTTAAATCCTACCGCTCTGGGTGTATTTACCCCGGTTTATACATATACTAATCCAATAACAGGCTGCTCTAACAGCGCAACAACTTCCATTCAGGTGATAAGTTGTATGGGGTTGAATGAGCAATTTATATCCGGCAAAAATATTTTATCTGTTTCGCCCAACCCGGGGAATGGAATATTCACCATTCTTTTTACTAACGACAAACAAAAAGAGATAAAAATTTATGATGCAGCCGGTAAAATGATAGTATACACTTCTACCAAGAGTAAAGAAACGAAATTAAACATTACAGAAAAACCGGCCGGCTTGTATTTTGTTGAAGTAAAATCTGAAGTTGGATTTGAAAGAATCAAAATTGTGAATCAATAATCATTTCTTTAAACAGGTATCACATCAACATAATCTTGCTAATAATCGTGTAACCTTACCTTTGGGTCTATTGCATGTGGGAATTTTTAAAACAACTTACCGATCCCAATAGTATTATTGAATACGGAGGCCTATGGCTCTTGCTATTTGTTATATTCGCCGAAACCGGATTGCTGGTAGGTTTTTTTCTCCCCGGAGATAATCTCATTCTTTTAGCCGGTATCATTTGCCAATCTAAACCCGAATTGCTGAAAGTAAACTATGTAACGCTTGCTTTTCTTATGATACTGGCAGCCGTAGCCGGAAATATTTTTGGTTATTGGTTTGGCCGGCGTGCCGGAGAAAAACTTTACAATCGCAGAGATAGTTTATTCTTTAAAAAAAAACATTTAGAGGTTACCAACCAATATTACCACAAATATGGAGGAAATAGTACATTAATTCTTGCGCGTTTTTTACCTGTAGTAAGAACCTTTGCTCCCATTATTGCAGGTGTAATAAAAATATCGTTTCCAAAATTTATGTTGTTCAACCTAATTGGAGCGTTATTGTGGATATTGAGTTTATCTGGTATTGGCTATTACTTAGTTGTTATTTTTCCCGGGATTACAAATTACATGGGCTATATTTTCATAACGCTCATTATACTAACAGCTATTCCTGTTCTCCGATTAATTTTGAAAAAAAGATAAGGTCAGAGTTTCATTACAAATTCTGTTATTAATTTGAATACCTGATTGTACTTAGTGAGAGGAAGCGTATTTTCGCGGTCATAAATATCATGGTAAAAGGAAACACCCCCCAAAGTATAAATAAAAAAACAAGGAACTCCTTTTTCTGAAAACCAGTAATGATCGCTATTGGAAGCCTTGCCTCTTTTCTTTACTTCCTTTACATATTGTTTTTCATAATTTACAAGTTGCAGTCGCTCAAACTGCTTTTCAAAAACGGCTCCGTTAACCACCATAATACCATCCTCACCGGTACCCAATAAATCAAGATTAACGAGAAATTTAATTTTAGAAATATCTATAGGAGGGTTTTTCACAAAGTATGCCGAGCCCAACAAGCCTGCCTCTTCTCCCGAAAAAAAGATAAAAACAGTTTTATATTCGGGCTTATTATTTGTATAGTACCTCATCAAATCCAGCAACATAGCCGTTCCGCTGGCATTATCGTTTGCACCGGGGAAAAAACATTTTTTGCCCATACCACCCAAATGATCGTAATGAGCGGTAAATACCAACATGCTGTCGTTATTATTTCCTTCAACAACACAGGCTATGTTGCTGCCAATGAAGTTTTGAAGAAAAACAGCCTGTATATTTACTTCTACTTGTATTGATTCCTGTAATACTTGAGAACTTAAAAGGTAAAGAACCAGTTGATTTTTATTTTGAGTGGTTGCCAGTGAATGCGTGAGTTTATTTTTCTTCACCAGTACTACTTTAGGATTATCTGAATCGGAAACATAAGTAACACTATCTTTTTTTCGCAGATAATATTTCCCCTTTATTGATGAACTATGTGGTTCTACAATAAAATCTTTTCCGGGCATCAGTTTTACTCCGTTGAGCGTAACAAGCATTTTACCCGGAAAAGTATTTATGCCATGCGAATAAAACTGCTCATAAGAATCCCCAAAGAGAGGCTTTGTTTTGTTTTTTTTACACTCATTTACCAAAAAACCGGCAGCTTTTTGTAAGCCTTTTTTAGTGTAACCACGGCCAAAGTATTTTTCTGAGGTAAGTTCTTTAACTACTCTCCTGGCATAAACGGAGTCTTGCGAGTAGGTGCATAAACAAAAAAATATATAAACGAGAAAAAAAGCAGAACGCATTACAGGAAACGCTTTTTTGCGAGCTCTCGCAGTATTTTATAATTCTCGTTTTGATCTTTCCAGCTATATGCCAATTTTAAACCTTCCAGGTAGCTGTCTGCATCCTTCCAATTTTTACAATTATTAAGTTGATCAATAGCCGTATTATACTCGGTAGCATTTTGGCGGAATAAATCATTTATAAACTGAAACTTTTGGTTTAACGGAACTTCCATTTTCCTGACAACAGTAGCACTTTGTTCTGCAGTTGAGATAGGGGAACTAATAACCGGCTGTTCTGTTTCTGCTTTAAGAGGTGGCTCTTCATGAGTACTGAACTCATTTTCCTTTACCGATTCAGTAACCAACTCACTTATTTTGGCGTGGATTCCAAAACTGGGAGATATTTCCCTGTTGGTTTTTAAATATTTATATACGGCTAAATGCTCCTGTAAACGATGCAAATTAGCTTGTAATTTTTCGCAATCTTTTGAGCCCGGTTGAACATTATCATCCACAAACAATTCCAGTACCGGAAGCGTTTCGTGAATTATTGCCTGCAACTTTGCCAGGGTATTTTCAATGCTCATAATTTTTCCCCGAAAATAATTTGAATTTAAGAGATGTTGCCCTACATTTAGTTTTTAATTTTTAACGCCTTATAAACAATGTTTGTAGAAGATAATAGGCAAGGGACCCGGAGAGGATGGATTGAGGTTATATGTGGCAGTATGTTTTCCGGAAAAACCGAAGAACTCATCAGGCGGTTAAAAAGAGCGCAGTTTGCCAAACAGAAAGTAGAAATATTTAAACCCAACGTAGATACTCGTTACGATGAAATGAAAGTAGTAAGCCACGAAGGAAGGGAAATAAACAGTACGCCGGTTCCTGCCAGCTCAAACATCCTGTTACTGGCTGCAGATACTGATGTGGTGGGCATAGACGAAGCTCAGTTTTTTGACATGGAATTACCAAATGTTTGCAAAGAACTGGCAAACCGGGGAGTTAGGGTAATTATAGCCGGCTTAGATATGGATTACAGAGGAAACCCCTTTGGACCCATGCCTCAACTTTTGGCTTGCGCCGAGTATGTAACCAAAGTACATGCTATTTGTGTAGAGTGCGGACAGTTAGCCTATGTTTCGCATAGAACGGTGAATAATTCTAACTTATTACTCTTGGGAGAAACAGAAAGTTATGTTCCATTGTGCCGCAGCTGTTTTAATCGAAAAAAATGAAGTATCGTGTAAAGGAAATAGCTGAAATTACGAAAGGAACGTATTATGGCAATCCGGACGCTGTTATTGAATCATTTTTTTACGACAGCCGACAAATTATAAACGAAACGAACAGTATATTTATTGCCCTTAAAACAAACCGAAACGACGGGCACAATTATATAGCATCTCTTTTAGATAAAGGGATAAAAAACTTTTTAATTTCAAATAAGGAAGTTATCTCTGATAATTGGATTGAAACCGGAGTAAACTTTCTTTTGGTAAATAATACCCTGGAGGCTATTCAGCAACTGGCCGCTTTTCATCGAAACAAATTTAAAATCCCCGTTATAGGAATTACCGGAAGTAATGGCAAAACAGTTGTCAAAGAATGGCTCTATCAACTATTACATAAACGATTTCATATCTGCCGAAGCCCCAAAAGCTTTAATTCGCAAATAGGTGTTCCCTTAAGCGTGCTAAATCTTGATGAAAAACACCAACTCGCCATCTTTGAAGCCGGAATTTCGCTTCCCGGAGAGATGGAACGACTAAACAAAATAATAAGACCCGATATAGGAATTTTTACCTCGTTTGGAGATGCCCACAGCCAAGGTTTTATTGATGACAAACAAAAACTTAGCGAAAAAATAATTCTTTTTCAGGCCTGCGAAAAAGTAATTTTTAATGCTTGCGGAAAAGAAGAATTGTTGAAATATTTGCCCGAAAACTATACAACCATTACCGAAAATGACAGCGGAGCTTACCAACTCTCATTTAAAAAACAGGTAGAGCACACGCTAATTCAACTAAAAAATGAAAACAAAATTTTAGATTTTGAAATTGGTTTTACTGACCGGGCATCCATTCTCAATGCATCTACGTGTATAGTTTGCTTGTTAGAAATAGGTATTGAGGAATCCTACATAAAAGAATTTTTACCTCAATTACAAAATATTGCCTTGCGCCTGGAAGTTAAAAATGCCATCAACCATTCTGTTTTAATAAATGATTTTTATAATGCCGATATAGACTCTGTTCAAATAGCACTGAGTTTCTTAAATAATCGTCACGCACGAAAAAACAAAATCCTAATTATATCCGATTTACAGGAAAGTGGAAAAGAAGAAAAAACATTATATACTCAACTTGCTACACTCATAGAAAATAACCGAATAGATAAAGTTATTGGTATTGGGGAGGCTTTATACCGGAACCAAAATTTATTTAAAAATGGAGAAATGTTTCTATCACTTTCTTTATTTATGAATGAGTTTCAGCGGCTCAAAAAGGAATTCCAAAATGCCACTATTTTATTGAAAGGATCCAGTAGCTCAAATTTTATTGAAATAAGCAAAAAACTTCAGCAAAAGAATCATGATACGGTACTCGAAATTGATTTAAGTAAATTAAGACATAATGTTAATTACTATCGCAGCTTAACCGGACCCAATGTTAAACTAATGTGTATGGTAAAAGCCATGGGCTACGGAAGCGGAGGTGCCGAAATAGCCTTAGCCCTTGAAAATATGGGTGCCAATTACCTGGCAGTAGCTTATGCCGATGAGGGGGTCGAGTTACGTCAAGCTAACTGCCGTTTACCCATTATGGTAATGAACCCGGAAATTGACTCGCTGGAAGATATTATAAACTACCATTTGGAGCCGGAAATTTACTCTTTGCGAATTTTGGATGAATTTATCAAATGCATAAACAGACAAGGAATTAACAAAGCCTACCCCATACACATAAAAATTGATACCGGAATGAAAAGGCTGGGATTTGAAGCAGAGGAAGTTCCCGAATTAATAAACCACTTATTGGTGTCTCCGCAAGTAAAAATTGCCAGTATATTTTCGCATTTAGCAGCCAGCGATAATAAAGCTTTAGATGATTTTACCAATAAACAGATAAATCTTTTTAAAGAAATTTCTGAAAAGATGGAAAAAGCACTGAACTACAAAATATTAAAGCATATTTGCAACACATCAGGTATTGCCCGATTTACTGATGCACATTTTGATATGGTTAGATTGGGAATTGGTATGTATGGAATTGGAAGCAGCGAACAAGAAAAAAATAACCTGCAATATACCGGAACTTTAAAAACAAAAATAAGCCAAATAAAACACGTTAGTCCCAAAGAAACCGTAGGATATAATCGTAACGGAAAAGTAGAAAAGCCAAGCAAAATTGCCACCATACCCATTGGCTATGCCGACGGTTTCCAACGATTACTCGGTAACGGAAAACATGGCGTGTATATTAAGGGCCAATATTGTAAAACTATTGGTAATATTTGTATGGACATGTGTATGATTGATATTACCGATATTAATTGTAAAGAAGGAGACGAAGTAATTATATTCGAAAATGCCGAACAGGTAAATAAAATGGCCGAAGCCTTAAACACAATTCCTTACGAAGTATTAACCGCTATTTCGGGAAGAGTAAAAAGAGTATACAGCGAAGAATAAGATATTTTCTTAATGCCTTAACGAGGGATTTGTTAAAAGAATATTTAGCTCGTTACTAACGCATTTCTAGGGTTTGCACCTTATTTTTGTTCAGGCGCATACTTAACCCTAACTCATGGCTACCGGCGGTGTTTCCGGAAAGCTTATTTATAGTTGCATCATAGCAATAAAAAAGATTCATGCGGTTAAACATTAATCCGCCATAAAGTGAAAGATTGTTTTTGCTCGTATAGCCTGATCCAAAAGCCAAATACTTATAATTATACAATACTCTTAATTTCGCATTGTTATATTTATAATGAAAATTGTAGCGTATTTATGCATGCAATAAAGAGGTGGGCGAAATAACAAAATTGTAGGATGCGTGCAAACATGTCCCCATATTAACTTCAGAGCTATAGCCGGTATAATAAATAGTTTGGGGTTTCAACAGATTAAAAACAGATACCCCAACATAAAGTTTTTTCTGATAAACAAGGAGAGTTCCGGCGCTTATGTCCCAGTAGCTTAAATTACTTCCATTAAAAACAGTTCCTGAAGCCGGGGGAATATGCATTGATAACCTGCTTCTGTCAAAAGCGTAATTTCCACCCGTAATACCCAAAGAGGGAATGATGCTTATAAACTGTCTTTCAAAGAAAAATACTGAGCATAAGCAAAGGTTAATGCGTTCTTCTTCAAAACGCCCCGCATCTCATCTCCATGATTAATAGAAAGCGAAAGGCCTCCCCTGATTTTTCGGATATAGCCATCTGTTGTGTTATTAAAATAAACCCAACTGCCCGATACATTCGGCCACTGGTTGCGATAAACTGTTTAGTTTCTTAAGCCCTCGGCCGAACCTGCAAAAGAGGGATTTAGTGCCACCAAACTTTGGTTGGTATTCATAAACAGCAAATCCTGACTCCTGGAACTGAACAGAGTCAGTAAAAAAAGAACAACTATTTTTTCTTTGCAAAACAGCAGAACTAGTTTAAGAAAAAATCCTAAAATTATAATAACATAGCCACCGGATTTTCTATAAACATTTTTAGTGTTTGCAGAAATGCAGCCCCGGTAGCTCCGTCTACACTGCGGTGGTCGCAAGCCAGCGTTACTTTCATGATGTTTCCGGGAACTACCGCACCGTTCTTAACCACCGGAACTTGCCGAATGGCCCCCACAGATAAAATACAGGATTCCGGCGAGTTAATAATAGACGTGAAAGAGTCTATACCAAACATTCCTAAGTTAGAAATGGTAAAGGTATTCCCTTCCCAATCGGCAGGTTGTAATTTTTTCTCTTTGGCTCGCTTTCCGAGTATTTTTACTTCCGAAGATATTTGTGAAATAGATTTTTGGTCGGCAAAGCGAACCACCGGAACCAGCAACCCATCTTCTACCGCCACGGCCACACCAATGTGTATATGGTTATACAAACGAATTTTATCGCCCATCCAACTGCTGTTTACACGCGGATGCTTGCGAAGAGCCACTGCACAGGCCTTAATAACTAAATCATTAAAAGATACTTTTACATCACTCAACTTATTAATGGCTTCACGGGCAGCAATGGCATTATCCATATCCAAATCTACCGTTAAATAAAAGTGGGGTGCTCCGTTTTTACTTTCCAGCAAACGACGAGCAATGGTTTTTCGCATCTGTGATGCCGGTTCATCGGTAAAGCTTTCCACTCCGGTCGCATAACTTTGGGTTGAAGAAGAAGCAACTTCTTTATAATTGATGATATCCGCCTTAACAATTCTGCCGCCCTCTCCGCTCCCGCTTATGCGGCTGATGTCAATTCCTTTTTCTTTGGCTAAAGCCTTTGCTAAGGGCGATGCTTTTATTCTGCCACCGGATGAAGTTGATAAAACAGGTTGACTTACCGAATTTTGTTGAGAGGGGACTATTTCTTTTTTGTTTTCCTTGGCGGCAGGCTGAGATGTGTTTTTTGATGTTGAATTAACCGCAGCTAATATAGCATTTACATCTTCTCCGCCTTTACCTAAAATAGCAATAATGGCATCTACAGGTACGGCTTGTCCCTCTTCTATTCCACGATAAATTAATACACCATCCTGAAAAGATTCAAACTCCATGGTGGCCTTATCTGTAGCAATATCTGCCAATAAATCGCCGCTTTTTATTTTATCTCCCACCTTTTTATGCCATTTTTCAATAGTACCTTCAGTCATGGTATCGCTAAGCTTAGGCATACGAACCACTTCTACCCCCGGGGGTAATTCTTTGTTGGAAGCAGCCGTTGTATTTTGTTGGAGTGTTCCGTTACTTGCCGGTTGAGAATTATTATTGGCAGATGTTGCTCCCGATAGCAAAGCTTTAATATCTTCTCCTTCTTTTCCTAATATTGCTAAAATAGCATCAACCGGAGCAGCTTGTTTTTCCTGAACACCTATGTGCAGCAAAACACCATCCTGAAAAGATTCAAACTCCATCGTAGCCTTGTCGGTTTCTATTTCTGCAAGCAGGTCTCCGCTCTTCACTTTATCTCCAATTTTTTTATGCCACTTAGCAACGGTGCCTTCCGTCATGGTATCACTTAATTTGGGCATTCTTACAATTTCGGCCATAATAGAAATATTAAATTATAAATATCACAAAGGGAACATCACTAAAATCCATCCATTATATAAGGATAATTTGCATCGTAATAAACATCTTTGTATAACTCTTCCGGATCGGGGTACGGACTTTCTTCCGCAAACTGTACAGATTCATTAACAATAGCCTTTACTTTTTCCTCCATGGCTTCTATTCCTGCGTCGTCTATCCATTTATTTGCCTTCATGGTGGCTAATACTTTATCAATAGGATCTTGCTGCTGGTATTCTTTCACTTCTTCTTTTGTTCTATAAGTTTGGGCATCGCTCATACTGTGGCCTTTGTAACGATAGGTTTTCATTTCCAAAAAGGTAGGTCCATCTCCTCTCCTTGCTCTCGCTACCGCTTCCTCTACTGCTTCGTGCACGGCTTCTACGGTTAATCCATCTACCGGTTTACTGGGCATATCGTATGCCAAACCCAATTTCCACAAATCATGTACGTTACTGGTTCTTTCTACCGAAGTTCCCATCGCATATAAGTTATTCTCTACAATAAAAACCACGGGCAACTTCCAGGTCATGGCCATATTAAAAGCCTCATGTAGTGCTCCTTGCCTCACAGCTCCGTCTCCCATGGAACAGATACAAACATTATCCGTTCCCAAGTATTTTTCGGCAAAGGCTATTCCGGCACCCAAAGGTATTTGACCTCCCACAATACCGTGGCCTCCCATAAAATTATGTTCTTTACTGAAAATATGCATGGAACCTCCCTTGCCCTTGCTGCAGCCGGTTATTTTTGCATACATCTCGGCCATTACATACTTGGGATGAAGCCCTAAGCCAATAGGATGAGCATGGTCGCGGTATGCGGTAATATGCTTATCTTCTTTTCGGGTGGCACTTACCGTTCCGGCAACTATGGCCTCTTGACCAATATATAAATGACAAAAACCTTTTATTTTTTGCTGAACATACACCTGTCCCGTTTTTTCTTCAAAGCGACGCATGAGCAACATAGACTCGTACCACTTTACATACTGCTCCTTATCAAACTTCAGTTTTTTTTCGGTTGCTGTTTTTGCCATATCTTGAAAATTTGCTTAAAGCAACAAATTTAACAGAAAATCCGGTAAAATAACATGGGTAAAGGCTAATTTTACACTTATAACAAATTGAAAATGAAGATTTTCAATAAACATAAAACAAGGCATCCCATTAAAACACTACTTGTTTACAACTAAAGTCTTTAAACCGACCTTTATAACCGATATAATTATGAATTTTCGGACATGGAACTAAATTGGGTGCCTTTTGAACTGGAATACAAACATTCGTTTGGAGTAAGTTCCAACACGCGAAAAAGTACACCAAGTATTTTTGTAAAAATAAGTTGGGAAGAATATAACGGATACGGAGAAGCCTGCCTACCGCCATATTTGGGAGAGACAAAAGAAAGTAGTCTCAAGTTTTTTGAAAAAGCAAAAAAGATTTTGGAAAAAGCTTTTTACCCATGTTCTATTGCCGAGTTGATTATGGAAATAGATGAACTGGATAAACATGGCAATTCCGCTAAGGCAGCCATTGATATTGCTTTACACGATTTAAAAGGGAAAATCGAAAATAAAACAGTGCGAGAATTATACCGCATGCAAAGCGAAGAATCCTACGCAACCGCCTGTACCATTGGAATTGATAAAGAGGAAATACTTCAGAAAAAAATTGAAGAAGCAAAAGAGTTTCCAATACTAAAAATAAAAGCCGGCACAAGTAACGACAAAGCCTTAATCTGCTGTATCAGAAAATACACAAGCAAACCTTTGTATGTAGACGTAAATCAGGGATGGAAAAATGCAGATGTAGCTGCGGAACTCATTGCCTGGATGAAAGAACAAGGCGTGGTGTTAATTGAGCAACCATTGGCAACCGAAAAAAAAGATGAAATGTTTCGGCTAAAAGAAAAAAGCGTATTGCCAATAATTGCCGATGAGAGCATAAAGCGCTTAAGCGATATACAAGAACAAAAAGATTTGTTTCATGGTATCAACATTAAATTAATGAAATGCACCGGATTAAACGAAGCCTTTAAAATGATTGAACTGGCCAAGCAACTTGATTTAAAAATATTTTTGGGCTGCATGGCCGAGAGTAGTTGTGCAACGGCTGCCATGGCTCAGTTTGCCGCCTCGGCAGATTACATTGATTTGGATGCACCTCATTTATTAAAAAATGACCCGTTTACCGGAATTAATTACAGAAACGGAAAAATAATTTTACCAAATGCTCCAGGAATTGGTGTTACACTTAAAAATGAATTGGTAAAATTTTAATTGTTCTACAAAAAATTAATTTTTATTTGGTCGCCGGACACACTTTGCGCTTCAAGTCTACTTGTTCTTTGCTATGTTTATAGGACTCCGGGGTATACACAAAAAAAGTAAAGTCTCCTCGCTCCCAAAATATAATCCAAACTAACTCACAGAGGCTTTCTCTTCAATCATTGGAGCAATATATCTTATTAGTTTGGCTTTTTAAATTTATAATACAAAATAGGCGGCGGTGGCTTTAAAGTTAATTCAACTGAAAAATGTATCTTTGATACAGGACAATGGAAATAAAAAAAATATTTCAAACTTTAAACAAGCAACAAGTTAAATATTTGATTTGTGGCGGCTTAGCGGTAAACATTTATGGGATACCGAGAATGACAGCCGACATAGATATCTTGCTTGATTTTGATGAAAGAAATATAGTTAATTTTGAAAATGCTATAAAGCTATTGGCTTTTCAGTCTCAAAATCCGGTTTCTATTAAAACTTTTATAAAAGAAGAGAACAGAAAAAAAGCAATCACTGAAAAAAATCTTATTGCCTATTCGTACTTTAATTCACAAACTAATTTTATGAACTTAGATGTATTGTTGGATACGCCCATACCTTTTAATGAACTATGGAAGCAAAAGAGCGAAAGAGATTTAGGAGACGTAAAATTAAGTTTAGTTTCCATTGAGCACTTAATTGAACTTAAAAATTATGCCAATCGGCTTCAAGATAAAAGTGATGTGATTTTATTAAGCAAACTACTTAAAAAATGAACCGGTTAAAAACCATACTAAATTATACATGAAGATTCAACCTAAAATAGAAAACACCAACAAAGGCTTTTATTATACGGTAAGTGATGAACAAATTGCAGCACATCAACGAAAAACAGTAGAAGAGATTTGTTTATGGATTGAAAACACTTACAAATTTATTTACGCGGCTCAAACACCCGAAGAACGCATGCAAATGCATTTAGTTAAGAACATGGACAATAATTTTAATACCCGGAACGAAAAGTAAAATAAAAATCTTTGTTTGCTTGCTAATTCTTTTACCCTACTTTAAAATTATCATAACTGTTCTTTTCCAAACAATAAAGGCAGCATGCTCTCAATACTCTCTGCCACATATACATGGCCGGTGCTGCCAGCCATTATTACTTTCATTTTAGCTTTACCCCGTTTTTCGTATTCGGCCAATACCTGCCGGCAAGCTCCGCAGGGAGATACCGGCCCCTTGTATTTTTTGTTATTGGATTTACTGGCAATGGCAATGGCTTTTATTTTAATGTTTTTATATTGTGAAGCCGCATAAAAAACCGCTGCCCGTTCAGCACAGGTTCCACTTGGGTAAGCTGCATTTTCCTGATTATTACCGGTAATAATTTTTCCATTAGCCAAAAGCACCGCAGCGCCAACATTAAAATTTGAGTAAGGCGCATAGGCGTTGTTTACGGCTTCCGTAGCTGCTTTCAGCAATTTTTTATCGGCAACAGGTAAGCTGTTTATGTTTTCATAAACAAGAATGGAGGTAGATATGGTGAGTTTTTTTAACTTTTTCATGTTTTATTAGCAAATTAAACCCTCCGCCCCACAATTACCAAATCTCTTTCTATGCCGTCCATAATGGCAACCCCGAGGAGGCGGCCCCAATCGGTAAAATTAAATGTATGAAATAACTTTAAACTGGCCTCGTTATGGCCAAATATAAAACCCAGTATATTTTTTATCCCCCGTGCTTTAGCTTCATCCATCGCTTTTTGCAAACACATTTTTCCCAAACCTTTTCCCTGCACTTCTTTCGCCAAATAAATACTTAGCTCAACGGTACCCTCATAAGCCGGGCGACCATAAAAGGAATTAAAACTCATCCAGCCTATAATTTCACTGTTCGCTTCCAGCACCCATAACGGGCGGTTGCTTTGGTTGTGCGAGTTAAACCAATGGAGCTTACTCTCTACCGATACGGGTTCCAAATCTGCCGTGGCTAACCTGCCCGGTACACTGCTATTATAAATTTCTACAATAGCAGGCAAATCTTCCAATAAAGCATATCTGAATTCTGCTTGCACTTAATACAATAAATTATTGTAGGGATAACGCTTTACATGCATTTCCTTTACCATGTTATACAAAACTTTTTTAAACTCTTCTACATTTTCTTTAGTTCCGGCGCTTATAAACACAGCATTTTTATTCATGTTACGCATCCAGGTTTTTTTAATCTCTTCCAAAGAAATATTCTCGCGGGTAAGAGGTGTTAAATCGTCCTCCTCTTTGGGTTTATAGGTAAAAGCATCTATTTTATTAAATACCATCAGCACCGGTTTATCTCCTGCCCCAATCTCATACAAAGTTTGGTTTACCACGTGTACATGGTCTTCAAAATTTTTATGCGATACATCCACCACATGAACTAAAATATCGGCCTCGCGCACTTCATCTAAAGTACTTTTAAAACTTTCTACCAACTGAGTAGGCAGCTTTCTTATAAAACCTACGGTATCACTCAGTAAAAAAAATACATTATCAATAGTAACTTTTCTTACTGTGGTATCCAGCGTGGCAAATAATTTATTTTCGGCCAGCACCTCGCTTTTGCTCAGCATATTCATAATGGTGCTTTTACCAACGTTGGTATAGCCCACCAGTGCTACCCGTATCATTTCACCGCGGTTTTTTCGCTGGGTAGCCATTTGTTTGTCAATTTCTTTCAGGCGCTCTTTTAATAAAGCAATTTTATCGCGCACTATACGCCTATCTGTTTCAATCTCCTTTTCACCGGCTCCTCCTCTTGTTCCGGTTCCACCGCGTTGCCTCTCTAAGTGCGTCCACATACCGGTTAGCCGTGGAAGCATGTACTGATATTGTGCCAGTTGTACCTGTGTTTTAGCATGAGCCGTTTGAGCACGCTGCTCAAATATTTCTAAAATTAAAGTAGTACGGTCTAATATTTTTTTGCCTAACACTTTTTCTAAGTTACGTTGTTGCGAAGGAGAGAGCTCGTCGTCAAAAATTACCACATCGGCATTACTCTCTTTTACAAAACGACTTACTTCTTCCAATTTTCCTTTGCCGATAAAGGTAGCTTTATCCGGTTTCTCTAGTTTTTGGGTAAATATTTTAATGGTTTTTAAGCGGTAGGTGGTTGCCAAAAACTCCAGTTCCTCCAGATACTCCTTGGCCTGCTCATCGTCCTGTAACTTTAAAACAACGCCTATTAAAACACAGGTGCGCTGCGGAGGGGCAGTACTTAATAACTTATCTTTCATGAAATTTATTTGCCCTGAAAGGCAGTAGATACGTATTGAGCAATGGCGGCCGCCTGTTCGTCGTTTACATTGGCACGAGGCATGGCACCTTTTCCTTTAAGAATAATTTCTTTTATTTGTTCAACACTTAAGTCCGACTGACTTAATTTTTTAGCGCCGGCCATGCCCAAATTTCCATCATTGCCATGGCATACTACGCAATTATTTTCGTATAACAATTTTCCATCGTTAGAGGCAATGGCACTGTTATCAGCCAACCCTTTCTTTTTATGATATACCTCAGCAAGACCGTAGGCCCCGGTAATGAGAAGAAGACTAAGCGCTGCCAAAATTTTATTTCCCTTCTTAAAACCAATAACGGCAATAGGAATAGAAGCAGCAACCATACCCATTTTTATCCAGAATAAATAATCGTGGTTGCCGCCAAAAGGCATTTGCGTAGTAAGATAAATTCCGGTAATTAAAAACAAAGCACTGATGATCATTTCAGGCACTTTAATCATTTTAGAAAATTTTTGGAGCAGGTCGGCCTTATTGCTTAGTAAAAGAATTGTTTTAATAACGTAGATTATCAAAAAAAGCGTAACTACCAGCGTGTGTGTATGCAAAATACCCTTAAACATAATTCAACAAAATTTAAATAGTAAAATTAACAAAAAATGCCCGAATTATTTCTGCTTGTGCTTAGGAAATCGTTATAATGTAATTAAATTTGGCCTTGTTTGATGAAAATGAAGAATTTAGCTACCACCGCCGTATTTGTTTTGTTTTTTGGAATAGTACACGCTCAAACCACCTTTCCGGTAAACGGCACCACCAACCCGCTTCATACTACCTATGCATTTGTTAATGCTGTTATTCATGTAAACGAAGATATTACACTGCAAAAAGCTTGCTTGGTGATAAAAGATGGCAAAATAATTGAAGTCTCCGAAAAAACAAGTGCTCCCAAAAACGCCGTTGTATACGATTTGAAAGGGAAACATATTTATCCCTCTTTCATCGATTTATTCAGCTCTTACGGTATGCCCGAAGTAAAAAAAGCGAACTGGAATCCTGCCCCGCAAATGGAAAGCCGTGTTAAAGGAGCCTACGGATGGAATGAAGCCATAAAACCGGAAACAGAGGCTCACAAACTATTTACCCACCAAACGGAAGAAGCTGTTAATTACAAAAAAAATGGCATAGGCATTGTGCTTACCGGAAATAAAGACGGTATTGTTAGAGGAAGTGCGGCATTGGTGTTCTTAAGCAATACCAAAGAAAACGAAAGTATTTTGAAAGATCGCTGCGCTGCATTTTACTCGTTTAATAAAGGCTCTTCTACACAAAACTATCCCAGCTCACTAGCCGGCTCCATTGCTTTACTACGTCAAACTTTTTATGATGCTCGCTGGTATAAGCAAAGCGGAGACAAAACAGAATACAATATCAGCCTGGAAGCGTTTAATCAACTTCAAGGGCTGCCCGCTGTTTTTGAAAGTAATGATAAATACAATAACCAACGTGCGGCTTTAATAGGAAAAGAATTTAATATCAATTTTATTCTGAAGACAGGGCTCAACGACTACCAGCGTATAGACGATTTGAAAAAAACAGGATTAAAATGTATCGTACCGCTTAATTTTCCGGAAACCTACGATGTAGAAGACCCTCTGGAGGCTGAAAACATTTCTTTAACCGACCTCAAACATTGGGAAATGGCCCCGGCAAACCCGGGAATATTAGAAAAAAACGGAGTAGAATTTGCCTTTACAACCGATGGTTTAAAAGATAAAAAACAGTTTTTACCCAACATACGAAAAGCCATACAATATGGCCTTTCCGAAAAAGCGGCGTTAAAAGCGCTTTGTACCAATCCTGCCCTTTTCATGCAAGTACAAAACCAGGTAGGTGCTCTTAAAAAGGGAATGTATGCTTGTTTCTTTGTGAGCGATAAAAATATTTTTGATGACGACGCCAAAATTTTGCAACATTGGGTGAACGGGCAACCCCACTTAATCAGCGAAATAGATAATCCGGATTTACGCGGACAGTATGAAATAAAAACAGATAAACAAAGCTACATCCTGTTACTAACCGGAGACTCTGATAAACCAAAAGCACAAATAAAAATAGATACCTCTAAAGTATCTGCCAATTTTACTTTCCAGAACCCTCTGGCCACACTTTCCTTTAGCTACGACAGCTTAAAAAATCTTCGCCTGAGCCTGCTTTATCATCCGGAAAGCAAAAACTTCAGTGGTACAGGCGTGTGGCACGAAGGAAATAAATTTAATTGTACTGTAGTGTATACCGGCACCGTGGAACTCGGCAAAACAACAAATAGCAACACAAAAAAAATTCCCGAAATCGGAAAGGTTATCTACCCCTTTACTGCCTTTGGTTCAGAAACAGTATCTGCGGCCGGTAAAGACATTATCATCATAAGAAATACCACCATTTGGACAAACGAAAAAGAAGGAGTGTTAGAAAATACGGATGTACTTCTCAGTAACGGCAAAATAACCAACATCGGAAAAAACATTTCCGCACCAAAAGGAAGTAGCATAATAGAAATAGATGGGAAAGGTAAACACCTTACCCCCGGAATAATAGATGAACACTCACACATTGCACTTACCGACGGAGTTAATGAAGGAACTCAGGCCAGCAGTGCCGAAGTACGCATGGGCGACGTAATTAACCCGGAAGACATAAACATATACCGACAGTTGGCCGGAGGAGTTACTTGCGCACAACTGCTTCATGGCTCTGCCAACCCCATTGGCGGACAAAGCGCCATCATAAAAATGCGCTGGGGCCAGCATGCCGAAGCCATGAAATTTGAAGGATCCGACGGCTTTATCAAATTTGCTTTAGGTGAAAATGTAAAACAAAGTAATTGGGGAGATTATAACACCGTTCGTTTCCCGCAAACGCGAATGGGGGTTGAACAGGTTTATATGGACTATTTCACAAGAGCCCAGGAATATTATAAATCTGCTCAGGAAGCAGCCAAAATTAACTCCAAACAACCGGCCGGAAAGGGTTCCGCTTTTAGGCAAGACCTGGAATTGGACGCACTGGCCGAAATTTTAAACAAAAAAAGATTTATTACATGCCACAGCTATGTGCAAAGCGAAATTAATATGCTTATGCACGTAGCCGATTCATTCAAGTTTAAAGTAAACACCTTTACACATATTTTAGAAGGATACAAAGTAGCCGATAAAATGAAAGAACACGGCGTACACGCCTCTACATTTGCCGACTGGTGGGCCTACAAAAACGAAGTAATGGAAGCCATCCCGTACAACGCCACACTACTCACCAAAATGGGCGTAAACACGGCCATAAATTCCGACGATGCCGAAATGGGCAGAAGATTAAATCAAGAAGCTGCCAAAGCAGTTAAGTATGGTAACCTCAGCGAAGAAGAGGCATTAAAACTGGTTACCTTAAATCCGGCAAAAATGCTGCATCTGGATGATAAGGTAGGAAGTATTAAAGTAGGAAAAAGTGCCGATGTGGTGCTTTGGTCGGACAACCCCTTAAGCATATACGCCAAAGCCGAAAAAACAATTATTGACGGAAAAATTTATTTTGACCGCGAACAGCATAAGAAATTGAGCGAATATGTAAACACCGAAAGAGCTCGCATTATTGCCAAACTGCTTGCCGAAAAACAAAAAGGAACACCGGTTGTAAAACACCGCTCCAAAAAACGCGGATTATACCACTGCAACACCCTGGAAGGAGTAAGTGAAGAAGAAACCGGAAAACGATAAATTAAAAAGAATATGAAAAAGATACTTGCCCACATTTTCTTAATAGCTGCCTTAAATGGAGTTTCGCAAAGCGCTGCCGTTAAAAACTATACGGCATTTATAAATGGCGTAGCGCACATAGGCAATGGAGAAGTAATAGAACAAGCCTTGCTGATTGTGAAGGGGAACAAAATAGAATCCGTACAATCGGTTGTTGGCATCAAGCTAAATTACAACTCCTTTGATACAGTTATTGATTTGGAAGGAAAACATATTTATCCCGGTTTGATTAATGCCAACAACGTACTCGGTCTTCATGATGCTTTTGCCGTAAGAGCTACACGCGACCTTAGCGAAGTAGGAGAAGTAAATCCCCACGTACGAGCGCTTATTGCATACAATACCGACAACAAAATTGTGCCCACCATTAAAACCAACGGTATACTTTATACGCAGGTAACTCCACGCAGCGGAATTATCAGCGGAAACTCATCCATTATGGCTCTGGAAGGATGGAATTGGGAAGATGCTGTTTTAAAAGCCGATGACGGTATACACCTCAACTTTCCCGTTATAAACGAACGTTTTTTACGGATGGAAGACGGAGATAATAAAGCCTCTAAGCGTTACGAAGCCGACATGGAAAACCTTAATAACTTTTTTAAAAACGCCTATGCCTACTACCTTACCGACAAACCGGAAGAAAAAAATGTGCGAATGGAAAGCATGAAGGGCATTTTTGACGGCAGTAAAAACTTATATATTCATGTAGATAAAGCAAAAGATATTTTAACGGCTATTGACTTTGCAAAAAAACACCCTATAAAAAAACCTGTGTTAGTTGGCGCAAAAGAATGCTATAAAACCTTAAAGGAAATTAAGGAAAGTAAAATGCCCGTTATGCTTGTTCGTGTTCACGACCTGCCGGAAAAAACAGACGATGACATTGACGCCGTATACACCCTGCCCTCCTTGCTTCAAAAAGAAGAAATTTTGTTTTGTCTGCAAATGGCGGGCGATTCGGAAATGGAAGCCATGAACAGCCGAAACCTTCCCTTTTTAGCCGGAAGTGCTGCTGCTTACGGATTAACAAAAGAACAAGCCCTGGCCTCGGTAAGTTTAAATGCAGCAAAAATTATGAATGTAGATAAACTTATTGGAAGCCTGGAAGAAAACAAACTAGCCAGCTTTATCATAAGCACCGGTGATTTACTGGATATGAAAAGCAGTAACGTAGTAATGGCCTATATTGGTGGGAAACCGGTTAATTTAAATAATCAACAAACCGAACTTTATTTAAAATACAAAACCAAATACGGTATAAAGTAATTACTATGAGTGACTCTAAAATTATTGTTGGAATTTCACAAGGAGATGTAAACGGCATTGGCCTGGAAGTTATTCTAAAAACCTTCTTGGAAAACGGCCTTACCGATATTTGTACTCCGGTTCTATTCAGCTCACAAAAAACCGTTTCCTACTACCGAAAAGTATTAGGCTTGGAAGAATTTAATTTTCACCCCCTACGCGACTTTAATCAAATAAATCATAAAAAAGTAAATGTTTTTGTTTGTTACGAAGAAGAGGTAACAATTGAAATGGGGAAACCCAGTGATATAGGGGGAAAGTATGCAGCCATTTCTCTCGAAAGAGCTACCAATGCCCTGGCAGAAGGGAAAGTGCATGTTTTAGTTACTGCGCCTATTAATAAACACACTATACAAAGCAACAACTTTCGTTTTAGCGGACACACTGATTATTTGGCACACAAACTAAACGGAAAACCCCTTATGATGCTTTGTTCGGGCAATATGCGCGTCGCCTTGGCAACTGAACACATTCCGGTAAAAGACGTTGCTCAAAAAATAAATAGCGAGTTGATAAAGCAAAAAATAGAAACGCTTTATACCTCCTTAAAACGTGATTTTAATATCGCTAAACCTAAAATCGCTATTCTGGGACTAAACCCCCACGCCGGAGATAACGGTGTAATAGGAGATGAAGAAAAAAACATCATTAAACCGGCTATAGAAGAGATAAAAGGCAATCGCCTTATATACGGCCCCTACAGCGCCGATAGCTTTTTTGGCAGCAATACCTACAAACAATTTGATGCCATATTGGCTATGTACCACGATCAAGGACTTATCCCTTTTAAAACACTCTCGTTTAACGAAGGCGTAAACTTTACCGCCGGATTAAACTATGTACGCACCAGTCCCGACCATGGTACTGCCTTTGAAATTGCCGGTAAAAATCAAGCGAATGAACAATCGTTTAAGAATGCTTTATACATGGCGTTGGATATATACAAAAACCGTAAACTATTTGATGAAGTAAACACTAACCCGCTCGCAGTAGGAAGTATTAAAAAGGAAAGGTAGTACAGCCGCCTGATTAACTGCATTCATTTGGAATTTATCGTAACTTCGTAAAGTGAAGTTTAGTTTAAAAAAATTGTTGCTTTGCATAGTTGTTGCTTTGACTTGCAAAAAATTGCAAGCACAAAGCGATATAATTTTAACCATTAAAGGCGAACGCATAACCTGCTTCATAACCAAAGAAGACTCTGCACGCGTATACTTTAAAGTAGGAAGCAACCTCAGTAGCGTAGAGGCGAGTCTGCTCCGTTCCGAAATAAAATCGATTGAATACGCTAACCGTAACAAAGCACCGCTTCTCCAATCAAACCCGGGCGATAAAAATCCTCAGTTGGAACAGGAAGACTATGCCATTGAAATTCCTCCAACGCCAATAAAAAAAAATTCCGATCAAGGTAAAAACGCCTTTTTTGCCGGATTAGGTTTTGCCAAGCCCACGGGAAAATTTTCTAACGGATCCGACACCAATTATATAGGGCCGGGTAAAAACGGCTATTTATTAAGAGCAGGATTTGTACATCACTTCCATAAGAACGTTGGTTTTGATGTAAACGTATTTTATACTCAAAATGAATGGAACAGCCTGCCTGCCATTAAACGAATGGAATCCTATACTGATTCTGTATGGAAAGCTAATAAAGCTTACTGGAAAGCTATAGGCCTTCAAATAGGATTTATCATAAGAAAAGAGATTCAGGATTTTGATGTTTATGCAAGGGTAAGCGGCGGATACACCAGCTTAAAATATCCGCAGGCCATGCTTAGGGTAAGTTCCAAATATTTTACCGAAACACAATCGGTAAATGCCGATGCCATTTCACTTAGCGCAGGGACAGGCGTGTACTACAAAATTTTAGAAACGGTAGATGTATTTTTTCATACGGAAATATATAGCTCCACACACAAGTTTAAAGAAATATTATACCTTGGAGAAAGGCCCGGAGGACTATTCGTTAATAAAACATCGATTACGAAACGTGATGTAAGAGTTACTTACAGCAATTTATTTTCAATCTTAGGTTTACGATACAGATTCTAATCAGCTTATTGTACGTCTAATCCCAAATCCCTGTATTTACTGAGTATTTTAAAGAATTGACCACAGGGGTCCTCTGACTTCCATATGAAAGAACCCAGAGCAATTCCGTAAAAACCGTAATTTTTAGCTTTTTCAATGGTTTTATCGGTAATTCCGCCGCGGGCTACGAGTTTTTTAGGTGTATTTTTTATCCCGGCTCTGAGCGCTTCATCGTAGTATCCTCCATATAATTCACCGGTTAAACTATTAAATATAGTTCCCAAAAAGTAGTAATCAAAATCATATTCTTCCTCTTTATGAATGTCGTTTAATCGTCGGTAAGAACGCGTTTTTACCAATTTGCCGAAAGTCATGCGGAGGCGCAAGCGGGTAAAAAAATACTTCCATTTTCTGTGCAAGTGTACACCGGTAAAATGCACTCCTTTTAAATTATATTTTGCCGCCAATATGTGGTGAGAGTGAACAACAATTCGATTATGAAAGTGTTTTGGAATTTGTTCGATATAATCGCGCATTTCCTGGGTAGTAAACTGCGGTTTTCTTAAATGAAAGGTCATGAGACCATCTTCAAACATTTTAGTAACCAATGCGGGCTCATCTCCCATAGCACGAGAGGTGGATATGAGTATAATTTTCATGTGTTACTTAAAAACTGCAGACAATTCGTTTAACAATAATACATTTTTTTCCAATGCATTTCCTACCACCACCACATTAGCCCCGGACTTTATGAATGCTTGGGCAATTTTTGAACTGTTAACCCCGCCCCCGGCCAGCAAAGGAATTTTTACTAACGAAGCTATTTCGGATATTAAAGCCGAAGGTATCGGTTTAGCTGCTCCGCTTCCCGCTTCCAGGTATATGGCTTTAAAACCCAGCATTTGTGCGGCCAAACAGGTGTTTAGTATTGCCTCTTTATTACTTAAGGAAATAGGTAAGGTTTGGGTAACTTTTTGTGTTTGGCTGGCTTTTCCTCCATCCAGTAAAATGTAGGCTACCGGAAATGTTTTTAACTTCAGATCTTTTATCCTGGGGGCCGAACGTACTAACTTATCAATTAAATATTCCGTATTGCGCCCTGATAACAAACTTAAAATAAAAACCCCATCGGCCTCGGCACAAAGCTGAGTTTCATCTCCGGGAAACAAAATAACCGGTAGATGACTGATGGTTTTAATTATTCGTACTGTTTTAGACACATCTCCCTTATATAAGCGGCTTCCACCAACCAAAAAAAACGACACGTTATTTAAATTAGCCAAACGTACCACCTCGGGGTTAAACTTATCGGGGTCGATAAGCACCGCCAGACTTTTCTTTTTCTTATGTATAAGCTTTTTAAACTTCATTTATCACCAGAGCCATCACGTAAGGTAAAAATTTTCGGTACATTAATTGATATTTTTTTTTTTGTTCACGGGTTTGAACAGTTGCTTCAAACAGTGCTTCGGTACTGTGGGCAGAAAATTGTGTAACCTGAATATTTTCGGCAAAACGAAGTCCGGCTTGTCCAAAGGCTTTGTACACCGCCTCTTTAGCTGCCCACAAAATCGTTAAAATTTCCGTGTTATCAGAGGCAAAAAGGCGTTCGTTTTCATTTAAAAATTTGGTTTGAATATTTCGAACCTTATTTTTTACCAATTCAACATCTACGCCGGTTTCCTCTTTTTCATTAAAACTCAGTAAAAGCCATTTGCCCGAATGGGAAATAGATACATGCCCACCAACGTTTTTAATAAAAGGCTTTCCGTTATCGGCATAACACAATTCCGAATCATGATTATTTAACAAATAAGAGAGGGCAAAGCGAGCCCCGTTTTTTTCAATTTCCCTCTTTAAAAATAAGGAGCTTGCCTTTGAAAAAGCCTCTAAATCAAGCTTTACAAGGCTTAAACCGGGCTTTATTTGTTCTTTTGTAATCAGCAGAGCCTGTTTTGGGTATTGCAAACTTATAAATATCTTTGTACTCTTACATTTTAAAATTTTAACTATGAGTACCGCAACCAAAAACTACGTAAAGTATAAAGTTAAAGACATTTCATTGGCAGAATGGGGTCGTAAAGAAATTAAGCTGGCCGAGGAAGAAATGCCCGGCTTAATGGCCCTGCGAAAAGAGTATGGCCCCAGCAAACCGTTAAAAGGAGCACGTATTGCGGGCTGCTTACACATGACTATTCAAACGGCGGTGTTAATTGAAACATTAGTTGAACTGGGTGCCGAAGTAACCTGGAGTTCTTGTAACATATTTTCTACGCAAGACCATGCTGCCGCAGCTATTGCCGCCGCAGGCATCTCTGTATACGCCTGGAAGGGAATGAACGCCGAAGAGTTTGACTGGTGTATTGAACAAACCTTGTTTTTTGGAGAAAAACGTGAACCGCTTAATATGATATTAGATGATGGCGGAGACCTTACCAATATGGTTTTTGACAAATACCCCGAACTGGCTGCCGGAATTCGCGGATTATCGGAAGAAACAACCACCGGAGTACATCGCCTTTACGAAAGGATGAAAAAGGGAACTTTAATGGTTCCGGCCATTAATATAAACGATTCGGTTACCAAATCTAAATTTGATAACAAGTACGGCTGCCGCGAAAGTTTAGTAGATGCCATTCGTAGAGCTACCGATATCATGTTAGCCGGAAAAGTTGCCGTTGTTGCCGGTTACGGAGATGTTGGAAAAGGCTCGGCACAATCACTTTCTTCTCAGGGCGTTCGGGTTATTGTTACCGAAATTGACCCCATTTGTGCATTACAGGCTGCCATGGATGGCTATCAGGTGATGAAAATGGACAATGCCGTAAAAATTGCCGATATAATTGTTACCGCTACCGGGAATAAAGATATTGTGGTAGGAAGGCATTTTGAATCCATGAAACACGGTGCCATTGTATGCAACATCGGCCATTTTGATACAGAAATAGATATGGCTTGGTTAAACAAACATTACGGCAACACTAAAGATGTAATTAAGCCACAGGTTGATAAGTATACCGTTAAAGGAAAAGACATCATTGTTTTAGCCGAGGGCCGATTGGTTAACTTGGGATGCGCCACCGGACACCCCAGTTTCGTAATGAGTAACTCGTTTACTAACCAAACACTTGCTCAAATTGAGTTGTGGAACAACTATAAAAATTACGAGAAAAAGGTGTATGTTTTACCTAAACATTTGGATGAAAAAGTAGCAAGACTTCATTTAGGAAAAATAGGCGCCGAGTTAGATGTGCTGACCCCCGACCAGGCCGAATATATAGGTGTTAAGGTAGAAGGGCCTTTTAAAACAGATGCCTATAGATATTAATCCGACGCTTAATTAATTTAAGCAGTTAATTAAAGTCCCGCTTTTTGTAAAGGCGGGATTTTTTTATGGAATTTATTTGGCAACGGCATCATTATAATAAACAATGTATATGAAAAATCGGGGAATTAAAATACGTATAGAACAGCCTTGCCACGAAGACTGGAATAAAATGAAAGAAGCCGAAAAAGGACGATACTGCCAAGCTTGTGAAAAAAATGTGGTTGATTTTTCGGTAATGAGCAATGCCCAAATTATTGACTTTCTGAGCAATAATAACGGCAAAGTATGTGGCAGAATTGATAAGTACCGTTTAGATACTTTTTTACAAAAAGAACCAAATATCAAATCGGGTTTATTTAATAAATATATCGCCGGGTTGCTGATGTCTTTAGGATTTTACCATACGGGCTTAAGCCAAAAAGACGTCATAAGTAAACCAAATACAGAATATACCACCGGCGGAGTTGCATACACAAACCTAACCAATACCGGACGCAAGCTTATTATTAAAGGCAAAGTAATTGATGAAAACACCAATAAAGCACTTGCCTTTGCTCGCGTAAAAATAGAAGGCAGCAACATCAGCGTGCTTACCGATAAAAACGGACTGTACACCATCAGCATTCCCGATAGATACCGAAAAAGCGAATTAAGTCTGGAAATAAGTTATAAAGACTATCCAAAGGTATGGATACAAAACATGAATATTAAACAGGATGAGCTGTACTTTGAAACCTACCTTAACAATTATCCAAAACCGGATATTATGGTAATGGGCGCTGTTATTGCTGAATAACAATTATTTTTAGTAAATTGTATGAAATCTTTGTGTAAGCCGCATCCAAACAAAAAAGAGTAAAATGAAAAAACAAGGTATTAAAATAACTATTGCAGAACCCTGCCACGAAAACTGGAACGCTATGTTGCCCGAAGAAAAAGGGAAATTTTGTTTGGCCTGTAAAAAAACCGTAGTTGATTTTAGTGTGATGAGCGATTCGGAAATTATTGATTTTTTAAGTAAATCTTCCGGGGCTGTTTGCGGAAGAATTAATGAAGAACGCTTAAATACTCCTATTCGTAACTATGTTGCAATTAAATCAGGCTTCTTTAACAAATACATTGCCGGATTTTTAATGGCTTTAGGCTTATATCCGCAATGGACATCGGCGCAACAAAGTGCTAAACCAAAACAGGAACTGAAGCAAAAAGAAAAAAACGAAACCAGTTCCGTAAAAAAACCTACAGGCCCCATGACCATTAAAGGAAAGGTGCTGGATAGTAAGAGTAAAAAAGTTTTAGATTACGCTGATATTCGCGTTCAGGGAACACATATACATGCCATTGCGGACGAAAATGGAAATTACAGCATAGAAATTCCGGAGGAACTACGGAACAAACAACTCGTAGTAATTATATCCATGCCTGGCTACGCCGATAGCTACCTCAAAAATATAGATATTACACGAAGCGTATATTACGCCGAAACGTATATGAAAAAAGAAAAGGACCAAGAATACATAAAAATGGGGAAAATGATAGTTACTCCGGAAAAAGAAAGTTGTGGGAGTAAGAAGTAATTTTATTTTTGTAATAAAAATGCTTACTAAAATAGAAAAAATAAATTTTTGGAAACACACTTTTGATTTTCTTATTTTATACGTGTATCTCCTTTGCATTCTTTTATTTACAAACTGTACACAACAAAATAAACCGGAAAAAACCGAGAAAATAGCAGATTCACTTTCTATTCAAACACAAGACAAAGCGGAGGACGACGCTGCTTTCTCAGAGTATAGTCTGTATTATTTGGTTTCGGCCGAAAGCGGTTACGACTACCATAAACTAAAGGAAGTTGCTATGCAGTTAAGTCAGTTTTTGGATATAAAATTCGACACATTGGGCAGGTATTATAATCAAGCAAAAAAACGAATTGTACTGCCCGACGACGATCCGGATGAACTATTTGCCGGCGAATATTTTTTCAGGAGAGACCCCGGTAACTTTATCAGTATTGAAATGCAATCGAGTTATCCGGATACCATAACTTTTAAAAGCGAATCACTCTTTAAAACTTTTTATTCCGACTCATTAAAAATGTTTGTATTTGCGGGCATGTATGAAAGTAAAAAACAAGCAGACAGTTTACTAAAACTCATAAAGCCTTCGTGTAAAAGCGCAACGGTTATTCCTGCTCAAATATATATGGGATGTATGCATTAAATTTTTCTGTAATTTAATTCCGATTACCTTCTCTCTTCACTTAGTCACTTATCCCCAGTTGCTTTTTTAGGAAGGATATTTGCTTTTGCAATTCTTCTACCGCCTCTTCCAATTTTTGAACTCGAAGAAGTAGTTCTGATTCACTCTCTGTTTTTACTTCCAAAAACTCATTTGAGGTAGACTGATGTACGTCCGATGAAGAAAACAAATGGGTAAATCGGGTTTCTTTTTGCCCGGATTGTTTTGATAGCTCTTTTACGAAAGGAATGGTTGCCGAGGAAAGTGTTTGCAGCGAATTCCAAACAGATTCTAAAGAACTGAATTGGTGCAAGCGACCGGAATTAGTATTTAATTCACCTGGAGTTTGCGGACCACGCAGAAAAAGCAAACACATTATGGCTAACTCCCCATCAGTTAGAGGATATACTGTTGTGAAGTTGTGTTTATATTTAATGGTTCGGCTTCCGGCACCAACGGCAGTTGCCACAAGACTCATGGCTTTTAAACTATTAAGTGCACTCAAAACTTCCTCCTCTGAATAATTAGTAACGGGTTTTCGAGAAGTTTTTTGATTACAGGCCGCTGTTATAGCATTAAGCGTCATAGGGTAATATTCGGGAGTTGTTTTGCATTTTTCCATTAAAGAACCCAACACCCGAATTTGAATTGCTGTTAATTCCGGTAACTGTTGCATCATTCTTTTTTAAGCAGTTTTTCTATTTCTTCCAGTTTTGCTTTTGCATAAGGGTCATCCGGTTTTAATTTTAAAGCATCTTCGTATACCGGCTTTGCTTCGGAATATCTTTTCATTTTAAAATAATCGTCGGCCTTTTTTATTTGCTCCCTATATTTATTATCAGCGCCCAAAACCTGGTATACCCCATACTTTGAATTTCCTTTAGATTTAACCGCTTCGTTTTCATCCTGTCCGGTTTGGTATTGCAATTGTTTGCTTTTTTCTTCCTCTTCTTTGGCTTTGCGTTTTCTTTCTCGCTCTTCTGCTATCGCTTTGGCTTCCGCTTCATCTTCGGCCTTAGCTTTTGCCATCGCCTCCTTCTCTTTTTGTTCCTTATCCTTACGAGCCTGTTCTTTGGCTTTTCGTTCGGCCTCTTTTTTCTCTGCTATTGCTTTGGCCTCCGCTTCATCTTCGGCCTTAGCTTTTGCCATGGCTTCTTTTTTCTTTTGTTCTTTCTCAGCGGCTTCACGCTTTTTTTGTTCTTCCTTTTCTTTTGCCTCCGCCAAGGCCTTTGCTTCTGCCTCTGCTTTTTCTTTGGCGGCTTTTTCTTTGGCCTGTTTTTCAGAAGCTGCTTTCTCTGCAGCTGCTTTCGCCTTCGCTGCAGCGGCTTCTTCCTCTACTTTCTTTTTGGCAGCGGCTTCCTCTGCTGCCTTTGCTTTAGCAGCGGTGGCGGCCTCTGCAGCTTTTTTATCGGCTTCTTCTTTATCTTTCAGGCATTGCCCTACTTTTGCCAATTGTTCTACCGGATAAGGTTCTCCCGGAATTATTTTTATAGCCTTTTCATACAACATTTTAGCCAAGGGACAATCGGGTTTAGCTAAGGCGATATCCCCCTGCTTATTAGTGTTGCAAAAATTTTGGATAAGCGCATCTTCATCGTTATATATTTTGGTTACAATTCGTAATCCCTCATTGGTAACAGCTTCATCATGGTCAAACACTTTTTTCTTTTGTTTAAATTCTACTTTAACCAACGGTTTTTCCAAGCCGGAATAATCTATACCCGGAAAAGCCTTAGCCATAATAAATCCCCCTATGCTAAAGGTGGGCTTATAGTCATTTTTAGCAAAATCTTCCGGAACATTATACGTGTTAACGGCAAAACGCTTAGTGTTATATCCGGGATAGGATACAGTAAGAATATAATCACCATTAGGAGGAACCATGATGGTAAAATCGCCGTTGGCATTACTGGTGGTTTGCGCCACCATTTGTCCGTTTTTGGTTAGTACAATGCTGGCTCCGGCAAGCGATTTCTCTTCTTTTTCGGCCTTGCTGGTAAGTTTCCAGTTTCTAATTTCCACGTTACTGCTCAGCTTGAGTTGCCAATCGGCAGCTTGAGGATACAAACAAAGCCTGAGAAAAAGAAGTGAGAAAATAATTTTAGTTTTTTTCATATCTTACTTAAAGATGCAACCAAATATATATTGCACATGTAAAAGTGTACCAAAGTAACAAAAAGATTGGGTGAACGCTATAAGATTTGTTAAAAAGAAGGGGGCAAGAGAAAAAGCACTTGTATGAACAACTTATAAACAAATATTGTTTTTGTTCATTTCCTGCTTAAAACTATTTAGTGTTATATAGGTGATATGATAAGCGCTTTACACTTTGTTTACATTGGGCTAAAAAACAGGAAGTATTTTTACGTTGGTTAATGGATGTGCCTTTTACTTACCCCACAAGCCGACGGGCCAAACATAAGTTTTCCCGGGATACGGTTTTTTGTTTTTGAGGCATATTTGGTTTTAAAACCGGGCTTGGTTTGGCCCGGTTTTTACTTTTAAGTTCTGAGAAAATTTATGGTTTCTTCTAAAACTCTGCTCGCATGGAGTGGTAATAATTTTTCATTAAACGGATGCGATACACCAAAAGTATGACTTGCATTGATAACTTCCATCAACTGAGAATCCAGCTTCCAACGTTTAAGATTCATGGCTTCCTGAAAGGGAACTGCTTCATCTGCCGTACCGTGGATGATTAGGTAAGGAATATTAATTTTTGCAAGTGCGTTTTTTATATTTAATCGATCGGGATTTTTTTGAATGCATTCTAAAAACTGATAATATAGCGGCATAAGCTGGCCGGTTCTTGAATTTTTGGAATATACTACGCCTTTTTCTCTCCATTCTTTTAATGTATGCTCGCTGTTTCTGTTTAAAAAATCAGAAACGGCAGCCCAGGTTACCAATTTTTTTATGCGTTTGTCTTCGGCTGCTTTCAATATAGCTATGCCGCCTCCGCGGCTGTGACCCATAAGGTATACCTTATCTTTATTAATCTGAGATGGGAACGCATTATTTTCTACACTGAAAGAATAGTTAATCACCTCTTGCAAATCATCCAATTCTATAAGGTAGTTGTTTTTACCAAATGCTTCCAGGTCGGAAAACTCCGTTAAGTTTTCGGGACTTGTTCCGTTATGAGAAAAATTAAATTTCAAAAACACAAAGCCCCACTCGGCCATCTGCTGTGCCATAAAATTAAAACTTCCCCAATCTTTAAACCCTTTAAAGCCGTGTACAAAAATAACCAAGGGCTTTAGTATGCCGTTGGGCAAGAAAGAAACATCGGCTGTTATTGGTTTGCCGTGCAATCCGTTTATTGTAAACTCCTTTTTCTGTACCATAAAACAAAAATACAGTAATTGCAGGAGTTTGAATTGCCACCAATTACTTAAATAAGTTTTAGATAAATTGTTTTATTAAATGAGAGTTTGAACTGATTTGGCGTACGAATTAAACTACTTTCGAATTACCAACTCGTTGATAATGTTGGTTGCCCCGCCCAATTTTTCTATTACCCAAAGTACATAACGAACATCTACACAAATTGTTCTGTTTAAATCTTTATCAAAGGCTATTTTATGGCTCAATGCTTCGTAGTTTCCATCAAATGCCAACCCAACCAATTCACCTTTCGCATTTAGCACCGGCGATCCTGAGTTTCCTCCGGTGATATCGTTTGTTGTTATAAATCCAACCACAATATCTTTAAGCTGAGGGTCGGCATAAGTACCATAATCTTTGGCTTTAATTAGCTCAAGCTGTTTTTGTGGCAAATCGAATTCATAATCTCCCGGAACATATTTCTCCATTACTCCTTTCATGGTACAAACATGACTGTATTTAACTGCATCGCGAGGAGAATACGATTTAACATGGCCGTAAGAAACCCGCATGGTAAAGTTAGCATCGGGATAAAATATTTTCCCCTTATTTTTTTCTAAATAACCTTTCATATATGCTCTGTTATATATGAGATTTTTATTAGTAAAGTCTGTGAAATACTTGCCGTAATTATTATTATAATTTGTTACAAATGCACTGGCCAGTTTATATGCAGGATCATTTTTTAACTGGTTTAAATCCGGCTTATTAAAAAATTCCTTTACCTTATTGGTATCCAGAAAAAAAGTGTTTTTGAATATGTCAGCAGACAATGCTTTGTAGGTTTCTTCTTTATATAAATCGCCATATTTCTGCTTTATGGAATTAAATACATCCGCCGGATGTTGTGTAGCGTCTACATCTTTATAGAACATGTATAATACAGAGGCTAGTATATTTCTGTCCGACGGAATATTTTCCTCATCCATAAAACGACTATAAGCATCTTTTAGAGATTTAATGAACATATTCACGTCCTCTTTTTTTGCATCCGGATTTGCCAAAGCGGTTTCCAGAGCAATGAAATTAGATGCAAACATCAACAAAGGAGAACCCAATATCCCCTCTCGCAGATACACACGATGCTTGGCATAGGGCCTCCACCCCTGGTAAGATTTTTCGATATCGGAAAAGATATTCTCGTACTCCGGCTTGCCTTTTGCCCAAGCGGCAAATTCACTCTCTAATTGCTTTTTTTGTTCAAACACCTTGTATTTTAGAAGTTGCTTAGATTCTCCGTCAAAAAATTTCCAGTAGTTTGCTATGTAAGCATAATTACCTGCCAGTTGTATTTTAACCTTCGGGTCTTTTTTCATTTCCTCAAACATGTGTTTTAGCCTCACATCTCTAAGGCCCACCAAACTGGGGTTTTCTATATCGGTTTTTAGTTTAACTCCGTACGATGTTTCATAGCGATTGGTGCCACCGGGATACCCGAAAATCATGGTATAATCACCGTCCTTTAATCCTTTTACCGAAACAGGAAGGAAGTATTTTGCCTGATAAGGCACATTTTCAGGACTGTACTCGGCAGGTTTACCGTCTTTACTCATGTAAACTCTGAAAATAGAAAAATCGCCGGTATGCCTTGGCCATTCCCAATTATCTGTATCGCCTCCAAATTTTCCGATACTTTCAGGGGGGGTACCTACCAAACGTACATCTTTATAGCGCTCGTATACAAAAAGTAAAAATTGATTATCCTTAAAAAAAGAATGTACCCGCCCTTCCAAATTGGTTCCTTCAGTTTCTTTTTTTGCTACTTCCTGTAAAATAGCCGGAAGCTTAACGGGAACTTCCTCCGGAGAAAGGCCTTTCAACTTATCGTTCACTTTATCCGTTACATCCGCTATTTTCTTTAAAAATTGCGCATGAACTCCTTTTGCATAAATTTCTTCCGACTTATTTTTTGCCCAAAATCCATCGCGCAAATAATTGTTTTTAACCGAACTGGCCGCAGCAATGGCATTGTACCCGCAATGGTGGTTGGTAAATAAAAGCCCTTCCTTACTTACAATTTCACCGGTACAACCTCCACCAAAAATAACGATGGCATCTTTAATACTGGCCTGATTAATGCTATACAACTGCTCTTTGCTTAGTTTAAGTCCCTTTTTAACCATATCGGCATACACCTGTTCTCCCAGTAAATGAGGCAACCACATGCCCTCATCGGCACGTGCGGATAGGCTAATCAAAATTCCAAAAAATAAGGGTAGAAGATTTCTTTTCATAGGCCGTTATAAAAGTTCTAAGTTCTTTTAAAAAAACAGGGGCAAAGGTATAATAATTGTATCTAAATCGGTTAATCTAAATCCTTTTTTAGATAAATGGGCCTTTAATGGCTATCTCACTCTATATTAGCGCTATAAATGCGTTTAAGCGAGTGCAGCAATGGAAAAAAAAACACTTTTCACCTCAGATAGTCTTTTTTATTTTACCGGGTAAAGAACTGAATACCAGGCTATAAGACATATCTATCCAGCTAAAAACTAATTTTTTACTAATACTAGAATCGCAGCAAATCGTATTCCAATGTTTTTTATTCATATGGTATCCGGGCTTTACCTGACTATATTTTTCTCTCAGTTCTATCGCAAATTCCGGATTACACTTTAGATTAATTTCCAGAGGATTTGAATGTATGTCTGCCAAAGCAAACATTTTACCTCCTACTTTGAAAACCAAGGTGGTTTCATCAAAAGGAAAACACTCCTCGCTACCTTTTTTACTCAAACAATACTCTCGAAAAATTTCTATGTCAACCATAAATGCCTCAGCCTCATCTTAGAGCCTAAATTATCAAAAGTTTAAACGCCATTGGTTAAGTTTAATAATTATTTAATAAACCACTTGTAAAGCATTATCTGCCATTTAACCTGTTGCTGCAAACACTTAATGAAATTGGGCATTCAAGGGCGTTTTTACAGATAATTAATTTCATTGGGCAACGTTATTGTATAAGGCTTTAAATTTTATAAAACTTTTATGTATTAAGTATTTTTGCTATGTTTGGCCTTCATTTAAAAATAAAAACTAATAACTAAATAATACATCTATGAGCAAGAACAAAACATCAGGAGGATTTCCTTTGATTATCTCGGTTTTAGCCATCGCCATTTGCATTGGTATAGGCTGGTTCATCTTTTTAAAAGTGTTGGGAGCTCCTTCCAACTTTGAGAACAACGACCCCGAAAAAGGACACCCACACGGTTTATTGGGTACCATGTACAAAGGCGGGGTTATTGTGCCGTTCCTTTTGGGCTTTTTCCTGGTTACGTGGACTTTCGCCATCGAGCGTTTGATAACCATCATGAAAGCTCAAGGAGCAGGAAATACCGAAAAATTTATAGCAAAGATTAAAGAACTGGTATCCGCACACGATTTTGACGGAGCTATTGCCGCATGCGATAAACAAAAGGGTTCTTTAGCCAATGTTGTTCGCGAAGGAATCATTAAGTACCAGTTTGTTCAAAATGATGACAAAATGGACAAAGAAGCCAAAGTACATGCTATACAAAAAGCGCTGGAAGAGGCTACAGCTTTAGAACTTCCTATGTTATCTAAAAATATGGTGGTAATTTCTACCATGGCTTCTATCGGTACGCTTACGGGTCTTATCGGTACAGTTGTGGGTATGATTCGTGCGTTTGCGGCTCTAGCTAATGCTGGTGCTCCCGATACCTCTGCCCTTGCTACCGGTATTTCCGAAGCTCTTGTAAACACCTTGGTAGGTATTGCAACCTCTTGCTTTGCCATCATATTTTACAACTACTTCAGTAACCGTGTTGACCAAATTACCTATGCGATGGATGAAGCCGGGTTTACCATCATTGGCGAATTCCAAACCAGTGGAAAATAATTTGTGGAATTATAAAAAATTATTCATCTAAATAAAAAGATTAACCATGTCAAAAAAACCATCTAAAGGATCGGCCCCCGCTTTGGACATGACACCCATGGTGGACCTGGCCTTTCTGCTGGTAACATTCTTTATGTTAACGGCATCCTTTCGCATGGCAGAACCCGTAACGGTTGATCCTCCTTCCTCTATCGGACAAATTACCTTGCCCGATAACCATATTATGGTTACCATAGATAAACAAGGAAGGGTGTTTTTTGGAATCAGTAACGGCTCCGCTAAAACAGCTGCCCTTCGTAAAATGGCCGAAAAATACGGCGTAAAATTTACCGAAGAGCAAATTAAAAAATTTGGCGGTTTACCAAGCTTTGGTGTTGATATTAAAGATTTACCCAGATATATTGACGCCGACGAAACAGCCCGTCAAAACTTTCAACCTCAAAAGGGAGTTCCCTTAGACTCTCTCAATAACCAGCTTCGCGATTGGATATCGAACGGTGGCGCTGAAGCTGTAAAAATATATAACGAGGCTAAAGAAAAAGCGGATGCTACCGGTGCTGATTTTAAAGCAGAAAAACCACGTTACGCAATAAAATGCGATGCATCTACCAAATATATTTTGGTGAAAGATGTTGTTAAAACGTTTACCGATTTAAAAATATTTCAGTTTAACCTAATCACCTCGCTGGAAGGAACAGCAACCGTGCTGGGTGAAGGAAAATAGAAACTAAAAAGATAGTATTATGGCAGAAATAGCAGACGATGGCGGTGGCGCGCCCAAGAAAGGCGGTAAGAAACGAGCAAAGAAACAGTCAACGCGAATCGACATGACTCCCATGGTTGACTTGGCTTTCCTTTTGCTTACCTTTTTTGTGCTAACCTCTACCTTCAGTAAACCAAAGTCTATGGAGCTTACCTTTCCGGTACCACCGGACGACAATGTAAAAGTTGAGAATGAGGTAAAAAATGGTATCACCTTCTTACTTACTAAAGACGACCGCATTTTCTATTATGAAGGTCAGTTTAGAGATAAACCGGAAGGAGATAAACCCGCAACAGAACTCCAAGAGCTTAGTTTTTCTCAGGAGAGCCTCCACAAGTACATGCTGGAAAAAAACAAGTGGATTCAGGACGAAATAAAAAAATTGCACGAAAAATTAGAGAAAAACGAAATTGCCGATACCACTTACAAGCGCTTAGTAAAAACCATCAAAGTGGATAAAGACAGGGCATACACCTACCTCATTAAAACCGACGATAAAGCCACCTACAAAAATGTAATTGATATTATTGATGAGCTTAATATTAATTTGGTTGGCAAGTACGTTATAACCGATATTATGAAATCGGAACTTGATTTAATAAACGCTAAATTGGGAGGAAGTTAATATGCTGCAAACGTGGAATGATGTAACCCAAGACGAACGCAATGACCTGGTTTTTAACGGAAGAAACCAGGCGTACGGAGCTTTTGAACTTCGTAAAAACTACAATCGCCGCATGGCTTTTATTGTGGGTGGCGTATTTGGCTTCTGCTTGCTCTTATTTTTAATCAAATACATTATTGATAACAAACCCAAAGAGGTAGAAATGCCTATGGACATGACCAACGTGGTTGTTGACCTAACACCGCCTCCGCCACAGGAAGATTTACCGCCTCCGCCTCCGCCTCCGCCACCTCCAATGGTAGAAATGGTTAAGTTCGTTCCTCCTGTTATTAAAGACGATGCCGTGGAAGAAGAACCCCAAAAATTACAGGAAGACGTTAAAGATTCCAATGTGGGAACAAAAGACCAAGAGGGGGATAAAGATATTGTAGCTCCTCCTTCAGAAAATACCAGTGGACCTGCTGAGCCCGCCGCTCCCGAAATTTTTACCATAGTGGAAGAGCAGGCCGAATTTCCCGGAGGAACTGCTGAAATGGTGAAGTTTATACAAAAAAATCTGCAATATCCAGCAATGGCGAGAGAAGCAGGGATTAGCGGAAAGTGCTTTCTAAAGTTTGTAGTAAATGAAACCGGAAACATTAGCAATGTAGAAGTTTTGAAAGGAGTTCCCGGCTGCCCTGATTGTGATAAAGAAGCCATTCGCGTAGTAAAATCTATGCCGGCATGGAAACCCGCTAAAATGACCGGAAAATCAGTGAAGTGCTACTTCAACTTACCCATCAGTTTCACCATTCGTTAATTAGGTATAAATATTGGTAAAAAAGCCGCAAGAATTTTTGCGGCTTTTTTTTGTAATAGTAACTTTATAGCTAACATGAACAAAATGATGCTAGTATGGCTTAATGGCTTTATGATTGCCTTAATTGCCATGGCCGCCGTTGCCTTTGCCTTTACCGATATAATGAGCGACCGCCTCTTTGGAAATAAAAGAGCCATTTTTGTGTTGGTGCTTGGACTTTATGCGGTATATCGAACTTTTCGTTTAAAACAACTCTTAAAACCCAAAAAAGAAGAGGAATGAAACATACTGCATTCCTTATAATACTAACCTTATTCTTCTCCTCTTGCGGGAGCTACTATAAAAATGATTTCCACGATAATTCCCCTACCTCCGGTAAACTAAAAGTATACTACGAAGAGGGAATTGAAGCACACGTAACAAATCAAATAGAAACTTATTTAAGCCAATATCCAAAAGCCGAAATATACAGCTATGCCTGCAGTGACGATGAAGCTGTTGCTGCCATGTATAACGATAGCTGCAAAGCCATCATTATTTCCAGGGAGTTGAATGAAAAAGAAAAAAAATTATTCTCATCAAAAAATGCCAGCCCCGCTTTCAGTAAATTGGCTTATAGTGGCATCGCGCTAATCTGCAATAAAAACACAAAATTAAAAAAACTCGAAACAGATGAGTTCATCCAACTACTGTCCGAAGATGATTTTTTCGTTAAAGACAGTTTAGGAAACAAGAAAAAACTGAGTATGCTTATTGCAGGTGCAAACAGCTCCGTTATGCACTACCTGCAAGATTCCCTCCTAAAAAACAAAAAGCCCGGCACCAACTGCCACGCACTAAGCAAAACAAAAGAGGTGATTGATTATGTTTGTGAACACGAGAATTGCATAGGAGTAATTGATTTTGCTGCTTTAAGCGATATAGACGACGAGTACTACAAAAATTGTATGAAAAAGATAAACTTTGTGGCCCTACCCAACGGCAAAGGTCAATACTCCTTACCTTGTCAAAGCAGTTTTAAAACAGGCGACTATCCGCTTACCCGCACTATTTACTATTATCGAAATACCGGAGAATTTAGCTTAGCAAAAGGTTTAGAATCTTTTATTGCCGGCCCAAAAGGGCAGCTTACTTTTCTAAAACAGGGATTGCTTCCCTACCGGCAGCAAGAACGAAACATTGAAGTTGTAATGGAACCTATGAATTTGCAATAAAATAAAATTGATGATGAAAAAAACATTAACCATTCTCCTGCTCGTTTACGGTGTTTGCTATTCGGCACAAACCAAAACAGCTCCAAAAAAACAAAAGGCAAAAGAAGAAATAAACCAATACATAAATGAACCCGACCGTAAAGCAGAATACGTGGGAGGTAATGACGCCATGGAAAAATACATCATCGATAATTTGAAATATCCGGAAATTCTCGATAAAGACACGTCCATTGTTTCCCGAAAATTGTTTCTAAAGTTTATGGTAGATAAAAACGGAAAGGTGAAAAATGTGGAAGTTGTAAAACCTATTAAGGGATGCAAAGAGTGTACCGACGAAGCTTTGCGGGTTATGAATCATATGCCCGACTGGAAGCCGGCTATTGAGAACAAGCAGGCTGTAGATTCGTGGTTTAACCTTCCCATAACATTCCGAAAAAAATAGTTCTTAAAATATGCTAAATTTGTGGCACTTTTAAAGATTGGCACCGCTATTGAAATAATGAATTTAAACTTACCGAACTTATGAAAAATGCTCTTACACTCCTAGGCCTGGTTAGTTCAGGTTATTTTTATGCTCAAAACCTGCAAGAAGCCATCCAAAAAACATATAACGAACGTTATGAATCTGCCGCTGTTGAATACAGAGCCCTAATAGCAAAAGAACCCAATAAAGGAGAATACTACTTTTACTTTGGCGAAAACTATTTTAAAAGCGGTGAAATTGACAGTGCCAATTACCTTTATGCAAGAGGGGCTGAATTAAACCCGGCCTATCCACTAAATTTTGTTGGCTTAGGAAAAATCCTCATCAGTAAAAACGATATCAACGGAGCCAAAACTCAGTTTTATAAAGCCGTTAGCCTCTCTCAAAATAAAAACGCAGAGGTATACAGAAAAATTTCCGAAGCATGGATAGAAACGCCCAATAAAAATCCTGACGAAGCCATTAACGCCGCAAATACAGCCATAAAACTGGATTCAAAAAACCCCGAAGGATATATTTTGCTGGGAGATGCCCTTCTGGAAAAAAACCCATCTGACGGAAGTGGCCCCATCAAACAGTACAAAACAGCCACCTCTCTAGATCCCAAATCTGCCAAAGGAATTATTCGCGAAGGAAAACTATACCAGCGAGGCAGAAACTATCAGCTGGCCCTTGATATGTACAAACAAGCCGAAGCCATCGATCAAAATTTTGCCCCGGCCTATCGCGAAAAGGCAGAACTATATTTTTTAGCCGGCCAACCCGCTAAATCAATCGAAAATTGGAAGAAGTATTTAGAATTAAATAATAGCGACTACGCCCGCTACCGTTTTATGAGTGCGCTATACAACAATAAACAGTACGCCGATGCAGTTATCGAATACGAAAATTTAAAATCTAAAGGATTCTCAAACCTATACCTGGAGCGTTTGGCAGGATACAGCTATGCCGAAGCAGGCGACAAAACAGATAAAGATGCTTACAACAAAGGATATGCTGCCCTTACCAAATTTTTTGATATGGCCGGCCCAAACTTTAAATACCTTGCCAGTGACTATCGTTACAAGGGCATTTTGCTCTCTAAAATGGGTAAAGATTCATTAGCCATTCTTGAAATGGAAAAAGCCATTACGCTGGACCCATCCGTTGCCAACGAACTATATACCGATATGGCCGGCATTGCTTACAAAGGAAAAAATTACAACAAAGTCATTTCTATTTTGGAAAAAAAGCAAGCAAACGATGCTAAGTCCATGAATAACACCGACTACTTTAATCTTGGCAGAGCTTATTATTTTAACGGAACTACCAAGCTAAACGAAATAAATGCTATTAAGGATGCCAAATTAAAAGCTCCAAAAGAAGCTGAAACCCTTGAAATATTTGTGAAAGCTGACAGCGCTTTTTCCGGCTTGGTTCGTTTAAACCCAAGCTGGGTTACCTCTTACATATACAAAGGTCGCTCCAGTGCATCCATTGATTATTTAACCAAAGGAAAATGTCTTGCCAAACCTTACTACGAAAAGGTTTTGCAACTGGTAAAACCCGAAGAAAAAACCGGATCTAATAAAAGTAATGTTATTGAAGCCTATGAATATCTTGGTGCCTGCTATACCGAGCTGAATGACAAAGAAAACGCAACAAAATATTGGACAGAATTAAAAGAACTGGACCCCAACAACGCCAAGGCTAATAACTACCTAAATCCTAAAAAGCCCGGCGGAGCCAAATAAAATATATCATTTTATCAGACCGATTTGTTTTGCTTTTTGTGTCATCAGATTAAAGGCCAAAAGACCTTTTTCTCCTATATCAACCGAAAAATCATTTACGTATAATTCAATATGCTTTTGAATGACCTCTTCACTCATTTCCTGAGCATGTTCTTTCACATAATTCATACTTGATGCAGGATTGGCAAAAGCATACAAAACACTTTCTCTGATAAGGTGTTCTACATCTGAAATAATTTCAGGATTTTGTTTCCTGGATGCTGCAATACATCCCAACGGAATAGGCGCATGAATAATATTTTCCCAATACTCTCCCAAATCGCAAATTTTTAACAGGCCTTTGCTTTGATATGTAAACCTATTTTCGTGAATAATAAGACCTGCATCCACTTTGCCTTGTAAAACGGCGCCTTCTATATCGCTAAAAAGCATTTCCTCTTTATGTTTAATACCGGGATAAGCAATACTTAATAAAAAATTAGCCGTAGTATACTTTCCGGGTATGGCCACAGTACTAATTTCTTTTTCAGGATTTTTATATTCTTTGTTAGCTATAAGAATTGGTCCGCAATTAAAACCCAGGGCACTTCCGCTTCTTAAGAGCAGGTAGGTGTCCAGCAAGTACAATAGGGCATGATAGCTAAGTTTGGTAAAAGGAATTTTTTCTTTCATAGCCCAACGATTGAGCGTTTCAACATCCTCCAAAACGGGCTTAAACCTGTAGTTGCCGGTATCTATTTTTTCATGAACCAGGGCATCAAAAATAAAGCAATCGTTGGGGCAAGGGGAGTAAGCTATCTCAATCAACATAAAATAATTCTTCCAGTAAACTAAAAACAATCTTGTTTAAATTTTCTATAGCCAACGGAATTTTCCATTTGCTTTTATCTCTGCGTTCTACATAGTTTGATATTGCACGAAGCTGAATGTAATTTCCAAAGCGTCTGCATCCCGAAAAAAAGGCAGCTCCTTCCATGCTTTCTATATCCGGATTAAATAATTGTTTGGTAAAAGCTATAGAAGCATCATTACCATGTACTTTATTTACGGTTATTGCTTTTACCCGCTGAAGCTTATCTGCCGTTTCTGTTTTAATATTCCAGTTTTCACTGAAAATATTGGTTCCACCCAACTCCATTTGCTGATATCGCAAAAAAGAAGGGCCGTCTTCGGCACCCATTTCACAAAGCTCATCTCGAATAACCCGAACAACATCTCCGGGTTCAAAATATTTTTGAAAAGAACCGGCAATTCCGGCATTTATTACAAAATCATAATAGTTTGATGAAACATTTCCCATATGCCAGGCCATGTTTACCATTCCAACACCGGTAATTAAAACCGATAATTTATCTTTTTCGTTTAATAAAGTTTCAATAACTCCCTCTCCGGCACTAATAACGGAATACCTGTCTAACACAGGTTGAATTTCAGTTGCAGTGGCTGATACCAGTAATATATGCGGCATAATTTGTACAGGCTAATTTACGCCAAAATAGTATATTTGCCCCATGATTTTTCTTACCCGGCACGAACATTTTAATGCAGCCCACAAGCTATACAATACTAATTGGAGCGAAGAAAAAAACGAAGAGGTATTTGGTAAATGTGCTAATGCCAACTGGCATGGTCATAATTACGAACTCATGATAACCGTAAAAGGAGAAGTAGACCCCGAAACCGGATTTGTGATGGACGTAAAAAAATTGAGCAATTTAATAAACATGCATATTATTGAAGTTCTTGACCACAAGAATCTGAATATTGACGTGCCTTTTCTGAAAGATAAATTTCCAAGTACCGAAAATTTAGCCGTGGGTATTTGGGAACAACTGGAACCCCATTTACCGCAACATGTTAAACTGCACTGTGTTAAATTATACGAAACCCCCCGAATTTGCGTGGAATACTTTGGGAAATAGGCCTTCTTTTAAAAAAAATTACTACCTTTATCCTAAACAGTAAACAAAAAAAGATTCTGTTTGTTTGTTTCCAAATACGGGCCCGATGAGCGGCAAACTTCCGCATCAAAGGCCCCAATTAATCACGATAAGCCTAACCCACTCATCTTGATTAACAAAAAAAGAATGGAAAAAGTTGCCGTATATCGCCGCGAGCATTTTAATGCTGCTCACCGCCTGCACAACCCCCTGCTGAGCGAGGAAGAAAACCGTGCCCTGTTTGGTAAATGTAACTTACCGCATTACCATGGGCACAATTACGAATTGGAAGTGAAATTGGTAGGAGAAATTAATCCCAAAACCGGTTACGTGTATGACTTAAAAAAACTAAGCGACCTGATTAACGAATGTATAATTGAAAAATTTGATCACAAAAACCTAAACCTGGACATTCCTGAATTTAAAAACCAAATTCCCAGTGCCGAAAATATTGCCGTGCTGATATACCAAATACTCCGCGGAAAAATTGAATCTGAACTGGAACTTAAAATTAAACTTTATGAAACCGAAAGAAATTACGTTGAATACCCTGCTTAAAGAAGATAAACTAATACTTGGCGGACTAAGTGCACACGAGTTGGGCGATGAACATTTATTTACCGGAATAGAAACTCCGCTAAGAAAGGATGCCTTTAAACTAAGCGACGAAGAAAAAATGGCGCGTATAGAGAAGCACTTTACAGCCATTATGGAAACTTTAGGACTCGACCTGAATGACGATAGCCTGAAAGGAACTCCAACTCGTGTTGCGAAGATGTATGTTCAGGAAATTTTTTCGGGACTAAATCCGAAAAATAAACCGAAAGCCGCTTTATTTGAAAATAAATACCGCTACAACCAAATGCTGGTTGAAAAGGATATTTCCTTTTACAGCAACTGCGAACACCACTTTGTTCCCATAATAGGAAAAGCACACGTAGCCTACATTTCTAATGGCCATGTAATCGGCTTAAGTAAACTAAACCGTATGGTGCAATATTTTGCCAAAAGGCCTCAAGTACAAGAGCGCATGACTGTTCAAATTGCTCACGAATTACAAAAGGTACTAAAAACTGATGACGTAGCGGTAATTATAGATGCCAAACACCTTTGTGTGGCTTCCAGGGGGGTGCAAGATAACGCCTCTGCCACCGTTACTTCCTTTTACGGCGGAAAATTTGAAAAAGAAATTACCCGCAAAGAACTTTTCAAGTATATAGGAATGAAATAGTGATACTTTTATTAGGGGAACAACTATTATTAGTTTTAATTTCTGAGTAGACTTCGTTTTTTAGAAAAAAGTTAAGTAAAATTACAACCTAATGCCTACTATCGTTACATCATCTACTTGTTCAAAGTCTTCTTTCCAGGCATAATAATTTTCTCTCAAAATAGTTGCTTGCTCATCCAACGGTTTTGCGTGGATTCTTTTCAATTGCTCTTTCAAAGTCTTTACTCCCATTTTTTTTCCTCCCGCTCTGGATTTGTACCCACCAAACTGATCAGCATAACCATCCGTTACCAAATATAACATGGTATCTTTTTCCAGCTGCAGTTCTTGCGTAGTAAATTTTTTTGAATTTTCAAATTTGCCAATGGGTTGTTTATCCGGTTTTAACTCATAAAATTCGCCATCTTTAAAGTACCATAAAGGGCGATTAGCCCCGCTATACTGTAAATTACCCGTTTTTATATGGAGCCTGATTAAACAAATATCCATTCCATCCCGAATATTTTCTTCCGTTGTACTTAATTTCTCAGTTACAATATCTCTTACTCTATCTAAAATATCACTTGTGTTTTCTATCTTCTCTTCCAGAACTGCTTTACTAAGTGCATTGCTGCATACCACGCTTACCATGGCTCCCGGAACTCCATGTCCGGTGCAATCTGCCACTGCAACAAAAACATATTCTTCGCCGTTATTTTTAGTTATTGTATCCATCCAATAAAAATCGCCGGCCACAATATCCTTGGGCATATACAATATAAAGCTGTTTTTTAAATAACTATTCCATTTAGCGAAAGAAGGCAAAATGGCCTGCTGTATGCGTTTGGCGTAATTTATGGAGTCTAATACTTCTCTTTGTTTCTCCTCTATAATGTGTTTTTGTTTTTCAACCTCTTCCTTTTGTTGTGTGATTATAATATTTGCTTTCTTTTTATTTCGATAATTTAAATAGCTCAACGATGCCAATATCAGCATAAAAAGAAACCCTAAAACAAAAGCATTTCGTTGCAGTTTTTGTTTTGATAACTCCGATTTATGGAGCAGCTCTTTTTTCTCCTGCTCGGCTTTGGCAAGAGCTTCTTTTTTTTCAAATTCGTAATTCACTTCAGCTTCCATCATTTTTTTCTCCACCTGTAAATTATTAGAAGCTAAGTAAAGCTCCCAAAAACGTTTAATGTGTTCGTATGCATCTTTATAGTTTTTTGTTACAGAATCAACCTGTATAAGATTAAAATAAGACATCATGGTTTCTTGTTTCGAATCAATCTCCTTAGCAAGTAAAAGTGCCTTTTGGTGCCAGGTTTTTGACAAACCATAATCCCCGTTTTTAAAATGTATTCTGCCAATGGCATTATATGAAGTGGCAATGCCTAATTTATCCTGTAACTGTTCTCTAATTTCAAGTGCCGCCAAGTGATGCTCCATAGCTTTTTTATAGTCTTTATCTGTTTCATAAATATTGCCTATATTAAATAGAGAATTTGAAATGCCTACTTTATCTCCAATTTCTTTCTTAATATCATAAGCTTTCTGATAATATTCCAAAGATTTTTTTCGATCTCCTTTTTTTTCATATACAATTCCTATATTATTGAAAATAGACCCCATATACACCTTCTCCCCAAGTTCCTCTCTGATCTTGGCAGCAAGCAAATAATACTCAAGTGCTTTATCAAAATTATTTCGGGTATTATGAATAACCCCCAGATTATTATAGGAGGAGGCTATTCCGGGCTTATCATTCAACTCTTCTCTTGTTTTTAAAGTTTTTAAGTGGTAATCTAACGATTTATCTATTAAACCCTTTCTCCAAAAAACAATTCCCAGAGAATTTAATGTTGTAGCCATTCCGGGCTTATAGCTTATTTGTTCAAATAACTGTAAAGCCTTTTGGTTGTACTCAATAGCCTTATCGAAATCTCCCAGTTTTTCATGAGTAATACCTTGATTGTTTAATGCAGTTCCTAAACCTCTAGTAAACGAAATACTCTTTGCCAGCTTTTCAGATTTTTCGGCATTTTCTAAGGCTGTTTTATATTCGCTGATCGCAATTAGCTTGGATGTTATTTCGTTTAATACGGATACTTTACCGGTATCTGTTTTCTCATTTGAAAGTTTCTTGTTAAGACTTTCTAATTCATCATTCTGTGTATAACAGAAATTAAAAGACAAGAATGCCAACAATATTAAAACAATATTTTTCATAAACATTTCCAAAGCGTCGCCACTATAAAGTTAGCATTTTCGTAACAAAGACAAAATTTAAATTTCCCGTAAGCCCTTTCATACAAAACATTACTTTCTGCTGGCATAATAAATTGCAGATACTATCAACGCCAGCAAATAAACAAGAAATGCGAGTAGCAATGAATAAATTACCACATAGGGATTTGTTACTACAAAAACAATAAATACTATAAAAGCGTAAAGTAAAATTGTTAAAATATCGAAGATTATCATAAATCGGGTAATGTTTAAGCCTTTGTAAACATCGGGTTGCTCTCGTATTAAACGAACTGCTTTACGCCCAAAGTATAGACCAACCAAAACTCCAATGAGGGGTAGTGTTAAAGGAAGAATAATGGCAATCCAGGTTTCATCCGGAAAGTGTTTTTTGTTGTTTGGCTGAATAAAAACAGGCTTTTCGGGCACCGGTGGTTCTACGATTTCTTTTGTTCCATTAGAATAATATACTAATGCAACGCGTTCTTTCCCGGTTTTAAAAAGTGGTCCGTGAAAATTATCGCATTTCTTGTATTCAATATAAAAATCCGTTATTTCCACTATTTTTACTCTTAGCTCCTCTCCATTTTTCATCAGTAAGCGGTCACCGCAGGTATCTTCAGGCACAATTTTTTTTGTTTTAGTGCCGTTTTCATAAAATCCTTTATCTGTATTTAATGCTAAAAACCCAGTTTCTTCCTGATTCTTGACAGAAAAAGCCTCATGGGATTTATTACTTGAAGTTTTATCCAATGGGCTGTTTTTCTCACAAACTGGTGAGGAAGATGAAGTATGAAATTTACTGACATAAAAACCCCTTCTGTAATGCCTCTTCTGTACGTGACAAGAGAAAAAGAAGAAAACAATCAATACAAAAAAAAGACTTTTGGTACGCATTAACCCAAATGTACTTAATTTTTGCAAGTACCGTTGTTTTTGTGTGCTTTGCGAGTTAAAAGTCTTTGTTTATCTTTAGGATAAATTCATGAATTATGAACCGAAGGGAATTTATGTTCAGCTCGGCAGCAAGCTTGGGAAGTTTTAGTTTACTGGCAGCCGTTGATAAAGTATACGCCGCCGAACTGGAAAGAAGAATAAACCTGATTGAAAATAAAAGTGCCGACATGGCTGCCGAAGACGAAGATTTTTGGGGATGGGTTCGCGAAAGCTACACCGTTTCTCCCAACCTAATTAACCTAAACAACGGAGGAGTAAGTCCTCAACCTAAAGTTGTTCAGGATGCCCATATTAGATTTTATCAGTATTGCAACGAAGCTCCCTCCTACTACATGTGGCGCATACTAGACCAAGGCCGGGAAGGATTGCGCCAAAAGTTAGCTAATTTTTGTGGCGTATCTCCAGATGAAATATGCATTAATCGCAACTCTACAGAAGGATTAAACACCGTTATTTTTGGTCTTGATTTAAAAAAAGGAGATGAAGTTGTTCTGAGCAAGTATGATTATCCTAATATGATGAATGCCTGGAAGCAACGAGAGAAAAGAGACGGTATAAAATTGGTTTGGATAGATATTCCGCAACCAATGGAAGACGAGAAGGCTATTGTAGATTTATATGCAAAGGCTATCACCCAAAAAACAAAAATTGTACATATTACGCACATGATTAACTGGACAGGAAACTTGGTTCCCTGTCGTAAAATTGCCGACATGGCACATGCCAAAGGCTGTGAAGTTATTGTAGATGCCGCACATACTTTTGCTCAACTTGACTTTAAACTGGAAGATACCGGAGCAGATTATTTAGCCACATCGCTGCATAAATGGATGTGTGCACCGTTTGGAAGTGGGTTACTTTACATCAAAAAAAACAAAATCAGTAAAATATGGGCTCTGTTATCTGCCCCTGCTCCTGATAGTGACGATATACGAAAATTTGAAAATCTGGGAACCCGCAACATGGCTTCGGAAATGGCCATAGGAGCAGCTATTGACTTTCATCAGGTGATAGGAACCAAACGCAAAGAAGCCCGGCTCAGATATTTAAAAAACTACTGGACAGAAAAAGCCTCTAAACTGCCTAAGGTAAAGTTTTTCTCTTCACTAAAGCCCGAATTTTCTTGTGCTTTGGCCTGTATTGGATTTGAAAATTGGAAAGCGGTAGATATTGAAGGTAAACTATACGAAAAACAAAAAATACATACCGTATCCATCAGCTACGAAAAAGTAGAAGGAATAAGGGTAACTCCAAATGTATATACCAACCTATATGATTTGGATTTATTGGTAAAAGGACTTAGTGAAATTTCCACATCACCACCTCCGCTCCCTCGATAAATGCAAAAAATCGGATACATACTGACGCTTGCCATGCTGGTAATGGCCTTTGCGAAAAAAAATAAACGCGAAGTTGTTTTTACCAATAAAGCACCTAAACCCATTGGTCCGTACAGCCAAGCCATTAAAACTGATAAACATTTATATGTATCTGGACAGGTAGCGATTAAACAGGACGGAAATATGGACACCTCCTCCATAGAAAACGAGTGCCAACAAATAATGGAAAATATTAAAGCTATTTTAGAAAGTGGCGGGTACTCCATTAGCCAAATTGTTAAAACCAGTATTTATACAACACGGCTATCTGAGTTCAATACCATCAACAAAGTGTATGGCAGCTATTTCAGCCAATCTCCTCCGGCAAGAGAAACTATTGGTGTTGCATCACTTCCAAAAGGAGCCAGAGTAGAAATTTCTGTTATTGCCGAAAAATAATTTTTATTTTCCTTTTCCTATTCATAAATTTGTTCTCGTCTTGATAAAGAAAATATATACTTACCAACCCTATTCCCGATTTATGCCGCTCGTTCCGTGCATTATTCGCTGGTAAATTATTGCCATATTTTTCTTTCATTTTTTCTACTTAAAAATCCAAACAAACAATGGAAACACTAGACATACAGGAGTTAATCCTGAGTAAGCTAAACACCTTAATTGTTGTTTTAAACCATCAAGGTCAAATTGAGTACGTAAGTAAATCGGCTCATGAACTGCTTGGCTACAATCCTAATGAGCTACTGGGAAACAACTGGTGGGAAGCCACACGTTTTAGTAGACCGGAAGGCATGCAGGTGAAAACAAAATTGATGGAGTTATTCAGCAATAAATCTCAACAAGTTGGTTATTTTGAACACAAACTAAAAACATCTTCCGGCGCAGCGAAATGGTTTGGGTGGAATGTCTCTGCGTTAAGTGATGAACACTTAGTAGGTGTTGGTATGGATATTACAGAAAAAAAACGAAAAGAACAGGAACTACTGGATATTAATCGGCTCTTACTAGAAAAAAACAAGGAGATTACCGATAGTATACGCTATGCTCAGCGAATACAAAATAACATACTACAATCGAAAGCGTATATAAACAAAATATTTCCAAAACATTTTGTTTTATATAAACCTAAGGATTTAGTAAGCGGGGATTTTTATTTCTTTCACGAAGATGAGCAAAACCGCTTCGCCATTTCTGTAGATTGTACAGGGCACGGAGTTCCGGGAGCCATGATGAGCATGCTGGCAAACTCTATCATTAAAGATATCCTACTCAATAAAAAAATAAAAAGCCCGGCAGCCATTTTATATGAAATTGATAGGGAGTTATTTCGTTCATTAAATGCATATGGCTACGAAATAAACAACGATGGTATGGATGCAGGCATAGCCGTAATAAATAAAAATACAGGAAGACTTCATTATGCCGGTGCATTAAGGCCTGCCATTCTTGTAAGAAATAACTCTTTAGTGGAACTAAAGGCCAATAAGTATCCGCTTGGTTTTTTTAGAGACATTCATAAAATTTTTGAAGAGCAAGTACTGCTACTTCAGCAAGGAGATAATTTGTTTTTGTTTTCAGACGGCTATGCCGACCAGTTTGGCGGTGAGCAAAACCGAAAACTAAATAAAAAAAACTTTAAGGAACTACTGCTAAGCGTAGCAAATATGGAAAGCGAAGAACAAGAAGGATACCTGGAATACGCCTTTGCTAATTGGAAACAACAACATGAACAAACAGATGATGTGTTGGTAATCGGTATTAAGATATGATTTCTGCAAATTGGTTAAATTTGACACCTGTATAAGCCATTTATATGAAATATCTGTATACTATTTATATCAGTTGCATAACCCTTTTTATTTTTTCGCAAAAAAGTATGAACAATAAAACATTTGCCATAGTGCTTCATGGAGGAGCCGGAACTATTTTAAAAGAGAATATGACTCCGGAACTGGAAAAGGAGTATATCAACAAACTAAACGAAGCACTGCAAGCCGGATACGATACTCTGAGTAAAGGCGGAAAAAGTACTGATGCTGTTGTTATTGCTATTAAAATTTTAGAGGATTCTCCATTGTTTAACGCCGGAAAGGGTTCGGTATTTACCGCCGAAGGAAAAAACGAAATGGATGCCTCTATCATGAACGGAAAAACCCTTAAAAGTGGAGCGGTGGCAGGCGTTCGAAAAATAAAAAATCCCATAACAGCCGCTTACTGCATAATGCAAAACTCCGAACACGTGATGATGACCGGAAGCGGAGCCGAAAAGTTTGCGAAAAATGTGGTTGCGAAATGGCAGACAGCAGCTACTTTTTTGAAGAAAAACGATATAAACAATTACAGAAAATAAAGTTAAGCGAAAAAACAGAACTAGACCATGGTTCTGCCAAACCCATAGATGTAGAATTTAATGATAACAAATTTGGGACAGTGGGCGTAGTAGCACTGGATATAGATGGAAACATTTGTGCCGGAACTTCAACCGGAGGCATGACAAATAAAAAATATGGCCGAATTGGTGATAGCCCAATTATTGGAGCCGGAACTTATGCAAATAACAAAACTTGTGGTATTTCCTGTACCGGGCATGGAGAATATTTTATAAGAGCCGTAGCTGCATACGATGTATCTGCCTTAATGGAATACAAAGGCTATAGTTTAGAAAAGGCGGCCAATGAAGTAATTAACGAAAAGCTTAAGAAAATGGGTGGAGAAGGTGGTTTGGTAGGCCTGGATGCAAAGGGAAATGTTGTTATGGCATTTAATACACCGGGGATGTACAGAGGATATATAATAAGCAACGGAAAAAAAGAAATTTTGATTTATCGCTGATAGTATTTTACATTACGTTTATTATTCAAAGAAATTTTTGCTTTAAAATAGCGGTATACTTTGCTCCGTTATTGCTTAAAATGTTTATTAATTGCCTCGGCTATTAGGGAGTAAGTTTTCTCGAACTCATCCAAAGGCTTGCCATACGGATCGGATATTCTATTTTTGGTAAGCAGTTTTATTTTGGAGGCAGGAATTCCCAGATTATATAAATCAATTGCATTTTTCATCTCCATGGCTACATATACATCTGCCTGTGAAAGTTCATGCACTGTTTTTGATAAATGATTTTCAATATCTACCTCAAAAGCTTTGGCGGCATTAACAGCATTAGTTGGTGGCATTCTGTTATTATGCAAGTATACCCCACAAGAGTGTATATCAATTTCTTTATTTATTTTTTTTAAATATGCCTCAGCAAAAGGACTTCTGCAGATATTTCCGTAACATACAAATACTACCAACTTTATATCAGGGGTATACGCAAACGTTTCAAAGCGGGCATTTCGAAGCTGTTTATTGTAACGGCGCCTTTTCCATATACGCTTCAAATCATATCTGTATAACGAAAAAACAAATCCGGGATCTTTTATAAAATTATACTCAAAAAAATGATTGGGATTAAATACATTCACAAAACTTTTGAAGAACCAACTAAAAAAGAAAAATACTCCTGATGGATTTTTACATTTAGACAGAAAATAAAGAAATTCATCATGAAAACACTGTGCAGATATTTGTTTATACTCTTTCCGATTTATTTTAAGGTCGTTTCCTAAAATGGCATTTACATGATTAGTAGAATACTGTAATTCAAGTTTCTCAGCCAAAAACATAGATCCATAATACCGACAATTCATCTCCATCAAATAGGGCTTATTATCTTTAGCTATAATATACTCAAGCATAGATATTCCGTTCCAATTTAATTCACTCAATAATTTCCCGGATATTTCCGATAAACCATAAGCATCCGAAGGAAGTGTAATTCTGGAAGATGATACGGTTCCTATCTGAAATAGCCGCTTGTGCACATAACTTAACTTTATTTTTCCATCTACACAAATAGAATTAAATCCCACACCAAAGCCTTCCAGTTTTTCTTGAATTAACAACTCGGTTGTATTAATAAGTTCTCTTATTTTATCAAGCAACTCTTGCTCATTTTTACAAAAAGACACTTTAAATAAATACAATTTATCGCCCATAATTTTAGCCGAATTTGCCGGTTTTAATACACAGGGATAGTTAATTCTATCCGCCGCCCGATAAAAATCGCTCAGCTGTTTAATTACAACAGTTTGGGGTATTTGAACGCCTAAATTAACTGCAGTAGTAAGAAGTAGGTTTTTGTTTTTGGCAACCCGTAAATGTGGAGTATCGTTTAAAATCAGGGTTGATAACTGTCTTATTTCACTTTTGTACTGTAGGGCTATTTCTATAGCCCCGTCGGTAACCGGAATTACATAACGGTATTTTTTTTTGGATAAAACACTTTTTAGCTCTTCAAAACATCTTTTTACTGAAATCTCCGGATTATGTACTAAAAAATACTCTGATACATATTTAGAGTGTTTTACCTCTGCGTCACGCCACTCAACCACATCTACACAGTAATTTTTTTTATACAACTGTTCTGCTGCAGTTCTGCCCGCCTTATTTGAAATTCCAAAAAGTAAAATGTTTTCTTTATGCATCAGTATGCGTATTTTTTAAGCACAGTACTATTATTGGCAAAATGAGTATCACAAACCAAAAAATTTAGTGTGCTGGATTTACACAAGCCCGATACTTTTTTAAATCCCAGATTTTCGTCAATATTAAAATACTGATATTCCATTCCCTCCATTAACTTATTAAGCTTTGATGCAATAGCATCGTTCTGAACCTCTATGAGCATATTGGGTTTCATTTTTTGTAAATAATGGCCCATCCCTTCCAATACTTCTACCTCATGTGATTCTACATCTATTTTCATCAGGTTAATTTCAGGTATATTATTTTCTTTTATGTATTCATCTAATCTTGTAACAGAAACTTCAGTTCCTGCTTCGTCGTTACTATAGCTGTTGTTGTCCGATATAGATAGTGTATAATGGGTATCCTTAGATTGAGGCTTCAAAATACTCTTTTTTATTGCATTCGATAAAGCTATTTTCTCTGTTTTTATTTTCATGTTACTTTTAGAAATATTGTTGTTAAGTTTGTCGTAAATAACGGGCATGGGTTCAAAAGCAAGCACCTGCGCTTGCTCATTAATACCTTTAGCTATTAAGGAATAATATCCGGAATTGGCTCCTATGTCCAGTATCACTTTAGAACTTTTGGCTAGTTCTAGCCACACCCTGGTTGACATTTTTTCCCAACCATCTTCTACCCCTCTCCAAAACAATAAATTTTCAATATGATGCCGGTAACCCTCGTTAAACATCGTAAATCTCCTTCCGTTAGGTAAAGAGCTTTCAAAATATCCTTTAAAAAATAAATTGTGGGCTATGGATGTTTTTCGGAAAGAAGTTTTTCTTAAAAGTTCGTAAATAAATTTTTTGAAGGGGATAGCCGAATAAATAAAAATGACAAACTTTCTTAAACCGGTATTTTTAATTAGCATGACAAAAAGGAGTTTTTATGAGGCATTAAGTTAATGGTAAAACAACTGGTATACCGGGATTAAAGGTAAATAATTGGAGCATAAAACTCAAAAGTTACTTCCGAATAAATAAGAAATATTTTAATCGCTAAGGTTAGCCAAAGCCTCTGAAAATTCAGTAACTGCTTTATGATTATTTTGCTGTTTGGCCAAGAATAATCCCTTGGAATAAAAGTCAATGGCTTTTTCTGTTTTTCCCATACTCACATATAATTCGGCTAATTGATAAAAGGCAGGTATATATTCCGGATTAAGTTTCAGGCAAAATAAAAGTTGCTCTTCTGATTCCATGAATTGATTAGCGCTTTTGTATTCCAGGGCCAAAGCATAATTTAAAAATATATCCTGCGGTTCGCCGGCAAGCATTTGCTTCAAATATTGAAGTCTCACGTTTGTCAAGGTGATGAGATTATAAGGAAACGGAAGAAAATTGCTTTAAAAAGCGTTCATCATTTTCAAAAAATAATCTTAGATCCTTTACCTGATACTTAAGCATGGTAATGCGCTCAATCCCCATACCAAAAGCAAATCCGCTGTATTTTAAGTTATCTATTTTACAGTTTTCAAGAACCTGAGGGTCTACCATGCCGCAGCCCAAAATTTCAACCCAACCGGTATGCTTACATACATTACAGCCTTTCCCTCCGCACAAAGTACAACTAATATCAACTTCTGCACTGGGTTCGGTAAACGGGAAATAACTGGGGCGTAAACGTATTTGTGTATTGCTGCCAAACATTTCTCGGGCAAAGTATAATAAGGTTTGTTTTAAATCAGCAAAAGATACTTTTTCGTCAATATAAAGTCCCTCTACTTGGTGAAATTGGCAATGTGCACGTGCACTAATTGCTTCGTTTCGGTATACCCTCCCCGGTGAAATGGTTCTGATAGGCGGCTTGCTGCCCTCCATAATGTGAACTTGAACACTGGATGTTTGAGTACGTAACACCATGGGGGGGTTCAGCTTTACATAAAAGGTATCCTGCATATCACGAGCAGGATGGTTTTCGGGTGTATTTAATGCCGTAAAATTATGCCAATCATCTTCTATTTCAGGGCCTTCACTGATAGTAAAACCAATACGTGAAAAAATATCAACTATTTCATCTCTGATGATGGAAATAGGATGTTTGCTGCCCAACTGAAAAGTTGGCCAAGCAGGTAAGCTTTTATCAATAAAAGTTTCTTTAGACTCTGACGCGCTTGTTTCAAACTTTTCTTTTAGGATATTTATATGTTCTTGTGCCTTATTACGAAGCAAGTTCAATTTCTGACCAATATCCTTTTTAAGTTCTACGGGAACATTTCGGAACTCATCAAATAAAGCCGTTATTTCTCCCTTTTTACCCAACCATTTAATTCGGTACTCTTCCAATTGCTCACGATTCTCAATAACAGACTGTTCTACCTCTCTTAATAATGTATCTATTTTTTCCAACATCTTATTTGCATTATAGGGCAAATTTAATCAATTTTATAGTTTAGTATGCTACGTAAACTCTTTCTTCTGCTGCTCATCACTATTGGGGTTCGCTGTGCGGGGCAGTTAACTTCTTTTCGTGTAGTAGAAGGAGATACAATTAATATTATTGATAAAGACAGTTTAAAGCAAGGTATTTGGCGTACTTACTACCCAAACGGAAATTTAGCTTCGGAGATTGTATACAAAAACGGAAAAAAACAAGGGTTAGAAATTCATTGGCACAATAACGCCTCAAAATGCGTAAAACAGGAAATGTACTACAACAGCGGTGTACTTGATGGTCCGGTTACGTATTACTACAAAAACTGTAAAAAAGAGTTAATCGAAAATTTTAAAAATGGCGTAAAGGAAGGAATTGAAATTTCATACCACCCTAACGGACACATTAAGGCAGAAGGCTACTATAAAAAGGGAAACTTAGATGGTATGTATAAAGTTTACGATAAAAACGGAAAATTTGCATTTGAGAGCAGAAGCACCACTGAGCAGATAGATTTTGAGCCAAATATGGAAGACACCGCATCGTACGGGGTTTTTAGGGTTTTAGCTCGAAATCCTAAATGGAAAAAAACTATGATTGTGGCCGACCTAACGGGTAGCATGTATCCCTACGCCAAAGAAATAAATATGTGGCTTAAATTACATTTTGTAAAAGATACCGCTCAACAATACTTTGTTTTTTTTAATGATGGCGATAATAAAAAAGACTCTCAGAAAAAAATTGGTATGACAGGAGGAGTATATGTATGCCGGGCAAAAAATACCGACGACTTGGTAAACACCATGAAACTTTGTATAAAAAAAGGAGAAGGTGGCGACTCTCCCGAAAATGTTATTGAAGCCATTTTAACCGGACTTAAAAAAGTTCGGAAGCCCGACAATATCATTTTAATTGCCGATAACTGGGCCAAGGTAAGAGACATGGTGCTGCTGCCAAGAGTTAAAATTCCTGTAAGAGTTATTTTATGCGGTGTTTATGAGGGTATGGAAATAAATACCGACTATTTAAATATTGCGTACAAAACCAAAGGAAGTATACACACTATTGAACAGGATATTACCGAACTAATTAACCAGACTTCAGGTAAATCATTTAATATTAATGGTTTTCAATACATTATACGAGGAGGCACCATACGTGCCAATTAATTTTTTGTGTTAAATTTTTTTCGAAAAATTTCATTATTTACTCAATTTCAGTAAATTAGATATACCAAAAAGTCGGCTTTGCACAACGATATAAGTTTACTGCACGAACTTGACAATGTTTCAAAAACCCACCCTTCGGGAAACGAAGACATTGATCAGGTGCTCATTAATCTCGCAAAACAAATTCTGCCCTCACTAAATATTGAACGAATGAATGTATGGCTATTCAATGAAGAAAAAAATGCCATCATATCAGTAGGAGAGTATGATATAAGAACAAAACGGTTCAGTAAAAACACTGTTTTAGAAGCTTGGAAATACCCCGATTATTTTCATGCACTCAGAGAAAATAAAATTATTGAAGCTGAATACATCAGAGAAAACCCTATTACAGCGCCCTTCAACGAAGAATATTCTATTCCGCTTGATATATATTCCTTATTAGATGTTCCACTTCGGGTAGCGGGAGAACTGGCCGGTGTTATTTGCTTTGAAAAAACAGGACAAAAAAAAGTCTTTAGTCACAATGAAAAAAGTTTTTGCTTAAGCGTTTCTTTTTTAATTGCATCTTTATTAGAAACAAAGTACAGGAGAGCCGCCCAAGCAAATTTGGAAAAGTTACTGCTCGAAAAAGATACTTTGCTCAAGGAGCTTAATCACCGAACCAGAAATAATCTTTCCATACTGGTGAGTTTATTACGAATCAGTAAAAACAAAACGGAGACAGGAGAAACCAAACGGGTTGTTGAAGAGTATGAACAACGAGTTTTTTCTATGCTCAAAATACACGACCTGCTACAGCAAAATCATTACTTCAACCAAGTTCATATTGCCAAATATATAAATGAACTTATAAATGAGTTTCGCGTTTCCTATCCTCAATTCAACCATAAAATTAAAGCCAACGTTCACCCGATAGATTTTTATTTACCCAGTAAATCGGCTATATACCTAGGGCTCATCATAACCGAAGTTCTATTAAACGCCATTAAGCATGCAACTCCGGAAAATGAGAATTTTTTACTTTCAATAGATTTTGAAGCCATATCCGATAATAAGACTTCCCTTGTTATTCACGATAACGGCCCGGGGTTTGAATTTAATTCGGTTCAAAAAACCTCTTCTATGGGGTTGGGCCTTATTGCCGATTTAGCATCTGCTATTTGTTTAAAAACAAATTACCCTAAACCCGGGAACAGTCGTTATTATTTTGAACTTTCAACCGAACAATAAAAAAACAACCTCCGTTTTGGAGGTTGTTTCTTCTCTTCTAGTTTAATCAAAAAGATGCTCTCTAATTCTTTGTTACCTTAAAAATCTTTGTACCACTTTGTCCTTTTACATGAACAAAATACATTCCGCTACCCAGATCTTCTGTATACAGCTTTCCTTCTCCGTTCATTACAACAGTTCTTACTTTTTGACCTAAAGCATTAAATAAAGACACCTGCACTTCCTCTCCAACCACTACCACAAGTTCTTCCTTAAATGGGTTCGGATAAACTGCAACCTGCATATTAGCAGCAGCCTGTGTACTCAAACCGGTGCAAGGCATAACAGTGATGTTTAAGGTTTTTGTATCGGTACAACCGTTCAAAGCCGTGCCTACCACGGTATAAACAGTAGTAGAAGATGGCGTTACGGAAACAGAAGCACCACTCAAATTACCAGGATTCCAGTTGTATGTATTTGCGCCAGTTGCAAACAAGGTAACCGCAACACCCGGACAGGTAGTAGCGCTAGAACTTGCTACGTTTACAGTTGGCTTGGTATTTACCGTTACGGAAAGTGTTTTAGAATTTACGCAACCTCCAACCGCTGTACCGGTAACAGTGTAAATGGTTGTAGAGGCGGGCGTAACATTCACATTAGGTCCGGTTAAACTGCCAGGCATCCAAGTGTATGTACTCGCTCCACCTGCTGTAAGAATAGTACTGCTTCCGCTGCAAATGGTAGTGTTGGGCGAACTGGTAATGGTAGGTGTTGGATTAACACTAATGGTTATGGCGGCGCTTCCGGAACATGCCCCCGCAGTACCGTTAACCGTATAGGTTGTTGTTACGGCAGGAGAGACAGTAATAGAAGTGTTGTTTGAAGAAGTACTCCAAGTATAGCTGGAAGCTCCGTTAGCAGTAATAGTTGCCGATCCACCGCTGCAAAACACGGTTGAGGTGGCTGCTAAATTAATTCCCAAGTTAGGTCCTACCGTAACACTTACTGTTTTGGTATTACTGCACGAGCCAACAGTTCCGGTTATTGTGTAAGTTGTATTAGATGCAGGAGTTACAAAAATAGTTGGAGTAGTTTGCGAAGTGCTCCAAGAATACGTAGAGGCTCCGGATGCAATCAACGTGGCTGTTCCTCCTGTACAAATAGTTTGGTTTTGAACAGTAAGCGTTGGCGAAGGACTAACGGTAATAGGCACGGTACGCGTTGTTACACAGGTTCCTGAAGTTGCGCTAACTGTGTACATGGTTGTGGCAGAAGGAGCTAGCGTAACACTGGCACCGGTTAAGTTGCCCGGATTCCAGGTATATGAAGTAGCGCCGCTGGCTGTAAGAGTAAGTTGCTGGCCGGCACAAACAGTTGCAGAAGGAGCTACCGACGTATTCACATTAACACCATTAGTGGTTACAAACATTTGGTTGTTGTAATTATTGCTCATATTGGAATCGGTTGTGCTGTTTGGATTTAGTGCACTAATGTTAAAGCCGTTTGTACCGTTAGGAATACCAAAAATGGTTGGAATATTTACCGTAGCCGTAGTGTTGGGGGCTAAGTTCCCTGTCCAGTTCAAGGTTTGGGTTCCCACACCATTTACGTTGTAGGTAAATGTTATAGAGCTTATATTGTTACTTCCGAAATTTTTAATAATCACTACCGGATTAATAAAATTGTGGCAATTAATAACCTGCGAATAAGTGGGTATGGAAACATACATAATGCCTATATCGTTAACCACCGAAGGCAAATTACAAACCGTAGAAGTAAGAAGTGCGGCCCTGATTGGCGAGTGAACCATAATCAACTGAGCCCTATATGCCTGATCGTTAGTAAACATGTACATGCAGGCGTCGTTAACATAGTCCATAAAATTCATGAACATACGACCCGGAGGGTTTGGCGAACCGGTACATCCGGCAGCCGTTGGAAAAGAAGGACAGTTATATGTTTCGTTAGATTGCGTTGGAGTATCGTTACAAAAATCGCTTCCACAGTTAGAATCTCCCCAAACGTGGCGAAGCCCCAACCAGTGACCTATTTCATGAGTAGCGGTACGCCCCTTATTAAACGGGGCTGTAGCAGTGCCCACATCCCCAAAAGCAGTATGGTTTATTACCACTCCATCAGTAGTGGTAGAACCATAAGGAGAAGGAATGCCGGGAAGGCCGGAAGTACCGGGATTAGGAAAAGTAGCAAAACCTAATAAACTACTTCCAATGTTGGCAACCCACATGTTCAAATAACGGTTCACATCCCATATACTCTGAGGTTTGATGGTATTGTTCCAGTAAGTCATGTTACTAAAAGGCGGCGCACTCCACCCCATCGTATTACGATTAATACGATTAACACCAGGCTCGGGCATTATACCGCCGGTAGGATTTACAACCGCCAAGCAAAAATTAATTTTGCATTTTCCCAACATGGGTTTAAATGCTGCCGGAATAAGATTGGTATCGGCATTTGTTCCGTTAAAATCCTTATTGAGTATGGCAATTTGACTGAGAATTTGCGCATTGCTGATATTACTTCCTGAATTCAGCGCTTCTCCGTTGTGAATTACATGCACCACCACGGGTATATTAAACACCGATTCCGCAGAAAGATTTTGACTTCCTTTACTACCACCAGGAGGTGTTACACTTTGCAACCAACTCTCAAATTGTTGCGGTAAAATATCTGTTCCGCATGTACGATGAGGCGGAACCTCTAACTGCTGGTTGTTGGCACTGGCATTGTTGCTTATGCTCGCACTACTCTGGGCATTCAATAAAGTTGCGCATGTAATGAACATACCGGCAACTAATCCCTTTCTGTAATTAATCTTCATAGTCTAGTGTTTGAAATAATAGTTCAAGGTAATTTAACAATTTTTAATTGTCAATAGGGGAAGTGTTAAAATTTAACTTAGGGCGACGAAATCCTCTTTTTATTCGACCAAAATTTTTAGATTTTTTACCGCCAAACTCCTGTCGAAAATAAATAAAGGCTAAGCTCGGGAATGAAAATAAGGCAATATTGGTAAATTCGTGTTGCGAAATGAAGAAAGTTGGTTTGTTTTTTGGTAGCTTTAATCCTATTCATATAGGGCATCTGGCTTTGGCTAATTATATGCTCAGCTTTCAGGAACTGGATGAGGTGTGGATGGTAATTTCCCCTCATAATCCTCTAAAAGAAAAAAAATCTTTGCTTAACCAGCATCATCGCCTACACCTATTGAATATGGCACTGGAAGGACAAAACAAAATTAAAAGCTGCACGGTTGAATTTAATTTACCTCAACCCTCGTACACTGTCAACACGCTTGCACATCTTAAAGAAAAACATCCTGATCATAATTTCTATCTGATAATGGGCAGCGACAACCTCATGAGTTTTCATAAATGGAAAAACTACGAGTACATCCTGAATCACTATAAAATGCTTGTATACCCAAGGCCCGGTTTTTCTGAAAATCCGTACAAGGAAAATACCAACGTAATTTTTACCCAAGCTCCTCTAATGGATATTTCTTCAACGTTTATAAGAGACGCCATTAAAAATAACCGGAATATCGCATTTTTTCTTCCGGCATCGGTTTGGGAATATCTTCAGTCTACCAACTACTACAAAAACTAAGTACCTTCTTTATTTGTATATTTAACCTCGAAAATTTAAGAGACGTATGGGATGTAGCAGTTGTGCCAGCGGCAGAGGCAATTATAATCAAGATGCAGGTGGAATACCGGCCGGATGCAATAATAACGGTTCTTGCAGTACCACAGGTGGTTGCAACAAACTTAATGTATTTAATTGGCTAGGAAACATGCGTTTACCCGAAGGAGAAAAGCCTTTTGACCTGGTAGAAATAAGGTTTAAAAATTCCCGCAAAGATTTCTTCAGAAATGCCAATAATCTTCCTCTTCATGTTGGAGATGTTGTGGCCGTGGAAGCACAGCAAGGACATGATATTGGGATAGTTTCTTTAACCGGAGAGTTGGTAAAGCTTCAATTAAAAAAACGCAACATCAATTTTGACAGCCAGGAGATAAAAAAAATATACCGAAAAGCTAAACAAGTAGATATAGATAAATGGAAAGAGGCGCAAAGCTTGGAAGTTTCTACCATGTACAGGGCCCGTACCATTGCTCTTCAACTGGGTTTGCAAATGAAATTGAGCGATGTGGAATATCAGGGCGACAAATCAAAAGCTATTTTTTACTATACCGCCGATGAACGCGTAGACTTCAGAGAACTCATTAAGGTTTTGGCCGAAGAGTTTAAAGTTCGTATCGAAATGAGGCAGATAGGTGCCCGGCAAGAAGCTTCAAGACTTGGTGGAATAGGCGCTTGTGGCCGAGAACTTTGTTGCAGCACCTGGCTTACCGATTTTAGGACAGTTTCAACAAGTGCCGCCCGTTACCAACAACTTTCACTCAATCCGTTAAAACTAGCCGGGCAGTGTGGTAAATTGAAATGTTGCCTGAATTACGAATTAGACCATTACGTGGAAACCTTAAAATCGTTTCCAAACGTAGAAAATAAAATTTTACGAACATTGAAAGGCGATGCCTTTCACCAAAAAACAGATATCTTCCGGGGAGTCATGTGGTTTTCATATAAACATGAACCGGCTGTTCTTATACCTCTAAAACCGGAGCAGGTGAAAGAAGTACTGGAGCTGAACGAACGAGGAGAGAAACCGGAAGACTTTGTAGAAGCGGTTATTGAAATAAAAAATAAAGTTATTGAAGAACCTTCGTTCGAAAATGTAGTAGGCCAGGATAGCCTTACCCGATTCGACAACAAGTCAAAAGCAAAAAAGAAGAAGAGTAAACAGCGAAAAAATTCAAATAATCCATCAGGAAAGCAACAGGTGGGTAATAATCAAAAAAACAGTCATCAAAACAATCGTCAAAAAAACAATCAGCATGGGCCTAAAAAAAAATAAAATAATACAAATAAGCCTTTTTTTGCTAAGTGTGTTTTTTGTGTCGTGTAATAAAAACATTATTTACACGAAGTATCAAAAATTTGATAATTATGAATGGCATAGTAATAATCCGGCAACTTTTGAGGTAGAAATAAGCGATGCTAATTGTCTGAATAATGTATCATTAATGATTAGGCATGCCGACAGCTATCCTTACAACAATATTTTTTTATTTGTAAACACCACCTACCCGGACGGCAAAGTAATAAAAGACACGATGGAAGTGATACTGGCCAACTCAAAGGGCGAATGGTTGGGCAGTGGTGCAGGCGATATTTTTGATTTTAAAGCACCTATAAAGAAAAACGTTAAATTTCCGGCAGCAGGGAAATATAAGTTTGAGTTTGTTCAGGCTATGCGTACAGACCCTTTACCGCTTATCATGGATTTTGGATTCGAAATTGAAAAGGTAGAGTAGCCCCTTTGTATCAAATTTTTCTTAATCTGAACTTTGCATAATATTCTCTTGCCAAAGTTTCTTGGCATAATCAGAAAATGATTTTGGTGCATTAGTAAATGCCTTATCTATTTTATACTCTCCGCCGTAATATTGTTTTTTACCTTTTTCGTCTATTCCACCCAAAACCTTGTTTTGTCCTCTCATGGCATGCTTTTGCTTTGCCTCATACATGATAATTTTCATATCGCCGGGACTAACATCGCCTCGGCACGATGTTTTGTACATCAACCACACTTCGGCTATCCCATCCTTGTCTAAATCTGTTACACGAAAAGTGTTTTTTACAAAAGAAGCCTCTAAATCCAACGGACAATCTTTTATAAAGTCGTACACTTTCCAATTTTGTGTAATCTCATTTTTAGACAGTATATAGTGGTAAGCAAAAAGTTCCGCATCCGAACCGTCATTTTCATGAGCAAATTTTTTACTGCGATGAATTCCCGTTTCCGTTATTAGGGCAACGTTATCTCCCAGGTTATCCTTCCAGGAAAAAGCTTCCTTAAAGATACCCTCGTAAACTATACCGACAGGCAAATCCGATACATTTATCTTAGCAGGATTTACCTGCGAAAAAGATAGCTGTGTATACAAGAAGAGTACGCAAAAAAATGAGTGTATGGTAAAATACTCACGGCAAAGAAGAAACATGTTTAATGAAATTTTATATTTCACTAAAATACAAATTATACAAATGCGGCTTGCGCAAAAGCGATCCCGATTTTCTGTAGTTACGATAAAATTTTTTTCAACTTGCCCAGCTCATTTTCTTTCAAAACAAGAGCATGGTAATGCTCTTTCCAATAGCGAGCTAAATACTCCTGCTCTGTTTGTCCTTTGGTGGGAATTAAAATCAAATTCTCTTTTTGAAGTACATGCATGTCCATTAACGTGCTGTAACCACTTCTGCAAACTACTCTGTCCGAATTACAGATGATTTGGGCAAGCTTGTTTGCTTCAGGCAAATTAAATACGCTCACGTTTTCCGGAAAATCAGGTAATTTTCTCTCGCTTATCAAAGCTATTTTATAGTTAAAGCTATCTTCACATAGTTTTTTTATTTTTCGTAACAGTAAAGTTTGGGAAGGTTCGGGGCCGGAAAGCAAAAAGAGAATATCATATTCTTTTTTGGAAGAAACTATCTGTAGCCTACTAAGCGGGCCCACATACAAGACAGGAAGGTTATAAACATTCTCGCTTAAACTACCTGCTAACCTCAAATTATGGTCTTCGTAATCCGGCACCCAAACCTCGTTAAAGCATTTTAAATAGGTTAGATTTTTTTTCGCAGCATAGTTTTTTAAAAGGGGAGCCTGCAGGTTTATTTGATGGCAAATAACAACGCTGTGTATGTTTTTGTGATAAAGACCGTAACGGTTATCGCTTATAACAACCTCTACTCTTTTTTGCAATACAAGTTGATTTAAGAGTGCTCTTTCTTCCTCCATAACACGGTTTATTCTCGGCAACTGAAAAAGTAATTTAAACCAGACAGGCAAAAATTTGCTGTATCGAATTTGATATGAGGGAAGTTCTACCCTTTCCAAATGAGGAAATTCTGCTGATAGTATTTTTAGGGTAAGAGGAGTAACGCCCAGTATTACCCTGTTGTTATCTTGCAGCAGCTGCTTTATAAGCGGCACGCAACGAGTAGCGTGGCCAATGCCCCAGTCAAGCGGTGCAACGAGTATGGCTTTATTTCTAAAAACAGAACCGGCCAATCTATTTCTCCGGATTTAAAATAAACTGTTTCAGTTCTTTATCGTTAATGTATTTATCGGCAAATTTTTTAAAATCTTCTCCCTTTAACCCTTCTACCCAAGAAGAAAACTCATTCAAATTTGTGTAAGGTTCTTTATCTTTTTCACAAGCAGCAATGTAATACAACCAAAAGGTGTTTTCCTTAAGTTGTGTTTCTCTTTCCTTTAAAAAACCTTCTTTTACCTTAACTAAGTTCTCAGGGCTGCAACCATTTTTGCGAACGTCGTTAATTTCTTCCTGAGCAGCTGAAATTAACTTGTTTACGTTTTCCGGAGCGCAGGCAAATGTACATGTGAAACGAATACCGGGCTTAGGAAAATTTGTCATTCTGGGAAACATTCCTACTCCATACACACCGCCCTTATCTTCACGAAGATTTTCGCGAAGCTTAATATTCAAGAGTTTGGTAAGCGCATTTACCTCAAAACGGTTTTTCGGAGTGTATTCAAAATTATTTGTCCATATCAGATTTACTCTGCTTCTGGGTTCATTTCCTTTTTTGTACACTTTCTTCAAATTCCCTTTTGGAGATTTGAATCCGGGGTCTCTGGGGCTTTCTGTTTTGCTGCTGGCTGAAATTCCTCCTAAATATGCTTCAACTAAGGGTTTTACTTCTTCGGGTTTAAAACTCCCAACGAGTATAAAGGTAAAGTCGGCCGGATCAGCAAATCGTTCTTTAAAAATTTCATAGCTGCGCTGGTGGTTTAGTTTTTTCAAATCTTTCTCTGTTTCAGGTTTAAACATATAGTGATTACCACTCATAAAATAAGATACCGCTCTGGAAAAATATTGGTCGGGATCATTATCGCTGTTTTGAATAAAGGCTATTTGCTTATCTAAAAGGGCTGTAAAAGCCAAAGAATCTTTTCTGGGTTTGGTAAATACCAAATGCGTCCATTGCAGCAATGTTTCCAAATCTGTATTGTTGGAATTCCCTTCCAGGCTCTCTTCAAAGGGGCCAACACTGGTATATAACCTGCAAGTTTTATCTTGCATAAATTTGTCTAAAGCAATGGCGTCAAATTTTCCGTAGCCCGATTCGTCTTGAATGCTGTTGGAATAATTGGCATTTAAAAAATCTTTTTCCGGGTATAAACTGGTTCCGCCTTTGCTGAATGCGTAAAACATAATTTCATCATTCTTAAAATCGGTGGGTTTAATTAATACTCTGGCTCCATTACCTAAGATCCACTCAGTAACTCCATGTCCCCTATCGGTTGTTTTAAATACCTTTTGTGGAACAGGTTTTTTAGCCAATAGGGGCTCATTAATAACTTTATCTTCATAGGGCTTAATGTCTTCATTGGCTTGTGCCTGTTTAAAGGCATTAATTACTGCGGCATCGTCCGGTATTTTTGTTCCCTCTTTTTCAGACAGCATCATAATGGCCGCTACATTTTCTCCATTGGTAATCCACTTTTTGGCCATGCCGTTTACCGATTCAAGAGTAATTCCCGGTAACATTTCTTTATAAAAAGCATAGTCAAATTCAGTTCCCGGATAGGGGTAGCCGGTTAAAAAGTGTTGGACATAGCTTCCTACAATAAGTTTTGACTCTGTTTTGTCCCTTTCCTTGTATTGATTTTCTATCTCGGTTAGCATTTGCTTTTTTTGTCTTTCAAATTCAGACTGGGTAAAACCATAACGACGCACTCTCTCACTTTCGGTTATTACTGCCTTTAATGCGTCTAGTTCTTTCCCGTTAGGAGTTACGGCAAATGCTCCGTATAAGTCTTTGTTTCTTACGTATGAAAAATAACCACTGAAACTAAACATAAAAGGAGGATTTGGTTTTTTGGTGAGTTCATTTAAACGTGCGTTTATCATTCCGTTAAACAATTCTACTCTTAAATTTTCGAGGTACCCATCATAATTTGTTTTATTCAATTTTTCTTTTTGCATAAAGCCGAGTTGAACCATGTTATAGGGCGACTCTTTATCGGAAGCAACTGCTACACGCATATCTTTAGAATCAGGTACATTCCAGCTTTTTAGAGGCTTAGGATTTTTGGGAGCCGGAATATCACCAAACAATTCTTTAATCTGTTTTTCCACTTCATTCACGTTAATATCACCAACTACAATTACGGCTTGCAAATCAGGCCTGTACCAATCTTTGTAAAAGTCTCTAAGTAAATGTTGAGGGCAGTTTTTTAAAATTTCCGGCTTGCCAATAGGAAGTCTTTCTGCATATCTGGAATCTTTGAATAAAACAGGCCAGGTTTTTCTATTCATGCGTTCCATGGCTCCCTGCCCTAAACGCCATTCTTCCAGTACTACTCCTCTCTCCTTTTCAATTTCCAGACTATCAAAGCTAAGATTACATGCCCAGTCTTTTAGAATAAGCAATCCTTTATCCAAAATATCCTTTTTATCAGTAGGTATCTGAAGCATATATACTGTTTCATCAAAACTGGTATAGGCATTAAGGTCGGGCCCAAACTTGGTTCCTATGCTTTCCAGATAGTTTACCAAGTCATTCTTTTTAAAATTTTTGGTTCCGTTAAAAGCCATGTGTTCCACAAAATGAGCCAACCCTTGTTGATCATCATTTTCGGCAGTACTTCCGGCATTCACGGCAAGCCTAAGCTCTGCCCTATTTTCGGGTTTTTTATTTTGCTCTATGTAATATGTTAAACCATTTGCCAGCTTGCCGGTTTTAACATTAGGATTTAATGGAATTGGCTTTTTACCATCAAAAGTGCTCTGTCCAAATAAAAATCCGTATACCAATACCAGGATAAAAAGTGAATTTTTCATGTGAGTAAGAAAAATAGTGAACGGTAAATATATTAATAAATCGGAAAAAGTGCTGAATTTACTAATGTATCTTGCGTAATTTTAAATCGTGAATAAACCCGCTGAAATACTAAAGGGACAAATTGTATCCTTGCCTGATGTTCCGGGCGTTTATCAGTTTTTTGATTCTGCAGGAAAATTACTTTATGTGGGTAAAGCAAAAAATCTAAAAAAACGGGTAAGTAGTTATTTTAACAGAGAGCACGAAAATGCACGGCTTAACCTGCTGGTAAAAAAAATAGCCGAAATAAAAACCATTAAAGTAGAAACCGAGCTGGATGCCTTGTTGCTGGAAAACAATCTTATTAAAAATTTAAAACCGAAGTACAATGTAAATTTGCGTGACGACAAAACGTATCCGTGGGTTGTTATCAAAAATGAGCGGTTTCCCAGACTGTTTTATACAAGAAAATTAATCAAAGATGGTTCTGAATATTTCGGGCCCTATGCCAACGTTCGGGTTATTAAAGTATTGCTGGATATGGTAAAACAGCTGTACCCCTTACGTAATTGCAGTTACGACTTAAAAGAAGAAAATATTCAGAAAAAAAAGTATCGAGAATGTTTAGAGTATCAGATTGGTAGGTGTAAAGCGCCCTGTACGGGAAAACAGGATGAGAAATCATACGAAGAATCTATTAATAAAATCAGAGAAATTTTAAAAGGCAATTTGCAGCAGATTATAAAGGAACTCAAAGAAGAAATGTTTAACCTCTCCGAAAAACTGGAATTTGAAAAAGCCTCTCTGATAAAAGAAAAAATTGGCTTGCTGGAAACCTACCAGGCAAAATCAACGGTTGTTCATCCCTCTATAACAGATGTGGATGTTTTTCATTTAGTTTGCGACGTACGGTATGCCTATGTTAGCTATCTGAAGGTAAAAGGAGGAGCTATTGTGCAAGGACAAACACTGGAGATTAAGAGAGGCTTGGAAGAGTCTGAAGAAGAACTGCTGCTTTTTGGCATTTTAGAACTTAGAAATAGATTTTCTTCCGGCAATAAAGAAATTATTTTACCCTTTGAGCCATCTGTTGTTTTACCGGACTGCCATTACACAGTTCCTAAAATAGGCGACAAAAAAAAGCTTTTGGATTTATGCTTTAAAAACGCCATGGAGTATAAGCGTGAAAAAGACAAACAACAGGCTGTTCTTAACCCGGAAAAAAATACCGAAAGAATTATGCAGCAAATGATGAAAGATTTACGCTTAAAGGAAGAGCCCAGAAGAATAGAAGCCTTTGATAACAGCAATATACAAGGAGCTTACGCAGTGAGCGCCATGCCCGTTTTTATAAACGGAAAACCGGCCAAAAAAGAATACAGGCATTTTAACATTAAAACGGTACAAGGGCCTGATGATTTTGCAAGTATGGAAGAAGTTATTTACCGCCGCTACAGCCGTGTACTGAAAGAAAGACTGGAACTACCTCAACTAGTTGTGATAGACGGAGGTAAAGGGCAATTACAGGCCGCACTAAAAAGTTTGGAAAAATTAAACCTGACGGGGAAAGTTGCCGTAATTGGCATAGCTAAAAAATTAGAGGAAATATATTTTCCCGGGGATAGTATCCCTCTTTATCTTGATAAACGAAGCGAAACATTAAAAGTAATACAGCATATTCGAGACGAAGCTCACCGATTTGGAATTACGCATCATCGAAATAAAAGAAGTAAAGAAACTATTGCATCAGAGCTTACAGAAATTAAAGGTATAAGCGATATTAGCGCTCAAAAACTGCTTAAAAAATTTAAATCTGTAGCAAATATTCGAAATTGCAGTTTTGAAGAGTTGGCCTTGGTTTTAGGAAAAAGTAAGGCAGAATTGATAATTAAGCACTTTCATTAAAATTTTATTATTTTGATTATCAATAAGTTATTTTTTATTTTATATTTTAATTTGGTTTATAATATAAACTTATTTACATTTGTATTCACATATAAAAAACTATGGAAGATAAAGAAATAAACATGCAAGAAAGCTTAAAAATTATAAGCGGCATGGTAAATACGGCAAAAAATAAATTGGCGGATGATGGATTTTTACTCATTTTCTGGGGATGGCTGGTGTTTATTTCGGCAATCATTAATTACGTCAGCATCAAAATAAATATTCCCTACGGCTATTATGCCTGGATAATTTTAATGCCGTTAGGGGGAATATTTTCAGGTATATACAGTTACAGGCAGGGCAAAAAAGAAAAAGTAAAAACGTACATTGACAGTTTTCTCTCTTATGTATGGGGGGCTTTTGGAATCAGCTTGGTTATCACATTATTTTTTATGCAGGTACATGGCATAAAGGCAAGTTACTTTTTTTTGATGCTGTTGTACGGATTGGCAACTTTTATATCGGGTGGCTTATTAAACTTTAAACCCTTAATTTTTGGGAGCCTGATTTCGTTTGCTTGCGCTATTGTTTCTGTTTTTCTTTCCGACACTGACCAGTTACTTATTATCTCTGTTGCTATTTTTGCCAGCTACATAGTTCCCGGACACATGCTTCGCAAACTATATCAATCTCAACAACATGTTTAAAGACCTGGATCCCATACTCCATTCTCAGCTCAGGTTGGCTGTTGTATCACTACTGATATCGGTTAAAGAAGCTGAATTTACCTACCTGAAAGAGCAAACAAAATCAACCGCCGGAAACCTGAGTGTACAACTGCAAAAACTAAAGGAAGCCGGATATATTGAAGTAGAAAAAAAATTTAAAGATAACTACCCGCAAACTCTATGTAAAATAACCCCGGCCGGTATTCAGGCTTTTGAAAATTACTTTCAGGCAATACAACAATACCTTAAACCAAAGAGTTAAAGACGTGAAAAAGAAAAAAATAATACTCATCATCGCTGTCTTTTTTATGGCCGAGATATTATGCGCACAGGAAGAGAAAAAATCAAAAAACAATCTTTTTGGCGGATTTGGCTATATGGATTATTCCGCATCGGTACTTAATTACAATCAAATAAACGGGTTCCTTGTGGAGAAAAGCTATAATGAAATAAAAAAATTACAACATGGCATTGGTGGAGGCGGAGGTTTTATAATCAGTAATTTTTATATTGGCGGCCAAGGTGGCAATTTTTTCAAAACGCAATTACAAAACTCAAATAATAACTTAACAATAGAAGGGGGCTTTGGTTTTTTTGACTTCGGTTACGCAATATGTTTTAAAAAGAGAAATACTATTATTCCTACTATTGGTATTGGCGGAGGAGGATACACGATAAAAATTCAGAACAAACAAGCAAACAACGATTTTTCAGAACAACTTGCTTCCCCATCGGGAAGCGCAGAGTTTGAATCGGGCGGAATGCTGGTACAACCGCAGATTTTATATAAATGCTACGCGGGCACAAATGAATCTGAAGGTTTTTTTATTGGAATAAAAACAGGATACAGATATAGCATCGGTAATTGGAAACCGGTGGGTAACACCTCTTTGCAAAATACTCCTTCCATGAATATGGACGGATTTTTCCTGGGATTGGTTTTGGGAGGGGGGTCTGTAAAAAAATTTAATAATCAAAAATAAAAACAACATGGAATTAGTATCATCCGAAAAAGAAAAAATGCTTTGGAAAATGGCCAAAGAGAGAGTACGCTTTAAAAAACATTTGATTACATATGTAGGTGTTAACTTATTTTTGTGGGCATTATGGTTTCTGGATTCAGACACTAGACAACTGTCTTTTGGTATACCATGGCCTGCTTATCCAAGCATTGGCTGGGGAATTGGCTTATTTTTCAATTATTTGGGAGCCTATCACCAAAAAGCTAAACTGAACGATGTTGAGCGTGAATACGAAAAATTAAAAGAAAAGTATAAGTAAAATTATTTCCGTGTAGATTACAACCTAAGCCCAACAATACATACATCGTCTACCTGCTCAAGTTGTCCACGCCAATTATTAAACTCCTCCAAAAGAGCTTTTTTCTGGTCGGTTACAGGCAAATTAATGATACTATGTAAAAATTCATTTAAAGCCTTATACTTATATTTTTTTCCTTTTGGTCCGCCAAACTGGTCAGCAAAACCATCGGTGTATAAATAAAGCAAATCTCCTTTTTTGTAGTTAACTTCGTGTAAGGTAAATGGATTTTGTTTTAAACCAATTCCAACAGGCATTCTGTCTGCTTCCATCTCCAGCAGTGTGTTCTCAGAAATCAGAATGGGTTTGTTATTGGCTGCGCTATATGTAATTTTTCCCGTTTTTTTATTCATACAGATTAGTATCCCATCAAATCCATCTTTTTGATCTTCTTTACTCATATTTTCTATTAACCTATTTCGCACATAGTCAAAAACTTCGTTTGGTAGTAAAATATTTCTTTCACTTATAGCTTCGTTTATAAAAGATATGTTCAGTAAACTCATAAATGCGCCCGGAACACCATGTCCGGTGCTGTCACAAACTGCTAAATAAAAATTATCTTCTTTTTGTGTAGCCCAATAAAAATCCCCACTCACAATATCTTTCGGATGAAAAAACACAAAATGCTCCGGTAAATGATTTTTTAAAAAGGTTTCGTGTGCTAAGAGTGTATATTGAATTCTGCGGGCGTAATTAATAGAATCTATTATTTCTTTTTGTTTTTCTTCAATTAGGTGTTTCTGTTTTTCAGTAAGTTTTTTTTGATTCTCAATCTCAACTTTTTGCCTCATGGTAAGCTTGTACCTGTTAAAAATAAGTCCTGCAAACACTAGCACTACAATACCTCCTCCGTAAAGAGCAAAACGAACAGTTTTTTCTCTTTCCAATTCACTTTGCTGAGCTTTAATTTGAGCATCCTTTATAATACTTTGTTGTGCTTTAACAATGCTATCGGCCGTTGCTTTTTTGGCAAATTCAAATTCAAATTCTTTGCGAGTCATCTCTCTTTTATTTTTCTCATTAAATAAACTATCTTTCAATTTACTGAGCAAAAGATAACTCTCCAATGCTTCTTTGTAGTTTTTAAGCCTCAGGTTTTTCTCATAAATACAGTTGCAGGCGTTCTTCTGCCATATCAAGGACTGTTTGCGAACTGCAAATTGGTATGCTTTCTCACATAATTTCAACGCTTCTTTATTTTGATTTCGTTTTGCCAAGATATCTGCCTTTCTCACCAAATTAATGGTTACCCAAAAAGTATCTCTTTCTTCATAAGCCAAATGCAAACTTTTTTCTAAATAATATTCCGACTCTCTAAGTTGATTTAAACAATATTTGGCTTCAGAAAAGTTGCAATAAAATGTCATTTGCGGATGATTTTCCTTGGTTTGTATTAATTTTTCGAAAGCGCTGTAAATAGAGTCTGCCAAATAGCAGTTGTTTTTACTAAGCGCAAAAACCGCTTTTGCTAAATACGAATTTAATATAATCGTGCTGTCTCCTGTTTTATTTGCCGCCTCTATAGATTTATTAATTGCTTCCTCTGCTTGTTTTGGCATTCCCATCCTGTAGTAACAGATTTGAATGGAGTTATAAATAGCGGATTGTTTCCCAAAGTCGGGCTTAAGTACCGTATAGTACAAAAGGTTTTTTTGGTAGTAACCCAGAGACTTCTGGTAGTCGCTGGTTACCAAATATATTCTTGCCAGCCTGGCGTTTATAGTAATTTCCAACAATTTATCCTTTCCCGGGATAATAGCTAAAAGTAAGTCTATCCCCTCATTTATTTTTTGTTGACGCGCTAAGCTTGTAGCCTTAATTACTTTTACCCAATTTATCAATTGCTTTTCAACTATTATCTTTTCTTCTAAAATAGAATCGCAAAAACCTAGAATGATATCATATTCTTTGTTTATACTTTTTTCAAGAGTTTCATCAATCAATCTTTTTTTCTCGTTCAATTTCATTTCACGAGATAAAAGTATTTTTCTGTAAGATTCGTAGACTTGAGAATAACAGTTGTATGTAAGCGAAAATAAAACTAAGATAAATAAACGCCTTCGAAGCATCATACCATCATTCCATCAGCTTATTCAGAATATCAATAGCACTCTTTGCAATTACCGTACCCGGACCAAAAACAAACGACACTCCGTGCCGGTACAAAAAATCATAATCCTGCTCAGGAATAACCCCCCCGGCTACTATCATCATATCATCCCTTCCATACTTTTTAAGCTCCTCTATAACCTGAGGGATGAGTGTTTTATGCCCTGCCGCTAAACTCGAAATACCCAGTATGTGTACGTCGTTTTCTACCGCCTGTTTAGCTGCCTCGGCAGGTGTTTGAAACAAGGGGCCGATATCTACATCAAATCCCAAATCAGCAAAACCGGTAGCTATCACTTTTGCTCCTCTATCGTGGCCATCTTGGCCCATTTTAGCTATCATAATGCGCGGCCGACGACCTTCCTTTTCCGCAAATTGGTCGGCCAAGCTTCTGGCTTTTTTAAAATTTTCATCCATACTTATTTCTTTACTGTATACCCCGGCAACAGAACGAATATTCGCTTGATAACGGCCATATACTTTTTCAAGAGCCAACGAAATTTCTCCCAAACTACATCTAACTCTGGCCGCCTGAACGGCCAATTCCAGCAAATTCCCTTTCTCGCTCTGCGCAGCTTGGGTTAATGAAGATAGTGCTTTTTCAACCGCTTTATTGTCTCGTTCTTGCCGCATTTTTTTTAAACGCTCTATCTGTTGCTGTCTTACCTTCGTATTATCGACATCTAAAATTTCTATTTCCGTTTTATCGCTGGTTTGATAAGCATTTACTCCTACAATTATATCCTTTCCGCTATCAATTCTTGCTTGCTTTCGTGCAGCAGCCTCTTCAATTCTCATTTTAGGAATTCCTGTTTCAATCGCCTTTGCCATTCCACCCAGTTTTTCCACTTCCTGAATGTGTTCCAAAGCTCGAAGAGCTATTTCATGTGTAAGTTTTTCTATGTAATATGAGCCGCCCCAGGGGTCAACTACCTTACAAATATTTGTTTCGTTTTGTAATACCAACTGGGTATTTCTTGCAATGCGTGCGCTAAAGTCTGTTGGCAAAGCAATAGCTTCATCTAAAGCATTGGTATGTAAACTTTGCGTATGGCCCATTGCAGCAGCCAATGCTTCTATGCAAGTTCGGGCTACATTATTAAAGGGGTCTTGCTCGGTTAGGCTCCATCCACTGGTTTGGCAGTGCGTACGCAAGGCCATAGATTTAGGATTTTTAGGATTAAATTGTTTTACCAATTTTGCCCAAAGCATTCGGGCAGCCCGCATTTTAGCAATTTCCATGAAATGATTCATACCTATTGCCCAAAAAAATGAAAGTCGGGGAGCAAAGGTATCAATATCCAAACCTGCCTTTATTCCGGTACGGATGTATTCCAACCCATCTGCCAGGGTATAAGCCAGCTCTATATCGGCGGTAGCTCCCGCTTCTTGCATGTGGTACCCGCTAATAGATATAGAGTTAAACTTAGGCATGTACTTACTCGTATACTCAAATATATCGGCAATAATTTTCATGGAAGGCGCCGGAGGATATATGTAAGTATTACGAACCATAAACTCTTTCAAAATATCATTTTGTATGGTTCCGCTCAATTTATCCGGACTTACACCTTGCTCTTCGGCTGCAACAATATAAAAAGCCATAACAGGAAGTACGGCTCCATTCATCGTCATGGAAACACTCATTTGATCAAGCGGAATTTGATCGAAAAGAATTTTCATATCTAATACAGAATCAATGGCAACACCCGCCTTACCAACGTCTCCCACTACTCGTTCATGATCGCTGTCATATCCTCGATGCGTTGCCAAATCAAAGGCTACAGACAGCCCTTTTTGTCCCCCCGCCAAATTTCTGCGATAAAAGGCATTGCTCTCCTCTGCCGTGCTAAAGCCGGCGTATTGTCTGATAGTCCACGGATTTTGAATATACATAGAACTGTACGGGCCACGCAGGTAAGGAGGTATCCCTGCAGCATATCTTAAATGAGGCATCCCGTTTATATCATCCGGAAAATATGCTTGCTTAATTAAAATTTGCTCTGCAGTCAAAAAATCATCTTTGCCGATTATATTTTTTTCACCGATAGAAATTGAGGAATCATACACAATACCGGAAAAATCCTTTCTCATAATTTATGCGCTGTTGAATACTGGCTAAGGGCTAAATTACAAAAAAAGCCTTACAAACAACTGGTGCGCAAACAATTTATACAACGTATATTTACCAAACAAAATATGTCCAAATTCTTAATAGCCGGCTTAGGTAACATTGGTGCAGAGTATGAAAATACAAGGCACAACATAGGTTTTTCTATTGCCGATTTTTTGGTGAACGAAGCCGGCTCAAAGTTTAGTAACGATAGACTTGCACATGTTGCCGAAATAAAACACAGGGGTAAAATTATTCTTCTCATCAAACCTACTACATTCATGAACTTAAGCGGAAAAGCCGTGAATTATTGGCTGCAAAGTGAAAAAATTCCTCTTGAAAATTTAATGGTACTGGTGGATGAATTGGCCCTTCCGTTCGGCAAAATACGAATCGGCCCAAAAGGCAGTGACGGAGGTCATAACGGACTAAAAAATATCCAAGATACATTGGGTACTACCTCCTATGCACGGCTGCGATTTGGTATTGGAAAGGAATTTTCAAAAGGCTACCAGTCCGATTATGTTTTAGGAAAATGGTCTGAGGAGGAACAAGAGCTTCTTGGAGCGCGGATAAAGATTGCAGCCGATGCCGTTAAAGCTTTTACATTTATCGGACTGCAACGGTGCATGAACGAGTACAACAACAAATAATTTTTTGCTCCATAAAAATGAGCATAAAAACAACTTTTAAAATCCATTTCTTTTTCATTAATTTATGCTTCTTATTCACTAATGTTTTATGGCAAAAGCAAAAAACAGTATTTTAAATAACGAATCGGTAAAATTCCTATATAACTACCTAAACAATGCTTCGCCAACCGGCTTTGAAGCTTCGGGACAAAAAATTTGGTTGAATTACCTGAAACCATATATCGATGACTATTTTATTGATACCTACGGAACTGCCGTTGGAGTTATAAATCCAAAGGCAACCTATAAAGTAGTAATTGAAGCACATGCCGATGAAATAAGCTGGTTTGTGCATTACATCACCAAAGACGGTTTTATTTATCTTCGTCGAAATGGGGGCAGCGACCATCAAATAGCTCCATCCAAACGAGTTAATATTCATACTGAAAAAGGCATTATAAAAGCCGTTTTTGGCTGGCCGGCCATTCACGTTAGAGATGCGGCAAAAGAAGAACCGCCAACATTAAAAAACATCTTTTTAGATTGCGGTTGCAGTTCCGATAAAGAAGTTGAAAAATTGGGTATACACGTGGGTTGTGTGGTAACCTACGAAGATGAGTTGATAGAACTCAACAACACCTATTACACCGGCAGAGCTCTTGATAACAGAATTGGTGGTTTTATGATAGCCGAAGTTGCCAGACTGCTGAAAGAAAAGAAAGACAAGCTGCCTTACGGATTATATATTGTTAATTCTGTTCAAGAAGAGGTAGGACTTAACGGCGCCCAAATGATAGCCAGAAAAATAAACCCCAACGTGGCTATTGTTACCGACGTGTGCCACTGCACCCAAACCCCCATGATGAATAAAATATCCAGCGGAGACCAAGCCTGCGGAAAAGGCCCGGTACTGAGCTATGCCCCGGCTGTTCAAAATAACTTGCTGAAACTAATCATTGAAACCGCAAAGAAAAACAAAATACCTTTTCAGCGTCAGGCTGCATCACGCTCAACCGGAACCGATACCGATGCTTTTGCCTATTCAACAGACGGTATTGCTTCGGCTTTAATATCTTTACCCCTCAGATACATGCACACCACTGTTGAATCTGTACATAAACAAGACGTGGAAGACGTTATTAAACTCATGTACCACAGTTTAAAAAACATAAAGGCAAACCAAGATTTCAGATATTTTAAGTAGTAAAAAAGATGCCCATACTAGGTTCCATTATAAAAGGCGCCATTGACCTTCGTGCAAAAATACCGGCACGTAAGAATGTGTATAAGCAGCAGGTAAAACAGCTTAGAAAATTACTTACCAAAGCCGAATATACTGCCTTTGGTAAACACTTTGATTTCAGCAAAATATTGATGCAGGAAGACCCCATCGAGTTGTTTCAAAATACGGTTCCTATATATGATTATCAAAGTATTTTTGATGCTTGGTGGCATAGAACATTAAAGGGAGAAAAAGATGTAAGCTGGCCGGGAAAGGTGAAGTATTTTGCGCTGTCTTCAGGCACTTCCGAAGCGTCCAGCAAACACATTCCCGTAACCAGAGATCTAATAAAAACCATTCACAAAGGAACCATTAAACAAATTTTATCTACCCGGCACTTCAATTTCCCAAAAGAACAATACGAAACCGAAATATTGTTTGTAGGCGGCAGCACCAACCTTCGATACAATGGAACTTATTTCAGTGGTGATTTAAGCGGCATAGCCGCCGGATCGCAACCACGTTGGTTTCAAAATTTTACCCTGCCCGGACCCGAAATAACTTCTCTGCCCGACTGGGAAAGCAAACTTCAGGAAATTGTAGAAAATGCCAAAAAGTGGAACGTGGGTTTTATTTGCGGCGTTCCGGCCTGGATACAGATTTTATTTGAACGTATCACTAAACATTACAAGGTAAAAAACATACATGATATATGGCCAAACTTGGCCATATATGTACATGGTGGCGTGGCTATACATCCGTACAGAAACAGTATAGATAGCCTATGCGGAAAACCATTGATATACCTTGATACGTACATGGCCTCGGAAGGTTTTATTGCCTATCAGGAAAGACCAAATCCCAATCAGGGTATGAAACTTATGACAGACAATAAAATGTTTTTTGAATTTGTACCCTTTAATGAAGAAAACTTTGATAGCGACGGAAACATATTGCCCAATGCAAAAGCACTCAATATTACTCAGGTAGAACTTAAAAAAGAATATGCTCTCCTTTTATCAAATACCGCCGGAGCTTGGAGATACCTGATTGGCGATACCGTACGTTTTACCAATTTAAAACGTTGTGAGCTAATAATAACCGGAAGAACCAAACATTTCCTCAGCCTGTGCGGTGAGCATTTGAGTGTAGACAACATGAATCAGGCAATAAAGTTCACCGCCGATGATTTAGGTTTAAACATAAATGAATACTGCGTTTACGGTAAACCCTATGAAGGACTTTTTGCTCATGAGTGGTATGTAGGTTCGGATAAAGAAGCAGATGCTTCCATAGTAAAAGAAAAACTGGATTACTACCTGAAACAACTAAACGATGATTATATAACTGAAAGGCAACACGCCTTAAAAGAAGTTATTGTACACGTAATTCCCAACCAAACGTTTATTGACTTTTTAGCCAGTAAAAACAAACTGGGCGGACAAAGTAAATTTCCTCGTGTTTTAAAAGGAAAACATCTTAATGAGTGGCTGGCTTTTATAGAAAAACATAAAGAAAATAAAAATTGCTGATAAGCCTCGCATACCAAACCTTTGTTATCGTAATCCTGCTGGCTTTTTCTTTTGGCCCGGCTTTTTTTGCTTTAATAAACACCAGTATTAAATATGGCGCTAAGGAAGGCAGCTTACTGGCAACCGGCGTTATTTTAAGTGACCTCTTAATTTGCATACTGGTAATTTACCTCATAAGCTTGGGAGCAGAGAGCTTTATTCAGGATGAAAAAACCCAACATTTTATGGGCTTACTTGCAGGAATTATCTTGTTAGTATTTGGGGCTTTTTATTTTAAAAAGCCGGTTACGGTTTCTGAGGACTCTATCGAAATTCAAAGTCCATCAGCTATTTCATTACTTCTAAAAGGATTCTTTTTAAATATCCTTAATCCGGCCGTATGGCTACTTTGGCTGGGGAACGTAACCGCCGTAAGTAAAACACTGAACTATTCCGTATTAAAGATGTTTTTATACTTTGCCATAACCCTTGGCATTGTTTGGGCCACTGAGCTTTTAAAAGCACATTTGGCAGGAAAAATAAAAAAATACCTTACACCAAAAATAATGCGACTTATTAATATAACCACCGGCGTATTGCTTATTTTATTTGGTATGGTACTTATTTATACGCACTATTTTGCAGTATGACAGAAAAAGACTTAGAACAATTTAAAAATAAATTGGTGGAAACTACTTCCTTCCCAACCGTATACATGTATAAATTTATCGTAGAAGCTGACAATAGAAATATTGCCATGGTAGAAAATTTGTTTGATGATGATGCGGAAATTCATACCAAACAAAGTGGCAACGGAAAATACATCAGTATTACATGTAAGCAAGTTTCTACCTCGGCAGAAGAAATTATTGAACTTTATCGCAAAGCATCTCAAATAAAAGGCATCATGTTTCTGTAATGCAATACGCTCTCGCATACGATTTTCTTCAAATAAAAATAAATTCCAAGGGCGCTGAATTGTGCAGTTTAATTTTTAAGGAAAAAGAAAGGATATGGAATGCTTCACCGGAAATATGGCCTCGGTATGCACCTGTATTGTTCCCCATTGTAGGCAAATTAAAAAACAACTGCTACACTTTTAATAAAAAAACGTACTCTATGAGTCAGCATGGTTTTGCCAGAGACTCGGAATTTAAACTTATCTCTTTAGAGGAAAATGGCGCTCTTTTTTGTATGGAGTCTACACAAGAAACAAAAAAAATATATCCTTTCGATTTCGTTTTTCATATAACGTATTTAATCCAAAAAAATACTCTCAGTATATTTTATGAAATAGAAAATACAGGAAATAACCCCATGTATTTTAGCTTAGGCGCTCATCCGGGCTTTAAAATTCCCTTAGAACAGGATGAAAAATGGGAAGATTACTTTATTGAATTTTCGGATGATAGAGAATATCAAACCACACATCTTGAAGACGGACTTCTGTCCAACTCAAAAAAAACACTAAAGTTGGAAGACAGAAAATTATTTTTATCCGATTCATTATTCGAAAACGATGCCTTGGTATTTGAAGATTTTCAAATAGAAAAGATAAAGTTAGAATCAGCAAAAAATAAATGCGGAATAGTTATAGAATGTAAAGGCTGGCCATTTTTTGGAATTTGGTCAAAATCCGGGTGTAAAAAATTTGTGTGTTTGGAACCCTGGCATGGAATAGCTGATGAAGTAGATTCTGCCGGTAACTGGCCACAAAAAAAAGGACTTATAGCTTTAGCTCCCGGAAAAAAGTGGTTAAGTAGCTTTAACATGTTCTTTTACTAGAAAGTAAACTCTTTTACGGTACTTACAAATAGTTTAACTTTTTCTTTCTCTATATCAGGGTATAAACCATGCCCCAAATTACAGATGTAGCGGGTTCTTCCAAAACTTCTCAACATATTGTGAGTTTGCTCAACAATGGTTTTTTCATCGGCATATAACAAACAGGGGTCGGCATTGCCTTGCAAGGTAACTTTACTTTCTGTTTCTGCTTTTGCTTTTTGCGGGGTAATGGTCCAATCCAGCCCAACTACATCACAACCTGTATTTGCCAACTGTTTTAAAGCATAATGTGCATCTTTTGCAAATAAAATAACAGGTACTACCCCTCTTAACTCATTCACCATAATATGAAGATATCTTAGAGAAAACTCGCTGTACTGATCGGGTCCCAATATACCTGCCCACGAGTCAAATATCTGAATTATATCGGCACCTGCCTGTATTTGTGCTTTCAGATAAGCAATGCTGCTTTGTGTAATTTTCTCTAAAAGCTCATGAGCAAGCAATGGATTAGTATATAAAAGTTTTTTTGCTTTGCTAAATGTTTTACTACCGCTTCCTTCTGTCATGTAGCAGAATATAGTCCATGGAGCACCGCAAAAACCAATTAACGGAACCCTATTATTTAGGGCTTTTTTTGTGAGTTTGATGGCCTCCGTTACATAACTCAAATCTTCCGGATCTGCTATCTTGAGTGTTTCTACATCGGCTTTTTGTTGGATGGTTTTTTCAAACCAGGGGCCTTTGCTTTCAATCATTTGATAGGGTAAACCCATTGCTTCGGGTATTACCAATATGTCGCTAAAAATAATTGCGGCATCTACTCCCAAAATATCAACCGGTTGAACAGTAACCTCTGCTGCCAGTTCAGGATTTTTTACGAAATCAACAAAGTTTTTTGCTTTTGCTCTGGTAGCCCTATATTCGGGTAACACACGACCGGCTTGGCGCATAAGCCAAATTGGAACACGATCTAGGTTTTCTCCTTTTGCTGCTTTGAGTATTAAACTATTTTGTATCATGCATCAGTAATTCATTAAGGTTACTTTTAATATTCTCGCAAATTGAATCTAGCGGCAAATCATTATCATCTTCGCCAAATGGATCTTCGATTTCTTCAGCAATAAGCTCTATACTTGCAAACACGTATAGCACAATCATGGCAATGGGAATGGTTGCGTATCTAAATTCAGGGCCAAAAGCAAAAGGAATAGTAAACACGTATAAAAAAATAATCTTTTTCAGAAATAAATTATAAGAATATGGTATGGGTGTATTTTTAATACGCTCGCAGGCTCCGCAGTTATTGGTAAATGATTTCACCTCATCGTTAAGCATCAACAATTGTATATCGTTTATTTTACCGGCTTTATGAAATCCGTTTATCAAAAAAAACAGTTTTTTTGCCAATAAATTGGGCAAGTGACTTGATTGGGCTAAATCGGATTTTTCTTGCTCGCTCAATCCCGCTAGTTCGTTAACTATGAGCTTGCCCCTTAAATGATTTTTACATGCAAAATTATAGTTAATGATGGCATTGAGTGCGCTTCGTTTTTCTGATTCGGTATTTAAAAAACTCAAAAACTTAATCGCTAAATTTCGCGAATTATTTACCACGTCTCCCCATAATTTTCTACCCTCCCACCACCTGTCGTATGCCGTATTTGTTCTAAATACAAGCAAAACAGAAAGTATAAAGCCCAAAATAGAGTGTATAATGGTAATATTTTTAAACTGCCAATGCAGTACATAAATCTCAAAAACCACTACCAGGGCAGAGAAAGCTCCTATTCCCAACATAGCCGGTATAAGCCTGCGGAAAGTATCGCTTTTGTGAAAAGCCGTAATAAGTTTAAACCAATCTTTAGGGTTATAGCTAATCATTCCGCAAAAGTAAGCATTTTATGGCGGGACAAAGGGGAAACAACAACTGAATTAAAGCCTTAGTATAAAACAAAGAAGCCGAAGAAAATTTTAAGTAGTCCCAGCAGGACTCGAACCTGCGACCTACGGTTTAGAAAACCGTTGCTCTATCCAGTTGAGCTATGGGACCATTTTTTACGTCTTGCCTGATAAAACTTGGCAAAGGTAAAAAAATAAATATTTTTTACAATTATAATTATTGTGGGCTTTTTGCGTTTTTTGTGTTATTGGAACTGAGTATTATTATAGTAAACTATAATGTTAAGCACTTTATAGAACAGTGTTTGCATAGTGTATATAACGCACTTAAGGGAATAGAAGCCGAGGTTTTTGTGGTAGATAATAATTCGGCAGACGGCTCGGTTGCACTTATTAAAAGCAAATTTCCTCAGGTAAAACTTATAGAAAATTCCGAAAACAAAGGTTTTTCAGTAGCCAATAACCAAGCCATACGAATAAGTTCCGGAAAGTACGTTTTGTTATTGAACCCTGATACGGTGGTTCAAGAAGATACCTTTAGCAAATGCATACATTTTATGAATGCCAACCCCACAGCAGGGGCACTTGGCATTAAAATGCTTGATGGAAAGGGGAATTTTTTACCGGAAAGCAAAAGAGGACTTCCTACCCCAAAAGTAGCTTTCTATAAAATTTTCGGTTTATCTCGATTGTTTCCAAATTCAAAAAAATTCGGACAGTATCATCTTACCTATCTGGACAAAGAAAAAACACATCCGGTAGATATTTTAAGCGGCGCTTTTATGTTTATCCGAAAGGAAGCTCTTGACAAAGCGGGTTTATTAGATGAAACCTTTTTTATGTACGGAGAAGATGTTGACCTAAGCTACCGCATAAAACTGGCGGGCTACACAAACTATTACTTTGCCGATTCCGGTATTATACACTATAAAGGAGAAAGCACCAAAAAAAGCAGTGTAAACTACGTGCTGGTGTTTTACAAGGCCATGGCCATTTTTGCCCGAAAACACTTTAGCAATAAAGGAGCCGGCGCCATGATTTTTTTTATTTACCTTGCCATATACTTACGCGCATTTGCAGCGATATGTACCCGTATTATCAAAAAAACTTTTTTTCCGCTTATAGATTTTACACTGGTGTTATACGGATTATATCTGGTGAAACATTACTATGAGCTTAACTTCAAACTTTACCCCAATTTTTACTCAGATGATATTATCAATATTGCTTTTCCGGTATATACCCTTATATGGATGTTTTTTACCTACTTAAGCGGAGGCTACGATACGCCTCTCAAGCTTTATAAGGTGGCAAGAGGAGTTGTAACGGGGTCTGCCGTAATTCTTATCTTTTATTCTCTTTTGCCTGAATACTATCGTTTTTCCAGAGCACTTATTTTAATAGGTACGCTTTCAACCGCCTTTATTTTAGTGTTTTTACGGGTTTTCTACCATTTAATTAAAATTCGTCGTTTTGCCTTAAATAAGGTTCAGAATAACAAGCGCATTGCTGTTGTTGGCGATGAATCTGAATTTGACCGAGTTCATAATCTTTTAAAACAAACAAGCGTTGGTGCCGAGTTAATTGGCTTTGTTAATACAGATAGTAACGGTATAAAAAATCCTTATTACATAGGTAATTTTAGTCGTATTTCAGAAATAATAGAGCTAAACCATATAAATGAAGTAATTTTTTGCGCCAGAAATATTGCCTCGTCCGAAATAATTCAACACATGGCTAACTTGGTGGCCAAAGATATCGAGTTTAAAATAGCTCCGCCGGAAAGTTTATCTATTATAGGAAGCAACAGCATTGATACTGCCGGGGAATTGTACGTAATAGATATGAATAACGTTGCCAAGCCGGAAAACAAAAGAAAAAAACGAATACTTGATATATTGGTTTCTTTATTTCTATTAATTTTTCTGCCCTTGATATTATTGCTTCAAAAAAAACCTTTCAATTTTCTATTAAATATTTTCAAAGTTTTATTTGGCTTTTATACCTGGGTTGGATACGGACATGCCTTAAGAAAAGATTTGCCTACCATAAAACCATCTGTACTTACGCCGGCACAGCTCCTTAACGAAAGTCCGTCGGCAGAAAAAATAAATTTGGCGCTCATCAACTACTCACGTTCATACAGTCCGGAAAAAGACCTCTATATCATTGCTCGATGTTTTCGCTATTTAGGAAACTGAGCTCAAAGCTGTTAATAATTGTTTAAGGTCTTGACCAAACAAAATACATTTTAGAAATTGTGTTAGTGTTTCAAATGCCATAGAAATGAGTAGAAAAAAATTATTATACTTTCTCTTGTTTGTCAGCACGTTTATCGGTGCTCAAAATAGGGAGCCCGTCAGGTGGCAAGCCGAGTATGTAAAAATAAATGATACGGAAGGTGAAATAAAAATTACAGGGTTTATAGAAAAAAACTGGCATACCTATTCTCAAAAAGCAGTAGAAGACGGTCCGGTGCCAACCAGTTTTACATTTACAGATTCAAAAAATTATTCGCTTATAGGAGCAGCCGAGGAGTTTAATGTACATGAAGAGTATGTTCAAGCCTTTGACACCAAACTTTTTTTATTCAGTGAAAAGGCAGAGTTCAAACAAAAAATTAAGCTCCTCACCAAACCGGGTTTTCCTATTTCATTTAAGGTAGAATATATGTGTTGCGACAATACCATGTGCTTGCCTCCAAAAACCATTGATTTATCGGTAGTTACAAAATAAATTGTTCATGTTTTTTTACCTGTTAATTTATAGTATCTTTAGAGGCTAAATCATTTTAAACACTATGCAGCGTCTGCTTTTTTTCATATGTTTTTTTGTCGCAAAGTTTGCTTTATTATCCGAAGAAAATCCGGTTCACTGGAAACTTGAGTCAAAGAAAATAAGCGATTGTGAGTATGAATTAATTTTTAAAGCTAAGATAGATGAACCCTGGCATATATACTCTCTGGTTAAAGCCGGAGAAGACGGGCCAATGCCCACTGCCTTAAAGTTTAATAAATCTAAAGACTATCAACTTATCGGCAAGCCCACCGAATCAACTCCGGTTAAAGTATTTGATAAAGTGTTTGAAATGAATGTAGCATATCACGCTAAAACAGCCACCTTTACTCAAAAAATAAAACTGCTTACCGGCGGAAAGGTTAAAATTTCCGGAACATACGAGGCACAAGCCTGTACGGAAGAGAAATGTATTTTCCCACCGGCCGATAAATTTGAATTTGAGTTGGAAGGCTCGGGCTGCTCAGGAGATAATTCTGAAACAAGCATGGCAAGCGACTCATTAAAAACAGTAAATAACACCAATTGCTACTGTGATACGTTAGCTATATTAAAAACAAAGTGTGCTACTACAATCAGTGGAAATAATACGGTAATCAGTGCGAAGGAAAAAGATAATATATCCCCCAAAAGCGACAAAAGTTGGTGGGGGATATTTGTTGCCGGTTTTTTAGGTGGCTTTATTGCCTTACTTACCCCCTGTGTATTTCCTATGATTCCAATGAACGTAGGTTTTTTTACCAAGCGTAGCAAAAATCGCAAAGAAGGAATTAAAAATGCTATTACCTATAGCCTGTTTATTATTGTATTGTATGTTGTACTTGGCCTTGGAGTTACCATTATATTCGGAGCAGGAGCCCTTAACACACTTTCTACCAGCGTATTTTTTAACCTGGCATTTTTTATTTTACTGCTAATATTTGCCGCCTCTTTTTTAGGTGCCTTTGAGATTGTGTTGCCAAGTTCTTTTATTGGAAAGATTGATGCTAAAGCCGACAAGGGAGGCCTAATAGGCATTTTTTTCATGGCCTTTACGCTGGCCCTGGTATCTTTTTCTTGTACAGGCCCCATTATTGGAACGCTACTGGTTGAAGCGGCCGGTACCGGAAGTATTTCAGGCCCATTTTGGGGAATGTTTGGCTTTGCCTTATCTCTTTCCCTGCCATTTGGTTTATTTGCTGCCTTCCCGGGCTGGCTAAACTCGTTGCCAAAATCGGGAGGCTGGCTAAATTCTGTAAAAGTAGTACTCGGTTTTTTAGAACTGGCTTTGGCTTTAAAATTTGCCTCTAATGCCGACTTGGTCGTTCAAGCCGGAATTCTTACACGCGAAGTGTTCATCAGTATTTGGTTCGTTATCTTCTTACTGCAATCACTTTACCTAATCGGTGTTTTCAAAACCGCACACGATAGTGATATAAAATCTTTATCGGTTACCCGTTTATTTTTTGCCATTATTTCGTTTACCATAGCCATATACATATTACCGGGTTTATGGGGTGCCCCGGTTAAACTTTTCAGTGGCATTTTGCCTCCGTTAGAATATTCAGAATCTCCGCACGGTTTTGGCGGTGGAGGTAATGCTATGCCGGTTTTATCACAAAACATAGATCCGGAATTTGCCAAACATATTGAGGTAAATAAAAATGGAATCATTCACTTTAAAAATGATTACGACCGTGCACTGGCATACGCCAAAAAAAACGGTAAACCACTGATGGTTGATTTTACCGGACATGCCTGCGCCAATTGCCGCAAAACGGAAGACTATGTTTGGCCCGACCCGGAAGTAACCAAAAGACTTAATAATGACGTGGTTTTGGTGTCATTATATGTTGACGATAAACGTCCCCTTGACCCTAAGGACTACATGACCGTAGTTTGGTTTGGTAAAGAAAGACAAATCACCGATATAGGCGATAAATTCAAATACATGGAAGAAACTCTCTATAAACAAAGCTCTCAACCCCTGTACGTTCTGTTAGACCATAACGAACAATTACTGAATGAGGTTCGCGGTTACGACCCTGATATCTCTGCTTATATTCAATGGATGGATGAGGGTATTCAAAAATTTAAGCAGCAAAATCCAAAAGCATTAAATTAACTAAAAGCCTCCTATAAAACCTATTTGAACATAAGGGTTACTGTATACCGAAAGCCTGTGTGGCGTTATATTGTACAATATGGCCGCAACAAAAGCAACGTTTCCAAAGCCTGATCTGTAGCCTCCGCCAACCAAGGTATAATCTATCCAAATTCTATTGTTTCGATTGGCAGAAAAATAATCAGGTTGATTTAGCTTGTCGTACTGGGCCTGTAAAAATATTGTTTCGTTAACAAAAAACCGTAAAAAGCTGTGGCCACCATATATGCTTTGTGAAAAATTCCTTCCGGACGAGTAGCGAATACTGGTGTAGTTGTATATTACCCCAATACCACCGTGAAAACGTTCGGTAAATTTGTAGCCCATCAACGGAGATAAATTTACAAACGTGGGATTTCCAATCCACGCGGCAAAATTTCCTCCATAAAAAATTTTTTCTTTTAGTTTATTCCTTTGGCTGTTTAACGATTCTTTTCGCTGTTTGGATTTATCCTTATTGCCATAATAAACACTATCTGTTTGGGCATGCAGATTAAGTTGAAAAAGAATCGGTAAGGTAAGTATATTAACAAATAGCGTCTTCAAGATATTTCATGGCATTTGCGTAAATTTACAAAATATGTTAGTTATCATTACAGGAGCTACATCGGGCATAGGCCTTGAGTTGGTTAAAAAATTTAAAGATTCTTCTTTTCGAGTAATTGCCGCCGGAAGAGATACTGCGTTTCTTAAAAAATGGATAAAAGAAAACCGAGTTAAAAATATTATGCCGTTAAGTGCCGATTTATCCACTGAAAAAGGAATAAAAAAAATAGCCGACGAGGTAAAAAAAACAGGCTCTCCTGTTGATATATTAATTAATAACGCCGGAATGTTTCTCAAAAAGCCTTTTAAAAATATTACCCTAAAAGAGTTACAGAGGGTATATACCACCAATGTTTTTGCTCCGTTCCTAATTACGCAACAACTACTCCCGTTCATCTCTAAAAATAAAGGCGCACATATCGTAAATATTGGCAGTATGGGGGGAGTTCAGGGAAGCGCAAAATTTCCGGGACTTTCCGCATATTCATCCAGCAAAGCCGCACTTGCCGGAGTAACTGAATGCCTGGCCGAAGAACTAAAGGAAAATAATATTCGTATTAATTGCCTGGCACTTGGTGCCGTTCAAACAAATATGCTAAAATCAGCTTTTCCGGGTTACAAAGCCCCTGTTAGCGCAAAAGAAATGGCTCATTTCATATTTAACTTCGCTACACAATCAGATAAATTTATAAACGGTAAAATAATTCCGGTTAGTATAAGCACACCCTGATTATGCGTTATTGGCTTCTGTATAGCACATTTTGTTTTTTTCTTCCGCTGACCGCCCAATGGAAGAAAAAAGTTACGCTTCAATATTTTATCGCAAAATCAGATTGTGCCGGTGCCTCTGGAACAGGAGGAGGAAGAAAGGTTTATTTAACCAACCTCCCCTTTGCTAACCAAAAAATATATTTATATAAGAAAAATAAGTGCATAGATACTTTAATAACCGATAAAGAAGGTAAAATATCCACAAAACTTAGCTACGGCAAGTATAAACTTTTTATTTCATGGAAACATCATAAAAAAGTACCTTATGGCAATGAAACCTTTTATGACATGGATTGTTTGAGGAAAGAATGGACTAAATGCAACGGGTATATTAAAATAGGTTTTATGAGCCGTCACGTAGTTAGCTTTGACATAGGTTTAGAACCTTGTCCCTGGGAATATCCCTGTATTAAAAAAATTATCATTCAACCCCAAAATAATGGCGGCGGATAAGTATAAATTTCCGGTTTTAAAACTTCTCTTCTTATTAGCATACAGCTCCTATTCTCAGGAATTTTACCAAACCATAAAGGGAGTTGTTGTTGATAAGCACAGCCAAAGTCCTCTTCCAGGAGTTGTGGTATATGTAGTGGGGGAAGAGAGCAAAGGTTCTACAACTGATGTTAACGGCTCATACAAAATTAAAGAAATTCCTATAGGCAGGGTAATTTTAGTGGCACAGCTAAGCGGATACAAACCACGGCAAAATTGGGTAGTTCTAAACAGCGGAAAAGAAGCCGTGATAAACATTGAGTTAGAGGAAAATGTAATAAGCGGACAAGAAGTTGAGGTAATTTCGCAGCAAGATAAAACCAAATCAAATAACAGGATGAGCACTGTAAGCTCCAGAATTTTTAGCTCGGAAGAGGCCGGGCGTTACGCCGGAAGTCGTAATGACCCCGCCCGAATGGCAGCTAATTTTGCCGGGGTAAGCGGTGCTAATGATTCCAGAAATGATATTATTATTCGAGGAAATTCTCCGTTAGGCATTCTGTGGAGATTAAACGGGTTAGATATACCCAACCCCAACCACTTTGGCAATTCGGGTTCTACGGGTGGTCCAATAAGTATTTTAAATAATAATACACTGGATAATTCGGACTTTATGAGCGGTGCGTTTGCGGCAGATTACGCAAACGCCACAGCCGGTGTATTTGACTTAAAAATGCGTCAGGGAAATAATGAAAAATATGAGTTTTTAGCCCAAGTGGGTTTTAATGGCTTTGAATTAGGAGCCGAAGGCCCGTTTAATAAAAAACAAAACAACAGTTTTTTGGTGAACTACCGTTACTCTACGCTGTCTGTTTTCAAGGCGTTAAATATTGACTTTGGAACAGGATCTGCGGTTCCGCAGTATCAGGATCTTACATTTAAAACCGACTTTCAAACCAAACACGCCGGAAAATTTTCCTGGTGGGGAATTGGCGGTTTAAGCAATGTTGTCCTTCTGGAAAAAGATAAGAAACCCGGTAAAGATCTTTATGGATATAAATCAAGAGATTTATATTTTATTTCCAATGTGGGCTCAAGTGGCATTAGCCATCATCTACTATTCAAGAATAACTCCTATCTCAAAACAAATATTGGCATAAGCGGACAGCTAAATCAGATAAAATCAGACCGAATAGATACCTCTTTTAAAACCCCAAATAATACTAAGCCCGAATACCGAAGTTCTACCAAAAACATCATTTACTCGGCCAATACTACTTATCACAAAAAAGTAAATTCACGGAATTATTTTAATACCGGAATCTACCTTGATACATACCAAAGTTTTTTTATTGATAGCTTAGATAAAGCTTTTGGTTTTAATACCTTTAACACCCTTCGTGATTATAAAGGCACCTCATCATTAGCCAGAGCTTTTTTTCAATGGCAACATAAGTTTTACGAACGCATTACACTTAACGGAGGTGTGAGCTCACAATATTTTTTTCTGAATGGAAAATATTCCATAGAGCCCCGCGTAGGAATAAAGTACCAATTCAGGGAAAAACAATGGTTCAGTTTAGGCGGCGGAATGCATAGCCAAATACAACCACTGTACCTTTACTTTGCCGGAAAAACGCTTCCCTCCGGAGAGCGAATTGAAACAAATAAAAATTTAGATTTTACCCGAGCCATACATGCCGTTTTAGCCTACGATTGTAATTTAGCAGAAAACTTCAGGTTAAAAGCAGAGAGCTACTATCAATATTTATATAGCGTGCCTATTCACACCTACTCATCCGTTTTCTCGGCAGTTAACTTGGGTGCCGATTTTGAAAGTCCCAATGTGGTTGATTTAAAAAGCGGGGGCCTGGGTTATAACTATGGCCTGGAGTTTACCCTCGAAAAGTTTTACAGTAAGGGATACTACTTTTTACTAACCGCTAGCTTATTTGAAAGTAAATACCGGGCAAGCGATGAAATATGGAGAAATACCGCTTTCAATGGAAATTACGTTTTTAACCTGCTTGGAGGAAAAGAACTTAAAATAGGAAGAAAATGTTTATTAATGGCCGATACCCGACTAACCCTTGCCGGAGGGAAAAGATATATTCCTATCAATCTGGAGGCCTCCAACATGGCCGGACAAGAAATTAGAAATTTTAACCAGGCCTACGTGAACCAGTACCCGTATTACTTTAGGATAGATATAAAACCCGGATTTAAACTAAACACCCAACGTTATACGCACGAGTGGAGCATTGATATTCAGAACATAACTCGGCGTAAAAATATCTTTCAAGAAACTTACGATGCCATGAACCAACGAATTCAAACAGATTATCAGTTGCGCTTTTTTATCATACCACAATATCGCTTATTGTTTTAGTAAAACCTCTTAGAAGATACATTTTACTTTTTTAAAGGAACAAAAAAACCGCTCCTGAGGAGCGGTTTCATTAAAAGTTAATAACGGTGATAAAAACTACGAAGATGCGGCACCCGGGTTAATCTCTTTTATGTTTTTGGCCGAATCAAACATTTTTTGAATTTGTTCTTTAGAAAAAGGCTTTGCCTCGGTACTTTTTAAATCCTGAATACTGTACTCGGCACCACCAATAGTGGTATTGATAATAAAATGAAACTCCGGCTCGGTAATTTCACTTTCCCACATAATTGCCCCCGGCTCTTCTACTATAAAACTTTTAAACTTATTAACCTCGTCATCCTTTATTTCGGATTTCTTGAGTTCTAAATCCTCTAATTGTTCGGAAATAGAGATGGCAAAATTAGGTCCTACTTTTATATCAAGAGCTCCATATGTTTGTTCGGCAATCTCCAGTTTTGCCTGAGTAGTGTCCGGTATAAAAATTGCAAAAGGTTTTCCATAACGAGACAAATCAAGTACGTTCATCCCCTCGGGAGCAACAATAGGTTCTTGTTTAGGTTTACCATCTCCACAAGAAGAAAGAATATACATCCCGACAAGAGCAATTAAAGCGATAAATGTTTTTTTCATAACTGTAGTTTTTACTTTTGAAATAATTTTTACTGTTTTGTTTCGTAGTAAAGATAGAAAAATATTTTTTGGTTCTCTACTCATTTACAAAATGGACTGCCGGAGGATGAAGAGTACTAAAACAAAAAATCCCGGCTGAGCCGGGATTTTTATTATTTCTTCTTCTTAGCTGCTTTTTTCTTAGCTGCTTTTTTTGGTGCTTTCTTAGCTGCTTTCTTTTTTGGAGCAGCTTTTTTCTTTGTTGCTTTTTTTGCCATGGTTTTTTGTTTTTGAGATTTGTTGATACGAAGTAAATAAATTATTTGTTCTTATCTAAAAATTAAGGCTTTATTTTTTCAACATCAATTTGTTGAAATTGTTAATAGTTTTTGTATCGAGAAAAATTTTTTCGATTTGTTTTTTATTCTTCTAAACTAAATAGCTCAAAAGTATTGATTTTATTGGTATTTCAGAGCTATATAAAATTTTTACGGATAGGAAAAAACAATTTATATCGAAAAAACATTTATTGTACTTGATGAAAAAGAAATTACCTTGTAATAAAAATTTCTTCTTCCACTTCCCAGTCAGGAATGACTTTTAGTGGTTTTTGATGATAATAAATTCTTTCCGGTTGTAGTTTTTTTAAAAAATTTCCGCTATCCCATCTTTTATTTTCATTCTCATCATACACTACCATTAATTTATACGAACCCGGCCAAAGCTTGTCAAAACTAACGGTAAACTGGTTACTCTCTGCCATTGCAGGTCTAATAAACTCCTCGGCTACTTTTCTGTCTTCCGAATTAAGCAGCTGAACAATATATCCCCGTTTGGAAGGAAATGTTATTTTCAGATTTAACTTCCCAAATTCATTTTTGCCCAGTACACTAAAAGAATATTTTAAACTATCGTTATGTGTTCCAATGGAAGTATAGAAAATTCCCGTGTCACAAAGCAAAAGATAGTCTGTTTTAGGAACAAGAGGGTAGTTAAACTCCAATTTACCGGGATTAAGCCATTTATAATTTTGAGATGTTGCTCTATACGAGGTATCTTTTTTAGATATTAGTTTTACTTTATTGGGGTTAAACTTAGTTTCATCCAGCCAAAAACCAAAATCTAAATAAGGAGATTCAAACCATGGAATTTTACCCGAAGGGAAGTTTGTTTGAGGTTTTAGTGTTCTCTTGGGTTTTACTTTTAAAGAAGGTACGCGTAAAATAAGGGTATCTTTATCGAAACTTGAATAGTAACAAATAAGCCAGAGCGAATCTCTCAGGTTTCGGTAGTAAAAACTACAAGTGTCAGATTCTTTTTCAGAATTTAACTGATAAAAATTATCTTTTTGCTCCCTAACAAACGTTTCTAATCTTACCTTCACCGGTTGATTAAAGATTAACTGCCCTTTACCATATTCGCTCATAATAGTTTTTTTCAATACTACTTTATCGGGCTTTTCGGTAAAAAGATTCAATTTTATCAAACTATCTTTTCCGGGTATAATTTCCTTGTCATAAAAACCAATCTTTTCTGCTTCAGGCCCATTGTATAGGTAATCTTTATTTTTATCCGAAAAGCAAACTATCCTAAATGGACGCATAGGAAGATTTTCTACCCTAAAATTACCATCATTACCTGAACGGCAAACATAGTCCGGTATCTGTTTAAAGGGAAAACTATCGCTTAGTTCTGTACCGAAGTATAAACCAACCACCATATCTCTCTCCGGCTTTCCGGAATAAGCACCCACAACATTTCCGGATACAACCATTGTGTCTATTTGCGAACCGGTAGAAAAAACATAGGAAAAATTAGTCAGTGAATTCCCCTCATGCATATCGGCAATGGCATTGCCAAAATACAAAACATACGTAGTATTTGGAAGCAGCTCCTCCGCTTTTAATTTTATTGTTACTTTTTTTCCTTGAGCAGTAATTTCTGGTTTGGTTTTCATTTTGGGCGAAATGACCAATTGATTATTCAGGTCTTTTAACTGAACATATTCGTCAAATTTGAGCAAAATGATATTAGAATTAAATGCCGGTGTTTTATTTTCGGGAGATGCCTGCAAGAGCTTTGGAGGAGTTGTATCTCTCTCTCCTCCTGTTAGCACTCCTATTTGTGCACAATTACTCAATAGAAGCACAGGCAGTGTGTAACCAACTATTTTTAATAGTTTGAGCGGCATTACCTAAATTTGCGTAAAAGTAAGGCAAATTAAGCATTCAACCTTGTTGTATCGATGTACTATTATCTTAATATATTAAAAAAATTATCTCTGCGCAAAATTTTAAACTTTGCTGCTTTGGTTTTAAGTTACCTATCTTCTCGGATAGTGCGTAAACCCATTCATTTCGGAAAAGCTTTTTCATTAAGTATTGAACCTACCACCAGCTGCAATTTGCGATGCCCTCAATGTCCCAGCGGACTTAGAAAATTTACCCGCCCCACGGGTATGTTAGATATGGGAAAATTGGAAGAATTTTTACAGAGCATTGCCAAGCACGTATTCAGTATAAACTTTTATTTTCAGGGGGAACCATACTTAAATCCAAACTTTCTTGATATGGTTCGCCTTGCATCGAATCAACGTATTTACACCACAACCAGTACTAATGCGCACTATTTAAACGAAAAGCGAGCAATCGAAACGGTAAAAAGCGGTTTGGATGAAATAATTATTTCTATAGATGGCGCAACACAAGATATTTACGAAAAATATCGAAAGGGAGGTGATTTGGAAAAAGTGTTGAACGGGGCGCAAACACTTATTAAAACCCGAAACAACATGGGAAGTAAAAAACCATTCATAATTTTTCAATTCATTGTGTTTCGCTTTAATGAACATCAAATTGAGGAGGTAAAAAAACTAACCCAAGAAATGGGAGCAGATAGGTGTAGAATTAAAACCGCACAAATTTATGACTTCGAGAATAATATTGACTTAATTCCTCAGAAAGCTGAACATTCTCGTTATTCCAAAGATAAAAACGGAAAATGGCAAATAAAAAATCCTTTACATAGCCACTGTTGGAGAATGTGGCAGGGGTGTGTTATTACATGGGATGGTAAAATTGTTCCGTGCTGTTTTGATAAAGACGCTCAACATGTACTGGGTGACTTAAGCGTACATTCTTTTAATAAAATATGGAAAAGCGATGCCTACAAAAACTTCAGAGGAGCCATATTAGCCGGTAGAAATAAAATAGATATATGTACCAATTGCACCGAGGGTACCAATGTGTGGGCGTAAGTTTTAGAAAATTTAGTAAAATTTAATTGTTATCGCTTATTCGCTTCCCTTATGTAAGTATCTAACGCCCCGCTCATGCTTGGGTTTTGAGGATTTGGAGCAAAAATATCCAAACGGTACCCTAACTGGCTTACCATTTGAGCGGTAGCATAACCAAAAGCGGCTATACGTATGTTTCCTTGCTTAACATTTGGGAAGTTTTGCTTGAGCGAACGAATTCCCATAGGAGTAAAGAATACCAATACATCAAACTCCTGAAGATTTTTTATGTCGCTCAAATCAGCGCAAACCGTTTTATAAAATGTTCCCTTGGTGTAGGTTATATTAAGTTCATCCAAAAAGTCAACTATCTGTTCTTTATGAACGTCACTAACGGGTATCAAGAATCTTTCGCTACGGTTCTTTTTTATTACATCCACAAGGTCTATAATGGTTCCGTGCCCAAAAAATATTTTGCGTTTCCGGTACTGAATATATTTTTGAAGATAATAAGCCGTTTTTTCATTGATACAAAAATATTTCATGTCCTCCGGAACGGTAATCCTCATTTCATTACAAATTCTGAAATAATGATCAACTGCCAGTTTACTGGTCATTATAACCGCCCCATGGGCTAATATATCAATACGCTGAGCCCTAAATTCCTGAGCCTGTAATCCTTCTACTTTTATAAACTGGCGAAAGGTAAGGTTTAAATTGTATTTTTTGGCTAAATCCAGGTATGGGTTTCTTTCGCCCTCAGCAGGTTTTGGCTGAGAAATAAGGATGTTTTTTACTTTATTTTTTGGAAAAGAACTAACCTCTATTTTAGGAGGTGGAGGTAAGGCTATTATATTTTTTTTTCCCGATTTACGAATTCTTTTCTCTTCGGGCTTTGGGGTAACCAGGGGGATTTCTTGATGTTTTTTTATTTCTGATTTTGGCAGTTTTTTGGGGGTTGGTTTTTGTGGCGAAACAGAAACCGCTTTGGGCTTGCTTTTTTTCTTAGTTCCTTTCGCCGGATTTTCCTTTTTACCGGCTGACGAGGGAGCTTTTCCCTGCTTGGAAACAGCCTTAGCTTTTACCGCTTTTTTTACTGTTTTCTTAACTGCCATCCCGCTGCGAGTTTTAAAAGTTTGTTATCATCAATTTGGCAAACACTAAAAAGGGAAGAATCTCCAGGGCGCAAATATACACAAAAACTTGTAATAAGCCGATTTGGTTTTCAAAAACACTAAAAATAAAGCCTCTGTATATTTTGATGAAGAATGCCGTAAGCAGTATAAGGGCCGTAGCCACAAAGAGGTAAAGACCTTCAATTTTGCTAAACTCAATGGCAATAATAGCAGGCAACATCAGCATTCCAACCGTTTGATTAATAACCATATTGTTGTACAAAATCTCCATCATCAAAGCCTGCGTATTTCCAACAAAACCTATTACCCACCTTAGTAGGTATTTAAGTCCATGATATAATGCTATGCAAAGCCACAAAAACAAGAACTGTAGAAAGGAATGAACTCCTTCTAAAATAAAACAATAGGTCTCATTTAATTTGTAAACAAAAAAAGTAATGGAAATCAGGTAAATCAAATTTAAAGCGTAGGAGCGTAGATTTAGAGGATTAAATTCTTCCCTTTCCAGTTGCTTGATGGCTTGTATATTATATGACGAGCGGAATGTCATAGCCACCTTATAAGGAGCAGCTATTCTTAAATAAACAAACAAAGAAAAACAAAACAAGAGTATCAGCGAGGGCCATATTAAGTCCGGAGCCGAATTAAAAATCGGATAACGATGGATAGGTTTTAAGTAATGATTTGAAAAAATATGCTCCAAAAAATACTAATTACAGAGCAAAGGTACGAGAAATACAAAAACCAAATTTAACCTGTCCCTTTGCCCAACTATCGGTTGTATAGGTTAAGAAGTTGTTTTCTATTAACCCTGCCGCATTGGTAAAAAACAAGCTAAATACGTGACCACCTGTTTCCACCTCAACGCCCAGAGCCAAGGGCATTTTTACATTGTCGTTATTCTGATAAAACTTAGAAAAATTATAAAAATAGTCGCCAATAATGCTCATACGCTTGGTAACCTTGAACCTTCCGCCTATTCCTAAGGAAAATAACCCATTTTTATCTTCTGCCTGATTATTTGAATTTATTCGCTGAACAATAAAGTTTCGGTGAAAGTAAGTGGGAAGTAGTTGAACAGAAATAGAGGAATTAATTTTACTGGCAATTATCAACTGGCTTAAATAATTGAATCGATGCAATTCATTTGTTTTGAAATCTTTTATAATGCCAGAATATAAAATACTGGTTGGGTTATGATTATATCCTATATCTCCAAAGAAAGTAACGGTTACCGGCATCTTAAAATCGGAGGTTTGTTTAAGTAACTTCCACTTAATACTTCCGTCTATTTGTTTATTCATCCTGCTTCTGCCGATACCAAGGGTAATATCATCCGTTAATCCGTATTCAAAGCTGAAACGTATATCACTTACGGCATCAAAGCCAAAGAAAGTCTGAAAGCTCTGATTAATAGGATTAGGATCGTTGGCATTGTATATATTCCCAAAACGATGAGATATTCTAAAATCAAGGTGTTTTGCTTTAACGGTTTCAACGGTTTGAGAGTTTCCCAGGCGGAAAGTTTTAAATGTTGCGTAAACTTTTTTTGGTCCCTCTTCCTTATTTTCACCAACCAGGCTCAACAAATCATCGTCTTGGCCAAATGCAATAAACCCGGAAAGAACAAGAAAAAAAGTTTTGATCGTTTTTTTTATCATAAATATTCTGCAAAGTTTTTATTTTTTCTGAAAAGGCTCCAGGGTACTGGCCATATCTACATCCACTATTTCGGCAATGTTTTTTACATATAATGAGGGAACTTTTATGTTATAGTCTGCCAGTTTAACCTTAAACTTGGTTTTTACACTGATGTCTTTCCCGTTTTTGGTAATGGTTCCCTCCAAAGTTTCATCCTTGGTAACACCATGTATTTCCATTTTGCCGCTAACGGTAACCTTATATTCCCCGTCTTTAGACAAATCGGGTTTCTCATTAACCTTCCCCTTAAAAGTAGCAAAAGGAAATCTTTCTGTCTCCATATAATTTTCATTAAAATGCTCCTCCATCAAGGCATTCTTAAACTTAAAAGCAATAACATTTACCTTTACTTGCATATCACCGGTGGCACTATTCATTACAACTACCGCACCTTTATTGGTAGCTGTAATATCTTCCAATGGAGAACTGGAAAAAAAAGTAATTACAGAAGCGTCATCTTTAGACTTATATATCTGAGCTCGCGAAAAGCTAACGGCTAAAACCTGGAAAGCAATAACCAATAAAATAATACGAAATAATTTCATAAACGCAATTTTACCAAAGATATCTATTCTGTCTCTAAAAAGCAAGATTCCAAATATCGATGAATAAGTCTGGGCCATGCCAGTTTGTTAATTTCTTTGATTGGTATACTTTGTTCGTTTTTGGAAAATTTAGCTTTTCTTACCCGATAAAACCGGGCTATGATTTTCTGATGACTCAATTGATGTGTAAACACTTCTTCTTTTTCTTGAATAAGAGTTTTTGAATCAAAAAACTTTCTCAACTCTTTGTTCTTTCTTAGGGTTTTAATATTCATCTCTTCGGGCGTCTCAAGCAAAAAGAACTCATAAAGCCCTTCCCATATATCCCCTGCTTTTCGGCGATTAACGTAAACTTGTCCTTTACTATTCTCCAATAAAAAATAATTAAAATACCTGACTCTTACTTTTTGTTTTTTTATTTTAACAGGCAGTTTATTGATTAAGTTTTTTCTGAAAGCAACACAGCTCTCTTTTAATACACAATCTACACAATAAGGCTTGTGGGGTTTGCATACCTGAGACCCGAACTCCATAATTGCCTGATTGTAGAGACCCGGTGTTTTATTTACCAGTAAATTCTGAGCCAGTATAGAAAAAGTCTTTTTCCCCATTGCCGAATTTATTGGAGTGTTTATTCCAAAATACCTTGCCAGTAACCTGAAAACATTACCATCTACCACGGCATAGGGCAAGTTAAAGGCAAAACTGCACACAGCCGCAGCGGTATAATCTCCCACTCCCGGTAACTGCCTTACTTTTTCGTAATCGGAAGGGAATTTACCTTTATAAACCGATTCAACAACTTGAGCCGCTTTTAACATGTTCCGAGCCCTGCTGTAATATCCCAGGCCCTGCCACAGCTTAAGAACCTGATCTTCAGAAGCTTTTGCCAGCTTTGAAACACTTGGATACTTAGTAATGAATGCCTCATAATAAGGTAAGCCCTGCTCTACCCGGGTTTGCTGCAGGATAACTTCACTAAGCCATATTTTGTAGGGGTCGGAAATATTTCTCCAAGGTAACTCTCTCTTGTTTATCAAGTACCATTTTATCAATTTATGGCCAAAATCGGCCTCCATAAGAGATGTTATAAGTTAAAATTTGAGCTAAAATGAGGTTAATTAGGCTAAATTTCAATTTATTTTTTTTGGTTTTAATTAAAATAGTATCTTTGCTGTCCTATTTTAAAATTTCAAATTGTTGATTTTAAATTATTTGTGAGATGACTAAAGCAGATATTGTAAACGAAATTTCGGAAAAAACAGGCATTGAAAAAATAGCTGTTCAGGCTACGGTAGAGGCTTTTATGAAAACTATCCGGAACTCTATGATTGAGGGGAAAAATGTTTACTTACGTGGTTTTGGGACATTTGTGGTAAAACGTCGTGCCGAAAAAATAGGCCGTAATATTTCAAAAAACACCACGGTTGTTATACCTGCACATTACATACCTGCATTTAAACCGGCAAAAACCTTTGCCGAGCGGGTAAAACGTAATGTGAAAACGGCTGATCCTGAACCAACTAACGAGGATTAATCCATTAAAATGAATGAAGCCTTTTCAGGTTAAAATTGTTTTAACATCAGGTGCAATCCTGCTGTTCGTTCTTTTATTTACTACAAACAGGTTTACCCGTCAAAAATCCGGGCGAAGTGCCGTTCAAAAAAACCAAAAAAGCATTTTGGGGATGAATCATTTTGCCCAACTTGGTATTAACAACCTGTCAAAAGAAGATACTAAGTTACATGCTAAGTTAGTTGACGGCTCTCGTGAAAACATTTTGTTTTACGATAGTTTGGCCAATTTTTGGGTTTCCAAAAAACGCCCCGACATGGCCTCGTGGTTTATAGAACAAAAAGCCCAAAAAACAAACTCTGCCGGCGATTGGATGGAGGCGGCTAATCGTTACTACTACGGAGTTCGCTTTGTAAGTAACGAAGAGCAAATACAAGCCATGTATCAAAGTGCCGTAACGTGTCTGAAAAATGTTTTGGATAAAGAACCCGGTAATAACGATGCAAAAATAATGTTGGCATCTTGTTACGTAGAAGGAACAGAAAATCCGATGGAAGGAATAAACCTGTTGAGAGAGGTGGAGAAAACAGACAGTAACAATGTAAAACTTCAGCTTGCCTTTGCATTTTTTTCTGTAAAGAGCAACCAAATGCCTAAAGCTATTTCGCGCTTCGAAAAAGTGCTTAAAATAGACCCCGGCTATTTAGAAGCTTATTTACATTTGGCCGACATCTACGAACAAATTAACAATACCTCTAAAGCCATTGAATCGTTAGAGAAATATGCATCTGCCACCCCCGACCCATTTGAAAAAAAGGAAATAGAGAAATATATACAACAATTAAAAACGAAGTAAATTATTAACTAAAAAATTAAAGTTATGCCTAGCGGAAAAAAAAGAAAAAGACATAAAATGGCTACCCACAAGCGCAAAAAGCGTTTAAGAAAAAATCGCCACAAGAAAAAGTAATTTTAAATATGCACCGGGTTCGCACGTCTGTGCGCCTGTTAAGCTATTCTTTTATCAAAAGGTTAAAACTGTGTTTGAAGTAGCATTCTTACGCCGATTTTGCCTGCATACTAAAATTAGTATCGCGTGAATCACGAATTAATAATCAATTCAACACCCAACGAGGTTGTAATTGCCTTGCTAAGCGATAAACGTTTGGTTGAGTTGCACAGAGAAAAAAGCAACTCCCGGTTTATGGTTGGAGATATATACTTTGGCAAAGCTAAAAAAGTTATGACCGGCCTCAACGCCGCCTTTATTGATGTTGGTTACGAAAAAGATGCTTTTTTACACTATCTGGATTTAGGGCCACAAGTTAACTCTTTGCTTAAGTACGTTTCTTTAGTAAAAAACGGTAAGCAAAACGTAAGCAACCTCATGTACTTTAAAAACGAACCGGATATAAAAAAGGACGGTAAGATAAATGATGTTATAAAAAGCGGACAAAACATTCTGGTTCAGGTTGCCAAAGAACCCATCAGCGCAAAAGGCCCCCGTATTACCACAGAGCTTTCCATGGCCGGTAGGTTTTTGGTGTTAATTCCTTTCTCCGACAAAATATCTGTTTCTTCCAAAATCAGGAATTTTGAGGAAAAAAACAGATTAAAGGAATTAATGCAAAGCATTAAACCAAAAAATTTCGGCGTAATCGTTAGAACAGTGGCCGAAGGAAAGTCTGTTGCAGAACTGGAAAACGACTTAAATGATCTCATTAAAAAGTGGGACGAGTGTTTCAAACAGTTAAAAACAGCCGAACCCCCCGCAAGAGTTTTAGGCGAAATGGATAGAACCAACTCCATTTTGCGCGATTTTTTAAATGAATCGTTTAATGCCGTTCATGTAAACGACGCCAAAATATATGACGACTTAAAGTCGTACATAAAAAACATTGCTCCCGAAAAAGCCGATATTGTTAAACTCTACAACGGAAAAATTCCCATTTTCGATGCTTTTAATGTAGAGAAACAAATAAAAAGCCTTTTTGGTAAAACCGTTCACATGAAAAGCGGAGCCTATTTGGTTATTGAGCACACCGAGGCGCTGCACGTGTTTGATGTAAACAGCGGAAACCGCGCAAAAAGTGATAGTAGCCAGGAACAAAATGCACTGGAAGTTAATTTGGAAGCCGCTTCCGAAGTAGCCCGTCAACTCAGACTTAGAGATATGGGAGGCATTATTGTGGTAGATTTTATTGATCTGCACAGCCCAGAAAATCGTAAACTGCTTTACGAGAAGCTGAAGGAAGAGATGAAATCTGACCGGGCCAAACACAATATTTTACCGCCAAGTAAATTTGGATTAATTCAGATAACCCGCCAACGTCTGCGTCCTGAAATAAATGTAGAGGTTACCGAAACCTGCCCTAGTTGCAATGGAACAGGCAAAGCTCAGCCCAGTTTATTATTTGTAGACCAAATTGAAAACACCCTGCGGTTTATTACTAAAAACCAAAATGAAAAAAAGGTAACCCTACAGGTGCACCCCTATATTGAGGCCTTTATTAAAAAGGGTGGCTTTTTAAAAAGTCGCCAGTGGAAGTGGTATTTTGAGTTTAAACAATGGATTAAGGTTCAGCCTATAGAAAGCTATGGCTTTATGGAGTACCATTTCTTTAATAAGGAAATGGATGAAATAATTGTTTAGATATTATACGCACTACCTTTTAGCGGTCCAAAAATTTAGAATCCTTATTCCTGTGTAATATTATTATATTCGTGTAAGAGTAAGTTTACATGAATAGCAGTTCAAGAATTAGATTTATTTTGTTCGCTTTTTGCTCTCTGCTGTTTTCTCAGTTTAAGGCAACAACCAAACCTTTTCTGGACAGTGTGTCAAAAGTATTTGAAAGTAGTTCCACATCTTTAAAGGATAAAATGAACGCGCTTTATACGCTAAGCTATGAGTATGGACTTATAGAACCCAGGAAGGGAATTGCACACGGTTTTAAGTTACTTAAACTGGCATTGGAGCATAAAAACGTTTCCGCTCAGGTAGATGCTTATAACGGGATAGCAAATGCCTATGAAACCATGTCTGATTTTGATTCAGCTTTGTATTATCATCGTCTGTCTCATTCAGCAGCAATTAAGATGAAATCTGATTCCAAAAAGGCTTTAACACTATGTAATACTGCGCTTTGTTTAAAACAAAAAGGTGAGTATAAAACCGCTCTAAAAGAGTTTTTATCTGCATACCAAATATTAGAAAAACAGAAAAGTTACAACCCACGGCTGCATTACTATATTTCCGATTTATATTTACGAACAGGTGAATATAATCAGGCAGAATTTCATTCCAGACTGGGAATCATAAAATGCCTTGAGTTTGATGTAGCCTATGTAGTTCCTAACATGTATATCAATCTTTCAAGATGTTTTATACATAAAAAAGAAACTGATTCCGCCCTATTTTTTCTGGATAAGGCCTTGAATGGGCTAATACAACAAACAGATCAGGCAAGTATAGCTATTTGCCTGAGATACCTGGGAGAATTATACTTGATAAAAAATAATTTTAATAAAGCACTAAGGTGTTTTAACGATGAATTAGCTTACAGAAAAAAAATGCAGGATTACGTTGGTGCTCAACTTGCCTACGCTAACCTTGCTCTTGCCGTCGCCAGGCAAAATCCAATAAACAGAAGCAGTGCATATACCTATTTGCGTGAAGCCCAACAGCGCAATTCCACGGCAAATATGCCCAACGATTTGAAACTGGAGTACTATCAGAAAATGGCTTTGGCTTTTGAAAAACTTAGAGATAGTGAAAAATCCCTGGCTTACTATAAGCGATATTTCGTTATCAATGATTCACTTTTGAATCTTGAAGAGGCAAGACAAATAGCAGAACTGCAGACTAAGTATGAGGCTCAAAAAAAAGAGAAAGAACTAGTCCTGCTTCGTAAAAATGATAAAATTAAAACACTAGAAATAGAAACCCAATCACACGAAATAAGAAACAGAAACATAATTATTATATTGGTTGCTTTGCTTTTAGTTTCTACCGGATATTTGTTTTTTGTCATCATAAAAAAGAACAAACAACAGGCTGCTTTTGAAAAAGAAATAGCTGTTAAACAAGCCGAAGAAAGCGAACGCTTGCGTATGGCTAAAGATTTGCACGATGATTTGGGATCCGGTCTTTCCAAAATTAATTTTCTTACAGAATTAATGGAAAGCCACCAGTGGTCTAACCCCGAAATAAAACAAACCTTCAATTCGATTTCTGACACTTCCAAAAAACTAATTGGTAATATGCGCGATTTAGTTTGGGTTTCCAATCCTGAAAATATAACCCTTGACGGACTAATATCAAGAATCAGAGAATATTCATCTGACTACCTGGAAGAATTTTCTCCTGAACTGGAGGTGAAATTTACAGAGGATGTGCCTCAGTTAGATATATCCAAAGAGAGTTACAGAAATATTTTGATGATCGTTAAAGAGTCTCTGAATAATGTAGTAAAACATTCTGGATCTACTCTAGTAGCTATTGAAATCATTGTTAGCAATCAACACCTTACTGTTTGCGTAAAAGATAACGGCAAAGGCATTGATAGAACAAAAACGTCTGGTAACGGATTAAAAAATATGAAATCAAGAACAGAGGCTCTAGGTGGAATTTTTAGTATTGAGGTAGATAATGGAACCGGTATTTTAATTAATATCCCGGTTGAAAGATTATAAGTGGAATGATTACTACTTTAGTGGTATTAGTTAATGCACTTAGGAAAACTAAATTTGTAAAATGCAGATTAAAGTTGGTATAGTTGAGGATGAAGAACAAATAAGAAACAGTTTAAAAGTATTATTAAACGGAAGTGAAGGATTTATTTGTAATTACGTATTTGGCAATGCAGAAGAAGCGCTCGCCGAAATCCCATTGTTAAATTTGGATGTAGTATTAATGGATATTCACCTGCCCGGAATATCAGGGATAGAGTGTGTAGGTCGCTTAAAGGCGCTCTGTAGCAAAACCCAATTTCTTATGTTTACCTCGTTTGAAGATACGGAGTCAGTATTTAAGGCACTTAAGCTGGGGGCTACCGGGTATTTAACTAAAACAACGCAACCCTCAAAATTACTGGATGCAATTATAGATGTATACAAGGGCGGTTCGCCTATGAGCAGCAGCATTGCCAGAAAGGTTGTAAGTTCTTTTCATCAAGCAGACCAAAATTCTGAACTTGAGAAGTTGTCTGTTCGGGAAAGAGAAATCCTGGAATCACTTTCAAAGGGTTTACGATATAAGGAAATAGCCGATCATCTTTTTTTGAGTACGGAAACTGTTCGTACGCACATACGTAATATTTACCAGAAACTGCAGGTAAATTCACGCACGGAAGCTCTAAATAAAGCTTATAAAAAACAGTAATCAGATTACTACTAAAGTGTGATTGTTAAGCGCAATCTGCGGTTTTACCTTTGTCAGGTAAACTCAATAAATTAAAACAATGAAAACATTAATTAAAACAGTTCTGCTTATGTCTGTTGCTGCTGCATTTTCAAGTTGTGCCACTCTCTTTTCTACCAGAGAAGCTCCCGTAATAATGGTAGATGCACCAAGAGATTTAAGTGTGAAAGATGACGGTTTGTCGCTTAGTTTAAAGCGTTTGGTATCAAGTTCTTTTGAGGGCAGTAGTACCAAAACTACATTTTATGCCCCGGGTGTAGGATTAGATAAAAAGGTAAAGTATCATAAGCTTACACTTACCAGTGGAGGCGTGAGCAAAGATATAGATGTGAAACTAAGGGCATCTGCCGGGTTTATATTCCTTGATTTGTTTTTTACCGGCCCAATTGGTATTGCTGTGGATGCAAGTACTAAAAAATGGCGTAAAGCAGCCAAAAGACATATTGATGTGCCCGCTGTACTAAACGGAACAAAATCACGAAGTCAGGGTCAGTTAAAAAGGGCTGTAAGAAGATCCGCAAGGAAGGGGTAGTATGGTTATTCTGTAAGGTGTAAAAATTGTAAGGGGCTGTCATAGAAGACGGCCTCTTTTGTTTTATTGAATTAACTTTAGTGTAAAATGGAGAAGTGTGATGCCTAACAGGTTGCTTTTAATTTGGGTGCTATTGTTTATCTATGCAACAGTTACTGTTGCACAAGATGCTTTTTTCATGAATACGAATCAATCGTTGGTGTACCTCAACCCCTCCTTTTCAGGTTCTGCAGGCCAGTTCAGAAATCAAGCAGCCTATCGAAATCAGTGGCCAAATTTATCCGGCACCTACGTAACTTATATGTATTGTACAGATACATATATTAAACCATTCCAAGGTGGTATTTCGCTGATGTTCTCCTCAGATGATCAAGCAAGAGGGACTTTACGACAAGATCAAATCTCCCTTAACTATGCCCAATACATAAACTTTAAGGACAGTTTGCTAAAAATTATGCCTTCCATTGGCATTAGCAGAATAAGTCGGATTTTAGACCGAGGACGATTAAATTATGGTGATATCCTGGATGCCAGACATAAAATAATATGGAAAAAACCCGGTACCGTTCCACTGAAACAACTGGAATATTATGATATGCAAGCTTCTTTATTGGTAAAGTATGCGGATATATACTTAGGCCTGGCTTTTCACAACATCACTCAACCAAATATTTCTTTAATGCCCTCCGAACCTTATAACATTCCCTTAAGAACAACGCTGCACGGATCTTACTTATTTAAAACATCTCATAAATTAAATATTCATTCTTTTTTTCGTTTAACACTTCAAAACAATTACAACCTATACCAATTAAGAATGCTTTTTGTACATAAATACTTTTTCTACGGAGCATCTTATAGTTCCAATACCAATTTGGGAATTTATGCCGGAATCCAAACAAAATTACTCGGCCTTTCATACTGTTATGACATTAACACCTCCAAACTTATGGGCAACAGGGCAGCCAGCCACGAAATTGCCTTGAGTTTATTATTTCGCAAGAAACAAACTATTGTTTTTGAGGAAAGGTAAGCCTCCTCCTTGGTTGATTTTTCATTTTTTATAATACCTTTGCTATAGCTTAAAATGACTTCTGCCGGCAAAAACTTAATTGAATTACAAAACGTCGATTATTTTGAACAAGCCAGGTTAAAACTTGCCAAGCAGTTGTGTTTACTTCTTTGCAGCGCTTTTTTTATTATGACGCTGATAGAAATCGGCGGCAGCTTACGAAACCTTATTACCTACTTTATATGCTCTCTGTTTCCGCTTAGCATGTATTGGATGCTTGTAAAAACAAAAAAATACAAGCTCGTATACTTCCTGATATGTTTGGTAGGAATAGCCATTGCTGCTTTTACCCTAAACTTGTTTACCGATGAAATTCATTACGGCGAATTAATGTGGATGACCTTGATTGTACTACTGGCTTTTTGGGGGCTCGGTACAAAAATGGGAATCTTATTTCTGTTCTTAAGCCTGTTGAATTTATCTGTTTACTTTGTGTTTAACGCCAAAACCAACCTTACCTCTCTTAAAGAGATTAACAATATGGCCATCCTTTCTCTTTCTGTAGAGGTGTTTATTGCATTAAGCGCTATCACCATTATTGTTATTCGCTTTATCAAGAACTACGAACATTCCTTTCAAAAAATTTCCATCGCCAACCAAGCCATGCAAGAAACTGCAGAGGCGCTCCGTAAAAAAAACGAAGAAAACGAAACCTTGTTAAAAGAGGTTCATCACCGTGTAAAAAATAACTTGCAAATTATTGTAAGTCTTTTACGCCTTCAAAATCAAAGTCAAAACGACGCCGGTAAAGAGGCTTTTGAAGAAGCAATAAACCGAATTATGGCCATGGCGTTAATTCACAAAAAACTTTATCAGTCAGAAGATTTGTCGGAAGTTAATCTGGAGTCCTACTTATACGAACTGATAGAGGAAATCAAAAAAAGTCAGCAGTCATCGGCAGATGTTGAAATAATCGTAAAAGTTAATTTGCCAAAGGCGGGGCTAAAAACGGTTGTTCCCCTGGGTTTAATGATTAACGAACTTATAGCTAATTCTTATAAACATGCCTTTAAACAAACCCACAAAGGGAAGATTTCTATTGAAATAACCTCGCTTAATCATATAGATTTTGAAATGATTTACTCAGACAGCGGCAATTGGGAAGATGAAAATAATAACACTAAAGGATTTGGACTCGACTTGATTGACACCCTCTGTCATCAAATGGAAGGCTCATTTACAAGAAAAAAATCCATGTACAACTTTAAGCTAAAAAATCTTGATATTAACTAAAAGGCTTTTTCTTAAAGTCTGCCCGCTTTAATTTCTTCTACAACAGCCGGGTCAAGCAAGGTACTCGTATCTCCAAGGTTGGTAAAATCTCCTTCAGCCACCTTACGTAATATTCTTCTCATTATTTTCCCGCTGCGGGTTTTAGGCAGACCGTTTACCAATTGTATTTTGTCGGGTTTGGCAATAGGGCCAATTATTTTATTTACTTCTGCAATTATTTCTTTTCTTAATTCTTCGGGGTTTTTGCCGGTAGCCGGAGCAATTACATAAGCGTATATACCCTGACCCTTAATATCGTGCGGGTATCCTACAACAGCGCTCTCTACCACATCGGCATGCATATTTATCGCGCTTTCAACTTCTGCCGTACCTATCCGGTGGCCGCTTACATTTATCACGTCATCTACCCTACCGGTAATACGGTAATTCCCGTTCTCATCACGTTTACAGCCATCACCCGTAAAATATAGATTAGGGTAAACCCTAAAATAAGTTTGTTTACAACGTTCATGGTCTCCGTAAGTACTTCTAATCATAGATGGCCACGGAAATTTAATGCACAAATTTCCTTCGGCATTATTTCCGGTAATTTCATTTCCTTTTTCATCCACCAATACGGGCTGTATTCCCGGTATTGGTAGAGTAGCAAAACTGGGTATGGTTTTCGTAATTCCGGCCAAAGGAGAAATTAATATTCCTCCGGTTTCGGTTTGCCACCAGGTATCTACTATCGGACATTTTTCTTTCCCTATATTTTTATTGTACCAATGCCAGGCTTCCTCATTAATGGGCTCACCCACACTACCCAGTACTTTTAATGACTGTAAGGAATAGGGCTCTACATAATTTAATCCGGCTGCTTCCAGGGCCCGGATAGCTGTTGGAGCTGTATAAAAATGCGTTACTTTATATTTATCTATTATTTTCCAAAATCTTCCCGCATCGGGGTAGGTTGGAATTCCTTCAAAAATTACCTGTGTGGCACCGGATAATAAAGGTCCGTAAGTTATGTAAGAATGTCCCGTAATCCACCCTACATCAGCCGTACACCAGAATATATCACCCGGATTATACTGAAACACATTTGTGAATGAATAACAGGTATAAACCATGTATCCGCCACAGGCATGCACAACCCCTTTAGGCTTTCCTGTAGAGCCTGATGTATAAAGTATAAACAACACATCTTCGCTATCCATACTTTCGGCACGGCAAATCGTATTTTGTTGAGGAACTATTTCATGCCACCAAATGTCTCTGTTTTCTACAAAATTCACCTCCCCACCCAGATATTTCAATAACAATACATTTTTTACACTCGGGCATGTTTGAAGCGCCTCATCAACTACTTCTTTAAGTTTAATGGTTTTATCTCCTCGATAGCCTCCGTCGGATGTTATCACTAAATTGCTTTCACAATCCTGAATACGCCCGGCAAGCGAGTTGGCAGAGAACCCGGCAAATACAACAGAATGAATGGCTCCTATGCGGGCGCAAGCCAACATAGAAAAAATTGCCTCAGGAACCATAGGAAGGTATATGCATATACGATCACCTTTTTTGATTCCTATCTGTTTAAGCGCATTGGCTAAACGGCAAACCTCGTCGTGCAATTCGGCATAAGTAATCTTACGAGGAGGTTTTTTTTCATCATTGGGCTCCCAAATAAAGGCAATATCGTTTGCCTTATGAGGTAAATGACGATCAATGCAATTTTCAATTATATTTAACTTAGCTCCACAAAACCATTTGGAATAATAATTAAGAAAATCATAATCCAGTACACTTTCCCATTTTTTGCGCCAAACAAAATGTTCAGCAATATCAGCCCAGAATTCTAAAGGTTTTTCCACACTTTTTTTATAGGCAAGTGTATATTCTTCGAAAGAGTTGATACGAAAATTCATAAGGTAAATTTATAAAAAAGAATGTACCTTCTTGTATAAGCCAATGGAAAAAGCGGCGAATAAAACTACCTCAGCTTTTCCTTTACATCAACCGGAATTTTCTTTTTAAGATAAAATTTTCCGGCTTTTAAATTGCCTTTTACGTGAATAGTGCCAAAGTTTCCACCGCTCATAAGCTTTAATACATCAGCAGGATTCATGTCTTTAAAATCACTCTTTAATTTAAATGAATACGCTTTTTCGGTATTTGCTTTTATATGAACACGCTTTTTTAAACGAGCTTGACCGATATGAATACCAAACAAAGAAACATCAAACTTGCTGGGATAAACAGAAAAACCAATATTATTCGGATTCCTGATTCCTAAAGAAATGCTGGCTTCTATCCCTTTTAAATCAACGGAGTTTATTTTGAAATCTTTTACGCCGGTAAATTCCGCCTCTTTGAAAGGCTTACAAGAATACAATGCTAATAACAAAAATATTCCTATCAGCTTGGTATTAAAACACCGGACATCGAATCTTCTCTTAACGAGCAAGCGAAGCATAGTGTTTATAAAATAACGGAATAGTTTCTATTCCCTTAAAGTAATTAAATAACCCGTAGTGCTCGTTGGGCGAATGCAAAGCATCTGTATCCAAACCAAAGCCCATCATAATACTATCTAAACCCAGTTCTTTTTTAAACAACGCCACAATAGGAATACTGCCACCTCCGCGTGTAGGTATGGGCTTTTTACCAAAAGTTTCCTGCATAGCTTTACTTGCTGCCTGGTAGGCGGGATTATCCGGACTCACCACAAAAGGTTCTCCGCCATGATGAGGCTTTACTACCACTTTTACACTCTTAGGCGCAATTTTTTCAAAGTATTGTTGAAACAGAGCGCTAATTTTATCGGAATTTTGGTTGGGTACCAACCTCATACTCACTTTCGCATAAGCCTTACTGGGGAGAACCGTTTTGGCTCCCTCTCCGGTATATCCACCCCACATTCCATTTACATCTAAAGTAGGTCTTATTCCCGTTCTTTCTATGGTTGAATAGCCGGCCTCTCCATGTACTTCTTCGATATCCAACTCTCTGGCATACTCTTTCATATCAAAAGGTGCTTTTGCCAATTCCTCTCGCTCTTCTCTGCTTAGCTCAACTACATCGTCGTAAAACCCGGGAATGGTTATTCTGTTATTTTCATCATGGCAAGATGCTATCATCTTGCAAAGTATATTTATCGGGTTGGCTACCGCTCCGCCGTACACACCGCTATGCAAATCTCTATTGGGTCCCGTAACTTCTATCTCCATATATGCAAGTCCCCGCAATCCGGTATCGATACTGGGTGTATCGTTTGAAAATATGGCCGTATCAGAAATTAAAAAAATATCTCCCTTTAATTTCTCCTTATTCTTCTTTATCCAAGGTCCTAAGCTGGGGGAGCCTATTTCTTCTTCTCCTTCAATCATAAATTTTACGTTACAAGGAAGCGCGTTGAGTTTCATCATAATTTCAAAGGCCTTTATGTGCATATACATTTGTCCTTTGTCATCTGCCGAGCCTCTTGCAAAAACTGCTCCCTGAGGATGTAACGATGTTTTTTTGATTACCGGCTCAAAAGGCGGAGAATCCCATAAATCCAAAGGGTCGGGGGGCTGAACGTCGTAGTGCCCGTAAACTATTACTGTGGGTTTATTAGGGTCAATTATTTTTTCGCCATATACAACGGGGTAGCCCTCTGTTTCACATATCTCTACCTTATCTGCTCCGGCTTCCGTTAAACGCTTTTTTACAGCTTGAGCGGTTTGATACATCGCTTCTTTTTTAGAACTGTCGGAACTTACCGATGGTATTCTCAACAAATCAAGAAGCTCGCTCAACATCCTATCTCTGTTTTTTTCAATATAATCGCTTATTTGCGCACGTTCCATAAAATTTAAATAAAGCGTAAATTTAGGTTTTTAATTTGTTTATAAAAAACATGAACCGCTACTGTTTCTTTCTTTTTCTCTTAATCGCTTTATTTAAACCGTCTGCATATTCACAATATAAAAATGTTTTAATAAGTAATGTAGCAGAACCCGAAGAGGTAAGTATTGCCATTAACCCCAAAAACACCAAGCAAATTATAGCCGGTGCAAACCTTGCCAATGCTTATTTTTCAGACGATGGAGGAGTTACCTGGTTTATGCAAACGCTGAAATGTGAAAAGTACAACGTGTACGGAGATCCGGTTTTATTTTGGGATACGCTGGAGAATGCCTACTTCATGCATCTTTCTTTTCCTAACCCAAAAATAACGCCCAACGGAAGCTGGGTTGATCGGATTGTTGTAAATAAGTCCACCGACTTCGGCAAAACATATCCGGAATGTTATGCCTTTGGTAAAAACGAAAAAAAAGTCCAAGACAAGCACTGGGCTGCCGTTGACCGAAAAAAAAACGAAATACACGTTACGTGGACTCAGTTTGACAAGTACGAAAGTAAAGACCCCAAAGACAGTTCTATAATACGATATAGTAAATCAAGCGACGGAGGCATTAACTGGACAGAACCTAAACGAATTTCTTTTTACGCCGGAGATTGTCGCGACAGTGATAACACAGTAGAAGGGGCCGTTCCATGTATTGGGCCAAACGGAGAAATATACGTTGCCTGGGCAGGCCCAAAAGGTCTTGTATTTAATAAATCGCTAGATGGGGGTAAAACATGGCTTCCGAAAGAACTTGTGATAGATTCCATACCCGGAGGTTGGGAATATGACATAGAAGGCATTTTCAGATGCAACGGATTGCCGTTTACAGATTGCGATAACAGCAACGGACCTCATCGTGGAAGAATTTATGTGGGGTGGAGCGATGCCCGATTTGGAGAGCACAATAAGGATGTATTTATGGTATACAGCGATGACGGCGGAGAAACCTGGAGTAACCGAATACTTATCACCTGGTTTCCAAACAGCCGACATCAGTTTATGCCACACTTTACTATTGACCAAAAAACCGGCTACCTGTATTTTCTATATTACGACAGGAGAAACTATGCGGAAGGAAATGCCACTGATGTGTACTTAAGTGTGAGCCGAGATGGGGGTTTACAATTTACCCACCACCGTATCAACGAAAATTCATTTACTCCTTTTAAAGATGTTTTTTTTGGAGATTATATAGGTGTATCGGCACACAATGGTATAATCAGACCTATGTGGATGCAAATAGATGCTAATAAAAAACTAGGCGTATATACTGCATTACTAAGCGACAGCCTCTTGCTTAAAACCCCCGAAAAACAGTATTTACAAATTGACAAAAGCAAAATTTATTTGTATAACAGTAAAGTAAGGATATTGTTCAATGCCTCGGAAAATGGAAGGTATAGCGCATGGCTTTACAATACAAACGATACTAAATTTAAAAAATGTGCGTTAAAAGAAACAAAATTTAACAAAGGGAAAAATGAATTAATACTTAACTTTAAAAAGATGAAGTTGCCCAAAAGCACCTATGCGCTCATCTTGTATGCAAACCAAACAGCTCATTTGGCCTGGATACAGGAAGAATAAAACAAAATGAAATTTTTTATTTATATACTCTTTACTCTCATTGGTATAAACTCATTACCTGCGCAACGCATTGTAAACTTTAATGTTAGCCTTGTTCCACCTCAGGTTCAAGGAGGCATTCCTCAAGTATTGGTAAGGTTTGGTATCAGTCCGGGTATTGCCTGTCCGGGCTACGAACTACTGCACAGTTTAGATTCCATAAATTTTATTCAATTCTATAATTATGCCGGAATATGCGGAACATCCAGTATTGAGGAAACTTATAGCCAGTTGCATAGCACTCCGGCATTTAATCAAATCAATTACTACAAAGTAAGCATCCCCGGTTTTGAAACCAGTTCTACTGCCCGAATTTTTGTAGGTGAATACACGCAGGGAGCCCGTTTGCTATTATTCCCCAATCCTATAATAAATGACAACATTCTTCGTTTAAAATTCTTAAACTTTAGCGGAAACGAGGTAGAAGGTTATATATATAACCAAAGCGGAATTAAAGAAGGCGAGTTGTACCTGAAAGTGGTAAATAATCTTTCCGAGATAAATATCGGCTACCTCCCCGACGGATTATATATAATTTGGCTTACAGACGGAAATATTGTATTACGCTCAAAATTTATCATAAAAAGGCCTTAATAACACTAGCAACTATTGGGGCAAAGGCTTTTTTTACCTATTTTTATAATCCCTTTTTATGCTGAAAAAACTTTTTGTTTTGCTGGTTTATACCGTGTTTTTTACCGTACAAAAAACAAGCGCTCAGTTTTATTACGGCATGCAAATGGATTTTGGCAAAAACCGAATCCAGTATCAAGATTTTAACTGGACCTATTTAGACTACGAGCGTTACCGTGTTTACACCTATTCCGGAGGTATAGAAATCGCCAAGTATGTGGCCGTGTCTGTGCATAATCAACTCCCCATTCTTGAACGAAGGTTGGAATATCAGGTAGAAGACAAAATAAACGTTATCGTCTACAATAATCAAAACGATTTTAAGCAAAGTAATCTTGGCCTGGGAGGAGATGAGCAAGCAAACGTAGGAGGAACTACCAAAATTATCGGCGATAAAATTTTCGTCTACTTTAATGGAAGCCATGCCGATTTGGATAAACAAATTAGAGGAGCCTTAGCCGACTTGATGATTACACAGCTTTTATACGACGGAAACGCAAGAGAAATTGTTCGAAATTCTACTATGCTTAATGTTCCTGACTGGTTTAGCAAAGGCTTGGTAAGATATTTGGCCGAAGGCTGGGATAGCTACGCCGATAATGTTTTATACGATGCTCTTAAATACGACCGTCTGGATAAATTCAACAAGCTAACCGGAGAACAGGCTGTTGCTGCCGGACATGCCCTGTGGCACTATATTATTGACACACACGGAGAATCATACATACACAATTTACTTTATATGACTCGGGTAAATCGCTCACCCGACTATGCTTTTTTATTCGTGTTGGGTACATCACTCGATAATCTGCTGTACGATTTTATAGACGCACAGAACCGACGTTTATTTATGACCAGAGATTCTTTAAGAACTTCCCCGATTAATAATAACTCCTTACTCAAAAAATACAAATCCGGTATACATTATTACCAATTGAGAGTTAGTCCCGACGCAAAAAACGTAGCCTACGCCACTTGTGAACTGGGCCAAGTAAAAGTGTTTTATCGGGATGTAGAGGAAGGAAAAAGCAAACGTGTATTAAAACTGGGACCAAAAGTAGAACGTATTGAAGATTACTCCTATCCGCTTATTGCATGGCATCCCAACAACAAAAACCTGGTAATGGTGTACGAAAAGAAAAATCAATTAGTAATTCACATAGTTGATATAGAAAGTGGCGAAAAATCTATCCGAAACTTTCCGGGCTTCGAAAAAGTAAGCAGTATCTCCTACAGCCACGACGGAAAAAAACTTGCCGTAAGCGGCGTCAAAAAAGGCAAAGGGCAAAGTGATATTTTTGTTTTTACCCTTAACAATAGTGGCTTAGAACAAATTACCAACGATATATGGGACGACCAAAATCCTGTATTCATCAAAAATTCCAGCAAAATTGTGTTTGAAAGCAATCGGGTAAACGATACCCTAAAAGCAAAAGACGATGCTCAGTTTTTCAATAAATTCAACCGGCACATGGACTTATTTATGGCCTCTTACCCCACGAAAAGTAACGTATTGGTGCGAGTTACCAACACTCCTGATGCCGATGAAAGACTTCCACAGGCCTACACAAACCGCTATATTTGCTACCTCAGCGAAAAAACCGGAATATACAACCGCTACATTGCCGAATTCGACAGCACAATAAGCTATGTTGATACGACCGAACACTATCGCTATTTTTTTAATACCAAACTGGTAAGTAATTACGACCGAAATATTTTGGAACAGCACATCAACCCAAATGCCACACACGCTGCCGAGGTATTTTTTTATAAAGGGAAAGACTACCTGGCCCTTAGCCCGCTACCTAAACTTGATGAAGTAAATATCCCTACTATTCACGATACCTGGTTTAAAATGACATTGAAACCAAGCCTGATCGACCCCTACTATTACCAAACGAAAAAAACGTTTGATGACAACATCGTTCCAAAGCAAACGCCATCAAGTAAAAAACAAGAAGGTATAGATTTTGACAACTACCAGTTTAGCAACGAAACTAAAAAACAAGAACAGCCTCCCGTTCAGACTAAAAAAGACAGTTTACCTAAAACCAAAACAGCAGAAACCTTTTTATTTCCCATTCAAAAAAATTACTATACCTCCTTTTATACCGATTATGTGGTTACCCAGTTTGATAACTCATTTATGGGAACCAATTACCAACGTTTTACCGGAGGAGGCTCTCCGGTGTACTTAAATCCCGGGCTTAATTTTCTTAGCAAAATAGCCATCAGCGATTTATTTGAAGATTACAGAATCATAGGAGCATACCGATTTTCAGGAATAGCCGATTTATTCACGCTTGGCGGAATGGACAACGAGGTGTTACTCTCTTTTGAAAACCGGCGCAAACTTGTAGACCATCAATACATTTTGCACAGACAAACATTCATCAAGGTTGACAATTTTCGCGGAGGTCCGGCAAAAGTTCATACACACGATGCGCGTTACTCCTTAAAATACCCCTTTAGCGAAGTGGCTGCCGTTAAAGGTTCTTTCCTCATCCGAAACGATAAATTTAATTACTTCTCCATCAGTGATGCCTCGCTCCCAAAACGACCTTATTACGAAAATTATGTAGGGCTTCGCGGCGAATTTATTTTTGATAACACAAGAAACGTCATGCTTAATATACTTAATGGGCTGCGCGGAAAAGTGTGGATAGAGTACTGGCGCCTTATAGAAAAACAACGCAGAGATTTAATTACCTCCGGTTTTGATTTTCGCCACTACCAACGAATACACCGACAAATAACCTGGTGCAACCGTATAGCGGGAGGTAACTCTTTGGGTACCGACCGACTAATCTTTTATATGGGAGGTGTAGATAATTGGTTTAACGCTAGATTTAATAGAGAAATAAATATTGTGAAACCCGAACAATACCAGTTCCAAACATTAGCCACCAACATGCGAGGGTTTTCTCAAAACATTCGTAACGGAAATAATTTTGTGTTATTTAATACCGAGTTGCGCTTCCCCATTATCCGCTATCTGGTAGACAGGCCTTTACGCTCCGACTTTATCAATAACTTCCAGCTCATAGGCTTTGCAGATGTAGGTGCAGCTTGGTACGGATCAAATCCCTTAAGCAAAGAAAATGTAGAAAACTACAATATTTATTTTCAAGGCAGTTCTACTACTCCAAACATTATAACGGTAATTAACGAAAAAGACCCCCTCGTAGGTGGCATAGGATGGGGAATTCGGTCAAGAATTTATGGCTACTTTGTAAGGCTTGATATCGGCTACGGGATAGATCGCATGAAACTTCAACGAAGAGTTATCGGGCTATCATTTGCAACAGACTTTTAATTATATGAATACGATACTTATACTCTTGGTGGTTGGTTTGGCAGCCGGCTTTTTAAGCGGGCTCATCGGAATTGGAGGAGGCATTGTAATAGTTCCGGTGCTCGTATACTTTTTACACATGAACCAAAAAGCCGCTCAAGGCACCACGCTCTTTATGTTTGCATTCCCCATCGGAATTTTAGGAGTGATTAATTACTATCGGCAGGGACAAGTTGATTGGCAAAGTGCCCTGATTATGTGTATCACTTTCGTTATAGGAAGCTACTTCGGAAGCAAAACAGCCCTTGCCCTGGATACCAAATTAGTAAAACAAATTTTTGGAGCCATAATTATTTTAATAGGTATCAAAATGCTGCTCAATAAATAATGATGCAACACGTACTCGCCATCATAAAAAATCAGGCCTCCGAATTATTCGACGAAATCAGATTAATAAGGCGCCACATTCACCAAAATCCCGAATTATCGTTCCAAGAAACTAAAACGGCTGCTTTCATAAGAGAATATTTAGATCGACATTCTATCTCCTACCAACACGGTATCGCCGGCAACGGCATACTTGCCGAAATAAAAGGCGAGAAAAAAAGTGAAAAAGTTATCCTCCTTCGAGGCGATATGGACGCACTGCCCATTCAAGAAAAAACCGGTAAAGATTATGCCTCTATAAACAACGGAATTATGCATGCCTGCGGACACGACGTGCATACAGCCTGTGTTTTAGGAGCAGCCATTATTTTACATTCACTAAAAAAAGAATTTGGCGGAACCGTAAAAATTATGTTTCAACCGGGGGAAGAACTATTACCGGGAGGAGCTTCTTTAATGATAAAAGAAGGAGTTCTCAAAAACCCAAACGTAACCGGTGCACTTGCCCAACACGTGTACCCCGAAATGGAATGCGGCAAAGTAGGTTTCAAACCCGGCATGTATATGGCCAGTACTGATGAGTTATATGTTACCATTCAAGGGAAAGGAGGGCATGCTGCTATGCCTGATAAATACATCAATCCGCTGGTTATTGCTTCTCAATTCGTACTATCTGCGCAAAAGGAGTTTATGGAAAATAATAGTAAGTCCTGGCAAAAAGTTCCAACGGTGTTGGCATTTGGAAAAATAGAAGGCAAAGGAGCAACTAACGTTATTCCAGATACTGTTGAAATAGCCGGAACGCTAAGAACCATGAATGAAGAACATCGTGATAAAATTCACCTCCGCTTGCAGGAAATAATAACAGAATTAAATACTCATTACAACACTTCATCTGTTTTGCAAATAAAAAAAGGATATCCTTTTTTAACCAACGACGAAAGTCTAACGCAACGATGCATGATGTACGCAAAACAATATGTGGGAGAAGAAAATGTAGAAGAATTGCCCCTTCGAATGACTGCAGAAGATTTTGCCTACATTACACAAGAAGTTCCTTCCTGTTTTTACAGGCTGGGAACGGGCAATAAAGTCCTCGGAATTACCTCAGGTGTTCACACAGCCACTTTCGATATAGATGAAAATGCCTTGGTTACAGGCACAGGACTTATGGCCTGGCTGGCCATAAATGAATTAGCCTATTAACCCCAATAATTGCTACCGAAAAATATACTATTTTTGCCCTTTGTTCGTTAATTAACAACTTGATAGTTAGATTTTTAATAATACTTGCCGGAGCCGTTTTGTTTGGGGCCTGTTCCACCAGTAAAAATACTGCCGTATCTAGGTTTTACCACAATACTACCTCTCGCTTTAATGTATTATACTACTCTACCGAAAATGTAAACGACGGAATTTTTAAGATAGAGCAGGCTCATAAAGAGAACTACGAAAAAATATTACCGGTATACATATACCCGGCCCCCGACAAAGTAAAATCTACTTTTCCTGAATTCGATAAAGCCATAAAAAAAGCAACCTCCTGTATACAACGGCACGCGATAAAAGACGGCAAAGGAGTAGAAGTGCCAACCGCCGGGAAATGGATTGATAACTGCTGGATAAACATAGGCATTGCCCGATTTTATAAACGCGAGATTTTTTCGGGCATAGAAGCCTTTGATTATGTTATAAGCACGTACAGCCATTCAAAAGATAAATATGATGCCATGTTGTGGCTTATAAGGTCGTATAACGAAGTAGGTGCGGTAAGCAGTTCTGCCCCCATAATTTCACTTCTTAAGAACGAAAAAAAATTACCTACCTATATCAAAAGAGAGTTACCCGCCGCCGAAGCCGATTACTTTTTCAGAAAGGGCTTGTATACCGAAGCTTACAGCAAATTAATGGAAGCCGTTAAAAATAAGCATCTCGTATACGGCGTGTCAAAAAAGAAAAGGGCTCGCTATTCTTTCATTATTGCACAAATGCTGGAAGAACAAAGAGATTATAAACGCGCCAAAAAATACTACGAAAGCGTTATAAAACTAAAACCAAACTATGAAATGACGTTTTACGCAAAAATTAAAATAGCCAGAATGCTGGATGTAAAACGCTCCAACTCCGAAAAAACAAAAAAAGAACTCATAAAAATGAGCAAAGAGTTTAAAAACTCGGACTATTATGATGTTATATTTTACACGCTGGGAGAGATAGAGGAAAAAGAAAAAAATATAGATGTGGCATTAAACTACTACAAAAAATCGGCTCAAACCAGTGTAAACAACGTGAACCAAAAAGCGCTGGCATTCTTAAAAATTGCCGAAATAAAATTTGATAAAACCGAGTACGTGCAAGCTCAAGCGTATTACGACAGTACACTGGCTACCCTGCCAAAAGACCACCCCAATTACGATAAAATTGTTGCCCGCCAAAACACCCTTATTAATCTGGTAAATTACCTGAACACCATTAAGCGGGAAGACAGCCTTCAGCGTATTGCCAAAATGAGTAACAGCGAACGAGAAGCCTACATCACCGGCATCATCAGAAAAATGGAAGAAGAAGAGGCTCGGGCCAAAGAACAAAAAGAAAAAATGGCTCTGGAAAATGCTAATAATCTGAACAACAATCAAGGAAATAATTTAACAGCTGCCAATAACACGGGTGGAAACAATCAGGCCTCCTTTTATTTTTATAACCCCGGAACAGTAAGTTTTGGTGTATCAGACTTTACTAAAAAATGGGGAAATAGAAAAAATGAAGATAACTGGCGACGTTCCAACAAAGCCTTAACCATTGAAACACCTACAGAACCCACCGATAAACCATCTAATAACAATCCCTCAAACAACAACCAAGAAAGTGCTAAAACCGACCCCCGCAAAACAACCGAATTTTACCTAAAGTTTTTACCCCTGAATGATTCCTTGATGAAAGTAAGCGATAGTAAAATTATTGAGGCTTTTTACCTGCTTGGTACAACCTACAAAGAAGAGCTGGGCAATATGCCCAAGGCTGTTGCTGCTTATGACGAACTAAACAAACGCTATCCCAATCACAAATATTTATTAAACACTTATTACTTATTGTACAGAATTCACGAACAGGAAAAAAGAACCGATAAGGCGGAGTATTTTAAAGAAAAAATTTTAACCGAATTTCCTGAAAGTGAATTTGCACAACTCATAAAAAACCCAAAATACGCTGAAGACAAAAAAGCCGTTACCAGCGAGGTAGAAAAAGCCTATTCATCTGTTTACAGAAAGTTTAACAAAGAAAAGTATCAAGAAGCCTACACCGGAAGCAACGAAGCCATTGTTAAATTTGGCAAAAACCCCTTTTTACCCAAACTTGAATACATTAAAGCCGTTAGCGCAGGAAAGTTATTTGGTATTGATTCTCTCGAATACCATATAAAAAACATTGTGGCACTTTATCCTCAAAGCGAAGTATGGCCAATGGCAGCAGAAATTTTAAATTCCATCAAAAAGCAAAAAAATCCTGAAATGTTTTCTAATGGTTCCGACAAACCCAAAGTAATGGGAAAAGATACTTTTCAAATTAATTTAGATGCCGAACACTTTGTGTTGGCCATTACACCGGACGATCCAAAAATTGTAAACACGCTCAAATCAAAGCTTGGATCCTTTACAAAAAAATACTACAGCAATAAAGAATTCAACATTACCAGCACCTTGTTTGCTACCAAAATGCAAATGATCACCATTAAAAGTTTTTCCAATGCAAAAGAAGCCGCGTCATTTATGGAAAATCTAGATAAAGACGAAGATGTATACAGCGGCGAAATAAAAAAAGACTTGGTTACACTGGTAAACATTTCTGCCGAAAATCTGCCCATGTTCTACAAAAAAAGAAATGTAGAAGGATATCAAACATTTTATCAGGATAACTACCGCCAGGTGATTTCTAAATCTACCAAACCCTAAAATTATTAAGTTGTTAATTATCAGTTTTTTGCAAAAAATAACGCTGGTTTTTTGCTGAAAATTTGTACCTTGTTGAAAATTAAGGCTCTATGTTAGGTAAAGGAACTAAAAATCAAACCCAAGACAGCGCATCCATAAATTTACTGGGAAACGGAACAAACATTACCGGCGATATTATCTCAAAAGGAGATTTCCGTATTGACGGAACGTTAACAGGAAATATTCAAATTTCCGGAAAATTGGTATTAGGCCCCACAGGAATCATTGAAGGAAATATTGAATGTACCAATGCTGATTTAAGCGGAAGCGTGAAAGGAACAGTGCAAATTACCGAATTACTTTCCTTAAAAAGCACGGCAAAGATAAACGGTGATATTATAACCGGAAAACTGGCTATTGAAGCAGGAGCTGTTTTTACAGGAACCTGTAATATGGGAGCCATTGTTAAAAACATAAGCGAACATAAATCGCCAGGGACCGTTGGCGCACAAACAGCCTGATTTGTAAACTCCGCAAAGGCCTATGCCGGCCAACCCATATATCAAATACAGTAACTTAGCCATTCAAATGGCCGTAACTATTGGTTTGTTTGCCTGGGGAGGCAAAAAACTTGATGAAAAGTACCAAACAAAAAAGCCTTACTTTACCACAGGCTTGTCTTTACTGGGAATTTTTGCAGCGCTTTACCTCGTTATCCGGGAAGTAACCAAGTCGAACAAGCATGACAAAAAATAATTTTTTAATTCCCCCGCTTCTCGCATTATTACTGGCTGCTGCTTTTTCCTCTGCATTCATATTTATTGCAAAAAAATACCATACAATACCTTTTATTGTTTCAAGTATACTATTCTTTTTTTTGCTTCACACAGGGATAAACGCCTATTTGATTACCAGAAAAAACTCCTATGATGTAACAACAGCATTGTTGGGTTCTTTTATAGTAAGACTTCTGGCTTCGGCGCTGTTTTTTTTAGTAAGTCAATTCCTTTTTAACTTACCGGCAAAAGAAAAAGTAATTCTCTTTATTACTCATTATGCCTTGTTTACAATTACCGAAATCAAATTTTTAATCAAAACAAAAGTAAACTAACTTTGTTATAAGCAAAGTAATGGAGAATCCAATTGATAAAGACAAAACAACCGATAAACCCGGACTCATTGAATTCCCTCATCACATTGGAAGCGCAGTAGTTAAACCCGAAGATCAAGGCAAGCTTAAATCAAGGGCACTCAGTGCCATGCGCGAACAAACCTCCAAACAACTCATGCAAATTCAAAAACAAGCCGAGCTTTTGGCCAAGCAGGCTGCCGAAATAAAAAAACGCATGGAGCTGAGCGAAAAAGTTTATCAGGCAAAACTTTCTTTTGAACCTTTCGTTGGCCATACTTATCACTTGTACAAAAAGCAGGATGAATTTTGTTTGTATTTAATTGGTCCGGATGAATGGGGAAAAACTAAACCCGAAGGGATTGAATTTATTGGCTCATTAAAACTATTGAGTGACCACACCTGGGAGCCTGTTAACTCAATTGATGAAAACTTTGGCAACTTTTAACTATTGTTTAAAGCTTTACGGCATCATATTTACGTAATTATATTCATAAAAGAATTGTTTTATGGCAAATTATCAATTAACCCTGCCGGCCTTTCCGCTTAAAAATATTTTGCTTCCCGGAGAAGCAACCAAACTTCATATTTTTGAAGAACGCTACAAAGAACTTGTAAACGATTGTTTACTAAACGAAGCCTCGTTTGCCATTCCATATGTAGAAGACGGAAAGGTAGCCAATTTTGGATGCGAGGTGAAAATTAAAAATGTATTGAAACAGTACAAAGATGGGCGCATGGACATATTAGTTGAGTGCCAACGCGTGTTTAAACTGCTTGAATTTACCGAGGTGCTTAGTCCCAAACTTTATGGTGCCGCACTCATAGAAGCAGAGGAAACGACCTCCGGAATTTCCAATCAATTACTCCAGGATGCCATTATACACTACTTCAGCGCCATACAAAATAAAATACTGGATTATGAAACGGTTACCCGATTAAATGTGTATAACGTGGCTGCCTCATTGCAACTTTCTCCACAGGAGAAAATAGAACTCGTTAAAGCCAAGGACAAGCAGTTGGTCTTGTTAAATCAAATAAAATTTATCATGCACATTATTCATGCAGAGCAAAATTTGAACAATCGATTTATGTTTAATTAAGTGCAGATTTAAAGACCATCTCCCATTATGCGAACGCATATCCCATTCATTGATTCGGAAAGTTTTAACTGACAGGATAATCTGGAAGTTTGTGTAATATTAGGTAAGGTATCTAACATGGCGTACTCGTCATCACTTATTTCCGGAAGTTGATTATACCCCTCGGTTACTTCTACATGGCAGGTAGCACAGAGCGCCATACCGCCGCAGGTGGCTAAAATATCGTATTCGTTCCCCTTCAAAAATTCCATCAAACTCAAGCCCATATCGGTAGGAGCAATCAATTCTTTAGAATTTCCGCTTTGGTCAATTACTTTAATGGTAATGTCGCTCATAGTTGTTTAAAAAGGATTTACACCGTTTACAGTGGTATATTTCATGGTGTACTTAATTCCGGGATTAATATATTTATACGCACTGTGACTCATAAGTGCTGCCTCATGAAATCCACACAGTATAAGTTTAAGTTTATTTTTATACGTATTAATATCTCCTATGGCATACACTCCCTCCACATTGGTACTATAATCATCGGTGTTAACCACAATAGCGTTTTTCTCAATCTGCAAACCCCAATTTTCAATAGGGCCTAACTTGGGACTTAAACCAAATAGAGGTATCAAATTATCTGTATCAATTACTTCTTTTTCGTTAGATTTTAAGTTGCTTATTTCTACTTTCTCCAAGTGCCCGTTCCCTTGAAGAGATGAAATGGTACTGTTTAATAATAACTTTATTTTTCCGGCTTCAGCCAATTTCATCACTTTATTTACACTATCAGGGGCTCCTCTGAAAGATTCGCTTCGGTGAACCAAAGTTAATTCGCGGCACACATCACTCAGATATATGGCCCAATCCAATGCGCTGTCTCCTCCTCCGGCAATAATGGTTCTTTGGCCTCTGAATTTTTCCGGATCAAGCACCATGTAGTAAAGCCCCTTTCCGTTTTCAAACTTCTCCAACCCGGAAACTTCAGGTTTTCTAGGCTCAAAACATCCTAAACCGGCTGCTATTACAACTACTTTGGCTTGAATAACAGTGCCCATGTTGGTAGTAAGCACAAAATCGCGATCGCCTCTTTTTTCCATGGTTTCTACACGCTCACCCAAAGTAAATCCGGGCTTAAAGGGTGCTGCCTGTTTCATTAAATTATCTACCAATTCTTGGGCGTTAATAGTAGGAAAACCCGGTATATCGTAAATCGGTTTTTTGGGATAAATTTCTGATAGCTGTCCTCCGGGCTGAGGTAAATAATCAATTAAATGACATCTCATTTTTAATAACCCCGCCTCAAAAACAGCAAAAAGCGCTACAGGCCCTGCCCCTATAATTGCTATGTCCGTATTTATCGCCATAGGTCTATCATTTGTAAAGATTGCAAAATTAACCTTAATTTGTTAAAGCAACCATATAATAGTGCTTTTGTTCAGTTTCAAGTGAGATTTTATTTACCTTTAAGCGATTAACTATTACATTTTATGATTAAAAAATCTTTACTTTCAATTTTGAGCTTGGGGTTTTTATTTACCAAAGCTCAACCCAGTCCTTCTTGGACTAACCTTCAAAACAGTAACTTTCCTGTTACGGCAGCCGGTATTAAATTTTTAGACGCTGTTGACCAAAACGTGGTATGGGCTTTTGGTTACGACGGAATGGCTCCAAACAGAAACTATAACTGGGTTACCCGTTCCATTGATGGCGGGCTTAACTTCAGCGCTGCGCCAATTGTGGCCAGCACGCTAAATCCCGCAGTTGGGGATACCAGCAAGTTTGTATTTGCCAACCTGGACGCTATTGATGCAAACACTTGCTGGGCAAGCGCTTACGAAAAAACCGGCGGAGGCTCTAAGGGTGGTGTTTTCAGAACAACAAACGGAGGAACCAGTTGGCAACAAATTAACGCAGCCAATATGTATACCAACGCTGCTTCGTTTTGTAATTTAGTTACGTTTGTAACCTCACAAGTTGGTATTATACAAGGAGACGCCCACCCCGGAACCGGAAACGAATACGAAATATGGCGTACTACTGATGGTGGAAATACCTGGAATTTGGTTCCGGGAGCTAATATCCCCAACCCTACCTCCGGAGAATATGGCTTGGTAAATGTATACGAGAAGCTCCCACCCAACCACATTTGGTTTGGAACCAACAAAGGCCGTATGTTTCGCTCTAATGACGGAGGGTTAAACTGGAACGTATCTACCGTTACGGCAGCATCTTTGGCAGCAAATGCTCAGGTTACGGAAATTGCTTTTTCCGATGCCAATAATGGTTTATGTTTGGTATTTGTAGGCGCTGCTCCAAATTTTACTCCGCATATATACAATACTAATGACGGTGGAGTTACCTGGACTTTGGCTCCACAGCCCATTGACCCAAATTTTGGTTTGAACGACGTGTGTCGCATCCCCGGAACAAACCAAATTGCCTCAGCCGGAGCAGGAACAGGCAACCAACTTATTTCTTACACCAATAACAACGGAAACAGCTGGAATGACTGGGGTAGCAGCGGTATACAATATCTAACGGTTGATTTTGTAAGCCCCGAAGTAGGATGGGCAGGTACCTTCAGCGACCTAACCAACTCCTCTATCGGCGGTATTTACAAGTATACCGGGCCATCCATAAACAACAACGCCTATGCAGCATTTACCATGATGGGAATGGGTTGTGCTCCTGCAACATTTACGGTTAACAATTACTCTACCGGAAGTCCTGCCAATAGTTATACGTGGACAGTATTTCCTCCGGGGCCTGCCATCAGCAACTCTACTGCGGCAAACCCAACTTTTACCTTCAGCGCAGCCAATGTATATACCGTTACATTAATAGCAAACAACGGTTCCGGAAACTCGCAGTTTATACAAGTGGTAAACATTGCTGCCTGTACCGGAATAGAGGAAGCAAATAACCCTCTTTACTTTGGAGTATATCCAAACCCCTCAAAAGGAAATATTACCTTAAAAATGGAAAACGGCACTTCCGGTTTCCGTTATTCTGTGTATAACGTAATGGGCAAAAATTTATACTCCTCTAGTTTAATAAACAGCGATATGGCACAAATAAACCTAGAAAATCAACCCGCGGGGCTTTACTTTTTAACGGTTGAAAAAGACGGACAAAAACTAACTCAAAAAATTATTATTGAATAATTTGATCAAATTTCGAACACGAAGGCTGCCCTTTCAGGGCAGCTTTTTTTATGTCTGCAACGGCAGTTTTAACATTTTTAAGTATTTTAAAAAAGTCTTACAACATTAAATAATCGTGAAATTTTATATCTTTACCTACTAACCTAAATTCTTTACCGATGAAAAAAGTTTTACTTACCGTTATTTCAGTACTTACGCTGGGTGCCTTTGCACAGCAAACTCCCAGTCCGCAATGGAATACCATGCAAAACACCAATTTTCCAATCCCTGCAGCAGGGGTTAGGTATATGGATGCCATCAGCAACCAAGTTGTTTGGGCAACCGGCTACGATGGCTTTGCCGTAAACGCCAACTACTGCTGGGTTTCCCGCACCATTAATGGTGGATCGAGCTGGAACTGTTCTCCTGTTTGGCAAAGCACCACTAACCCAAGCGTAGGAGATACCAGCTATTACGTTATAGCTAGTATATTTGGCCGTAGCGCCACCGAGGCATGGGTAGCAGCCTATACCAAAGACAACGGCGGGTCAAAAGGCGGCATATTCAGAACCACCAATGGAGGAGCCTCCTGGACAAACATGACCGCGGCCGGAATGTATACCAACAATGCTTCCTTCTGCAACTTTGTGTTCTTTTTTGATGCCAACGTGGGTATTACGGCCGGCGACCCGCATCCCGGTAATGCAAATGAACACGAAATTTGGCGTACTACCGATGGTGGAAATACCTGGTCTTTGGTGCCCGGCTCCAATATCCCTAACCCGGTTGGAACCGAATACACCTACACCGATGTATTTGAAGTGGTTGGACCAACACATGCCTGGATGGGTACCAACACAGGACGTATGTTTTATACCAAAGATGCCGGCGTAACATGGAGCGTTACTACCATTAAAGCAGGTTGGAATTGTTCTGACGTGGCTTTTGTTGACCAAAACCATGGCTTAGCACTACTTCGCAGCGGAACCAACATAGAGTTATACTATACTTCTGACGGTGGAGCTACCTGGACTATGAAAAACGGCGGAACCGACCCTAACTTTGGACGCAACGATATTTGCGCCATCCCCGGAACTTCTTGGTTTGCGTCTTGCGGTGCCGGAACCGGAAACCAACTTTTATCTTTTAGCATGGACAATGGCGATTCTTGGAACAACTGGGGTTCAGTAAACATCCAATACTTAGAAATGGATTTTGTTGACCACCAAACTGCCTGGGCAGGAAGCTTTAGTGATTTAAGTAACCCAACAATAGGTGGTATTTGGAAATATACCGGTCCTAGTTTGTTACAGGCGCCAAACGCTTCATTTACCATCTCTCCGGTAGCCTGCGCCAGCATTGCTGTTACACCCGGAAATAACTCTACCGGAAATCCAACCCCAACGTATACCTGGAGTACTAACCCTCCTACCTCGGTTATTAATATGTCTACTTCTGCAACACCCACCATATTTTTCTCGTCGCCCGGTATTTACACCGTTACTTTAATGGCCAGCAATACCTCATCTACCAGTATGGCTTCTGCTACCATTAACGTTCAGGCCTGCACCGGAATAAATGAACTATCTGCCGGCGGTATTTCTTTTGGCATGTTCCCTAATCCGGCTAAAGAAAGCGTATACATTACCCTTCCTTCAAGTAATAAACCATACACCATAAGCCTTACCAATATTTTAGGTTCGGTTTTAATTCATGAAAAAAATATAAGTCCGGGAACTACACATATTCTTAACGTGAAAGACTACCAGCCTGGTATTTACTTTGTAACCATAACCGAAGGAAATACAAAAAGCACTCAAAAACTTGTAATTGAGTAAAAAATAATATATCTTTGTTGCTGGCATTAAAAAGGGAGGCTTCGGCCCCCCTTTTTTTATTTTTTAAAAATTCTCTCCGATATTGGTCTCTAATCCTGAAGACTGTTTTCCAGAACAGAATCCAATACCCGATCTATTTCCTGAAGTGTGTTAAGTGTTACCAATTTAGTTCGGGTTTCTTTAAAATTTGGGATACCCTTAAAATAATTGGCATAATGGTTCCGCATTTCTAAAATTCCCAACTTTTCTCCTTTCCATTCCACCGATTTGTGTAAATGTGCTCGGCACACCTCTACCCGATTACTTATTTCAGGCTTCGGCAAATAGTTGCCCGTGGCTACATAATGTTTTATTTCACTAAAAATCCATGGATAGCCTATGGCCGCCCGCCCAATCATAACGCCGTCTACACCATATCGGTTCTTATACTCAAGTGCTTTCTCAGGGCTATCTATATCTCCATTACCAAATATGGGAATTTTTATGCGGGGGTTATTTTTTACCTTGGCAATGGGTTCCCAGTTTGCCACACCTTTGTACATTTGGGCACGGGTGCGCCCATGAATGGTTAGCGCCTGAATTCCCACATCTTGCAATCTTTCGGCTACTTCAAAAATGTTAATACTGCTTTCGTCCCAACCCAAACGTGTTTTAACGGTTACCGGTAAAGAGGTGCTTTTTACTACAGCCTTAGTTAACCTCACCATTAAATCAACATCTTTCAGCACACCGGCACCGGCACCTTTACAAACCACTTTTTTAACAGGGCAACCAAAATTTATATCTAAAATATCCGGATTAGTAGCTTCTACTATCTTAGCCGAAAGCGCCATGGCTTCCTCGTCGCCACCAAATATTTGTATGCCAATAGGCCTTTCGTAATCAAATATATCCAGCTTTTTTCGGCTTTTTATGGCATCTCGTATAAGGCCCTCGCTGCTTATAAACTCGGTATACATTAAATCTGCTCCGTACTGCTTGCAAACATACCTAAACGGCGGATCACTCACATCTTCCATGGGAGCTAATAACAACGGAAAATCGGGTAATTCTACCTTGCCAATCCTCAACATACTGCAAAGGTAGAGAAAATAGAGCACGTGACTTGCTGATATGAAAAACTTGCGCTTATTGCATACTATTCCACTAAAAATTGCCTAAAAAAGCTCCTTCATTACCAATAATTCCCTAAATTCGAAACTCTTTTTTAGAAAGGTAATGAACAAGTACCCGGAGCATAAACAATTAAACTTAGCGCAAATAAGTAAAGATATTCTGGCCTTTTGGGAAAAACATCACATTTTCCAAAAATCAATTACCGAACGCGAGGGCCAAAAACCCTGGGTGTTTTACGAAGGGCCTCCCAGCGCCAACGGAATGCCGGGCATACACCACGTAATGGCCCGCAGCATAAAAGATATTTTTTGTCGCTTTAAAACTTTACAAGGCTATCAGGTAAAACGTAAAGCAGGCTGGGATACGCACGGCCTGCCCATTGAACTGGGTGTAGAAAAAACCTTAGGTATTACCAAAGAAGATATAGGAAACAAAAATAGTTCCAAGTATATTTCCGTTGAAGACTATAATAAAGCATGCCGCAAAGAGGTAATGAAATATACCGATAAGTGGGAAGAACTTACTCGCATCATGGGCTACTGGGTAGATATGGGCAACCCCTATATTACCTACGACAATAAATACATAGAAAGCGTATGGTGGCTGTTGCAAAACCTATACAATAAAAACTTACTTTATAAAGGTTACACTATTCAACCCTACTCGCCCGCGGCAGGTACCGGTTTAAGCTCACACGAACTAAACCAACCCGGCTGTTACAGAAATGTAAAAGACAGAACCGCTGTGGCCATGTTTAAGGCAAAAAATAGCTCTAAACTCCATATTCAGAATCCGGAAGGCGATGTGTATTTTTTAGCATGGACAACCACTCCCTGGACTTTGCCTTCTAATACAGCCCTGGCTGTGGGTAAAGAAATAGATTATTTACTTGTTAAAACATTCAACCAATATAACGGAAAGGAAATAAACGCCATTTTAGCAAAGGAAAGACTGGGCGCTTACTTTAACCCCAAAGGGAGCGAGGCAGATTTTACCTACCAAGCCGGAGATAAAATAATTCCTTATCGTATACTACATGAGTTTAAAGGCTCGGAGCTGGCCGGAATATCCTACGAACAACTTTTGCCTTTTGCCAAACCGGAAGGAGATGCCTTTAAAGTGCTTGTTGGCGATTTTGTTACTACTACTGATGGTACGGGTATTGTACACATTGCCCCCAGTTTTGGCGCCGACGATTTTAAAGTTGCCAAACAAAACAACATAGGCGCTTTAACTCTGGTTGACAAGCGAGGACGCTTTTTACCCGAGGTGCAAGACGGTGTTTTTCTTTATGGCAACGAATATGTAAAAGAAGCTTACCTGAGCGAAGAGGAAAAGAAAAGCGAATTTGAAAAGCAGAAAAAGATTCTGGAAAAGGCCGGAAAAATTAAAGAGTTGAAAGTATATCTGAGTGTTGATGAGCGCATTGTATTAAAACTTCAGGAAGAAGGCAAACTTTTTAAAAAAGAAACTTACGAACATAGCTACCCGCATTGCTGGCGAACCGATAAACCGGTTTTATACTATCCGCTTGACAGTTGGTTTATAAAAACCACCGAGCTAAAAGAGCGCATGATAGCCCTCAATAAAACTATTAACTGGAAGCCCGAAGCAACCGGTACGGGACGTTTTGGCAATTGGCTAGAAAATCTGAACGACTGGAACTTATCACGCTCACGCTTTTGGGGAATTCCCATTCCGATATGGACGAGCGAAGACAAAACCGAACAATTGTGTATTGGCTCGGCAGAGCAACTAAAGCAGGAAATAGAAAATGCAGTGGCCAAAGGAATAATGAAAGAAAATCCATTGGCAAATTTTAAACAGAATGATTTTTCCGAAAGCAACTACAACTGCTTTGATTTACACAAACCCTACGCCGATGAAATAGTTTTAGAAAAAAACGGCAAAAAACTTTACCGCGAACCTGATTTAATTGATGTATGGTTTGACAGCGGAGCCATGCCCTACGCCCAAATTCACTACCCTTTTGAAAATAAAGAACTCATTGATAAAAAGCATTATTTTCCGGCCGATTTTATAGCCGAAGGTGTTGACCAAACCCGAGGATGGTTTTTTACTCTGCACGCTATTGCCACCATGTGCTTTGATTCCATTGCTTATAAAAACGTAGTTTCAAACGGCCTGGTTCTTGATAAAAACGGCAATAAAATGAGCAAGCGCCTGGGTAATGCCATAGACCCCTTCGAAACCATTGAAAAATACGGAGCCGATGCCACACGCTGGTACATGATTGCCAACGCAGCACCCTGGGACAACCTTAAATTCGATACCGAAGGCATTACGGAAGTGCAACGAAGTTTTTTTGGAACGCTATACAACACTTACGGCTTTTATGCTCTTTACGCTAATGTTGACGGTTATTTACCTAAACCGGATAAAAAAATTCAAGCAGCTAACAGGCCGGAATTAGACCGGTGGATACTTTCCCGACTCAATAGTTTAATAAAAGAAGTAACCGCATATTACGAGGAGTTTGAACCACAACGTGCCGCAAGGGCAATAGAGGAATTTACCGACGAGCACTTAAGCAACTGGTATGTTCGCCTGAGCCGCCGCAGGTTTTGGAAAGGACAAATGAGCGCTGATAAAGAATCGGCTTATGAAACACTACATTATTGCTTGCTGGTAATTTCGCAGCTTATGTCGCCCATAGCTCCGTTTTTTGCTGACTGGCTTTATCAAAACCTACGTAAACCTCACGTTAGAGAAACAAATAAAAATGAAAACACGCTTTCTTACGAATCTGTTCATTTAAGCAAGTTATTACTCCCTTGCGAAAGTTGTATCGACAAAGAGTTGGAGGAAAGAATGGAATTGGCACAAAAAATATCTTCCATGATATTATCTATTCGCAAAAGGGAAAATATTCGCGTGAGGCAGCCACTGCAAAAAATACAAATTCCGGTTTTAAACAGCGACGTAAAAGAAAAAATAAATGCCGTAAAAGACCTGATACTGGCAGAAGTTAACGTAAAAGAAATTGAGTTTACCGACGACAGCAAAAATAACATCATTAAAAACCTAAAACTCAATTTTAAAACCCTAGGTAAAAAATGTGGTCCGCACATGAAAGCGCTTCAGGCATTTGCTTCCCAAAACAGTACTACCATTATAAACGCTATTGAACAAAGCGGAACGTACACTTTCAAAAGCGAAGGTGCCGAAATCGTTTTAGAGCCGCAGGACGTGGAAATAATACCGGTTGATATTCCGGGCTGGAAAGTAGCCAATAACGGACCCATAACCGTAGCTTTGGATATTACCATTTCCGAAGAACTTCGTCAGGAAGGGCTGGCACGAGAGCTGGTAAACCGCATACAAAATATTCGCAAAGACAAGGGCTTAGACGTAACGGATAAAATAACGGTAAGAATACTGCAAAATAACCGCTTGGAAGGTGCTATTAAAAATAATTTAAGTTATATTTGTTCGGAAACGCTTACCGGTAGTTTGCAAATGGTACAAAACCTAAATCAAACAGAAGCGAACGAAATAGAAGTGGACGAAGAAATATCAACGCTCATTTCTGTTGAAAAACTAAACTAAATAAAAGAAACAACAACCGCCATGGCTAAAAAAGATAACAAAAAAGCGAAGAAGCCGGTTTCAAAAACAAAGCCGGCCGGGAAGAAAGAAAAATCACCTGCTAAGAAAAAAGCGGCACCAAAACCCGCCGCTAAAAAAAGCAAACCTGCTCCCAAAAAAGACATAAAAAAACCAGCTGCTAAAAAACCAGCACCAAAAAAAACCGACGCTAAAAAGCAAAAAAGCCAAGTAAGCAAGGCTCCCAAGCAAGTTGCTAAAAAAGTTACCGGGAAGCCTATTGACGCAGTTTTAAAGAAAAAAGGAAAGGAAAATGCAAAAAGCAAAGCTTCCTCCAAAAAAGCAAAAAAGGGAGATGATGATGACGATGATGACGATGTTGAGGTGAAAGATGACTACGAAAAAAACGAAGATGAAGATGAAATTGTTGGAGAATTAGACGAAGCCGGCTTGGTTGACTTAGACGGCGGAGCCGATGTGCCGGAAATAGACGATGATGATGACGAGGAACCCATTAAAAGAGGTCGCGGTCGTCGTAAGAAAAATGAAGGTAAATCTTCCGGAAACAGTATGGAAGCTTACATTCGCAACAGGCCTTTACAAATTGACCTTTCTAAGCCCCTGATTAAAAAAACAGGAGAAAAAGCGCCTAAACCCTTTGTAAACACAAAAGATAACCGTTCACGCTATTCCGATAAAGAATTGGCTGAATTTAAGGAGCTCATTCTCGAAAAATTAAAAGAAGCACAGGCCGATTACGAGTTGCTCAAACAAACACTCAGTAACGAAGATAACCATGGCACCGACGATACCTCTCCTACCTTTAAACTATTGGAAGACGGAAGTGATGTAATGAGTAAAGAAGAAACGGCGCAGCTAGCCGCTCGTCAGGAGAAATACATCATCAACTTAAAAAATGCGCTGGTACGTATAGAAAACAAAAGTTACGGGATTTGCCGCGCTACCGGTAAATTAATTCCAAAAGAGCGCTTGCGTAGCGTGCCACACGCCACTTTAAGCATTGATGCCAAATTAAGTCAAAATAATTAACCGTATATCCGTAATTAAAGGCTATTTTTGCGAAGGCATGAATAGCCTTTTTTATTTATGTTCAGGACCTACCGCATACCCATACTAACTATTTTGATTGTACTGTTCGTTGATCAATTTATCAAGATATATATCAAATTAAATTACCCCTTAGGTGAAGTAGGGCGTTTAGGAAGCTGGTGCATTTTACATTTTACGGAAAATCCCGGAATGGCTTTTGGTATGGAATTTGGTGGCGACTACGGCAAACTGGTCTTAAGCTTATTTAGAATAGCAGCCAGCATAGCCGGTTTTTTTTATATTAGATACATCATTAAACACAAAGAACACCCGTTGTTTGTTTTTTGCGTATCGCTCATATTAGCAGGAGCCATCGGAAACATTATTGACAGTGTATTTTATGGAAGCATATTTACAGAAAGCGATGAATTCCAGGTTGCCAAGCTGGTAACGCCGGGTAATGGCTACTCCGGGTTTTTACACGGACACGTAGTAGATATGTTTTACTTTCCTATATACAATGGGTATTTCCCTTCCTGGTTTCCAATTTGGGGTGGCGAAGATTTTCAATTTTTCAGGCCCATATTTAACTTTGCCGATTTTTCTATATCACTGGGAGTTGGACTGCTTATCGTATTCCAAAAAAAGTTAAGCAAAAAGCAAACTGAACAAAATTCAGATATTGAAGTTATAACTCCTGAAACAAAAAACCATTCAGGCAGCAACGAACAATCTTCCAACACGCACGAATGAACCGGCATACCGTACTGCTCATAAATTTAGGAACACCCGATTTGCCTACACCGGGCAAAGTAGGAAAATACCTCACTCAATTTTTAAACGACCGACGCGTAATTGATATAAATCCCATTGGTCGATTTCTTTTAGTAAACTTCATCATCGTTCCTTTCCGAAGTTTTCGATCATCTAAATTATACAAGGCCATTTGGTCAAAGGAAGGGTCTCCTCTATTGTTTCATAGTATAAACCTAAAAAACAAGCTTCAGCAAACTTTACCCGACAATTATGTTGTAGAATTAGCCATGCGCTATCAAAACCCCTCTATAAAAAGCATACTGGAAAAAATTCGTTTAAGACACCCCGAAAATCTTACCATCATTCCCTTATATCCTCAATATGCCTCGTCAAGCACCGGCAGCAGTATAGAGGAGGTTCTTAGAATAATAAAAAAATGGGAAGTAATTCCTAATATACGAGTTGTTTCAAAGTTTTACGACCATCCCTCTTTCACAGAAGCTTTACTGGCCCAAGCAAAAAAATATACCGTAAATGAATATGAACATATTATATTTAGTTACCATGGCTTACCTGAAAGACAAATCCTGAAAGCTTCCAAACATTATGGCTCCGGCACCTGCCAATTAGGAGATTGCTGCCAAAAAATTACCCCTAATAATCGCTACTGCTACCGGGCCAATTGTTTTGAAACTACCCGGCAGTTGGTAAAAGCTTTAAACTTAGCGGAGGGAACATATACTACGGCGTTTCAAAGCCGTTTAGATAACAAATGGCTTAAGCCCTACAGTGATAAAGTTGTTGAAGAATTAGCCAAACAGGGCAAGAAGAAAATATTGGTTTTTTCACCGGCCTTTGTTGCCGATTGTTTGGAAACCATTTACGAAATAGGAACCGAATACCGCGAAATATTTGAAGAGCACGGCGGTAAGGAGATACATTTTGTAGAAAGCCTGAATAGCAGCGATGAATGGGTAAACGCCCTGAAAAAAATAATTATTGAATAACACTCGCTTTTTACAAAGCAAAACGCACCGGCCTCTCCCACAAAAAAAATAACAACGGTAAAAAGAGGATCCCTCGTAAATAAAAACCAAACGGACAACTAAAACTACTGTATCACTATTTTCCGAATAATATTAATGTCTTCGTCGTCGGTAATTTTTAGAAGATACATTCCTTTGTGACTTGCCGTCATATCTATTGTACTCTCTGTTTCTTTTATACATCCTTCCAATACTAATTTCCCCTGAGAGTTGTATACCTCATACCTGGGTTTCTTAGTTAATACATTAGGAGGTAAGTTTATATTAAACAAACCGTTTCCGGGATTAGGATAAATATTTGCTTCCCATTCAGCAGTTGATGAAGCAAGTCCTGTTGTAATACCAACGGGCACTGTAATACTTACCGAATTACAACTGTTGCTTACTACCAAAGTGGCTGTATAATTTCCATTTTGTGTATAGGTATGAACCGGATTTTGCAACGAACTATTGTTTCCATCTCCAAAACTCCAGGCAAAAACAGAGCCTCCGGTTGCCGAAGCCGTAAAACTTACTGAACTATTTGTAGGATTAGTAACCGCACCGGCAGTTACATAAATAGCCAAATTTATAGTGTTTAAGGCCGTGTCCATAATTCCTTCGCTCATGTTGTAGTAAGTGCCGCTGGGTGTTTGTTCCAAAACCAAAGCTCTTACCATATACTTATATATTCCCGGATATATGAGACATTGATGAGTATACGAGTTTGATGTTATGGGGTTGGGATTAATTTTTGTATATGTTTTATTGGTATCGTTTTTCATATAAATATTGTAGCCTAACACATTGGTTTGAGTGGAGGCCGTCCAGTTAATATGGCAATTGTTTCCTATTCGGGTAGCAACCACGTTAGAAACCGGGCTTACGATATCGTTACGCAAGGTGGGATCGCCCATAAGTGCTATATGAACCTGTTTATTTCCATTTCCGGGTGGATGATATATAGGAGATGGTCCGTTATTTTGGGTTATTCGTGCTGAGTACCCAATAACTTCTCCCAGCCCCATATGATGAAGCCACCAGTTAGGCCTTCCGGCCCATAAATTGGTAAGCATTTTTCCTTGACACAAGGCAGCTCGTAAAAAATTATTGGTAATATCAAAATCACCAAAGTAGCTGCCAAATAAAATAGTAAATACACCTCCCAAATTTGAAGAGGCAAAGTTTGCGGTAGTGCCAATACCACTTGCACTGGTAAAGCTGCCTCCACCACAACCATAACTCCATTGGTAACTGGTGTTTGAGGCCATGGTGCTAAAATAATCGGCCGATACTACATTGCTGGGAGTACAAATAGGCGCAAAATTTCTCCAGCCGTTGGCAGCAAAAGCTTCCGCACTGAAGTAGCCAAAATTATCATCAATCAGCGCACGCTTTATCACATTAAAATTCTTTTTGCGATAATCGTGGTCTTTATCCAGATAATTTTTCAATAACTGTATTTCGGTTTGGGCAAAGGCCGGCATATCGTATAAATCAACACGGCCAACCATTAACTCTACATCGGTTGGAATAGTGCTTTGATCAAACTTTCCATCGCCGGGAACATTTACAATTCTGGCAGGGTTACTTGTATTTGAGGTGACCGATAGGTCGGTCCAGTTTCCGTCTATGTCCGCATAGTAAGCATCACAAGGCCAAGCACCCACATGGTCGGGGTGAGCATCCGGAGCAATATTTCCGCTGTAGGGAACCGGCACATGTCCGAAAATGAATAACGCTTTAGTATTTGCGGGGTCTTGGTTGTATACGTTGGTAATAAGTGGTTTTATTTGGCTGGCAGATGCCGTTGTGCTGGCAACCAGTCTTATCACTTCCCATCCGTCTCCTTCCAAGTCATCCTCTAAACGGCTGAGTTCACTTGCCAGCGGAGCCGTTACGGTATTTGCCACCAATAAAATAAGTTTGCCCCGGTTTTCTACAGCAGGAACTTCTATACCGGTATTAATAAAGCCATACGCCGCCGGCAAACTGGAAGATCTGATAACCCGATATTCATAATTCGTTCCAACAGAAACCGTATTATCTACAAATTGAGTAAGTGTTCCGGAAAGTCCTGATGCCAGGGTGGACCAAGTAGTAGCGCCTTTTAATTTTCTGGCTACTGTATAGGCAGTGGCCCCGGGATTGGCAACCCAATTTAAGGTAACAGTAGGGGGCGATGCTTGAACATTTGCCCAAAGCTCAACGGCCATATCTTTTGGCGTTTGAGAAAAAGAGAAAAAACTAAGGACTAAAAACAAAAAGACAATTGATTTTTTCATGGTGAGTTTTTGCGTTACCAAATATAAAACAATTTTATTGGTAAGCAAGGGGGGCTACAAGCTTTTAGTTTTTCTTAGTAAGACTAATGCCTTTTCCTCTTTCTTGCGCATTATTTGCTTTTGCTGGCCGGTTTTATCCGAATAACCACACAGATGAAGCACTCCGTGAATTAATATCCGATGCAACTCCTGCTCCATGGAGCATTCGTACTTCTTGGCATTCTCTTGAACTCGATCTATACTAATATATATTTCTCCAAAGCATGTATTCCCTTCGTTGTAATCAAAGGTAATGATATCGGTATAGGTATTGTGTTTTAAAAATTTTTGATTTATGGCAAGTAAACATTCATCGCTGCAAAAAACAACGTTAATTTTTCCGCAACTTTTTTTTTCTAGGCGCATAACTTCTTTCATCCAAGCTTTTAGGGTGTTCCTGTGTTTTAATATAAATTTGATTTCCTGCGTATGGAATGTAATGGCCATATTAAATATTTACCGCATCATTTATTATACCGGGTAGTTGTCCGTTATTTCTTTTTCTTATAAGCTCTTCTGTTAAAGGCAGGGCGTTTTTAAAATCTTGTATGCTTTTTTGGTATAGCTTGTTTTGTTCATCCACGTTTTTAATCAGCTCATCGGCAGCTTTGGCTTCCTTGTTAAGATATTCATTTAGTAACGATAAGTGCAGGCCGTTGTTGGCATCCTTTATTAAGTCACTTAATTGATCCATTAATAAATTTGTTCTGGATAAAAGTGTTTGTTTGTTTTTTTGAAAAGTGATTAGCGCATTTCCGCTCGTATAAAACTGCTGTAAAACATTTGCTTCTTCCTTATTTAATGTATCGTTTATATTTGTTTGAATAAAAACAGTATACGTATTAAACTTTCCGATGGCACGAGAAATTAAGGCAGAATCTGTTTGCTTTAGTTCTTGCGCTTTTACATTAATAACTACCCGAATACTGTCTATTTGTGCAGCTTTTTTTACTGATTCTTCTGAGCTGACGGAGCAGGAGACCAATAGAAAAACTACGTTAATGGTATTTATGATAAGGAAAAGATGGTTTTTCAAGCCTAATGTATTTTATCAAAACCAAGATAGGGTATTAAAACCTCCGGCATACAGATGCCATCTTCTTTCTGATTATTTTCCAAAATAGCTGCCACAATCCGAGGAAGTGCCAGGGCGCTGCCGTTTAAACTGTGTGCCAGCTGCACTTTGCCCTGAGCATCCTTGAACCGACATTTTAAGCGGTTGGTTTGAAATGTTTCAAAATTAGAAACCGAACTTACTTCAAGCCAGCGCCGCTGAGCAGCACTCCATACTTCCATATCGTATGTTAGTGCAGAGGCAAAGCTCATATCCCCACCGCATAGTTTTAATGTTCTAAAAGGGAGGTTAAGCTCTTTCAGGAGCCCGGCCACATACTGCCTCATGTTTTCTAAAACTTCGTAGCTTTTATCCGGGTGAGCAATTTGTACAATCTCTACTTTGTCAAACTGATGGAGTCTGTTCAGCCCACGAACATCTTTTCCATAGCTCCCAGCCTCTCTCCTAAAACAAGGTGTATAACCACAATTTTTAACCGGCAACTCACTTTCTTTTAAGATAACATCTCTGTATATGTTGGTAATAGGAACTTCTGCGGTAGGAATCAAATAAAAATTATCTATTCCAACATGGTACATTTGTCCTTCCTTATCCGGAAGCTGACCAGTGCCGAAGCCGCTTTCTTCATTCACCAATATCGGGGGCTGAACTTCCAAATAACCTTCTGCATGAGCTCTATCTAAAAAGTAGTTTATCAGCGCTCTTTGTAATTTAGCTCCTTTGCCTTTGTATACCGGAAAACCGGCGCCTGTGAGTTTAACCCCCAGTTCAAAATCAATTAACTGATATTTTGCGGCCAACTCCCAGTGTGGAAGTGCATTGGAATGAAGAACCGGCTTGTTTCCAAATTCAAAAACCACCTCATTATCTGCCGCATTGTTACCGGGCGGAACACTTTTATGGGGCAAATTTGGAACCGTGAGCAGTATTTCTTTTATTTCACGTTCCACAGCGGCCATGTCGTCATCCAGTTGTTTTTCCTTTTGCTTTAATTCGCTTGTTTTGGTTTTTACTGACTCCGCCTCCTCCTTTTTACCGCTTTTCATTAGTTCGCCAATTTGTTTGGCAAAAGCATTTGACTGCGCTTTTACATCATCATTTTCTTTTTGAATGCTTCTTCGCTTCGCATCAAGGTGTAAAACTTTCTCGATAACGGTTTCGGCATCTTTAACATTTTTGAGGCCAAGCCGACTAATAACATCTTCCTTGTTTTCTCTTATGTAATTTAGTTGCAACATATTGGTTCCAAATATAAAATTAAAAAGCCCGACTCAGTTAACCGAGACAGGCTTCTTTTTTGTGAATTTATAATACCTCTTTCGGTTATCAGGCTTTAGCCGGAACTACCGATACAAAGGATCTGTCGTTTTTCTTCTTCTTAAACACTACCGTGCCATCAACGAGGGCGTACAAGGTATGGTCTTTACCAATACCCACATTTTCACCCGGATGGTGTTTGGTACCGCGCTGGCGTACAATAATGTTTCCGGCTATGCACGACTGCCCGCCGAATATTTTAACGCCTAAACGTTTGCTATGTGATTCGCGACCGTTTTTTACTTTACCTTCGCCTTTCTTGTGTGCCATTTTTTTACTGTTTTAAATTTTTATGCTTCTAGCTCTCAACAGGTGATTTTAAAATTCACTGCCAGGAACTAAACACTTGTTTTAATCTTCTTTTTTCTTAGTTGTTTTTTTGGCTGCCGCTTTTTTAGCAGGTGCTTTTTTTGCGGGGGCCTTTTTAACCTCAGCTTCTGCTTTAGTTTCTTTCACTTCTGCCTCGGGCTTTGCCGAAAACTTACGGTGTAGTTTTACGGGGCGCTTAACAGCAGGAAGTGCATCTTTAACCGACTCTCCTTTGGCCAACACTCCCTGAATAAGTATTTCAGTAAAATGCTGACGGTGGTTATTCCACTTTTGATACCCTTTACGGCGTTTTTTCTTAAAAACTGCCACTTTATCGCCTTTTAGGTGCGACACTACGGTAGCGGCTACTTTTGCGCCATCCACCAGAGGATTACCCACGGAAACTTTTCCCTGATTGTCTAACAACAACACGCGGTCAAACTCCACATTGGCACCCTCATTAGCCTCCAGGCGGTGAACATACACACGTTGTCCACGCTCTACTTTAAATTGTTGCCCGGCTATTTCTACAATTGCGTACATGATGTGCTTTTTTACTTGTTAATAAAATATTTAAAAACGGGCTGCAAATATAGTCCTTTTTATATATCCTGCCAAAAATCAGCGGCGGTTTATTTGGTAAATACTTAAAATAACCATAAAAATGCCTATCCATTGGGTAACTGCAACGGTTTCACCGTCTAAAACACCCCAAAAAACAGCCACTACAGGAATTAAATAGGTGCAGGTGGAAGCGAAAACCACCCCGGCATCTTTTATAAGACGGTTATAAGCTATTACCGAAAGGGCCGAACCTACTACGGCCAATATCACAATATAGGCTAACGAGCTGTAAAACAATGGGTTATTATTCATGTCTGTAACAAAATCCGTTTGAATGAAAAGGTACAATACAGCAAATGGACCGGTAAGGGTAAAGGCTCCAAGGGTGGCTGTAACGGAATTTACGTCTGCAAGATATTGTTTTATTCCGTTTAAACTTATGGCATAACATAATGTGGCAGCTACCACGAGTAGGGCAAAAATAGCACCGGTGGTTGTTTCGTGTACGTTTTTTTGTAAAAAAAGAAACCCTGCTCCCAGCAAGCCCAATAGAATTCCAAAAAATTGCTTGCGGGTAAAAGGGTTATTAAACCAAAGCCAGGCTACAAGTATGGTAAAAAGGGGTGTTAAGGCATTTAACATTCCGGCCAAGCTGCTGCTTATCCGGGTTTCTGCTGCAGTAAATAAAAACGCAGGAATTAAATTCCCGAAAAACCCCATGATTAGGAGTCCACGCCAGTTTTTGCGAAAATTTACCTTTCCGTACCAAAAATAAAAAGGCAATAAAAAAACAAAAGCAATAGAAATTCGCAGAGCGGCTACCTCATCGCTGCTGAAAGCAAGCATGCCCTTCTTCATCAGAATAAACGAACTTCCCCAAACTACCGAAAGAGCAATTAGTATAAACCAGGATAGCGCACTTGCTTTCAAACAAAGTAAATTTTTGCACAAAAGTATCTTTTAATTCTGTTTGTTGGGTTTTAAAAAATATGCATATTTGCGGACATGAATAATTACAAAAGAATAAAGTGTTCTAAACCTGCCCAGGGCTGAGGAAGGCATTTTATTTTTGATGTAAGCCTTTCTTGACAAGCAGCAGAAAGGCTTTTTTATTTTTATGCATATACAATTAATACATAAGAAAAGATGAAAATAGCAGTAGTTGGCGCAACCGGATTGGTTGGCACAAAAATGTTACAAGTGTTAGAAGAAAGAAACTTCCCCGTAACAGAATTAATTCCTGTTGCCTCCGAAAAATCGGTTGGTAAAGAAATTTCGTTTAAAGGGAAAAAATATAAAGTACATTCCATAGCCTCTGCTATTGCTTCCAAACCTCATATTGCCCTGTTTTCCGCCGGTGGTAGCACCTCCCTGGAATGGGCACCTAAGTTTGCCGAAGTGGGCACAGTGGTTATAGATAATTCTTCCGCCTGGCGTATGGATTCTTCAAAAAAACTGGTGGTTCCGGAAGTAAACGCAAATGTGCTGACGAAAGACGATTTTATTATTGCTAATCCCAACTGCTCCACCATTCAAATGGTGGTAGCACTTAATCCGCTCCACAAGGCTTACGGGATAAAAAGAATTGTTGTATCCACCTACCAGAGTGTAACCGGAACCGGAGTAAAGGCCGTTAACCAATTAATGAACGAGCGTAAAAACGGCTTCAGCGATGAAATGGCCTATAAATATCCTATTGATTTAAATGTAATTCCGCAAATAGACGTTTTTTTGGAAAACGGTTACACTAAAGAAGAAATGAAAATGGTAAACGAAACCAAAAAAATTATGGGCAACAATAATATTCGTGTTACGGCCACCACCGTTCGAATACCGGTTATGGGCGGACATAGTGAAAGTGTAAACATTGAGTTTGAAAAAGATTTTGATGTGAAAGAAGTAGTTGATATTCTAAAAAACACCAAAGGAGTGGTGGTGGAGGATGATACAAAAAATCAACTTTATCCTATGCCAATGAATGCACACGAAAAAGACGAAGTATTTGTTGGAAGAATACGGAGAGATGAATCGCAGGAAAAAACATTAAATATGTGGATTGTGGCTGATAACTTACGAAAAGGGGCCGCTACCAACGCCGTTCAGATAGCCGAATACCTTATTAGTAATAAAATTCACTTTTTCTGAGTAATATCATATTGACCGTCGCTTAAATATTAGCTATCTTTGATAGCATGATAACCCTGCCTTTTAATTTTAAAAAGTGGATTGAGGAAAACCGTCCGCTGCTAAAACCCCCGGTAAATAATAAAGTAGTTTACAAAGATGCCGAGTTTATTGTAATGGTAGTTGGAGGTCCAAATTCCCGCAAAGATTATCATTACAACGAAAGCGAAGAATTTTTTTATCAACTGGAAGGAGACGTGATTGTGCAGATACAGGTTGACGGAAAAATGCAGGAGGTTCCCATAAAAGATGGGGAAATTTTTTTATTGCCTCCCAAAATACCGCATAACCCCAGACGTTTTGCCAATACCATTGGTTTAGTCATTGAACGGAAGCGCCGCGATGACGAAAAAGACGGGCTGCTTTGGTTTTGTGAAAAATGCAACCATAAACTGCATGAGGTGTATTTTAAGCTTACCGATATTCAAACGCAATTTCAGCAAGAGTTTAAACGTTACTACAACGACAAAGATTTGTGCACCTGCAAAAAGTGCGGACACATAATGGAGCCTCCGCCAACTATTGCCTGATTTATTTATGCTGCCATAGAAAAGGGTGCTGCCGCTATTTTTTGAATTATTTGTGGCAGGGTGTTTTCTTGAATAAGCGATTTCCAAAAACCCTCACAAAAACGTTTTTGCCTTACAATAAACGTAAAAATGCTTTTTACCTGCTGCCAATTAGCTATTTCTGCTTTGTTAATTTCACCTAACCACTGCACTACGGGTTTTTCCGAATAATTTTCATCTAACCATATTTCCTTTGAAATTAATCCGATAAATTGTTTCCATAACTTAGGATATTCCCATTCGGCTGTTAAGCCTCCATAATAGTTACAAACTACTTCATTTGCCAACGATGGGCTTAATTGACATGAAAATATTTTAATTCTTCGGAAAGCATGGGGCAGCTCGGTATTTTTATTTTCTTGAAGTAAAATGGTTCTTATTATTTCGCAAACCGGGTATAACAGCTCCGACTCACATTTTTCTTTATACCAACTTACCTCGGCATAAATACCCGTTGGGAAAAAATTAAAATCTACACTTAACTCGCTGCCGGATATTTGTTCAAAATAATGGTCAATAGAGGCCTTAAATAAACTTTCTTGTTCCCTTTTTACCTCCTGTTTATAGCGTGTATCATATATCAAATCAAACTTTCGGTTTACCTGAGCGTTTACGATTTTCATTCGTGGTTTTGCCAGTCCGAATAAACGAAAAGGAGATAATATCTGATTTCTTAAAAAAACTTTTCGGAGAATGCGCATTTCAGGAAATCCTAACACGGCTGTTTTGGGTGAGATGATTAGGTTTCTCAAGACATGTTTTTCGGATAATTCGGGTTTATTAACTTTTTCAATGGTTTTAGATTGTATTTCAAATTTTAAAACCGAAGAAAAAACAGGATGTTTTTCCAGTAATTGAATTGTTTCAAAAATATCTGCAAGCGCCATGTTAATTTATGCAGTTGGTATGTTATATTTCATTTCCATAAATAACCTCATTGTAACAAAAGCGATTATTCTTACTGCATTTTAGATGGTTTTTAAATCAATTGCGCGCTTTTTCCATTTTTCCGGATTGCTTCTGATATTGGCGGCCAATATGCTGAGGTAAGCGTTTCCGGTAATGATATAAGATTCTGTTTCTTCTTTATTTAGCAGTATGTTTAAATCAAACACAGCCACTGTTCCGCATACTACACTAAAAACAAACACATCTGATTTTTTATAGAGTGTATATTCCCAGGGTTTTTGTGTTACTATTTCCAAGAGATGTTTTTGATTTTTTTGTTTTGACGTGCTTTACTGAGGGATACGTTTAAGTTGAGTAAGCTTTTTTCTCATTTCATCACGCTGAGTTGGCATAGTTTTTTTGTCGGAGTAGTATACTCCTAAAACTTTAAGGTATACGTAATAGTTTTTCCTAACATACGCTATGGCAGGCGTAGAAGCCAAATCATCTTTTTGATCATCTCTTATCTCTGTTTGTGCGCCATCCGCATCATTTGGAATAGGCTTCCACGTAACCGTTTTGGGAGACATCATTTTGTTATATTCCTCTACTTTCATTCCATGGGCCGGTTGCGCACTAATATGTATGGTAATGTTTTTATTGCTAAATCGGAATGTTTGAATTTCCCCAATCTTGCTTGGCTTTTCGGAAGTAAACCCTTTTCCAAAAACTTTTTCCACATCGGCCACAGTAATGGCATCATCGGCTAGAGTAGCTTTTTGGGCTTTTAAAAGAGGGGTTGCAAACAAGGAGTTAAGCAGAAAAAAAACCAATAGCTTTTTCATATTTTGTGTTTTTTAATTACAGAAACAATCCGGGTTTCAATTAACCATTATCCCTCTATTTCTACCGAGGCGCTGTTTACGGGCCCGTTAATAGGAGGGTTTAGCTTTGTTAATTTCACCTTGAGATTTTGCACGTTTTTGAGCTCCTGATGCAAGGCTTTGTGTATGCGCCAACAAACCTGCTCTATGAGCTTTGACCGAACAGCCATTTCTTTTTTTACTACCTCGTATACCAAACAGTAATCGGCTGTTTTGCTTAAATCATCCGAAAGGGCGGCTTCGGAAAAATTAGTTTCGATTTCTACGTCTACCAAGTAATCATTTCCCAGCAGGGCCTCCTCTTCCATACACCCATGATAGGCATAAACTCTTATCCCATTTATGTACACTTTATTTTTCACGCTTAGTACTTACAGCGGAACAGGAACAGTAATTGTTTTAGAACTGTGTGGAGACAGGGTATTAAGCCCCTATGAGTTTTTTGTAGTCATCAACACTTAGCAAAGCGGCTAATTGGCCGGCATCTGCTATTTTAGCTTTAATCATCCATCCTTTTCCGTAGGGATCTTTGTTTACTATTTCCGGTGAACTGTCAATATCTTTATTAACCTCAAGTACTTCGGCGGTTACAGGCATAAATAAATCGCTTACGGTTTTAACGGCTTCTACCGTACCGAATACAGCGTCTTTTTCTACTGTTTCTCCTACCGTGTTTACGTCAACGTATACAATATCTCCAAGTTCTTTTTGAGCAAAATCGGTAATACCGATAGTAGCAATATCTCCTTCCACACGAATCCATTCGTGGTCTTTGGTGTATTTTAAATCAGACGGAAAATTCATATCTAAAATTTTGTTACAAATGTATGGCTTTGTTTATAATATGCAAAGCCTTTTTATACGCCGGCAGTAGCTTTTGATGTTTGGAGCAAGAGTGCATCGGCCACCACAAAGGTACTTCCTCCAATAAATACCATATCATTTTTACCGGCAGCTTTTAATGCGCTGTTTAACCCCTTTTCTACGCTATCATACGCATGTCCCCGGAGCTTATGTTTTTGTGCAGCTCTATAAAGTATATCGGCCTCCAGTGCACGGGGAACAGAAGCCTGTACAAAATAGTAAAACGCATTTTTAGGAAGTAAAGGTAACACGGTATTTATGTCTTTATCATTAACCGTTCCAAAAACTATGTGTAGTTTCTGAGGAGCATGCCTTTCTATATTTTGCAATGCTAATTTAATGCCATCCGGATTGTGGGCCGTATCGGCAATTACCAGCGGCTTTTGTTTTAATACCTGCCAACGACCCTGCAATCCGGTATTAGCAGTAACCTTCGATAATCCTTCTCGGACATCTTCCTCCTCTATGATAAAGCCCATATTTTTAAGTTCATGCAGTGCTTGTAAAACTCCAAGAAGATTTTTTTGCTGGTAATTTGCTGTTAGATCTAATTTATATATCGTGATGGTATTTTGCTTTTTATCCAGCACCTCCGCGTGCAATAAAAAGTTTTTGTATTCGCAGTTTTGTATTTTGAATCGTTTATCTGCATAGTGAATTAGCGACTTACATTCTGTTGCCTTTTGATTAAATATGGGATATATTCCGCTTTGCTGTTCGCTGATTACAACCGGAATACGAGGTTTTATGATTCCTGCTTTTTCTGAGGCTATTTTTTCGAGCGTATCTCCGAGTAAATTCATGTGATCGTAGCCAATGTTGGTTATTACGGATAAAAGCGGGTTTATCACGTTGGTTGAGTCGAGCCTGCCTCCAAGACCGGTTTCAATAACGGCTACGTCTACTTCCTGAGAAGCAAAGTAATCAAAAGCCAGGCCAACCGTCCATTCAAAAAAACTAGGCTCTATCTGTTCAAAATCGGATTTATACAGCTCTACAAAATCAACCACTTTTTTTTGCGGAATCATTTGGCCATTGATTTTTATACGTTCTCTAAAATCAAGTAAATGGGGAGATGTATAAAGGCCTGTTTTGTATCCTGCTTGCTGAAGCACAGAGGCAATCATGTGGCTGGTACTTCCTTTTCCGTTAGTGCCGGCAATGTGAACGGTTTTGATTTTGCGATGCGGATTGCCGAGGAGTGAAAGAATTTTAAGCGTGTTATCCAAGTTTGCCTTATACGCTGCCGCACCAATACGTTGGTACATGGGCAGGCGTGCATACAGGTAGTCGAGTGTTTGTTTGTAGGTCATCCGAATTTAATCGAATGCAAAGATAATAGTTATCGTGCCTTTTTGTTCCTGAACAGAACCATCTACATTAAATTTTGTGGCCAGAGCGGCCTGTCTGGCTTTAGCTTTTAGCAAGGCACTGGAAGTGGTGGTTCCGCGTCCGTTGGGGTCGGCTTCTATTACATTTCCTTCCGAGTCAACCACAATGTTAACTACCACTTTCCCTTCTTCCTTGGTATCTTTTGGCATAGTAGGAGGCTTAATTACAGCGCGTCCTTTCAGATCAAATTTAATTCCTGAACCCGGACCCGAACCCGGGCCTGATCCGGGACCATTTCCCGTTCCATCACCACCGCCTGTTCCGCCACCACTTCCTCCGGTTCCGGAACCTCCGGGTTTTCCGTCGGGAGCGCCCGGTTGCCCTGCTTCTGAGTTATCTCCTTTACCTCCGCCGTTTTTTCCTTGTTCTTTTTTAAATTTTTCGGCTAGCAACTCGGCAGCTGTTTTTTCTACTTTAACGGGTTTAATAATTACGGTGTTGTCTTTAATGATGGGTTTGGTTTCTTTTTCGGGCTTATCGGGCTTTTTGGTTTCATTAACCGATACCTCGCTGCTTTCATCGCTCAACAATTCTTCCTGTTTTACGGGCTCCTCTTTTACTACCACATTTTCGGCGGCGCCCATTTGTTTATAATCCACCACATCATTTCCAACGTCCATCATTCCCAAGGCCATTTCCATACCTCCCCCTCCTCCCGTTTCAGGAAAGGGCGGATTGGGTGTAATCATATGAAATAAGATAAAAAAAAGAAGCAGAAGAGCCATTATCAAAGCCGTTATAAAGGCAGAGATGGATTTGTTTCTTATTTCTTCTTGTTGAGTGAGTATCATAATTAGTTGCTTGCTGATGTAGCCAGTACTACTTTGCAGCGGTGTTTATTACAAATAGTCATTACATCTACCTGGTCTTGTATGGTTAGGCTTTTATCGAGGTGCATCACTACTGTTGGTTCGGCTTGTTTTTCGGCCAAAACAGCAATAGAAGATTCCAAATCAACAAACTCCACTTCCACATTATTCACAAAAAACTTACGGTCTTTAGACACTGCCACATGGATTGGTTTTTTGTTATTTTCAATTGTTTCGCGTGATTTGGCATTAGGCAGATTAACCTTGATGGCATTGGGACTAACCATGGTAGAGAGAATAAGGAAAAAGAGAAGCAGAAAAAACATGATATCATTTAATGCCTCTGTAGCTACTTCTGCGTCTCTGTGTTTTTTTCTTAAAGCCATGTTATTACTGTTTAGATGCCCAAAACGGGAAATTCCACATTATTTACTGGGTTCATTTAACATATCCAGAAACTGTATCTGGGTATCTTCCATATGGTGTGCTAAACGGTCTATTTTGGCGTTTATCCAGTGGTAACCTATAAAAGCTAAAAGACCTATTGATAACCCGGTGGCTGAGGTAACCATTTTTTGATATAGTCCGGTAGAGATAACTTCAATTTCTACCGTTTTAGCCAATGAAATATCATAAAAAATAGTAATAACACCAATAATGGTTCCTACGAAGCCCAACATGGGGGCAATACGACCAATAATATTGAGCACGTTAAGATTTTTTTCGAGTTTGGCAATTTCGTTAGAGCCTGATTTATTCATGGCTTCACGAATTTCCTGAACAGGCTGTCCCACCCTGCTGGCACCCTGACCTATCATAATAGATTCGGGGGTATTTAAATTTTTGCAGAAAATAACGGCATTATTTATCTCTCCGCGATGTATCATGTCCTTTAAACTGCCCACCAGATTGGGAATTCTTTTGGAGGCTTTGGATAATACCAAAAGCCTTTCTACCATAATGAAAATGGTAACAGCCAGTAAAACCCCCAATGGAATCATTATGGGCCCGCCTTTCATGATAAGACTTATTAAGGAGGTTCGGGTTTCTGTAGGGATAGCAGCGGTTTGTATGCCGGTAGCTAAAGAATCGGCAGCAGTTTGCATACTTACCACCGCTCCTGATTGTAAAATAAAATGCAGCATAGGTTTATTGTATGTACGAATTTAGGTTGAAAGAGGACAGGTAATTTTAGACCATAGCTTGATTTTAAACAGGTGTTTGTTGATTATAATGCTTGGTAAAAAAATAGTTACAGGGGCATCTTATTTAATCAAAAAAGTCGGCACAATAATCGGCCGACTTTTTTGATAAACAAAACAAACTAAAACCAACCTCTTCAACCTTTCATTTTATGATATATGTCCGTATAACGGACGAAATCAACTTATTATCATCCCAATTTAAATTTTATGGGCAACTGGTAATTGGTTTTTACGGGCTTCCCTTTTACTTTTCCCGGAGATTTGAAATCGGGAATCATTTTTACTACACGAAGCGCCTCTTCGTCTAAACCGAAACCCAGGTTATTTTGCAAAAGTACATCTATTACTTTGCCCTTTTCGTCTACCACAAACTTTACGTAAAGGGTTCCCTGTTTGCCCACTTCCATGGCAGTATTGGGGTAACGGAGGTTTTTAGCCACAAAAAGTTGAAGAGCCTTTAGGCCTCCTTCAAACTCAGGGTTTTCATCCAGGGCTAATAAATCTAATGCGCCGGTATTATCAGAAATAGTTTCATTTCCTGTTCCTTCACCGTTATTTGTTCCTGAATAGAAATTATTGTTTTGACCGGTATTTTCATTTTTTTCGCCTATAGCTACATTTTCGGAATTAAGCTTGTGTTTGGCTGTATCAAGTGCATTATCTTTCACAACCAACAAATTTGTTCTGGTATTTGTGCCAGATGAAATAGCATTTTTAGGCTTATTCTCGGGTATCCTTTTTTCCGGTATTGGTTGAAAAAGCTCTTCTATATTGTATTCGGTAATTACAAGCTGCTCATTGGTAATTTGTGTATGAACAGGTTTATTTTGAATCCACAAACCAATTAAAATAAGTAAAAGAAGTGGAGAGAAAACAGTGAGCATAGCTTTAAACAGCGTGTTTCCATAAGCTGAACGAAGTGCATAAGCGCCATATTGTTTATTACGATTAGCAAAAACCAACTCGTTGATTTTTTGCTGATTTTGGAAGAGTTTCATAATTCTATACGTTTATGGTTTAGTATTAAGATGCTCTGTTGAAGTAAATTTACCACAGGATAATAAAAAAAGCGCACTTACCTTGAAACCGGCTGATGTAGCTTGTTAAATGGGCTTTTTTAACAAATAACTGTTGTTTTTTATTAACTTAATGTTGACTTTATGCTATTCAATAAAAAATCACATACCGGCCTACTATTGATTGTTTTGACGGTAACTACCATAGGATTTTACTTCCGAACAATAAATTTTGATTTTTCTCCCTTAGACGAAGAATGGTTAATTATTAAAAACGAAGGTTTTGTGAAGAACACTTTTAATCTGTATGATGCTTTCGCAAATCCGATTTCAAAAATTTACTACAGGCCTATTTTAATGATTAGTTTATACATAGATTATTGTATTGGCAATGTTTCTCCAAAGTATTATCATTTACATAACCTCCTGTTGCATTGCCTAAATGTTATTTTATTATTTTTCACTCTTTATCAATTTTCAAGGAATCCTCTATTTAATTTCATGCTTTCCCTGCTTTTCTCTGTCCACCCATCACTGATACATGCCGTAGTTTGGATTCCGGGAAGAAACGACCTTCTTCTCTGCCTTTATTGTTTAGCCTCCATTTATTTTCTCAATAGGAGCAAGGACTCTGGCAACAATATATTTTTAATTCTACATTTCTTGTTGTTTGCATGTTCTTTATTTGTTAAAGAAAATGCTATTGTGCTCCCATTTATATACGGAATTTTACTGTTAATTGGCTCTAAAACGTCCTTTCAAAAAGTATTAGGTTTTTTCATAGTATATGCCGGGATAGCTACGATATGGTATATATTAAGATTGAAAGCTGTAGAACCTCACCCAAAAGAAGCAATTGGTTTATTAACCAAATTGAAGTATACTTTAATTTCGTTAAACTCATATAACGGCAAGGTGTTTTTCCCCTTTTCTCAATCAGTGTATCCGATTATTAAAAACCAAAAAATGCTACCCGGTATAATTAGTTTAATTATTCTTATTGTTTTGCTAGTGAGGATTTATCCTAAAAATAAAGGGGTTTTTGCAGCGGGAATATGTATTTATTTACTTTTTTTACTTATTCCAATATGGTATAGTAGCACGGATACGAATAGAGAATTGTACGAGCACAGACTATATGTTCCATTATCAGGTATACTTATCGTGTTTAGCTTATTTGGTGAGAAAAAGGAGCTTAATTTTAAGCGAGTATACGTTGGGATGATTGGATTATTTTTTATTTATTTGATAAAAGGGGGGCTATCGGTTAACAGGTACAAAAGTAGTTTAGATTTTACTTTAGATGCCCTAAAAAGCTTTCCGGATAGTTACTTTTTTAATTTCAAAGCAGGAGAACAGTATTATTTGTTTAGAGAATACAGAAAAGCTGTTATACATTTTTCGAAGGCTATAAAAGCAAATAATAGTAATAGCATATTATATAATAATCGAGGAAATGCGTATACAGCAATAGGGATAAAGGACTCTGCAATTAGTGACTTTGATAAGGCCTATTTGTTATCGGGTAAAAATTCTTATGTATTACTTAATAAGGTATACAGCCTTGTTAAGTTGAACGAAATAGGGAAAGCCTCGCAGGAGTTGTTCGTATTAAAAAAATGCTGTCAGAATATTATACCTCCACCTTTAGAAAAGGAAATTTTCACGAAATTTTACCTTGATTCATTAAAAAAGTTAAATAGACTTATACTGCTTGATAGCACAAACTCCGATTTATATCTGAGAAGATCCAAAATATTTTTTGATTTAGCGGATATGCAAAAATCCCAAGCTGATGTATATAAAGCTCTTACTATTGATTTCAACAAAAAAAGAGTTAGAAAAAGAACTCATGGTTCTGTAAAAAGAGCCAATCGGTAATGTAAAAGAGTTCGTTGTTTTAAATGGATAAATCAATGCACTCTTAATTTTTCTTTCCCTGCTCCGCTTTTCCAGTATTTCTCTCTTTGCCGGGCTTCTGCCCGGCTTGGCAACTGTTCTGTATATATCAATATAAATGGTTTATACGGTTTTGTAGTTTTTTCATATCCCGTATTATGCCTGTTGAGTCTGTCTTGCAGATTTTGTGTCATCCCAACATAAATATAATTGGCCCGGGTTGAGGCGATGGCATACACGGTGTACATAAACAAAAAAGCCATCCTTAACAAGACGGCCCTGTGCGGTGAGGGCGGGATTCGAACCCGCGGTACGCGGTAAAGCGTACGACAGTTTAGCAAACTGTTCCTTTCGGCCTCTCAGGCACCTCACCTTTATTATGAAGCGTCAAATGTACAAAAAAGCGTAAAAGTAGAAAAATAAAAGGTGCTGATTTTACAGATAAAGGTCTACCAATCCTTCGGGGGCTTTGTAGTAGATAATTCTTTGTTTGTGGTCGGTTTTAACAATAAAATCGGGGTGCAGGGGTAATAAAATGGTTTTGGTTTGAAAAATAATTTCCATGAACTCATTTCCCGGATTTTTTACTACTCTTTGTACTGCTCCCAGATTCCCCTTCACGCTATCCATGACCGTGTATCCCAAAAATTCATCTTGTTCTTCATAAATAAGGTACTTTTCTTCTATCCAGGCTTTTTTTCCAACAAATGAGGCAGCCTCATTAATATTGTTTACATCCTCCAGTTTTAGTATAAATCCATTTTTTACAGGTTGATTTTCTTGTATAAGGTAAGGCACCTTGCTCCCACCCGACTCTACAAAAATGGCGTTGCATGATTCCATATCAAAACTGTTTTTTTGAAAAAGTACCAGATAGCCTTTCAGGCCTTTTGTTTTGCTGAAATACCCTATTTCTGCCAGTTGCATGAACTTATATTTTGTTAAGCGCCGCGTTTACGAAGCTTATAAATAAAGGGTGGGGATTTTCTACGGTACTTTTATATTCGGGATGAAACTGAACGCCAATAAAGAAAGGATGGTTTGGGAGTTCTACAATTTCAACCAGGCCGGCGTCAGGGTTTATTCCCGACAAATGCATTCCTGCCTCTATAAATTGTTTTTTGTATTCATTATTGAACTCGTAGCGGTGGCGATGGCGTTCATGAATTTTCTTTTTACCGTATATTTTGAATGCCAAGCTTCCTTCTTCCAATTCGCAAGGGTAGGCTCCCAGCCTCATGGTACCCCCCATATTCGATATGCTTTTTTGATTTTCGAGCAAATCAATCACCGGGCTGCTGGTAGCGGGGTTCATTTCGCGGCTGTGTGCATCCTTTAGTCCAAGCACATGGCGTGCAAATTCTATAACAGCGCATTGCATTCCCAAGCAAATTCCAAAAAAAGGCAATTTATTTTCTCGTGCGTATTTTATGGCTAAGATTTTTCCTTCAATTCCTCTGTTACCAAAACCCGGGGCTACTAATATCCCCTTTAGCCCTGATAATCTGGAGATAATATTTTCTTCCGTTAAACTCTCGCTATGTATCCATTCTAAGTTTACCTTACAATCATTTACGGCACCGGCATGAATAAAGGCTTCGGATATGGATTTATAGGAATCTTTTAGTTCTACGTATTTACCGATAAGACCTATTTTTACCTCTCTGGTGGGGTTATGAAAAGTGTGGAGAAATTTTTTCCAACTATCTAACTGAGGGGGGCTAGTACCTTCTATACCAAGTTTTTTGAGTACAATCACGTCCAACTGCTCTTTTTCCATCAGCAGCGGAACTTCGTAAATGGTACGGGCATCCATGGCCTCTATTACGGCATCTTCGGCCACATTACAAAAGAGTGCCAATTTTCTTTTTATATCTCTATTTACAGGATGTTCCGTTCTGCAAACCAACACATCGGGCTGCACACCATATTCCAAGAGTAATTTAACCGAGTGTTGCGTGGGTTTAGTTTTTAGCTCGCCGGTAGTTCTCAGATATGGAAGAAGGGTTAAGTGTATCACCATACTTCTTTGGCCCAGCTCCCATTTAAGTTGCCTAACTGCTTCAATATATGGAAGAGACTCTATATCTCCCACAGTTCCGCCAATTTCAGTTATAACAAACTCAAATTGCCCTGTTTTTCCCAGCTGTTTAACCCTGTTTTTTATTTCGTCGGTTATGTGCGGAATTACCTGAACCGTTTTCCCCAAAAATTCGCCTTTTCGTTCTTTTTCTATAACTGACTGGTATATGCGACCAGTAGTTACATTATTGGCTTGTGAAGTGGGAACGTTTAAAAAGCGCTCGTAGTGGCCGAGGTCCAAGTCGGTTTCCGCGCCGTCGTCGGTTACATAGCACTCGCCATGCTCGTAGGGATTGAGTGTGCCGGGGTCGACATTAATATAGGGATCTAATTTTTGGATGGTAACGGTAAAGCCTCGTGCTTGAAGTAACTTAGCTAAACTGGCGGATATAATTCCTTTTCCGAGGGAGGAAGTAACACCTCCGGTAACAAAAATATATTTGGTTAAATGGGGCATGCAGTTTATAAAAAACTGCCGGCAAAGTTAAACAAATTCCTGTAAAAGTAAGACTGCAAAATTGAATATAGCCGCTTCCTATAAACTGTCACAAAAGTTACCTTTTCAGGGGCTAAAACATCGTACCTTTGTAGAGGATTATGGTTATTGAAGGTAAATATGAAGCATCTAACTGGTTTTTAAAAAGGGGGATTATATTGAGCCTAAAGGACGGATGCTATAAAACCGTTCAGCGCTTACTTGGAGTTTTTAAATGGGAGAGCTCCTGCAACCGATTGCCCGAAGCAAATTACATACTCCTTTTTAGAACTTTTTACGTAAAATGCGAAACCTGCAGTGTTGACGATTTTGAGTCGGGAAAGGGAAGTGTGGTACAGTTGGCTTTGGTTTACGGAAAAAACCGCAGGTTGGTAGTGCACGAGTCAAACAGTATAGATGAAGTAAAGCAAATGGCCTTTGCGATGGCCCGGGAAATGGGATTAAAAATAAGGGACTCTGCCACAAACCGCAGAAACCCGGTATGGTTGTTGCCAAACAATTAGTTAGTTCTCCTCTTCTTTCTCTTTTTGCTCTTCTTTTATTTCAACTCCATTTTTATCTACCAACACGCGAATATTTTTCCGTTTTATTTTCACGCCGTCTTCCGTAATAATGATTTGTTTTGATTTTACTTTTCTTATTACGGTGGCGGACTCTAAATCATCGCAATCAATACACTTTAATCCAAGTTCCGTCATTTTCCATTTTCTATTACACATATTTTCCTCGTAAGCATCATTTATATTTTCTGCTTCATCAAGAATTTTTGAAACCGAGCCATCAATATATATTGTTTTACCTTCGGGTATTTTAATAAGTATTTCTACTTGCTGAGATCTGAATTTTTGATCGGAAGTAAGATAAAAAAACGGATCGAGAACAATGCCGGTGCTGTCTGCTTTAGTGGAATAGAATATATCGGCTGCTCTGTTTAAAGCTGTTTTTTTGTCGGCTCCACGGGCTTTCTTATTGATAACAACTTCTATATACTCGTTTGCGGACTTTAAAATTTTGAGTTCGGGAGTTCCTACCAAAGCGCTTTGGTTATTATTTTCGGCTAAAAAATAGTTATTATCCCATTTTTCTTCATCATTTTTTTTACCGCTAAAAGCCAGCGTTATGTTGTTTTTTTTACACCAATTTTCTATTGAATTTGCGCTTATAGTAAGGCATGGTGCGGATGACGTAAACTGTTCTGTTTCTCTGGATTTTACTTCTTCACTAAAATCTTTTAACGTACTCATAGAAGAAAAAAACAGCATAATTAAGCCTCCGAGCCATAAAACTGCAGCCGAAATATTGAGCCATTTGTTATGGTATTTAATTTTGAACAAAAGTTTTATTCCGCTATATAACATCATAAGTGCCGGAACGCCAAGTGTTATGAGCAGGGCTATGGTAGAGGTGCGATATATTGTTTTGTTGGGGAAAACAAAATCTATCCAGTGCTGTAATTCGGTTTGATTGGAAAAAAATGTAACTCCAAAAAACGAGGTAATAATGGCTACCAAAAAAATTATAGACAGAAAAATAAAAACAGCCCCCAGTACTCTTCCCATTATGTGAAAAAGATTTCCAAGCAAGTAAGCGAATCGCTCGGCAAGTGTTGCGGAAGATTTAGCTGTTTTTTGAAGCCCTTTGCTGAATTCTTTTCCATAAGTTTCCATGCGCGATTTTACCCCGTGCATTTCTTCTTTGAGAGACTTGCTGATGTTATCTACATTAATTTTCTCGCCTTTCATGGCCAACTTATCGGAAGTTGTTTTTGCCTCGGGAATTACAATCCAGAGAATAATGTATATCCAAAAACTTATTCCTCCGAAGAAAATAAGTAAGAAGGTGATTAATCTTACCCACACCACGTCTACATCAAAATAGTTAGCTAAACCCGAACAAACACCACCTATGGCTTTTTCATCGGGATCTCTAAAAATGCGTTTTTTTATGAATTCTTGGTTTGAGTTGTTATTTTTTTCTGATGCGGAAGACTGCTCATTTATTCCAAAATCACTTGGAGAACCTAATGCGGCTATTACTTCCTCTACATCAGCCATTAATACGGCTTGTTTGTATTTACTTACTTTTGGCTGGAGGAGTTCGGCAATACGTGCCTCTATATCGGCAATAATTTCATTGCCGCTTTCGTCGGAAGCAAAGTGGTGTTTAATAGCCGTGAGATAATGAAATAATTTTTCATATGCATCTTCCTCTATATGAAAAATGATTCCGCTAATATTGATGGTTACTGTTTTATTCATGGTTCTTTACCTAAGAAAGATTATTTTTAATTATTTTGTTCACTGCTTTTACAAGATCGTCCCAACTCCACTCAAGTTCTTTCAGATATTCTTTTCCACTCTGTGTAAGGCTGTAATATTTTCGCGGAGGTCCGCTACTACTTTCCTCCCATCTGTAAGAGAGCAAGCCGGAATTTTTGAGTCTGGTTAAAAGAGGATATAAGGTGCCTTCTACTACCACCAGCTTAGTTTCTTTCATTTTATCTATTATTTCGGTAGGATAAGCATCGCCGGCGGAAAGTATAGAAAGAATGCAAAGTTCAAGAACTCCCTTCCGCATTTGCGCTTTAGCATTATCTGCCTGCATGTTCATGTTAAACCTTTTTAATATTAAGCACTACACGATGAGTTACTCCGGGCTTTAAAGAGGGAAGTATCAATTCTACAAATTGTTTTTCTATTTCTTTTTTAAGTGACTCGTATGGCGTTTTTGCCAATACAAAATCAACCTTACCATTTTGATTTGTAGTGAAGAGAACTTCCACTGACTCCGTTTGCTCCGCCGGTATGATGATATTGGGGAAACTAATATGATTTTTTATTTGAGTTTCTACCGTCATGCCTTTTTCGTTAACCGGATTTTCTGTATGACTATACAGCATACCACAAGTAATTAACATCAACAAAGCCGTTGAGTAATTACGCATTTTGTTTTTGAAATTTGTTTTCATGTTTAATTTTATTTTGTGATACAAAGATATGTTGTATTTTTAGTACTATGCAATACAAGGTATTATAAATTAACATTTAAAATACTAAATTACTGAAAATCAATGATAAAAAAATTGTTAATGAATTTATTATTTGCTACCTTTGCAAAGATTTTTTGATTTTATGCAGGAAACTGACTCCATTTTTGGGGTACTTTTTACGGCAAAAGGTTTGATAGGACTTTTTACGCTTACTCTGTTAGAGATAATCCTTGGCATTGACAATATCATATTCATCTCTATAGCAGTAAACAAACTACCCAGAGCGTTTCAACAAAGAGCCAGAATGATTGGATTAAGCCTGGCCTTACTGGTAAGATCGGTTTTACTTCTATTTATTGGTTGGGTAGCTCACCTGAAAAATGCTTTATTTTTTATTGGGGATTACGGAATATCCGGCAAAGCACTAATTTTATTTTCCGGCGGACTTTTTTTACTCGTTAAAACCTGGAAAGAGATTTTAGAAAAAATATCCAACTTTGAGGAGGAACCGGACGAACTCAAAAAAACAAAAAACACTTTTTTTAATGTAATTATTCAAATTATCATCATTGATTTTGTATTCAGCTTTGATAGTATATTAGCAGCCGTTGGTGTGAGTGGAGAAGTGGTAATTATGATTGGCGGAGTGGTAATTTCTATGATTTTGATGATTTTATTTAGTGGGGCTGTGGCTGATTTTATAAATAGGAACCCGGGAATAAAAATGGTAGCGTTGGCCTTTTTACTGGTAATAGGAGGAATTTTAGTTGGGGAAGCACTTACAGATGCCTATAACTTTAGTGTGCCCGAAGAAAAACACCTAGAGCTAAATAAAAACTATGCCTATACGGCATTAGGATTTTCGCTATTGATAGAGTTGCTTAACTTATGGGAAAAGAAGAAGAAAGCAAAAAAGAAAAAGGAGTAGCAGGAAATCGACTGCAGAATTACGTGTTAGTATTTGACGACTTATCAATATAGTTCTGCCAAGAGAAAAAATTGTACACGTAAATTAATACAAAAAACGGAAACCCATTTAAAAAATAGTGTCCTTGCCGGAAAAGATTAAGTAATATCATGATTAATATTGAATTGCTTACTATCCAGTGATAACTATCATCATCTTCGTCTCTTTTTACATAACATTTAAACATTATAATCAAAAAAATAGAAACTCCAAACAACCCGGTTTCAGATATCAGTCTTAAAAGCATGGAGTTTGCATCGGCTGAGTTGAGATTAAATCCATAAACCTTTATATTTTTAGATAGTGTATACTTATCAAAAGCTATGGCGTGTGAGCCTATGCCGGTACCAAATAGTATGTTATTCTGAACGTTTTTTATAGCTACATTATAGTTATTATATAAAATAAAAGATGAGCCATGTGTTTTTCCGATAACAAATTTTCCTGTCGTAAAAAGTTGAACCAAACCATCGTAACGATCACGAAAATCGGCCACATTATTATACATCACATTAAATAAAAGTACACCGGCAGGGATAGCTATTATCAAATAACGAACTAATCCGAAATTTATCGCTAAAAATATTAAAGATAAAAATATCCCCATTTGCCCCAATCCGGAAAATGACAGAAAGTATACCACTACAATTATAGCACTCTGAAATTTGCTGAGATAGTATGTTTCCTTTTGAAATAAATTATATAACGACACAAAAAAAGAGGCTGACAATACCGCCCCCAAGTATGTTGGTTCTCCAAATATGGAATTAACGCGTATGCCAAAATTTCCTCCTAAAATTACTCCCCACTTATTCAATATCCATCTGAAGTCATAACCCGGAGTAAATTTAAGTTGAAAAGAAATAAATTGCACTAAACCAATAAGTGCAGCTATGTAACAACCGAGCAAATACCACTTGAAGAGCTGTTCAATATTATAATTGAACTCTTTAATTACATAATCATAAAAAAAGTACGATAACATTAGTCCTGTAAATATTTTAAAAAATTGGGCGGCCGTATTTTGACCTATGATTATACTAAAAAGACCAGTAGCAAATAAAATAGAGAATATTATTATGAGGTTCTTATTATATCCGTATCGATAGATAAATACAGGCAGTAAAACGATGTATATTAAATATCCAAAGTAAAATTCAAATGGTTTCTGAAAAAAAACAAAAGAATTAATGAATACAGATAAATAAATAAACAAGATAACCCAAAAGTTATGCTTCTTTATAGCGTCAATCTCTATCGATTTAAGCTTCATGAATTCGCAAAAGCTGTTTGCTTTCTTTGATTATTTGAAATATGATGAACGGAACTACTATATAAAAGTACCTTCCGGTATTATTTCCAAAGACCGCAGCGAAACTAATAACATTTATCTGAAGAAATAATAAGAGTGCAATAAAAAAATTATGTTTGTCTATATTTATTTTATTTAAAATCTTGTATGCAACTATACCAATGTATAAGATAAAAATATTCAGCGTCATTAAGGTTTGTTTTATGTATGGAAGTATTGGGAATTTGGTTGTTAAAATGGAATCGATAAAAAAGGAACCTGAAGCCTGATGATCGTATTTTGGAGTGTAAAAAACAGTTTTTCTTAGCAAGTAATAGGTTAGGAAAAAAAAGATACAGGCAATGATAACTTTTACATAATAATTTTCTCTTAATTTAAACCAATCACAAAGTGCAACAAGTCCCAATGCCATGTATATATACTCTCTTTGCAAAACAAGTATGAAAAGTGGAATAATAATCATTATACTTTTATCCAAATACAACAAATAAACAACAGAAAATATCAGTATGGAAAAAGCGTCTGTCATGGGCATCAACTCGTAAAACAAAGTTCCAAAACCCAGTAAGTATAATACCCCTGAGGAGAAAGAAAGCAGGTTACTTTGAAAATATTTTTTTGAAGTGATGAATAGAACTAAACAAGTAGATACTACACATATAAAATTAAAAAATACAGCACTAAAGTATACTTCTTTTTCATAAACAGGACTTTCAAATATTATTTTAGTATCATAATGAAAGCCTAATTTATACAGTATGTGTACAAAAAAAGAACTAACTAACCTCATGTTAAACGGAGCATCAACATTTTTAACATCCCAATCTTTATATAATTTGTAATAATCAAAATAATCATTCGTTCCAAAATAAGGGCTTCCAAATTTGTATACAAAATAAAAAGACGGAAAGGCTAACAGTGCATATACAATCCATACTAAAAGACTATGTTTAAAATTACGCATACGTTAGTTGTACTTGTTTCTGATTTTAATTAATTCAAAAGGAACTTTTAACATATAACTAAGTTTAAGTTTAGAACCGGAAACCTCTTCCCACTTATTTACCGGAACTTCTACAACACTTACTAAAGTTTGTTCTATACCGTAGGTATTTCTGTAACGAGCCAATAATTCAATATCAAACAACCACTTGGTACAAAAACTTTCATTAAATATATCGCATATTGTGCTATGAAACAACTTGGCTCCACACTGTGTATCATAAACGGGGAGTTTAAGGATTATGCTGGCAAACGTAGAGAAAATTCGACCAAGATAGTGTCGGCTTTTTTTTCGAATAACTATTGACCCTAATCTTTGTAGGCGACTACCCATAATTATTTTTGCTGACTTTTTTTTAGCCACTTCAAGAAAAAAAGATATTTCTGAAAGGGGTGTTGCTAAATCGGCATCCCAAAAACCAATAAATTCATACTTATTTTCTGAAAGCGCTTTTAGTACGCCCTTTCTCACAGCCTCAGCTTTTCCAGAATTTTTATCCAAATCTAAAAAAAACATATTGTTCGGAAACTTTTTGCAAAATTCCTGAATAACCCTTCTTGTGTTATCTGTACTTCCGTCGTTTACAAACATAAAGTCAATATCAGGATATACTCTCACAAAATCTGAAAAAGCAAGGGTATTCAGTCGTTTTTCCTCGTTATAGCAAGGGACTATGATTATTGTTTTTTGCATAGAACGTAGTTGGACAAACCCGGTATGGAGATGCCAAGAGTTTTTTTAAAAAAGTGAGTTATCTTAAAATCGAAAACAAGAACATTTTTAAATAAATTAGTTACTAACTTTCCCCCGTTCCATTCTACCAGGCCGGTGGTGCTTTTGCTTAAATCAGGGCGTTTAATTTTTTCTTTTATAACTTGTAAAAATCTGGGGAAAATAAGTACAGTAAAAAAATAGCCTATACTTATGGGTTTATATCCGGAATTTTTTATTGTATGGAGAAGTGTTTTATTGGTATATCTTCTGTAGTGGCCTAAAAAATGATCGTGAGAGCAGAATAAACGCTGGTAGGCCGGAACGGTTATCATTAAATTGGTTTTTTCTGAAACGGCCTCATTTTCTTTCAAATTTCTTAAAAATTCTACATCCTGCTCAATATGCTCCACTACATCCAGCAATAAAATTAAGTTGGCAGGCTTTTTCATCTGAGCTTTTGCCTCATCGAGCGATTTAAAAAGAAAAATATTTTTATTCTTTATCAATTCTCGATAACTGCTAATCATTTCTTCCGTGAAAGCTATATCAACGGCATAAAATTGTGTTAAAGGGTATTTTTGTGCTAAAGATGATACAAAAAATATATCTCCACAGCCTATATCCAGTACAATAAAATCGTTACTGTTTTCTATATGTTTACTAATAAGGCTAGTTACTACCTGAAAACGCGCCAACTCCCAGGGATGTCGGTTAGTGCTAAGTGTTTTTTTATGACTTACTTCTATTAAATCCATTTATTTAGTACATTCTATGGCCAACGCATTTTCAAATCTGCTTTTATCCTCTACTAATTTAAACATCTCATCTTTACTATCATTAAACTGCGCTTTTCTTATGTTTTTAAATCCCGCTTCTTTCAGTTTATTTGATAGCGAATAATAATCCCACATCCAAAGATGATGAGAATTTCCGTAATAAGATTTTATGAAATTTATAAGTCCTTTAGGTCTGCTTTCTATTCCCATAAGTGTTCCGTTTCCTATGAATCGAATACTTGCTTCGGTGTCATGTTTATCCAATGCTGCTACGTAATTTCTGGCTAAAACTTCCAAATCAGGTAAAACACATCTAAACACAGCTCCCGGTTTTAAAATGGTATAAGTATTAAAAAGTGCTTTCCTAAAATCGTTTAAAGAAAGGTGCTCCAGTACATGTGAGCAGTAAACTCCGTCACAGGAATTAGGTTTAACAGACAATCCTTTTGTAATATCTCCATAAAGCACATTATCCGGAAAAACAGTTCCTGATTTTTGAGCAATAAATTTTCCGATTAATGGTATCTTCTGAATTCTTAATGTAGGAGAAGTATCAAAATTTGTCCACTCTTTTGGAGCAGAAAGACCACAGCCATATTGTACGTATAGTTTGCTCAAGTTACAGATTAATTATTTGTTGATAGTAGTTTATATATTTTTTCTTGGAAAAATACTCTTTAGCAAAATTACTTAAGTAAGTTCTTGTCTTAAAATCAAGGCGTGTTAGTTTATTAATGTTTGTATGTATAAAGCCAAGTTCATTCTTTATCGTAAATTCAGAATAATCTCCCAGATTTTCGGATATAATGACTTTTAAGCCACAAGCCAAATATTCGGCATACTTAACAGGAGAAGCCACCCGATTGGTAGTACTCAATTCTCTTATTAAAATACCATAATCTCCGGCCTGTAAAATTTCGGGAACCTGATTGGGCAAAACTTGCTTTTGAATAACTCGGTTTAGAAATTCTGTTTGTAATTTTTTCTGAATCTCTCCCGGAGGAGATAAAAACAAAACCTTAACATGTTGATTATTCTTCAACTGATTTTGTAAAAAGTTGAATAATTTTTCTCCACCCTGCCATCCGGCAGCTGAACCGGAGTATATTAATAAACAATCATTTTCATTTACACCTAAACTTATGCGAATATTCTTAATCTTATCTTCCGAAAGAGTTACTTTTTCAAAGTAAGAAGATAGTGTACAAGGAATTATAACGTAATTATTTTTAGTATAATTAAATTCAACATTCCAGTAACTAACAAGCGCTTGAGAAACAGACATATTATAATAAGAATTGTTAACACATTCTTTTTCTAAACTATATATAGTACTCAACATTTTTTCATCAGTAACAACCTTGTATTCTGTCCACTCGGCAAAAATAGCTCCTCGTCCGTCGTATATTATTTTACTTTTGTTTTTTTTATCCGACAAAAAAGCCAATTGAGTAGCTAGTACACTTCTGGCAACAATTATTTCAGGTTGATAACGATTAATAATTACTCTAAAGGGTAAAACATTTCTCTTCCAATTTTTTAATTTGGGAAACATAGGTAAAACAAGCGCTTTAGCTACTTTAGCTTTAATAATACGTCTGTTTTTAAAAAAACTTTTCATACTAATAAAACTAACCAGTTTTACTTTTCTGCTTGAAAATGTATTTAAATAATTTACCACATCTGCCACCTGAGAGTTAAAAATTCCAGAGGGCTGTTCGTTATATGTGAAGTAAATAATCACTGAATGTTTATTAAACTTGACCTAACTCCATTTTTTGGTAGTCATACTCTGTGGCATACCTACCGGAAACCCACTTTAACAACGTTTCTAAACACCACAAACTATGTTTAGTAAACATCTTCGGATGCGAAACAAAATGAATGTAATTGTTTTTTAGCAGGTATCTTTTGTAAGCGCTCATATTTCCTTTGTTTAAGGAATCTACCGACGCTATCATTGTATGAGAACTACCTGTAATAGAGTTAGCGGATTCAGAACTTATTCCATCTCCATATCCTCTGTCATTTTTTTTCCATAAGTACTTTAATACAAGGCTTGAGGCTACTTTGTGAATATTTTGTACCGGCAGAGCGGTAATTGGATATTCGATAAATTCTCCGGATTTATCTTCTATTTCTACATCGTTGGAGAATCTATAAGGATAATTATTATCTACCATAGAATAATCAAAAAATTGGAAAGGATTATTGTTTTTGTAACCCGGAATTACCGAAAACTCATGTAAAATTTGATTTTTTTTAAATAAGGCTGCCAATAAATTAAATGGCTGTATGGCCCATCCTCCGGCCCTATACCCCCATACCTCATAATCTATTTCGATAGAACGAAACCAATTTAATGCGTTTTCAATTAAATTTTTTTGCATATCGGCATCTAAGCTGAACAAGGCGTATCGATTAGTGTTACCTAAGTCAAATTGCTCGCTATTTCGAATAATTTTTGCATCGAGCCAATGCGGGTGTATATGCGGAAATATGTAATGTCCCTGATTATATAATTCTTTTAATTGAGCTTTTACTTCATTTATTTTACTACTATGTACAGCAATTTTTTCGTAAGCCTGGAGGCCCATAGTGTCTACAAAAAAAATTGCTTTTACTTTATATTTATTTAATGCAGCCTGGAGGTGCTGTGTTGGTTTTAAAAGGCAGTTTTCTAAAGTTCCGGATTTTTTACCCAAATAAACCTCGTAATCAAACGTAAGTAAAATATTTTTTTTCATTTATTTTTGAAGGGATCTGATATATGGTAATCCCCTGACTTTTTAGTTTTATCAATTTATCGATAAGCTGCTGAATATCCATCCACCACATTGTACCGTTTCCAAAAGAATATTTATGGAGAATATTATTTTGAGTAAAATAAGTATTAAACCAATGCTCAATTTCCGGGTTTTTATCTATTCTTTTTTTATGAAACCTTGAGTCGTGTACAAATACTGACTTTGTTTGGATAGTACCATCTTTTATAACTTTCATGTTAAAAGGCTCCGGAAAATAAACTCCCTTAAACTCGTTCGGGAACAAGTCTTCTATCATATGATATATAGTAACCGGGCCAATATTAATTCCTAAACCTACTATTTTACCGTTTAATTGCCTTAGCTTATCAAAAGGAGTATTGTGTCCAAAGTTAGTATTGGCGATAAAATGATCTTTTGTTATTTCATCAGCCATTGGTCCGTAAGCGCAAACTGAGTGTGTAGGATGTATACTCCTATGGGTTCCGGGCATGGTTCTGAAAACTTCCGTAATTTTTCCGGTAACGGAGGGGGTTTTCTCAGCGTCATAAATGTAGTTTTCGTTTAATGCTGTTTCTATCATGCTATTTCTATAGGAAAATGCGGGCATAGCAATGTTTCCGTTTTCTCCTACCGCAATCTTTAATGCCTGAATAACACCGAAAGGCCCATTTTGAATATTTCCCAGCTTACTTAACGAAGAATGAACTAAAATAGAATCTCCCTTTTTTATTCCGGATTTTTCCAACTGAATCACTAACTTTGATACTGTAGTTTTCTTAATCAAAATTCGATGGATGTCTTTAATTTTTCTATCTTGTTCTTGATTATTTATGGATATACTGCTTTTAATCCATTCTATTATTTTATTCTCTTGTTCTATAATGTCAATAGGTGGTGATTTCTTTTGTAGCTTGTGTTTAAGCTGATTTACTTTATCGTATAATTTACACAAAGGGATATTTATGTCTTTTTTCCATATATATCCTTTAACTAATTGTGTTCCAAAATGACTCTTAAATTTTTGAATTCCGTACAGCTTGGAATCTATTACTTTTGTTATTCTGGCTCCTACAAAATCATACTCTTTTACCTGTTTATTTAAAAGGTATTCCATTGCATCGGCATGAAGGTATTTTATGGTTCCTGATGGTGCTTCTTTTACCGAGCCTCCATGAAGGTATTGAGCACTATGTACTGTGTAAACCAACATTAAACAACCTACAGGATTATTATTATAATAGGCTACCGATACGAATGTATTATCTCCAAAATAACAAAGCATCTTTTTAAAATAATTCATATCCATTGTATATAAGCCGGTTTTATCAGCTGTTTTTTTGTATATAAGATAGTAATCCTCCAGTACAGAGGCTCCATACTTTATAATAATATTCAATTTTTTAGCCTGACGGATAGCTGTTCGGTACCTGGGCTGAAAACTATTCACTACTTCTTGAATAGTTAAGGGATATAAAGTTCTTTTATATGTCCCGAAAGGAGCGTAAATTGAATCTGAAGGGAAAGCCTGAAAAACAGCCGTATTGTCAGGGGCAGTAATTCTATCACAGAATTTTGATTTTCGGGCAAAGGTAATCAGCTCGTCCAAAAAAGATTTTTCTTCGTTTTGACTAAGCGGTTCTCCATTTTTTAAAGGCTGGTATAAACAAGTTGCTAATTTCAAAAACCTAGAATGCCATATTCTAAAAGGGATTGCTGCATTATATTTTTGAGAGTGAATAATGATTAAATCGCTTCCAGTTTCTTTTAAAAAAGAGGCATATAATGAGGTAAAGAATATAGGATACTGATTATTAGAATAGTAACTAAAGTCTTCTTTATTTACACTTCTAAGAATTTGCATTTGCTTTTTTTCTAGCAATTAAAATCATACCATTACAGAAAAACCTTGTCAAATTTTTATTGGGAGAGTAATTCACCTTATCTATTCCACTAACCTTTCTTTTATCGTAGCAATGTTCATGAATCAAAATATCAAAATACTTTTTTACAATTTGTTCAATTCTAGAAGGCATATAAGAAATATAACTCAAATCGGCATACCATTTATCTTTATAACTCATTGCATGAGGATACTGTATAAGCAAAATCCCGTTATTTTTAAGTTCATTGTATGTTTTTTCGATAAACTTTTTTATTTTAGACGGAGGAACGTATTCAATAACACTAATAGAATAAATATAATCGAATTTGCCTTTTTCAAATTCTATTTCTAAATAATTCCCCAAACTTGTTTTAGCTGTTGGAACAATCCTTTGACATTCCTCTAAAAAAGACTTGCTTAAATCAATACCAAAAATATTATTTGATTTTAAATTTTTCATATATAAACCTACACCACAACCAATATCTAAAACATTTCCATCAGGTGGCACATACGTTCGTTCTGTTTCTATCACATAATTTTGGACTTTTTGAATTGCTTCATCTATCATTTGATGATGAGAAAAACCAACATTTTCCTGAAGTGTTTTATTTGGATTTAGTTTTTGTATGGTCCAGTTATTGATATATTTTTTTATTAAATGATCACAGCCAATCCAAATTAAAAAGTGGTTTATAACTATATTATTTGCAAAAAAGAAAATAATTCGTCTCACTTCTTTCTTAATACTAAGATGCTGCTATTATAATAACTTCTATTATCGAATGCATTTTTTTGCATGTAAGGCTCCCGGTCATAATCTGTTATTTTTTTAGATCCATTTTGATGTTTATGATAGAGTACCGAAAAATAAGGGGCTGTTATTTTCTCTAAATATTCGGGGCTATAATGAACATAGGTATAATCATGATAAAACAAATCTTTCTTTCTAAACGCATGCGGATAACTAATAAGAACCACAGCATCTTGATTACATATTTCAAATATTTTTTTAAAAAACACCTGAACTTGCGAACGACTGAAGTATATCAATACCCCCACCGAATAAATAAAGTCATATTTTTTATCGAATGAATGTTTTAAAAAATGAGAAACAACAATTTCTGCTCCAGGCACTTCTCTTTTAGCTATTTGACACATTTTATCGCTTATATCAATTCCGGTAAGAATAGCCTTTTTATTCATTTTTTTTAAAAAAACTCCCGGGCCACAACCAATATCTAATACATGAATTTTCTCAAGATTTATACTTAAAAATGTTTCTTCTATTTTTTTATAGACATTCTCCAATGCTTCTTGTACCTTTTCATTATTACTATATCCTGCAATTTCAGTCAATGGCTTTGATGTATCAGGATTGTAGCTTAAATAGTCTTGTGACACATCATTTAACTTGCCATCCAAATTCAACAGGTATAAAACAGGATTTATTATCCTATTATTCAGAATTCCTTTCTTGATTAATTTATTCAGCAACTTCACGGTTTTCAGAAAGTATTTTCCTATATGTATTTTCGAGTTCCAGGCAGTGTTTTTTAAAACTAAATGAAGTAACTATTTTTTGTCTGTTATGCGGGCATCTTTTCCAGCTTACTATTTCACGAAAACCATTAACGTAATTGTTTATATTTTTCTCCTCACATAAAATTCCGTTTACTCCGTTCTCCACAATTTCAGGTATTCCGGCATGAAATGTTGATAGAATAGGCATTTCCAATGACATAGCCTCCAAAATAGCGTTAGGCAAGCCTTCACAATCTCCGTTTTGAGCCTTGATGCTCAGCTGAACAAAACAATCTGCAGCAGAGCAAGCATCCACCATTTCTTGAGGGCTAACCGGAGGTAGCATTTCTACAAACTGCTCAAGGTTCAGCTCTTTTACTTTATTTCTTACATTTTGTTCAAGCGGACCAAAGCCTATAAGGATAAGTTTATATTTATAACGATTATCTGATTCTATAAACTTCTTAAAGGCTTCCAACATGAATGAGTGTCCTTTTTTTTCAAGGTAAGAAGATACCTGGATAAACCTATATTCCTGAGAATTTTTTATTACCTCTTTTCTTACAAAAAAATCCGTGTCTATTCCGCTATGAAGCAATCTAGCAGAATTAACGGGTTTTATTTTTTGGTTAATAGTATCAACCAGTGATCCTGAAACAGCTAAGGAAAATATATTTTTATTCCTAAGATATTTGATGTACTTGTTTAAGTATGCCTTATTAGAAACCTTTTCCGTCACATCAAAACCGTAAAACGAAATTACGATAGGTATTTGCCTATTTTTTTTATCTAAATTCGTTATAAGTTTTAGGAAGTCTGTACCAAAGTGGCAATGTATTAACATTGGCTTCACCTGTTCAATTAATCTATTTAATTCTTTTTTAAACCTGAAATTTAAACACCAGTAAGATACTTCAAATTGTTCCAGCCACCACCTCAGTTTGTTTGTAATAACATTAAATTGAAACGGTATATGATACATTTTTTCCAGCTCATATAATTCAGGATTTATTCTGGTTGAATAGGCCAAATGCAATTCATGATTTTGACTGAGGTATTTAAGTTCATTGGTTATAAAAGTAACTGTTTTATGAGCATAGTTTTCGGTATAAGCCAGTACTCTTATTTTAGTTTCCAGTTTTCCCATACAAAAGAGTAGCAATAGGTTTGCTGATGTGTTTGTTTTAGATGCTGCACTATCTTATCATATCTTTCCTGATAATTTGGATAAAAATCATGAAATTGAATCTGTATATTTTCACACATTAAATGATATTTATTGGCTATCATTTCGTCTAACAAATCATATTCGGCTCCTTCAATATTTATTTTAATTAAGTGGATTTTTTGTGGCCTATTTTTATCCATGAATTCCTTTATCCCTATAATACTAATTTTTTCTTCACTCCCCTTTTTATGAGCAGATGAGCTCCTGTTGTAAGAGGAAGCCTCTTCCATAACATACATAGTTATTTCTCTTGTTTTATCACCTAAGCCGTGAGGAATTACATGAATATGCTCGTTTTTTCGGAATCTGGTATGTAAAATGTTTACGTATTTATTTACCGGCTCAAAAATGTATATTTCAGGCTGATATCTGGCAAATATTTCAGCTGCAAAATCTCCTTCATAGCCACCTACATCTAATACTACAGAGTTTTTATTCAAATCGTAATCATAACGTAATTTTTTCTCTACATTATCGGCATACCATTTCATTTTATTTTTCTCCGAAAGGGATAGGGTAGATTCTTCTATTTTTCTGGCCTTACTGTAGAAAAAACGATGCAACTTGTAGAAAAGAGCAGAGAATTTATAGAGTATTTTTTTTAACAACTGTAGGTGCTTTTAAACCAATCGTTAAATAACTTTAACCCCTCTATAAATGTTGTTTTGGGATTATAGTTTAATTCCATTTTTGCTTTATCAATTTTAGAGTATGTAACATTTACGTCACCCTCTTGCGGTGGTAATTTATCAAGTATTACCTCTTTACCTGTTACAGATGCAATAGCCGTTATTAATTCGTTTAGCGTAACCGGACTGGAGTTACCTAAATTATATACTTCATAATTAGAATTAATTACTTTACGATTAATTGCCCCTGATATTCCTTGAACAATATCACTAATGTATGTATAATCTCTGGAAGTACTCCCATCTCCATAAAAAGGGATACTTTCATTATTATATATTAATTTAAAGAATTTATGTATAGCCAAATCAGGTCTTTGTCTGGGACCGTAAACCGTAAAAAATCGTAAAGCAATTACGGGTAAGTTATATAAATGTGAAAATACTTTTGCATGATTTTCTGCAGCTATTTTTGAGGCGGCATAAGGGCTTATGGGTTTTAAGTCAGTATCGTTTTCGCTCCAAGGTATATTTTTATTAATCCCATATACGCTGCTTGATGAGGCTAATATAAATTTATTTATTTTCTTAGCTACAGCCATTTTTAATAGGTGCAGAGTGCCCATTACGTTTGTTTCTTCGTAAACGAGAGGATCTTTAATACTTGGTCTAACCCCTGCCCTGGCAGCCAGGTGAACTATAATATCAATGTCATGTTTATTAAATATATTTTCCAAATCGTTGTTATTACAAATATCTGCTTCATAAAAACTAAAATTTGGATTTGTTTTCTGATGAGCAATGTTTTGTTCTTTAAAAGAGCGTGGATAAAATGAATCAAAATTATCGATGCTTATTACTTTCTTTCCTTGTTTGAGTAACTCATCGGCCAAATGACTTCCAATAAAGCCGGCCCCTCCGGTTATTAATATTGTCATGATAAATTAATTCTTGTAATTATCTCCTTATTTGATACGTATAATACCTGAAAAGAATGGTTAGCCAAATAGGTTAATTCTTTCCTGGAAAGCGTTCTGGGCATAGCCAAAATTAAAACCATAGGTTGTGTGTGCTTGCTCTCATTATTTATAATATTTTCATAATCGTTGCAGGTGTGAGCAAACGCAAAGTTGGTTACTAAACCTTCTATATATCTTTTTTTATAATGACAATAAACAATGTGTGGATTGTTTTCATGCTCATATATTTTATTGATGCTTCTATAAGCAGCAATGGCTTCTTTTTCATTAATCCATTCAGATGCAGCGCCATTTCCACGTGGAGAATAATATTGATAATTTGAAAAAAGAAAATAGCAAAATGAATAGGAAACAAATAATACGTATAAATATTTAAACACAAGTTTATTTTTTAAATCTTGAAAAGATTTATTCATTTCATCAAAAAACAAAATAATAATGCCAACCATTATATACACAAAATACCTTGTGCTGTAAACAAACGTCCAAAAAGGAGGCATCCAAGAAGGCCCAAAAGAGTTTGATTCAGGCGGGGTTGTTACTGACTGTAAAGAAATAAAACTAACAACTATCAAAGAGGTGCTTAGTAAAAGTAGTGTGTGAAGTGATGAATTATTATTGTTTTTCACTCTTTGCATCCATGTTGTGCTATTAATTTTTTTGAGAGATAAGTATATCAAAAACAAGAAAAAACTAAAGGACAAAATCAGTAACCCTGCTCGGTACAAAAAAATCAAAGTTGGATTATTCGGGAGATGAAAATCAATAGGGCGCATATACAAAAAGCTTTTTATTGGAAAAGGATCCATCCACTTTAAATGCGAAAAGAAAAAAATACCATTTTTGATATTATTTATAAAACTGGTTCTCCCCGAATCTATTGGAAAATAATAATAAAAGAGAACGGTTATTAGTAAGCTCAATCCTCCTATAATAAAACTATGATATAGGTAAGATGTCTTTTTCTTCAGAAAGTATATCAGTAATAAAAAAAATGGAACTATGGCCAGGTTGGGAATACAAGCCATGCGTATCAATGCCGCCAAAGCAGAAAACACAGCGATTAATACAACATATAACCACTCTTTTCCGTTAGTATTAGTAAGCTTTAAGCTAAAAAATATAACCCAACTAAAAATGCCTGCTGTAAGAACATCAGTGGGGCCGCAATAGTAAAAAATAGAGTTGCTAAAGGCAAAGAAAATAAGAAATAGGCCTTGAGTTTTTTTAGAAATATTCAACAATTGGAGTGTTTTAAGAATGCCGAATAAAAGCATCAACGAGCCTATAATTTGAATTATAACAGCAGAAACAATAAAATCTCTGCTAAACATATTTATAAGCAGGATAAGAATTGATAAACTAACCGGCCAGGCTTTTAGTGGTTTTTCATACACCTGATTCAAATTATCCGCGTTAACATAGGAATTACTTAATTTTCCAATCATGAGATAGTTTTTACCCGCCTCGTACTGAATAGAATTATCCGATGTTAATACAGGATTATTAACACAGAACAATACTCGTAATACTATACAAAATAAAAGCGAAGCCAAATAGTATTTATTTGATTTCATTTTTTATTGATTTTTGAAACGTGTATTAAATAGAAGCTGTTTAAGTAATACGGCAATCATCCCAAGACCAAATAATAAAAATGTAACCAAAATGCCTCCTGCAAACAAGTAAAATGCACTTTTAATTTGCCAGATTACTCCGGTAATAAGGCTTACCATTGAAAATCCAAGTGAGGCAAAACACAGTATTAAAAATATTTTAATAGGATTATAGAACAAAATAGCCTCTACAATATATTGTAATGTTCGCAGTGTATCTTTAAACAACTTAACATGTGACTGCCCTACCCTTTTATGATATTCAATAGGAATGTATTTAACGAATTTTCCCGTCATCATATAGGCTAAAGTAACGGAAGTTGTAAAACTAAAAGTATCACACAAGGTATCAAAATACTTACTAATTGTTTTTTTAGAGAATATTCTTAAACCTGAATTAATATCATCAATTTTACGGCCGGCAGTAAATTCAACCAAAAATTTCAGAATTAATCGGAGATTTTTCTTTTTAAATGATTCATCGTAATTCTTTCCTTGTCTGGCACCAACAACCATATCAAATCCTTTCTGATATTCTTTATACAAATCAGGAATGCTTTCTATGGGATAAGTACCATCAGAATCAGTAATAACAATAGTATCATATTGAGCAGCATGAATCCCATCTTTTAAAGAACGGCCATAACCTGCATTATGAGGATGCGTCAATACTTTAGCTCCTGCTTTTACTGCTCTTTCATACGTTTCGTCTTTAGAGCAATCGTCCACAACAATCACTTCGCCCTCTTTGCCAACTAAATCCTCTAATACTTTTTTGCAGCGTAACACCGTTTCGCCAATTACTTCTTCCTCGTTATATGCAGGAATAACAATAGTTATCATGAGTCAGATTTTCTAATTATACAATAAAGTGATTGTCCCCAAAAATGCTTGAAAACAGGATTAAAAAATTTCGAAAACGGAACTACATATTTATCGAATATTTTTACTTGAGCATTAACGTTTTCAGAATTTATCTGTTTATGTTCTTTAAATTTATTTAACCACCACCCGAATGCTCCTACAGGATTAAAATACTCTTTCATAATGATTTTACTCTTATGAGTTGAATCCAAAAGATTGGTGATATCCTGTTTTTTATATCGCCGCAAATGGCCGGCAAGCCTGTCTAAATCATTGTATAAATGTGAAAATGCAGGAACAAAAAGAAGCAAATGACCTCCCGGTTTTAATACTTTCAACATATTATTTACTGCACTCTTATGATCGGGAATATGTTCCAAAACATTCACACAAATAACAGCATCAAATTGATATTGCATCAAATTTTGTAAAGTACTTTCATCCGATACATCAGCAACTTCATAATACCCTTGGGGGTCTCTCAATTTTGCTCTTTCAATTACGTTTTTGTCTATATCCAATGAAACATGCTTTTTAACCTTTCCTTGAAGATATTTTTTGAAATTACCTTGTCCGGTTCCTATTTCTAAAAGGTTATCTCCCAAATAGGGAACAAATTTTCCAATAATCCAGTTATTATAATTATCAGCAAATTCCATAGAATCTGCCATTGTTTCAAATCCGGTAACTTCTATTTTTTCCATTATATTATTTTTTTATTCCGCTACCTCTCCAACTTACCCCTTTATAGGCACTAATATGGATATCGGTAAAGTCATTTTCATTAAACCATTTTCCTATACGTTCTCTGCTGATAAAATCGACCTGGGGCGCATTCAACTTATCAAAAACATTTAGGGTGTTTCTATAAAAACTAAGTTTTCTGAAATTTTGGAAATACTCATAAAAGGGGAGGAACTTGATAGGAAGCAAGTATATAGTATAAATTGGAACATACATTAAGGCGGTAATTATTTTAGATAATGTGAGAAGATTTTTTCTGGACATTTTAACCAAAAGGCTTTTTCGGATGGGTTCTACAATTTTCTCTACCATCCAGTTGCCCTCTTTTGAATACACCCAAACAATGGTTCTTCCACCGCTTTTTGTGTGTTTCTTCATGTTTTCAAACGTAGCATCCGGATTATCGGTATGATGAACTACACCAATAGAAAAAACCACATCAAACTCTTTATTCAAATTCATTTTAGCAATATCTGCTTCAATAAACGTAATATTGGCTTTGTTTTTATTTCGTTCTTTTGCCAAATCAGTGGTATTTAAATCTACTGCAGTATGATGCTTAGCATATTCCGCTACAAATGAAGTATGTTGGCCACCGCCACAACCGCATTCTAATAGCTCCAAATTTCTAAAACTCTCGATGGTATTGGGATAAATCCAGTCTTTAAATAAGAATAGTTCATCATCTTGCAGCATACTCCACTGCTCGTGCCACTCACTTTGTTTTACTTGTTCTTTCATTCCACTTATGATTATACACAAATTTATTAAAGGTTCTAAACTCGTCTCCTTCGGTGTTCCCTATCCATTCGCCAACAGGGGCGTTAAATCCGCTTTTTTTGCGATATAATATTTCTTTTGGTAACCAAGGCTCAAGCGCTTTTTTTAATATCCATTTGGTTTGGCCATTTTTTAATTTTAACCGGGGATGGATTCGTGCAACATATTCCACTAAATTTTTATCAAGATAGGGAGCGCGAGCTTCTATTCCGTTTTTCATTGTTGTACGATCTACTTTAACTAAAATATCATCTGTTAGCCAAGTCATGGCATCTACATACAAGGCGCTATCGAGCCAATGCAAATGTTGAGATTCTTTAAAATAATTTCGGAAGATATGTACAGGATCGGTATCTCGAATGAGTTCAGCATATTCTTGTCCCATAATTTCAATTCGGATTTCAGTAGGGAATATTAGTCGCCAGGAAAAATGAGCTGTTCCATAGTCAGAAACAGCGCCCTGCAAAAACTGCCTTAATTTATACTGAAAACCTATTTTTTGTTTCTCGGATATTTTTTTATTTTTTACTACATTGAATAATGTTTTTCTTAAGATGACAGGAACCTGTTTTATTTTTTGATAGTGAGAATCGGCTTTATAAGTAATGTATCCGGCAAATAGTTCATCAGCTCCGTCACCGGACAAAACTACTTTAACATATTTAGATGCCAACGCCGATACTTTAAACATAGGTATTAATGAATTGTCTGCAAAGGGTTCATCAAATGCGTTAATGGCTTCTGTTAAAATTTCATTGGCACCGGAAATATTGAGTAAGTTATCGTGATGATCAGTTTTAAAATACTGCGCTGCAAACTTAGCTTCTTTTATTTCGTTATAACTTTTTTTATCAAACCCAATAGAAAAAGTATGCAGTTTTTCGTTATGTACTTTTCTTACGGCAGCTACTACGGATGACGAGTCTATTCCCCCGCTTAAAAAACAACCAACCGGCACATCAGCTATTAACCTGTATTTAACAGAACGTAATAATTGCTCTCTTATTTGTTCTTCAATTTCAATAATATCAGTAAGCTTTGGTTCACTTAAAAAAGAAAGGTAATTCCAGTATTTAACAGGTTGTAATTGAGTAGCATTCTTACTAAAAAAAGCGTATGTAGCTGCCGGTAGTTTATATACGTTCTGGTAAATGGTATAAGGACTAAGAATATAGCCAAGTGCTAAATAATGATTTACGGCAACGGGATTTATTTTTTTATTTATTTCCGGATGTTTTAAAATAGCGTTGCTCTCACTGGCAAAAATAAAAGTTCCGTTGGGAAGTATGCTGTAATAAAAAGGTTTTTTTCCAAAGCGGTCACGCGCCATAAAAGCTTTTTTTTCTTTGATATCCCAAATAAGGAAGGCAAACATGCCGTTAAATTTTTCTAAGCAGTCTTTTCCCCATTCTGCGTAGGCATTTAAAATTACCTCGGTGTCGGATTGATTTAAAAACCTGTAGCCTTTTCCAACAAGTTCCTCTTTTATTTCTTTGTAGTTGTATATTTCGCCGTTAAACACAATTTGAAATTGATTGTTAGCGTCTGTCATGGGCTGTTTGGCATTTTCGCTTAAATCAATTATTGAAAGCCTTCTGTGCCCCAAGTGCGCTGTGGTTTCGTAGTAATAGCCTTCTCCATCAGGGCCACGATGAGCAATGGCATCACACATGTTTTTTAGTACACTTCTGTCTGTATCAGGATTGGGAAATAATATACCGGCTATTCCACACATATAGCCTATTCGCTAAATGATAGCTTTAAATCGGGAAACTTTTTAGAAAAGGAAATATTTAAATCTCTAAGTAGAAACTCATAATTGTTTTCATAACCCCAAAGCCCGTACTTTTTAGCTTCTAATAAAAATTTTGCGGAATACACGTTTTTTAGTTTTCGAATATCCTTTATAAAGTCATCGCAATATTTGTTTTCTAAATCAGCTTTTTCATTATAAGTTATATAAATACATAATTTATCTTTCTCTTTCATTGTAGAAGAAAATTGTTCAGCCTGAGAAGCTATGTTATGTACAGATTCTATGGAGTTCAAGTTTTCTGAAGGGAGGGCATATAAAAAAGTACAATTGCTATTATTTATAATTTCAGTGAACCTATTTATTCTGTTTTGAAATGTATTTCTAGTTTGAGGATTACTGATAATATCCGAATGATGGTAGAAACATGACTCGGGATATTTTTTGGCGAAAGCAAAATTTTGTGCATTAATTTGTAAATCGGCCATAAAATTCTGAAAGGAATTTTTAATGTTATCTGTTACATAGTTTAAGCCTTTATCTCCGTCGGTTAAAAGCCAATCAAAAGGCAAGCTTGTTTTCCTGAATCTCATTATGGCCAGTAAATGTGCAGGATGACAGTTACAACCAATGGATATGAGTATTTCTTTTGTTTTAAAGCGTTTTGCAAAATGCAGTTTAAGTCGCTTCTTCCCTAATTTTAATATATTAAATGTGTACTTTAATGGCAACCTCATGGATTTACCTTTTATATTTTAACCCATGTATCGGGGATAATATAAGGGGGTTCAAATTCAGCCGTAGTGTATGACCATTTTTTCGGAGCCACAACAATTTTATCCTGATTTTCACTTAACCAGGCTCCCCACCAAGAGAAAGTGCTGTTTGAAATAATATGATGTTTACACTGAGTTATCATAAACAAATCTTCGGCCATTCCTTTCTTTGAGCGTTCCGGCTTTATCAAAACAGCATTAGGAATAAAATCCAGATTTTCTTCACACCATTGTGTATTCTCTGAAAATATGAAAAACTTTGGCTGTTCAAATTTGGATTGTATGTAACGAACAGCATCTTTGTAATACGATACATCTAAGTTGCCATTAACAAGAGGGCTTATTATTTTTTGGCCATTTTTTTCAATAACATCCTCCCTCCTAACATGTACAGATACCGGCACTTCGCTTTCGGCTATTTGTTTTTGAAAAATAGTATTAAGTAAATATTCTTTTTTTATTCTGAATTCGTTGTAAATTACCTTACTAACATCCCGAAAATACTTTTCGCTTTGCCACCTCCCTACTATGCATGAATTATCGGTAATGTTTAACTGGGTTTCACTAAATTCATGCTGATACTGTATGATTAGTTTTCTTGGCTTTATGGTTTTTTCAATCTTATAAAACATTCGTTTTAAAAGAGAGGCGTTCGGATAGCCGTTAAAGTAAGTGATTTCATCTTCATTTGCGATTATGGGGTTTAATTCAAAAATATCTAAATCAAAGTTCCGCACAACCATAATTCCGGCATCAGATTTTTGCTGAAGTAACGTTAAATCAACTTTAAGTTCAGTACCATTTTTTATAGCTAGCATTTTACCGAAGGCATATTGAAACATTTGGTTTCCTAATCCTCCCTGTAATCGTACCAAAATCATTTGTGAAAATAGCTAGGACTTAATTTTACTTTGCTCTACCTGTTGCTTTATCCAAGAATAGGTTTTAGACAAGCCTTCACGCAGAGGCTTTGTGGGTTTCCAACCAAGTTCTTTATAAATAAGGTTGTTATCCGAATTTCGGCCTTTTACACCAAGTGGGCCGGGAATATTTTTTATTTTAACTTGCTTATCGGCAATTTCCATTACAAGTTTAGCCAAATTATTTATAGAAATCATTTCTTCTGAGCCAATATTTACGGGGCCGCTAAAATTACTGTCCATCAATCTTCTCATTGCCTCCAAACATTCATCGATATAAAGGAATGAGCGCGTCTGCAGGCCGTCGCCCCAAATTTCAATTGTACCTCCTTCCGGTGTTTCGGCTACTTTACGGCATACTGCTGCCGGGGCTTTTTCTTTACCGCCGGTCCAGGTGCCTTCCGGCCCAAAAATATTATGAAACCTGGCAATTCTTACATCAAGCCCGTAGTTTCTTTTAAAAGCAAGAAATAACCTCTCGCTGAATAATTTTTCCCAACCGTATTCACTATCAGGCGCCGCAGGGTAGGCAGAGCTTTCTTCACAATTAGGATTGTCAGGGTCTAGTTGATTATGTTCCGGATAAATACAAGCAGAAGAGGAATAAAAAAGTTTTTTAACTCCTACTTTAACGGCAGTGTGAGCAATATTCAAATTAATAGTTGCAGAATTATGCATAACATTGGCATCATTTTCTCCCGTAAAAATATATCCTGCGCCTCCCATATCCGCAGCTAATTGATATACTTCATCAAAGGGCAAATTACAAACATCCGCCGCTACAACAGGATTGGTTAAGTCGCCAATAATAAATTCATCGGCCGCGGTTCCATATTCGTTATGTTTTAAATCTACTCCTCTTACCCAAAAACCTTCCGATTTTAGTTTTTTTACCAGGTGCCCTCCGATAAAACCACCGGCACCACAAACAAGCGCTTTTTTCATTTTAATTATGGTTTAGTTTTATATTATGTAAACGAAATTATGCCCAGTTTAAACATAAGCAGTTTAACAGATGTTTTTATATACCCGACAATATCTTTTCTGATTCGGCTTTCTTGTCTCATCCAGTTAAGCCTTTTGATAAATAGATTATTAATAATGTTTTTAGATACCAAATTTTTTATCTCTTCATGTGAAAATGTTTTTGCAAACGACTCAATGTATTGCCGGTGAATACCTGAATTAGATGAATTTTCAGATATATGTACAATGCAAGAACGAATAGGAAAATTATAAAGAGGATATTTTGTAAATATTCTCATCCACAAATTCGTGTCTTCGGCATACTTTAAATCTTCATCAAATTTAAATTCCTTTAATATACCGGCATGCACACAAATAGCACACACAGGAGAATATGTAGTTAGAAAAGTTTCTATGGGATTAGATTTATCATTGGTAGTGGCACAAACCGCAATTTCTCCGGATATCTCTTTAACAGAAGGGATAGATTTGAACAAACCAACCGGAAATTGATTAGCCTCCAATTGGTTATGTAGCTGAAAAAGATATTCGGGATAAAATTCATCATCGCTATCTAAAAAACATATATATCTTCCAACAGCATTTTTGATACCCTTGTTTCTTGCTGCGGAACGTTCTGAGTTAGATTGGTATATATACTTTATACGGGGGTGATGAAAGCTTTCAATAATAGATTTAGTATTATCGGTAGAACCATCGTCAACCAAAACAATTTCCCAATCAGTAAAAGTTTGGTTTATAACACTGCTAATTGCTCTTTTAATTGTTGCTTCTCTGTTATACGTAGGAATTATTATGCTGAAAAACGGCGTCAAACTTAATGGCTTGTAAAAAGTAATTTTTCGTATAATTTTATCATTTTTTCTTCGCTATAAATTTCTGAAACTCTCTCATAAATAGCCTCAGTAGCCTTGGTAAATTTAACGGTATCACGTATAGTTCGTTCCATCATCATGTAAACTTCTTCAACAGAATCCGGATTTACTAACCCGGGGTAATCTCTTCCCAAAACCTCTGTACATGCTTCAATATTAGAAGCAATTATAGGCTTTTTTGCCAACACGTACTCTATTAAGCTATTCGGGCAGCCTTCTGACAACGTTAATAAAACAGCAACATCAGACGCGCATAAAAGACCACTGATATCATTACTCTCCTCTATAAATTTAATTTGCTCGCATAATTTTGAATCGAATGCAAGTGATTTGGCATAATGATAATTTCTATCGTATTGAGGTGGAGAGCCAACGAGTATTAATTTGTAGGGTGAAGATGCTTCCTTACAAATTTTAGAAAAAGATTTTATTAAGGTATCTTGTTTTTTCTCATTATAAAAGTTTGCTACCATAATAAACACAAAATCATTCTCGCTAATTGATAATAAAGTTCTCCATTCTGTACGTGTCTTTGTAATCGGTTTAAGTATAACACCATTAAGTACTGTTTTTACGGTATATGGTTTGAGTTTAAACTTAATTTCCAATTCGCGTGCCCCATGAATTGAATTTGCAACATAAACAGGAGAAAAAAATCGAAGAATCTTTTCATAAAAACTCATTGGTTCTACTTCACGATAGCCCCTCCTCATTGTAAATAAACACTTCTTGGCCCCGGTAAAACGCCATATTAGATTTGTAATCACATTAATTGGATCAGTATAAGGAATAAGAATATCGGGTTTTAATTTTCTTAAGAAGAAAATGTATTTAAACAAAACTTTAACTTGATTGAATGCGGAAAGCAAATGAATAGTTTGAAGTTCTGTAAAATATAATGTATCACACTTTAAATCAGCTAATAATGGTTTGAGTGGCTCATTTATTATTTTTCTATAAGCTACCATAGTTACCCTGCAGCCATTATTGCTTAAGTGCCTCACTAGATAGTAAACCTGCGATTCTATACCGCCAAAAGTAAAAGAAGGAATTATGAAAAGAACGTGTTTCAATTTATTCCAACTTGCGAAACATGTAAGTACAAATCATACTTAGAATTGGTTAACTGAATTTTTCTCCAATTATTCGTTTGTTTAAATATCGATCCGGTTCTTTTAATAATATGTGAATTATCTATCAATAAAATATTCAAATTAAATTCTTCGTGCAACTCATCAACTCTTTCAATTTTTAAATAAGGATAATCATCCTCATATTTTTGCTTGAAGTTTTTTCTATGGTTATCCTCCGCCATTAAAGGGTCAATGGTTCTGTGTTTTGTTTCGAGCATAATACGAAAAATACCAACAGCGTGATAAGGGTAACATAAAACAAGTTGTTCTTCTTTTATTTTATTTAATTCATGTATTATTTCATCTTCTTCTGTAAAAGAAACAGGTTTACTTTTAGAAAATTGCCGAAAAAATTTTTTAACAGTTTCTTTTATCGGATTTTCTGTTTTCCAGTACCAAATACCATATAACAAAATCGTAACTACGCTTATATAATCATTGTTATTTTGAATGTAATAAGACAACGACATGCAAATTAAAAATGAAACATGATTTAAATATCTTTCACTTTCTCCTAGGAATAAGAAAACGGGAATATTTACTATAGAATAAACTACAAAAGAGGCAATTGCAGGGTATGCTAATTTTGGTGCAGAAATTGAGTTAAAAAAAACACTTTCTAACAAAAAATAACCCAGTAAACATAGTATCAGGGACATTCTCATAACAACAGCCAGTATACCGTTTCTGGAGGCAACTATAAATGCTAAATGATAAAGAGCAACTTTTAACCCTTTCTTTCTAATCTCAATGGGGAGTATATTTTTAAAACTACTTCTTCCATGAGAGGGAATTCTTTTATTTTTATTTTCTATATAATACCATTTTAAATGATTTATTTGGATTTTTATTGAATTAATAAATCTTCCCCTTGATATTATGAGTGCAAGAAGTAACGCAGAAATAAATGAAAAAATTGGATAAAAATTTACAGTTATAATTGAGTAAACGATAGAAATGAAAAACAATGCCTGCAGACCGAATAGACTGGATGTTATAACTATAAAACCCAAAATAGCGGTGGTCATTAAAGTTGTCCAGTTAAAGTTATCTATATTTAATGAAAGTATAATAAAGTAAATGCAACTAATATGTTCACTCCATAGTCGGGGCGTTAGACTGTGTAATCTTGGGCCGGAAGAATACTTGGTAAACCAAGCTGGAGTAGCTATATAAAATAAAATCATTAAGCTTATGCTTTTATCATCGTAGTTATAATATTTAAAAATAAAACTAACTGTAGCTATAATTAAAATATCAAACAAAATGTTGATCCAGTGTTGGTATTTGAGAATTGTTTTTATGTCAGCTATTCTAGTTATAATCCAATGCCATAAATAAGGGTTAGTATAATTTGCCGGGCACAAAATTCTGGTTCGGATAGGCCAAAAAGGGCCCTTTTTTTGCTTATCAACTTCATAAGCATAATAAAGGTGGCCGTATGTATCATAACTGATGCTTCCTGGATGAATAACAATTATTCTGAAAACACAAGCTACAACAATAAAGAGAAAAGTTAGCACAAAAATCTGGTTATTTTTTAGTGATTAAATAATCATATCGATTATTTATATGTTCTCCCTCTTTAAATGATTGTTCAATTCTCTCACCCTTTAAATTATTTTTCAGACAGTAATCGTCAAAAAAAGAAACAGGATAATGTTGTAATTCGAGGCCCATACTCTTCCCCTTCCGTCTGAAGTTTTCATCTAGTCCTGAATATAAATCCGGGATATCACCTATCCATATTTGAGCATTAGGTTTGGAAATTGACAGAAAATGATCTAAAACCTCTTGCGCATATTTCAGACTTTCGAATAATAAAAATACGCCATTGCAGAAAACTATATCAAAGTAAACATTATCAAATTTTACAGATTTTGCATCGGCATTTTGAAGAGTTATTTCTTGAGCTATTGTTTTTGCACTATTTACTTGGCTCAGCGCTATATCTGCTCCATACAATTTCTTAGTTATTTTTCCAAAGTAACTAAGAAATATTCCCGAGCCACAACCTACATCTAAAATACAGGAATTAGAATCAACACTTAAATGTTTTGTAACATGGCTAAACCATTTATTAAATACATCTATATCAATAGGTTTTCCATTAATAAGATATCCCGATTTGGAAATAATGTCTGAAAAATTTTTACCAAAGTCGTCGTATACTTCTGTCCAATTATTCTTCATATAATATAGTTAAATAGTTTATTTTATATATTTTACCAATGAGTGCCTGAAGACTCCAACTGCGCCATAACTCTCTTTAAACTCAAAAATATTTTCTCTGCCAATCATATTAACTGACGAAGTTCCGAAATCAATATATTCCGATATATTATTCTTAGCAATGTGTTCAATCGTTGAATGTATCAGAAAAGAAAGAGATTGTTTGTCTTGATATTCCGGATCTTGTAAAATGTAAAAAAACATTGTGCACTGTGCATTAATTTGAAGACAACCCAAGGCTGCTACCGGAGTATTTTCAAAATAGGCTATTGGCATGAATATTTTTTCAGGATAAATGGAGCATAAGAGCTTCCATTCATTAAAACTATGAGTTGGATTTACACTGTGTTTTTTGAAATTTTTTTCTAATACACTCCAAAAATCATTTATATCTCCATTTAAAATAACTTTTACATTATTTGAGGTGGCTTTTTTTATTGAACGAACAACCCTGCTTGAATATTTTTTTTTGAAGTCACTTTCTATTTGTAAGATATGAGTAATGTCCGAATTAAAAAACTCAAATCCCCGCTCAAGCATGGAAAAAATAAAAGTTTCATCAGGATCTTTATAATATGTTGAAATTGGTGGGGTTATAACTATTTTTTTTACCTGCTCAGAAGAGAGAAAATCTATGAATAGAGAACAAATATTTTTTGCCTCTTTATAATTTAATTTATTCGAGAATAAAAACCCTCCATAAGATGCTCCGTAGGGAGATTTTGCCGTTAATTCACTATCAATGCAAAGAGGAATCAGTCCGTGAATGGTTGAGCCTTTATATATGCCTAGGTGTTTTTCAGGAAAACGTTTTCCATGATACGATAAAAATTTATGTTCATGAAATATTGTTGCGCCATCACTGTTTTCTGTAACATGTTCCCATTGCTTTAAATGTTTTTCATTTTCTCGGTTAATTATATGAATGTTGAAATTCAAAAATTAATAAATGTGTTGTATGAGTTTGCTTGGTTTTTCTTTTAGAAGCAATTCCCCAACTTTTAATCCGGCGGCATGCAATTTAATAATGGGAGTTGGTCCTAAATGGGCCAGCGTTTTTGTCATTATTGAAGCAAAACCTGGTTTGTTGGGATAAACAATAAATTTATGCCTTCTTAAATATTCACTATCTATCTTGCCGTACAAATGTATAATCCCTAATTCCGGATTAAGCTTTTTTATCTTCAGCATATCTATAAATCCATTGTTCCCTATAATTTCTCTTTTTTCTTTATAGTCGCAGAAAAATATGAAATCAAGTTCTTTTGCATATAAATACAAATCGCTAAGCTTGTTAGAAAGAATAACTTTACCTGCCCCAAATTTCTTGAATGAAGCTGAAATAACATCTCCAAAATGATCGCCCGACCAAACAAAAATATTGTTTTGGTAAACTTCAAACCCCTCTTCTAAAGCCATTTTAACGGCTAAAGGCCCACATCCATTAAAAATTTTTAAATCAGGATGATTTTCCCATGTTCCGGCAATCATTATCTTTTTTGATTTGCAGTATTCTACATCAATGTCGCTATTTCTAGTTTCCCAAGCTTCACACATTATTGGGATAACACATTTTTTTTTGACAAATTTGAGTAAATCTTCATTTAAAGGCCTAACATGTCCAAGGTTTGTAATTATATCAGCCTCTTTTATCTGGCTAACAGGCCGTTTATTATTAGAATATTTAACTATATTTTTTAATGCCAGTTCTGATAAAATGCCCTCACATTCATTAATTATATCTTTTCCTTTTCCATATGGGGTATCTTTTGTCCAAGCATAAACTCTTTTGGCTCCTGCAACAGCAGCAATTATGGGAGTATAAATAAAATAACCACTCCCAACTTCAGTAATAATCGTAAACCCGGTTAAGTTCAGGTTTAACTTTTTTACCACATTGTTTATTATCTTTATACTTCGATTTGTATGTGTACCTAATTTACTCAACCTTCTCTCCGTTTAAAAAAATACGACACCACCATTCAAAATTCAACAAGGACCATATTAACAACCTGTGATTGATACGTTGGTTAATATGCTCATCTATCACTTTTTTTACAAAGCGGGTTTGTATAAATTCCGAACAAACTGCTTTTTTGTTAAGTAATAATTCTTTTACATAGTCTGCATTCTCTCCTCTGTACCAGCTTTCGTCAGGAGCCGAAAAACCCTGTTTTTTTCGGTTAATGATACTTTCCGGGATGAAATCGGCCATGGCCTTTCGCAATACATTTTTCCCATCATCAAACTCTTTGTATTTATTGCTTTTCGACCAAGAGTTCTCATCCAACTTTTTCATGTTTTGTAAATTCCCTAATTTGTATTTTACTGGAATTTTCTGTGCAAAGTCAACCAAATCGTTATCCAAAAAGGGGAAGCGTTCCTCTAAACCATTAGCCATGGAAAGTTTATCACCAACCAACAATAATCCCGGTAAAAAGGTCTTTATTTCAAAATACAAAGAATTATTGATGTGCTGTTCCGGTGTTTCGTACTTTAAATTTTTATTGAACGTAAAAACTCGCTCAAAAATATTTCTTGGTTCCTGAACATCTATTTTAGAAAATACCTGCTCGGTAAATAGTTGAGGTTTTTCTTCATCGTTAGTTAATCGTTGCCAAAAACCGTAATAATTATTAAAAAAAGCTTTTTGATCAAGCGACTGAAATACCCGATAGTATCTCCAAGGATAGCCCCCAAAAAGCTCATCGCCTCCGGTTCCCTGAAGACAAACCTTAACAAACTTAGAAGCTAAACGACTTATATAATAATTCGGATAACTCATTCCCACCCGCAAATCTTCTAAGTGGTACACTACTCGTGGCAACGACCAACTCAAATCTCCCGCATTAATTACCTGCTCATAGTGTTCTGTTTTAAAATAGCTGGCCATTAATTCCGCATCTCTTCTTTCATCATAATTTGCTTCTACTCCCGATACAGCCGACATATCAAAGCCGGCGGTAAATGTACACAAACGAGGTATAGCTTTACTGGCAATAGCTGTTATGGAACCGGAATCCATACCTCCTGAAAGATAGCTCCCTACCGGCACATGCGAAATCATTTGCCTGTTTACGGCTTTTTCAAGTAAGTTAGCCGTTTCTTCCTTCGCCTCCTCAAAGGTCATTTCCTCATTGGTTTCAGAAAAATTATAGTTCCACCAAGAGTTGTGGCGAATAAAAGCCGAGGTAGTGTTATTTATTTTAACGGTATTTGCCGGAGGCAGCATGGTAACACCTTTAAATAAGGTTTGATAATCAAATAAATTCTGAAAGGTAAAATATTCATTAAGCGCCTGATAGTTAAGTTCCACTCTAAAATCAGGATGAGCCATGAAAGATTTTATTTCAGAGGAAAATAAAAGTGTTTTTTCGTTAAACCAATAATACAGGGGCTTTATGCCATGCCTGTCACGACTCAGATAGAGTGTTTGAGAAGGCTTGTGCCAGGCTGCAATGGCAAACATTCCGTTAAAGCGCTCAAAAAAAACTGTTCCATAAGCTGCCAAACCTTCGGCAATAACTTCCGTATCGCTTTCGGAAATAAATGAATGTCCTTTTAATATTAGTTCTCTTTTTAATTCCGGATAATTATATATACACCCGTTAAAAACAACAACCCACTCATCGTTCTTGGAATGCATGGGCTGTTTTCCTCTGTCGCTAATATCGAGTATAGCCAAACGTTTATGCCCCAGGGCTATATTTTCATGAACAAAGTATCCTTCTCCGTCAGGTCCGCGATGAGTAATTTTAGCTGCCATGGCCCTTATTACAGATTCTGAAGCAGGTTGCCCTTGTATATTAAATATGCCGGTTATACCGCACATTGTTATATGCTTTTAATGCTTTCTACAACATACTCAAAATCCTCGGCGCTCATTCTGTTGTGCAAAGGAATTGACATACTAAACTCGTTGGCTGCCCAGGCCATGGGAAACTCATTTGGCTTTATCCCGAACGTTTTAGCGTAGTATCCTAACATATGAACGGCATGTGTTCCGGGCCTTGTGCTAATTCCTTTTTGCTGAAGGTACTCCATCAGTTGGTTTCGTTTCATCGGGGCAGTTTCTTCATCAACAAACAAAACATAAGATTGCCAGCCATGCTTATACCCTTCGGGTATATGAGGCGTGTGAAGCCATTTCACGGAAGAAAACTCTTTGGTGTAGTATGCTGCCCACTTTTCTCGTTCATCAATAAAGGCATCCAGTTTTTTTAATTGAATTATACCAACAGCTCCCTGAATATCCGTCATTCGGTAATTGTACCCTACCATATCAAATTCGGGGAGTATATATGGCTTTGGCCCTTTATGCCTCTGCTCTTCCGAAACGGAAGCCCCATGGTTTCGAAGCATATTGAGTTTTTCGGCTAATTCGGCATTGTTTGTGGTTAGCATTCCTCCCTCGCCGGTAGTTACCGATTTGCGCGGATGAAAGGAAAAACATCCAATATCTCCCAAACTTCCGGCCGGTTGATTTCCGATGGCAGCACCTGCGGCACAGGCTCCGTCTTCCACAATTTTTAAATGCGGCGCTATATTTTTTATTTCCGGAACATTGGCGCACAAACCAAATAAGTGAACAGGAATAATTGCTTTTGTTTTGTTGGTGATTTTGCTTTTTAACTGATTCACGTCCAGGTTAAAAGTTCTTATATCAATATCAATAAAAACAGGCTTTGCGCCACAATACATTACCGCATTAGCCGTAGATACCCACGTAAAGGCAGGAACAATTACTTCATCACCGGCCGAAACACCCAGTGCCACAAGAGCTAAGTGCAAGGCAGTGGTGCAGTTAGAAACTGCCAGGGCGTGTTTAACGTTATGCCGCTGTGCAAACATTTTTTCAAATTCGGCAACTTTTGGACCCTGAGTTATCCAACCGGAAAAAATAGGTTCTTTGGTTGCTTCCCACTCTTCCTGTCCCATGCTGGGAAGCGATATGGCAATGTTTCTTTTTTCCATTAACTAGTGTTGATGTTTGTTTTTATCTCTCCAAGAAATTAATTTTTTTAAGCCTTCTTCAAGTGTGTAATTGTATTTAAAGCCAAGTTCTTTTTCGGCTTTTTGAGCAGAGCCGATTCTGTTTTGTACCAAAGCCCTTGCATCATCGGAACTATAAGGCTTATACGTTACTTTAAGGTTGGAATTTTTTAATTTTAAAATAAGATTACACAATTCTTTTATAGAAGTTTGTACCTCGGTTCCTACATTATAAAACCCATAGTTCACATCGCTTTTAAGTGCCAATACATTGCATCGGGCAACATCCTCCACGTATATAAAATCGTAGGCCTGACTACCATCTCCGTTAATAACAGGTGCCTCGTTAGCGTCAATTTTATTAAGCATAATAGGTACCACTCCCGTATAGGCCGCTGTTTGGTCTTGGTGCGGACCGTATACATTCATGTATCGTAAACCTATTACCGATAATCCATAACGGTCATTAAAAGCGGTAGCCATAGCTTCTCCGGCAATTTTGGTAGCGCCATAAAAATTTTTATTATTAAACGGATGCGACTCTGTCATAGGAATTTCAACAGCGTCTCCATATACCGAAGCAGAAGATGACCAGATTAATTTTTTAATGTTGTTTTTAACGCAGGCTTCCAGCACATTGAAGGTGCCGGCAATATTTACCTCAAAGGCAGTTCGGGGATAATCTTTGCAATGCAGTAACCACATAGCGGCCAAACAAATTACATAATCCATTCCCTGCATGGCGGTATTTAAAATATCTGTTTCGCGTATATCGCCCCCAATGGGGAAAATACTGCAGCGAGGGTCTTTCAGCGATTCTTCCAAATATTCTTTTTTTCCGCGTGCAAAATTATCGTACACTACCACTTGCTGAACCGGTTCTTTAAGCAATTCGGAAACCACAAAACTCCCTATAAAGCCGGCACCGCCGATGACTAAAATTTTTGAGTTTTCTATATTCATTTAATTTATAATAGTTATGTTTGATTTAGTATTAACAAGACCTAGAGGTTTTTCCCACGGATAAATCTCTTTGTTTTTTCCAAATTTCTCAATCTTAATGAGCCCAAAATCAGAGATGTAATCAAATGGGTATCCCTTAGTGTCTAAAACTCCAACTCCAATTGAATAATTCCCAGGTAGTACATTCTGAAAAAACTCAATTCTTGCAATGTTTATTCCTTTTTTCAGGTTCACTTTTTTGCAATTAAAAGGATCGTTAGATGCTGAATATGTAATCTCTCCATGCTCTTCATTCATAAGAGACATTATTATAATAACATCATCTTTATCAACCATACATTCAATTACTACCTCTAAAGTCATAGGCTCTAGATAGAGAAAAGTGTCTCTACTTTCCGAATCTTCTCCGAGGGGTAATACGGATTTTATTTCAAGTACACCCTTATGATATTTATTTCTTGGATGTGTTAATGGAACTGTGCCAAAAACATTTGAATTATCAGCACCTTTCAAATAGTAGTTTACGGCCTCAGAATTATTACCAAGCAACTTTATTGTTCCATTTTCAAGAAAAAGAACTCTTGTGCACAGATTATTTATGGCAGCCATGTTATGGCTAACAAATAAAACCGTTCTTCCTTCTCCGCTTACGTCTTTCATTTTGCCCAAACATTTTTTCTGAAACTCGGCATCGCCCACGGCTAAAACCTCATCAACAATTAATATTTCCGGTTCCAAATGAGCGGCCACCGCAAAGGCTAATCTTACATACATGCCGCTGCTATACCTTTTAACCGGTGTATCAATGTATCTCTCTATCCCGCTAAAAGCAACTATTTCATCAAATTTTGATTTAATTTCGTTTTTAGACATGCCTAGTATGGCGCCGTTCAGGAAAATATTTTCTCTGCCTGTCAGCTCCGGATGAAATCCTGTTCCCACTTCCAATAAACTGGCTATGCGGCCTTTCACTTTTATTTGTCCAACAGTGGGTGTTGTTACCTGAGAAAGTATTTTTAATAAGGTTGATTTTCCTGCTCCATTTTTACCGATAACTCCCAGCACCTCACCTTTTTTTACTTCAAAATTTATGTCTCTAAGTGCCCACACCAAGCTACCGTCTCCTTTCTTGCTTCTATCATTAGCTTCTCCTATTTTCAGGTAGGGATCGTCTTTCCCCCTTATTCGGTGCCACCATCTGTTTAAATCGTGCGAAATAGTTCCCGTACCAATTTGACCAAGTCTGTATTGTTTTCCTAAACCTTCTACTTTAATTACCGCCTCACTCATACCGTATCCATAAACGATTTTTCAGTTTTATTAAAAATAACTATTCCCACTCCGGTTATTACAAGCATAAATAAGGCACTGTAGCCTAGGGCGTAAAAAGACAAATAACCATTTCCTAAAAAAATAAACTTAAACGCTTCAATAACGGATGTTACCGGATTTAAGAGAAGGTAGGTTTTTAGTTTTCCGGAAGTAATAGATAATGGATATACAATGGGGCTGGCATACATCATCAACTGCACGCTAAAGGTTACTAAAAATCGTAAATCGCGGTATTTGGTGGTAAGCGATGAAACAAGGATGCCAAATCCAAAACCTAAACCGGCCATTAATAAAATTAAAAGAGGAAACAACCAAACATATTGCAGTTGGGGCTTTACGTTATTTTGCGTGAAAAACACAAAATATACCCACACGATTATGAAAAGTAAAAACTGAATGCCCAGCTTAATCAGATTTGAAATGAGTACGGAAACGGGCACCACTAAACGCGGAAAAAATACCTTTCCAAAAATAGCCGCATTGGCAATAAATGTATTAGAGGTGTTGTTTAAACAGTCGGCAAAGTAGGTCCATAAGGTAATTCCGGCTAAATAAAAGAGTATTTGAGGAATCCCGTCGGTACTGATATTGGCCAATTGACCAAAAATGACCGTAAATGTCAGCGTAGTTAAAAGCGGTTGAACGAAAAACCAAACAGGCCCTAATATCGTTTGTTTGTACACCGAAATAAAATCTCTTTTTACCAAAAGCATCAGCAAATCGCGGTATCGCCATATAGCAGCTAAATCTATTTGATACCATTTGTTTTTTGGTTTAATAATTAAGTCCCAGTTTTCTTTTTCTGAATTATTCAACACTTAAGCAATTTCATTTTGTTTTTTCAATACCTCAATGGGTATGGTAACCGTTAAGGTATAGCCTATACTTTCTATTTGAACAGAGCAAACACTTTCTCGTGCATTACTTTTTATTTTGCCGCGCAATCCTTTAAAAGGTCCGTATTTAATCTCTACCAAATCCCCTTCCGTAAAAACGTTATCAAAAGTGCCCTCCACATGATATCCTTTTTCCTCTATAGATTTAAGTGCATCTATTTCTTTTTGCCGAACAACGGCATCTGTTCCGCCATGCCTCACGTAGTTTACCACTCCTCTTGCCTTAAAAACCTCGTCGCGGTTTTTTTCTGTTACATTTACAAATACATAGCCGCTTATCATGGGAGTAGCCACTAATTTTATCCTGTCGCTCCACTTTTTTCTCTCTCTTTTCAGAGGCACGTAACTCTCAACGCCTAATTGCAGGAGGCGAGTATTTACCTTTTTTTCGCAACGAGAGGCTACATATAACACTTTCCAGGACATTTCACTTCATTGTTTTTCAAAGCTTCGCCACTTCAGTCACATTCTCGACTAAAATGAAAGCAACTTCGTTTACGAAGTTTTATTTATTCCATATCAGCAAAGGATGCATATCACTTTGCTGAATTTTTTTCAGCTCAAACTCTTCGGGTTTGTAGCAGATGAAAGTAATTTTTTTATGCAGCTTTGCTTCTGCTTTATCAATCAATTCTACCAAATATGGTTTGTTAATATCGCCTACAAAAACCAGTTCTATAATATCACTCTCCAAACCCTTTGCTAAACGACCCACCAAATAAACACGCTCCAGATTTCCTATATGCTCCATAACATACTTCACCAAATGGTCAATCCCCACTATTTTCAGCAGCATGTTCTGTATGTCTTTAAAAAGGATATGTTTTTGGTTGGCCTTAAAAAACTTTTTATTCCCCTCGGTATAAGAAGTTAAAAAACCCGCTTTTTCGAACTTATTCAACTCTAATCGAATAGCATTGGTAGAATCCCCGAACTCTTCTTCCAGGCCTCGCAGGTAAGAAACCGAGTTCCCGTTCAAGAAAAACTTTAATAAAATCTTGATTCTGGTTTTAGAAGATATGAGCGTGTCTATCATCGCAATATTGAGTAGTAAAATTACTCAATTATTTGAATAAAACAAGTGCGTTGTAAGGCTATTTTGATTTATTTCCATAACCTCCGTAACCATAGCCATAACCGTATCCATAGCTATATCCATAACCCTTGTAATAGTATCGCTTGCCTATATTTCTGGCTCCGTTTAATACAAAAAACAGATTTTTTATGGCATTATTGGAAACCAATTCATGCACAAACTGAACCGTTTTTCTGCTGGAATATTCGCAGTTTAGTACAAACAATATAGAATCGCAAAATTGCATGAGGTACACCGAATCTGATAATAAACCGGCCGGAGGCGAATCTATCACAACATAATCGTAATGTTCTTTTACATAAGAAATGATTTCCTTTAGCTTTTCCGACAAAACAAAATCGCTGGGATTTGGCGGTACAGGGCCCGCAAATATGCAGTTTAAATTATCAATAGCCGATTCAAAAATAATATCCTGTAATTCGTGTTGGCCTGAAATAAAAGTGGTAATGCCTTTTTGGGGCGCAGGGAGGCCCAGCGACTTAAACACTTTTGGTTTATGCAGGTCAAGTTCCAGTATAATGGTTTTCTTCCCGGATTTAGCTAAAGTAGCTGCCAAATTACTGCTGGTAAAGGTTTTTCCTTCTCCCGGAAGAAAGGAGGTAACTAAAATGGTTTTATCAGACTTTCCTACTGAGGCATACTGCAAATTTGTTCGAATACTGCGGAATGATTCGGCAATCCTTGAATTTGGCTGTTCATTTACCACAATACTCTGAGACTCATTTCCTTTGATAAAAGGAATAACACCTACCGAGGGTATTTGTGAAAGTTCTTTAAGGTGTTCAATGTTCTTTATTTTGGTGAAAAAGGCCGTTCTGATTAAAATGAAAATAATAGATAAGGCAAATCCGAGAGTTAAAAAATTCTTTTTAATCCCCTTCCTGTCAGGACTTACCTCTCCTCTGTTACGAGGCGTTTCAATGATTTTGGCATCGGGTACAATGCTGGCTTTTGCAATACGCGTGTTAGCCTTTTTTTCCAATAAAAAGTTATATATGTTTTCATTTACATTTAGTTTACGTTGTATGCCCAGTAAATCCTGCTGTTTTGGAGGAATAGACTTAGCCTCTGATACGTACTTGGCTATTTGCTTGTTTATATTGTCTATTTTGGCGTTAGTGGCCGATTTGGCGTTATTGATATAAACTAACAGGTCTTGTTTCAGTTTCTTAATATTCCCTATCTTTTCCTGTATGGTTGGATTTAAATCGGTAACCATTGTATAAAGCTTATTCAACTCCAATTGCTTGGTATAAAGCTCCGATACAGCCTTCTGCATAAAGCCCTGATTTTCTATCACGTAAATAGAAGGTGGTAAAAATTGGGGGTCTTTATCTTCTATGATATATTTTTCCAGTTCATTAAGCGATTGTATTTCCAACTGCGCCTGGGTCCTTTCTTTATCGTATGCTCCTATTTTAGACAGAAAATCTTGCTCTTCCCAATTTAAGTTAATGATGGATTTATTTTGCTTGTATTGCTGAAGAGTATCTACGCTGGCTTTGAGCAGCAACGAAATTTCATCCAATTGCTTGTCTATATATTCTATGGTTTTATCATTGAGGTCGAGTTTTGATTTCAATTTGCTGTACAGATATTCCTGATTTAAGGTATCCAGTATTAAAGCTGCTCTGGCCGGAATGATATCGTTTAAATTAACCTCCAAAATATTGGTATAATCGGGGTTGGTAATTTCTATTTGCGACAAAATTTTTCCGATTAAATAATCGTTGGAGTGAATAACAAACTGGTAGTAAATATCTTTTAGCGAGGTTAACTGCTCGGCACTTAATGAACCAAATTTGCCTATATGCAAATTAAAGTCAAGGTTATAGTTATCCTGATTAAATTTCCCTTTGATAGTAAGCGGTTCATCGTTTTTAATGTAGGTTAATTCATAATTGTCGTTATCAATTATTTTAAAATCGAAATACGTTTCATAGAGCGAGGGATGTAAGCTGTTTACATCCACAAAAAAAGGCATTCCTCCAAATTGTTCCGTAGTTCTTACCTTACCAACAATAAAATAAGAAACTTCCAACTTATCTTTAAGCTTATTTACTACCCTGTTAAGTAAATCGTACGACAACAGAACCCGCTTCTCGTTCGAGTTATCCACATAGCTCTGTGCCCCGTAAAAATTGGCATCGCTCAATACATTGCTTTTGTAATACGCATCATTATTTTGCAGCAAAATTTGGGTGGATACCTGATAAATAGAGGTTAAGCGATATATGTAAAAAATACCTATTAAATAAAATACCGGAACAAAAATCAAAGGAACCCACCAATTGGCCTTTAATACCCTGACTATCAGATTAAAATCTTTTTGGGTAATTATGGCTTGCTTTTTTGCGCTCACTTTTCGGCTACTTGAGCAAAGTTAATTTAAAACGTTGAAAATTAGGCTTTGCGGACTTAAAATATTTTTTGTAAATTCGCACTTTAGGCCTCATTTAGGGGCGATTTTAGTTGGAATGAAAAAAATAGCTTTAGTCACACTTTTTATTTATTTTTTTTCTTTTGGTGCGTTACGTGGTGCAGCCCCACCACCTCCACCAAGTTCGGGCCCTCCTTGCTGGCCGCCTCCATGCATCCCGGTTGACGGGGGAATTACACTATTAATGGCTGCAGGCGCCGCTTACGGTGCTAAAAAACTTATAGATAGCCGAAAAAAACAAAAGGAACCAATGTAAGCCATGAGGCCCTTTTTTAGTCAAAACAGGGTTTTTGTTCGGTTCATTTCCTTGGCTTCTCTTACTTATTTGATTTTTTACCTAATCCATCAGTTTCTTATTAAGCGATACACCTATTACGACCAAGCATTTATTGGTGAAATCATTAAAGGCACAAATTTTGTGCTGAAGGCCTTTGGCTACAAGACTTTTTTGGTTCTTCAAGACAGAGACTTTCAGGTAATTGGCATAGATGGCTCCAATGGCGTGTGGGTTGGTTCAAATTGTAATGCCATATCGCTGTTTATCTTATTTAGCGTATTTATTTTTTGGTATCCGGGTAAGCAAAAACATAAATGGTGGTTTATTCCAATGGGAATATTAACTATTCACATCATTAACATCCTGCGTGTAACGGCACTGGCACTTATTGCTAATTATGCCCCGGCCTACCTGGATTTTAACCATAGCTACACTTTTACTTTTTTGGTTTACACGTACATTTTCTTGCTGTGGGTATGGTGGGTAAACCGATTTGCAGGTAACTTAACACAAAAGGTTGAACATACGACTTAAATACTTTGCCTTATTTTTCGTGCTTTTTGCCATCTTGGGTTATTACCGCGAACGCTTTTTTGTTGCGCTTAACCATTTACTATACGTAAAATACTACCATAATAACGAAGCGTCAGATTTAGACAGCATCACCAATATATTCCGACACTGGAGTTATCAAGCTATTTACTACTTTAAGTATCCTCTCACTTTATTCTCTGTATTGGTGTTTGGTGTGTTAAGTTTTTTTTGTGTACGCCTGGTTTTGAATAATAAAAAAAGCGGGCGTTTCATTATCAATTCTTACCTCATTTTACTAACTTTGGCAGCGCTGAGTATGTTGTACGGTTATTTTTTTAAACAGCGCTTGCAGGACGATGAGTACACACTTAGCCGCTGGTTAATGGGTATTGCGCAATCGCCCATACCGGCTATAGTAATTATAGCGGCACACAAACTAATTTTTATACAAAACCCGTCAGATTATGAAAAAGGATAGCCTTATTTTTAAACTCATCAAAGAAGAAGAAACACGCCAAACACATGGAATAGAACTTATTGCCAGCGAAAATTACGTGAGTAATCAGGTAATGAAAGCCATGGGAAGTGTGTTAACCAACAAATATGCCGAAGGTTATCCGGGCCGCCGATACTATGGAGGCTGCCAGGTAGTTGATAAAGTAGAACAACTGGCTATTGACAGAGCTAAACTTTTATTTGGAGCAGAATGGGTAAATGTACAGCCCCACTCCGGAGCGCAGGCCAATGCTGCTGTTATGCTGGCTTGTTTAAAACCCGGCGATACTATTTTGGGCTTTGACCTTAGCCATGGCGGGCATTTAACTCACGGCTCTCCGGTTAATTTTTCCGGAAAACTTTACCGACCAACTTTTTATGGCGTGGAAGAAAAAACAGGATTAATTAATTATGATAAAGTAGAAGCAACGGCAAAAGCAGAAAAACCCAAACTGATTATTTGCGGAGCCAGTGCCTATTCGCGTGATTGGGACTACGTTCGTTTACGCAAAATTGCCGATGAAGTAGGCGCCTTGTTATTGGCTGATATTTCTCACCCTTCGGGGCTTATTGCAAAAGGAATATTAAACGATCCCATTCCTCACTGCCATATTGTAACTACCACCACCCATAAAACCTTGCGCGGCCCACGCGGAGGAATGATTATGATGGGGAAAGATTTTGAAAACCCATGGGGTGAAAAAACTCTGAAAGGAGAAATTAAAATGATGAGTGCCGTATTAGACGCCGCCGTTTTCCCGGGAACACAAGGCGGGCCTTTAGAGCATGTTATTGCGGCTAAAGCAGTAGCCTATGGCGAGTGTTTAACAGATGAGTATATGAGCTACTGTGTACAGGTTATTAAAAACGCTCAACTGATGGCCAAACTGCTTGTAGAGAAGGGATATAAAATTATAAGCGGAGGAACCGACAACCATTTAATGTTAATAGATTTACGCAACAAAGGAATTACCGGAAAAGAGGCCGAAAAGGCTCTTGGCATGGCCGATATAACCGTAAATAAAAACATGGTTCCTTTTGATGATAAATCTCCCTTTGTTACCAGCGGAATACGAATTGGCACGCCGGCAATTACCTCCCGTGGACTAAAAGAAAAAGATTGCGCAAAAGTGGTAGAATTTATAGATGCCGCTTTAATGAACAGGAACAACGAAAAAGAACTTCTCAAGATTCGGAAAAAGGTAAACAATATGATGCAAAAGTTTCCGTTGTTTGCCGGGAATTAATTCTGATCTATTCTTTCAACCTTATTTACTCCTTTCACCTTTTTGAGATTTTCCATTAAATGGTTTAGGTGTTTGGTATCGTGTACGTATACCATAATTGTTCCGGTAAATATTCCATCTTCGGTGTCAAAACTGATGGAGCGCATATTCACATTGTTTTCGTTGGAAATTACTTTAGTAATATTGTTAACCAAACCAAGCTCGTCTGTTCCAACTAATTTAATACCCGCCAAAAATGAAATCAAGTGTTCGTTTACCCATTTGGCTTTAATTACACGATAGGCATAGTTCGACAGCAGTTGTACTGCATTAGGACAGGTGGTGCGGTGTATTTTAATCCCCTCGCCCACAGTTACAAAACCAAATACATCATCGCCCGGAATTGGATTACAGCAAGGTGATAACTTATAATCCAGTTTTTGTAAATCGTCACCTATTACCAACATATCTGCATTTCCCCTAATGTTGGTTACTAGATTTTCTATTTTTTGTTTTTCCTCTGTGTTTTTTCTGCCGGCTTTGGGCTTTTCTTTGAATTTGATAAATTCTTTTATTTCTTTAATATCTACATTTCCAACGGCTGCTCTGTAAAACAACTCTTGTGTAGAGGGTAGCTTTAAAAAAGTCATAAAAGCCTTTATGTTTTGCAAGGTAAACTCCAACTTGTTTTTGTAAAACTTCTTTTCCAGTGTCTCGCGGCCATTATCGGCAATTTTTTTGCGAAGCGCTTTTAGTGAACTTTTTATTTTTGACTTGGCACGGGCGGTAACTACTAATTTAAGCCAATCTTCCTTAGGTGTTTGTTTTTTACTGGTTAAAATTTCAACCTGATCGCCGCTTTTTAGCTGATAGCTTAGCGGAACTAATTTATGGTTTACCTTTGCTCCTATGCACTTCTCACCAATTTTAGTGTGAATTTCAAAGGCAAAATCCAACGCTGTAGAGCCGAGAGGAAGCGTTTTCATATCTCCTTTAGGAGTAAATACAAAAATTTCGTCGCTGAATAAATTCAACTTAAAATCGTCTATAAACTCCAAAGCGTTAGGATCGGGATTGTCCAACATTTCTCTTACTCTTCCAAGCCACGCCTCGAGTTTACTTTCTTTTTCCGCAGCAGAGTCTTTATACTTCCAGTGAGCTGCATAGCCGTTTTCGGCCAGTTCATCCATACGTAAACTCCTTATTTGAACCTCTACCCACTTACCCTCAGGGCCCATTACGGTAGTATGCAAACTTTCGTATCCGTTACTTTTTGGGGTGCTTATCCAATCGCGTAACCTGTCAGGACTGGGATGATAAAAATCGGTAATGATGGAATAAACTTTCCAGCAATCCGACTTTTCCTGGTCAGGCGGAGAGTCAATCACTATTCGGATAGCAAAGAGATCGTATATTTCTTCAAAGGAAACGCCCTTCGTTTTAATTTTATTGTAAATGCTATATATAGATTTGGGCCTTCCGAATATTTTAAATTTAAAGCCTTGCTCCTCTAAAATTTCCTTTAGCGGTTGTATAAATTTTTGTATAAAGCGTTTTCTTTCCGGTTCCGTTTCTTTTAGTTTTACGGCTATTTCATAATAGCCCTCAGGGTTGGTATATTTCAGGCCTAAATCTTCCAACTCGGTTTTTATGGTGTTTAAGCCCAAGCGGTGCGCTAAGGGAGCATACAAGAAGAGGGTTTCGCTGGCAATTTTCATTTGCTTATCGCGCTTCATGTGATTTAGGGTGCGCATGTTGTGAAGGCGATCGGCCAGCTTAATTAAAATTACCCGAATGTCTTCGCTCATGGTAAGCAACACCTTTCGGAAATTTTCTGCCTGAATGGAGGAAGTGTTATCAATAACGCCCGATATTTTGGTTAACCCATCTATAATCTGAGCTACTTTATCGCCAAACAAGCCCCGAATATCATCGAGTGTTAAATCGGTATCTTCTACGGTATCATGCAGCAGTGCGCAAACAATTCCGGTGGCACCCAAACCAATTTCTTCGGCGCAAATTTGAGCAACGGCAATAGGGTGATAAATATAAGGCTCTCCGCTTTTGCGGCGCATTTCTTTATGTGCCTCCACGGCAACTTCAAATGCTTTTCGGATAAGTTCTTTATCTCCTTTTTCGAGCCTCCGTTTGCAGGCTTTTATGAGTAGCTTATAACGGTTAAGAATCTCTTTTCGTTCAGCTTCCAGATCAATATCCATAGCCTTTAACGCATGTGCTTTTTCAAGCATGAAGTTAGCTATATTTGACGAGATATAAAAGAGTTCTTACAGTGATTTTGAATGTTTTTAAGTTTAGCGCTCGTTCCATAAAACTCAGAGGATTTTTGGTAACGATAAAGCTCTTTTTTTTAGAAATTAAATTTGAAAAATATTATGGTATAAAAACCGGGAGCGTTAAGTTTTATGGCCGTTCTCCTTATTTCTACCAGGGAGCTCCATATTATGCACTTCATAAAGTAATGGCAGAAGTCAAAGAAATCGTAAAAGACTTTAGTTTTATGGACATCGGGTGCGGCAAAGGAAGGGTGTTGATAGTGGCCGAAGCGTTTGGTTTTAAAAATATTTATGGTGTTGAATACAACAACTCCCTTTTACAAGAAGCAAAACAAAATATTAAAAACCGCAAATTCAAGAATATGCAAACAATTTTTACCTTACAGGAAACTGATGCCAGAGAAGTAAATTATCCGCCTGTTCCTACTGTTTATTTTATGTTTAATCCCTTTAATGAGCAAATTCTTGAATCAGTTCTTAATAAAATCCTACAGGCTAATTCGTCAAAAAAAATATTCATATACATGAATCCTGTTCATCAGGAGGTGTTCGGTAAAGTAAACCTTAAGGCATTTAAAAAAATATACACCCACCATTATTTGGAAGCATTGATTTACGAAAGCTAGCCCGCTTTATAAATTTCTTTTTGCTTTTTAGGATCGGGCTTTTGAATTTTATCATTTTTTGTTTTCTCATTTCGGGCATCTATGTCTTCTACCGGCAACCATTTATTTTTTTTCTGAATCATGGCATCAAAACTTCCATCAGGACCATAATACTGCGGCAAGCCCTGCATCAAACTGCCCTCCTCCCGGGGCCCCAGGTGGCTGTATATAATCATCCCCGATTTTGCCGAATACCGTAAGCTCATACTTACATCACTACTGTATTCAAACATAATCCTTCTTGGATTTTTTCGAGGAAACTTAAATACATCTTTGCCAAAAACCGGAGTGCCATCGGGTTTAAAATACAATACATCAATAAATTTTCGCTGAATAAGTTTACTGTTCCCGTCCCAGGCCAATAAAGTATAATAATCTTTACACTCTATTAACTGGTAATACAACATGCCAAACCACTTATCGGGAGTGCCAATATAGGTTTCCGGATTTTTTATTCCGGCCGATTTGTCTACTAACTGATAATACCGGAAACCGCTGTTTTGAGGTTTTTTATTACTCATGTCATTGCGCACGATAATAAAGCCAAAAAATAAATGGCTTTCATCTTCCTTGGGAATATTCCAGGTAACCAGTTTAAAACTTTTGTTTTTGGGAGAAAGTGTAGAAATATCTTTTAAACTATCAAAAGGGAAAGTAAACGCCGCCGAAGATGTTGCCACCTCTTCCAATTTTTTTAAAAATTCTTTATTCGCCGAGAATCTGTCCGCCTCTTTCTTACTGTAAAAAACTTTTCGTTGAAGGTCTTTTAATTCTTCCAATATGCTACCCTGCTCAACCATGGTTGAATCCTGCGATTTTGCGATACAGAACACCATAAGAAAAAATATCAAAAATCTAAAAGCAGGCACCGGAAGCATAACGCAAATATCCGTAATTTGTTACGTTATTTAAAATACAGTCTTTTATGCTATTTAATTCATGAACCGGTTTTATATCAGATACCTTTTCAGCTTCCTTATATGGAGCTTGTCTGTTTTTTGTGCCGTAAACCATAAACTGATCATTTATCTATTACTTCAGGCCTATGGGCAGGCCTGTATTTTGTATAAGGCACAACACATAAACAATTATATTTCTTCGCAACAACTAAACGCAAAGCAAATAAGGAATTTGCAGGTAGTTACCGATTTAAAAAGGTTCTCGGTTGATTCATTAGGTTTTGCTCCAACCAACAATTTTACCAAAGTATACCAAAACAACCAAAAGCCTGTTTTGTGGGTAGTAACCGCCAGCGAAAAGTATGTCTTACAGCCTTATGAATGGTGGTTCCCGTTAATTGGCCATGCCAGCTATAAGGGATTTTTTTCGGAGCAAAGAGCCATTCAATTAAAAAATGAACTCATTTGCTCGGGCAAGGATGCGGCCATCAGACCTGTTAGTGCCTGGAGTACCTTAGGCTGGTTTAACGACCCCCTGATGAGTAATCACCTCAATATGGACAAAGGTGCTTTTTGTAATTTACTTTTTCACGAACTTTTTCATGCTACCTTTTACGGCTCCGACAACGTGAACCAAAACGAAAACCTGGCTAATTTCATAGCGCACAAAGCAACTTGCAGTTTTCTAAAAAATGATACACTTGCATTAAACAGCTACTTAAACAACTACACCAAAAGGCAATTACTAAACAATTTTTTAAAAAAAGAAAGTCAACAATACCGCCGCTTTTTAGATAGTGTAAAAACTTTTTCCGACAGAGAAATATATAAACAAAAGGCCATTATAGGTATATTAAAAAGGTTGGAAGAGGCAAAGATTAACCATAAAAACATTATTCAACAAACACAACAAGAAATACGTACTGAGCAAAATGCCTTTTTTATTGATTATATGCAGTACAATAGCCGGCAAGATAGCTTGGAGGAATGCTTTAACAAATTTTATAAAGGCTCCATAAAATTGATGGTACAATCTTTGAGGCAGTTATAGGCAATTCTGTATATTTGATACCATTCTTATGAAATTTTTTATGAAAAGAATTACAGGCACATTTCTCGCCCTTGCCTTATTTTCTTCCCTCCTTGCTCAACAAAAAGGCTACGACATAAAATTTACAATTAAAAACTGTCCGGATACCATGGTATACCTGGTACGGTACCTTTTCGACAAACAGTATATCAGCGATACCTGTAGAAACATAAAAAACGGTCAGGTTCGGTTTAAAGGAAATAAGCAGCTGGATAAGGGCGTGTATACCCTGGTAAACCAAAATAAAGCTACCTATTTTGATTTTTTAATCAACGATTCTTACAATTTTACCATCAGTTTCGATGCGAAAGACATTGTAAATACTCTAAAATCGGTAGGAAGCAAAGAGAATGAATACATGTTCGAGTACCTTAAATTCATGACAAACAAAAACGCAGAGTTTAACAAGTACAGAGAACAAACCAAGGGAATGAACAAAGCCGACAGCGTTAAATTTATTAACGACAAGCTGCAGGTGATGACCGGAGAAGTAAAAAAATACGAAGACGGTTTTTTAACCAAGGTAAAAGAAACTTTTGTATACGACTTTATTAATCTAAAACTGGAAAAAGAAGCTCCGGATAAGCCCCTCGCTTCTAACGGCCGCATAGACAGTGTTTACCAGTACTACTACTACAAAAATCACTTTTGGGACGGCGTTAATTTTAAAGACAACCGTATTGTTACCGTTCCCTTCTTCGACGATCGTATTAAGCGGTATTTTGAAGGCGTTATATACCAGTATTCTCCCGATACGCTCATTGCCGAACTCGATTTTATTTTAGGAAAATGTACCCCGAATGAACTGGTGTATAACATTTTACTTGGACACTTTACCTACAAATACGAACAAGATAAGCGAATGGGGTTTGACAAGGTTTTTGTTCATCTGGCAAAAAAATACATCCTTAGCGGAAATGCCAAGGAAGTGTACAGCGAAGAAACCATTGAAAAAATTAGGCAACGCGTAGCCGTTATGGAAAATTTACTGCTCGAATCCAAGGCTGCCGAACTTTATATGATTGATACAACCTACGGAAAACAAGTTCTTAAAATGGGATTTGACACCGTAAAAACAAGCGCTTCGGCCACAGAATTATACTATAAAAATCAGGAAAAACTAATCCCCCTCTTCCGAACACTTTACTCGGTAAAAGCTAAATTTACCGTACTGGTTTTTTGGGACGTAGATTGCGGCCACTGCCAAACAGAAATACCCAAACTGCACGAAGTACTTCAGGATATTAAAGGAAAAGTGGATTTTAAAGTGTTTGCGGTGTACACAAAAGAGGAAGTTGATAAATGGAAAAAGTGGATTGTAGAAAAGAAAATTACCGATTTTATTCATGTATTTGATCCGGTACATCTCAATAACATTAAAGAAAAATACGACATTAACGCTACCCCCGTTATATACATACTGGATAAAGACAAAGTAATTAAAGGAAAGAAAATTCCGGCCGAAAGCGTGGCCGACCTGCTGAAATATCTTGATAGCCAAGATGCTGCCAAAAAGTAAATACTGAGTTTATGAAAAACAGAAGCTTTCTAACTAGGTGCCTAATCGGCATTTTCTTATTTAACGGAACCCTTTTCTTTGCACAACAGCAACCACAACCCGGATACGACATCCGCATTAATTTTAAAGACTGCCCCGATACCATCATGTACCTAGTAAAGTATGTATGGGACCAACAGTATTTAGCCGATACCTGTAAAAAAATTAAAAACGGGCAAGTTCAGTTTAAAGGCAAAAAGAATTTAGATAAAGGAGTGTATGTGTTAGTAAGCCAGGAAAAAACCATTTACTTTGATATTTTCGTGAATGAATCGCAACGTTTCACCATTTCCTGCGATAAAAACGATATGGTGGGCTCACTTAAAGTTACCGGCAGTAAGGAAAACGAAAATTTCTTCTCTTACATTAAATACATTACCGCTAAAAATCAGGAGTTCGGAAAATTACGCGAACAAACAAAAGGGATGAACAGAGCCGACAGCGCCGCTTTTATGACCGAAAAAATCAAGAAACTTAACGACGATGTGGTAAAATTTGAAGCCGATTTTATGCAACGAATGAAAGGATCTTTTGTATATGATGCACTCAATTTAAAAACCGAAAAAAATGCACCGGATGTTCCTAAAGCCTCAAACGGCAGGCCCGACAGTATTTACCAATACTATTACTACAAAAGTCATTATTTTGACGGAGTAGATTTTTCGGACGAACGCATAATCCGCACACCTTTTTTTGATGACAGGGTAAAACGTTATTTTGAATCGGTAATTGTACAACACCCCGATACCATTATTCAGGAACTCGATAAAATTTTGGGGCGGTGCAAACAAGATGAACTGGTTTACAACCTCTTGCTGGGCTATTTCACCTACACCTACGAGCAAAGTAAAGTAATGGGCTTCGATAAAATATTTGTTCATCTGGCAGATAAATATATCATCAGCGGCAAAGCCAAAAAGGTTTACAGCGAAGAAACCATCCAAAAAATTAAAGAACGCGTAGATATTATGCGAAATCTTTTATTGGATGCCAAAGTTCCCGAGTTGTTTATGATAGATACGGTATATGCCCGCCAGGTGCTGAAGATGGGTTTTGATACCGCAAAAACCAGCGAAAGTATTACCAAGTTATACTATAAGCATGTAGACAAACTAACACCCATGTTTAAAACCCTTTACATGGTAAACGCTAAATATACCGTGCTGGTTTTTTGGTCGGTTGATTGCGGACACTGCCAAACAGAAATACCCAAGCTAAACGAAGACCTCAAAGAACTAAAAGGTAAAATAGATTTTAAAGTGATGGCCGTATACACTAAAGAAGACTTTGAAGCCTGGCGAAAATTTATTGTAGAGAAAAAACTGGATTTTATAAATGTTTTCGATCCCATTCACATCAATAATCTGAAGGAAAAATATGATATTTATTCCACACCGGTTATTTACATTTTAGATAAGGACAAACGCATTAAAGCAAAACGCCTAGGAGCCGAGCAAGTGAAAGAAATGCTTACCCTTCTGGAAAAAAGCTAAACAACCTTTATTAAATCAGTTTTTCAATAGGTGTACAAACGCCGTTTTCGCAAACATAGCATTTTAAGCGATCTTTAAATACGTAAGGTTTGTAGATAGATTTGTTAAGCAGCATGCGCAAACATTCCTGAATACCTTCAATAATACTCGGATGCGGATGCATCATATCGGCTAATTCCCGTATCCCCTGGTTTGTGTGTATTAAATATGCCACCGCCTGAATGGCCGAACTGGCATGTTCGCCAACGGCACGCATACCCAATATGCGCATACCATTGTCGTTCGTTACAATTATTTTAAAAAATCCTTTTGTTTTTCGCATGGCTATGGCGCGGGCATTGGTGGCGTAGTCTAACTTCACCACTTTATGGGCTATGCCTTTAGCTACACACTCCTGTTCGTTCATTCCTACTGCCGCCACTTCCGGATTTAAAAACATAATGGTAGATATGTTCTTGTAGGTAAGCGGCTTAATAGCCGGGCCAAACATACGCACCACGGCATGGCGGGCTTCTCTTTCTCCCACATTTACCAGCGCCACTTCGGTAGTGGCATCTCCGGCCACATAAATATTACTGATGTTGGTTTGGGTATCATCATCCCACACACATCCTTTTTCGCTAAGCTTAACACCGACATTTTCCAAACCTATATTTTCTATGTTGGGCTGCCGCCCAATACTTATAAGCGCTTTTTCTACGTGGTATACATGGCTGCTTCCGTTCTTATAGAACAATTCGTACTCTACCTCTCCGTTTTTAATTTCCATCCGCTTTAATGAAGCGCCTTGGTGTAATCTGCAACCGTGTTCTTCCAGGTTGTCTTTAATAATGGATGTAATATCTTCATCTTCAAAAGGAAGTATTCTGTCGGCCTTGTCTATTAACGAAACCTGTGTATTTCCCAATAAAGAAAAAATAGTGGCAAACTCGCAACCAATAACCCCGGCACCCAACACTACCATGCTTTTTGGAAAAGATTGTAAATTTTTTATCCCGTCGCTGGTTAAAATAATTTTTTCATCTACTGCAATATTACCGGGTATGCGAGGGCGGCTGCCGGTTGCTATCAATATATAATCGGTACTTACACGTTTTTTAGAGCCATCTTCTTTGGTTATTTCTACAGTATTCTTATCAAGAATATATCCCCTGCCTTTTTCATACTGCAATAGCTCCCTTTTTTCTTTTTGCAAAAGTTGCAGGTGTATGGTCATTTGCGTTTTTCTTTCAAAAACGGCTTCGTTTATAATTCTGTTTACCTCCGCAAAATCGGGCTTATATTCGGGCACCAATTCTTTTACGGTTTGTACTTTTAAAGCATGTTCCCACAAAGCTTTTGAAGCCAAAACACCGTTATATACCGCCGCACCGCCAATTTTATTTTTCTCTATCAACAATACTTTTTTACCAAAATCAATAGCCCGCATAGCCCCGGCGTAGCCGCTGGGCCCTCCTCCTATTATCACCAAATCAACATGTTCCATTTCAGCGGCTAAATTACTACTTTTAAGTTTTTATGCGTGCTATCATTTTAATTATTTGGCTTTGCACCGCTTATTACTCAGTAGCTCAGTCGGTATTGCACTACAATTTGTCCGACAGAGAGGGCTTCCCGTCCGGCGAAATTTATCAGATAATACAAGATGATTTTGGTTTTATGTGGGTGGGCTGCGACGACGGGCTGTATCGGTACGATGGAATACGATTTGTGAATTTCTCCAACATCAGTGAAAACAGTAAAGGAAAATCAGGGCTTCAAAAAGATAAAAAAGGAAGAATTTGGTGTCACAACTTTACCGGACAAATTTTTTATACGGAAGATAATTCTCTTCAATTGTTTAAAGATTTCACCGGAAAATTTCGTTCGTTCCCCAGCTTTCTTATCGACAAAAATGATGCCGTATGGGTTTGCGGAGATAATAAATTATTAAAATACTCCGATAAAGGTAAATTGCTAAAAGAACTGTTTCAAGTTCAGGATAACGATACACTAATCTGGAGCGAAATAAAAAGCGCACCATCCGGAAATATATATGCCATTAGCGCAAAAGGAACGCTGTTCAGGCTTGTTGATAAAGGCCCCGAAATAACTTTCGAAAAAATTATACAAACCGAAGAGGGAAACAGAATTTATTTTCTTTTGGCTGAAGACCATAAAGTTTTTTTACGGAAAGAAAATATCTCAAACGGACAAAACACCCTTTTGGAAGTTTTTTTAAACGGAAAAACCGATATGTATTATCCGGAAAATTGCGAATTCTTTTTTTATAAACTTTTCCGAACACCTAACGAATATCAACTCTGTACCTCCAAAGGAGTATATTCCCTCAGCAAAAAAAAAATAACACTGCATAAACCCTTTCTGCCGGGAGAAAAAATTTCGTGGGGCTACACCGATAAAAATAACAATGCCTGGTTTGCCGCTCTGCAAAACGCATTATACCTGGTGCCAAACACTCAAATAAAAATTTGGAACAATGTCAACTCTGGCCTCCAGGATAACTTTACCTCCTGCCTAAATGAATCCAAAGCCGGAATTTTAATAGGAACCTACTCCGGAGAAGTTTTTCTATTAAACGAAAAACAAGAAATAAATCCCGTTTTGCAAAACCAAAATCGAAAAATAAAATACCGACAAGTAAAAAAAATACAAGATTATAAAAACGGACAACTCCTCTCCAGAGGACCCATGATGTACGTGAAAGAGCAAACAGAAAAATTTCTGAAAGTAGACAATGTGCGCGATTTTTGTATTTATAAAGATACCTTCTACTACACCTCCTCTTATTACACCGGTTATATTCCGCTTACCAAAGGTTTTGATGCCGAACCGGTTGTGTTAATGAAATATGCAGGACGCTCCGTAGCCATTGACTCGTTAAATGCCTCCATTTATTTTGCCACCAATAACGGATTAATAAAATACCAATACGGTAAAACCACACCAATACTAATGAATGGCGAAAAACTTTATGCCGATAAATTGCTGTTCCACCAAAACAAGATATGGATTTCTTCCCTAAATAACGGCTTGGTTTGTTACCAAAACAACCAACTCGAACCTTTAACCCGCATAAACAAATTAATCAATGGCTCGCGTATAAAAACTTTCCGGTTTTTTAAAAATCTATTATTTGCAGCTACCGAAAAAGGAATTAGCATTATTGATGCAGAAAAAAACACGGCTCGTTTCATTGACCCATCCGACGGATTCTTCTCTATCGAAATCAGAGACTTAATTCTACAAAACAATTTACTTACCATGGCCACCAATAAAGGCCTGCTGCAAGTTTCGTTGAATGCCCTCAATAAACAATACGCTTGCCTGCCTGTTCAAATTACATCGGTTAAAGCAGGGAACGAAGAAATGAGAAATACCAACAGAAATTTTACCTTCAATTACCGGCAACGCAATATTCGTTTTAGTTTTATCAGCCCATTTATACCGGCAAAGGGAGCCTCTTATTATTTGTACAGGCTGCTCCCTTCCGATACCACCTGGTTTAAAGTAAACTCAACCGACAACAAGGCTATTTTTTCTTCGCTTTCACCCGGAGATTATGTTTTTGAAGTAAAATCATTTAATGAAAGCGGAGAAAGTAGTTGTACAGTTGAACGGGTTACATTTTCCATCAATAAACCTTTTTGGAATACCTGGTGGTTTTATTCGCTTGCTATCATTTGTCTTGGTTTTATTGCTTACCTGATATTTTGGTACTATGTAAAAAGTATACGAAAGAAAGAACACGCCAAAATGGAACTAATTAATTCACAACTCAGGGCTATCAGAGCACAAATGAATCCGCATTTTATGTATAATACACTCAGTTCTATTCAAGACCTGATACTAAAAAACGACTTTAAAAACACCAATTACTACCTCAGCAAATTTAGTACACTCATGCGCTCGGTGCTTGAATTTTCAGAAAAAGAAACCATTAGCATACAGGATGAGATTGATATGCTCGACAACTATCTGCAACTCGAAAAGTTGAGGTTTGGCAATGAGTTTACCTATACCATAACCTGCGACAAACAAATTAGTGCTTATCAAAGTTTTATCCCATCTTTAATAATACAACCCTTTGTAGAAAATGCCACTAAGCACGGGCTCTTGCACAAAAAAGGAGAGAGAAAACTGCTTGTAAACTTTCAGTTAATAAATAGCGGCATACTGATTACTATTGAAGACAACGGCGTTGGAAGAATAAAGGCAGGCGAAATAAAAGACAGAAACCCTCTAAAACACCATTCGTTTTCGGTAAGCGCCGTTCAAAAAAGGCTTGATTTGCTGAATGAGGGAGCCAACATTAAAATTACTTTTACTATTCAAGATTTGTATAGGGATAACGAAGCGGTGGGTACTCTGGTAAAAATTTTTATTCCTGAAAGTTTCATGAAACGAAATCAACCAATCATGAATTAGTGCAAGGTCAAAACTTTTTTTGTAGCCACATTCGCAACAAAAAAATTATGAAACTACAAATTGCAACAGTAATCATTCTGTTTACTTCCGCTCAAGCCTTTGCCCAATTTGGTCTGGGTAAAAAATCAAAAGGAGGAGACAACGGTAGCGACAACAAACTTCCTAAAGGAGTAGAGATTTACGATACGCCACATCAAGACGAAAATGGCATTTCCGGTAAATACTACCTGAAGTATCCCATTCCTCTCGAAGCTAAAAGTATGATGGGTATGCCCAAAACATTTAAACTTTCGGAAATGACAATCCAGTATTTTCCGGCTGAGTTTTATGCCACAATATATTTTACAAAAGACGACATTAAAAATCAAATTCGCTCCGAGTCAAGTAAATATATTGATTTGGAAATAAAAGGCGGCAGTAAACTCGGAAGTGCTTATCTTAAAAAGTATAAACTCCACGTGTTTAAATTTGAAAACAAACTGGCTAATCCCGCTTCAAAAGAAATGTATAAACAGGCTTTTTGCGATCCTTTTGTTTTTCAATACAGTAAAGATCCGGAAATATTTATTGTTGCTGCCGTTAGCAGCGATACCAAAAATGGTAAAGAAGTGGCAAAATTTTTTAATTGCGGCTCTAATGATTATTTGGGTTCAACCATTAACATCATGTCTAAAAACAAAGAAAAATTAGCCGATTGGGATAGCACCAGAATTGCCGATGAAGCTTTTGAAGAGTTTATGCAGTTCATTGAGAACGAAAAAAATGTTTGGGCCGATGAGGGCAATCTGCCACCTCGCAGAGTAGTGGATGCACAACGCGATAAAGAAAACTTTGATTTAATAAAACCATTTGCCGAAAGAGATAAACCAAAACCATGGGGGTTAAACTATTGCTACATCGCCAAAGATTGGCAAATAATGAAAAAGAACAACGTGGTAACACATCGCACATCGCTTGTTGTGGCTGTTTCAAATCCGATGACGGACGGATTATGCAAGTATATATATTGTTCTATTAATCAAACCTGGGACGGGGAAAAATTTGGTCCTTCATTTATGGCCGGTTTTAACGGGGCGCTAATACCTATATCCTGCGAAAAAGCCGCCGAGTTTAAAAAGAAATAGTTTTATATTTGTTAAAGTCGGTTTTGAGTTCAACAACACAAATAAGTGCCATTATTATTGATGATGAAGAAAGAGCCCGCGCAGCTCTTTCTTCCTTGTTAGAAAAATTTTGCCCCGAAGTAACAATTGTTGCCTCATGCGCCAATGTGCCCGATGGGGTTTTGGCTATCAATAAACTAAGGCCCATGTTGGTATTTCTGGATATTGATATGCCCGAATACAACGGCTTTGAACTGCTTAACTTTTTCCGTGAAGTTGATTTTGAAATTATTTTTGTAACCGCTTACAACGAGTTTGCCCTTAAAGCCTTTGAAGTTTCGGCGGTTGATTACTTGCTTAAACCCGTTGATATTGATAAACTAAAAGCGGCCATTACCAAAGCAAGTCAACGATTGGGCTCCTCGCAAATAACCGACAAACTGGAGGTGCTTAAAAGCGCTTTTTCGTCAAACCCCTTTACCAAAATTGCCTTACCATTGGCCGATGGTTTGCATTTTGTAAATACGAATGACATTATGTACCTGGAAGCCGATGGCGCCTATACCGAAGTATGGCTTAACGACGGTAGCAAACAAGTGGTAAGCAAAAAGCTTAAATTTTTTGAGGATATTTTGGAAAAAAAACCCAACTATTTCCGATCGCACCGCTCATACATAGTGAATATCAATTACGTAAAAAAGTACAGTAAATCCGATAACCTGCTGTTGCTGGATAACGGTAAAACACTCCTCATTTCTCGCGAACGGAAAAGCGATTTTGAAAACCAACTCAAAGAAAACAATATTACCGTTGGCTAATGCCCTTCATGAACTCAAAACAACCTTTCGTGCAATCATAAAAACATCCTTCAACGATTTTATTCAACTTTAGGCTTATTTTCAACCGGTTATTATGCCTAAATGCTTCTTCTTTTATGCCGCTTTACTTGGGCTTTCATTCGCAAAAGCGCAATTTTCGTACAAAGAATTGTTTGCAGAAAACAACGACGGCATTTATGCCGACAGAGCTATCTGCGTTAATCAATCCAAACAACAACTGGTTTATGCGTGTAGAGATGCAAGCAGCGGAAACATTTCCATTCGCGAGTATATCGATTTGAATGAAAAAAAAATAAATTTCGACGTTTATTCAAGGGCTGTGGACCCTCACGAAATCATCTCTTTAAAAAATGGAGGATACGCTTTGGGGGGACGAGACATTTTTTTACTCATCAATTCCGATTTAAGCATTAAAAGTTCCATAGGACATAAAATGCTGGACTGGCGCGCCTCCAACACCGGCATGGACTATTGGAAATGCGGCACGGGCGGCAGCACCGGCACGGCTGTCGATTTTTTGGAATTGGCCGAAAACCCCTCCGGCACCTTGGTCGCCTCCCTGTTCATTTGGCATAAAATGGAAAGCGGCGGGCGCCAAGCCATACGCTTGGGGCTGGCTGTAGCCGATATGAACAACGAAGGCAAATCCAAAATCTACGACTTGGACGTGGAAACCTACTCCGGAAGCCATAATCCCATAGAGGCTTCCGAGGAAGTAGAAATCGGCTTTCTGGACGACAAACATTTGCTCATAGCCAATTCCGGAGACAACAACGCTACCGAACCCTACTACATGATAGTCGATGCTTCGCTTATAGCCGCCGGAACCCCCTTGGAAGCCTTGAAATGGAAGGGCAAACTCAACGATGAAGTTCCCAGAAATTTTATTACCAACAAAGGGGTAGTTTACTATGTACATTACGGCAATACAGTGGGCAAGGCGCTTTGGGACGGCAAAAAATTAACCATCAAAACCGAATACAAATACAATACTCGAGTAAGCAGTCCTTTAGAATACATAGAAGATTTTGACGACCAATATTTTTTGGTAATGACCGGTTATGGCGATTTTTATAAAGTATCCAAATCCGACTTGGGATTGACGTTTTTGAGCAGGTTGAACACAAAATACAGCAATTATTTTTTGGACGTCAAGCCCTTGGATGCAGCTAAAAATCAGGTGGTGGTTTTGATGCGCGAAAACGCCAATTCTTCCAGCCCCGGTCCTTTCCATTTGGGCATTTTGCAATTGAAGTAAGTGCGGCATTACGTAAAAGGCTTGCCTTTCCTGCTCATGAACTCAAAACAACCTTTCGTGAAAAAGCATCTCACATTACTTTAATTTTAAAGCACCTTTGGTAAAAATTACACTTATGAAAAAACTTTTACTTTTCCTTACAACGCTTGCATCGGCAGCCATGATGGCACAGCCAACCACTAATTTGATTAGAAAATATTCTTTTACGAACGGGAGCCTTCTTGATGAAGCCGGAACGGCCACGCTCGTTCATTTACCAAGTCCCACTACGGTAACGCCGGTAAACGACAGAAATAATGTTCCAAATAGCGCCTTAGAATTCAGTAATCATATTCTTTACTCTACATCCTCCGTTGATTTAAACAGCCATAATGCCATGAGTTGGTCTATTTGGGTAAAACCATCTATTCTTACCGGTAATCACAATATTATGGGAGAGTGGTCTAATGACGCAAATACTCAAAGGTATCTTCTTACTAAAAACAGTAATTCACTTGCAGTGCATGTTCGCACTACATATACGGCAGGCTTTGTTTCAGCTCCATGTTTTAGTTTAAATGCCTGGACGCATATTGTGGTAACTTATGATAAAGCGAACTTAAACGAACTAAAAATTTATGCCAATAATAACCTGATTAGTCAAACTACAAGTACCGTATCTTATACAAATTCTTCTCCCGGCTTTCCAAATCCTTATTTTGTGATTGGTAATTATGGCGGAACAAACGCAAGTACAGTTATTCCTATTTATACAGGCAATGCCTTTTACGGCAACATTGATGATATCAGAATATACAGCAAAGCACTATCAGCATCTGAGGTAACACAACTTTATAACGAAGGGTCTACCTCAGGTTTAAATAAGAATGAAGCAATCCAATTAGTAACTATTTTTCCAAATCCGGCAAAAGAATCATTTTATGTAAAGGGCTCTTCCAATGAGCGTTTGCATGTTTCTATTGCTGATTTAAGTGGAAAAGTACTTAAAACCGAAGTTTTAGAAAACAAAGGACTCGTTTCCACCCAAGGCTTAAACCCCGGAATGTACCTGATAAGCGTTCAAACACCAAGCGGCAGCAAACAAACTCAAAAATTAATTATTGAATAAACAGGCTTTTTAAGCCCCATCCTTTATTTTACCAAAAGGCCATTGCAAAATCAAAGCAATGGCTTTTGTTTTTTTGCAAATAGCAATGTTCTGTAAAACAAGTAGTTACATAATTTCATTTTTCCATCAAAATTCCTAATTTTGCAGCCCTTATTTTAATTTTAATTCTTTGAATATGAACGAGAACGTAGTTTTTTTAGTACCCGCACTGGGGCTTGTAGGATTGTTAGTAATGGCTATTAAATCGGCCTGGGTTGGTAAACAAGATGCCGGAGAGTCAAATATGAAAGAGCTGGCCGGATATATTGCCGCCGGGGCCATGGCCTTTTTAAAAGCCGAATGGAAAATATTGAGCTACTTTGTGGTAATTGCCGCCATTTTGTTAGGCTGGAGCGGAACCGTACACGAGGTTAACGGCATGGCCATTCACTCGCACTGGCTAATTGCGGTGGCCTTTATTATTGGCGCTGTTTTCTCGGCTACAGCCGGTTATATAGGCATGAAAGTAGCTACCAAGGCTAATGTTAGAACTACACAAGCCGCACGCACTTCGCTGGCTAAGGCACTTAAAGTATCTTTTACCGGAGGTACCGTAATGGGCCTAGGAGTTGCAGGTTTGGCAGTGTTTGGCCTAGGCAGTTTGTTTATTGTATTTTATTACATGTTTGCCAAGGGCACCCCGGTTACCGGAGATGAAATGAAACGCGCCATTGAAGTATTAACAGGTTTTTCTTTAGGAGCAGAATCTATTGCTTTGTTCGCACGCGTGGGAGGTGGTATATACACTAAAGCAGCCGACGTTGGTGCCGACCTGGTAGGAAAAGTTGAAGCCGGTATCCCGGAAGATGATGTGCGCAACCCCGCCACCATTGCCGATAACGTGGGAGATAACGTAGGTGATGTGGCCGGTATGGGTGCCGATTTATTTGGTTCTTACGTGGCCACCATTTTGGCCACCATGGTATTGGGTCAGGAGATAGACGCAAGTGCCGATAAATTCGGCGGGCTCTCCCCCATTCTGTTGCCCATGGTTATTGCCGGTATTGGCCTTATTTTTTCTATTGTAGGAACCTGGTTTGTTCGCGTAAAAGGTGAAAAAGACAGCGTACAAAACGCCCTGAATATGGGCAACTGGTCCTCTATTATCCTTACCATTATTGCTTCTTACTTTTTAGTAAACTGGATGCTGCCCGAAACACTTAGTTTACGCGGCTACGAGTTTAGCAGCATGAAAGTGTTTATTGCGATTTTTATTGGTCTGGTGGTAGGCGCCATTATGAGCTGGATAACCGAGTACTATACCGCCATGGGCAAGCGCCCGGTAAATTCCATCATTCAAAAATCTGCTACCGGTCATGCAACCAATATTATTGGCGGTTTATCGGTAGGTATGGAATCTACCGTAGTTCCCATTATTGTGCTGGCTGCCGGCATTATGAGTTCTTACTATTTTGCAGGATTATACGGTGTAGCCATAGCCGCTGCCGGTATGATGGCCACTACCGCCATGCAATTAGCTATTGATGCCTTTGGGCCCATTGCCGATAACGCCGGCGGAATTGCTGAAATGAGCCAACTTCCTCCCGAAGTTCGTGAACGTACAGATAATTTGGATGCTGTAGGTAACACAACTGCCGCAACCGGTAAAGGCTTTGCCATCGCATCTGCTGCCTTAACCTCTTTAGCTTTATTTGCAGCATTTGTAGGTGTAGCCGGCATCAGCGCTATTGATATTTATAAGGCCCCGGTATTGGCAGGTTTATTTGTTGGAGCTATGATTCCTTTCATTTTCTCGGCTTTAGCAATTGCTGCCGTGGGCCGTGCTGCCATGGATATGGTGCAGGAAGTTCGCCGCCAGTTCCGCGAAATTCCCGGAATTATGGAGTATAAAGCAAAACCCGAATACGAAAAGTGCGTTGCCATCTCTACCAAAGCCTCTATCCGCGAAATGATTATGCCGGGAGCCATTGCCTTAATAACTCCTGTAATTGTAGGCTTTATTTTTGGCCCCGAGGTATTGGGCGGGCTACTGGCCGGAGTTACCGTATCGGGCGTGCTGATGGGTATTTTTCAAAACAATGCCGGTGGTGCCTGGGATAACGCCAAAAAATCATTTGAAAAAGGCGTTCAAATAAACGGCGAAACTTTCTATAAAAAATCGGAACCTCACAAAGCTTCCGTTACCGGAGATACCGTAGGAGACCCCTTTAAAGATACTTCCGGGCCTTCCATGAATATTCTTATTAAACTCATGTCTATCGTTTCGCTGGTTATTGCACCTTATATAGCCGTTAAAGTAAGCGATACAAAACAAGCAAATGCAACTCAACAAACTGTTGTTGCCGACTCTAAAGACATAGCCGAACTGCAAGGTTTGTTTGAAGTTGACGGGGCACACAGCTCGGTTGACTTTAGTGTGATGCACATTATCAGCTACACCAAAGGTTCTATTAATATCGACAGTGGCTTTGTGAACCTGCAAAACGAAAACGCACCCAAAATTTTTGTTCGCTTAGATATGACCTCGCTAAATACCCAAAACGATATGCGCGACGACCATCTGAAAAACAAAGAAAACTTTTTTAACGTGCCTAAAAATCCAAAGGCTGCTTTTGAAGCAACGGAAATTGTAAAGAATGAAACCGGCCCATATGCCTATACCGCCAAAGGAAAATTAACCTTAAAAGGTATTGCTAAGGATGCCGAACTTTTATTTAACTACATGGGCATTAACGAAATTGAAGACGTTATTAAAGACGAAGCCGGCAAAGAGATACCTGTGAAAATGTCGGTTGCCGGATTTGAAGGAGAATTTACCATTAACCGCGAAGAGTACAACATTAGTGGCGGAGGCTCAAACAAAAACGTAAAAGTTAAGTTTACCATTGAGGCCGTAAAAAATCAAAATCCACAATAAAACCATCTTGGGAGGTAAATCACCTGTCGGTGTATTCATTTATTCTTTTACCGAAACCGCCAACCCTAACAGGTTGGCGGTTTTTGTTTTGTAGTCTTTTACTCTAATGCCGGTACAGAAGCTATTCTATATGCGCGCCCAGTAAAAATACATGTCCCGTTTTTACTTCGGCTTTCCCTTCCAGTTGGTTGGTATAACTCAGTTTCCATACATAGGTTCCCTCCGGGCATTTCTTCCCGCCAAAGTGGCCGTTCCACCCCTCGCCGGGTTTTTTTGTGCTGAAAACTTTTTCTCCATTTAAGGCAAATACCGAAAATTCATAATCCTCCATTCCTATTACCACCGGGTAAAACAAATCATTCAAGCCGTTCCCGTCGGGCGTAAAACTGTTGGGCACCCAACACCTGAACTCAGGAATGATTTTAATGACTTGGTCTGTATGGTCTTCGCAACCAAATTCGTTCATCATCCATTGAGTAATGGTATATGTTCCCGGGGCGCTGTAAGTATGTTTTTCATTCATGTAACCGGAAGTGTTTCCATCTCCAAAATAATACTTAATCTGTGTAAAGGGAGTTATGGAAGTGTTATCAATCCCAATTTCAGGGTCAAAAATGCTTGTTTCGTTAGTACTCACCGAAAACGAGGCCTCAGGCCTTGGAAATACTCTCAAAGAATCTCGAAAGGTTTCGCTGCTGTCGGCACAAAAACCTCCTCTCACCAAAGAAAGGTGTAAAGAATAAATTCCGGGTTCTTCAAAAAGATACGACGGGTTTGCTCCGGTAAGTACTACACCATTGCTCAAACTCCAGGTATAAGAAGCGGCATATTCGCTCTGACTTTTATTGTCGAAATCAACAAAATACGGAGCACACATTCTTTCCGGAATTAGCCCCAGGGAAGCTGTTGGTCGGCCAATAAGGTATAAACTGTCTTTAATGGTATCGGCACAGGCAAATTGTTTTCCGGTAATTTGTATGTGATGCCATCCGGCACTGTTAAATGCAACCTGTGTTAGTGTTTGGTTAGAAAGCGCCGGTGTGGCTTGATTCCCAAAATTAAAAGTAAATTGGGCATTACTCTGGTACTGGCCTCCCACACTATAAGTAAGCAAATGATTTTTAAAACACTGAGGGGATGCAGGCCTTGTATACAGCGGTTTAAACGGAGGGTATACGTGAAAAACTTTTTGAATGGTTTGAGTGCAGGGAAGTCCGGGATTTACAACCAAGGTAACCACATACGAACCGGTATCAGGGAAAGTAAAAACCGGATTTTTTTGGGTAGAGGTATCCATAGTGGAATTTGGCACCCCAAAATCCCATAAATAGTTTACGCCAAAATTGCTCACGGTAAGGTTGGTAAAAGAAATGGTACTGCCCTCACACTTTTTTGGCTGATTGGCTATTTGAGCATTAATAAAAACGGAACAACTGATTACATTAAACTGAAAATCGCGGTAGTGTGTACTTAAAAGCTTCCCGTTTCGGTACTCTTTAACGCGAACACAAACTACCCATTGCCCCGTTAAATTAGGTACTCCGCTTATAACACCGGTTTGCGGATGAATAGTAATGGCAGGATTAGAGGCCAAAGGGTAATTTCCGCTATAGGGACTTTTGTAGGTAACCAAAGAATCGGGAAAGCCATTATAAGAGGGCCCCAAGGAATACTCCAAATAATCGCCGTCCAAGTCCATTGCCGAATGATCGAAGTTTATTTCTTGTCCTATGCAAACAAAAATGGTGGGATATTTTTTAAACCGCGGAGACGAATTTGGCCAGGCAGTTTCCGGACCCGGAATATAACTGCGGTAAGTGGCTCCCTGGCCGGTTGGCGCTACAAGGTTAAGTATAGAAGCGTTTCGGCAACAGGTTTTATATTCCAAAAAATAGCCGCCAGATTTTGGGGGCAACGTAACTGTGGTGGTATATACACCCTCTTCTACACAAATTCCATTAGGCGATTGAATGCAGGGATTGTTGGTGGAAGGCGGAACCTTGGATATTACAGGCTCCCCCAGCGGGAAACTAAAAAGTTTCTCTTTATTTTTATCCAACACATCAAAGTAGGCACTTCCTTCTCCCGTTCCGGAAAAGGGAACCGAACTCCCAAAACAATCCCGATAAAGCTTAAGCGTAACCCGGTACTTATTGTTTCCTAAATAAGTATAGAAGAGCTCTCCGCCCACTATGTGTGTTGCACTTGCAGGCAATGCAAAAACCAGGCACAAAAACAAAAGCTGCTGTTTTACAAAAACACGCCACATAGCTAGATAAAATTATAAAAAATAGTGTAAAAACCTCCTTTAAACAACTATTTTAACAGCCTTGCCGCAATTTATCCCCAAAAACACACGCTAAAAGCAAAATAAAAATTTATTTAAAAGCCGGCTAACGATAACCTAGCGGCCACTGAGCAATAACACATGCCCTGTTCGGGTTTCAAATTTTTTACTCACCTCGTTTTTAAAACTGATTAGCCAAACATACACATCCTGCTGGCAGGGCTTGTTTTTATAGGTTCCGTCCCACCCGCTTTGCGGATTATCGGTGCCGAATATCTTTTCGCCCCAGCGATTGTATATCTCGAAACGATAATCCAATACGCCTATGGCTATGGGCATAAATACATCATTTAATCCGTTGCCATCGGGGGTAAAGGTATTCGGAATCCAAAAGCGAAATTCCGGAAGTATTTTTACGTTTTTAGTTACCTCGTTTTTGCAATCGTATCGGTTTCTTACTTCCAGTTTTACCGGGTAGGTGCCATGGTTTTGGTATACATGTATCTCATTCATATAAGTAGAGGAAGCCCCATCGCCAAAATCATAGTAAAACTTTTCCGCATCCGGGCTCGATGTGCTCTCAAAAAATATTTGCGGGTCAAAAATAGTGGTGAGTGTGGGGCTAAAAACAAAATCGGCAACCGGACTTGGGTTAACCGTTATGGTATTAATAGATGTTTTGCTGGTATCGGGGCAGGGCGCTCCCCTTATTAGAGTTAACGAAACATTGTAAACCCCTGTTGGACTAAACAGATGCGAAGGTTCAAAGGAATTGTACACTTCACCACTGCTCATTTGCCACAAATACGTTGCCGGATACTCGCTTACGCTTCCGTTGCTGAAAGATACATAAGCCGGGTCGCACAATGAAACAGGTAAATTTTCAATAATGGCCTTTGGCCGGCTTAAAATTCGCACCGAATCAATAAAAGAGTCTATGCAGCTGTATTGTTTTCCTACCAACTTCACAAAATATTTGCCCGGTTCGGTAAACACCACATTACTCGGATTTTTTAGTGTAGATGTAGAAGGCGTTGCCGCCGAACTGAAATTCCAGGAAAAAGTAGCCGAGTTAATGTATGTTCCCTGTACACTGAAATTAAAACTGTTGTTTTTTAAACACTGCACATTTTGTTTTGGAAAATGTATATCAATACTGGGGTATATGTAAAAAGGCTTTACCACCGTATCTGCACAGGGCTTTCCCGGATTAGCAATAAGTGTTACGTAGTACACGCCCGTATCAGGATATACGTAATAAGGGCTAAATAATCTGGAGGTATCGCTTTGTGTATTGGGCACACCAAAATCCCAAAAATAACTGCTGGCTCCTACGCTGGTATTGGTAAATTTAATGCTGTCTCCCATGCATTTAGATTGCTGGTCGGCAATGGCGCTTAGTACCGTAATACTGCAGGTTACCACATTAAACTGAAAATCGCGATAATGAACAGAAAGTAACTGCCCGTTTCGCCATTCTTCAACACAAACATTTACAACCCACTGCCCGTTCAGGTTAGGTGTGCCGGTTAGGCTTCCGGTACTTGGGTTAATTACCAAAGAAGGATTGGAAGCAATGGGATAGGTTCCGGAAAAAGGTGTTATATAATTTACATTGGGGTAAGGCGGCGCCACCGCCACGCTGGGACAAATAGGAGGAGGATTAACGCAGCTTGGATTAGAATTGGGTGATAAACCCGGAACCGTAATAATAGGGCAGCAGGCATCTAACCCATCAAAGGCAGGGCATAAAGAGTAAATCAACTGATCTCCGTCGGGGTCGGTAGCAGAATGGTCAAAACTGATTTTAAATCCGTTGCAAATAAAGATGGGCGGAAAATTATTGAAACGGGGCGAACTGTTGTTGAGTGCCAGCTCCGGCCCCGGAATAAATGTTTTGTAGGTGGCCCCCGCCGCCCCCGGATTATTCAGGTTAAGAATGGTATTGTTGCGGCAACAACGCTGATAAACCAAATGGTAGCCTCCGGTAAGAGGAGGCAAGGTAACGGTTATGGTATAGCGCCCCTCCTCCACACAAACTCCGCCCGGTGTTTGAATGCAGGGGTTGTTAATACTGGGAGGCACGGGAGTAACAACCGGAATACCCAAGTTTAGCTGCTGAATCAGATTTCCGTTATTATCAAAAATATGGAGTAGTGCCGGAGAGCTTCCGTTTTGCCCGTCAAAAGGAGGCACGCCCCCAAAACAGTCGCGATAAACTTTTAAGGTTACCGAGTACGTGTTAGGGCCTATTTTATCATAATACATCTCGCCACCCACAATATGGGTTGCAAAAAATTTCCCGCAAAAAAACAGCAAAAACAAAAAACAATAAAGGGTATGTAGGCGTTTACTTATCACTTGTTCAATTCCATAAAATTAAGAAAAAACAAGGGTGTTTTTTCGCTAAATTTGCTAAATGAGAGCTTTCTGCTTATACCTGGCCATGTGGTTTTTTGTGCCGGTTTTTTCCCAGTTACCAGTAGGGCCGGATACCATTTCTGTTTTAAACAATAATTATTGCCTCAAAATGCCCTGGGCAGGAGGAATTAATGCGGCTGCTTTTTCCAATATTGACTTAAACTTTGACGGAAAAAACGATTTGGTTATTTACGATAAACTCAACCATTCTGCTTTAGGCGCCTTTAGGTGTTTTCTTAAAACGGGTAACCCGGGAAGTGCGCAATATAAACACGCACCCGAATACGAAAAAAATTTTCCGCGCTGCTATAACTGGGGTATTCTGAAAGACTACAACGGTGACGGCAAGGCTGATTTATTTTGTTCGGTTACCGGAGGCATACAGGTTTACAAAAATACCGGAAATGCTTCAACCGGACCCCAGTTTGTTATGACCTACTCTTTGCTGTACAGCAATTATAACCCCAGCGGCCCTCCGGCGGTAGCCAATATTTATACCAGCCCGGTTGGCTTACCCGCCATACACGATATAGACGGAGATGGCGACCTGGATATTCTTACCTTCAGCCCAACAGGCATTCATATCGAGTATCACAAAAATATAAGTAAAGAATTATTCAATCATACCGACAGCCTGAAATTTGAACTGGAAAGCCCTTGCTGGGGAAATATCAGCGAAAATGCCTGTACGGTAAACCTCAACGAATGTAACCCCCGTCCCTTCGGAAGCGTGTATAACTACTCCGAAAAAAACCGACACGCCGGCGCCTGCCTGATGTGTATAGATAACGATGGCGACGGCGACCAAGATTTAATTATCGGTGATATTTCCTGCTCCACCATAGAATACGCCCATAACACCGGAACCATTGCCAATGCTTTAATAACAGATACCACCAAACTTTATCCCAATTACCCCAATAAAGCCTCTGCAACACAAATTAAAATGAATCCTTTTCCCTGTACGCATTATGTGGACGTAGATGATGATAACAAACCTGAACTCATTGCCTCGCCCAACGCATTTAGCGGAGAAAATGCTACCAGCGTATGGCTGTATAAAAATATCAGCACTACCCCCACGGTTAATTTTTCGCTGATAAAGAAAAACTTTTTACAAGATGAGATGATTGATGCCGGACAAATGTCGAGGCCGGTCTTAATTGATTATAATGCCGACGGAAAAAAGGATTTGCTGGTTAGCAACGAAGGTGTTTATATAGGAAACGGACGCAAACCCCGTTTGTACTTGTATGAAAACATAGGCACCGCAGCACAACCTGCTTTTTCGCTGGTAAGCACCGATTATGCGAACTTATCTTCCGTGCTCAACGCCTCTGTATACAGTGCAGTAGTAGCTCCGGGAGATATTGACAACGACGGAGATGTGGATTTGTTTATGATAACCAACATAAATACCCTCAGCTGGCTGGAAAATACGGCCGGCCCCGGAAACCCCTGCAATTTCTCCAATTTAAAATTTAACCACTTCTCCATCAACTTCCCATCCGGCAATCCCATACCACAGTTGTTTGATTATAACAACGACGGAAAATTAGATTTACTGGTATCTACCAAAAACGGAAGAGTGTATTATTACCAAAATATCGGAACTGCATCTGTTCCCTCGTTTACCTTAATTACCGGGGCTTTCCCCAATGTGTCTTTAAAAGGAGATTTTTTTGTTTACGGACTGGATGGATTTGGCGCATCTTACTTTTATAAAGAGGACTCACAAATTAAAATGTTGGGCGGCTGCATAACCGGGCAGTTGTATTTGTTTGATGTACCTGCCGTAGCCACTCAAAGCTGTACGCTAATAGATTCTACCGCAAATAACATTATGGTTCCCACCTTCTCTACCCCCTGGTATGAAGATATAAATAACGACGGCAAACCCGACTTGTTTGTAGGAAATGCCGGTGGCGGAGTATTTTTTTATTCATCCAAAGCGCCCGATGTGGGTATTCAGCTCCACAACAAGCACTCGTTAACTATCAAACTTTTTCCCAACCCTACCCGTGCCATTACACACATACATGCCGAAGGAAATTTTTTACTTGACGAAATAAGTCTCTGGAATATACAGGGGCAGGAACTGTTACGAAAAAACACGAGTAGCAAATATGTGGAACTGGATATGCTGCCTTTTAATGCGGGACTTTATATCTTAAAAATAAAAAGCGAAGGGAATGAGTATATCCAAAAAATAATTAAGTACTGATTGACACGACTTTTCTTCATAACGCTTATTGTTTTTACTTTCCTGTGGAGCGCCTGCCGAAAAGACACCGGGAAAGTACCTTTTGGCGATTATCCCAACGAAATTGGAAGCATTATCACTACTCGATGCGCCGTAGAGGGATGCCACAACAATAAAAGCTACTTAGCCGCGGCAGGCCTTAACATGGAAAGCTGGGGAAACTTATTTTCCGGAAGTAATAGCGGTAATTCCGTTATTCCTTTTAGCAGCAAATTTTCGTACCTCTGCTATTTTATCAACACATACGAAGATTTGGGTCCGGTAAATAAGCCCACCATGCCGGTTAATGGCACTCCGCTGAGCCGAGAACAGGTTAAACTGTTTTATGATTGGATTGACAGAGGCGCGCCCAGCGGAAGCGGTAAAATAATGTGGGCCGATAATCCGCAACGAAAAAAAGTATACGTGGTAAATCAGGGATGCGACGTGGTAACCGTGTTTGACAGTGAAACCCAACTCCCTATCCGATACATTGAAGTAGGTACCAAACCCGGTGCACCCGATACACCTCATAGCGTAAGAGTTTCGCCCGACGGTAAATACTGGTACGTAATTTTTATCAACAACAACATTATGCAAAAATACCGTTGCAGCGATGATGCCTTTGTGGGCAATATACCACTCTCACCTAAAGCTGCCGGTACCAATCCTAATTTTGACGCCTTTGACTGGAACACCATGGTATTTACCAAAGACGGGAAAAAAGCCTACTGCGTATCGTGGACGCAATTCGGTAAAGTAGCCGCGGTTGATTTGGAAAACAGAAAACTGCTGCATTATTTGCCTAACCTTTCTTATCCGCATGGAATTGCCTTAAATGATGCGGAAGACAGTATATACGTGGCTGCTCAAACCGGAAATTATTTAAGCATTATTGATACGGCTTTTACGGTAAAGCACGAAGTATCGGTAGAAATCGGAATGCCCGTAAATTATTCTTCATCGCTGGATATTCATGAAATGCTGCTGAGCGCCGATAAACAAAACATTATATTGAGCTGCCAAAAAACAAATGATGTACGGGTGTTTAATATGAGTAGCCGCCAGGTTATGCAAATTACTTCTACCGGATATTTTCCCCAGGAAATTGTTTATTCGCCATTGGTTAATGCATATTTTATTTCCTGCCCTTATGATACGGTAACCTTTTCCGGAGCACACGGTACGGTTACCAAAATAAATGCCGTAACCATGGATGTGATTTCTCATATAAAAGTGGGTTTTCAGCCCCATGGCATTGGCGTTGATGAACATAAAAAAGTTCTGTATGTAGCTTCCAGAAACATAATTTCAAGCGGGCCTGCGCCGCATCATACCTCGCAATGCGCCGGGCGTAACGGCTTTGTAAATTTTGTGGATATCTTTACCGGCGCCGTTTTACCCAAACGCTACGAAGTAAGTGTAGACCCCTATTACGTGTACGCCATACCATGAGCGATATAAACGATATTTTAAGCAAACAGCCCATTTTATTAATTGATGGAGATTGTGTGCTATGCAATCACTCGGTAAATTTTTTACTGGCGCGCGAAAAAACTCCTCGTTTAAGTTTTGCTTCTTTGCAAAGCGAGGCCGGAAAAAAATTGCTGGCCTATTTTGAAATAGATAATAAGGTAGACAGCATGGTACTTATTCGCAATCATCAGGCTTTTATTAAATCTTGTGCAGCCCTGCGCATATCTCAGTACATGAAAGGCTTGTGGCCCTTGTTAGTGGTATTTGTTGTAATACCGCCCTTTTTAAGAAACCCGATTTATGACTACATTGCCAAAAGGCGTTATAAAAAATACGGAAAAACCAATGCCTGCGCCATAGTAAAGCCGGAATACCGCCAACGGTTTTTGGAGGTGTAAATGGGGATAGGTTAACTGTATTTTCTACATGTATTCCTGCAGAATACAAACAAAAGTTAATGCCATTCAGACTTTTTTTAGAAATTAAAACAAATTTAGCGGAGATTAATGCCCGGCTTTTTAACTTTTACCTTTTTAACTCCGCCGCGGCGGATTAAATAACCGCAAAGGCCACAAAGTTTTACGCAAAGCACGCTGAGGGGAAACCGTGATAATTTTTAATAAGGCAAGCGCTCATATTTTTAACTTTTAACTTTTAACTTTTCCAGTTCCTCCCAAAACTCTGCCCCTCGGCGGGTATGGGGTATTACAATGGTTCCTCCCACAATATTGGCAATGGCAAACACCTCGTAAATTTCTTCGGTGCTGCAACCTTGTTCGTGGCACTTTTGCAGGTGGTATTTTATGCAATCGTCGCAACGCAATACCATGCTGGCAACCAAACCAAGCATTTCTTTGGTTTTTACGTTTAGGGCTCCTTCGGTATACGTTTGGGTATCTAAATTAAAAAGCCGTTTTAAAACCAAATTATCTTTTTTCAAAATAACATCGTTCATCCGGCTGCGGTAGTCGTTAAACTCTTTCACAGAATTGCTCATGCCGGTAAAATTTTAATTGGGGTTTATTTTTCCTTTAACAATAAAGGCATTAGGAAAATCAACCTGAATTTTTTTTAGTGATTCTACAGCCTCTAACTTGGTTTTATAATTACCTACCAATACCACAAAATTTGGTTGCTGATATTCTTCGTAGGTTTTGGTATCGCTAAATTTAGATGAAAATTTTACTCTTACACTGCGTGCCACATCGCGGTCAACCCCAAAATGTATTTTTACCCGGTAGCCATCGGTTTCTCCGTTGGTTAAACGGTGATATTCGGCTTTTTTTTCTATTAATAAATTTACTTTTTGCAGCGTTTCGTCCCCGTTTTGCTGCGATTTACCGCTATAAAAACAAACTAAAAAGAAGACTGCGTAAAGAATATGAAAAGGTCTGTTAAACATTAACACAAATGTACGCCAAAATGTCCTGCGGTTCCGTTAAATTTGTTAAATTTGTTGTTCTTATAATGCTTAAAAATGGATAAATTTTCATACCTGGGAACCGGAGACGTAAATGCCGTTGAGGAACTTTTTGCTCAATATATGGCAAATCCGGCGTCGGTAGATCAAAGCTGGCAGGATTTTTTTAAAGGTTTTGAATTTGCCCGTAAAGACTATTCTTCATCGGGCGGTGCCATACCCGAAAATGTAACCAAAGAGTTTAAAGTAATAAACCTAATAAACGGCTACCGTTCCAGGGGGCATTTATTCACTAAAACCAACCCGGTTAGGCAACGCAGAACTTACCAGCCCACGCTGGACATAGAGAATTTTGAGCTAAGCAAAAACGACCTGGAAACCGTTTTTCAGGCCGGAAATCAAATTGGTATTGGTCCGGCTAAGCTTAAAGATATTATTTCCCATTTAGAAACCACCTACTGCAACAGCATTGGGGTTGAATATGCTTTTTTGCGCAATCCGGTTGAAACACAGTGGTTGCAGGAGCGTGTAGAAAAATCTAAAAACATTCCCAATTTCAGCAAGGAAGAGAAAAAAGTAATTCTTAATAAACTGATTGAGGCGGTTACTTTCGAGAATTTTCTGGCTACCAAGTTTGTTGGCCAAAAGCGTTTCTCGCTGGAAGGAGGCGAATCTTTTTTGCCGGCACTGAACGCCTTAATGGAACATGGCGTAAAACTTGGAGTGGAGGACTTCGTGATTGGCATGGCTCACAGAGGCAGGTTAAATGTACTTGCCAACATTATGAAAAAGCCCGCCCGTGATATTTTTGCCGAATTCGAAGGAAGACCCAGTGAAGACAACATGTTTAACGGCGATGTAAAGTACCACATGGGTTTTAGTTCCGATGTAGTAAGCGATTCCGGAAAAACGGTTCATGTTTCGTTAACCCCCAATCCCTCTCACCTGGAAACTGTTGACCCGGTGGTGGAAGGAATTACACGCGCCAAAATAGACTCACGCCACAAAGGAGACAATAAAAAAGCCTGCCCTATTTTGGTACACGGAGATGCCGCCATTGCCGGCCAGGGAATTGTGTACGAAGTAATTCAAATGAGTCAACTGGATGGCTATAAAACAGGAGGTACCGTACACTTCGTTATCAATAACCAAGTAGGTTTTACCACCAACTATATTGATGCTCGTTCATCTATTTATTGTACTGATGTAGCCAAAGTAGTTTTATCGCCGGTGTTTCATGTAAACGGAGATGACGTAGAAGCCCTTTGCTTAGTAGCTAAACTGGCCATGGAATACCGACAAACATTCGGCAAAGATGTGTTTATAGATGTGCTTTGCTACAGAAAGTACGGCCACAACGAAGGAGATGAACCTCGCTTTACACAACCCCTGCTATACAAAGCAATTGCCTCTCACCCCAACCCTAAAGTGGTTTACGAGCGCAAACTGCTGGCCGAAAATTCGTTTACGGAAGAAGAAATAAAACAGGCCGAGGCACACTTTAAAGACAATTTGGAGAAAAATCTGGAAGAAGCCAAAAAACAAGAAAGCGCTAAAATAACTTCTTATCTGCAAGGCCCCTGGTCGGGATTAAAAATGGCCGGTAACGAAGATTTTGAAAAAGTCGTTAATACCGGCGTTGAGGAAAAACTATTTTTGGAACTGGCCAAAAAATCATCGCGGCTTCCAACCGACAAAAAATTCTTCAACAAAATTCAAAAGCTTTTTAACGACCGCGAAAAGATGATAGAAAGCGACAGTTACGACTGGGCCATGGGAGAACTGATGGCATACGCTACCCTTATGCATGAAGGACATCACGTTCGCTTTAGCGGACAGGACGTGGAGCGGGGAACTTTCTCGCACCGCCACGCGGTAGTAAAGGTGGAAGACAGTGAAGAAGAGTATATACCGCTTAACGCACTGGGCACAAGAGGCCGCTTAGATATATACAACTCCCTGCTCTCCGAATACGGCGTGCTGGGATTTGAGTACGGATACGCCTACGCAGCACCCAATGCATTAACCATTTGGGAGGCACAGTTTGGCGACTTTTTCAACGGAGCACAAATTATTATCGACCAGTATTTATCCTCTTCGGAATACAAATGGCGTCGAATGAACGGACTGGTTGTTCTACTGCCGCACGGCTATGAAGGGCAAGGCCCGGAACACTCCAGTGCACGCCTGGAAAGATTTTTACAAATGTGTGCCGAAAACAATATGCAAATTGTAAATGCCACTACGCCGGCACAGCAGTTCCACGTATTACGCAGGCAGCTGAAAAGGGATTTCAGAAAGCCCTTAATTTGCTTTACTCCCAAAAAACTGCTCAGATACCCCGCCTGTGTTTCTAAACTGGAAGAATTTACCAAAGGACACTTTTACGAAGTGCTGGATGATACCGGTGTTGATGCTAAAAATGTAAAAAGAGTAGCGCTTTGCAGCGGAAAAATCTATTTTGAAATGATTGAACAGCGCGAGAAAGAAGGCGTAAACGATATTGCTTTTATTCGTATTGAGCAGTTATACCCGTTCCCGCACAAGCGCTTAAATGAAGTGCTGGCAAAATATAAAAACGCAAAAGAGTATTTGTGGGTTCAGGAAGAAAACGAAAATATGGGTGCCTGGAGGTACGTTGATCACGTCCTACGCTCCATGAACCTGCGCTATGTGGGCAGAGACGAAGGAGCAAGCCCGGCAACCGGATTTATGAAGCGCCATTTGGTAGAATCAGAAAAAATAATGAACACAATTTTTAAAAAAGTATTGGTAAAATAAAAAACAGTTTATGGCCTTAGTAGAATTAAAAGTGCCCAGCCCGGGCGAATCCATTACCGAAGTAGTAATTGCCCGTTGGTTAAAACAAAGCGGCGATGTAGTTGAGAAAGACGAAGTACTTGCCGAAATAGACTCCGATAAAGCCACACTCACCTTAAATGCCGAAGAAGCAGGAAAAATAGAAGTGCTGGCCGGAGAAGGAGAAACCGTAAAAGTAGGCCAGGTGGTGGTTAAAATAGATACCTCCGTAAAGCCTGAAGCAAAAACAGAAACCAAAAAGGAAGAGAAAAAGGAAGCAAAAAAAGAAGAGCCCGCTGTTGTTGCAGAAACTAAAGTTGCAAAACAAGAAACCTACGCTGCCGGCACCCCCAGCCCGGCTGCTGCCAAATTAATGGCCGAAAACAACATCAAAGCAAGCCAACTGAATGGCAGCGGAAAAGATGGAAGAATAACCAAACAAGATGTATTGGCAGCTTTATCTAACGGCTTACCAAATGTACAGCAAGTGCTAAACAACACCTGGAAAGGCGAACGTATACAGGAACGCACCAAAATGTCCTCGCTTCGCAAAGCTGTATCGCGCAGGCTGGTTAGCGTAAAAAACGAAACCGCCATGTTAACCACCTTTAATGAGGTTGACATGAGCGCCATATACGACATCCGGGCTCGATATAAAGACAAGTTTAAAGAAGTATACGGAACCAACATTGGTTTTATGAGCTTTTTTACCAAAGCCGTTTGCGAAGCCTTATATCATTTTCCGGCTGTTAATGCCATGATAGACGGAGAGGAAATTGTATATAACAAGTATTGCGATATAGGTATTGCCGTAAGTGCCCCTAAAGGACTAATGGTGCCCGTTCTTAGAAATGCCGAATTAATGAGTTTAGCTGATATTGAAAAAGGAATTAAAGAACTGGCCATTAAAGCCCGCGATGGCAAATTAAGCATACCGGAAATGGAAGGAGGTACTTTTACCATTACCAATGGAGGCGTATTTGGCAGCATGATGAGTACTCCCATTATTAACCCTCCGCAAAGCGCCATACTGGGTATGCACAACGTGGTAGAAAGGCCGGTGGCAGTAAACGGTAAAGTAGAAATCAGACCCATGATGTATGTAGCATTAAGTTACGACCACCGAATTATTGACGGAAGAGAAAGCGTGGGCTTTTTGGTAAAAGTTAAAGAAATGCTCGAAAACCCCAATAGGATTCTGTTTGGAGGAAAACTCCCGGAGGAGGTTTTGCTGGGTTTATAACATAGGCAACTAACCTCCTGTATGGGAGGTTTTTTCTTTCTGAAAATTGAAAACTAAAACACTAAAAAAAAACAAAGTAAACGTAATTACCTTAGGCTGCAGTAAAAACATCGTAGATAGTGAGGTTTTAATGGGTCAACTGCGTGCCGGTAATTTTGAGGTGGAACACGAAAGCAACTCCGCCGACCATCAAATTGTTATTATCAATACCTGTGGTTTTATAGAAAATGCCAAACAGGAAAGCATAGACACTATACTGCAATACGCTCAGGCAAAACAAAACGGGTTAGTAGAAAAAGTATATGTTACCGGTTGCTTAAGCGAGCGTTATAAGAAGGACCTGGAAAAAGAAATACCCGAAATAGATGCCTACTTCGGAACACGCGAATTACCCCGCTTACTCAAAACGCTAAAAGCTGATTATAAAAAAGAACTGGTTGGAGAGCGCCTATTAACCACACCCAATCATTACGCTTACTTTAAAATTAGTGAAGGTTGCGACAGGCCATGCAGTTTTTGTGCTATACCACTTATGCGCGGCGCTCACACCTCTGTGCCTATAGACGAATTAGTGAATAGGGCCAAAAAACTTGCCGCCAACGGCACAAAAGAACTGCTGCTGATTGCACAAGATTTAACCTATTACGGACTGGACATATATAAAAAAAGAGAACTGGCAAAATTGATAGATGCATTAAGCGAGTTAAACGGCATAGAATGGATACGCCTGCATTATGCTTTTCCGAGCGGATTTCCAATGGAAGTACTGGATGTAATGAAAAACAAAAGTAATGTTTGCCATTATTTAGATATGCCCTTGCAACATATTAGCGATAGTTTACTAAAAAGTATGCGCAGGGGCATTACCAAACAAAAAACAATAGATTTGGTAAATCAAATAAGAGAAAAGGTGCCTAATATAGCCTTGCGTACAACCTTAATAGCCGGCTACCCCGGAGAAACAGAAAAAGACCACGAAGAAATGCTGCGCTGGGTAGAAGAAACCAAATTTGAACGATTAGGGATTTTTACTTACTCGCACGAAGAAAATACCCACGCATACAGCCTGAAAGATGATGTTACGGAGAAAGAAAAAAAGCGCAGGGCAGATGCAGTTATGAAGATACAACAGGAGATTTCTTATAATTTAAATCAAAATAAAATAGGGAAAACATTCAAAGTACTTTTTGACAGAATAGAAGGCGAGTATATCATAGGCCGCACGGAATTTGACAGCCCGGAGGTAGACAATGAAGTATTGGTAAAAACAACTAACGAGCAGTACTTGTCGATTGGCTCCTTTGCCGAAGTTGAAATAACAGAAGCCGGAGATTTTGATTTGTACGGGAGGGTGCTGACTTAGCTAAAACATGATAGCTGTTCTAAAAAACAAGAAAATTTTATACGTTGTTGTCGGATATATACCGCTATCGGTGTCTTTATTCTTCACTCCGATATACACATATTTTCTTAGCATTGGTGATTACGGCTTTGTAAACCTATTTAATGCGCTGATAGGGGTTATTGCTCCTTTGCTTCACTTGGGAATAAAAGATGGCTTTAGTTTTTTATTCTGGAAATCAAATGGAGAAAAAGGAGAAATTCAGTTACTGGGAAATACTATAACCTCTATGTTGACCACGCAAGGTGTAATGTTAGTTACATTTATTTTTTTAGGAAAACTAATTTTAACTCCTTTCTTGAATTTTTTAAGTGATGAAAATTACTCTCACTTTTTTCATATTCTAATTTTTCATGCGTTTTTTCTTAATATAAATGACGTCTTCTTCTACTTTTTCAGGAATACGAATAAACTATCGGAGTTTATTAAGCTGAATATGTATAGTACCGTTTTAATGACAATTGGGTCTGTGGTTGGCATAATAATACTAAAGAAAGGAGTGGATGGAGCAATCTACGGCAGATCTATTGGTTACTGTTCTGTGGTGCTTTATTTTTTGGCGAAATACTATAAATTTCTTAGTCTCGATTGGAAATCTTTTCCAAAATTCTTTCGTTCTGGGATTCCTGTTTTATTAGCAGGAGTTTTAGGAACATATTCTGCCACTCTTGATAAATATTACCTACAAAAGTATTTCGATTTAAAATTTATGGGCATATATGGCATAGCACTTTCAATTATCTATGTTATTGATATTTTAATAATCTCTTTATTTCACTACTTGTTACCCGAAACCATAAAAAAAATAAAAGACGATAAAAAGCAAAATATATTATTGCCGGTAAGAGAGTCTTTTTTGGTTGTGCTTATTTTTATTTTTCTTGTAATTGCTTTTTCTCCCTTGGTATTAAAGCTTTTTCCTTCTCCTTACAGCGAAGCCTTATATTACATACCATTACTTGCAATAAACCCAATACTAAAATTTTGGTATTCATTTAATACGGTAAACTTTTACTTAAAAAAAAATTCATTAATTTTTTTAAAACATCAAGTCTTAGTTTTCTTGCTAAACTTCTTAGCTATATTTCTTATACCAATTCGTTTAGAAATTTTCGGTGCAATTTATTTAAGCATATTAAACTCGATACTTCTGTTGGCAATTTCCTTTGTATTGCTTCACAATAGTAGTGATTATGTTTTAAAAGATAAAAAAATGATTTTTCTTACATTGTTTGTATTAGGCTTACTCTTTGTTTTAAACTTTTTGTATAGGAAGAATACTCACCCTTTAAATTATGCCCTAATTTCGCTTATAGGAATTACAGCTTTGATAACAATAGAGTTTAAATTATTTGTCAGTTTTTACCAAAAAAGCCGAAAGATGTTTAAATCATATGATAAAAACTAAAGTATATTCACCTTTCAATTCGAATGTGTTATGTGTTCACTTAAAATCATATGATACTAAAGATATAATTTTAGCGTATCAAAAATATTTCAATACGGACGTAAAAAGATTTTTTGTTGACACAGAAGAAATGCATTTATTCGAATGTCCCCAAACAAAATTTCAGTTTTTTTATCCTTTCGGGCTTGATGGAGATACTCTTTTCTACGAAAATTTATCTCAGAAAGATTGGTATTACCAACCTGACAGATGGGAATTTCATCAAGTTCAAGAATTTATTACATCCGGTTCGAAAGTACTCGAAATAGGTTCGGGATCAGGTAGTTTTGCAGATATATTACTTTCAAGTAAACGAGATATTGAATTCACCGGTTTAGAATTAAATGAAAAGGCAGTTGAAACATCCGCTAATAAAGGGCATAATATAATTATAGAAGACCTAAATTATTTCGTAAATAAAAATCACGAGAAATTTGACGTTGTATGCTCTTTTCAAGTATTTGAGCACGTTTCCGATATTAATAAATTATTTAAATCATCATTAAACTGCTTAAAAACCAATGGCCTGCTAATAATAGCTGTTCCAAATAATGATGTATTTTTTTTAAGGAAAAACGTACTCTACAGTCGTTATCTTAATATGCCGCCGCATCATGTTAATTTGTTTAATGAAAAAGCACTTTTAAAAATAGGTGATGTGTATGGAATTAAATTAGAGACTATACTTAAGGAGCCCCTTGACTTAATGCACATCGATACATATTTATACAATAAAATTACTTCTATCTTTTTAGGAATAGAATTAATAACTAAAATTTTATGGAAGCTAAAGATACATTTTCTATTAAGAAATTTGATTAGAAAATTAAGATGTAAAATTACAGGTCATACCATTATGGTGGTTTATAGAAAAACTTGATCTGGCATGGTGTTTGAAGGAAATAAAAAAATTTTACACGTAGTTAACAATCTATCCTTTGGAGGAACAACCGGCGTAATTCTTCAGATTCTCCCATTAAATAATTTAAGAAGTAATAACGAGTACTACTATGAAATCATAAACATAAGTGGGAAAGCAAGCGCCTCTGTTTTACATGAATTGAATGCATTTCAAATTCCTCACCATAATTTAAAATACACGTTTCAAAAAAGATATGATTCTCTTTCATACTTGCTTAAAGCTTTCTTTCCTGTTTTTAGTTTTTATAAAAACAAGAGAATCATCAAAAAAATAATCGAAATAAATCCTGATGTTCTCCACTTCCATACACTTCCATCTGAGCTGATGATAGGAAAAAAAGTACAAAAAAAGATTCCCTGTAAACTGGTATATACCGATCATTCATCAAGAGTAAATAAAGATGAAGTCGGAAAAGTTTCTTTATTTCTCTTGAAAATTGCCTTCAAGCAATTTTATAAAAACTATCATTTGGTAAGTGTAAGTAAGGCTGTTGATAGATACACAAAGTTATTAGGTTTAGAAAAAGTTACATTAAGTAATAGAATTATATACAACAAAGTTTCCCATACAGATAAATACATCAATTATTATCATAAAGAAGAATATGTTGTAGTATACATCTCTAGAATAGCACCAACAAAAGGACACAAAGACTTAATAGATGCCTGGGAATTGTTGCCGCCACACAATCTCCACTTAAAAATTTATGGCCCGGATGAGATGAATGGCAAAATTCATTCGTATATCAAAAGTAAAGTTTTCCGAAACAAAGTAAGTATCGATGGCCCATCCTCAGATGTAAGCAGCATTCTTTTAACAGCCGACATAGGTGTTTTCCCTTCATATAAAGAAGGGTTGCCAATTGCTTTACTAGAGAAAATGCAGGTAGGGCTGCCTTGCGTAGTATCTGATATTCCGGAAATACTTGATATTGTTACACACGAACAGGATGGGTTAATTTTTAAATTAGGTAGTGCTACTGATTTGGCTAATAAAATTATATTACTGGCTTCTGATATAAATCTTCGAAAAAAAATTGGTTCTAATGCGAGAAAACTGGTACTCAATAATTATACTAATTATAATGGTTTGTTGAGAAAAGAATATGAGGAATTATACAACCAAATTCTGAATTAAATATAAAATGAACTGCCTTTTTTGTAAATCAATAAATATAAAATCAAGTCCCATACCGCCAACCATATATAACGGCAAACAATATAACTATCACATCTGTAAAAACTGTGAGCTAATTTTTGTAAACCCCCTACCAACAAATTCAGAACTGGAAGCGCTTTACTCTCCAAGCTATCATCAAGTCATCTCAAAAGAAAAAATAGAAGCTGATAAAATACTGCCTGGCTTAAGATTTAGGTATCAAGACATATACAAATTACTTAATAAGTATGCTCCATCTAAAGAGATTATTGACTTTGGGTGCGGAAACGGAAAATTCTTATATAATGCTTACCTTAATGGTTATAAGGTGAAAGGAGTAGAATACAATGCTGAATTAGTATCTACACTCCAAAAAACGTATGAAAACACCTGTTTTTACACTGTTCGGGATTTTTACGAAAAACCGGAACAACATGACGTTTTATTTTTAAGTAACGTTTTGGAACATTTTACCGAGCCTTTAACCAATTTCTATAAATTGCTCAGTAAACTTAAAGTAAACGGTATTATTATAGTGGAAGGTCCTATAGAAAATAATGCTAGCCTGGTAAATTATTGTAAATGGATGTATTTAAAAATTCGAAGAGTCCTAAAAAAAAACTTCCAAACAACACATGCACCAACTCATATATTTTTCAGTAATGCAAAAAATCAATTAGCATTCTTTGAAAAAATAGGGCTCCAAACTCTTGAAATAAATATCATAGAAAAAGAGTGGCCGTTTCCGGAAAATCTAAAAAACATTACCTCTTTATCAGATATTATTAAATTTATGATTGCGAAGTGTAGCGTTTTTTTATCTAAATTCTCATCAAATTACGGAAATACATTTATCTACGTTGGAAAAAAAATCAAATAAAATTTTATACCTGCATGGTAGGCCATCTGCTCATCCATTACATGCCAGCTTTGCCCGAGCCGTTGGTTCAAAGTTTTATTACGTTGATAATTTTTTTCCATGGCAAGACAAGTCAAAATCTCTTTTTTATAGAGTATTAAGTTCAATAATAAATGCATTCACTTATCCAATAAATAATTATAATTTAATTTTAGTTGACAACCTGCACTTTTCTCCAATTATAGCAAAACTTATCAGGCCTTTTTCAAAAAAGAAATATATTGTTCATTTAGGAAGCCATACTTTATACTTTATGTATACGGGCAAATTTTCTTCAGCCGTAACAAAAATTCATATATGGGCATTAAAAAGGTATGATTATCTGATTTGTGAAGGAAATATGGCAAAAGAAATTGTTACAAAAATAGCTCCTGAATTATCAAATAAATGCTTTGTTACATTTTTAGGACCTACCACCGATAGAAGTAACCGGCTTAAAAAAAATATTTATAACGCGGAATCAAAAAACATATTAATCATTGCCGGTGGCCCGGGGAAATTCAGAGAGTTTTATAAGGGATTAGATCTCATGATTGAGTGCTTTTCATTATTAACCAAGCATCACACCGAATACAAATTAAAAATTGTAGGAAAGTGGTCAGAAGAAACAAAAAATGACATACTATCAAAATTAAATCAGGAAACCATAAATAGCGTATCATTTATAGGCCACGTAGAAAATATCAGCCCATTGCTGGAAGATGCCGTCTTACTTTTTCATTGTTCAAGAGGTGATGCTTTTCCTACATCAACAATTGAAGCAATGGCGGCCGGGGTTCCCGCATTAGTTTCTGAGTGGACGGGAACAAAAGAAATTGTTGAAAAAATAGATTCAAATCTGGTAGTAAAACTTGATAAAGAACAAATTCTAAATGCATTAATCCGATTTCTTTTAATGGATGCATCAAAGAAGAAAGAGCTTTCTTCTAAATTCAGAAAACATGCAGATTTTTACACCGAAGAAAACGCCTGTTTACACTATAAAAAAACCATTGAAAAAATATTGAATACAGAAAATTAAAATATGCAAAAAAACATTTCTGAAAAAAATATTTTATTCTATTACCCCTCAAATAAAAATTCTAATGTATTAGAAACAATTATCACCTCTATAAAAAACTCAGGATACCCAATTATAGTTTTAACCACCTGTGAAGAAGGCGATTTTCACAAATCACTTAAAATAGAAGGAATTAAAGTATATACCCATCAAATTCCCAAAAAATGGCCAATAATTTATTATATAAAACAAATTGTGTACTTAGTTCGATTTTGTCACAAACAAAAAGTTAATGTCGTTTTGTCGCATTTACAACATGCCAATATCATCTCTGTATTTGCACAGTATTTCACCAAAGCTAGATTTATTATTTTCAGGCATCAATTTCGTTTTCAAATTTATTCTGAAGACAAAAGTATCGGATATAATCGAAATGAGCTTTTGTTTGACAACATAATTAATCGATTATCAAAAATTCAAATTGTTCCTTCTAATGCGGTTTTGAAAGGCATGATAGAGCACGAAAAAGCAAACTCAAAAAAAATTAGAGTCCTTCCCTATATATATGACTTCAATAAATACAAACAACCAAACCCAAATGCGGTTAATTTAATTAAGGAAAAGTACCCTTGTAAATTACGATTAATCATGTGCTGCAGATTAGTGGCTTCAAAAAGACACATGTTAGTGCTCAAGGTAGCTCATAAGCTAATCCAAGAAGAACACGACATACAACTATTAATTCTTGACGAGGGACCTGAAAAAAACACCATCACAAATTTCATCAAAAAAAATAATCTAAATCAAAGAGTACATTTAATTGGTTACACCAATGATTTTTCAACATACATGAGTGCTTGCGATTTAATGATTCATCCTTCATTATCTGAGGCAAGTAATAGTGCGGTAAAAGAAATGGGATACTTTAAAGGATCGGTTGCAGTATGCGAAAAAGTAGGAGACTTTGATGAGTACATAAAAAATGACTTCAACGGATTTATTATGCCTTTAATTAATACAGAACAAGCATTAGAAAAAATTGTTCGTGAAGCATATACGCATAAAGAAAAACTAAAAGAAATGGGAGAAAATCTTCATCAAACAGTAATTAAAAAATTTAGCTCCCGGGGTGATATATTGAAATTGTACCTAGATTTGCTGAAATAATATGTCGTCTGAACGTCAAGAATATAACTTTGAGAGCCCCTGGTGGGGAGAGCATGTTTTTCGCTATAATTGGGTAATTTCTCTTTTAAAAGGCAACGAAACTATTTTAGATATAGCCTCAGGAAATGGTTACGGAACATGGTTGCTATCTCAAAAAACATGCGGAGATGTTTTTGGTGTTGATATAGACGAGAAAGCCATTCATCAATCAAAACAAAATTTTAAAGCAAACAACTTGGTATATCTTACAAAAAACGGCACCTCTACCAATTTTGATTCTTTAAAATTTGATTGTATAGTGAGTTTAGAAACAATAGAACACACAAAAGATTATAAAGATTTGCTGGCTGAATTTAAACGTATTTTAAAAGCTGACGGCGTACTTTATCTTTCAACTCCAAACAGATTAATTTCAAGCCCGGATGGAATTATAAAAAACCCTTTTCACACACAAGAGTGGAGTCCAAACGAATTAGAAAAATTATTAAAAATATTTTTTACGAATGTAAAATTATACGGCCAACAAAATAATCGATATTCAAAAGAAAAAAAACCACTTTCTTATTACGTAGAACGATTACTATACATGAGAGGAATTAGAAAACTCCCTGTTTCACTTCAAAACTCAATAATGAAATTTTTTGGGCATCCCGGTATCTATCCTGTTCCTGATGAGTTTGGTCTGGTTTCTGACCCTATTTTGATAAACACATGCCCCTCATTGATAGCCTGTTGTTTCAATTGAATTATCCCTTAGTAAGCATAATTATCCCTGTGTTTAATTCGGAGAAGTACATCTCCGAAACAATTAAATCTGTCTTAACCCAAACCTACTCACAATTTGAGTTGCTGATAATAAATGACGGATCCACTGATAGAACCATTGAGATTGTAAATAACTTTATGTCTGATAAGCGAATAAACTTGATTAATAAAAATAATGAGGGGGTTTCCTCAGCTAGAAATGAAGGGATTAAGCATGCCAAAGGAAAATATATTGCTTTGTTAGATTCGGATGATATATGGCACAAAGATAATTTGATGGAGAAAGTAATGTTTCTGGAAAACAGCGAAGATTATTTATTTGTTTATTCAGACATGATTGCTTTTACTGAATCAGGCGATGAAACTTTTCATAAAGGCTATGAAGTAGAAAAATTATGGACCCCCTACCTGAATCAAAAAAATTTACCTATCCCCGGAGCCTGCAGTAATTTAGTATTTAGAAATACAGGGAAGTACTATAAAAATTTTTACTTTGACAAAAACTTATCAACCGCAGCAGACCAAGATTTTGTTGTTTCATTAAGTTTGGAAGGTAAAGGAAAACATATTCCAAAGCCTTTATGGAAATACCGAGTAGTAGGAACCGGAATGAGTAAAAATATTTCAGCGCTTGAAAAAGATCAGCTGTATCTTATTAATAAGTTTATAAATAAAAAACTTTATTCCGGTTTTTATCAAAAAAATACGGCTAAATCACATAATTATCTTATACTTGCCGGGTGTTTTTATACAAATCAATTCAATTTCAAAAAAATAATTATGTATTTATTTCTTTCTCTAATCAATAACCCGATGGTTGTAGTAAATAGATTTTTTAACAAAATTGGATTCTAATTTTTGTTCTGTTGTGAAACTCTCCAAATCTCTCTTAATAAGTTTTTTTCTCGGGTTAGTGTCCATCATTCCTCTTTTTTTATCCCCTGAACCACCAACCCAAATGGGCTGTTCAGATGGTGAAAAATTTTATCCCGGCTTATTACGTCTTAATTCTTTGAATAAAATAGAAAAATACGTCGACAGCCTAATCGGGCTAACTTCCAACGGTATAAAAGATTCTGCACTAATAGTAGAAATAGTGAGTGAAACGGTAAAAAAAAGATTTTGTCATGGCCAAGCAAATTATTCTATTAGCGAAAATTGGATTGCCTACCTTTTTGGCCAATTAGCTTGGTCCCATTTTTCAGCTATCGTTAAGGCAGAAGACATCCTAAAACATCCTGTGGGTTTATGTAGTCAACAAACTATCGTTTTTTTAGAAGTTCTGAAAAGAAAAGGCATTAATTTCAGGCATGTTGGCTTGGGCTATGACGAGGGCCCCGGCCATTTTTTATGCGAAGTTTTTTATGAAGGAAATTGGCACCTATACGACGTAACCATGGAACCGAACTGGGAAAAAACAGTCCAACCACACCGCAGCATGGAATATTATTTAAGTAATAAAGATTCTTTGCGTGAGGTTTATAAAGGACGAATGGACTCTGTTATACTATACAAAACTCTTGAAAGAGTTCACTATGGAGAGCCAGGGCAAATTCCTGGAAAAAAAATGGCATTATTCCATACTGTAACAAAAGCATTAACTTATTTATTACCTGTTGTATTTTTTCTACTGTTTGCTAGACTACTATTTTTTAAAAAGAAATAAATAACTTACACACTGTAATTTCAATCCAAACCCAAATGTGTGGCATCAGCGGATTTATTGATTTTAATTTCAAAAGTACCGGCGATATTCTTTCCGAAATGTCCAACTCCCTCGTTCATCGCGGACCTGATGCTTGTGGCAATTTTCTTGCAGAAAAACCTTCCTGTCAAATCGGATTAGCCCACCAACGACTTTCCATCATCGACCTACACGATTCCGGTAAACAACCCATGAGGTATCAAAATCTGATTATACTGTTTAACGGAGAAGTATACAATTATCAGGAAATAAAAAAAGAGTTACAGGAAATAGGTCATTCTTTTGTCGGAAATTCTGATACGGAAGTAGTTTTACATGCTTTTTCAAAATGGGGTATCCGGGCCTTAGATAAATTTATCGGCATGTTTGCTTTCGCCCTGTATGATGAAGCTGACGAAATTGTTTATTTCGTGCGCGACAGAACAGGCGTAAAACCTCTTTATTACTACGAAAAAGCCGGCTTATTTCTGTTTGCCTCAGAATTAAAAGCTTTTCATAAGCATCCTCTTTTTAAGCCTACGATTAACAATAGCGCTCTTGCTGCATATCTAAACTATGGCAACATCCCCCACGAAGCCTGCATATTTGATGGCTGCCATAAGCTTCCTCCGGCTCATTACTTAAAGTTAAACATAAAGACAAAAGAAATTGAAAAATCGAAGTATTGGAACGTTTACAATTGTTATAACAAACCAAAGCTTGATATAACGCTAGAAGAAGCCCAATTAAAAACAGAAAAACTGCTTAACTCCGCTTTTTCTTATCGCATGGTTGCCGATGTGCCCGTTGGTATTTTTTTAAGCGGTGGCTACGATAGTGCGTGTTTAACGGCGCTATTACAAAAAAATTCCGGTAAAAAGTTAAATACTTTTACCGTATCGGTTCCGGAAATGGGGTTAAACGAAGCTCCCTTTGCCAGAGAAATAGCCAATTACCTGGGCACCAATCACACTGAAATAACATGTGATGAAAAACAAGCACAACAATTAATTGACCTAATCCCTTATTATTACGATGAACCCTTTGCCGATAGCAGCGCCGTTCCAACCATGCTGGTCAGTAAAATGGCACAACAACATGTAAAAGTAGCACTAAGCGCCGATGGCGGTGATGAAGTTTTTGCCGGATATAATCGCTATGATTATCTCATGCGCTATGGCAAAGCACTAAACAATACACCAACTTTTATAAGAAAAAGTTTGTATACATTTTTAAACAGTATTCCTTCAGATTCAATTCCCCACTTCAGAAACAAGTACAATTTTCACAATCGTTACGAGAAATTTAAAAATCTGTTGCTTAATCCGAGCGCACAAAACATCATGCTTAATTTAAGCCTTCAGTTTAATCCCAACCAACTTAAAAAAATATTACCCGTTCCCTACAGCGAAATATATACTCCCTATTTAAGCAAAGAATTAAAAAATGAATACTTCAGCCCTCTCTCTTACATGATGGCTATTGATTATCAAACTTACTTACCCGATGATATTTTACAAAAAGTAGATAGAGCGTCTATGGCATTTTCACTGGAAGCCAGAGAGCCTTATCTAGACCATCGCATCATTGAGTGGGTTGCCCAATTACCCGATAATTTTAAATATCATAACGGAGAAAAAAAATACTTGCTTAAAAAAATCACACACAAATACATACCCCAAAAAATAATGGATAGGCCTAAAATGGGCTTTGCCATTCCTGTTGAAAAATGGCTTTTGGAGCCACTCAAAGACAAAGTTTTTACTTATTTAAACGAAGATAAAATAAATACGCATCAGTTTTTTAACATGGCCGAGATAAACAGAATAAAAAAAGAATTTTACTCCGGAAAAAAAGAGTTTGGAGTAAAAATATGGCAATTGCTTATGTATGCCATGTGGCAGGATAAGTGGCTGAAATAGCTTCCGGAAATTCTTCTTGCTTGCTAAGCATATGATTTATTATCACTAAACTAGCCACAAAAAATGGAATACAGGGAATTTTTAGCCTAACCAGTGTTCCAAAATTAGAAATGGAAACCCCCACCGATAAAGCAAAAAACATAGAAAAAATAAAGGAAAATGTGATTAACGGATGCGAACGAATAAGAAGGAAAAACTTATATATTTTTAGTTTAATCAATAAGTAAATACAAAACAGCAACATAAAAGTATTTTCCAGCGCAGAAACAAACATTACCACATTTCTCACATCCAGCAGCGTAGGCCTGAAAATGGCGGCAAATATAGCTTTGTGCGAAACAGAAAGCAGCCCGATAGGAGTTGCCTCATAATTACCAATATCGAAAGAGTTTCCTTGATATTCCACCCTTTTCAGGTCTTTCTGGGCTTCCTGTGCAGTATAAAAAACATTTTCTATTGAATATTTTCCCAGTTTATCTCCCAGCTTCTCCATTAGCGTATAAGTTCCGATAACTCCAACCGCAACAATAGTAGGAGCAGCCATAATACGGATAAACCCATTTTTAATGTTTTTTACTTTAAGCGCTATATACCAAACTGCTGAACCGGGAAGCAATGCAAAAAGTATATAGGGTTTTATGTTCAGTAAAAAAAAACTCCCCAGAAAAATATACAACCCATAACTCAATCTATATCTTTTTTTAACCACAAACCAATAAAAACCATAAACATACATACAGGTTGCCGAGAGCGTAATACTATCTTTTAAAATACCGCTTCCCCAAAACACCACCGAAGGAATAAACAATAAGGATATTGCTAGTTGCTTTTTTAATTCCGGAAACTCGTAAACAAATACCTGATATAGTTTCCAAATGGGCACATAGCATAGCGATGCCACAAGCACCGCCGTTGCCATATAGCTTTTAAACCCCAACAAAAAAAACAAGAATAAACATTTCGAAACAAAAAAAGCATAGGGGTCAATTATCCAATAGGTAAACTCTCCGGTAGAATCCATCAGGTAATACTCCGATTTAACCGGCGAACCAAAATATACATATAAAAAATCAGCGGGCTTTTCAAACAATAAATTGGCAAAGGCTTTGCAGGTGTAATAGTAGTTTACGGTATCTCCGCCTTTGTAATAAAAAAAATACACCAGCCCCAAAGCTATGGCACCAATAATTTTTGCCACCAAGCCATTTAAAAAATATTTATACTCACTGTTATAAAGTTCCCGTTTTGATTTATATTTATACGCCGTATATAAAATAATAATCAGATAAAAAGGCGGCAGCAGTATATCAAAAATGTCCATTTTACACGCTAAAGCTACTCAAAAAAATCCTTGAACAAAAACACCCTATACCTCTCTTTCGATGGCTTAAGCGACCCTTTGGGCCGCTCACAAATAATTCCCTATCTGTGCCAAATTGCCCAAAAGGGGTACAACATCACCATCATATCCTGCGAAAAAAAAGGGCCGCTTGATAGGTTTAAAAACGATATTGAACAAATTTTAAAACAATATCAAATTAATTGGCACCCTATTCATTACGATGAGCAAGCAGGTTGGTTAAGCAGGTGGCAATATTTGCAAAAAATCAAAAAAACAGCCATCAAACTACACCAAAAAAATAATTTCTTGCTCGTTCATTGCCGAAGCTACCTGGTTGCTTTAGTGGGTTTGCACTTTTATAAAAAATTCCAAAAGCCTTTTATTTTTGACATGCGCGGCCTCTGGGCCGACGAACGCTTTGATGGCGGTATATGGAACCGTAAAAACCCCTTACACCAACTTTTTTATCAATATTTTAAAAGAAAGGAAAAAGAATTTATTTATCACTGCGGAGCACTGGTATCCTTAACCCAAAAGGGCCTTGACTATCTAAACAAGCAATTCTCTTCGGCAAATTTGCCGAAAAAATCCGTTGTAATACCCTGCTCCGTCGATACTCACCTTTTTAAACCACAAGAAACCGAAACTCTGAGAAAAAAATTAGGATATATACCCCAAGACGAAATAATCGTATATAGTGGTTCTATTGGTACTTGGTATCTTATAAAGGAAATGATAGACTGTGTTTACGAGTGGTGGCTTTTAAACCGTCATATAAAACTACTCGTCCTTACCCGCGACTGGGAAGAAGTAGGTAAATTCACGGCTCCCTACCAAAAAGAGTTTAAACAGGCTATTAAGGCTATTTCACTCTCTTACAACGAAGTTCCCGCACACTTATCTCTGGCTCAGGCCGCCATCTTTTTTATAAAACCTGCTTTTTCTAAAGTAGCCTCTTCTCCTACCAAAATGGCCGAGTGCTGGGCGGTTAATTTACCGGTTATAACCAACGCCGGAATTGGCGATAACGACTTTTTTATTGAAAACTCAAAAGGAGGTGTTTTGATAAAAACACTTAACCAAGAGGGCTATCAAAAGGCCTACTCCCAATACCGGCAAATCGCCCAAGAAAACAGAAACTACCGCAAAATTGCCATTAATCATTTCGGCCTGGAGGCAGCAGCTCAAAAATACATTGAACTCTACAATAAATTAACGCTTTCCGGGGCTGTTAAAAATGCCTAATTGGCATACGCCTGTTGGCCAAAAGGGCGTTTTTGTTATCTTTGCAGGCCATCCGCCAATGGATTATAAAAGCCTTATCGATAAAAACAATATTCCCCAGCACGTTGCCATCATCATGGACGGTAACGGGCGCTGGGCAAAAAAACAGGGAGAAAACCGAGTGTTTGGTCATCATGAGGGCGTTAACTCCGTGAGAGAAATTGTGGAGGCCTGCGGAGAAATTGGTGTAAAATACCTTACCCTCTACGCTTTCAGTACCGAAAACTGGAATCGCCCAAAAGAAGAAGTGGAAGCCTTAATGGAGCTATTGGTTGCTACCATTAGCATGGAAACACCCAACTTAAATGAAAAAGGGGTTAGGCTTCAAGCCATTGGCGATATACAAAGCCTGCCCGAACTGTGCCGTAAGGAATTACAGGAATCTATCGATAAAACAGCCTCCAACTCCAAAGTTACCCTCATATTGGCCCTGAGCTATTCCAGTAAATGGGAAATAACAAATGCTGTAAAAACAATTGCCAAACAAGTATCGGAGGGAACTATTAAACCCAAAGAAATAAATTCTGCACTCATAGAAAAGCACCTCTCTACCGCCGCCTACCCCGACCCCGAATTGATGATCAGAACAAGCGGCGAACACCGTATCAGCAATTTTTTACTGTGGCAGCTGGCTTACGCAGAGTTTTATTTCACAGAAACCCTCTGGCCCGACTTTAGAAAAAATGAATTCTATAAAGCCATCCTTGCCTATCAAAACAGAGAAAGAAGGTTTGGCCTAACCAGCGAGCAAATTACCAACAACTGATGAGCGTACGTATTCCTCTCATAACCCTCCTTTTGTTTGTTTGCTCCCTCTCGTTTTCGCAAGTAAACCAAGACAGCATTCTGCTCGAAAGCGCCAAAAATTCCAAGAAATATAAAATAGGCGGAATACGAGTGGAAGGTGGAGACAATAGCGATAAAAATGTGATTACACTTATCTCCGGGCTAACTGTCGGAGAAACCATTTCCATTCCGGGAGATAAAATTACCGATGCCATTAAAGCTATTTGGAAGCAAAATTTATTTGAACACATTGAAATTTATCAGGAAAAAATTATCGGTAATGATATTTTTCTGGTTATAAAAGTAGTTGAGAGGCCTCGGCTTTCAAAGTTCGCATTCAAAGGAGATGTACGCAAAACAGAAGCCGACGATATCAGAGGTAAGGTGCGCCTCATCAAAGAAAAAGTACTTACCGATTACCTCATGGGGAATGTAAAAAACGTGGTTCGCGAATACTACCTAGACAAAGGTTATTATTTTAATACCGTTGAGCTAATTACGGAAAACGACCCCTCTGCCAAAACACCTCATGTTATCTTAACCATCAAAGTTAACAAAGGAAAAAAAGTGCGCATACAAGATGTATTCATTGAAGGAAATACGGTTTTTAAAGACTGGCAACTCAGAAGAAAATTAAAGGAAAGCAAACGCTACCGGTGGTACAACCCTTTTAACTCCGGAAAATATTTGGAAGAAAATCTGAAAGCAGATTTACCGAAAATTGCCGAAAAATACGCCAATAAAGGCTACCGAGATGCTCGTGTGGTAAAGGACTCCGTTTATTTTGTTGCACCTAACCGGGTAAATATCAACATTACGGTTGACGAAGGACGGCAATACTACTTCGGTAAATTTAACTGGTATGGAAATACGAAATATCGAAGCGGTCAACTCGATACCATTCTCAACATCAAACCCGGAGAAGTGTTCAACCAATCCAAACTGGAACAAAAACTGTACATGAACCCCAGCGGGTTCGATATTTCATCGCTGTACATGGATGATGGCTACCTGTTTTTTAATTTAAACCCCCAGGAAAGTCGTGTGCATAATGACACTATTGATTTTGATATCCTCATATACGAAGGAAAGCAAGCCACCATTGACAAGGTTACCGTTAAAGGAAATGACAAAACAAACGACCATGTAATTTTCAGAGAAATCAGAACCCGTCCCGGACAAATGTTTCGTCGTTCCGACATCATCCGCACCCAGCGCGAGTTAGCTCAGTTAACCTTCTTTAATCCCGAAAAAATGAATGTTGTTCCAACGCCCAACCCTGCCGATGGAACCGTAGATATAGAATACACCGTTGAAGAAAAACCCAGCGACCAAATTGAATTAAGCGGCGGATACGGCGGAAGAAGAAACAACTTTATGGGAGGCCCCATGATGCCGGGTGTAGGCGGAGTGGGTGTTATCGGAACACTGGGAGTAACCTTCAACAATTTCTCCATCCAAAACTTTTTCAAAAAATCTTCCTGGAGACCCCTCCCCAGCGGCGATGGACAAAGACTCTCCATACGCGGGCAAACCAACGGAAAATTTTACCGTTCCTTTAATTTCTCCTTTACCGAACCCTGGCTTGGAGGCAAAAAGCCAAACTCCCTCACACTCACTACTTTTAATACCGTATTTGCAAACGGAGAAAGTAAATACGTAAACAAAAAACTCAAAGCACCCAATCCTAACCATGCTAGCATGAATATTTACGGTGCCTCTATCAATTTTGGCCGACGCCTTAAATGGCCCGATAACTACTTCAGCATGTTTAACTCACTGAATTATAATTACTACGAATTAATAAATTACAACGCTTTTATTTTCCGAAACGGTTTTGCGCACGATATTAATACCAACCTCACCTTTCAACGCAACTCGGTTGACCAGCCCATTTATCCTAAAAATGGCTCCACCTTTACTTTTTTCGGACAATTCACCCCTCCCTACTCCCTCTTTAATAACAAAGATTATACAGATTTAACGCTTTCCGAAAAATTTAAGTTTATCGAATATCAAAAATACAAAATCACAGCCGAGTGGTTTACTCAACTAACCCATCAAAAAGCCGCCGAAGGAAAAGAAGCCCGAAACTTGGTGTTACGAACAAAAATAGGATACGGCTTTTTGGCTTACTACAATAAAAAAGTAGGCTTCTCTCCGTTTGAACGCTTTTACGTTGGTGGCAGTGGTTTAAGCGGTTTTCAAAACTTCGTAGCAAGGGAAATTATAGCATTAAGAGGATATCCCGATAACTCCCTATCCGATATAACCGGAGACCCTATTGTGTCCAGATATACCGTTGAACTGCGCTATCCCATCACACTCAATCCTCAAGCAACTATTTTTGTACTGGGCTTTGCCGAAGCCGGAAATTCCTATAAAAATTTTAACAGCTTTAATCCATTTCAGGTTAAACGAAGTGCAGGAGTAGGTTTGCGTATATTTTTACCCATGTTCGGTTTGCTTGGTCTTGATTATGGCTGGGGCTTTGATGACATTGGCCAACGAGGAGCAGGAAATGGTAAAGGACAATTCCATTTTACTATCGGCGGCATGCTGGGTGAACTCTAAAAAACGTTAATTTCAAATAATTGCGTAAATTGGCACGTTTTTAGAAGTAAATTCATTTACAGATGAAAAAGGTATTTTTTTTAGCAATATCGGTTTTGTTTTTTACCTCGGTACAAGCACAAACTGCTGCAAAATTCGGTTATGCCGATACGGATTATATCCTCAGCAAAATTCCCGAATACAAGGCCGCGCAAAGCGAATTAGATAAATTAAGCGTGCAGTGGCAAAAAGAAATAGAGGCAAAATACGTAGAAATAGATAAACTCTACAAAGCTTATCAGGCCGATGCCGTGTTACTTACCGACGATATGAAGAAAAAAAGAGAGAACGAAATAGTAAATAAAGAAAAAGAAGCAAAAGACCTGCAAAAACAGCGCTTCGGTGTGGATGGAGAACTCTTTAAAAAACGTATAGAACTGGTTAAACCCATTCAAGATAAAGTATATAATGCCATAAAAACTACTGCAGAGAAAAAAGGTTTGGGCTTTGTGCTAGATAAATCCGGCCAGGTATCCATACTTTACGCCAACTCTAAGTACGATATTAGCGATGATGTGCTCTCGCTGCTCGGATATAACAAATAAGTAAAATCAAATAATCACATAGACTAGTTTAATCATGAAAAGAAAAACAATTGTAACCGCTACCCTTATTTTAATGGCAAGTGTGGGAACCCTGATGGCTCAAAAAATTGCACATATCAGCCTTGATTCGTTGGTGAGCCTAATGCCCGAAACCAAAACTGCCAAAGATGTAGCTCAGAATTATTTAAAAACACTGGAAAGTGAGGTAACCAAAATGAGCGATGAGTTTCAAAAAAAATATACCGATTACATGACAGCGGCAGATAACATGAGCGAACTTCTCCGCAGAACCAAAGAAGAAGAGCTTACGCAAATGCAGCGTCGTATAGAAGACTTTAGAATGCAAGCTCAGCAAGATTACCAGCGCAAATACAATGAACTAACCCAGCCCATTTTAGATAAAGCAAAAAAAGGCATTGAAATGGTGGCTAAAGAAGGAGGATACAAGTACGTTTTAGATACCAGTATGGGTAACGTTCTTTACTCCGAACCATCAGACGACATACTAATGGCCGTAAAAAAGAAACTCGATGGCATGCCCTTGGCCAACATCCCGGGGGCTAACGGAGGAGGAAATCCCCCTCCAAAAAACCCCGGAGGCGGAACCCAAAAACCCCCTGCTCCCAACAAGGGCGGAAAATAATAGGAAACTGTCCCGGAACCCGTTCCGGGATTTTTTTAAACAAAAACAAAAAACCTTTGTTACTATGCTATTAAATGCGCCATGCTTGCCCGATATAGCATAAAAGATTTGGAACGACTTACAGGAATTAAAGCCCATACACTCAGGATATGGGAGCAGCGTTATCATATCCTGAGGCCAGAAAGAACCGATACCAATATTCGCTTTTATAACGACGCCGACGTTAAGAAAATCCTCAATATATCCCTGCTCAACAGAAACGGCTATAAAATTTCTAAAATAGCCGGGTTAACCGACGAGGAAATACTGGCCGAAAGCCAAAAAATACTGGCCAACTACCAAAGCGAAACCGACCAAATGGAAAACCTCAAGCTGGCGGTTATTGAGTTAGATGATTTACGCTTTGAAGAAGCTATGAATCTCTCCGTGAAACATTTTGGTACCGAAAATACCTTTGAAAAAATAATTTTCCCTTTCTTAAAACAACTCGGTAATATGTGGCAGGTAGGTATGATAACTCCCGCACAAGAGCATTTCATATCCAATCTTATCCGCCAAAAAATCATATCGGCTATAGACCGCCTCCCTCTAATCCCTTCTAAAACGGAAAAAAATTTTCTGTTCTTTCTCCCCAACGATGAGCTACATGAAATTGGCCTGCTCTACTGTTATTACCTCACCAAAAAATCAGGATACAAATCTTGCTACTTGGGCCAATCAGTTCCTTTTGAAGACTTGGTAAACATATACAATTCTGTTAGGCCTGATTATATGGTTACCATTTTCACAGGCCAACTCAAAGGAATGGATGTTGCTTCGTATCTTACACTTTTACATAAAGAAATGCCTCAGGTGAAGTTTTTAATCAGCGGCAGGGTGTTCTTTGAAAAAGAAACCGCTTCCCCTGAATCCATCCCTGCCGGGTTCACTTTTTTCAACGACTTCTCTTCTTTTAAAGAAATTCTGAATTCCTAAGCCAAAGCGCTGTATTGTTTTTTTTTGTACTTTGGTACAGCATTGATATTTCATTCTATGAAAAACTACCTCTTTATTACAGCGTTGTTTCTTGCATTTTTCTCCTATTCACAAAAAAAGAATGTGTTTACTAATACAACCGATAAGGCTAAAATAGAGCTTGCCAAACAAAAAATGTATGCCGGTCAATATCTGGCGGCTACAAACTCCTTTCAGGATATTCTTAAAACTTCTCCAAACGATGCTAATGTGTATTATTACTTGGGCAACTGCTATTTTATGCTGGGACAATATGAAAGAGCTGCCGAAAACTTAAAAAAATCAGTAGAAATTAATCCCGCAAAGGGCGCCTCACACTTCCTACTGGGAAGAATACATCAACGTGACGAAAATTACGACGATGCCATTAATGAATTTAACCTGTGCATGGCAAATACAAAAAAAGACGACGAAGATAACCAGGATGCATCGGTATATGTTAGCCAATGCCAGATAGCAAAAAGCCTAAAGGCTTCGCCGGTTGATGTAAGCATCAAAAACCTGGGAGAAGGCATCAATAGCGCCTACGACGATAAAAACCCCTGCATTACGGCCGATGGGTCTATGCTTGTTTTTACCTCGCGCCGGCCTGAGAATACCAATGCTCCTGTAGACGCTGAGGGCGATGGCAAATATTTCGAAGATGTTTACATTGCTTATTTCGATAGTTCTGCCGGCACTTTTACGCAAGCCAAACCTGTTCCAGGCTCTGTTAATACCAAGGCGCATGATGCCGTTACCAGCATATCTCCCGATGGCAAACAAATATTTTTATATAAAAATGATATGAAAGACAAAAACTCCCGAGGCGGAGACGTGTTTATCAGTAAAGTAAATAACGGTAAATGGCGTACCCCGGAGCCTTTTGGTAAGCCTGTTGCCTCCAGCTATTGGGAAGGGGGTGCCTGTATCTCACCCGACGGTAAGCGACTATTCTTTACCAGCGAACGTAAAGGCGGTTTGGGAGGAAGCGATATTTGGATGGTAGAAAAAATAAATAAAAAAGAATGGGGCGTTCCTGTAAATATAGGTGCCCCTGTTAATAGCCCCTACGATGAGGGTGGTATGTTTTTGGCTCCGGATGGAAAAACACTTTTCTTTTGTTCTAACGGACCAAAAAGCATGGGAAGCTACGATATTTTTAAAACGGTATACGAAAACGGCAAATGGAGCGAGCCGGTTAATTTGGGATATCCCATAAACTCTTCTGCTAAAGAAGGGCAGCTAACCATCAGCGCCAACGGAAAAATTGCCTACTTCTCCAGCGAACGTACAGGAGGCATTGGCGAAAGTGATATATATGTAGTTGATTTAAAAAATTACGCCATCTTGGAAAGCGGAAATAAGGCAGTAAAAAGCGACGGCTTAAGTATATTAAAGGGAACCATACGTGAGGGCTTTGAAGGGTTTGGCTTAAAAGAAACTGATATTATAATCAGCAACGCAGAAGGCAAGGAAGTTGCCTCAACGGTAACCAATGAAAACGGTGAATATTTTTTAACGCTCCCCGGTGGTGTTAACTATAAAATAAAAGTGAGTAAAAAGGGATATAAAGAAATTACTGAAGAGTTTATGCTCCCCAAAAGTGATAAAACCACTCAGGTTTTAGAAAAGGGATATTTGCTGAAGAAGTAAAGGGTTTTTATTAGGGTTTTTTATGTTGTGGTTTTGTTTTTGGAGACGATGTGGATTTATCAAAGCCATCCGAAAAAAATTCTTCTATCGTCATACCAAGTCCGAATTTTATAATTCTTGTAAGGTTTGCGAAAGATATATTTCTTTCTTTTCGTTCATAGCCTCTCATTAACGATCTTGCTACTTCACTCTCCACAGCAAGTTTTTCTTGACTGATATTTTTAGATTTTCTTAAAGCAATTATACGGTCTGTATGTAGTCAGGTCAATGTTCACCAAAGTTTGATTTTTTAAACTAGTGTAATTCAAAGGTAGTTAATTTTTCTTTTAAATAATTTTGTCGTCTTAATTTGATCGTTTCAGTTTTTGTTTTTTCTCGTTGTTTCAAGATTTTTTCAGCCTGTCCAAAATAAACATCACATGGTCTTAAATTGTTGATTGATTCGTGATAACGTTCATAATTGTAGTAGTAAACAAATTTTTCAAGAGCTCTGATCAGTTCTTCCGGACTGTAATAATTATCAAGTTTCACAACATTTTTCATAGTGCGATGATAATGTTCAATTTTTCCCTGAGTTTGCGGATGGCAAGGTCTTCCGTGAATAGGATCAATCCCTTTGGTTTTAAGAAAGGATTTGAGCTCTGAGGAGATATAACAGGAGCCGTTGTCGGAAAGTAGCCTGGGAGCGTTCTTTTTGCTTAATCCTGCTACTGCCATAGCTTTACTTACTGTTTGTTTCACATCCGGTGCACTCATCGATTCACAAAGATCCCAAGCCACAATAAAACGAGAGTGATCGTCAAGGACAGTTGAAAGATAATACCAGCCCCATCCGAAAACGCTGCTTTCAGAGATAAACCGTTTGTTGTTATCGGTAATGTAGCAAGCTATTTCACGCGATGATATCTGCGGTTTTTCAAGAGCCATTTCAACCACATGATTTTTTTCCTGTTCCGGTATCTTATTCCAAACCCTCCTGACGCTCTTTTGGCTTTTAGGGCCAGGAGCGTCAAAGCCTCCCTCACGATAAAGAGCATACCAGTTGTAAAACGTGCGTTTATGGATCTTAAGTTCTTTCAAAGTCTTGTTCACTCCAATACCTGAGCCTTCCACTAATTGGATGATCTCATATTTTTCTGACTGGGTAAATCTCATATACTTCTTAAATTCTATTCGTAACCATTCAGACTTTTTTTAAGCACCTTGTTTGCTAAATACAATTCAGCCAGTTCCTTTTTCAAGGAGTCGTTCTCTGTTTTCAAATCCTGAACTTCTGTGCTATTGGCTTCCCGAACCGTATCTCCGCTTAATCTTTTCTTCCCTGCTTCCATAAAATCTTTACTCCACTTAAAATACGTGGCTTCGTAAATACTGTATTTTCTGCAAATAGCGGCAATACTGTCTTCACCTCTTAATCCTTCAAGTACAATTTTGATTTTTTCTTCTGACGAAAAGGTTCCTCTAGTTCTGCGCTTTACTTCCTTTATTAGTTCAGTAGCGCTTTGTTTTCTTTTGTTTTCCATAGACTGTGTTTTAAAGTTAAACATTTGTTTTTCTTAAAACACTAGCTTATATTTAATCTATGATTGGTAAACTTTATGCTGACTATTTACATTTGGCCATTATACAAAGAATGTAGAGGTTGGCAAGATACGCTGTATATAAAACCAAACAGACCCTTTTTTACTAAAATAGCTAGCGTATCATCAACACAGGCTATTCTTAAAACATATTATTTCGTTAACACAAATACTGGCGCCACCTTCCCTGAACCCAATGCAAGTAGTCACAGGAGCGCAATTTCTTTACTGATTTATGAACCTGGCGCAACCATCAATGCTAATGAAAATTCGATAAATCAATCCCGTTTCGTAGCTTTTCCTAACCCAAGTAATGATATTTTTAATGTCACATTTAGTTTTGATTATTCTGCTAAGATAGAATACAAAGTGTTTGACTTAACAGGAAGAGAAGTGCTAACAGGCTATTATTCTTCTCATAACGGGATAAATAGTTTTAGTATAGATATGCAAGAAAAGTCAAACGGACTTTATATATTAAGTATATTTGAAGACAAAAAGCTGGTGTGCAGCAAGAAACTGATAAAGAACTAATGAACAAATTGTCTTTATATAAAATATTATGTTTGTCGATTATTTTTTTCCTGCAAAAAAGAAGCTGTTTCCTTTGGTGGAATGTCCGTAAATAACTTTTCTCCGGTAGCATTTATATGTGATACTCTACCCCCCGAACCGGCCTTTGGGTGGATGGATACAACCACTAACAATTCCAAAAATATAATTTATTGGGCTTACAATCCGACAAACAATTCTGAAATTATTTATGTAGATTATTCCGGCAACTTATTTTCATATGATTTATATTCAAAAAATAAAGTTTTTCTGGATAAGCAAATAATGGGTATCCCAAAAATAAGCAAAAAGGGATGGGTGGCTTATGGAAAGCTTAATTTTTGCATATATATTATCAAAACTAATGGGGATAGCTTAACTCAATTAAACAAATCAATGTCAGGACAAAATCCAAATTGGGATTTTACAGGCAATTATATTTTCTATCTTCAAGATAACCTTTGTATGAAGGTAGACATGCAGGGCAACAAGGTAGATAGTCTTAATTTTAATTCTACCGGAGCTGCATTCGCAAACAATTCAAACAGCCATATTGACTTGACGAATAATAATTTAAAGCTTGTAAATACCTCAACACTCCATGAAATTTATTTAACCACTAATCCTTCCAGTCATCACCATTTGTGTTTTGATAAAAACGATCAAAATTTATTTTGGTGGAACCAAAAAGGATTGATGAGATGTAATGTTACAAGCAAAAAAATAGATACTCTTCTTAAATTTTGTGAAAATTATAGCGTTGCAGGGCTTAATATATCTCCTGGATCTAATAAGTTAACAATGGGGTATTATCAGTTGAAACAAATTGGCTCTCCCTGGAAATTATACCGAAAAATAGACCCCATTGAATACGATCTCAAAACCGGCAAATGGAGGAAGTTGAACGTAAATTTTTAAACGTGCTTTAAATTCATGCTATTCCAATACTTAAAAATACGCCCTTACCGAACCTCCGCCTATATGAACCGGGATTGGATTATTTCCGGTTTTTCTTCCGTTATATTGTATACTTATTTGCACATTTGAATTAATATTACGCTGGTAGCTAATCTCCCAGGTAAAGTTGGTACCAGGACTCAATCCGCTTAACATCTCATAGGCCACCGCACTGTTGGCATTGCCTTTAAAATTTATTACGTGGGTTTCAAAGCGCCCAAGCAAGCTTCCTTTTTCGGTTTGGTTATATTTTATTTCTGTTCCGGCATTTTGTATATAGGCTCTCTCCCCGGAGTTTTCAAGCTTATTAGTTTTTTCTGAATACTTATGAAATAAACTTATTCTAAAAATAGTTCCCGGTTGATAGCTAAGCCTGCTTTCTGCCTCACGCATGAATAGCCGATAATTACGATTTGCAAACAATAATGAGAAATTGGATTTTTCACCTTCCATTCCGGACACGTTTAAGGTAAACCACTTTAAAAAATTAACCCGCATTTTTACTTCATGGCTTTCTAACAAACGGCTTTCTATACCCCCATTTACCAGCTGTTTACTTCCATTGTTGGTGTACGTATAATCTCCGCCGTAATCGGCCGAAGCCTGATTAAAGAAAATACTTTGCCTTAAATTTCTGGTGGCGGCAATAAGCAGCGTATCATTAATTTGTATAAGCGGGTTTATGTAAAGCCCCTCATCGTTATTTCCTGTTTTGTTATCTAAACGAAAAGCTGTTTGGCTTGCCCATTTGCGGGCAATTTTTTTAATGGCATTATCAGGTTTTTTAATAAGATTAGACGGCTTTATGTATACATTTCCGCTTAGCTGATTTTGCAATACCTTTACGTACTGATTGGTGGGAGTGAATATACGTATATACCTGGCTTGGTCCGGAAACTGAGCAATCTCAAATTCATTTAGCTGCTTAATATTATCTCCGTTATAATCTATCCAGGCATACTGCCCCTGGCCGGGTGCTACTTCCAGATAATAAAATTCCCGTCGGTTTTCTAACCCGTAACCGGTTTCGTAAAATAAACCCATACTGATAAACCCCTTAAAAAAGCGGGGATTATATTCTACCCTGTTTAAAAAGGTATTATCGGGTTTTAAAAAGCTATTGGTGGCATTAATTAATTTTAATTCGCGATAAGTTATAAAAACATTTATCGGATTATTTTTAAATCCGTTCAGCGTAGCTTGTAAACCAACACTGGTGGCAAAGGTACTGTCTTTTATTTCGTTACTGTAAGCTTGCTTATCACGTCTTTCTCTATAAAACAGTTTAAAGAAATTGCGGCTGGTGTCGGCATTACTTATACTTCCCTCCCATTCCCAAAACTGATAGGTTCTGGAGGTATATATTTTACTGCTGTCTAAAATAAACTTGTTATCCTCAAAATCATCAGCATAAGCAAGCTTAAGTCGTCCTAGTTTTTGGCTTACCAACGATTTATGCCGGTAAAAAATACTGCTTAGCCCGCTTTCGTTAGCATTAAGAAATGAACCGTTATAGTTTGCCGAAAATCCCTTATTATTTATCTGCTGAAACAAATTATGTTTTATTCCTCGGTACGTTTTTTCTTCTTCAAAAAGATTAAGCATGTAAATAGTTTTTATGGCATTTGTTTTCTCAAATCCCAATTCGGCCCCGGCAATATGCTGGTTGTTTTTACTGAAAATTTGGAGAGGCCTGTTCCAATCTCTTTCAAATTCAGTGCTTCGAAAACGTTCAATTTGGCGGAATTGCTTATCAACAAATTCATACTGCAGATTACAAAAAAGTTTGGTTACTCTTCCCATACTGTCTTTTCTTAAAATTCGTTCATTCAAACTTCCGCCCTTAAAGCCGTAGCCCTCATCGTTACCTTTTCCGGCGCTACTCATGGTGTTAATATCATTTTTCGTGTATACTCCCTCCAAAAAAAACTTGTTTGTTGGTGTTATGGAATACTCCATTCCTGAAGTGAGCATTTGATTTCTTTTAGGACTCACCAATAAAACAACAGGCTCATAATTTCCCTGAGGAATTCCGCCAACCGGTTCTCTCCACTCATACACTTTACCATTAGCGGCAGAATTTATTTGCACATAATTGCCATTTCCGGCACCCACATTACTAAACCTTACCCGGTATTTTGCACTGTCAGGGTTTGTGCTGTATACATACACGTTTGTATATGTTATCGCATTTACCGTAGTATCTGTTCGGCGGTAAAAAACTTCTGAGGTATTAAAGGTAGCCTCTTCTGCTCCGCTGAAAAAAGCTTGCTGTAACGAGTCGCCTATTTCCCTTAAAACATTTATTTGCTCGGTGCTTAACGTTTGTTGAAGAGGACGGTTTTTATTATCCTGTTCATTAAAGAAATTTAAAAATCCTTTTGCTTTTTTTCCGGTTATTTCTTCAGAAAACATAAAGAGAGAACGGGCATAATTTCTTTCGGCGTACTGAAACTCAGCTACAATTCGTTTGTCTTTAGTAATAATTTGCTTGGCGGTAAAAGTTAATTCGCCGGTATTGTAATCAATAATATAATCATTCTCCTGGCCTCGTTGCAGCAACTTGCCGTCGATATAAATTTTTTCTGTTCCGCTAAGTACAATAATAAACGGCTCGTTATCGGCTCCTCGAAGCCGGTAAGGCCCCTGATTATTTTCCATTCCAAAAAACACTTGTCTTGAAAATTTTCCTCTGGATACCGCACCGGCTACCCGTGTTTGAAATCGCAAGGGATTTTTCAAACTACTGTCTGTAAATTTATTTTCCAGGTAAAGTCCTTGCGCCCTCTTGTAAAAGTTCATAAAGTAAGAGGTTTGGGGTTTGGCTAGCTGATAATCCCCCACAATCATTTTGCTGTTGTCGTTGCTCAACTGAATAAACACTTTATCAAACTCTTGTAGTTGGGCCGTTGTTCCATCGGGCTGAAAAGGGATGTTGTTATCTGTAGCAGCCATTAGCAAATCTATTTCAGGAGTTAATTTACCCGAAACCTGCAAATTAAGATTGGAATTTAAAACGGCTCCCTGCGTGTTGCCAAAGGTAATTCCACGGGTTATGTTTCCGTTTTTGTTTAACCCGTCGTTAGCAAGCAAGCCTGAAGAATTATTTTTATTCTGTTGATAGCTAATAGAAAATGGTTTCTCGGGATTTGAAAAATCGCTGCGCAATTCGCTGATATCCTTATGAAAATACTTTTTATCTAGCTGGTACGGATACGCCCTGTAGCTTACTCTTATACTGTCGGGCCTGCTATTACCAAAAATTAAAAGTTTTTTAGAATAATCAACCTTTGGAAGCAAGGCAGAATCCGAATTTTTAAATACCGAAAATAAAACGCTGCCCTTTACGGGCAACAAACTGTCTAAATAAACAGTATCCTTTGTTGGTCTAACAATGCGTTGTCGTAAAATTTCCGAAACCTGAGAAAAAGATGCATGCCAAGCGGCAATAAAAAAAAGTAAAGTAGTAAATCCGCGGCGGCCAAGCATCATACGTAAACGTTCCTAAAGTTAGTAAATTGTGTAAGTTTTACAGATACCGTCGTCATTGTTTGGACTAAATTAGGCCCCTGTTATGCGCATTATTTCATACAATGTAAACGGAATAAGGGCTGCCATAGGAAAAGGCTTTTGGAATTGGATGCAGGCCGCAAAACCCGATGTTTTATGCTTGCAGGAAATTAAGGCCAGTCCTGACCAAGTCGGACTCATGGAACTGGAAGAAATGGGCTATTACCACTATTGGTTTCCAGCTCAAAAAAAAGGATATAGCGGAGTAGCTATTTTTTGTAAAGAAAAGCCCCTCCACGTAGCCTATGGTTGTGGAAACAAATTGTATGATGATGAAGGCCGAGTACTGCGAGCCGACTTCAGCAAGTACTCCGTAATGAGCGTGTACCACCCCAGTGGAAGCAGCGGTGATGAGAGGCAGGCTTTTAAAATGAAATGGCTTGAGTTTTTTTATGACTACGCCCGCAAGCTGAGAGAAAATAATCCTAATTTAATACTAAGCGGAGATTTTAATATTTGCCACCGTGCCATTGATATACACAATCCGGTTGCCAATGCTAAAACCAGTGGGTTTCTGCCCGAAGAAAGGGCCTGGATGGAAGAGTTTATTAACTCAGGTTTTATTGACAGTTTTCGGTATTTTAATCAAGAACCTCATCAATACAGCTGGTGGAGCTACCGAGCCGGAGCTCGAGGAAAAAACCTCGGCTGGAGAATTGATTACAACCTGGTTGCTCAAAACCTGGAAAATTCACTTAAAAGAGCCGCCATTTTGCCCGAAGCGTATCATAGCGACCATTGTCCTGTTCTTGTAGAATTAGCATAAAAAAGGGTTTTTTTGCTATAAATGTTAAGTTTTACCCGACCGGTGTTTTTTTTACCAAAATGTTAGGAATGTTGACCTAAAAATATAACTTTGTTGCGTTATTTTTAGGTTAAATAATTAAGCCATATACTATTGATATGAAGAGATTTTTGATCCCTGTTTTAGCAGTTTCCCTCTTTTTTGTTTCATGTGGTGGTGATGACAAAAAAGATAAATCCGGGAAAACAGAAGGTGAAGGGGGCATATTCCTTGGCGGCATGATGCGCTTAAACGAAGTGGAAAACCTTAAAAGCTTGGTTCCCATCTCTATTAACGATATTGGTAGTTATCATATTGCTTATCAGGTATACGAAGGGTTGGTAAAATATGATCCTAATGACTTAACCATAATTCCCGGACTTGCCTACCGTTGGGAATTTAGTGAGGACCTTCGTGAAATCACTTTCCACCTTCGTTCAAATGCCGTTTTCCACGATGATCCTTGTTTCCCCGAGGGCAAAGGTCGTCAGGTAACTGCTGCCGATGTAAAATACAGTTTTGATAAATTGTGCTCGCAAGACCCCAATAACAACCAATTTGATGTTACGTTCAAAGATCGCGTTATGGGTGCAAACGAAGCCTTTGACGGCTCTAAGGGAGGAAGTGTTAAGAGCGTGAGTGGCGTAGTAGTAGTAAATGACAGCACCATTGTTCTTAAAATGGTGGCCCCAAGCTCCGGCTTTTTGAACATTTTGGCCATGCCGGGATGCTTTATATATCCGAAAGAGGCAGTTGAGAAATACGGGAATGATATGCGCGTAAAGGCTGTAGGTACCGGACCTTTCTTTATTGAAACACTAAAGGAAGGAGAAGTTATCATCATGAAAAAGAATCCTAACTATTGGGGGGTAGATGAACACGGAAACCGTTTGCCTTATCTGGATGGTGTAAAATGGAACTTTATCCGCGAAAAGAAATCCGAAATCCTCAAATTTAAGTCCGGAGATTTGGATATGATTTATCGTATTCCGGTAGAAATGTTCTCCGAAATTATGGGTGACTTGCAGGAAGCAAAAAATAAAAAGAATCAATTTGAGGTTATCAACTCTCCCGCTTTAAACACCAATTTTTACGGATTTAATCTGCAAGCTAACCCTGCGTGGGCTAAAAAAGAAGTTCGTCAAGCATTTAACTACGCTATCGACAGAAATAAAATAGCGGTATTCACTATTCAGGGAGAAGGCTCACCGGCAGAATATGGTATGGTTCCCTATACAGAGGCCTTTGAAAAAGAAGGTTACAACTACAAAGGCATAAAAGGATATACCTACGACCCCGACAAAGCAAAAGAATTAATGAAAACCGCCGGTTACCCCGGAGGCAAAGGTTTCCCCGAACTTACATTGGAAATTAATAGCGGAGGAGGCGATAGAAATATATTGGTGGCTGAGGTTATTCAAAGCATGTTAAAAGAAAATTTGGGCGTAAAAATTAATATCAACACCGTTCCCTTGGCAGAACATATTGAAAACGCCCAATCCGGTAAAACCGACTTTTTCCGTTACGGCTGGATAGCTGATTATCCGGATCCGGAAACTTTCTTAACGCTTTTTTACGGAAAACATCTACCGGCCAACCCGTCAGATAAGTCGTACATTAACTTATTCCGTTATAAAAATAGCCGCTTCGACTCCTTATTTGCGGCGAGTATGCAAGAAGCCGATAAGGTAAAAAGAATGGAATTATTAAGTAGGGCAGAAGCCATTGTAGTTGACGACGCTCCTTTCATGCCTATTTTTTATGATGAGAATTTTATGCTGGTACAAAAAGGGGTAAGAAACCTTCCGGCTAATGCAATTAACTATATCTTACTCACCAAAGCGTACATTATTCCAAAAGATAAATTGAAATAAAACCAAATTTAACTTGTCCTTGTAAAAAATCCCGGAAAATCCGGGATTTTTGTTTTTCATAACAGATACATATACGCTACAAAAAATGCCTTATAAACCGTATATTTAGAGGAAAATATTTTTAAAACTATTCTGCTTTATCTTATGAATCCATCTTCAGGAAAATATCTTATTTTGGTTGCAGGAGGCGTGGGAGCGAGAATGGGTTCAAATCTACCTAAACAGTTTGCGTCCATTAAGGGGAAGCCCGTCTTCGTTCATGCAATAGATGCATTTTTAAGCTTCGATAAAAATATCCGTATAGTAATTGCCATTCATCCAGAAATGGAAAAATTACTTAGAAAAAATTTGGCAAAATACTTGCCCTATATTACTCCTCAAATCGTTCATGGAGGCAAAACTCGTTTTCATTCCGTAAAAAATGCCCTACAAGTATTACCCGATAATAACAACATAGTTGCCATTCATGATGCGGCAAGACCCCTGGTTTCAAAAGATACCATTAAGAAATGTTTTACGATGGCCCAAAAAAAAGGAAATGCTATTCCCGTATACCCTGTGTCGGAAAGCATTCGAAAGGTAAGAAACGGTTTAAGCAACCCGGTTGATAGAACTGAGCTTGCTATTGTTCAAACTCCTCAGTGTTTTCGATTGGCCGACATTAAGAAAGCGTATACCAATCGCTTCAGGAAAAAATTTACCGACGATGCAACCGTGCTGGAAGAAATGGGGGAAAAAATTTATTTGGTAGAAGGCAATAGGGAAAACATTAAAATTACGTACCCGGCTGATCTAAAAATTGTCAAAACACTATTGCAGGATTGACCAGTGAACAAATAATTAATTTGTTGGAGCTATATGCCAAGCTCATGGAATTGCATGGAGGAAATGCCTTTAAAGTAAAAGCCTTTCAAAATGCCGCCTACAAACTCGATAAAAGCAGGTTTGATTTTAGCGGAAAAACCATCGAAGAGCTGAATAATATAGAAGGTATAGGAAAAGGTATTACTGGATTTATTATGGAATTGTTGCAAAAAGGCAGCTCTACAGAGTTGAACGAACTGCTCTCCAAAACACCCGAGGGTGTTGTGGCCATGTTGCATATAAAAGGGCTTGGTCCAAAAAAAGTAGCCTCCATATGGAAAGAATTGCACGTAGAGTCTCCGTCTGAACTACTTTATGCCTGCAACGAAAACAGATTAGTTTCCCTAAAAGGATTCGGGCTAAAAACACAACAAGCTATCATAGAAAATATTCGTTTTATGCAGGCCAATGCCTCCGGCAAACATTTTGCAATGGTAGAAGTTTTTGCAGAAGAACTTTTACAAACCCTTCAAAATCAATTTCCGGAGGCACGGATAGAATTCTGCGGCGATTACCGAAGGAAATGCGAGGTGTTAGATAAATTGGAAATAATAAGTGATACCGACGTAGACACAAAAAAATATACGCATCACATATCTTTTCCCGTAGAAGTACATGTATGCCATAAAGAGACCTTTGTTTTTGAATGGTTCAAAAAAACAGCAACGGCCAAACATCTGGAAAAAATAAATTTCAGTTCTCTGAACAAAAACATTTTTTCCGACGAGAATGAAATTTATCGGGAACTTAATTTACCATACATAGAACCGGAATTACGCGAAGGACTTGCTGAGGTAGAATTGGCAAGAAAAGGAAAATTACCTGAACTCATAAAATACACCGATTTAAAAGGCGCATTACACAACCATTCCACCTATAGCGATGGAGCCAATACCATATCCGAAATGGCAAATCGATGTATAAAATTGGGTTTACAATATTTGGGTATATGCGACCATTCTCGTTCGGCAGCTTATGCAGGTGGTTTAAGCATAGAGCGCGTTCAAGAACAATGGAATGAAATAAATAAACTTAACCAACAATACAGCAATTTCAGGGTATTAAAAGGAATTGAAAGCGATATCTTGTCAGATGGTTCCCTCGATTACCCCGAGGAAATTTTATCCGGATTTGATTTTGTAGTAGCCTCCATCCACTCCAATTTAAAAATGGACGAAGAAAAGGCTAATGCAAGACTCATAAAAGCCATTGAAAACCCCTACACAAATATCTTAGGACACCCAACAGGAAGATTGCTTTTGGCAAGACCCGGATACCCTATTAACCATAAAAAAATTATTGACGCCTGTGCAGCAAATAAAGTACATATAGAATTAAACGCTCATCCGTACCGACTCGATATTGACTGGAGATGGATTTATTATTGTGTAGAAAAGGGAGTAAAAGTATCCATTAACCCGGATGCACACCATGTAGAAGGGCTAAACGATATGAAGTACGGTGTTTTTGCTGCCCGGAAAGGACTGTTATCTGCCGAAAATTGTCTTAATGCACTTGAACTATCCGAATTAATAAACTCATTCTCAAAAAAGTAAATGCCAATTATAAATTCCATAGCAAGTTGGTTAATGAAAAAACGTATGCATCAAATTGAACTGTTTATGAAATACCCCATAGACGTTCAGTTAGAATGGATGTATAACCTGGTCAGAGATGCGGCAGATACCGAATACGGCAAAAAATATGGATTCAAGTACATTAAAACCTACAACGACTTTACAAAACACGTACCACTTAATGATTATGAAACACTAAAACCCTATATAGACAGAACCCGAAAAGGAGAGCAAAACCTACTATGGCACTCTGAAATAAAATGGTTTGCCAAAAGCAGCGGCACCACCGATAAAAGTAAATTTTTACCGGTAAGTATGGAGCATTTAGATGGCTGCCATTATAGAGGAGGGAGAGATATGGTAACCTTGTATTGCGTGAATAATGAAGAAACTCAACTCTTTACCGGAAAAAATTTAGCTCTGGGAGGGAGTTATAAAGAAGATTTTTTTGGAAATCATCAATCTTACCATGGCGATGTAAGTGCCATCATTATCCAGAATTTACCCATGTGGGCAGAATTTTTTAGAGCACCCGATGTGTCAATAGCGCTAATGGATGAGTGGGAAAGTAAGCTTGATAAAATTGCCGAAAGCATGATGGATGAAAATGTAACCAGCTTGGCAGGAGTTCCAAGCTGGATGCTGGTGCTTCTTAAACGCATTCTTCAAAAGAAAAAAGTATCCTCCATAAAAGAAGTATGGCCAAATTTGGAAGTATATTTTCACGGGGGAGTTAATTTTTTGCCCTACAAAGAGCAGTTCAGGCAAATACTAAAAAACGACAAGATTTCATATGTACAGCTATATAATGCATCAGAGGGTTTTTTCGGAATTCAAGACCAAAAAAATTCAGACGAAATGCTTTTAATGCTTGATTACGGGATATTTTATGAATTCATTGAAATACACGAAAACACCAAGAAAGAGGTAATTAGTTTGGATGAGGTAAAAACCGGCGTTGATTATGAGTTGATAATTACTACCAATGCAGGATTGTGGCGGTATCGTATAGGAGATGTTATAAGGTTTACTTCCACCAATCCATATCGTTTCATCATTAGCGGCCGAACCAAACAATACATCAATGTTTTTGGAGAAGAACTCATGGTACACAATGTTGAAAATGCGCTAACAACAGCCTGTGATAAAACACACGCCTTGGTTAAAGAATATACGGTAGCCCCGGTTTTCATGGAAAAATCAGCCGGAGCACACGAATGGCTTATTGAGTTCGAAAAAGAACCCAATAATTTTGACTTTTTTGTTTCCGTACTCGACGAATCGTTAAAAAAACAAAACAGCGATTATGAAGCCAAGCGCTATAATAACTTTGTTTTACATAACCCTATTGTAAGGAAAGTTCCTGCCAATACATTTTATAAGTGGTTAAAAAAAAATAATAAGCTGGGCGGGCAACACAAAGTTCCGAGGCTTTCCAACAGTAGGAGCCTATTGGAAGAAATACTAAAAATTTCACTGCTTGAAGCAAACACTAATTAAATATCTCTTATTCCTTATCGTAAGCTTGTTTTTTAGTAGTATGAGACTACAAAAATCTGCTTCGGTGCTTATAACGGAAAAACACGATTATTTTACAGCCGATAATCTTGGAAATATTTTTCTTATAAAAGATAACGAAATAGTAAAATATTTACCGAACGGGAAGTACTTTAATCGTTTCAGCAACTTACAATTAGGTAAAATTCAATTTGCAGATGCCACTAATCCGCTTCGGATCATGTTATTTTATAAAGATTACCAACAATTAGTTTTTTTGGATAACCAACTTACACAAAAACGAAATGCGGTTTCACTCGAAGAATTAGGGTTTGAACAAACCGATTTGGTATGTACTTCGGCAAACAACGGTTTTTGGTTATTTAATAAAGCCAATAATGAATTGTTACGATTCAACGAACATTTAAAAAAAGTGGCATCAACCGGAAACCTAAAACAAATTCTGCAAACAGAACTGAACCCGGTTTCATTAACGGAACACAACAATTTTGTTTACCTCAATTGTCCCGAAACCGGTGTATACCTTTTTGATATATTTGGAACTTTCAGCAAACTAATTCCGGTTAAAAATATAAAAGAACTACAGGTAAACGAGCAAATTTTTTACTACACCACCGATAGCAGTTTTTGCAGCTACAACTACCGCTTATTTGAAGAGCGATGCCAGAAATATCATGCTAACCGGTTAAAACAGGCTCGCTTTATAAAAGGCAATACATACCTTTCTTCGGGCGATACCATATTCAGCTTTTAATTGTTTTTCTTATAAACGTTTTTAATAAACTCGCTGGCAAAAACAAAGTTAAGCAGCTCGGCATTGTTAGTATTTAATATTTGGGTCTTGTCTCCGGTCCACCAATTTTCTCCTTTATGTATAAACATAATATTATCTCCAATCTCCATAACGCTGTTCATATCGTGGGTAATGATGATGGTTGTCATCTGAAATTCCTGCGTAATACTTTTGATGAGATTATCGATAATAATGGAGGTTTTTGGATCGAGGCCTGAATTTGGTTCGTCGCAGAAAAGATAGTCCGGATTATTGGCAATGGCTCTGGCAAGCGCTGCTCTTTTTTTCATTCCTCCGCTAAGTTCGGCAGGATACAATTTATTTTTTCCTTGCAACTGAACTTTTTCCAGGCAATAATTTACTCTGTCAAGCTTTTCCGATTTGCTCAATTTGGTAAACATATCCAAGGGAAACTGAACATTTTCTTCCAAATTAAGCGAGTCAAACAAAGCGCCTCCCTGAAACAACATCCCTATTTTGGTTCTTATTTCCTGTTTCCCTTTATCATCCAGTGTAGGAAAATTAAGGTTGTTATACAAAATTTCTCCGCTGTCAACCGGATGGAGACCAACCATCAGTTTTAAAAGTGTAGTTTTTCCACAACCACTTTCGCCAATTATCATATTGGTTTGGCCTTTGTAAAAGGTAAAACTGATATCTTTTATAACCTGCCTGTCGCCAAACGATTTATTTATGTTTTTTACTACAATCAACGATTAAGGAATAAATTAGTAAGAATAAGGCCGAAAAAAAGAATAAGAATACTACTGTAAACCACCGCCCTTGTGCTGCTTTTACCCACCTCTAAAGCACCTCCTGTAGTATAGTAGCCAAAATAAGAAGAAACAGATGTAATGATATACGCAAAAACCACCACCTTAGTAAAGGAGTAGTAAAGTTTCCAGGGTTCAAAAAAGGCTTGTATTCCAAAAATGTATTCATAAGCCGTACAGGCGTTGGCAGAAACTCCCATTACATAACCGCCCAAAAGGCCCAAAAACATGGAAATAGCAATTAAAAAAGGAAAAATAAATACTGCGGCGGCAATTTTCGGAAAAATTAAATACCCGGCCGAATTTATTCCCATAATTTCTAAAGCGTCTATTTGTTCGGTAATACGCATGGCTCCAATTTCAGAAGCAATATTACTTCCAACTTTACCTGCTAAAATTAAACTTACAATGGTGGGACTAAATTCCAATAATATAGATTCCCTGGTGGTAAAGCCAACCGCATACAGAGGAACCCAAGGACTACTAAAACCAAAAGCAGCCTGAATGGTTATAATACCACCCATAAACACCGAAATGATGGCAATGATAGGAAGCGAACTAATACCCACATTATTAATCTCAAAAACAATTTGACGCCAATACACCGATATTCGCTGAGGTTTACTGAAAACCCTAAACATCAACATAAAATACCTTCCTAAATGAAAGAAAAAACTCATTTTGCCGATATATTTTGAACGAGTTTAAAATTACTAATAATTAACGTATTTTTGAGCCATTGTTATGAAGCATTTTCGAATATCCCTCCATTTCATAATGGCTTTGTTTGTCCTGTTTTCAACGCTCTCATGCGGTACTTTTAAAAAAAACAAATGTGATGGATGTCCGGGAATAATAAAATACAAAAGCACCAAAAAAGTACGAAAATCTACCAAAGGCTCTGTTTAGGCTTCAGCTATCCAGTGAATCAATTTTTTACGCAAAGCAAATGCTGCCAAACACCCAAATGTATTAGCTAATACGTCAAGCCAATCGGCGGAACGATTTGCAAAAACCAACGCCTGCATCATTTCAAGTAATAATCCGTAAAGAATGGCTAAAATAAAGAATGTTCGGTGTTTTATATTTTGCTTTTCGGCAAAATGTTTTGTGCCCGCAAGGAAAAGAAAACAGCATAAAATAAAAAAAATAACCGCGTGAACCCATTTATCAAAACTCAAGGCCTCCAGCCAGTTTACGGAAGGAATATACTGTCCGGGGGTTGCACACAAAATAAATATAAGCAATGCCCAAATAACAGAGAGTGCAGCAGCGCGTTCTAGAATAAATCGCTTCATCCTGTTTTCATTAAAAAGTACTTGGTATATTCTGCAAAAGATACTAAGAAATCAGCAATAGCAAAATGTAGGTGATTTATAATCTAAAATAAGCATCGTTTTACGGCTTCCGGTACTGTGTATCCGGTTAATTTCAAGGAGGATAAATGTATAAATGTTTACATTCCATCTTAGGCCTTTGCATTATTTTATAACTTAGCGTTTCATACAAGCTGCCATGCAAAATATTTTATTTTTAGACATTGAAACCGTTCCCCTCACCTATCGTTACGAAAGTTTAGACGAAACGTATAAGAAATTGTGGGATGCGAAATGGAAAAACCAAAAAGAGGGCAAGCCGGAAGATGCTTATTCAAAAGCCGGAATATATGCCGAGTTTGCTAAAGTAATAAGTATCGGACTTGGCTTTTTTCATGAAGACAAATTCAGAGTAACTTGTTATTCGGGACATGATGAGAAAAAAATATTGTCGGATTTTTGTGAATTATTAAAAAAGTTTTTTTTCGATGAAAATAAACATAGCCTATGCGCACACAACGGTAAAGAGTTTGATTTCCCCTTTTTATGCCGACGGATGCTGATTAATACACTACCACTCCCAAAATTGCTTCAAATTCAAGGGAAAAAACCTTGGGAAATTAAGCATTTACTGGACACCATGGAACTTTGGAAGTTTGGAGATATAAAAAACTATACATCGCTTGATTTACTGGCACACGTAATGGGAATCCCCTCTCCAAAAAGTGATATGGACGGAAGCATGGTTAGCAAGGTGTATTACGAAGAAAATAATTTGCAAAAAATTAATACCTACTGTATGAAAGATGTGGCCACACTGGCAAGAGTATATGCCCGCTTTTTGGGGAAGGGAGATATTAGTGACGAACAAATAATTTTTACCTGATATGATTTGGCACAAAGATTATTCCTTAGATTTCATAAAAAATTTACAAAAAAACACCATATCTGAACATCTGGAAATTGAGTATACAGAAATTGCTCCCAATAGTATAAGTGCTCGTTTTGAAGTGAATCATAAAACCAAACAACCTTTTGGCATATGCCACGGTGGAACATATTTGGTAATGGGGGAGGAGCTGGGGAGCATGGCCTCCTATCTTACGGTAAACCCCGAACATTTCATTGGCGTAGGTGTGGAAATTAATGCCAACCACGTTAAAGCCGTTAAAAAAGGTTACGTAACAGGAATTTGCAAACCCATACACATTAAGGGAAAAACTCATGTTTGGGAAATAAAAATGTATGATGAGGAAAGTGACTTATGCTCTATTTGTCGATTCACCTGCCAAATTATTCCTCGAAAACAAATTGAATAAAAGCCTTAACTTCGCCGGTATTAATGAGTTCACAAATCGCAATAATTGGAAATGGAAGTTGGGCAACCGCACTGGCAAAGCTGGCGCTTAATAATCACCATAAAATAAATTGGTTTGTTAGAAAGGAAGAGGACGTAGAACACTTTAAGCACTATGGCACCAACCCTCGCTACTTGAGTTCCGTTGAGTTTGATATAGACAAAATCAATTTTTATACCGATATATCATCGTGCGTTTCTAACTCGGGTATTATTGTATTAGCGATTCCCTCTGCTTTTTTATTCGATTCTATTCAACCTCTTTCTAAAAATTTGCTGAAAGAAAAAATTATTTTTTCTGCCATTAAGGGAATCGTTCCCCAACAAAATTTGATTGTAGGAGAGTTTTTAAATAAGGCATACGAAGTTCCGTTTAGTCATATTGGCGTAATTACCGGGCCCTGCCATGCAGAAGAAGTGGCCATGGAAAAACTCAGCTATCTTACCATTGCTTGCCAAACGCAGGAATTTGCCGAGAAAGTAAGCGCAAGCCTTTCTTGCCGCTATTTAAAAACAACTTGCAGCGATGATATCTACGGTACCGAGTATGCTGCAGTTTTAAAAAACGTAATTGCCGTAGCCGGAGGTATTTGTCATGCGCTAGGATACGGAGACAATTTTTTAGCGGTATTGGTAAGTAATGCCATCCAGGAAATTCAACGTTTTGTAGATGCCGTACACCCAATAAACAGAGATATAAAAGCCTCCGCATACCTGGGTGATTTATTAGTAACCGCCTACTCTCAATTTAGCCGAAACCGCATGTTTGGAACCATGCTGGGAAAAGGCTATAGTGTTAAGCAAGCTCAGCTGGAAATGAATATGATTGCCGAGGGGTACTATGCCGTTAAATGCATTCACGAAATAAATAAGCTGTACAACGTACGAATGCCCATTACTGATTCCGTTTACCGGATTGTGTACGAAAACGCTCCCCCCCGCCAAGAAATTCAAAAACTCTCAGAACAATTATCGTAAACACATGAGGTTTACTGCTTTTCTCATATCCATTGCTTTTCATCCTTTGCTAATGGCTACGTACGGCTGCCTGCTACTTTTTTTCGGAATAAAAAACAGTTTATTTGAAATGCTTACTCCCTGGGCAGGCAAAGTTCAAATAACCATTACCGTATTCGTATTCACGTTTGTACTGCCGGTGTTAAACATCCTCATCATGTACAAGCTAAAAAAAATAAAGGGAATAACCCTCAGTAATCCTTCAGAAAGGAGTTTCCCTTACTTGGTTACGGCTATTTTTTACTTCGGGCTTTTTTATTTATTATACGACCTTCGGATTTGGGAAAGCATTAAATACTTCATACTGTGCGCAGGAATTGCCATTCTATTGGCAGCACTTATAAATACTCGATACAAAATAAGTGCACACATGACAGGAATAGGAGGTATTACCGGTATGCTCATTGCCCTGTCATTAAGTTTACATTTTGATTTTATTCCCTACATCATTGGCTCCGTTATAGTTGGCGGCTTTACCGGATGGGCAAGAATACACCTGAAAGAACACAATCCGGGACAAATTTATTCGGGTTTTTTACTGGGTTTATCATGCCAACTCTTATTATTTTTGTTGTTAGACTTTTTAATCCTTTCCCGGTAAATGATTTTAGTAACAGGAGCTAATGGAATTGTGGGAAGCAACCTGCTTTACCTACTGATTAAACAGGGGAAACCGGTAATTGCCGTAAAGAGAAAAAGCAGCAACTTGAGCGGAGTAAAAAGACTTTTTTTTTGGTACGAAAAAAACACGGAACTATATGAACGTATCAAATGGATAGAGCTTGACTTACTCGATTATCCCGCCATTGAAAATGCTTTAAACAACGTAAGTGCTGTATACCATTGCGCCGGAATGGTTTCTTTTGATGATAAGCATTACAAACAACTGAAACAGCATAACGAAATTGCCACAGCCAATTTGGTAAACGCCTGTTTGTTTAAACAAGTAAACACATTTTGTTACGTAAGTTCACTTGCCGCCATCAATAATAGCGATTTTGCAGGAGCCTTGCACGAAGGTGTTTTTTGGAAAACTTCGGGGAAAGAAAGTGCCTACGCAATCAGTAAATATAATGCCGAACGGGAAGTGTGGAGGGGAATGGAAGAAGGCTTAAACGCCGTTATTGTAAACCCGGGCGTAGTTTTGAGTCCGTGTTTTGAAAACCAAAGCAGTGGCCGGCTTATTGCTCATTGTAAAAAAGGCGGCTTATTCTATCCTCCCGGAAAAACTGCTTACGTTTGGGCTTCCGACCTGGCCGAAATAATGATAAAACTAACTGAAAAAAAGAAATTCGGAGAACGCTACCTTGTGTTTGAAAACATGTACAGTTTCGAAGAAATTCTCACCGAGCTTCAGCTTACCTTCGGTAATAAAAAACCACGTTTCCGAGCCGGAAAATGGCTGCTTGAAATGGCAAGGCTGGCCGATGCTTTATGGAGTTTATTATCCGGAAAACAAAGAAAAATAACCAAGGCTTCCTTACGCTCGGCACTCTCCGATAAAAACTACAGCAACAAAAAAATAATAAACGAACTTCATTACCCCTTTACTCCTGTTCTATCTAAGTTCAAAGACATACAAGAAGAACTCCTTTTAAAATGTTAAAAATCTAAATTTTTTAGATTTGCCTTTTATTTTATCAATAAATTCTTTGTATTTATAAGTTAAATCCATACCTTGGTCTACTCTATTTTTTGTGACTTATGCATATTGCAGTAGCAGGCAACATTGGATCGGGTAAAACTACACTCACTTCCTTATTGGCTAAACATTATAAATGGCATGCTCATTACGAAGATGCTGATGACAACCCCTATCTAAATGATTTTTACGAAGATATGCAGCGTTGGTCATTTAATTTGCAGGTATACTTTTTAAACACGCGCTTTAATCAGATTTTAGAAATTCGTAAAGGTAAACACACCGTTATACAAGACAGAACTATATACGAAGATGCTTACATTTTTGCTCCTAACCTTCATGCCATGGGGCTGATGACCACCAGAGACTACGAAAACTACTTTTCTTTGTTTAAACTCATGGAAGGTTTGGTAAAAGCTCCAGACCTTATCATTTACCTGAGAGCATCTGTCCCTACGCTGGTTAAGCAAATACAAAAACGGGGGCGTGAATACGAAAATAGTATTCGCTTGGATTATTTAAAACGATTGAACGAGCGCTACGAAGCTTGGGCAAGCTCCTACGAAGGAGGCAAGTTGCTAATTGTAGACGTGGATGATATTAACTTTAGCGAAAGTAAAGAGGATTTAGGGAAAGTAATACGACTAATAGACAGTAAACATAACGGATTATTCAAATAAGTTGAGCGCCATTGTAAATAAAGAAGCTGAGTTTTTTGACCTCCATTTTACGGAATCAATAAATTCTATAAAGGCAGAAGGCAGTCTGATTGTGGCTTACGACGGCGTGCTTAATACTGAAACCATCAGCAAGCTGGAAACAGAAATTGAAGAAAAAATTATTGAGTTGGGGGTTCCGAAGGCCGCTCTCAAAAAAATATTCTTCATCTGTGTAGAATCTCTGCAAAATATGCTCATTCATGGCCACAGAGATAGTAACGGATCTCAACACAACTATTTCTTGGTTTATAAAAAAGGGGCGCAAATTATTATTGCCACGGCAAATCTTATTGGCAACGACTCTATAGAAAAAGTTAATTCCGACCTCAACACCATTAACTCCTTTAACGACCCCGCCGAGCTAAAGGCTTATTATATTAACCATCTGGAAAAAAATGAACTCAGCGAAAAAGGCGGTGCCGGCTTAGGTTTTATTACCATTGCCATGAAAAGTGGGAACAAGCTGAGCTACCGTTTCGATAAAATAAGTGAGCAAAATTCTCTCTTCAAAATCGAAGCTTTCGTAAACATCGAATAAGATTTTTCACGGAATGCAGGCGCCTTCTGTTCTTTTTCTTGCATCCTGGTATCCCATCCCAAATAAGCCTGTACACGGAATTTTTGTACAAAATCATGCAAAAGCGCTTTCACAAAAATTGCCGGTAATAGTTGCGTATCCTTATGCAACTAACGAAAACAACACGTACTACCTCGTTGATGAAAGCATCCAAGACAATTTACAAGAGTTAAGGCTTGCCTATCCAAAAGTTAAAACAAACCTGCCGGTTATTAAGCAATTGCTTGCCTTTATTCGCTACAAAAAAGCATGTAACATACTGGCTAATCATATTAAGAAAAAAAACATTCCTGTTTTTGCCATTCAACTGAATGTAATATTCCCGGCCTGTATAGGACTTAGCGTTTTTAAGAAAATGTTTCCGGTGCCCTATTCTATCGTAGAACACTGGAGCGGTTATTTAAAGGAAGACGGCAATTACAAGGGGATTGTGCTTAAATATTTTACCAAAAAAAGTGTTGCCCACGCCGAAAAAATATTTGTAGTGTCCGAAAAACAAAAAAATGCCATGATAAATCACGGCCTTACCGGCAATTTCGAAATAATTTACAACGCCATTAATATATCCGTTTTTAGGAAACAGGATACCGATAAATTTCCGACACTTACCTTTTTACACGTTTCGTCACTGGAAGAACGGGAGAAAAATCTGGAAGGAACATTTGCCGCTTTATCCTTAATTAAAAAGAAGGGAATTTCCTTCAATGTCATTATAGCAGGCGGAAATACCGAAAATATTGATAAAGCACAGACGCTTTCAAAAAAATATGAATTAAACAATATTACTTTTGAAGGAACAAAAAACAGCACCCAAATAGCTCATTTAATGAATAAATGCCACGCTCTTTTACTATTCAGTCATTTTGAAGGAATGCCGGTAGTAGTTCTGGAGGCATTGGCATGCGGCTTACCCGTACTTGCCACAAAAGTAGGTGCGCTTCCGGATATCATTAAACCCGAATATGGAGCATTGTGCAATAACACCCCTGAAGAAATTGCCTCATTATTGGAAAATTTTGTTTCCAAAAAAATTGTCGTTAACGAAACAGAGATGGTTACCTTTATTGAAAACCACGCATCATTCTTGGCTGTGGGCAATAAGTTAGAGAGATTTTACAAGTCTTTGTAAGCCTCTAAAAAACTTGTTAGTTCTACAAATTGAGAAACACCGAGTTGTTCAGGACGCTTATCAAAGTAAGGATGCTCTTTTCCTGCAAAATTAATCCCCAACGGCTTTATAGAATTTCGAATGGTTTTTCTACGCTGATTAAACGTGGTTTTAACAACCTGTATAAATAGTTTTTCATCTGCTCCAAGCTGTTGTACATTATTTCTCTTTAGCTGAATTACCGCGCTTTTCACCTTTGGAGGGGGTGTAAAAACGTGCTCATTTACCGTAAACAAATACTTTATATCATAAAAGGCCTGCAGCAAAACACTTAGTATGCCATACGTTTTTGTTCCGGGCTTTTCAGCAACTCGTTCGGCTACCTCTTTCTGAAACATTCCCGTTAAGCTTCTTACTCGATTGCGATTTTCTAACGCCTTAAATAAAATTTGACTGGAAATGTTATACGGAAAATTCCCAACGATATGTAACGGCATTTCTTTAAAAACGTCGAGCAAATCTATTTCTAAAAAATCTGCCTCCAATATCTTATCCGAAAATTGCGGGAAAACTTTTTTCAGATGAGCCACTGATTCTTTATCCACATCAACTGCCAAAAAATCAGGTCTTGCTATCAGATGTTTCGTTAATATTCCCGTTCCGGGACCTATTTCAATCAAAGGCTCTTGTTGACTTACACGTAGCGATTCTTGTACTATATTAAGCGCAATATTTTCGTCGTTCAAAAAATGTTGCCCTAAGCTTTTTTTGGCTCTAACCGCATGCTTCATTAATCCATTATCTGTAATAAGGTTCTAAACGCCGCGTACTTATCTTTAAATTTCTGTGCATGTTCCGACTGTAAACGAGGAGCAAATTCTTTTTGGTATCTCTCAATATCAGCCATCTCTAAAAATTTATATTGTATAGAATACGTGTGTCCCTCTTCTTCGGTATACAAAACTTTCACCATTTGGCTGTCTATAAAACAACCCGTTTTCATAACATCCGGAATATGCCGCTCTCGCATCCACCTTAACCATTCCTGATGAACATCTTCGCTGATATTAACCGTTACGTTATAAATAAACATAAACCAAAAATACGGTTTTTTGTGGTGATATTGGCTTATTTAAATAGCCCCATATAGCGGAATATTTGTAACTTTAATGCAGTGATATTGACAAGTATTTTTGGTTTACTATGAGTGCTGATTTTATTGAAGAACTTACCTGGAGAGGCCTGCTGCATGACGTAACGCCCGGAGCAGAGGAACTGCTTAAAAAAGAAAAAGTTTGCGGGTATATTGGGTTTGATCCTACCGCTGATTCATTGCATGTAGGCAGCTTATTACAAATAATTACCTTAATGCGGCTGGAACGGTTCGGGCATAAGGCTATTGCCCTGTTAGGAGGCGCCACCGGAATGGTAGGAGATCCCAGTGGGAAAAGCGCCGAGAGGAATTTATTGGATGAAGAAACCCTACAAAAAAACACCGACGGCATACGCAAACAACTTTCTAAGTTTCTGGATTTAAACGAAAAATCGGAATTGCTGAATAATTTAGACTGGATGAAAAACTATTCTTTTCTCCATTTTATAAGAGACGTTGGAAAATACTTAACGGTAAACTACATGATGGCAAAAGATTCCGTAAAAAACCGACTGGAAAACGGAATGAGTTTTACCGAATTTAGTTATCAATTACTGCAAGCATACGACTTTTATTGGCTATACACCCACAAAAACTGCAAACTTCAATTGGGAGGAAGCGACCAGTGGGGCAACATAACGAGCGGAACGGAGCTTATAAGAAGAAAATGTGGCGGAGAAGCATTTGCCATAACCACCCAATTGATTAAAAAATCTGACGGGAGTAAATTCGGAAAAACAGAAGGTGGCAATATCTGGTTAGATGCTGCAAAAACATCTCCCTATAAATTTTATCAGTTTTGGTTAAACAGCAGCGACGAAGATGCTAAAAACTATTTGAAATACTTTACCTTTCTTAGCAAAGAAGAAATTTCCGCACTATATGAAACCCACGATAAGGCCCCACACGAAAGACATGCACAAAAAACCTTAGCCAAAGAATTAACCATACTGGTACACAGCCAAAAAGAATATGAAAATGCTGTTCGTGCCAGTGAAGTTTTATTTAAAGGCGGTTTACAAGAAATTCAATCGCTCGACGAAGCCACCTTTTTAGATTTATTCGATGGGGTGCCACTTTATGAAATTAATCATTCCGAACTAAACGAGGGTATTAATATTGTTGATTTGCTGGCAGAAAAAACAAACATATTTCCGAGCAAAAGTGAAGCAAGAAAAATGATACAAGCCGGAGGATTAAGTTTAAATAAAGAAAAAATAACTGATACAAATAGCATTGTAAAACCTCAACAAGCTCTGAATAATAAATATTTACTTATTCAAAAGGGAAAGAAAAACTATTTTTTGTGCAGATTGAATTAACATGGCCTTAAAACAAACACAATACTTAAAGCTTCAACAAAAACTGCTTCCACAGCAAATTCAGCTAATGAAATTGCTGCAACTACCTACCCTGGCACTGGAAGAAAGAATAAAAGAAGAACTGGAACTAAATCCCGCACTGGAAGAAGAAAATGAATATGCCGAAGAAGAAGAACTTTACTCGAACGAAGACAGTTCAGAAACAGAAGAAACAGAATACGACGAAAACGGCGATCCAAAAGAGAAAGAAAACGAGCGTATAGATGACCAGGTGGACATGGAAGATTACATGGGAGACGATGAGCTGGACTCGTACAAATATGAAATAAGTAATAAAGGGGCCGATGATGAGCACAGGGAGTTTATAGTGGTAGACGGGCCTGATTTTCATAGTTTTTTGGAGCAACAATTAGGATTAAAAGAATTAACTGAAACAGAATACACTATTGGCATTTATTTGATTGGCTGTATTGACGAGGACGGATACCTGAGAAGAGAAACAGAAATGATTGTTGATGACCTGGCATTTAACTACAACATATCGGCAACAAAAGAAGATGTAGAAAAAATTATTCAGGTTATACAAAGTTTTGACCCCCCCGGAGTAGGCGCACGAAATATTCAGGAGTGCCTGCTAATTCAACTAAAAAGAAAAACAGAACAAACCCGAGATGTAATACAGGCCATTGAAGTGGTAGAAAAGCACATGGAAGAATTTAGTAAAAAACATTACGAAAAAATTCTTCGCAAAATGGATATTACGCAAGATGAGCTCAAAGAAATTATTGATGTTATTACTCACTTAAATCCAAAACCCGGAGACTCAGCAAATTCCATGGGAGGTCAAAGTGAAATAGTTCCTGATTTTATTGTTACGGTGAACGATGGAAAGCCTGAATTTTCAATCAATTCCCGCAATATGCCTGATTTAAAAATCAGTAAAGAATACCTGGATATGCTAAAGGAGTACTCCAAACAAAAAAACAAAGAGGGAAAAGAAGCCACTACATTTATAAAAAGCAAAATAGAAAGTGCTCAATGGTTTATTGATGCCCTACACCAACGCCACATGACCCTAATGGTGTGTATGCAGGCCATACTGGAGTTTCAGGAAGAGTACTTTATTACAGGTGACGAAAGCAAGCTGAAACCTATGATTTTAAAAGATATTGCCAATAAGGTGGGGTTGGATATTTCTACCGTGTCGCGCATGGCAAACAGCAAATACGCCCAAACACCCTACGGCACTTTTCTATTAAAAACCTTTTTCAGTGAAAGCATGAGTACCGACAGTGGAGAGGAGGTAAGTTCGAGGGAAATTAAAAAAATACTCAAAGATTGTATTGATGCCGAAGATAAACACAAACCCCTTACCGATGATGCGCTTTGCGAAATATTAAGAGAAAAAGGATATAGTATTGCCAGACGAACTGTAGCCAAATATCGAGAACAGCTGGATATTCCGGTGGCCAGGATGAGAAGGCAGGTTTAGTATTCGTGCTTCTTTTCTTCCTGCAGCTTGTTTTTCAGCAGAGCCATTTCCTGAGTTAACTTCTTTATCTGCTCATGCTGTTTGGAATTCACTACCGATAAGTGTACCAAAAAAACGATAATAGCAAAAATAGCCGCTAAAAATATAAGAGACGGGGCATAATAAACCCCCAGCATCTTTGCAATAACATCAAGGCCATCGCGCCAGATGGAAAAAAGCAACAAGATAAGCGTACAGATAATCCAAACAATGGAATATTCCTCTCTTAACTTCCCCTTAGCAATTAAACGAAATATAAAGAACATAAATAGCAAGGCTCCGATAATACTTAGTATTTGTATCTTATAAGGGACTACGTTTTCCATAAAATTTTATTCTAATAAAGATAAACAATATACCTAAAGTTACTTTTATCATGTAATAAACACTTTTTAAAGATGATATGGAAGATTTACCTCCCTGTCTCTCTTTCATGGCAACCGGCACTTCTTTTATTTTTAATCCGTTAAGATGAAAAAGCACAATAGCTTCAGGCTCGGGGTATTCATCCGGGTAATAAGCACACGCCAATTCTATGGCTCTCTTATTAAGAGCTCTGTAGCCCGAAGTAGAATCTGTTATTGTAATTCCCAGTAAAAGCTTATTGAGCCACTTAAAATAATGAATGCCAAAACGCCTTAATCCGGTAGACTGAAAGCCATTTTTTTCGATAAACCTGGAACCTATTACTACGTCTGCTTCTTTATTAAGAATAGGAGCCAACACTTTATGTAATTCCTGTACCGGATGCTGACCGTCTCCATCAATCTGTACAGCTACATCATAGCGATTTTCGTATGCGTAGAGAAATCCGGATTGAACAGCTCCTCCAATACCCAAATTAACCGATAGATTAAGATGATTTAGCTTTAGTTTAGAAATAACTTCAAGCGTAGAGTCAGTAGAGCTATCATTTACTACCAAAATATCTAATGAGTTGTCTTCATGTAAAACAACTTTTATCTCATTTATCAAAGTTTCCAGAGATGATTCTTCGTTATAACAAGGGATAAGTAGTATTGTTTTCAAGGTATATTTTATAAAACACCAAGATTTGGTTTAGTCCAACATTCGTAATCTATCAATAGCAAATTTATACCGAAAATAGTACATTTGAAACCATAATCATGAACAAGGCTTTGGATTTCGTCGTAAAAAGAAAATATGTCCTGTATTTTCTTTTTTTACTTATTGCCGGATTATACAGTGTTTATTTCCAAATATTCGGTTTTAACTTATCACATATTATCGGAGATTATGGAGATTCTCGTTTTATTAATGCTATTATAGAATACAATTACCAGTGGCTAATAGGGAATTATCCTGATTATTGGGATGGTTTTTTTATGTATCCGGATAAGGAAGTTATTTCTTACTCAGACAATCTATTAGGTATTACCCCATTGTATGCTTTGTTTAGAATATTCAACAGCAATTTTTTAACCGCCTACCAGTTACTACTATTGTTTTGTCATATATTAAACTTCATTACTTGTTACTACTCTTTATATAAACTCACCGGTAGTAAATTGGGTGCTGTTTGCGGAGCATTTATTTTTGCTTTTAATGTCTCGTTACACAATGTTCATAATCACCCTCAATTCCTCTTTCGATTTAGTATCCCTCTAATTTTTTTACATCTTATTCTATTCCTAAAAACGACTAAAGGAAACCACTTTATATACTTCTGTGTTTTTCTTGCATTACAGTTTTATTTAGGGATTTATTTAGGCTATTTAAGTGTTGTTGTGTCAATATTCGTATTTTTTGGAACAAGTATTTTATCATTTAAACTACTAAAAAATATTTTCACACTCAGAGTATTTCTTTATTTACTTTCTGGAATTTTTCTTTTGTTGGGACTCATTGCGCCACTATTTTATTATTACTACAAAAGAAGTTTACTCACCGGCTATTATTTTAACTACGATGAAATACTACAAACACTCCCTCAACTAAAATCTTACCTATATCCTTTCTATAGCTCAGTATACAATACTCTACTTGCCGATATACAAGTTCACTGCACTTACCCGTATTATCAGCAACTATTTCCCGGATTCATTATTTTAAGTGCAATACTTATAGCCATATACATCCTTTTCAAGCGAAAAATTTATTCGGTTGAATTATCCTTAATTGTTTTATCGCTTACCTTGCTTTTTTTTACAAACTATAACGGCAAATCGTTATATTATATGATACAGTACATTCCGGGAATTCAAGCCATTCGAATTGTAAGTCGTATTATATTAGTCTCAACGTTTTTTTATTCGCTGTTACTGGCAGGATTACTCAGTGCTATAGTCAATCGGAATTTAAAATATGTTTTTATGGGAGTAATGCCTTTTTTACTTTTTATAGATAATTATTGCAGCCCTGAACGATTTGTGAAATATGAGAAAAAGGATGCCTTTGCCAGAATCACTGCTTTGGAAGAAAAAGTAAAATCGAGTGGAAAAAACTCAACTATATTTGCCTATATGCCTAAAACGGACGAACCAACATTTATTATCCACACCGATGCCATGCAGGCCGCTCTACGATTAAACTACTATACGGTAAACGGGTACTCAAGCAGTACGCATGGTAAATTTACGCCATTTTATAATCAACTTGATTCTGCCGGATTAAAGTTGTGGCTCGATGAATTTAACGTAAGTATGGATAATATTATTATTGTGAAGTAACACTTCTTTTATCTTATCTTATAAATTATCAAGCCTCTATGATGACCAATTACAAGCTTATTAAATTGATTTGGATATATTTTATTGAACTTTGCTGAATCATTTAAAACCATATATTTCATGGTTGGGTTACTGATTTGTTTGGCTATTTCAGCAGAATCGGCGTTTTTATATAAAGTTACTCCCAATTGGTTCATTAAATATAAACTACCGCAATAACTGTCATCAAAACCGCTTATAAACCTATCGGTTCTTTTAATTCCCATACTTCTCAGTTTTGGCTCCAAATCTTCATACACCCTATTGTCTCCGGTCCAGTAATACATGTCTCTCGAATATCGCTCGTCATAATTTTTTTTACAGTGAATAAGGGCTTCTTTTATATTAAAAAATAAGGCAAGGATAAAAATTATCATAGCAGGCTTAAAATATCTGTCTGCCAGCCTCTTTATAAGTTCTCCAAAAGTAAGTATTAGAAAGAATAAGGCAGGCATCATGGCAATAATATAATAATCATGCCATTTGAACTGATAGAGAAATAAGTACACATAAACACAGTAACCCGCCAGTAACAAAAGCGTAACAGTTAATAATAATCTGTTACAAAATTTTATCAAAACAACGACTGCTATAATAGCAGAAATCATCAACACATACGTTTCATAAGCAAAAAAATGCCTGGCCCACATATTTTTTATCACCTCTGTTATTTCTTCAAAAGCTTTCCAGCTTTCAATCATTAATGGTTTTAGTGCAAACGATTCGTTTCCGTAGGCCGATGTGAGCCAGCGAGCATAAATGTACCAAACGGCAGTAATTGCAAGCCCTGTAAGTACATACACAAAAACCCTGAGTGGTTTCTTAAATAATTTTTGCCCGCCACCGGTTTGCTTAAAAAAATTAAATCTGTCTAAAAAAAGCAAAACTAGTGTCACGAAAAAAATGATAGCAGATGTTGCCTTAATTAGGGCTCCAAGAGTTGAAAAAAACAAAAATAAATTCAAGGTTTTCAATTTGTTTGACTTGATGTGTTGAAACAAATAATACCAACCTGCCAGTTGCATGGCCATAGAAGGTGCGTCGGGCATAAAATTAGGTGTATAAAAAACCAACACAGGAGATAAAGCCGCCGATAGAAACAATAAAAAAGACAATAGATAATTGCCTATATACTGCTGTATTAAAAGATAAAAACAATAAAAACCATATAGTACCAACAAGAGAGAAATAACCCGGAGGTACATATCATTAAAACCAAATAATTTATAACAAACAGCTGCCGCATAATATATTATCGGGAACTCTACGCCGGTGATGCCGTTCTCTTGGGTTTGCCGCTGAATTTGAGGCATAAAAAAATTCATGTCGCCCTCATAGTAGTTAAGTGCAATAGAGGCGCGCTGTGTTTGCGCTGATAAATGAATGGAACAAGGGCGATAATGCAGGTAATTAAAAACGCCTATGTAGTATAAATAAAATAAAATCCCCGAAAAAAAGATTATTCTTTTAAGAAAAGATGTAGCCCAAAAGCCTTTTTCAAAATATTGTAAGACTTTATTTGTACGAAAATGTATCTGATATACTATTTGCTTAAACAATGTTTTAGTTTATACTGGCTTTAATGTGTACTTTCAGAGAGTCTAGGTCATACCTTTCCGCCTCGCTGTCTCCTAAAAATGCAAAAACTGTGATGTATTGGTAAGGCTTATTCCATGTTTCGTATTTAATAAAAATGGAATCCTTAAAAGCGCACCATGTGTTTATGTCGGTATAAAAATAACGCAACTGAGCAGCTTTCCAATCTATTTGATTGCCTGAGATATCGGAAGAGCTCAGGCAAACGGCAGCATTGGAATGAGCATAATTTGTCCTGCTTTTTCCGCTAAATACAACGTAGTAACTATTTTTGTTAAACTCTACAGGCACTTTAAAACTGCACGTCAAGCCGGAAGAACGGGGTTTATATAATCGTGAAAATTTATACGTAGCAAGAGAGTCTGCCAGCAAGGTATCGTCTTTCCGATTTTTATCGTCGGGCAAAGCCAGGCAAGAATAAATCTCCCGATACTTTTCTTTGCAGGAAATAATTGAAAACGCACAAACAAGTATAAAAAACCGGAACCCCATTTGATTACAGGGCCATCTCCTTAACTTCCTTGCCAATAATTAATTTGCCGGCAGTAGCTTTTTGTATCTCCTCTATGCTGACTCCCGGAGCTCTTTCAATTAATACAAATCCTCCTTCGGGAGCAATTTCATACACTCCCAACTCTGTTACAATTTTTTTAATACAACGTATCCCGGTTAACGGCAGTTCGCACTTGGGTAATAATTTAGATTGGCCTGCTTTATTTACCTGTTGCATGGCCACAATAATATTTTTGGCGCTGGCCACCAAATCCATGGCTCCTCCCATTCCTTTCACCATTTTCCCCGGAATTTTCCAGTTGGCAATATCTCCGTTCTCACTCACCTCCATGGCTCCCAAAATGGTAAGGTCAACCTTCTGTGCTCTAATCATACCAAAACTCATGGCGCTGTCAAAAATAGAGGCTCCGGGCAAAAGCGTTACCGTTTGTTTTCCGGCATTAATTAGATCAGCATCTTCTTCTCCTTCGTACGGAAATGGCCCCATTCCTAAAATGCCATTTTCGCTTTGTAACACCACATTTACTCCCGGCGGAATATAATTGGCTACCAGGGTAGGAATGCCAATTCCAAGATTCACATACATTCCGTCTTTTACTTCTTTAGCTATTCGCTTTGCGATACCATTTTTATCCAACATATCAGTTCAAATTAAGTTGTGACACTATTTTTTTTGCGATGGCCTTTCGGGCATTGCTGTTATAATGTTCCGTTGGCCAGTCTTTATCCAAAAAATCATTTATGCCCGCAGTTTCCAGGTTATCAATTACTACCGCGCCTTTTGCAGTATATCGGTTAACCAAATAATCTCGATTTTGCCTCATTAAAAATACTAAATCCTTTCCAACCAGTGAGTCGGCTAATAAAATATTTTCAGCTAAAATATTAAAATACACTTTTACTCCGTTTTCTTTTCCCCAATTTGCTATTTCATCAAAATCTTTTATTCTGGGATGGTTTTCGTTTATGTTGAAGGCATAGCACTTTATAAAATGAGCAGCTAATCTTATTCGGTCCATATCCCAACTGCCGTCTTCTTTAAGCCAACCGCCGTTAGCCATGGCATCGTCCCACTCGCGTACTGTCTTATATTTAAATTTATATGGGAACTCCAATACTGTTTTTCGCCATTCTTTCTGAACAAGCGAATCTCGCTCGGCCTCAGTTTTATCTTCAAAATTTTTGAGAGAAAGCAAAAAACGATGCCATATAACGGGGTCGGGTTTAGCAATTCGGGCAGAACGAATAAGGGCTGTTTCAAGTTTAGAATGAACCCACTGTGCATCGAAAGAACGCAAATTCATGGTAACCAAAATAGCTTTTGGTAAGTTTTTCTTTATTTGCTTTATCCAAATTTTATAAATACCGGCATGTACGGCGGGTGTATCTATGGTAACCAATTTAAGTTGGGGCGCATAGTAATTTACTAATTCGGAAATATACAATTGCACGGTATCTTCGGGGTCAACGGTAAAGTTGGAAGATTCCCCAAAATACACCACATCGGTTCCCGGAGGTAAATTTTTACATTGCCAGGCACAGGGAGCTATTTCTTTTAAATCGTGAGGATATAAGGTGAATTTATATAAATAGTTAAGCAACACCAGCAAGGCTACCAACATTCCTATTTTATAAATCAACTTTTTATACATTTAAAACTGAAAGTATATAAAGGGGAGGTTCTCCATACCCGACATTCCCAGTAAAAAAAACAAAAGCAATGCATAAACCGACCAACGGAGAGCCACCGGCCATTGCTGCAAAAGCGAATCTATTCTTTTGCGGGATATAAAAATATCTGCCAACGCAATAATAGCTACAAAGAACCAAGAATATCCCAGATTTAATTCAGCAAACGGAAGCGCTGTGTTAGTGTCTATCGCTTTAAAAATAAGTCTTGCTTTTTCAAAATTTTCGGCTCGAAAAAACACCCAAAAAACACTTACCAGTAAAAATGTTTTAATTCCTAATAAAATAGTTAAAACACTAAATCCCGTAGGTGGAGTAAAACGAAATACTCTACTAAACAAGCGTTCCAATAAGTAAAAAACACCATGCAATAAGCCCCAAACCACAAATGTCCAACTGGCGCCGTGCCACAAGCCGCTCACAAAAAAAACCAGCAAAATATTAAATCCCCAATTTATTTTTCCTTTTCTGCTTCCGCCAAGAGGTATATACAGGTATTCGCGAAACCAGGAAGTAAGTGATATGTGCCAACGCTTCCAAAAATCGTTTATACTAAGGGCCAAGTACGGTGTATTAAAGTTATTCATCAGGTTAATGCCCAATAAACGAGCCGTGCCTATAGCAATGGTTGAGTAGCCAAAAAAATCGGCATATATCTGAAAAGAAAAAAACAATATGGCAGTAATAATCTGCCAGCTGTTGTACTGCATAGGGTTTGCATAAATGGCATTAACCACCGGCGCTAAATTATCAGCCACGGCCATTTTAATAAACAGGCCGAATAAGATTAAGCGAAATCCATGAGAGAAATTTTCGTACAAAAAAACCACCTTCTTTTTAAGCTCGTTACCCAAAGTTTGATATTTCTCAATGGGGCCTGCAACCATTTGCGGGAAAAACAATACATAATTGGCAAAATACCCCAAATGTCGCTCTGCCTGTTGATTTCCTCTGTAAACCTCAATCACATAAGCCATTGACTGAAAGGTGTGAAAAGATAGGCCAATAGGAAGAATAATATCAAGGTTGTATGGAGTAAAGTGTCCGCCAAACAATTTAAAAAGCGCCTCGGTGTTTTGGTTTAAAAAATTAAAGTACTTAAAAAAGGCCAACAAAGACAAGTTGGAAAGTATGCTGAAGAAAAGATAAAAGCGCTTTAGCTTTTTGTCTTGAACACTTTCTATGGTAAGGGCAGCAATATAATCAACCAGTATAATTAGGAACAGAATTAAAATATACTTAGGCACAAAAGCCATATAAAAATAGCAACTGGCAAAAAAGAGAAGTATCCAACGGTAGCGATGGGGAATTAAATAATAAAGCAATAATACTACCGGTAGAAAATAAAAAAAGTGGAGAGAGTTAAATAACATGAACTTATTTCTTTCTCACGGTACGCTGCTCAATGCGTTTTTCGTAATTGGTTCCCTGAAAAATACGGTGCACGTATATTCCCGGTGTGTGAATTTGGTCGGGGTCAAGCTCTCCCGCCGGTACCAGATGTTCTACCTCGGCTACGGTTATTTTTCCGGCCATGGCCATTAATGGATTAAAATTTCGGGCAGTGCTCCGATAAATCAAATTTCCGGCAGTATCGCCTTTCCATGCTTTTACGATGGCAAAATCCGCCTCGAAAGCCATTTCCATTAAATAATCTTTTTCTTGGCCATTAAATTTAAAGCGGCGCACCTCTTTCCCTTCGGCTACTTCGGTTCCTACCCCGGCAGGTGTGTATATAGCAGGTATTCCGTAAGCAGCAGCCAAGCAACGTGTAGCCAGGGTTCCTTGGGGTATTAACTCTACTTCCAGTTCACCGCTTAGCATCTGTCTTTCAAACTCATCATTTTCGCCAACATAGGAGGAAATCATTTTTTTTATTTGACGTGTTTGCAATAATAATCCTAAACCAAAATCGTCAACACCTGCATTGTTGCTGATAGCGGTAATTCCTTTTACACCCATTTTAATTAATTGCGTAATACTGTTTTCAGGAATTCCGCACAATCCAAATCCGCCAAACATAATGGTTTGGTTGTCTTTTACATCTTTCAGGGCTTCTTCGGCATTTTTTACTACTCGGTTTATCATACTCAAAAAATTATTTTAAATTATCGAATATACTGGGTTTAAATTCTTCATCTCCGCTCATGGCATCGTATTTACTGCAATCTATTTCGAGCGAAGGATCTAAATTTTTTGGGCGAGGAAAATCTGCCTTGCTGACCTTCAGGGTGGGGTCGGCATATACTTTGGTAAAAAACTTTCCCCAAATAGGAAGCGCCATACTGGCTCCTTGTCCTTCTACAATGGAATTAAAATGTATACTTCTATCTTCTCCTCCCACCCATGCTCCTGCGGCTAAATCGGGGGTTAAGCCAATAAACCACCCATCTGCATTATGTTGTGTAGTACCGGTTTTGCCTGCTATTTGATTAGTTAATTTATACTTTGGTCCACGCAATCTGGCTCCTGTTCCGTATTGAACCACTCCTTGCATTAACTGAATCATCACATACGCTTTTTCTTCGCTAAACACCTCATCACTTTCAGGAATAAATTCTTCCAACACCTTTCCGTTTTTATCTTCTATTCGGGTAATAAAGGTGGGTTGAATATATGTTCCCTTATTGGCAAAAGTTGCATTGGCTGCCACCATTTCAAATACACTTACGTCAGGGGTTCCCAAGCAAATAGAAGGAACGGGAGGAATATCGGAAGTAATCCCCAAACGCTTAACCAAATTTACGGTTGCTACGGGCCCGTACTGTTTCATTACCCAGGCAGTAACAAAATTAATAGACAAAGCCAAAGCTTTTTTTAGCGTAATCATTTGTCCGGTTCCTTTTAATCCGTCACTATTATCAGGGCACCAGTCGCCTCCTTCGGGTAAAGATATGCAGGTACGCACATTGGGCACCTGATGACAAGGACTTAGTCCTTCTTGAATGGCGAGCGCATACACAAAAGGCTTAAAAGTAGAGCCAACCTGTCTTTTACTAACTTTTACATGATCGTACTTAAAGTGTTTATGGTTTATGCCCCCTACCCAGGCCTTAACATAGCCTGTTTGCGGCTCCATAGCCATAAATCCGGTTTGTAAAAAAGATTTGTAATATTTAATGCTGTCAAAAGGAGTAAGCACCGTATCAATTTCTCCACGCAAACTATATACGCGCATAGGCACCGGCTTATAAAATGTTTCCACAATTTGTTCATGACTCAGGCCTTGTTTTTTTAATTCCCTGTAACGCTCGCTGCGCTTAATAGAAGCATCCATAATTTTTTTAATTTCTTCCTTCGTTACGTTCCAAGCAAAGGGTGCATTGCGTTTGGTTAAACACTCTTTGCTGAAAAGGGCTTGAAGTTCTTTCATGTGTTCGTTAACGGCTTCTTCAGCATAACGCTGCATGCGAGAGTCAATGGTAGTATATATTCTTAAGCCGTCTTTATATATATTGTATGGCTTGCCGGTTTCCGGATTTATATGCTTTTCGCACCAGGATTTGAGAAAATTATCTCGTAAATATTCTCTGAAATAAGGAGCAGGTCCTTCGTTATGATCTTCGGGACGAAAGTTTATGCCTAATTCTTTCTCTTTAAGTTCATCATATTTTTCTTTGCTTAAATATCCGTATTTAACCATTTGGCTAAGCACGACATTTCTTCTTTGTTTTGCGCGCTCCGGAAAGCGAATAGGATTAAACAAAGCCGGGTTTTTTGCCATTCCTACCAACATGGCTGCCTCGTGAATTTCCAAACTGTCGCAGGATTTATCAAAATAAATATTTGCTGCCGATTTGATGCCCACTGCCAAGTTCAAAAAATCAAACTTATTAAGGTACATGGCCATAATTTCTTGTTTGGTGTAACTTTTTTCGAGGCGGGTTGCGGTTATCCATTCCTTCATTTTTCGGATAACCAAAGCCGGTTTGCTTAACTTTTCTCCGCGCGGATACATCATTTTAGCAAGCTGTTGGGTAATGGTGCTTCCGCCTCCGCTATTTCCTCCTCCAAAAATACCCGCTACAGCTCTAAAAAGGGCCTTTACATCTACTCCACTGTGTTCATAAAAACGAGCGTCTTCGGTTGCTATCAGCGCGTCTACCAAATCCTTGTCTAAATCTTCAAATTTTACATTCACGCGATTTTCGCTGTAATATTTACCCAACACCTTCATATCGCCGCTGTAAACTTCGGTAGCCAAATTGTTTTTAGGGTTTTGAAGTTCTTCCACACTGGGCAACTCTCCAAAAAAGCCACAAGAAATGAGAAAGAGGAGCAAAAAAAGTGAAACAAAGGGAGCCCACACCAGGAACCAAAGCCAAATAATGTATTTTTTGTTTTTTCCGGCCATTAAAAACAGGGTAAAATTAGGAATTTATGCCGAACGGCGGTTGTTGAACATCACTAAATATTCTTTTTTTAAGATTACTTTTGGAAAGTAATCTCTTTTTTCATTTGGCATTACTGGAAAAATATTTGCTCTACGTGCACGTTATTGCCGGCATAACTTCCCTGTTTGCAGGCTTTGGGGCTATCTTATTACGAAACAATATACGGAGGCACAAACCTTTTGGTAAGGTTTACTTTTGGAGTATGACGGTTATTTTCTTTAGTGCTGTTTATCTTTCCGTTTTACATAAAAATATTTTTTTGTTTTGTATCAGCTTTTTTTCTTATCACATGTGCTTGTCTGCTTTTCGTTCACTAAAACTTAAAAAATTATTACACGGCCAAAGGCCTTTAGCGTTTGATTGGGTTGCCGAATTTTTTTTCGTAGCCGTTCACGTATGCTATCTGGTACTGGCCTTTTTGTTTTTTTATAAAAACAACCCAAGTGCCGGAGCAATTAGTTTAGTTTTTGGTTTTATTGGACTTAACAACAACTACAGAAATATAAAGCGTTTTACGGGTAAGATTACCAATAAAAACTACTGGCTTTTAGCCCATATAGGCAATATGCTGGGCAGTTACATAGCCGCCATTACAGCATTTTTGGTAAATAACAATAAGTTTTTTAACGCTCCGCCCGTTGTGTTATGGTTAGCACCTACTTTTCTACTGTCTCCGTTGATAGCTTATGAGATAAGAAAATATAAAAGGGAGTAATGGTGGTAGCTGAACCGTTTTTTTAAATAACTTTCTTATTCTCCTTTAAACAAGGGGGCTCTTTTTTCCAAAAATGCCGTTACCCCTTCGTTATAGTCGTATGAGTTTGCTGCATGAATTTGTTCCTCTTTCTCTCGGTTAAGCTGCTCAGAAAGGTTATTGGTAAACCCTTCGTTAAGGAGTTTTTTGGTTAGCCACAAGCCTTTTGTTGGCATAGCAGCCAAGGTATGTGATATTTTAAGAGCAGTTTCGGTTAACGCTTCATCTTCGCAAACCTTATATATCATTCCCATTTGCTCGGCTTCCTGAGCCGAAATTTTATCGCCCAGCATCATTAAAGCGCTTGCTTTACCAAAGCCTATAAGTTTGGGTAAAAAGTAGGTTCCTCCGCTATCAGGAATTAACCCGATTTTACTGAATGCCTGAATAAAAGAAGCTGATTTGGCTGCAAGCACCACGTCGCAGGCTAATGCAATATTGGCACCTGCACCGGCAGCAACACCATTTACAGCACAAATAACCGGTTTTTGCAAATGCCGAATTTTGTATATAATGGGGTTATAATGCTCTGCTACTATTTTTTCAATCCCCGGCCCGTTTTGGTCTATGGCTTCGGCCAAATCTTGCCCTGCGCAAAAAGCTTTTCCGTTTCCGGTAACTAAAACGGCACGTATATTTTTGTTCTCTTGAGCGCTATCCAACTGAGCTATAAATGCCATTGCCATTTCGCGGTTAAAGCTGTTAAACTTATCCGGTCGGTTTAAGGTTATTACTAATAAATTTCGTTTTACTTCCGATGCTATGAAGCTCATGTTTGTATTTTTTGATTCGCTTTAAAAATCGTGACTTAGCTGATTGGTTGCTTTTTGTAAAATTTCAAAAGCGTTTTCGGCCATTAAATTTTCTTTATCGAGTGTTGGATTAATTTCTACCATTTCAAAACAGCATATTTTTTTACTCCGCATGAGATAGTATATCAAATTCCCTGCTTCTTTTTCGGTAATGCCATTGGGCACGGGTGTACCCGTACCGCTGCTGATACGGCTATCCATGCTGTCTACATCAAAACTCACATATATTAAATCACAATGGTCAAGGTAATTAAGGGCCTCAATAGCTATACGTTCAACTGCTTTTTTTCGAATTTCCGGAAGCCCGAACACACGAACTTTATTTTTTTTAATAAGGTAATCCTCCTGAGGTTCAAAATCACGTAAAGCTATAAAAACCAAATCGTTATACTGAATTTTGGGAGAAATGCCACCTAAATTTTTCAATTTTTCCCAGTATTCTACCGTTTCGTCATCCGGTTTATTTTGCTGACGGTCTTTATTATCCTCAGCTAAAACACAGGCAATGGGCATACCATGCATGTTGCCACTGGGTGTTGTGTAAGGGCTATGGATATCGGCATGCGCATCAATCCATATTACACCAAGGCGCTTTTGGGGGTGGGCCATGCGTATACCACTTATGGTTCCTAATGCCGAACTATGATCGCCGGCTAGTACAATAGGTATCTCATCCTTAGAAAGAATTTTGCTGATTTCTTTAGCAATTCGTTCATTCAGATTATAGATACCTTTAATTCTTTTGGCATAATCATGTACTACGGGCTCTAAAAGAAGCTGATTTTCAGTGGGTATTTCTACGGTCTTAAACTTCTTAAAAAAAGGACTCCCAAAGTCAAGGGCTGCAATTTTAATAGCATCAATTCCCATGCTTGCCCCGCGAGTTCCCGCACCTATTTCGCTCTTAACTTCAACTATTCGAATGGGTTTTATCATAAAATATCATCTGAATTTAACATTAAACTGCCTTTTTTAATAAAGTAAATCACTTACTTTGCACTTGCTTACTCCCAAGTAAGTTAATTAGATTATGGCTATTGACAACACCTATTCAAACCTGATTCATCAAACTTTTAACTTTCCGCAAGAAGGTTTTGAAGTGAGAGATAACGAACTGTATTTTAATGATATACCATTAATGCAGGTTATTAAGCAATACGGCACCCCTCTAAGAATCAGTTATTTACCAAAAATATCTTCTCAAATACAAAAGGCTAAGCGCATGTTTCATGTAGCCATGGCAAAAGCTGATTATCAGGGGAAATACGTATACTGCTATTGTACCAAAAGCTCTCACTTTAGTTTTGTTTTAGACGAGGTGCTAAAAAACGACGTCCACATTGAAACTTCTTCGGCGTTTGATATTCAGATTATCAAAGAACTTTATGAAAAAAAGGCTTTAAGCAAAGATACGTATATTATTTGTAACGGATATAAACGCCAGTTATATAAACAGTACATTACTGAATTAATTAACGATGGCTTTAACATTATACCGGTACTGGATCATTTAGACGAAATAAATTATTATCAAAAACACGCAAAAGCAGAGAAAATAAATTTAGGCATTCGAATCAGTACCGAAGAAGAGCCTTCTTTTGCTTTCTATACCTCGCGATTGGGGATAAGAGACTCAGAAATTTTAAATTTTTACAAAGAAAAAATTCAAACTAACCCAAAGTTTAACCTAAAACTGCTTCATTTTTTCATCAATACAGGCATTAAAGACACCATATACTATTGGACAGAACTGAACAAGTGCCTTAACATATATAAATCGTTACGCGAAATATGCCCCACACTCGACTCGCTTAACATCGGGGGCGGCATGCCTATCAGAACCTCTCTGGGTTTTGAGTACGATTACGAATATATTGTTGAAGAAATTATCTCTCAGATAAAACTGTTTTGTACGGAAAATGAAATTCCGGAACCCGATATTTTTACCGAGTTTGGCTCTTTTACCGTAGGAGAAAGCGGGGCAACCCTTTATTCCATTATTGACCAAAAACAGCAAAACGACCGCGAAACCTGGTATATGATAGACAGTAGTTTTATTACCACACTTCCGGACACATGGGGAATTAATCAGCGCTTTATTTTACTGGCCATCAATAATTGGGATAAACCTTATGTACCGGTTAATTTGGGAGGTCTAACCTGCGATAGTATGGACTATTATAATACCGAAGCACATACCAACCAGGTATTTTTACCCAAGGTAGACAAAAACCAAAAAGAACCTCAATACATTGGCTTTTTTCATACCGGGGCATACCAAGAAGCCCTGAGCGGATACGGCGGCACCCAGCACTGCTTAATTCCAGCCCCAAAACATGTTTTAATTGACCGAAACGAAGAAGGCGATCTAATTACTCGTTTGTTTGCCAAAGAACAGAGCTATAAAAGCATGATGAAAATTTTAGGGTATTAGGCGCTTCAAAGCATCCAAAATTGCAAAACTCTAACAATATTACGCTAACTTTAGCGTTTGAGGTTAAGAGAGGATATGAAGTTGCTCAGACTATCGTTTATTGTACTTACCACGACTCTGATTAAGGCTCAGAGTCCCGTTGGAACTTGGGAAGACCATGTAAGCTTTAATCGCTGCTATTCCATTTGCCGGGTTGATAAAAAAATATACACCTGCAACTACTCCAGTATACTAGTATACAATACCGAAGAAAAAACCCTTGATAGAATAAACAAAATAAACGGGCTTAGCGACGTAGGTATAAAACTGCTGAGAGAAAACCCGCATAACAAGAAGGTGCTGGTAATTTATGAGAACTCCAACATCGATTTAATCTCTCAAAACGGAAAAATTGAAAATTATCCCGATTTGTTTCGAAAAAATTTCAGCGGCAAAAAAAATATTAACGATGTTCTTTTTCAAGGCAAATTTGCTTATCTCTCCTGCGGGTTTGGTATTGCCTTGTTTGACACAGAAAAACTCGAAATTAAAGAAACATATATTATCGGAAGCCAGGGAACCAACCTGGAAGTTAATCAGCTGGCTATTGCCGACTCATTCATGTATGCCGCCACTCCCAACGGTTTACTGCGCTGTAATTTCAAAAAATCACTGCCTAATGATTTTAATAATTGGCAAAAAGTTACCGGTATTGCCAACGGATATTACGCACATGTGGTAAATTTCAACGGCTTGGTTATGGCCGGCTACTCTCCTTATATGCAAAGTGGTATTGAGTTTAAAGACACCATTTATCAATTTCAAAATAATACCTGGATAAAATCTCCTTATTTCGGATATCCATACCATATCAAAAAACTCCGCATACTTAATTCACACCTTTGTGTACTTGACCATTTCGGAACCTTGTTTTACAATACAAGCTGGGGAATATCCGCATATATCACACAATATAACAACAAAAATGTTTTTCCGGCAGATGCCCTTACAGATGGTAATTTATTCTGGATTGCCGACCGAAACTATGGCTTAATTTTCACCGGAGGAAGCAACCCTTATTATCCTCAGGAATTTGTTAAAACCGATGGACTCAACAGCAACTCCGTAGGACAAATAGATGTATTTGAAGGAAAGGTAACCGTAGCTCCGGTTTTAGTGAGCCCCGCCGGAGGTTCGCCCTACTCGAAAGAAGGCATTAACGTATACGAAAATAATGAATGGGCTTATACCCGAAAAGAAGGCGAACCATCCGACAGCCTGATGGATTTTAATGCTGTTTTAATTGACCGGAAAAACTCTTCCAAAATTTGGGCATCCAGTTGGATTCACGGATTGGCAGAATTCAGAAATAATCAGTTATACAAAACGTATAACGAAAACAATACCGGCGGAGCCATCAGTCCGGTAATAGCTAATTGGTGGCGATGCAGCGGTATGGATATGGATGAAGACGGTAATCTTTGGTTTGCGGTAAGCGACGTGGTTCCGTATTTATGCGTAAGAAAAACCAACGGAGCCTTCCAAAACTTTTCTATTGATGGAACTAAACGCTTTGTACGCAGGATGATTTGTGATAGAAATAACCAATTGTGGCTTGCTCATGAGAGGGACCAAGGGCTTACGGTAGTAAAAATAAACCGAAGCGGAGGAAATTTTTCGTTGGCTAACTATAAAATTCTAAACAAAAACACAAACAGCGGCAACCTGGGCTCCAACTCCGTTTATTCTATCGCAGAAGATAAAGACGGAAAGATTTGGGTGGGTACAGCCCTTGGTATCCGTGTTTTTCATGCTCCGGCCAGTATATTCAGCGGTGGCCCCATAGATGCAGAGCCCATTAAAATTTTTCAGGACGGCAATGTTGAATTACTTTTAGAAAGTGAAGTAGTAACCTCCATAGCGGTTGACCACGCAAACAATAAATGGGTAGGTACACAGGCAAACGGAGTATTTTGTTTCAGCCCGGACGGACAAAGGCAATTACACCGGTTTACTAAAGACAATAGTCCGCTTTACTCGAACGAAATAATTGATATTAAATATGATGGAAAAACCGGAAACGTATATATAGGAAGTGCCATGGGGCTACAATCATACAAAAGCACCATTATTGAGGGCAACGAAGATTACAGCCAAATAAAAACATTTCCAAATCCTGTAAGGCCAGGCTATGCAGGTAGTGTTTATGTATCAGGCCTGGTAGATAATTCTGTTGTAAAAATAGCCGATGAAGCAGGTAATTTTGTTTGGGAAACCAAATCGCAAGGAGGCCGTATTGAATGGCCATTAAAAACCTTTTCCGGAAACCGCGTACCGGCAGGTGTTTACCTTGTTTACGCAGCAATTCCTACCGGAGAGCTAAAAGCAGTTTCAAAAGTTTTGGTTGTAAACTAATGCTTACGAAAGATAAAGGAATTGTTCTGCAATTAATTCGTTACAACGACTCAAAGTATATTCTAAAATTATACACGCTTCATCACGGACTGGTTAGCGCCGATGTTCGTGTTTCCTCTAAACAGGGAGCCAAGATAAAGCCCGGTCATTTACTTCCGCTTAACTTACTGCAAATTGAGTTATCCTATAAACAACATCGTGATATACATGGAATAAGAGAAGTTTCCTGCTATCATCTTTATAAAAACCTGCATACAAACCCAGGTAAAATAGCCATAGTACACTTTATAAATGAAGTTCTTTTAAAAACGTTGAAAGAACATCACGGCAACGAAGCTTTATATACTTTTATTGAAGAAAGCATAGTGTGGTTTGATGAAAGTCATGAAAATCCGAATGTTTTTCATCATTTTTTTTTATTGCAGTTACTAAAATATATGGGAATTGACCCTGAAGTTAATCATAGCCCAACAAATAAGTTTTTTGACTGCCGTGAGGGGAAATTCAGCGAATTGGAATTGGCCTATCCGCTGGGGCTTAATGAAAATCAATCAAAACTCTTTTATGCCGCACTGAAACAGGAACCTCTAATTCAAAATTTAAATAAAACGCAACGAAACGAATTGCTGGATTGCATACTTGCCTACTACCAAATTCACATTCCGGGTTTTAATAATTTAAAAAGTTTGGAAGTTTTGCGAACCCTGAATACTTAATAATCACGATAAATATTCCAAAAGGAAGTTTTAAAACCCAAATAAAAAAACGGATTTTCAAGTTTGTATCCTGCTTTGCTCATTACACTTTGCTGTATGTACCCAAACTCTATACGAGCTCCCATATCGGGAATAAGCCACCAAGTAAACTTGACATCGCTTTGCAACAGGGTGTGCTTATCTCCCTGTGTAGTTTTGTGACCGTATTCGTACGGGCGTGTTACATAACTCAAAAAAATATTTTGTCCCATGTTGCTTCTTGTACCAAGCGTATCTTTTCCAACATAAGCCAACATCCCTTTGGCAGAGAACATGTAATTGTATTTTCTGTAGTTTATCATCGTTAAAAATTCTCTAAAATTGGCTCCCAGGGGATGGGCCAGCGGCAACCCGTCGTGAGCATAATTTTGAGATACAATGCCATGAGTGTAGGTATAAGGCCTTACTTCATTGTACTCAAATTGTAGGTTCAGTCCTTTTATTGAAAAAGCATTAATGTAATTAAATCCGCCTTGCCAGGCTTGCTTATTAGCCCACCACCCTCTTCGCGCTCTTATTTCTCTCAGAAAAAATTCATCCAAGCCCAATTGTGCGTATAGCTTTAAACATTTGGCAATTTTAATATTCATATTAAGCCCCATAAATGAATTGTCAGGTGAACCAATGGCAAACTCTTGCGGTCTGAAAAAAATTACGGGGTTTAAATAGTTGATATCAAAGGTCCTCACTTGATTAGTGTCCGTACCTCGCCATATAACATTTTCAAATACACCTATATTAAAATTGTTCGTAATATTCCAGCTTAAATAATGAAACGTGCCGTATTTTTTTTGAAAAGCACTTTTCAAACTATTGGCCCCCGTAGCATCCTGCATCATGGTATACCATACATGATACTGTATATTCCATATATTGGCATTAATTCTAAAATAAGGATATGGATTGGCAAAATCACTCAATAATACGGAACGATAGCCATCTCCTATAAAGTGCCTGTCGCGCCCAAGCTGAAAATTAAAATAACGATTATTATGCGGACTGTAAGATACATATCCGTTATAGTCAAATACATTATACCCTCCTCTTCCTTTGTAAACCCTTCCGTAGCCGGGGATAACCATAAGCGGAGAAACAGCAGTGTCCATAAAAAAAGGTAAACGGGCAAAGCCTCCAAAGGCTGTGCCTGCCAAAGTAAAATCATTATTAATATTCAATTTTATATGACTTCCTGTAACAGATTCCAATATTGGTTTGTTTTGAAGCATATCGTAGCCCGGAGAAAAGTCAACAACCGGATGAATTTGCACATTGAATAAATTAATACTTTGTGGCTTTTCATTAAGTGTTTTGGATAGGAAAAAATTTTTGATGGAATAATGTACAAAAGGTTGAGCAGAGTCCGGATTACCGGAAATATAACCGGAAAGATATGGCTTAAAGGAGGAATGAAAATTGTTTTTGGGTGAAGCAATATTCCAGTAATCTATGCTTAACTGTATGTCCGAATTAATAAATAAATTTTTAGCAATAGGATTATCCTGCGATTGTAGCCCAAAAAAAGAAACAATGGTTAGAAGCTTTAATAAAAATTTTCTAAGATACCCGTGCATGCTTTCTTTTTAATACGAGTACAAAAAACAGGAAAACAAGTGCTATAGCCACTATAATAGCTAAACCAATAGTGGCATCCGAAACAAAATATCCCAACAAACTGGCAGCAATGGTTACAACGGTAAATAAATATATCACTATTACCGTTTTTGCATGATTTAATCCTCTCATTAACAAGTGGTGATGAATATGATTTTTATCGGCCATGAGAGGTGATTGTCCCTTTACCGCACGGATGATAAAAACACGCAGCGTATCCAGCAACGGATATATTACAGCGGCAATAACAAAAATTGGCTTAGATACGTGTACCCAAAATTTATCGAGTTTTTCCACAGGATATTCTAACAACTTAATGGCAAGGATACAAACAAAGAGTCCTATAACGAGCGATCCGGAATCGCCCATAAATATTTTTGCCGGAGAAAAATTAAAAAACAAAAAGCCTAATAAGGCTCCTGCCAGAGAAAAGGAAAGCGCTGCCAACGAATAATTCCCGGCAAATACAAACCATAATCCAAATGCCCAACAGGCTATCATGCCAACTCCTGCCGCCAGGCCATCTACTCCGTCAATTAAGTTAAATGCGTTTACTACCACTACGTAGGTGAAGAGCGATAAAAAAACACTTCCCCAGTAGGGAATTTCCCAAACGCCAAATATACCATGCAGGCTGGTTATCCTTATTTCGCCTATAAGAACTAAAATAAGTGCAACCAGTATGTGTGCAAATAACTTTTTTACCGGTGCCGTTCCTATAATATCGTCCTTTACTCCCACAAAAAACAACACCAAACTGGTAGCTATTATTAACTTAAATTCTTCGATAGAACGGAATATTTCGTCATACAACATGCCGTCTCCTACTTTATACCAAAGAGAATAAGAAAATACAGTAGCTGCGTAAATGATAATGCCTCCTACAGTTGGAACAGAGCGGGTGTGAATTTTTCTTTCCTCAGCCGGAACATCTGTTAAGCGCTTAAGGATGGCCACCCTTATTAATGCAGGAGTAGCATAAAGCGCTACACCAAAAGAAGTCAAATATACCAGTATTAACTCAAGCATTAAAAATCAAAATAGGTGTTGTACAAATTGGTTCGAAAGCCAACATAAAGATAATTGGTTGAAAAACTTGTTCCGTTAAAGGTATTAAAATTCTGATAACGGTATATGTATCCTAAATTTATATGTAGATTATATGACGGATTTATAAGGTATCCTATGTTGGCATTTACAAAAGAATTCTTATAATACAACTGTGTATTAAAGACATTAAACTGCTGTTCGTGCCAGCGTACATTGGCTAAAAATCGTTTGTATTTATAATCTGCTATTACTAACCACTCGTTGGTAACAGGCATATTGGCAATACGCTGGTTATAATGATAATACATTTGATTGCCGCTTACCCTTGGAGGATTACCATATAAATAAAATTCCGCTTTATTATACTCCAGTTGAAGAAACAAATTTTTTATTCCAAAAGCATCAAAATATTTTGCTCCTGCCTGGTAACCATAACTTGTTGCGGATGAGGAACTATTATTAGTAGGATTATCCAGCGCTAACTGTCCATAAAACTGAATGCTTTTATTGATTTTACATAAAACATCTATGCCTGCCAACACATTATTTACGTTATTAAAGCCGTAATAAGCCGCCTGAGAAAATATAACCGGGCTGGCATACATAGCGTCAATGCGTGGTTTATTTTTTGAATTATGCGTTTGTGCAATCAGGGCCTGAAATAAACCAATATTAAGGTGTTTGTTCACATTAAAACTCAGTTGCTGAAATGCAGCCGGTTTTTTCTGAAAAAGTCTTTCAGCATTAGGTACCGGAATAGCGGTAGCCGGCTGTAAATTCATAAGAACCATGTATAGGTTTGTGTATTGCAGCCTTCCTTTAAACCATTGCTGCGTTATTCTAGCAAACGGGTAATTAAATGAATTATCACTCCACAACAAACTTCGGTAACCATGCCCTACTTTGTGTTTCCCGTGACCTGCCTGCAGGTTAATGTTTTTATGAGGTTGATATGAAACAAAACCGGTTGAAAAAGCATAGTCATATCCTGTAATTTTAAAAGTTTTATGCCTTCCCTGACCGGGAACAACCCCGGTAGCCTTAGCAAAATCGGAAATATATGCCGGAAAAAAAGATTGGTTTTCAGAAAACATGGTTTCGCAGTAAAAATCGCTGCCTATTTGAACGGAAGCAATAAACCCACGAGTATTGGTGCCAAGATTTTGCTTAATGGTATCGGCAAAATCTCGCCCCTTGTCGTAGCCCAATATGGGAGCCACTTTAATTTTATAGTTTTCTTTTTTAGGCTCAATATCAATTAAGGGCTTATAAAAAACTATGTCTAAAGCGGGGTCATCGGTTATATACTTGAATATAATGTGGCTATCGGCTACGTGTATATATTTTTTAGAGAAAAAAGGAATATACGGCTTTATACCGCTGTGAACAGAAGAGTCAGGCAAGGCTAGTTGTCGTTCTGTTAGAAGAGAAAAATTATACTCTTCCGGCAGGTTATAAAACTGTGCTTTGCCACACAAAGTAATAAGCAGCAAAAAAAATATTTGACGGAAGTGTTTCAATCAAAATTTACCAAACTTTTATGCCTCTTTTTTGAACAAATTCGGCATACACCATTTTTATTCCCTCCTCCAGCTCTATACTGTGTTTCCATCCCAGTGAATGAAGAAAAGAAACGTCGAGCAATTTACGCGGTGTGCCATCGGGTTTGGAGGTATCATGTTTTATGTCTCCTTGATAGCCTGTAATTTTTCTTATTAGTAAAGCAAGGTCTTTTATCGATAAATCGATTCCGGTTCCAATGTTTACGTGCTTTGTTCCGCTGTAATTCAGCATGAGGTATACACAGGCATCGGCCATATCATCACTATGTAAAAATTCGCGCAGGGGAGTTCCGCTTCCCCAAATTTCAACAAAAGGAGCCTGCTGTTCTTTCGCCTCATGAAATTTTCTGATGAGGGCGGGGAGCACGTGTGAATTGTTTAGATTATAGTTGTCGTTTGGTCCGTACAAGTTGGTGGGCATTACGGAAATGAAATCACAGCCGTATTGTCTGCGATAGTTCTCGCACAATTTAATTCCGGCAATTTTTGCAATAGCATAGGGCTCGTTGGTATCTTCCAGAAATCCACTCAAAAGATATTCTTCTTTTAAGGGTTGAGGGGCCATTTTAGGATAAATACAGGAGGAACCCAAAAACATTAATTTTTTTACCCCTGCCCGGTAAGCCTGATGAATAACATTGTTTTGTATCATCAAATTGTCATACAAAAATTCAGCGCGATATATATTATTTGCCTGAATGCCTCCTACTTTGGCTGCGGCTAAAAAAACATATTCGGGTTTTTCGGTTTCAAAAAATTTTTGAACAGCGTTTTGATTTCGCAAATCTAACTCAGCAGAAGTTTTGAGAACAAAATTAGAATACCCTTTTTTTTCGAGATTTCTAAGAATAGCCGAGCCCACCATGCCTTTGTGTCCGGCAATGTATATTCTGGCGTTTTTTTCCATTACTCGTGCTGATTTAAAATTTTATGTCCGCCATCCAACAAATATTTATCACGCTTAAACACCTCCAAATCGGCAGCAACCATTTCTTTACACAATTCTTCTACGGTTATTTTAGCTTCCCAACCTAGTTTCTGTTTTGCCTTTGTACAATCTCCCACCAGCAAATCTACCTCAGCCGGGCGGTAGTACTTGGGGTCTATTTCTACCAGCACTTTTCCGCTTTTTTTGTCTATTCCTTTTTCCTCTGCTCCTTTTCCTTCCCACGCAATAGATATCCCTACCTCTGCAAAAGCCATTTCTATGAATCTGCGAACAGAAATTTTTTTGCCCGTTGCCAACACATAATCATCCGCTTCTTTTTGTTGCAACATCAACCACATTCCCTCCACATAATCTTTAGCATGGCCCCAGTCTCTTTCAGCATCAATATTTCCCATGTACAATTTATCCTGCATGCCTAAACTTATTTTGGCTACGCCTCGCGTTATTTTACGTGTTACAAAAGTTTCTCCGCGTACCGGACTCTCATGATTAAACAAAATACCGTTGCAGGCATAAAAACCATAGCTCTCTCGATAATTTTTGGCTATCCAAAAACCGTAAAGTTTGGCAACACCATAAGGCGAGCGGGGATAAAAAGGGGTTGTTTCTTTTTGCGGAATTTCCTGCACCAAGCCATACAATTCGCTGGTAGATGCTTGATAAAAACGGGTTTTATCTTTCAAGCCAAGTATACGAACGGCTTCCAAAATTCTAAGGGCGCCAATCGCATCGGCGTTGGCAGTGTATTCGGGAGTTTCAAAACTAACCTTTACATGGCTTTGGGCGGCCAAATTGTAAATCTCATCCGGTTGGGTTTCCTGTACAATTCGGATAAGGTTGGTGCTATCGGTTAAATCGCCATAATGCAATTTAAAATTTACATTGTTTTCGTGCTGGTCTTGGTATAAATGGTCTATACGATCGGTATTAAACAGAGAACTTCTTCTTTTAACACCGTGTACCACATACCCTTTCTTAAGCAAAAAATCAGCAAGGTAGGAACCGTCTTGCCCCGTAACACCCGTAATTAAAGCAACTTTAGCCATAATAAAAATAAACAACAATATTACGAAAATTTATGCATTTATTGCTCAATTAAGGCTTCTGCCGCAAGCATTATTTAGTATATTTGCGGAATTATGAATGCAACCTTTACCAAAAAAAATTACGTGCTGCTGCTTGTAGGAATTTTTCTTATAGGGTTGGGTTATTTGCTAATGGTTGGCGGCGGCAGTGATGACCCCAATGTATTTAATCCGGCTATTTTCAGTCACCAACGTATTACGGTAGCTCCCATTGTTTGCCTCGCCGGCTTTGTTACCATCATTGTAGCCATTATGCGCCGCGAGAAAAACGGCCAAGCAACAGAAAGCAAAAAGTAATGAGCTATTTGCAGGCCCTCATCATTGCCATTATTGAAGGTTTAACGGAGTTTTTACCGGTATCTTCCACCGGACACATGATTTTAGCCGACTCCCTGATGAGCATTAAAAATCCGGAGTTTGCCAAAACTTTTGAAATTGTTATTCAATTAGGAGCCATTATGGCGGTGTTGTTGCTTTACATTAAGCGTTTTTTTGTGGGGCCGGCTATTTACCTGAAGTTAGCCATTGCCTTTGTTCCTACCGGCATCATAGGGTTTTTAGCTTATAAAACCATTAAGCTGTATTTATTTAACCCCATTACCGTAAGCTTATCTTTAATTATTGGTGGAGTAGTTTTAATTATTTTGGATAAGTGGAGTACCCAAAAACAAGCTGTATACAAAGAAATCGAAGACGTAAGTTACGCCGGTGCTTTTAAAATTGGGGTGTTTCAGTGCCTTTCCATGATTCCCGGGGTTTCACGTGCTGCAGCTACTATTTTTGGCGGGTTATTTTCGGGATTTAATAAACGGCAGGCTGCCGAATTTTCTTTCCTTTTGGCTATACCAACCATGTTTGCCGCCAGTGGATACGACTTACTAAAAGAAAAGGACAATATTCATCGTGAGGATATTCTGTTATTGTTGTTTGGTGCAGTTGTTGCTTTTGTAATTGCTATCATTGCCGTTAAGGCATTTATAGCGTTTTTAAACAAATATGGTTTTAAATACTTTGGATATTACCGTATTGCCCTAGGCATTTTGTTTTTACTTTATGCCTTTTTAACCGGGTTGGAAATGAGCCTTTAAAACACCTTTTATTTTAACTCTTCTCCTTGGGCAAGTACAAGCTACAAACAATTTTCTGTTAATTAGTCTGTTTCTTCTTTGCTTTATAACACCTTGTAATCTGCTAATTTAGCAAAGACAATATGACCCCCGCACAAAAAAAGATAAAAGCTTCGGGCTTTACGGTTGTTATAAGTCTTTCGTTGGTATTATTTATGCTAGGCGCGCTGGGATTACTGGTAATTAATGCCGGAAAATTAACGCGTCATTTTAAAGAAAATATTGGCTTTCAGGTTTTCTTAAAAGACACCGCCACTGCCGCACAAACCGATGCACTCATACAAGAAATAAACAGTGCCCCCTTCGCTAAAAGCGTTAGCCTGATTACCAAAGAAGAAGCCGCTACCCAACTTAAAAAAGATATTGGAGAAGATTTTTTAAATCTCCTGGGAAGCAACCCCTTGCTAAATGCGTTGGATGTAAAACTAAATGCCGAATATGCGCATAGCGACACCCTGCAGCACATTGAAAAAGTATTGCTTCAAAAAAACTTTGTTAAAGAAGTGGTTTACCAAAAGGATATGATAAACAGCCTCAATAAAAACACCCGTGCCATCGCTTTTTTTATCCTGATATTCAGCACAGCACTTTTACTGGTAGCTATTGCCATTATTAACAATACCATCCGGCTTTCTATTTATGCACAACGTTTTTTAATCCGCACCATGTACTTGGTTGGTGCCACACGGACCTTTATCAGTATGCCGTTTTTTTGGAAAGGTGTTAAACAAGGTGTATTAGCCGGTATTATTGCAGGTTTTTTACTGGCAGGTTTTTTACTGATAAGCATTCGTTTTATTCCTGATTTACTGCAGCTGCAAGACGAGAATTTATTATTATTGCTTTTTATCGGAATTATTTTGTTAGGTATAATTATTTCCGGGCTAAGCGCCCTACTCTCTGTTCTTCGATATCTGCGCCTGAAAACCAGCGATTTGTATTTTTAATACGCATTTTTCCGTATTGATTTATTTGCCTTAAATGTGCAAATTTATTGTATGAAAAATTTTTTTCGGCCACGTTTTATTGCCATAGTATTTATACTGTTTTTTGGTGGTAAAATAGTCTGTCAATCCTATCAGGTATTTCAAAAAGAAGCGGAAGAGGCCTTTAATTCAGGAGAATTTGCCAACGCTTTTAAGCTTGCCGAAAAAAGTCTGCAGACAGCCAAAAAAGAAAAACAAAAACAAAGCGTTATACTGCCTCTGGAAGCCGATTATGCTTATTACATGTCGTACGCAAAAGACGGTTCAAGTGCTATCGACTATTTAGCAGATATAATGGACAAGGTGTTTAAAAAAGAACGCGCAAATGATATGGCCAGTGAAATGTATATGTACAAAATCCTGGCATATATTTATAAAGACAACGGCTGGTATCACGACGGGTTTCCGGCTATAGCAAATGCCTACGACCTTGCTCAAAAAAATAAAGAAAATAAGAATGAGTACATTGAAATAAGCACCTGCCTGGCCGAATTTTACCAGTATTTATACAAGTTCAACGAAGCGGAACAACTATATCTTAACACCATTCAATTTGCCGAAGAAAACGGCTTGGGGAAGAGCGTAACAAATGCAACTACCTATTCCGGATTAAGCCTTCTTTATCTGGATATGTTTAATCAAATAAAAGCATTGCAAACCTTTGAAAAAGCAGAAAATATTTTCAAATCTGCAAATGACACATTGGGGCGAGAGTTTGCCATTTTTTTGATGAACTACGGAACCGTACTTGCCGAGGTATACCGCTTTGATGAGGCACTGAACAAACTTTTTCGCTCAAAAACACTACATCAAAAACTGTACGGGAAAGATGCCCCTGAATATGCCGGAATTTTAAATAACATTGGCTATGTGTATGCTCAACTCGGAAAAAATGCCGAAGCAGAACAATACTACACCACCGCATTGGAAATTAAAAAAATGAATAAACGAACCCGTTTCGATTCTTATCTGGCTTCCATTAATAATCTTTTTTATTTCTATCATAGTGCCGGCCGTGACGACAAAGCCAAAGAAATGCTTGCCGAATTAGAAAAAGGCATAAAAGATAGCAACATGCAAGATGACATCAAGCGAATAACTTATGCACAAAATATTGCCTCATACTACATGTACCACAAAAACTATGATAAAGCCACCAGTTACTTCAATGAAGCCTTATCTCACTTAAATCGCATTTATCGTACGGAAAACATTGAAACCGGTTCGGTATATATTTCTCTTGCTTTTATCTGCTTGGAAAAAAAAGATTACGACTGTATCAGTGAAAACGTAAACAAAATAAGTAACATATTCACAAAAACCGCCGACACCAATCTTAGCGACAGCTACTGGCTTATGAGGAATCTAGGGATTTTACTTATTAACACGAAGCAATATAAAGAAGCCGAATCAGTATTTACAGAAGCTAAAAAATTTGCAGAACAAGGTTATGTAAAAGGTGATGCCTTAGTTTCTGATATTTATTTAAATCTGTCCATAGCTCAGTCAGGACAAAAAAATATTAAACCCGCCATAGAAAATCTCAAAAAGTTTCTTGAGATGAAATATGCGTTTATTGAAGAACACTTTTCATATATGACCGAAAAAGAAAAAATGCAATTTTTAGATAAAACTGAAGAATTGCTGAAAAATCTTTATGTAATGTTTACCGATTATGCCGCTGATTATCCTGAAATAGTCGAAGAGGTATTAAACTTTCGAATTAGAATAAAAGGAATTTTACTCAACAACATCAGTAAAATAAAAAATCTAATTCTGGAAAGAAAAGACAGCGGGCTTTTAGAACAATACGAAAAAATAAAACTAAACCGAGAGCAAATATCTAAACTTATGACTTTAGACAAAGAAACTTTTCCGGAAGCACAACAAGATGCAGCCCTACTCTACGCAGAAACGGACAAACTAGAAAAAAATCTTTCTGCAAAATTATCCGGTATTAATGTTTCCGGAAATAAAAATCTTACATGGCAGGAATTACAAAAACTCTTAACTCCAAACGAATACCTCATAGAAACTATCCGCACTAAAATGATGTACAACAACAACAAAGAAGGAGTTAACTACTCTTTTATCATTGTTAGTCATAAAGGTAAGCCTCAATTAATCAGTATTGATAAAAGTGACTCTTGGGAAGATATTACACTGGAAAAATACAGAAAAAGTATAGATGAGATGAAAGATAATCCGGATTTAACCGTTGACTTATTTGGCAAAATATTACAATATATAGGCACTAATAAAGTAGTTTATTTTTCTCCTGACGGAATATATACTCAAATAAATTTAAACACACTGTACAGTGAATCCGATAAAAAATATTTAATTGAGAAAATAAATTTGCACTACATAAATAACCTTCAGGAATTTGAAAAGATAAAAAAAACTGCTGCTAAAAAAATTGAATCGGCTGTGCTGGTGGGTAATCCCGATTTTTCTTACGATTTAAGCAAGCTAAACAATACTATTGATAACAATGCCCCTCTTTTAGCTACACGCAATGCTTACGGATTTAAGCTGGACCAACTCCCGGGAACCATGCAAGAGGTAAACGAAATCGGGAAACTGATGAAAGAAAATAACATTCAAGTATCTGTACTCACAGGAGATAAAGCTCACGAAAAGGCCATTAAGGAAATTAAAAATCCGGATATATTGCACATAGCTACGCATGGTTTTTTTATGGAAGATTTTCCGGAAGAAAATTTGGAGGCGCTTTCTCAGGTAGAAAATGTTTATTACCGTAATCCAATGGTTCGTTCCGGTCTTTTTTTCAGCGGAGCAAACAATACTTATACACTAAACACCAACTCCATAAAAAATGACGTGTATTTTGAAGACGGGATGCTTACCGCTTACGAAGCAATGAATTTAAGTTTAGACAAAACCCAACTGGTTGTATTAAGTGCCTGCCAAACAGGGTTGGGAAAAGTACGTAACGGAGAAGGGGTTTACGGCCTCCAAAGAGCCTTTAAATTAGCCGGAGCAAAAAGTTTAATCATGTCTTTATGGCCTGTAAGTGATGACGCCACCATGGAACTGATGATTACTTTTTACAAAAACTATTTATCCGGAAAAAACATGCACGAATCCTTTCACCGGGCACAACTTCAGCTTAAACAAAAATACCCGCAGCCATATTATTGGGGAGCCTTTGTACTTACCGGTCAGTAGTTCTAGTAAAATGTTCCGGCAGCAACTGTAGCGTGAGTTGCTTCATCAATTAAAATAAATGCTCCTGAGTTTTTATTATCAGCATACCTGTCGTAAGTAATATTTTCTGCAGCTTTAAGGCCTATTTCTGCAATATCATTCAGCCTGAGGGAACCGGTTAAATCTTGTTTTTCGTTTGTTTGTATATCTATTTTACAGTTAACGGATTTTAACGCAACTTTTGAAGTGAAACTATTTTGTTGTAAAATATACTTTTTCCCGATAAAAGCTTCCGAGGTATCCATCCAGCAAATTATTGCATTTGTTTCTTTTTCAAAGAAAGGGAGTTGGTTTACTTTAACTATACTGCTGCCTCTTCCTACATCTATATCATCCTTTAAATGAATTACCACCGAATCTTCCTCAAAAGCAACATCGACTTCTTGTTGGTTTTTTTCTATTTTGGCAATTTCTGTTTCTAAATTGGCGGGAAGCACTATTACCTTATCTCCTTTATGATATTCCCCGCTTAATATTTTACCGGCATATCCTCTGTAATCGTGTAATTCTTTTGTTTGAGGCCTAATTACATATTGTACCTGAAACCGAGCGGGTTTATTTCCCGTATTTGTTTCTATTTTTACTGTTTCTAGATATTCCAGCAAAGATTTTCCCTGATACCAGAGCATATTGTTTGATTTTTCTACTACATTATCACCTGCCAAAGCGCTTGCCGGAATAAAATAACGATGCTGCAAATTCAACTCTTTAGCAAATTCGTTATACTCATTCACTATTTCTTCAAAGAGTTCTTTAGAGTAGTTTACTAAATCCATCTTATTAACGCACACCAAAACATGTTGTATTCTTAGTATAGAAGCCAAAATGCTATGTCGACGGGTTTGCTCCGTAATTCCGTTTCTTACATCAATCAGTATTATTGCCACATCGGCATTGGAAGCTCCTGTAAACATATTTCGGGTGTACTGGATATGCCCGGGGGTATCGGCAATAATAAATTTTCTTTTAGGTGTACTGAAATACTTATATGCCACATCAATGGTTATCCCTTGTTCTCTTTCTGCACGCAGGCCATCAGTTAAAAGAGCGAGGTCAATCTGCGTATCGGCTCCCTTAGTTTTACTTTGCCTGGTTAGGGTTTCAATAATATCTGTGGAAACAGACTTACTGTCGTATAACAAGCGTCCTATTAAAGTGCTTTTACCATCGTCTACATTTCCGGCGGTAAAAAATCTTACTAATTCCATTTTTTAATCTTTAACTTAATTAAACTTTATTTTTTTGACAACTCAATACTTAAACTAAGTCTAGAAATATCCTGCTTTTTTTCTGTCTTCCATGGCAGCTTCACTTATTTTATCATCCATGCGCGTAGCTCCTCGCTCACTGATTTTAGCTTCCTTAATTTCGTTTATAATATCTTCAACCGTGTAGGCTTCGCTTTCAATGGCTGCCGTACAAGTCATGTCGCCTACCGTTCTGTATCTTACTTTTTTCGTGAGTATTGTTTCATTTCCTTCTAAGTTTAAATACGACGATTTAGCCATTAACTGCCCCTGTTCGGTAACAACGCAAGCTCGCTCATGAGTAAAATAGATAGAAGGTAATTGAATGTTTTCTCTTTTAATATAGTTCCACACATCTAATTCCGTCCAATTGCTGATTGGAAATACACGTACGTTTTCTCCTTTATTAATTCTGCCGTTAAAAATGTTCCATAATTCGGGACGCTGCTTTTTGGGGTCCCATTGTCCGAACTCATCCCTTACGGAAAAAATTCTTTCTTTTGCTCTAGCCTTTTCTTCATCTCTTCTGGCACCACCAATACAAGCATCAAATGCAAATTCTTCAATGGTATCAAGCAATGTATAAGTTTGCAGAGCGTTTCTGCTGGGAAACTTCCCTTTGGCATCCGGTAATTTTCTTTTTACTATGGTGTCTTCCACTTCTCTTACAATTAACTGCTCTCCTATAGAATGAACGAGTTGATCGCGAAATTGGAGTGCCTCCGGAAAATTGTGTCCGGTATCTATATGCACCAGCGGAAAAGGAAATTTTCCGGGCCTAAAAGCCTTTAATGCTAAATGAACTAAGCAAATACTATCTTTTCCGCCACTAAATAGAAGTGCGGGTTTTTCAAACTGGCCGGCCACTTCTCTTAAAATGTAAATGGCCTCATTTTCTAATTGGGTTAGGTAATCTTGTCTACGCATATATCGTTAATTTATTTTTTAACTGTGTAAGCCACACTCTTTTTTTCCTTGTTCTTCCCACCACCATCTACCTGCTCTAAAATCTTCCCCCTGCTTTACGGCACGAGTGCATGGCTGGCATCCAATGCTAAAAAACCCTTTATCATGCAATGAATTATATGGTATGTTGTTGGTTTTAATATAGTCTTTCACTTCATCTAGTTTCCAGTTAAGCAATGGGTGTATTTTAATTATCGTATTTACCTCATCCCATTCTGCCATTAACATTTCTTTTCTGTTTGGAGACTGCTCCGCTCTGATTCCGGTTATCCATATTGTATAATTTTGCAGTGCTCTCTTGAGGGGCTCCACTTTTCTTACATAACAACATTCTTTCCTGTTTTCAATAGATTCATAAAAACTCAATGGCCCCTTTTGTGTAACCAATTTTTGAACGGCGGTTGTATCCGGGAAAAAAACATCTACTTTTCTTTTGTATTTAGATAGCGTGCTGTTTAGCACAGCATGGGTTTCCGGAAATAGTCTTCCGGTATCAATCGTGAAAACAGAAATATTCAAATTAAGAGAAAAAATAAGATGTGTGATTATTTGATCTTCGTATCCCAAGCTGCTTGAAAAAACTACTTTTTCGTTGGGCAGAGAGGATAGAGTAATAAGGATATCTTTCAACTCCTTGTTTTCTATAGCTTTTTTTATTTCCGACAATTTTTTCATTGCTGTTATATTAACTGAGTGCCTGAAGAATATCATCTAAAATATCTTGCTTGTTTTCGAGGCCAACAGAAATACGAACTAAGCCGGGCGTAATACCCACTTGTTGTCTTTCTTCCTCTGTTAGTTTACAGTGTGTAGATGAAGCAGGGTGTGTGGCAATAGTTCTGGAATCTCCCAAATTGGGAGATATTTTAATCATTTTAAGTTTGTCCAAAAACTGTTTTGCTCCTTCGTAACCGCCTTTAATGGTTAAAGTGATAATTCCCCCTCCGCTTTTCATTTGTTTTTTGGCAATTTGAAAACCGGGATGGGTTTGTAGAAGGGGATAAGAAACAGTTTCTATCTCCGGATGGTTTTGTAAATTTTGGGCAACGTATAATGCGTTTTCACAGTGGCGTTCCATTCTTATAGAAAGAGTTTCAAGCCCCTTACTTAAAACCCACGCATTAAAAGGACTTAAAGAAGGGCCGGTTATTCTTCCGTATAAATATATTTCATGAATCAAGTCTTTTTTTCCTACTACCACACCTCCCAGCACACGCCCCTGTCCATCCATGTATTTGGTTGCAGAGTGAATAACCAAATCAGCGCCCCAATGTATGGGTTGCTGTAAATAAGGTGTAGCAAAGCAATTATCAACAATAAGTAATACCTTGTGTTTTTTTGCAATTTTTGATACGAGTTCTAAATCAATTAATTCAATAGCCGGATTAGTGGGTGTTTCCAAGTAGATAAAACGTGTTTCGGGCTTAATGAGCTTCTCTATTTCGCCGGGGTTTACTGCATTAAAGTACGAATGAGAAATATTTAGCCTTGGGAAGTACTTTGTAAATATGGCATGAGTTGCCCCAAATACAGAAGAACAAGAAACCACATGGTCTCCCGATTTTAAAATAGCCATAAAAGTAGTGTAAATGGCTGCCATTCCCGTTGACATGGCTACTCCCGCTTCGGCTCCTTCCAGCAAACAAACCTTATTCACAAACTCGGAAACAGTAGGGTTTGAATATCGGGAATATATAAAATCATCCGACTCATCATTAAATGCCAAACGCATTTCTTCGGCTGTATCAAACACAAAACTACTGGTTAAGAATAATGGCGTGGCATGTTCATTGTATTGCGTTCGCTCTGTTTGAGCACGAATAGCTTGTGTTTCAAACTTTTTATCTTTCATTTTCCGTTTATCGTTAATTTGTGAGCAATATTTGCTGTTGGTTGCAATATTTTTGATACCGAGCAATATTTTTCCATCGATAATTGAATAGCACGCTCGGCTTTTTCCCGTTCTACGTTTCCATCAATTTTAAAGTGAAGAATAATATTTTTAAAAACAGAATGGTCTTCAACTTTTACTTTATCGCCTTCTACCTCTACTTCAAAATTCTCAATTTCCTGCTTTTGTTTTTTAAGTATAAGAATCACATCAATGGAACTGCATCCACCAACAGCCGCTAACAGCATTTGCATAGGCCTGATTCCTTTTCCTTCACCTCCGATATCAGGAGAGCTATCCATTTGGACTTCGTTGCCATCTTCATTAGTGGCAAGTAAATGATAATTTTGATTTAGTCTTTTAATAGTTACTTTCATGGGTTTTTTTGATAAAGGTAGGTGTTTTTAAAATTCATTAACTCCATTTACAGTAGTATATTTCATGGTATATTTTACTCCCGGGTTTACGTATTTATAAGCACTATGGCTTACAAGCGCTGCTTCGTGAAATCCACATAAAATAAGTTTCAACTTATTTTTATACGTGTTAATATCGCCAATGGCATAAACACCCGGAATATTGGTGCTATAATCTTCTGTGCTAACCAAAATAGCATTTTTTTCAATATTCAAGCCCCAGTCTTCTATGGGTCCTAACTTTGGGCTTAGCCCAAAGAGTGGAATCAGATAATCGGTTTGAATAATTTGTCTTTGGCTTGTTTTGGTATTGTATACATGAACAGCTTTCAACCTTTCATCTCCTTCCACATTAGTTAAGTTGGTATTCAGAAGAAGATTTATTCTTTTTTCGTCGGCCAATTTTAGAACTTTAGCTACGCTATCCGGAGCCCCCCTAAACAATTCGCTGCGGTGAATGAGTGTAATTTCACTTGCCACATCAGACAAATAAATTGTCCAATCTAAAGCACTATCACCCCCTCCGGCTATAATTATCTTTTTATTTCTGTACAATTCCGGGTCTAAAATTATATATGCTATTCCTTTCCCGTTTTCAAAATTTTCTATTCCTATAACATCCGGTTTTCGAGGCTCAAAACAACCTAAACCTCCGGCAATAACAATAGTGCGAGCATTTATTTTAGTTCCCATATTGGTAGTTAAAATAAAATCGCGCTCGGCAATTTTATCTAATTTCTCTACTCTTTCTCCTAAAGTGAAAGTTGGTTTAAAGGGTTCCGCCTGTTTTAATAAATTATCAATGAGTTCTTGCGCCAAAATGCTGGGATAACCCGGAATATCATAAATAGGTTTTTTGGGATAAATCTCTGAAAGTTGTCCGCCCGGCTGTGGTAGATAATCTATTAAATGGCAACGCATTTTTAATAATCCGAACTCGAAAACAGCAAAAAGTGCAACGGGACCTGCGCCAATTATAGCTACATCTGTTGTTATCATATTAAAATAGTAAAGTTTGTATTATTGTTTTTAAACTAATGAGAATTACCAAAATTCCTACCAAAATCAACCCTTCTTTAGTAGGAATTTTGTTAGATAAGTAAACCGAAATTGGCGCTGCTAACATTCCGCCTATCACTAAACCAAAAATAATTTGCCAATGACCAAGTCCTATAATGGCAAAAAAAGTGATAGTACTAACTATAGCAACAAAAAACTTGGCTAAATGCGAAGAGCCGATGGAATAACGAAGATTTCTTCCTCCGGCTACCAAAGAAGTAGTTACTATGGGGCCCCAACCTCCGCCTCCAACAGAGTCGAGGTATCCTCCTAATAATGCAACCGGGAATATTTTTCTGATTTTATCTTTTTTTCTCAACTGAATATTTAATGCGCGAATTACAATTAAAGAACCTAGTATTAAAGTATAAACGGCTACCAGCGGTTTTATCCAGGCAATATTCTCTTTACTTACAACAGATACAGAGGCAGCTCCCAGTGCTGCACCCAACAATCCGGGCCACAGCAGTTTTTTAAAAAGTTTTTTATTAATATTTTTGTAACGCATATATACCAATGAAGAAGAACCTGTAGTAAATATTTCGGAGGCGTGCATACTGGCGCTGGCTACAGCCGGTGTAATAGCGGGTAAACCAAGACTTAATAGAAAAGTAGTTACGCTCACTCCGTAAGCCATTCCTAAAGCTCCATCTATCATTTGTGCCAAAAAACCACCGGCTATAAATACTAAAAAATTAGCGTCCACATTGTTTATTATAGCAACCCATACCTCTTTTATACTTTGAGCCGGAACATACGACAAAAGTAAGTGGCCGATAATCATAAAAAATATGACTGCCATCGAATACAAAACAGCAATTTTAATTCGTTTAGAAAGATTGGATCTCTGCTTTGGTAATGTTAGCTCTCGTGTAAGGTAATTGAGTGTTTTTACTTTATAAGTAAAATCTCCTTTTAAATTTTCACGAATCTTGTAAAGATTCTCTAACACCTCTTGCGTTTCTTCCGGAAAAACTTCGTTTAGTGTTTCTTTAATCCGTTTAGCCATGGTGGGAGATTTACCGTTGGTAGAAATGGCAATCTTCAAATCGCCTTTTTGAACAATGGAACCTAAGTAAAAGTCGCACAAATGAGGCTTATCGGCCGCATTTAGCAAAACACCGGCGGTGTTGGCATCCTTTTTTATGACCTCGCTTAATGTTGCATTATTAACAGCCGAAATAGCAATGTTTATATTTTTTAAATCAGTACTTACATACTTGCGTTCATTTAATTCAATAGTATTGTATTTTTCTGCCAGTAATTTAATTTCATCGCTTATGCTTTCAGCAACAAGTTTTACTCTTGTATGAGGGCTATTGTTTAAAATAGCTAAAAGTTTTTCATGTGCAATAGTGCTACCACCAACTAACAACACGTTAAGGTTTTCGAGTTTTAAAAAAACCGGAAATAATTTATTTACTTGTTGTACTTCCATGTGCTATTGTATGAAATACATTGAACCTTATTACCGATACTTTGTCATAAAGAGCTTTGCTTTCCTGATATTGTAAAATATACATGTACTGAAATAAAAGTTTTACGTTTTTTGAAAGCTGATAGTTAAAAGATATAAAACTTCTATTTTGATCGAAAAGATTATGGCTTTCTTTTCCTACACTCATAAAATACTCGTTACAGAAAGAAACGGTATGTATTTTCTCATTTTGCTTTATTAAAGGAAATTCGAACTCTACTTTATAGCGAAAACGCCATCCAAAACCATATTCATTTGTAATTTTTTCTTCTTTGATTATTTGATTAAATCGCTGTTCCACTCTAAAACGATTTCCAATTCTAACTTTGTCGAATACAGAATTAAGTCCAAATTCCTGCCATGGACGCCATTCACCCCGGGTTACATTGTTAGAAATGTAATAACGGAAATGGGCGCCGCCAACACTAACATTTACGTGCTTATTTATTTTATAAACCAGGGCCGTTCTTATTAATGTTTGCGATTGCTGCTTAAATTCGTTTTTGGTTCGGTGTTGAACATCTGTATTAATATTCCATTTTTGATTAAAAGACGCGTTATTATAATAGCCAAACCAAAACATATAGTACGAATTTCCGTTTTCTTTTTGTGCATTTAATTGAAGCATACCAAAAAAACTGATTAATAGCTTTAACTCCTTCATTTATTTATTCATGCTGTAGTAATGAATTTTGTTCGTGATTAGCCAACAAATCATAATAACGGTGAAATTTAACCACATCGCCGATGACGATTACTGCCGGTGATTTTATGTCTTGAATTTTTACTTCCTCTATAATATTTTCTACTGTTGCTATGGCTACATTCTCCGTTGCTAAAGTTCCGTTTTGGATAACAGCAACAGGAGTACTGTTTTTTCCTGCACCGGAAAATATTTCTGTAATTTGTTTTAATTTATTTAAGCCCATTAAAATAACAACAGTGGCATTTGTTTTTGCGGCTTCATAAATATCGGAAGACAATTCTCCATTTTGTTTTGTTGCGGTTACTACCCAAAAACTTTCACTAACCCCGCGATGTGTAACCGGGATTCCGCTTGCTCCGGGCACACCAATAGAACTGGAAATGCCCGGCACTATGGCAGTTTCAATATTAAAGGCATTTGCATGAATAATTTCTTCATTTCCTCTACCAAACACAAAAGGATCGCCTCCTTTTAAGCGAACTACTCTTCCCCGGGTAAAAGCCATTTCTACGATTAAATGATTAATTTGCTCTTGCGTGTATTTGTGTTTGTTTTTTCGTTTCCCCACATAAATTTTTAATGCATCTAAAGGTGCATATTTTAAAAGCTCTTTATTTACCAAAGCATCATACAATACTACATCGGCTTCACTTAAAGCATTAATTGCTTTTATAGTTATCAACTCGGGGTCGCCGGGGCCGGCACCTACTAGAGTTAATTTTGGGTGGATTTTCTTTCTCATTTTATTTTTTATTTGTTTTTTCTGCCTAAATTCTTTTATTAGACTTTATTATTTCGCTAATACTATCAAAATAAACCGTCATTAAACATAATGTAATTCAGAATTTGCGATCATACGATAGGCCTTGGCATTCTCTAAAAAAACACTTGCTTCCTTAAAGTATTTTTCGGCAAATGCCTTTGAGGGTTTATTTTTATTTATTTGCATAACCAACTCTTTAAATGAAGGTTTGATTGATATTTTTCCGGTTTCTACAAAATGTTTTTGAAAATCGTTTATCAGGGCGTAATGTGTGTTAACAGAGTATCCTTCATTCAGTAAGATAGCTTTTGCCGTATGAATAAAAGAAGCGTAAGAATGATAAATACTATCTCCAAAAAAATTATTTGCAAAAGCCTCAGCGCTGAGCTCTAGCTTTTCCTGAGCTTCATAAAAAAGTGTTTGCACTAAATCGATAATAACTCCGGCACACTCACCTATACCAATTTCCGTTTTAAACTTTTCTTCCGAACCCCAATCGTAGTATTCTTCTTTTAATAAACTTGCATTGTCTGATACAGGCTTTAATAACTGATAAAAATACTCTTTGCCTTTTCGTTCTACGTACACATTAAATTTCTCGTTTTCCAGTGCATTATTCCTGAAATCATTAAGTAGTTTTCTAAGAACCTCAGGTGCTCTTTTAGTAGCAACTTTAATTACTTTTTCAGCTATTGCAAATTTGCCGTCACCGAAAGAGCCTCCTCCCAATAAAACCTGAACTGCCGGAACCACATTGCTTCCAATTTTAAATGAGCTTCCGTGAAATCCTATTTGGGCTATTCCATGCTGGCCACAGGAATTCATGCAACCACTTATTTTAATCTTAATGTCTTTGTTGTATACCAAGTCAGGAAATTCTTGATTAATTACTTTTTCCAATTCAACCGACAGTAGGGTACTATTAGAGATTGCCAGATTACAGGTATCTGTGCCCGGACAAGCTGTAATATCGGCAACTGAATTAAAACCAATATCGGCCAAGTTTGCTTTTTTCAATTCCTTAAACAAAGAGAACAACTCCTCTTCTTTTATGTAACGTAAGAAAAAACCCTGGTTAATAGTTATTCTTGAATCTTTTGGGTCAGCATATTTGTCTATTATATCTGCAAGTTCTCTTGCTTTATGTGAAGAGATGTTGCCCAGTTGCACTTTAATATACACGCCATAATAACCGGTTTGTTTTTGTTTAAACGTGTTTGTTAAAAACCATTCTTTAAACTGCTGTGTATGAAAAAGTATATTTTCATCCTTTGAAGAATATTTTAAGTTATTGGTATTTATATCCGTATTGTCCTGAATTTCGAAATGGGTATGTAAAAGCGCTCTTTCTTCCTGTTCAAGAAGTTTTAAAAATTCATCCAAGCCAATTTTTGCTATTAAATATTTCAAACGCGCTTTATGCCGACTTACTCGTTCGCCATACCGGTCAAAAACCCTTATGGCTGCCTCTATAAAAGGAATCAACTTGTTTTTCGGAAGAAAATTATATGCCGTTTTTGCCAAAAATGGTTGGGCTCCCAAACCACCTCCCAAGAGTACCTTAAATCCTCTTTCGTTTTTTTCATTCAGTTTTGCAATAAAACCAATATCATGAATAAACGTTAATGCCGTATCGTTTTCGTTATTGGAAAAAGCTATTTTAACCTTCCTTCCCAAATCTTGCCCAAAAGGTTTTCTTAAAAAATAACGAAATACGGCATCTGCATAAGGAGTGATATCAAAAGGTTCACTTGGATCAACACCTGCTTCTACAGAAGCCGTAATATTTCTAATGGTATTGCCACAAGCTTCTCTTAAAGTAATTTCATCTTGTTCTAATTTAGCCCATAGCTCGGGGGTTTTATCCAAACTAACATAATGAATCTGAATATCCTGCCGTGTTGTGAGATGTAAATTTCCGTTTGAGTATTGATCGCTTACAGCCGCTATTTTTCTAAGTTGGGCCGTACTAATTTTACCGTAAGGCAATTTTATTCTTATCATTTGAACTCCTTGTTGACGCTGACCGTAAACCCCTCTGGCCAAACGCAAACTGCGAAATTTTTGATCGGGTAATTTACCTTCTTTGAACTCCCGTATTTTTTGGTCAAGCTCCAAAATGTCTTTTTCTACCAATCCCTTGGTTCCGTGATGAACTTGTTCTAATTCTGTTCTGAAACTATACATGTTACTTTTTTTTAATTAAAAAACCCCTCCGTGCGCGGGAGGGGTTTTGTATTAATAAACCTATGAAATATCCGCGCTATAATCTTAAACAGATCATACACATATTGCAGCAAGCAGATTGAATATGTATGTGGACTACTTTCATTTTGCGAGGCAAAGTAACTACACAAAAAAGTATTTGTCAAGTAAAAATCAATTTATTTTCTATATATCCTATATATATAGTAGGATATTTTTATTTATAAAGCGCTTAATTACTGTTATTTTATGTTTTTTCTAATGAGTTTTTTTTCTCTTAAAATTAAATCGATTAAACTGGTTTTTGATAAAATCTTCAAACTGGCTTCGCGAACATCTAAAATTACGCCCCTTAATCCGCAGGTGTTTTCATTTTCACACTCTGCACAAGGTTCATAAAAATTAAGGCTCACACAAGGCAATAGCGCTATTGGTCCTCCTGTAGCTCGTATGATTTGACTAAGCATAATTTCCTCGGGGTGCCTGATAAGATAGTATCCTCCGGTAACTCCCATTTTACTGGATACAAATCCATGCTTCCTCAGTTCAAGCATAATAGCCTCAAGAAACTTGCGGGGAATTTTTTCTTCTTTCGCTATTTGCGAAATTCGCTTGGGCTTTTTGTCGAAATAAACGCGTGCCAGAGCTGTCATAGCTTTTATGGCATACTTAGATTTTTTAGGAAGCATAAAAACATTTTTACAAATATACTACTATTTTAGTAGGATTTTATCGTAAAATCAACAAACGATTTGCATCCAACTTTATGAAAATAAACAGCAGAATAGTAAAGCTCCACAAAGAGGAGCCGCCATAACTGAAAAAAGGCAGGGGGATCCCAATAACCGGCATTAAACCAATTGTCATACCCACATTTACTGCGAGATGAAAGAAGAGCACACTGGCCACCCCATAACCATAAATTCTACTAAAAACAGAACGTTGCCTTTCTGCTAAAAAAACTACCCGAAGAATTAATGCAAGCTGTAATAAAATAACCACCGTGCTTCCTAAAAAGCCCCACTCTTCGCCTACGGTACAAAATATAAAATCGGTTTCCTGCTCAGGAACAAAATCGTATTTTGTTTGAGTCCCCTGTAGGTAGCCTTTTCCTGAAAAACCCCCGGAACCAATGGCTATTTTTGCCTGATTCACATTATACCCTACCCCTTTCAAATCGGTTTTTTTGCCTATTAAAACATCTATTCTGTCTTTTTGGTGTGGTTTTAACTTGTTGTAAGCAAAATTTGTCCCCAGTACCACGGCAGATGCAAGTATAAGAGTAATTATCATGGTAATAATATTCTTTTTGTTTCTGGGTATAAATAATAGTACAAACAAACACAAGGAGGCTATAACAATAAGCATGACTTTTATATTAGCAACCAGCAGGGTTATTACAAAAAGTAAAACAGCCAACATGCCAAAAACTATAAACGTAACAGAAAGGCCTTCTCGGTATAATACAATAATGAAAGCAACAAATACAACAGCTAGGCCCGTCTCGTCCTGTAGAACTTTAACCAAAAAAAGCGGAACCAGCATAATAGCCAGTGCTATACCGGTATTCTTGTAATTTTTAATAATATCTCTTAGTCGTAAACGAAATTGCAGATTAACCAAAATCTGACTGTTACTTAAAAACTTAGCCAAGGCCAGCGACACGGCAAATTTCAAAAACTCGGCGGGCTGTATACCAAAATCTCCAAAGCGAAACCAAGAGTGTGATCCCTTTACTTCTCTGCCTAAAAAGGGAACTGCTATGTTAGCCAGTAGTATTACACCATAAAAAGCATAGGCAAATACTGTATAAAAATTAGCATCAATAATCAATGCCGAGAACGCTATAATAGCGGCACCTCCTATCCATAACAACTGTTTTCCATATTTTTGACTAATGTCAAATATGCTCTTGTGCTCTTCGCTATAAACAGCAGCATATATATTTAACCATCCCATTAATACCATCACTACGTAAAGAAGCACGGTAATTCTATCCACTCCATAAAACAAACTATTTTGTGAACGTAAATTCATGGGCGTTTTTTTACGGTTGTTACGGTGGCTGTTGAAATTAAGTCTGCTTCCATCATTCGTTTTTCCAGCTCCGGCCTGTCGGTTTTACCCTTTAAATATTTTTCTATCATGAGGGTTACAATAGGTGCACTCCAAGTTCCCCCAAAGCCCGAATTTTCAACCAAACAAGCAATGGCAATTTGCGGATTTTCGCGAGGTGCAAATGCTAAGAAAACAGCATGGTCTTTTCCGTGAGGGTTTTGTGCCGTACCGGTTTTACCACAAATAACAATGTCTTTTACTCTGGAATGATAGGCCGTACCGGCCTCTAAACACATTTGCATGCCATCTATCACAACGTTATAATATTGTTCATCTTTAACGGCAACGTATTTTTTTTCTTTAAACTTGGGGTCTATGTATTTTTCTTTCCCTATTCCCTTAATACAATGCGGAACGTAGTAGTATCCTTTATTTGCAATGGTTGCCACCACATTTGCCATTTGCAAAGGAACCAACGTTAACTCAGCTTGTCCTATTCCTAGAGACACAATGGTGTTACTTCTCCATCCATTTACTCCAAAAACTTTGTTATAATACTTTTCGCTGGGTACATTACCCGGCTTATCATAAGGTAAATCTGTTCCCAGGTTTGTTCCCGGGCCGAAAGACATTACCTGCTCGCGCCAATAGTTATAGCCTTCTGTAAATTTTTTAAATTTTGGCTGGTCAACAATCGAACGAAAAACATAACTGTAATAAGAGTTGCACGAATGGGCCACAGAACCCCTCAAATCAACCGGAGGATGAGCGTGGCATTTAGGCTTCCCTCCCATGGGTGGATAGCCCATGGCACAGGGGTATCCGGTTTTTTCGAATAGTACTCTTTCGTTTTGTCCGATAAGTGCGTCTATTAACTTAAAAACCGAGCCCGGTGGATACATGGCTTGTAATGCCCGATTAAAAAGAGGGACGTTAATAGAATCAGAATACAACTTAGAAAAGTTTTTGGCCCGTTCTTTCCCACCCACTAATAAATTGGGGTCATACGTTGGACTTGATACCAAACAAAGAATCTCTCCGGTAGATGGTTCAATAGCCACAATGGCTCCCTTTTTGTTTCTCATCAACATCTCACCATACTCTTGCAAACTGGCATCTATGGTACAATAAAGCGGCTTTCCGGGAATGGCTAAAGTGTCGTATTTGCCATCCATATACCTACCCACAATTTTATTATGAACATCTGTTATAGCTATCTGTACGCCCTTTTTCCCTCTTAATGCTTCCTCGTAACTCCTTTCTATTCCGGTAATTCCAATGTAATCTCCTTCACGGTAGTATGGGTCTTTTTCCGCTTTTTGTTTGCTTACCTCCCCCACATAACCTAGTAAATGAGCAGCTATTGGTTTTGGATATTTCCTAACGGCACGCTTCTGCACAAAAAAACCGTTAAAACGATAAAGCTTTTCCTGCAACTCGGCGTATACCTGCGGTGATAATTGTTTTTCAAATATGCTCTCCTTTCGGGGAGAATTAGGATGTTGACATGCTTTTTTTATTCTTTTCAAAAACTCTTCGCGGGTTATTTCCAGTGTTTGGCATAGTGCAACGGTATCACATCCTTTTACCTCTCTGGGTATAACCATTAAATCATAGGAAGCTTCATTAAAAACAAGAAGCTTTCCATTCCTGTCAAAAATATACCCTCTTACCGGATACTCAGTAAGACGACGAAACGCATTACTTTGCGCATCAATTTTGTATCTGTCATCAATTACCTGAATGTAAAAAAGCCTTACGCAATAAACAATTGCCACAAAAATGAAAAAACCGGAAATAAAATATTTACGCCTGGCAAGGTATGATGCGCTTTGATTCATTTTTTGGCTCTCCTGTTAAATACCAAAAACTGTAAAAGATAAACCAATAAAATTGTTCCTATGCTACTTAAAACTGTTCGAAATAAGGTTCTAAAAAACTCATCGAATTTAAACGCTTCCAAAAAGAAAAAAAACAGGTGATGAATGGCTACCAATATGGAAGAATAATTTATATACCAAGCAGGACCCATATCATCAACACAAGGCTCGTAAGAGGGGTCATATCCTTCTCTGGGCGACATATATTTTAAAACATAATAGCGGGCAAACCCGGATGCTGTACAGGCAGAAGCATGTAGCCCCGGAGTGTTATAAAAGAAATCCAGGCAGAGTCCTCCAAAAAATGATAAAAACATGAGTAAGAGACGAGGCGTTTCAAAAGGCATCGATAGTATAAAAAGTACGTAGGGGAATAAAACCACATATACTCCTAAGTTCAAATTTTTTATGATGAGTACCTGTAGAAGAACCAACAAGATGAATACATATATATTTTTAAAAATTCGTGCCGTCATTTCTGTATTTGCGATACTTTTTCCAGAGAATCTTTTTCACGTTTAAATTTATTTTTAATTACATATACATGATTTAATCTTTTATGATCAGCGCTTAGCTTAACCTTTGCTGTATAAAAGGGTTCGTTTTGTCTTCTCTCGTAACTTTCTATGGTTCCCACCATAATCCCTTCCGGGAAAATTCCGGACAGCTCGCTGGTTTCTACTGTATCTCCTACTTTTATTTTGGCATGCGTAGGAATGTCGGTTAGCAAACAATATCTGTAATCGTTACCGTCCCATATCAGCGGGCCATAGCTTCCGTCTTTGCGAAGCTGGCAGTTTACTCGTGTATCTTTATGCAATACGCTCATTACACTGGAAAAATTAGCGGATACGTCTTTCACAATGCCCACAATTCCCTGCGCATTAAATACCGCCATGTCTCTGGCTATTCCATTTTGAGAGCCTACATTGATGGTAATGTAATTGCTACGCAAATTAACAGAGGCATTAATAACCTTAGCTGCCATGTATTGATATTGGTGTTTGTATAGTGTATCTTTTACTATGGTTTCATTTAAAGGAATTTTGATATAATTTGATTTCATTAAGTTCCTCAGGGCTTCATTCTCTTGATGCAGATAAAAATTTTGCTGTTTAAGCGAAAAATATTCCTGTGTAGCTGCAGCAACAGAATAAACCCCGGCAACAGCTCTGTTGGAGGAATTTATCAGATAAGACCCCTGATACGTTTTTGCTCGCATCATGAGCCAAATGCACAAACACTGTAAAAACAGAAAACTAAAAATAAAGTGGTTCCGGTATAGAAATTTTAAAAGGTTTTTCAAAGCACAATCAAATTTTTGGGAAGCAACAAAAGAACAACATTATGCCTTTTAAAGCTATGAAAGAACCGTTGGGGTTACTTTATCAGGAATGGGAATTTATGAACATTTTTAAGTGCAATTCCTGTTCCTCTGGCTACGGCTCTGAGCGGATCTTCGCATACATGAACGGGCAATTTTGTTTTCATGGAAATGCGTTTATCCAAACCGCGTAGAAGCGAGCCCCCACCGGCCATATATATTCCTTTACGATAAATATCGGCAGCCAACTCAGGAGGTGTCATCTCCAGTGCATTCAATATGGCCTCTTCTATTTTAGAAATAGATTTGTCTAGGCAATGAGCAATCTCTACATAACTGATGTATACTTCCTTAGGAATTCCACTCATGAGATCGCGCCCCTGCACGGCGTAATCGGGTGGAGGGTTGTCTATCTCCGTCATGGCTGCACCTACTTCTATTTTAACGCGCTCGGCACTACGTTCGCCGATTAGAATGTTATGTTGGCGCCGCATGTATTCCTCTATATTGGCGTTGAAGTCATCTCCGGCAATACGGGTAGATTTGTCGCACACAATGCCTCCCAGAGCAATAACGGCAATCTCAGAAGTTCCTCCTCCAATATCGATTATCATATTGCCCATGGGTTCTTCCACATCAATGCCCATACCTATAGCTGCTGCCATAGGCTCATGAATCATGTACACTTCCTTAGCACCGGCATGTTCGGCGCTGTCTCTAACGGCACGTTTTTCTACCTCGGTAATTCCGCTGGGTATACAGATAACCATTCGTAAAGAAGGCTTAAAGAAACGGTTACCGGGATTTATCATTTTAATCATTCCCTTTATCATCTCTTCTGCTGCCTGAAAATCGGCAATCACCCCATCTTTAAGCGGGCGAATGGTTTTTATATTTTCGTGGGTTTTTCCGTGCATCATTTGTGCGGCGCGTCCCACAGCTATTACTTTTTGAGTGGTTCTGTCTACCGCAACAATACTGGGTTCATCAACCACCACCTTATCGTTACAAATAATAATGGTATTGGCCGTTCCAAGGTCAATCGCAATATCCTGAGTTAAAAAATCGAGCAGCGCCATATCTTATAGTTGGTATTCCTTATTGTTGTACGTTATTAAGCGAATAAAGTTAGATAATGTTTTGTGATTTTCATACCTATTTGTTTTCAGGGCTTTAGTGCCTAAAGTGCCTAACACCGGTAAACACCATACTCATGTTGTTTTTATTGCAATAATCTATGCTATCCTTATCTTTTATAGAACCTCCGGGCTGAATAACCGCTGAAATGCCTTCCTGCCCGGCTATCTCCACACAATCCGGAAAAGGGAAAAAAGCATCACTTGCCATTACAGCTCCGTTTAAATCAAAACCAAAAGATTTGGCCTTAGCAATAGCTTGTTTTAGTGCATCGACGCGGGATGTTTGGCCTGTACCACTGGCAAGCAACTGTTCATTTTTTGCCAACACAATGGTATTGGATTTGGTATGCTTTACTACCTTTACGGCAAAGAGTAAATCCCTGATTTCCTTTTTTTCAGGCTTTTTATCCGTAACCGGTTTCAAGCTGTCTTCTGTTTCGGCATAGCTGTCTTTGTCTTGCTCTATAACCCCATTTAAGAGGGTACGAAAGGTTTTGGATGGTAAAGAAACCGGCTTCTGTAATAAAATAATACGGTTTGACTTAGTTTTTAGAATTTCCAGGGCCTCGGAAGAAAAGGACGGAGCAATAATAACTTCAAAAAACAATTTATTTATTTCCGTGGCGCAGGCAACATCAACTTCTGTATTCGCAATTAAAATTCCGCCAAAAGCCGATACCGGGTCAGCTGCCAGAGCATTTTTCCATGCCTCCAACAAGGTTTCTTTGCTGGCAACACCACAGGCATTGTTGTGCTTTAATATGGCAAAGGTTGGTTTAGCAGATTTAAACTCTTCCATAAGAGCCGCCGCTGCGTCAACATCCAACAAGTTGTTGTAAGAAAGTTCTTTTCCGCCAAGTTTTTCAAACACCTCTCCCAAATTACCGTAAAAAACACCCTGCTGGTGGGGGTTTTCGCCATAACGAAGTGGCTGACTCAAATGAATGCTTTCTTTAAAATAAGAAAGTTTTTGAGTGGAATTAAAATACTTATAAATGGCCGTATCATAATGAGAAGATTGAGCAAAAGCTTTTGCAGCAAATAATTTACGATCCTGTATATCGGTGGCTCCGTTTTTTTCTTCCAATATATCAAGCAGTAGCCCATAATCTTGCCTCGAAGAGATGATTACCACGTCTTTATAATTTTTAGCGGCTGCTCTGATTAAAGAAATTCCTCCTATATCAATTTTTTCAATGATTTCCTGTTCAGTGGCGCCCGAGGCTACTGTTTCTTCAAAAGGGTATAAATCCACAATAACCAAATCAATATCCTCTATACCGTGTTGTTTTTTTTCCAAAACATCCGTTTCATTTTCACGGCGATTCAGTATTCCTCCAAAAATTGCCGGGTGCAGCGTTTTAACCCTTCCTCCAAAAATTTCCGGGTACTGTGTTATGTTTTCCACTGCCGTAACAGGTACCTGGAGTTTTTGAATAAAAGAAAGGGTTCCTCCGGTACTGTATAGTTTAACATTGAGTGCGTGAAGTTTTTTTACGAGGGGCTCCAAATTATCCTTGTGATATACCGAAATGAGGGCGCTTTTAATGCCTTTTAGCAGATTCATATTACCAAAAAGAGCAAAGGTAAGCTATTGACCGAAACAGGTTGTTTGTGTTGAAAAATGCTGAAAAATGGCACGTGTTTAAAATAAACAAAAGTGTGTTTATTAATTTAGTTAGCGAATGATGCATAAAAGTTTTTATAGTATACTTTTATAAAAATCTTACCGCATTGTATGGCTCTAAAAAAATCCTCTCTCCGTAAAAAAGGTATTCCAAAAATCTTTGTTCTCGACACATCAGTAATCATATACGACCATCAGGCTCTGAAAAATTTTCAGGAGCATGACGTAGTTATTCCCATTACCGTTTTGGAAGAACTGGATAATTTTAAAAAAGGAAACGACACAAAAAACTTTGCTGCACGCGAGTTCATCAGGTATATTGATAGCTTAAGCGGCAATAATTCTCTTCAGGAATGGACCTCTATTAACGGACCAACCAGAGGAAAGTTTAAGATTGAAATGAACATGTCCGGCAAAATAAATGCCGAAAGAATTTTTGACGAAAAAAAAGCCGACCACCGCATTTTAAATACCGCACTTTATACGGCCGAAAAATATCCCGACAGGAAAGTTATTTTAGTTACCAAGGATATAAATCTGCGCATCAAAGCCAAGTCGCTTAATTTAATTGCAGAAGATTATGAAACCGGAAAAGTAAAAACCATCGAGGAACTCTATACCGGAAAAACAGAAATAAACAGGGTTTCCGGCGATGCTCTGGCCAGTATATACAGCAACGGATTTTGTAAAGCAGACGATGCCCTAAAAAAATCTCAAATTTCGCCCAATCACTACTACATTCTGAGAAATGGCAACCAAAGTGTATTGGCCCGATACGATAAAAATGACCATGCACTTACCCGCGTAGTAAAAACAGCCGCATTTGGCGTAATTCCCAAAAATGCCGAGCAAACATTTGCACTGGATGCCATCATGAATCCGGAGATAAAACTGGTAACTATTCAAGGTGTAGCCGGAACCGGAAAAACTTTGCTTTCGCTGGCCGGTGCCCTTGAACAAAGAAGAAATTTTCATCAAATATATCTGGCGAGGCCTATTGTTCCTCTAAGCAACAAAGACATAGGTTACTTGCCCGGGGATGTTAACAGCAAACTCAACCCCTACATGGAACCCCTGTGGGACAACCTTAAATACATTCGGAGCCAGTTTAGTGAAAAAGACAAAGAACATAAACAGCTTAACGAAATGGTTGAAAATCAGAAGTTAGTTGTTTGTCCGCTCGCATACATAAGAGGAAGAAGTTTAAGTAATGTTTTTTTTATTGTGGATGAAGCACAAAACCTTACCCCCCACGAAGTAAAAACCATTATAACCAGAGCAGGAGAAAACACCAAAATAGTTTTTACCGGAGATATTTACCAAATTGATACGCCTTACTTGGATACGCAAAGTAACGGACTAAGTTACCTGATAGATAAGCTGAAAGGGCAAAACTTATACGCACACATCACCCTATCTAAAGGGGAACGCAGCGATTTGGCAAACCTGGCGAATGACTTACTATAAAAACTAATTGGATTTAGTTATTATGTTTGCTTTCCTAAAAAACCAACGCATTTTTGACCTACATTTGCTGCAAAACTAAACAGCTATAACCATGAAAAAAACCTTACTTTCTTTGATGGGTCTTTTATCGCTAGGCCTGCATGCTCAGTGGCAATCAACCTCCAATAACACGGGTGGAGACGTGATTGCAGCTTTTTCCGGTGTTTACTCCAGTGACGTAGGTGGAAACGGATTACATGTTTCTAACGATAACGGAGCCAGTTGGAGCAACAGCAACACAGGAGTTCCATCAGCCGGCCTTAACTTTGGTTTATTTTACAGCAACAATCTTTACGCATTTAGAAACAATACGGTATATACCACTTCTACGGGAAATAACTGGACGGCTATGTCGGGAGCCTTTACTTCTACCGATGTTATTCGATCTATTGCTGCCAATGGAGGCACTTTATTTGCCGGAAGTAGTCCTTTTAGCGGAAACGGCTACAAAATATTTCGTTACACCGGCTCTACTTGGACACAGGTATCTTCTGTTTCGGGAGCGGGAAGCCCTATACTTACCCACGTTCGTGATGGGGGCACAAGCGGCACCTTATTCGCAGGAACTACTAACTCTACCGTTTTAAAATCTACTAACGCAGGAGTTACATTTACCCCTTCATCCACCGGCATTCCAAATACTACCATGGACCGTTTTGTTTCTGCGTTAGCGACCAATGGTAATACACTTTTTGCCGGAACATCCAGCGGAAAAATTTTCCGTTCTACCAACGGTGGTTCAAGCTGGTCGCAGGTATATAACATAGGTGATGGCATTTCTACTTTCTACATAAACGATATATACATCATGAGCGGGAACAACATATTGGTTGCTTCCGACTCCGGTTTTGTATATTCCAGTAATGGCGGCACCAGTTGGCAAAAAAGCAACGCCGGTTTAAATCCTTCAAACTATGAATTAATTATGCGGAAAATTACCGTAAGTCCAACTCACATTATTGCGGCAGTAGCCACTATGGTAGGAACAAAAATTGTAAGAAGACCGCTTGGAGAAGTATTTACCGGAGCATCGCTGCTGGAACATGAAATAAACGTATCCAGCATTGTTTATCCTAACCCTGCTTCCGAAAAAATTGAAATAAAGTCTGATGCGTTAATGTTTGAAGAAAACTGCAAAGTAAGTATATACGATATTTTTGGTAGAATGATACATGAATATGACTTAAACAATGGTCATGTAGAAATAAATACAAGCCTTTTTGCCAATGGTTTATATTCTTACCTGTTAAGCAGTAACGGATTAGTGGTAGGGCAAGGAAAGTTTTTGAAAAATTAATTTAAACAACCGGTACACAAAGCAAAAAAGGCATCCGCTCGGATGCCTTTTTTAGTTGGGTTTTTCAAAGCTTAATCGTTATCGTCGGTAATATCTATCTTTTTAAAATACATTCCCTCTCCCTTCATCACAATCAAAACAGCCATAGCGGTTTCTTTTACTAAACTCATGGGGACAGAAAACTTAACTTCATCGTTGCTTACCATCTTCTTCTGAAAAATTATCTCGCGGCTTCCTCTTTCCAAATCCTGAAAAGTAATTCTCAGTAATTCCGGATAATTTTTATTATTTATGGTTATAAATTCTTTTGCTAAAAGTTCGGCTCTGGTACACTTTATTGCCTCATCTTTATCCAGCTGACTAAGAAAGGAGGTAGACGCTTTCGCCGTATCTCCTGCGGGCTTTTTATCCTTATTTCCCTCTCCTGCAACACAAACGGAGGAAGTAGAGAAGAAAGAAAAAGCCAGCAACAAACTCAAAACATTGGTATGCGCTTTTTTCATTTGTGTTTTTAGTTATAGCCGTATTCGTAGGCTAATTTAAAAAATTGATTTGTGTTTGTAAAGGGGTGCAAACCCTAATTAACCGCAAAACAGATAAATTGTTAATAATTATAGTGAAAAAAGACTGCATGGCTAAAACTTTTTAGTTTTTTCGCTTGTTAAAAAAAATGTTTGGCGGCTTATAATGGTTATTTCACTCAATGGTACTTAACCGTATAACAAAGGATGTAACCCCTGTTGTTGATAATTTATTTATCGGATATTGGAACTTCTTAATTGCTGCTGCCTAAAGCAGCGTTGTTTGTATAGATGAAAGAGTTGCCGGGAAAATATATTGCCAGTTGATTTTGCAGGCGATAATTCATTTCGAGGTGAGCAGCTAATACCAATTGAGAGTAGTTTTGAGATGCTGTTTTAAAATGCCTGGTTTCTGCCTTCCATAAGTTGTATATAAGCTGCATGTCACCGGTGTTGGGATTGAATGTTTTGAGGGCTTGTTTTACATTTCCGGTACCGGCATGGTAGGCATGCATAACTAGCAATCGAAACCATAATTCATTTTCCTGGTATCCGCTAATTCCGAGCGAGTCGAGCATTTGCTTGGTTTTGGGTATACACACCTTTTTAATCAAGCTGCTTGCGGCAAAAGCGGCTCTTTCAAAATCGGCACGTTCATCTATCTGCCTATTTACCTTTAAACCGAACAATCTGGCCACATCCTTCATCAACTGGAAAGGACCATATGCACCGGCATTGGATTTTTGCAATTTATTAGGGCTCTCTATCAATAAAATAGATTGGGCATACCATGGGTCTACGCCGTTTTCAATAAAACAGTCTATTCCTTTCTCCAGTTGTTCAAACGCCTTATCAAAGTCATAAAAATATTTTTTTCCCGTGGTGGCCAGTATTTTGTGTGATGAGTCAAGGCCATAAACACTTCTTACGCTGTCTTTAAAACAGGTTTTAAACTCGGCAGGTGTTTTTTCCCAATCTTCGCAACGTGTTTTTAGAAGTATTATACGGTGAGTAGCTACGTTTAACAGCAGACTGTCTTTATTTAAATTCATCACGGCTCTCCAAAACTTAACCTGAGGAAGCGTGTCGCAGCCGTGATAATATATTTGACGATCGAAAATATAATTTACATTTTTCTTGTGGACCGGATGACAAACGCCAACAACCTCGTTGCACAAGTCAAAGCGTGGCTCTGACTCTTTGTTGACAGGAGATATAACAGCTGTGCGTGCTTTTAGGGAAACATCTCTTTTGCCGGGTCTCATAGTGTAACTACCCAGGAAAAGCAAACCCAAAGTAATAACCAAAAATATGTTTACACGTTTTTTCGTGCCGTTAAGTTAGCTTTTTTTATGCAAATTATCAATTATCAAAGTGTTAAAGATGTTCAAGTAAAGTTGTTAATAGTCTATATCTTAACGGCCACGATGCATACGTCGTCGATTTGTTCGTGCTCTTGTTTCCAATTATCAAAATACTTTTCAATCTGTTTTTTTTGTTCGTTTAAGGGTAAACAGCTCACTTCCAAGAGTAGTTTCTTCAATCCGGATGCTTTAAGTTTTTTTCCGTTTTTTCCTCCAAACTGGTCTTGGAAACCGTCTGTAACCAAATAAATAATATCTCCTCTTTTGAGTTTAATTTGATTTAGTGTAAAGGGCTTGGGCCGGAGAGATAAGCCCACAGGTTGTTTATCTGCTTTCCACTCCTCAACCATATTCGTATTATCGCGGATAATCCAAAGAGGGTTGTTTGCCCCGGCCCATTCAAGCGTCATCAAGTCAAGAGATAAAGAACATAAAGAAATGTCCATTCCGTCATTCATTTGTTCACCACTCTTTGCTAACTGCTCAATAACCAGTTCTCTTGCTCTATCTAGAATTTTTGCCGGATTTTCTATTCTTTCCTCCAAGAGTACCTTACTTAATGCGTTACTGCATACCACACTAACCATAGCGCCGGGTACTCCATGCCCGGTACAGTCGGCAGCTGCAAAATACACTTTATTGTTGTACTCCTCCATCCAATAAAAATCACCGGCAACTACGTCTTTGGGTTTATATAAAACAAAGCCGTTTTTAAGAGCATTTTGCATGGCCTGCATGGAGGGTAAAATAGCTTTTTGAATACGTTGGGCATAGTGTATGCTATCTAAAATTTCCTTTTGCTTTTCGTCCACCAACTTCTTTTGCCACTCTATTACCTGTTTTTGCTCTTGAATGGTTTTAAAGCGTCTGTACAAAACGTACAAAAAAATTATGAGTACAAAAATTCCTGTAATAGCAATATAAATTATCCGCTGTTGTTGGCGTTTTTCCGATCGGTTTATAGCATCTTTTTTTGCCTGTTCGGATAGCTGTATGGCTTTTTGTTTTTCAAATTCATATTTGGCATGCTGCGCAGCAGTAGCTCTGATGGCTTGTTCATTTTCGGTTAGCTTTTTATTTTCAATCTCTAAATTACGCATTTCATAGGCTTCTTTCCACTCCCCCTTGAGCGCGGAAACTTCACTCAGTAAACCGGCATTAATTTCTATTAGCTCAGGATAACCAATTTCCCGAGCAATCTGTAATCCCAATTTTGCATTGCGCTTTGCTTCTTCGTAATTTTTACGGAGTAATTGAAGCCTGCCAAAATTTTGATATACTCTGGAAATGCCTGCTCTATCGGAGATTTCTTGCCTTATTTGGAACGTTTGGTGTGTATGAAAAAATGCTCGTTCAATCAGCGAGTCGGCTTCTTTTTTTCTATTCTTTTCTAAATTTTCTTTTGCAAGAGAATAATAAATTCCACTCAGGTTATTATGCGCCGTAGCACATCCAAATTTATCTCCTGATTCATCCAAAAGTTTAAGGGCTCTTTTGGCATAATCAAGTGCCGTAAGGTATCTTTTTTTGTAATAACACAAGCCGCTAAGGTTTACCAATGAGTTTCCAATAGAGGCCGGGTCTCCTATCTCTTCTCTGAGCTTGAGGCTTTTTAAATTGTACTCCATGGCAAGGCCTATATCTCTTTGATTGTCGTAGATAAGGGCAATGTTATTATACGAATCGGCTATTCCCTGTTTATCGGCTATGCTTTTCCTTATTTTGAGCGCCTGGTGATAATAATCCAGCGCCTGAGGAATATCTCCTTTGTTCTCGGAATCAATTCCCATATTACTTATTGCGGCGGCATAAAACATTTTAAATCGTATAGTTACCAGAGGATGGTGCCGGTGCTGTAATTTTTTTTGCAAAAAATTAAAAAGCCATTTATTGTACCTTGGCCATATTAAATCATCGTTACAACTGGAAATCAGATGGTCAATAATTTGAACCTTTGTAGTATCGGCAGTGGCTAAATGGTATATCCGCAAACAACTATCTATTAATTTGCGATCCCAGTTTGCCAGTTTACCTAATTCCAAACTGTCAATAAGATATTTTTCCTTGGGTGCAAAATATTGCGCTCTGCAAACGTTTGTAAAAAGTAAAAGAAATAAAATTGGCTTATACAGAGTGGACAGAGGCATAGAGTAAATATATCTCTTATTTTTCTCAATTTTAAATCTTAATTGCTACAACATGTACGCCAAAAAATTAAAGTCCGGGACCTGCTTGTTTTTTCTAACAGACTATTGCTTCCATATAAGTATTTGTAGCCTCGCTGTATTTTCCCACATGATGATAGTAATCAGCTATCAATCTATGTCCAACTCCTTGGTAATAGAGGTTGTTTGACCTTTTGCCAATTTTTATCATCTGTTCTCCCACCTTACTTATTTTAAAGTAATTTTTGTCTTCACTCAAATAAAGTAAGTATATGCTTTTAGCGGTGAAATAAGCAATGGAGTCATCTTTGGTAGTTTCCACAATGCGCCACAAACTATCTACTCTGGCAGATAGTGACTGGGCAACTGATGTGCCCATCCACAAAATAGAAATAAAAAATATAATCCCTCTTTTAGCCAAACAGATATCGGAATACTTCTTCAATTTTTGAAAACCCTATGAGTTCTATTTCTTTAGAACGATTAGATACTGATTTTAAATTATGTGAACTTACTACAATCTTTTCAAAGCCCAATTTAGCGGCTTCGGCAATGCGTTGGTCTATTTTTGAAACAGGTCTTAACTCTCCGGTTAAGCCTACTTCGGTAGCAAAGCAAATGTTTTGAGAAACCGGTAAATCTTCGTTGCTGCTTAACACGGCACAGAGCATGGCCAAATCTATACCGGGATCTTCCACTCTTAGCCCTCCGGCTATATTTATAAATACATCCTTTAATCCTAATTTAAATCCACACCTTTTTTCCAAAACGGCGAGTAACATAGAAAGCCTTCTCAGATCAAATCCGGTGGCACTACGCTGAGGGGTTCCATAGGCTGCGGTGCTTACCAGTGCCTGGGTTTCTATCAGCAAGGGCCTGTTTCCTTCTAAACTTGCGGCAATGCATACTCCGCTGGTTGGCAGGTCTCGTTGAGTTATTAAAATTTCTGAAGGGTTGAGTACTTCTTTTAATCCTTCTCCCTGCATTTCGTAAATTCCCAACTCATTGGTGCTTCCGAATCGGTTTTTTGTAGCGCGCAATAAGCGATACACATGGTTACGGTCTCCTTCAAATTGTAAAACGGTGTCTACCATGTGCTCCAATACTTTAGGTCCTGCCAAGCTGCCTTCTTTGGTGATGTGCCCTATTAAAAAAACCGGCGTATTCGTTTCTTTGGCAAAACGCAAAAACTCCGCCGTACATTCCCTCACCTGGCTGACACTCCCGGGGCTGCTGTCAATAATATCGGTATATACGGTTTGTATAGAATCGATAACCAACAGTTGAGGTTGAACATTTTCTATGTGTTGAAAAATTCGCTGGGTATTAGTTTCCTGTAAAATAAAACAAGTTTCGGTGGTAATCCCGATACGATCGGCTCGCATTTTTATCTGTTGTTCACTTTCCTCTCCGCTTACGTACAAAACCTTAAGGTTTTTCATGCGCAGAGCAAGCTGCAACATTAGTGTTGATTTTCCAACACCCGGTTCACCGCCAAAAAGCACCATACTTCCGGGAACTATACCTCCACCTAAAACCCTTGCCAATTCCTTTCCCGGGACTTGTATGCGAGGATATTCGGCAGAGCCTATTTCTTGCAGCAATACCGGTTTATTGGAGATTTTTCCGGCCTTATCGGCTTTAGAAAATACCTGTAAGCGGGAGTTTTTGGTTTCTTTTTGTACTATTTCTTCTACGTAGGTGTTCCACTCTCCGCAAGAGGGACATCGGCCTATCCATTTAGGCGACTGGGTTCCGCAATTTTGGCAAAAGAAGGTTGTTTTTGTTTTGTTTGCCATTATTAAATATTGAGCATAACAAAGGCGCCCCAGTAAAAGGGGTCTTTGTATTTTGTTTTTAATTTCTTTTGAGCATCCGTAAATGCCTGTAACTTATTCCCTGACTTGGCATAGTTATTATAAAACATCATCATCAGCTCCATGGTAGCGTCATCGCTAACGCTCCATAAGCTCATAATAATTGATTTTGCCCCGGCTATTAAAAAGGCGCGCTGTAATCCATAAACGCCTTCTCCTTGCTTTACACTGCCTAAACCGGTTTCACACGCGCTTAATACTACCAAGTCGGTTTTATCCAAGTTAAGATTCATGGCCTCATACGCTGTTAATACGCCGTTGTCGGTTCCTGCGGGTTTGTAGTTTTCGTCAAATACGTTATCACAGTTTGCGAATAAAAGTCCGCTTCGAAGCAAGGGGTTTTCTTTAGCTACAGATAAATCAACGCCCAGCACCTTATTGGTTTCCATCTGAGATACATCCGCTAAAAAATAACCGTGTGTAGCGATGTGTAAAATATCCGGAGATTTTATAGATTTTATTTTTGTTTCGGTAGCATCATTTCCGTACAAGCTGGTGGTGGAAAGCCCCAATCCTTTTAGTATGCCTGTTATATATTTTACCTCTTTTTCTGTTCCGGGGAGTTGGGGAATAAGTTCGTTTTTGCCATAGTAGGGATTGCCCACCAAGAAAGCAGATTTTGGTTTGGTTATTTTTGATTCAGAGGCTTTGAGAGAAATAACGTCTTTGGGGTTACCAATGAGCTGTAGTGTATATTTATCTAAAATGTATGTTCCTGAAGGATCTTTAATAGAATTGATACTTAATTGGTGGTAAGCTCCATCAAGAGAGAGGTACACTTTTTTTATTCCGGTAAGCGCGCTATCTATACTTTTCCATGTAGAACGATAAATATCGGGTGGTGTTTTTTGGTCAATAATTGCTTCTCGAAAAGAGGCAATTAAGCTATCGCACAATTTACTGCTTGAGAGTTTTAGGGCGGTTAGGCCCTGTTGTTTTAACAGCAACGCAAAATAGTAACTATTGCCTGTAAATTGATTAAAGAACTCGTTTACTTGTATTACTTCCACTAAAGCCTCGTCATTTTTAAGAGTGGTTTTAATTGATTCATAATTTTTAACGGCAGAAGATGTTCCTTCAGAAAAAAGTGTACTTTTTTGCGCCAATTGTCGCTCGTACTCGTCGGCCTTTTTTTGGAGGCTATCAACGTTTATTTTTTCTTCCGCCAGTTCTTCTTTACTTAGTTGATATGCGCTGTTTAATTGTTCTCTGGTAGCAAGCCAGTTGGTATATATTTTTTTGAGTTCGGGATCGTTACTCTCCATAATAGCGTTCCTCAATTTTGAGGAACTGTTTAATAAAAATCCTTTTGTAACTATGATGGTATTCAGCATCTGATCTGCCAGTTCAGGATGCTGTGAGTAATTTGCATAAGCAAAAGCCATGAAGCGTTGTATACGCAAACGGGTTTTATCCCAGTATAGGTTCTTCTCGTTCTCGTTCAAAGAACTGAAATAGTTGGTAATGTAATCGCGGGTATCATCAAGCACTTTTGTATAATTATTTTTTGCATTATCCATTTCACCCAAATTCCACTGTATAATAGCCATATCTTCCAGAGCCTGAATGTATGAGGGATGACGTTCTCCGTAAATGTCTCGTTTGTGATCCAGTACTCTCGTAATTAAAGAATAGGCTTTTTGATTATTGCCGATTAATCGATAATAAGTTGCCTGTTCCTGCATAACCTTAACAGTGGCAGGGTTTGCCTCTCCCAGTTTTCTTTTATTGATATCGTAGGCGCTTTGCAATAATTTTTCTACTTCGTTTAATCTTCCCATTTCCATGTATAACTGGGCCAATCCGCTTTTAAGATGGGCTAAATCGGGATGGGCTCCCAAGGCTCCTTCTTTTTTAAAAATGGCGTATTTATACACAGGCTCTGCATCTTCATATTTTTTCTGAAGCTTGTACACATTAGCCAAATTAATTTCCAGTTTTATATAATTGGAAGAGTTTTCTTTTAGTACTTTTCCGGCATGGGTTATGGATTCTTTCATTAAGACTTCCGCATCCTTTAATTTATTCATATCGGTGTATACCATGGCCAAATTATTCTTGGCCAATGCCTGCCCTAATTCATCATTTTTTTCTTTCAAAATGTTTACGGCTTGTATAATATAGCTTTCTGCTTCTATAAATTTACCCATATCTTTAAGCAAAACGCCTTTGTTGTTTAAGGAAACCGCCAGTAATCCTTTATTGGGTAGCAGTTTTCTTATCTGTATAGCCGAGTCTGCCAAAGGCAAAGCGCGGGCGTAAAGCCCTCTATTTTGAAATACCAAAGATAAATTACTGATTGTTTGAGCATAGTTTACGGAATCTGAAACGGCAGGAGTTTCGTAATTTCGCTTGGCATCTAAAAAATACATTTCAGCCAATTTAAATTTGTTAGAGGCCATCAATACCTCTCCTTGTTTTAATTGATTGTAGGCTGTTGATTCATTAAAATTATTGCCGCTTGATTTAGTGTTGTTAAGAAGCATTGATTTTAGCGTGCTGCCCCTTTCTTTATTTTCGAATAGTCCGCTATTGTCTAAAAAAGATATGGCATAATTAAAATTGCTTTCATCCAGTTCCTGTTTCATTTTATCGAGTTTTTTATTAAACCCGAAATCTATCTCTCTTTCGCCTTTTAATATGCTTCCTAACTTAGACTGAGTAACGCCCTGAAAAGAAAAAAAGAGAAACAGTACAATAACAATTTTTTTTGCTGAGAGATTTTTATTTTCTATTAATGAGTTCATGTGTTTTAAAAAAAAGATCCATGAAAAGGATTTTAGGGTTGGCATTTCTTTCAATGTGATAAATAGATGAATTAAACTCTTCTACTAAATGCGGGTAATTTTTCTCGTTGATAAAGGGGGCGAATTTTTGCAGAAATTCTTTTTCTGAACCACTTGTTTTTACAAGATCTTTGCTTCCGTAATTGTACATGAGTACATCTCGGAATATCCCCAGTGCATAAGAAAAAAATTGCTTCTGTTTTTCTCTTCCTATTGAGGCATTTTCTTCAATCCAATTTATAGCGTTTGCGCAATCTAACTTAAGTGCGAATCGCATAAATTGCTGAAAAATTGGTAAAAAGCACTGTTCTTCTCCTTGTTGTTTGGATGCCCATAGTGCTTCGGCAAAATTTCCATCAGCCAAAAAAGTTGCCTGCCTTGCCTGATTTTCGTTAAGCGCATATTTACTAACCAGCACTTTTGCTATTTCTTCATCCGATACTCTGCCAAAAGGTATTTGCTGTACTCTGGAAAGTATGGTGGGTAAAAGCTTATCCGGCTGAGAGCTTACCAGCAAAAAAAGAGTTTGGTCGGGGGGCTCTTCCAAAATTTTGAGGAGGCTGTTCGCTGCTTCATTATTCATTTTTTCGGGTTGCCATATTAGCATAATTTTATAGCCTCCCTCATAGCTGGTATAACTCAATTTTTTTATAACCGCCGCAGCTTCTTCAACCGGAATTATGCTTTGCTTGTTTTCCGCATCCAGCTCTTCCAGCCAATCAGTATCTCTTAAATAAAAATTGTCTACTAAATTTTTACGGAACAACATCAACAAATCATCACTTGTTTTTACCTGCTTGGATTTAATTATTGGAAACACGAAATGTACATCCGGATGAATAAGTTTATGTGTTTTGTTGCATGTAGGGCATTGGCCACAGGAGCCATCCGGTGTTGGATTTTTACACAAAACATGAGCAATTAACGCAAGGGCTGCAGGTAATGTTCCACTTCCTTCTGCACCATGAAACAAAACGGCGTGAGGAAGCCTGGAAAACTGAACCATTTTCTTGATTTTATCAATCGCCGCTTCCTGACCAATTACCTCTTCGTAACGCATATCGATTAATACATCGGTATCATCCCTCGAATTCCCATATCAACGGGAGTTTCTCCAATTTCAGGTTGAAAGTATCCGTCAAAAGTAATTTCTTTCCACTCAAAGCTTTTGTTGGTAGATAAAGAAACGGTAATTATTATATCCGTAGTTTCTGATCCGGTAATAACCAAAGGAGCTCCGGCACTTGGGTTAGAAGCGCTTACAAATTCACCCGTTACCAAACAGCTTCCTGCGGGTATAGGCGAATTTGGATTTGGATTTACTACAGTAGTTTGTGGCGATTGCCCGTCGCTCATGTAAGGAACGTTAAATACTTTTGTATAAAATCCCCAATATCCTTGCAAATGATTTCCGGGGCCTCCTCCTGCGGTGGGAGTCATTACGGCATCTTTCATTTTATATTGAGTAACGTAGGTGTTATATCCAACAAAAGAGGCAATGGTTCCGTCAATTATTCCTGCAGAGGTTGTTTTTACCTTAATATCATAATTTTGATAGGCTAAAGAAACTCTGAGCCACTTGTATGTCCCTGCCATGGCCGGTGTTATGGGTGTTGAAAAAAACACTTCCCCGTTTTTTACCACGGTGCTCTTACAAAAAATTATGGCGTTTGAGCCTTTACAGTTTGTTTCTTGAGCGTGGTAAAGCTTTAATCCTTGTCCTACCTGCGTAAAATCGGTTTGAGCCAGTTCTATGTAATGCGCACTCATACCATTAAATTTAGGAGAATATGCCGCATTAGTGGATGGTATGGTAGCCGGAAGCCCCAGATTATTTAACCTTACCTGTGTGCTGTCAAACTTAAATTTAAAAATAAGACGCGGCGCAGAACCGGTAACCGGCCACGCTGTATCGGGGAACGAACAAGTTGGGCAGGTATTAGACGAACCGGTTGTGGAAGGAGGAGGGGGTGGCGTTTCTTCTTTCTTCTTTTTACAAGAAACCAATACCCCAAAAACCAATAATAGACAAAAAAAATTTCTCATAGACACGTTTTTATAAACCTTAAATTTACTAAAAAATTTTATGCGGGCTGTTATACAGCGGGTAAATAAAGCTGTTTTGCAAATTAATAACCTAACGCACGCAGAAATAGCCGAAGGCTTACTCGTATTGTTAGGAGTGCAGGAAGACGACTCGTCGGAAGACGCTTTATGGCTTTCACAAAAAATAGCACAAATGCGTATTTTTTCGGATGAAAACGGAAAAATGAATTTAAGCATTCAACAAACCAACGGAGAAATATTGGTGGTTAGCCAGTTTACTCTATTTGCCTCTACCAAGAAGGGGAACAGGCCTTCCTTCGTAAATTCTGCCAAGCCCGACTTAGCAATTCCTTTATACGAAATGTTTGTAAGTACTCTGGACAGCCTCATTAGTAAACCCGTTAAAACAGGCGTTTTTGGAGCAGATATGAAAATAACTTTAATAAACGATGGTCCGGTTACTATAATTATAGATAGTAAGCTTAAAGAATAATCAGAGTAAGATACCTGCAAACTTTTTATTTAGTACCTTTGGAAATCTATTTACATGGGAAAGCCAAAAATACTTTTACAGGAAAAACAGTTCGAAATAACTATTCTTCGCTTATGTCATCAACTGATTGAAGTACACGGGAATTTTTCCGAATCTGTGATTATTGGGCTGCAACCCAGGGGCTCTCTGCTGGCCAAACGCATTCAAAAAGTGTTGCAACAATTATTGAAAAGCAAACATATTCCCTGCGGAGAATTGGACGTTACTTTTTACAGAGACGATTTTAGAAAAAAAGAACTCATCCCCAATAAAACCAATATAGACTTTATTATTGAAGATAAAAATGTGGTTCTTATTGATGACGTACTCTTTACGGGCCGAACCATAAGAGCCGGATTAGATGCCATGCTGGCATTTGGAAGGCCAAAAGATGTAGAATTGCTGGTATTGGTGGACAGACGTTTTTCCAGGCATGTTCCCATTCAGGCTAAATATGTTGGAATTACGATAGACTCCATTCAAGAACAAAATGTAAAAGTTGAATGGCAGGAAACAGACGGGAAAGACCGTATTACACTTAATTTACACAAATGAGGCCTCTTCCCGAACACACCTTACCTTACTATCTGTACTACATTAACTTAGTGAAGGAAGACTGTGTAAACGAGGCCTTGAAAAATAACCTGGAAAAAAGTATTGACTTTTTAAATCGAATTCCGGCTGAAAAGGAAAATTTTTCTTACTTGCCCGGAAAATGGACAACCAAACAGCTTTTATATCATTTAATTGATACCGAGCGTATTTTAAGCTACCGAGCGCTGCGTTTTGCCCGCGGAGACGCCCAGTTACTTCCCTCCTTCGATGAAGATGTTTACGCACAAGAAGCTCCTTCAAAAGAAAGAGATTTAAAAAGTCTGATAAAAGAATTTGAATGTGTGAGAACCGGCAGTATTTTTTTATTTGAATCGCTTTCGGAAAAACATTTATTGAGAATGGGAGAAACAAGCTCCGGAAAAATGAACGTACTTTCTATCGGCTACATGATATGTGGCCACTGTGTTCATCATCTGAATATTCTTAAGGAGCGCTATTTGAATACCTGAGCATGGTAAGAAATATTTTTTCGAACAGTGCATATACGGCCATACTCATTGTGGGAGCATTTTCGGTATGGCTGGCAGGAAATTTAGGTGCGTTTGGCATAAATAAAATTGTTTTTGATGTTGTTTCCTATCATGCTTACATTCCGGCAACGTTTATTAAAAAAGACCTCACGCTACAATACTATAAAAACAACAAAACGTATTACGACGAAAAAGGGATGTACTGGGCTCCGGTTGGGCCAAAAGGAAATCCGGTTATAAAAACAACCTATGGTTTAAGCGCCATGAATCTTCCATTTGTTGCATGGCCGTTACTTTTTACAAACCACAAAAACACCGAAGGATATGAGCTTCCTTTCAGCATTGCCATCGGGGCAGCTACTATATTTTACTTTTTAGCTTCTCTGTTTATTTTATATGCACTGCTTAAAAAAATGGGCTTTAGTAATTCGGCTATTGCATTCTGTATTTACTGCATAGGTTTAGGAACCAACCTGCTTACTTACGCCTCCATATCTATAGGAATGCCCCATGCCTACAATTTTTTTCTGTTTACTTTGTATCTGTACATCTGTTTGCTTTGGTATGAAAAACCCGGATGCGGTAAAGTTATATTGCTCGGATTTATCTTGGGTTTACTCACGCTTATCCGTCCGACAAACATTATTTTAGGAATTAGTTTTTTACTGCTGCGCAATACTTTTTCCCTTACGCTATTAAAAACATATCGCTTTCAGTTCTTCGTGTTTTTAATTTGCTTTTGTATTCCCATTATACCACAACTTATTTACTGGAAAACAGTTGCCGGAAGCTGGCTTTATAATTCGTACGTAGATGAAAAATTTTTTTTTAACGACCCAAAAATTTTTGACTATTTATTTGGCTTTCGAAAAGGATGGTTTATATACACTCCCCTTGCCGCTTTTGCCATTGTAGGATTATTCATTAAAAAGTATAAAAATCCTTTTTACTTGGCTACTTTACTCATTATCCCCATTATGATATACCTGAACAGCTCCTGGTGGTGCTGGTGGTTTGGAGGAAGCCATGGAGCAAGAGCCATGATAGAAACTTATCCTTTACTGCTTCCGGGTTTTGCTGCCATTTATGAATATTTTGCGCCACATGCAAAAAGAAAACTGGTGGCTATTATTGCCTTTCTTATTCTGTTTAACATTAAATCGGTTGATTTGTACAGAGCCAATATCATTCATTACGACGGTATGAACTTTAGAGCCTTTGTATATACCAGTTTTAAATTATTCTTCAGCGAAGAAGACAAAGAAGAATTAAAAAAAATTTACAGTTATCCCGACTACGAAAGCGCCAAAAGGGGGATTAGCCGTTAAAATAAAATTAGCACAGTCAAAAAAAAATCAATACTTTTGGTTTTTGAATACGAAAAAACCTATTCAAAAATTTAATGAGCCGTCTTAGTGTTAACCATCTTCTCGGAATTAAAGACCTCCAAAAAAACGACATAGAGCTCATATTAAACACCGCCAAAAATTTTAAAGAAGTTATCAATAGGCCCATTAAAAAAGTTCCTTCGCTCAGGGACTTAACCGTGGCTAATTTGTTTTTTGAAAACTCCACCAGAACCCGACTTTCGTTTGAGCTGGCTCAAAAAAGGCTAAGTGCTGATGTAATTAATTTTTCGGCCTCCAACTCCTCTGTTAAAAAAGGGGAAACCTTGGTAGACACCGTAAATAACATCTTGGCTATGAAAGTAGACATGATTGTTATGCGCCACAGTAGCCCGGGTGCGGCCATATTCCTCGCCAAAAAAGTAAAAGCCAAAATAGTAAATGCCGGCGACGGGGCACACGAACATCCCACACAAGCCTTACTGGACGCCTATTCCATTCAGGAAAAACTTGGCGCTTTAAAAGATAAAAAAGTTGTTATTGTTGGCGATATCCTCCACTCTCGCGTTGCACTTTCAAACATATACTGTCTTCAAAAAATGGGTGCAAAAGTTAAAGTATGCGGGCCGCCCACCTTAATACCAAAATACATTGGCTCTTTAGGAGTAGAGGTTGAAACAGATTTACGAAAAGCCCTGGAGTGGTGCGATGTAGCCAACATGCTGCGCATACAGCTGGAAAGGCAGGACATTAAATATTTTCCTTCCTTAAGAGAATACACCATGCTTTATGGGCTTAACAAAGAAATATTAGACAGCCTTTCCAAAAAAATCGTGATTATGCACCCGGGGCCTATTAATCGCGGAGTTGAAATAACCAGCGACGTAGCCGACAGCAAACAAAGTATTATTTTAGATCAAGTTGAAAACGGTGTGGCTGTGAGAATGGCCGTAATGTTTTTACTGGCCGGCAGACAAGGCGATTAATGTAGTTACGTATATACTTGATACAACACCGGCCGGCTGGGGCTGGCATCGTTCTCAAAAGGCGCTACCTGAAATTGAATTAAATACGTTCCGTCAAAAACTTCGTTAGGAACATATACCAGCTCGGTTATTGATTTTTCCAACTCCGGTTTTTGCGGATAGTTCCAAAAAGCGTGATGAGCAAGCAGTCTTCCTCCGTCAACTTCCTTATCCACACTTGGTAAATCAATAAGCAAATGCTGTATTCCCCTTTCGTTTATATATTCAATCGCTTCTTTAAGCATATACGGAGGGTTGGTGTTGCTGTACTGCATGGTTAACTTATTTAACCCGTTGCTTAAGGTTCGTATAATCAAGGCCTCCGTATTTATAGAACCGTCTAATGATACTTCGAGCATGGCCCTGGTAATTACAAAATCACCATTATCTAATTGCTGCGGAAGCAGTGTTATCAATTCGGCAATAAACATGAAGCGTGCAAAGGTCTTGTTCACCGAAAAATCTTCTCGACTTATATGCCCAACACATTCGGTATGCGTACCATTGCCGTGCGGATTAAAATGAATATTCCTGAAATTTACGCTGCCTCCCTGCTTTACATCTCCAACCCATTCACCCATCACCACCGGCTCTATAGAAACCGGTTTAACATACCAGGCGCTTACCGAGTGTTCGGAGGCTTTATAAGAAATAGAAATATCTATGGGTTTAAAAAAATCTACCCGATATTCTTTGCCCTTATGGAAAATAGTTGCAATCATGTATGCCCAATAAACCCTTAAATATAAGGGAAATTATTATTTTTGTGGGCTCTTTAAGGAAGCGTAGTAACATTATTCCGGCCCCGTAGTTCAATGGATAGAACGGAAGTTTCCTAAACTTTAAATACAGGTTCGATTCCTGTCGGGGCTACTTCTTTCAGCGCATAAACTCAGCAATAAGCGAATGAAAATGGTGGGTGCCTTGTTCACGTGTGGCAGAGTATCTTCCGTATTTATAAAAGCGCGACCGAACCCCTCGTTGCACGTTTTCAACTACTTCTTCATCCTCCATTTCCACCTGGTGTAAATCTGCCCCGGCACCAATATTTAATTTGCTCTCATCACTTACGTAAATTAAAAAAGATACTTTCGTTTCACTTAGCGAAAGCGGATGTACCAGGTTTACAGACACGCCCCAGGGATAAAAATTCAACATCAAATTCGGGAAAACCCAAAAATAATACCCGGCAATTTTTTTACCGTAATCGGGCGAGGTTTCCGGTAGTTCAAAACAAACATCGCCTTCTTTTGCAATACCTATTTGAAGGTTAGAATAACGAAAAACCTCTGTGGTGTAATCTCCAAAATCAAGCACTTCATTTAAACCGGGATGTACAAAGGGTATATGAAACCCCTCCAGATAATTTTCACAATATAGTGCCCAGTGCGCCTTTACATGGTAATCTTTAGAAAGATCGGGACGAAACTGAAGTTTATCAACAGGAAACCATTTCATGCGCTTCTCTATATCACCAAAAACCTCAGCGGCAGGAACAGAAGGGTTTAAAGAAGTAAACAAAAAATTGCCCCAGCGATAAAGCGGTAATGCATGTAAATCATCTTCCTTTGTAGGGAAATTTTCTACCTCTTTAAACTCGGGCATAAAAACAAATTTCCCGTCGTGAGAAAATCTTCTTCCATGATATTTACAAACTAAGGCGTGTACTTTACATGGTTTATATACCAAAAGGTTTCCGCGATGTGTACATACGTTGCTTAAGCAGTGTATTTTTCCGGATGCATCGTTGGTAAGCACCAAGGGCTCATCCAAATAGTTTTCAAGCAGTATAAACGGGTGGGCTGTGCCTTTTTCTTTCACCGTGTCTGCATGCGGGATAAACTGCCAAGAGCGTTCAAAAATTTTTTGCTTAGACTCTTCAAAATATTGATTGGAGGTATAATATTCCGTAGATATTGTTTTTGCCCTGGCAATATTAGGGTTAATATTGAAACTGCTCATTGTAATTTTTTATAAAAATAAAAAAATACGCGTTTCAATTAATGCGTTAAAGTAACGGCGTCTTTTTTTTGACGTAAGTCAAAATCATAAAAAATTTATCCAATATGTAAAAGAGGCATTCCTCGACCGACATGATTAAGCTTTTACTCTTTATTGGGCATTCACAATCAACTTAAAAGTATGGAAACTGTCCTTACAGTTGATTTTCAGATAATAGATTCCGGAAGGGGGAGGGTTTAACATCTCAATTTTAACAAGCGATTGATTTAAAACCCCGGCTTTTGAAGGATATGTTTCTTCCATAAAAATTTCTACTTTCTGGCCTAGAGAATTATACAGCAACACATCTTGATTTTTGATTGTATGTTGATTAGTCTCTATGTAAAAAACACCCGAATTAGAGGCCGGATATACATTTATTATTTCGTCGTCCTTTATGTAAATCGATTTCCAGGGAGTAGTAATAGCTTGTCCGTCATAATCTCTTTGAACCACCCGATAATAATTTTGACCAACAACAGGTTTTTCATCCGATTCCGAATAGGCAGCTCCAAGCATTGAAATGCCCTTACATTTAGTCTCGACTATCTTTTCTGCTTCATTGTCACGGTTATATTTCTGTACTTCGTAATGACTACAGTTTTTTTCTGAAGCGGTTTTCCAGGTAATTACCACTTTTTTGTTCTCTTCCGACAAGTTGAAATCAAGAAACTGCACAGGGAGCGGGCTCATAAAATGATCTTTTGTTCCGATAGTATAGTACCCGTCATTCACAAACGTGAACCCATTAAATATCACACGGTCTCCCACTATGGTTGAAGCAGTCATTAATTCTGTCCAGGCGCCGGTTTGGGCAGGCCTGTATATTAAAACATAATTTGAAGGAGTTGAAAGTGCTACGGGGCCAACTCCTCCATCACTCATGTCAAATTCTATGTTTGTCTGTATATTAGAACCGGTATTAGTTACATCTACATACCATACCCTCTCCCATCTGGCATTATTTGTTCCGGTCATTCCCGAAACATCATACATAATCTGGGAATTAGTAAAAGTGGCGTGCCCGGCCAAAATAAAATCCCCGTCGTCAAAACCCACACCTGTAGTACTTATTCCGATTCCACCGGAAACAGAAGCTGAAAAAGAAGGGTTACTCCCCGTAGAAAGCTTCCCTACGCCTGCTACTTCGTAATCATAATTCCCATTTGCCGGAGTATCCCCTGCGTAATAGTCGTTTGCACTAAGTGAAATATTGTATTTGGAAGACAAATAGTTGTTTACAATCATGCGCTGAGCAGGATTCACGGTAATCGTATATATAATAATTTCAGATATATATCCTCCAAAGGGTCTTCCATCAGTAGAATGAGTACATGCTATATTTAAGGGAGAGGGTTTGTCATTCACCAATGTGCTGGTTTCCGTTGCTGTTTTAAGGTGAGTTTCTCCCTGATAAGACCAAGAACGGTTAGCTGCAGCCAGTGTTCCGTTATAAAAGGCGTTTAATATGTACCCGGTATTGGTGGTATACGTAACCGGCGAAGAATTATATCTATCTCCCAGGCCGTCAATATCTACGTAAAAGTAGTTTGAAGTCCAAAAGAATAACATAAAAGCCTCATCTATATCTATGGATGTTCTTTTAGAAACAATAGCTCTTGCATCAGGTCCCATAAAATTCATTCTCACTACGTTGAAAAACGAGTAATGCGATGTGTTGTCTAATTTAGGATTATCCGGTGCTATCATCCTATCGGCATTAGAACTCCCGCTCACATTGTCAAATTGCAAAGCAGGGAAACCGTTTAGCACATTGGTTGCAAAAGAAGGCTGCTGCGCCGTTGCCGTTTGTGCAACATGAATTCCGTTGCCCGACTGGTCGTTCCATGTAGAAACAAGTGCATTATTCACAGTGGTGGAGGTCCCTTTATCTGCCTTAAGCCAAAGAACATTCGTGCTGGATGTTCCAACTCCTGCCGGTCCGGTTTGAGCGAAAGCGTATTGCAATACGCACAAAAAAAATGACGCAACAAATACTACTGATAATTTATTTTTAATTGTCACCTGAACGAAAGTACTTAAAAGCTGTTACTTTACCAAGTAGCAAGTTTTTGCTTAACCTTATATTTACGGATATCTAAAATTTTAAATAACTTGTTTTGCATGAACATTCAAAGGTCAAGTGTAATTCCTGTTGTATCAAAAGATGGAAAAGCAATTTATTTTCCGGATTTTATTCCTAAAAACAAGAGCAACATGCTTTTTAGCGAGATTAACACATTAACCCCCTGGCAAAACGATATAGTTAATATGTTCGGCAAAAAAATTTTCTTGAGCAGAAAAGTTGCCTGGTATGCCGATGAGGGAATAACGTATACCTACTCCGGAGAAACCAAACGAGGTATACCTTTCAACAAAACACTTCTGGAACTCAAAAAAAACGTAGAAGAATTTTGCCGGGAAAAATTCAACTCCTGCTTACTCAACCTCTACCACAACGGCGCTGAAGGAATGGGCTGGCACAGCGATAACGAACCGGAACTGGAAAAAAACGGAACTATTGCCTCTCTGAGTTTGGGTGCTGAGCGAAATTTTCACTTCAAACATAAAAAAACCGGCCAAAAAGTTTCTATCCTCCTGGAAAACGGGAGCTTACTGCTTATGCAGGGAGAAATCCAACAACATTGGCTTCATGCCTTACCCAAGTCTAAAAAAGTAAAGGATGCCCGTATTAATCTTACCTTCCGAAACATAATTTCTTAAAAAATTACTTTTTCGTAACTTCGTTCAAAAGGCCTGTGTACTACCCTAAAAATAAATTCTTACTGGTTCTTGTCTGTGTATTTATCATATGCGGGTCGTTTATTTTATTTGCCGCCATCAGCTACCAAATTGCCATATGGCTTTCGCCTCCTTATTTCATTTCCGAAGATGGTCAAATTTACCGAACCATGCCTATAGGGCATGTGATTATTGCAGGGTTTTTGGGCTTTGCGGCGAGTTTGTTTTTTTTACTGTTTTACGCAAAAAAATACAGAAAATCTTTTCTCGTTATTATACCCCTACTATGCTACTCTTTTAGCGGGCAAAAACAACCTTGCGGCCAAATGCCGGCATTAAACAAATGCATAGTTGAGTTTGTAAAAAAGAATGTAGGGAAAAAAGTAGGTCGCGGAGAATGTTGGGACTTGGCAGCGGAAGCCCTTAACAGCTGCGGAGCAAAATGGGACGGAAGTTATAATTTTGGAAAAGAGATTAATTACCGAAAAGAATGTGTATTTGCCGGCGATATTATTCAATTTAAAGACGTTAAACTTCTGTATAAAGAGGGGGATTTAACGTATTCCGAAAATTTAGCTCATCATACTGCCGTAGTTTATGAGGTAAAATCTAAGGGTGTTTTTACAATTGCCGACCAAAACAACCAATTCACCGGAAAAAAAACAGGTACACGCGAATTTAATACCGCAACTATTACAGAGGGCACTGTGAAAATTTATCGCCCGCAAAAATAAGTGATACCGGAAACCGGAATAGATATCTTTTTAGAAAACAGGCAGCAATTCCCTGTTGTGCTGGATGTTCGAAGCCCCTCGGAATTTGAACAAGGCCATATTCCGGGCGCAGTTTCGTTTCCTCTTTTTACCAACGAGGAGCGTGCATTGGTGGGAACACTCTACAAACAAAAAGGAAAAAACATTGCTATAGAAAAAGGGCTTGAAATAGCCGGAAACAAGCTGAGTTTTTTTGTGAAAAAGGCCCGAGAGATTTCCGAAGAAAAACCTGTTTTATTATACTGCTGGCGCGGAGGAATGCGGAGCCAGAGTATGGCCTGGCTGCTCAATATGTGCGGCATAAAAACATATCGTCTAACCGGAGGATACAAAAGCTTCCGCAAAAGAGTGCTTAACGGCTTTTTCATAAAACAACCGGTTTATATATTGGGCGGAAAAACAGGCAGCGGAAAAACACAAATTTTAAAGGAACTGCAATTAGCAGGAGAAAGTGTTTTGGATATAGAAGAAATTGCCTCCCACAAGGGTTCTGCATTTGGCTCCCTAAACCAAAGCGGCCAACCGAGCCAGGAACAATTTGAAAACACACTGTTCATTGAAATTTTAAAACTCCATCCTAACAAGCCAATATGGATAGAAGACGAAAGCCGTTTAATCGGGAAAAAGGTTATTCCCCTGGCGTTATGGGAAAAAATGAGAGCCTCGCCGGTATACTTCCTTGATATAACCGATGAGCAAAGAGTAAAAAACCTGCTGGAAGACTATGGAGGGAACGATATACACCAGCTGAAATCCTGCTTTGAGCAAATAGCTAAAAGATTGGGCCCCGAACAGTTTAAAGAAAGCCTCCTTGCCTTAAGCGAAAATAATTTGGAAAAAGCTTGTAAAATTGCGCTTACCTATTACGACAAATCCTACCTGCATGGCCTCTCAAAAAGAGATGCCAACACCATTATTCATATTAAACCAACCTACACCGGTTGCAAGTTTATTGCCAAACAACTGTTGGAAATAAAAAATAATAAAAAACATGAACCTTAATCAATTCAGCAAATCTTCCGGATGCGGATGCAAAATAGCTCCCGAAATTTTGCAAAAAATAATCGCTAAATCTGCACCCGCATACACAGATGCTAACCTACTGGTAGGAAACGAATTTTTTGACGATGCAGCGGTTTATAATTTAGGAAACGGACAGGCGCTCATAAGCACGGTTGACTTTTTTACCCCCATTGTAGCAGATGCGGAACTGTTCGGTAAAATTGCCGCGGCAAATGCCCTTAGCGATGTGTACGCCATGGGAGGAACTCCTCTTATGGCAACTGCCATTTTAGGCTGGCCGGTTGATAAACTTCCTGCCGAAAAGGCCTCCGAAGTATTGGCAGGAGCTTCTCAAAAATGCGCCGAAGCAAAAATTGCCATAGCCGGCGGACATAGCATCGATTCCCCGGAACCTTTTTTTGGCCTTAGTGTAAACGGAATATGCTCCATAAACCATTTTAAAAAAAACAAAGGCGCTCGGCCTCAAAATTTGCTATACCTCACAAAACCTTTGGGAAGCGGCATTCTATCAGCTGCGCTAAAACGGGATAAACTAAAAGCAGAACACGAAAAAGATTTTTACGAACAGTTGCAACAGCTTAACAGCATAGGTTCGGTATTTGGCAAATTAAATTATGTTACCGCTCTAACCGATGTAACCGGTTTTGGCTTACTGGGACATTTAATAGAGCTGCTGGAAGCTTCGGATGTTAGTGCCGAACTCGATTATGCTAAAATTAAACTGCTGAACGGAACGCTTGAATATGCTTCACAAATGATTGTTCCGGATAATTTGTATCGCAACTGGAATCACCTTCAACATAAGGTAAGCGGTATTGGTCAAGAATCTTTTTTTACGCTTAACGACCCTCAAACCAACGGCGGACTGCTTGTTGCCATTGACAAAAACTACCAAAAAGAATTTGAAAATTTATTAAAAGAACATGCTCTTGAATTATTTGCCCAACCCATTGCGCACACACTCGAAAAAACAACCCAACGGGTAATTATAAAAAACACCAAATAACCTGTTCAAGTTTCTTTGGCACTCACCTCCGGTTTGTGGTAAACCGGAAATTTTACCGAGTTGGCAATAAAGCAATGGGAATTGGCTTCTTTATGCAGTTCTATGGCTTTTTTTACCATTTCGGCTCGCTGTACCACCACCCGAGGATTAAGAACGGCCTCGGTAAAATAACCGCTTCCGTTACTGGTTTGTATCATCTTGGCCCGGGGCTCATCGGTATAGCTCAGTACCACAATGCCTTTATCGGCGCAAAGATGCAAATACCAAAGCATGTGGCAGGCCGCCAAAGAGTACAGTAACATGTCCTCCGGATTATGCTTGGTTTTATCGCCGCGGAAGGGAGAATCGGATGAACAATTTAACTTTTTCTTCCCGGCAATAATAAGTTCGTGGCTTCGTTCGTAAGCAGCGTAATTTTCGGTTCCACGGCCCGTGTTTCCCGTCCAGTTTATTTTTAGTGTATAATGATGCTGTTTAGACATACTTCAACCACCCCCTCTGCTCACTTATACGTCAATCCACCAAAAAGGATATACAAAAAATCATCTTTCCTAAAATGTAACTTGATTTATTAAAACAGGGAGCAGGAATCTATGCTTTTTGCAATTCAATAACCGTTATCTCGGGCCAAATTCCCAGCCTTCCGGGATAACCCAAAAAACCCAACCCTCTGTTTACATATAAAAATTGATTTTCCTGTCGGTACAAACCTGCCCAGTTTTTGTAAACATATTGAACGGGGCTCCATTTCATTCCCGGAATTTCTATGCCTAACTGAAAGCCATGTGTGTGTCCGCTCAGGGTTAAATCTATATCCGGGTAATCCAGTAACACCTGCGCGTCCCAATGGCTGGGGTCGTGGCTCAGTAATATTTTTACAGGATATTCTTCGGCTCCCTGATGTGCTTCCCTCAGTTTTCCGTACCTGGGAAAGCGCATGTTGCCGCCCCAATTTTCTACGCCAAGCAAGGCTATTTTAGCGCCGTTTTTTTCAATTACTGCATGCTCATTCATCAGCAATTTCCAGCCAAAACCTTGTTGCAGCTTTTTGAGATTTTCCAGATTTTCTTTTTTGGCTTCCGCGCTTTCCCACTGCACATAATCACCATAATCATGATTTCCCAAAACAGAAAAAACACCGTACGGAGCGTTTAAAGAAGCCAGTTCTTTTTCATACCCTTTTACCTCATCGGCTATGTTGTTCACCAAATCGCCGGTAAACACAATTAAGTCGGCGGCCTGTTGTTTCACAATTTCAAAAGCATGCTGTAAAGGAGTGTTGTTGATGAAAGAGCCAATGTGCATGTCGGATAGCTGTACTATTTTAAACCCATTAAATTCATCGGGCAGATTGGCTAAAGGGACCTTAACCTTATGCACACGGTATTTGTATGCTCCGCGAACCATGCCGTATAAAAAGGCAAAGGCAGGAACAATCGTAAAGGCAAGAGCTAGTTGGCTGAAAAACTTTATTCGGGGAATGGCCTGTGCCATATCTACGGAGTTGTTTTTTTGAGCGGAAAAAAATCTGAACACCCATCGAAAAAAACGAAACACATCATCAATCAACAGAAAAGAAGAGCCGATTAGTTTGCAAACTAAAATAATAAGCGCCGCCGCTGATACATAACGAAAAAAATTATTCCAGTTTGGCGGAGGGTAAAATAAAGAAACCAAGCCTATGAGTATGCTCACAGCGAGAAAAAAATAAGCAATGTATAAAATAGTGTTTCGGGTACGTAGAGAAAAATCTTGAACAAAGGTTTTTACTGCCTGTAAGAAATAAAACTCTATAACTACTATCAGAAAAAAGAATATCAGGAAGCGTAAAAACATGCAAAGGCAAAATTACAACAATAAATGGCTTTACTTGTTTAAGGATTGTTAAGGCTATTTCAGCTCCCAATGCTTCCAATCCATTTCTTCGCCGTTTATAATGGATAAATAGCTTTCGTACCGTTCGGGCGCCAACTGTCCGTTTTCGTAGGCTTCTCTAACTGCACAACCGGGTTCGTTTTCGTGCACGCAGTTGTTGAATTTACAATTATTAATTAGGGCGCGTATTTCGGGGAAATAATGCCCCAGCTCTTCTTTTTTCATTTCTACCAGGCCCAGTTCTTTTATGCCGGGCGTATCAATAATATCGGCACCAAAATCTAAGTAATGCATTTCGGCAAAGGTGGTGGTGTGCGTACCTTTTAAATGGGTAGAAGAAATTTGAGCGGTTTTTAAATTAAGGCCGGGTTGCAAGACGTTTATTAAGGTTGATTTTCCTACACCGGAATGCCCCGTAACCAGTGTGCATTTGTTTTTAAGGAGTTCTTTAAGCTTGTCTATATCCGCTTTATTAAAGCTGCTGATGGCATAACAGGCGTAGCCGGCTTTTATATATATATCCATTATTTCCTGTTGTACGGCCAGTAATTCTTCATTGAGTAAATCCGATTTATTAAATAAAATAATGGCCGGTATGCGGTAAGCTTCAGCAGTAATTAAAAGACGATCAATAAATCCCAAACTGGTGCAGGGTTCTACCAGGGTTGCCACAAGAATAGCCTGGTCTATATTGCTGGCCAAAATATGTGTTTGTTTGCTTAGGTTTACCGATTTACGAATAATATAATTTTTACGGGGATGTATTTTTGCAATAAGCCATTCGCCGGCATCTCCCTGTTCCACATCAACCCAATCGCCCACCGTAACCGGGTTGGTGGTCTTGCGTCCATCCAGCCTTATCTTGCCTTTTAAACGGCAAGGCATTATTCTTCCCTCTGCGCTTCGAACGTAATAATTACTGCCGGTAGATTTGATTATCCTGTATTTCACCAGCGGTAAAAATAATTAATTAAGGGCACAGAAATTCATCGCATGACTAATGTTTATAACCCCCATTTTATTGTTAATTCTTTACTGTTATTTAACGCAAAAACCCATTGGGCAAAAACTGCCAAAAAGAAATATAGTTGTAAATTAGGCGCGCTTAATAAAACACATAAATTTTATAAATTACAAAGCCATGAAAGAAGTATATATTGTATCGGCCGTTCGTACCCCCATGGGTTCGTTTGGCGGAGTTTTTGCCGGAGTTAGCGCTACCCAACTGGGAGCTTATGCCATAAAAGCTGCCGTTGATAAAATAAAGTTAGACGGGAAATTAGTAAACGAAGTGTTCATGGGCTCGGTGCTGCAGGCCAACTTAGGCCAGGCTCCTGCCCGCCAGGCGGCCAAATTTGCCGGCCTGCCCGACTCGGTAAATTGCACTACCGTTAATAAAGTTTGTGCCAGCGGCATGAAAGCCATTTCGCTGGCAGCACAAAGCATTATGCTGGGAGATAATGATATTGTTGTTGCCGGAGGCATGGAGAGCATGAGCAATGTACCCTATTATATGGAAAATAACCGCTGGGGCGCCAAATACGGACACGGTACCATAATAGACGGTTTAGCAAAAGACGGACTTACGGATGTATACGGAAATGTGGCTATGGGCAACTGCGCCGAGCTTTGCGCCAAGGAAATGAAATTCAGCCGAGAAGAGCAAGATGCCTTTGCCATAGAATCCTATAAACGCTCGGCCGCAGCCTGGGCAGCAGGTAAGTTTAAAGAAGAAGTTGTTCCCGTAACGGTAAAAACCCGCAAGGGCGATGTAACGGTTACCGAAGATGAGGAATACAAAAACGTAAACTTCGAAAAAATTCCTGCACTTAAGCCGGTGTTTTTAAAAGACGGTACCGTTACCGCCGCCAATGCCAGCACCATGAACGACGGCGCTGCCGCCCTGGTGCTAATGAGCAAAGAAAAAGCCGAAAGTTTGGGTTTGAAGCCCCTAGCTAAAATCGTTTCTTACGCCGACGCCGAGCAGGCTCCGGAGTGGTTTACCACTGCCCCCAGTTTAGCACTTCCTAAGGCAGTAGAAAAAGCCGGACTAAAAATGGGCGATATAAGTTATTTTGAATTAAACGAAGCCTTTGCCGTGGTTGGCTTAGCAAATATAAAAGCCATGAATTTAGACCCCGCAAAGGTAAATGTAAACGGCGGAGCCGTTTCTCTTGGTCACCCGTTGGGTTGCAGTGGCGCAAGAATAATTGTTACCCTAATTAATGTTTTAAAGCAAAACAACGCTAAATACGGCGCTGCCGGAATTTGCAACGGTGGTGGCGGCGCCAGCGCCATGGTTATTGAAAGCTTGTAACAAAGCAGGTTTTTTACGATAGTTTTGGAACTTTTATGTGATTGGTTAATTGATGTATTTTAAGTTGTCTTAAGAACATCTTAATAAAAGTCGTTTGACCATTAAGAAACAAAGTAAGTTAAACTAATTATCTGCTTTTATAAAACTTTTTACCACAATAAAACCGTGGCTGAAAACAAATTTTAATTGATACAAGCCCGCCGAAAGTTGTTTTACATTTACTTCACTTGCCTTTTCTATCCTTTTTGTTCTGCCTAACGCATCAATAATTTCCATATACGATAAGTCATAATAATCTTCCTCTGCCATACCAACATTTATTTTATCTATAGAAGGATTAGGGTATAATACAATTGCACCGTTATCTACCTGTGATTTTTTATCGGGCATTCCATTTAATTTCATATACTCCAAATACTCTTGCATAAATTCAGGGTTTGCTTTTAGTAAACTATCCAGTTCCTTCTTTTCTATTTCAGCAATTTCTTCATCAGTTAAAAACAAAGGTTCTTCACCCTCCATTCCTCTTTGATATTGATTAAAACCTCCTGAACAATCAATAATTTCGGCACGGAGGAAATTACCCTCTTCAATATCAGTTTCGTTTAAAAACGCAATTTTTTCACTAGCCAAGATGTGAATGGGAAAGTTTTTCCATGGTTCAATAAAGAATTTATTATTTGACATTCCATCGCTAATAGTAACATTGCTACCACTTAAAAAGTTTGTTCCACCAGTGGTGTTTTTAAATTGCGCTTCTGTATTAATATTAATTATATTGTCACAATTAATTGGCTGATATATTTTTATCCAATCTACTGCCAATTCTTTATCCTTTTCAAGAAAGGAAGACCAGCTATTGTATAGGTTAGTGCTTACATTATTTAAGTTATAATTAATCGCATTATTTAAAATAAGTTTCATTGGATTTATTGTATTTGGCCAAGAATTATCTCTATAAGCTTTATTCCATTTAATACAAGTGTTGTTAAAAGGCCATGGCGCCCAAAGATTACAGCTATTAGAATTAGACATATAATTGCAGTCGCGATTATATAATGGAATTTCGCTATCCGCACCTTTTTGACAAGCAGGCGGCGGTGTAAACGGACCATCATAAAACCGTCGCGAATAACCAACTAAATTTCCGTCTAAATAAATATCAATTCGATAGTCTGTCCATAAACATTTAATAATATGCCAGCTGTAAAAAAAATCTTCGGGATCATTATTTGGTTTTTTTGTTACAGGAAATTTTCTACCCCTTGAGCATTTATTATTTAAGTATTTATGATGATGTTGAGTCATTTTAAATTGATGATAGGTGTTACATACATCTTCCCACGAATTTTTACCTTTTCCTTCAAAAAATTCGCAAACATCAATTTCGTTGATGCCGTTAAACAACCAATATGCTGGCCAAAAATTGGGATTTTCAGGAATTCGAATTTTTATTTCAAAAACACCTTGTTTTAAATCATAATTACTTTTTAATAAACCGCCTGTAAAAAAGTAATTCTTTGCATCTACATCATCATTTGCTTTATCATAGATAGGAGAATTTAATTTAATAGTTTTTAGATAGCCAATTCCATTATTTGTGATAATGTTACCCTCCCCATAAGGGTTTCCCATCCATAAATTTCCATTGGATTTACCATCCTTTTCCGCTTCAAAAAAGTCATCTTTCGTATAGCCTAAATTAAAACTCCAATTATTTGGTAAATCTTCTTTAAAATCAAATTCTTCGATATAAACAGGATAAAAAATAAAAGTCATTGTTAAAAGTACAGCTCGCCGGTCTATTATCTTTGACAAATATTTGATTTTCACAAACTTCTTTGTTGATTCTACTAAATTTTAAAGCACTTGAATTTTGTCCATTTAGTTTAAATAGGCCAAAAAAAATTAAAATGGAAATTTTATTCATTTATATTTTTTCGTTGATTAATTATAAGACTATATGATATATTTAAATATGAAACAGGAAAAGTTGAAGTTTGAGTTTTTGGAATTCCACTTCCTGAAGATTGCGGTGGAATAAGTGGGCCTAACTCAGCTATTGCTTGCATTATTACAAAATCAATCCCAATCAAATGTTTATTAGTATTATATAAATTTAAAAATAAGCCAGTTTTAAAGCACATTCCTTTTATATTCAATTTATAACCATCACCTTCGAAATTAAAACTCTCTTTACTTGTAGGCGCACTACCGCCACCAAACATTAAATGAAAACTTATTTTTTTAAAAATATTTGTAGTTAAACCAAGTGTAATGTAGCGTTTATAAAAATAACCGAAGTTAGTAAGAGGTGCTATGCCAAAATTGAAATCAGAAATTAAAAATTTATAGTTTAATAAATAATGAAAATTAACTTCGCCTTTATGACCAGTTAACGAATATGGAGGAACAAACGCCCCTGCATCTAATCCAAAAAGATGTTTAAATTCGTTTTTCTTTTTATTTAATGTGTCGCTTTTAATTTGAGTGTTAATTGAATCGGAGAAATTTAGCTTAATGCTTTTAAAACAATTATCAAAATAATAGTCTTTTGCAATTGCCGTAGGGTTTGACTTTTTGTTGTAAGCCATTTCCTGTTCCCAATTTAAATAGCCTATTCCGTTTGCCACACTCACATTATTATAACCTCCTTCTGGACATTCCATCCATGTTAATCCATTTGAAATGTTGTTTTGCACTTCTTCAGCTTTATCATCACCAGACCAATCGAGTTTAAAATGCCAATTATTTGGCAAGTCTTCTTTATAATTAAAATCCTCTATTAATACCGGATATAAAGTAGTATTATTGGGCCAAAAACAATTGCTGGGCTTAACATCCAGGACTTTTACTTTCTCCTCGCAAGTTTGATGATGATTTGTTCTTGTTAATTTATATGGGAATGTTATTTGACTTTCTACATTAACAGAAAAAATTGTAATGACAAAGTTAATTAATATTACTTGTTTAATCATTTCCATCTATAAATTAAATTAAACATCCCATTAATATTTGCGGTTGGAACTTGCGTTCTGTGGTGTTGATAATAATATGAGTCATTCGAAAAATAAACGCTTAGGCCAATAACCCATTTTTCTTTTTTAGTGATCCTATGTTGCCAGGCCAATTTACCAATTAGTCTCAGTCCGCCTGGGTAGAACTTTCTGCTATGAGGTGCGTTTTCAATGTATGAGTTGTTTTTTGTAGAATGATAATATCCGATTCCGGCCATAAAATTAAACTCGGTGGTCTGCTTTACATCTTTTTTATATCCTCCCAGTATCATATATCTGTTTTTTACCCCAAACTCTGAATAGGGCTGAAGTATATGACTTAATTCGTACCTAAAATTATTTTTACTGCCTGTGATACCAAGCTGAAACAACAACCTACCGGGCTGATCATCGTGTATTATCAACCCTGAACCCACCATAACACCGATTGACCTATTTGAAACTTTAGTACTATCTTTTTTTATCGAAACAGGTTTACACCACTCTTTATCAGTAGCTATACTTTCATACGCTAAACCGGAACTATATAACTCTTTAAGTTTGATATAATTTCCATAAAAGCCATTTATTGCAAAGTAGTTTGAGGAAAAGAAAAGAAGTAAAATTAGGAGATTATTCATTTTGCTTTGTTTGTATTCTGCTATTCATTCTTTGTTTTGTCAAGCCTGCGCTTTAGTTCGTTAATTTCTTTTTGTTGATTGATTATATAAAGATATAAATTCTCGATTTTCTCTAACAACTTGGCGTCCATTTCATTAATATCATAGCCATCTTCTAAGATTTCTTTTTCTGAAGGCAGGCCCGGCAAACGCTTATTGGTTTTAATAAACTGTTCAACCTTTTTTAAGTCCATTAATTTGTACGAGTTGGTAAAAACTCTGTCTTGCCAGATAGTTGGCTTTAATACATAAAAAGATTTACAAGCTACCTTGCCGGCTACCTGTAGCAAGGCGTTGGCATGAGAACCCACTACCTGTTCCGTACCAATTACTGTTTTACCATTGGCATACACCGTAAACGGGGAAATCGGCGAACTTGCCAAATCTACACTTAGCATTTTTATAGAACCGTCCCATGTTTTAAATACAATTCCTTTTCCGGCATTGGCATGAATTTGAAGGGCAGTATTATTGGCATCATTAATGCCATTTACAGGGTCGCCAATTTCTACGTGCTTATCCATACTTACTTGTGTCCCCATTCTAACCCACCCTCCACCGTTGCTTAGGCCGCTGTTTCGGTTAATATGTGTATTGCGCCCGCAAAAGTAGTTTATCTCTAAAGCATTATTTGCAAAGCCTACTTCGTTTACGCCTTCCAGCTCTATAAAACCAAAACCATTCCATGGGGCGGTATACATTTTTAAGGAAGCGTTTACCTGATTAGTGGGGTTTGTAACTGCCGATATATAACCCCCTGAGGTAAGCAACCAAGGGCTGGGCATAGTGCCACCCACCGGGCAGTTTTGTATAATGGGGTTTAAATTCCCTACGGTTTTGCCAAAATTAAAAACAGAAACAGAAGAACTACTTGCCGATGCGGGAAGATATGTAATGCCTATATGTTCTGCCTGATCTACCACCAACTTACCTCCAAGTATTATATCACCGCTTACTCTAACATCTTCGTTTGCAATAATGTCTCTATCGGCCACAATAGTATCATTCGCATGAATACAATTTGCCTCAATAACACCTCCTGATATTAAAGAATTAGTAATTTGCGCGTTGTTAGCCGTAAAGGTTGTGGCTGTTTGCGTATAGTATTTATTAGCGGCAAAAAGCAAAAAAGTGGCGATTATTAATTTCTTCATGGTGTACGATTTTCTAACGAATTTGGTTCTTTAATTCCATGAAAAAAAAAAAAAAGTAGACGAATCGTTCTTTTTTGTAGACGAGCAAAAAAAATTATGGAACATAAAAATATACCCGGTATTAAATATGCCATCTCTTTTTGTCAATCAAATAATAAAGTCCGTAATTGTTCTTTGCCCGTATGAAACCCTTATTTTTGACTTTTATTCCTATTAATGAACCTCCTCTCCGTAAATAATTTATCTAAGTCTTTCGGCGATAAAGTTTTATTTGAAAAAATAAGTTTCGGTATTAATTATGGGGAAAAAGTAGCTCTGGTTGCGCAAAACGGATCCGGAAAATCTACCCTTTTCAAAATTTTAAAAGGGCTGGAAATTCCCGATGAAGGCGAAGTGGTTTTTAGAAAAGAAATACGGGTTGGTTTTTTAGATCAAAATATTCTCTTCAACGAAGCGCAAACGATTGAACAGCTTGTTGCAAACGCCACTAACCAAATTTCTGCCTGCATCAGAAGCTACGAGGAAATTTTGGCCGAATCGGAAAAAAGCAACTCCTCGCAAACGGCTGCCAAATTAGAAAAAGCGCTGAGCGAAATGAACCGCCTTGAAGCCTGGGATTACGAAAAAAATATAAAAGAAATTTTATCTAAACTGGGCTTAATTCATTTTACGCAACAAGTTTCCACGCTTTCGGGCGGACAAAAAAAACGCCTGGCGCTGGCGCTCATGCTTATTGATAAACCCGACCTGCTTATTTTGGATGAGCCCACCAACCACCTGGATATTGATATGATAGAGTGGCTGGAAAATTATTTACAGCAAGAGTCATTAAGCATATTGCTGGTTACACACGACCGATATTTTTTAGATGAAGTGTGCGAGCGAATAGTAGAATTGGACAACCGCAAACTTTACGAATACAAAGGCAATTTTGATTATTACTTAGAAAAAAAAGAAGCCCACCTGGCCGCAGAAGATGCTGAAATTGCTCGAGCCCGTAACCTTTACCGGCGCGAGCTGGTTTGGGTACGCAAAATGCCAAAAGCCAGAGGAACCAAATCAAAAGCCCGGGTAGATGCCTTTTATGAAATAGAAAAAAAGGCCAAACAAAAGCGCATACAAAAAAGAGCAGAGCTTAGTTTAAAAATGGAACGCATGGGCTCTAAAATCAGCGAGCTTCACAAAATTACCAAACAGTTTAAAAACACCTCCATTATTTCTGAGCCTTTTACCTATACATTTATTCCCGGCGAAAAAGTTGGTTTGGTAGGAAAAAACGGCGTCGGAAAAACTACTTTTTTAAATATTATACAGGGCAAAGAACAAACAGACAGTGGAAAGGTAATTATCGGAGAAACCGTAGTGTTTGGTTACTACTCCCAACAGGGGATGGTACTTAATAACGATAAACGTATTATTGAAGTAGTGCGCGATATTGCCGAATACATTCCTTTGGCCAATGGCTCACAGCTTTCGGCCTCACAACTTCTTACCCGATTTAATTTTCCGCCGGCTATTCAATATAATTATGCCCATACGCTAAGCGGCGGAGAAAAACGAAGGCTATACTTGCTCACCGTATTAATGAAAAATCCTAATTTTTTAATTCTGGATGAGCCCACCAACGATTTGGACATTATTACCCTGCAAACCTTAGAAGAGTTTTTGGAAGAATTTAAGGGTTGTGTATTAATTGTTTCGCACGATCGCTATTTTATAGACCGATTGGTTGACCATTTATTTGTAATGGAAGGCGATGGAAAGATAAAAGATTTTCCGGGAAATTATACCGAATACAGACAATGGAAGTCAGAACAAGCCGAAAAAACTATTCAGGAACGTGTTGCCAAGCAAAAAAAAGAAAATGAAAAAAACTCCAATTCGACGGGTAATAAAAAACTGAGTTACAAATTACAACGAGAGCTCGAACAACTGGAAAAAGAAATTCCGGAATTGGAAAAGGCAAAATCGATACTGGAAGAATCGCTCTCCAATGCCGGCAACGATTACGAAAAACTGCAGCAATTCAGCAATGAAATTATGTTGGTTAATCAACAACTGGAGGAAAAAAATATGCGCTGGATTGAGTTAATGGAGCAGATACAGTAAAAAGTTGGTTTATTGACATCTATCAATTTTTACGTTGAGGTAGATCATAAGATACTGCCGATGGGCAGTATAATTTTGTTGGTATAAAAACTAACACAAAAAAAGGAGGTAAATATGTCTATCATCAAAAAAGAATCCAACAACATTCCAACGGTATTCTCTGATTTATTTGACTACGACAAATTTTTCGGAGGGAAATTCTTTAAAGATTTTGGCGTGGAGCTTCCGGCTGCCAATGTAAAAGAAACCGATACGGCCTATGAAATTGAACTTTCTGTTCCGGGATTTAAAAAGGAAGATATTCAGGTTTCGCTTACTAATGATGTACTTACCATTAAAGCCGATGCGCAAACCGAAAAAAACGAAGCCGGAGAAAAATACACCCGTAAAGAATTTTCGCGCCAAACAGTTTCTCGCTCATTTCAACTTCCGCAAACAGCCAATACAGAAAAAATTGACGCCAGTTACGAAAACGGTATACTAAAGGTTGATATCGCCAAAAAAGAAGAAGCCGTTAAAAACAGCAGCGGAAAAACAATTCAAGTAAGCTGACGTAAAAGATAAAAAAATACACTCGTCGATAACAAAAAACCTCCCCGTAAGGAGGTTTTTTATGTTCTGCTTACTTCTTATAAAAAACAGGATCTCCGTGAATTTGTGCTATTTCCTTCTCAAATTTTTCAATTAATGCCTTTTCTTCTCCTGATATGGGAGGGTAAGCTTCGGCTATTTTTTTTAAGAGTTGCACAAAACGCCCCTTCATTTCAGGACTCAGGTAGTGGCTGTTGGTTCTTATCTCTTTCATGGCCCACTCGTAAGTAGTGGCGGCATCTAACTTATCTTTTTCCATTATTTGGAAAATAATATCGGTTAAACTAAAACTGTACTCCTTATTCTCCAGAGCCTGAGCAATAATTGCCTGAAACTTTTCGCGCTCTTCACGTTGAACGGAGCCATCACTAAAAGCCACTGCGTAGGCTAACTGACCTATGGCATAATGTAAATTCTGAATGGGTGTCATACCTTACCTATTTGTTGTATGGCTAAATATAATTAAAAAAGCATTTACTTGTTTATGATGCAGGTCAATACGCTGTGTGACAATTGTCACACCCGCAAAAAAGGCTTGGCTATAACTTTGATGTTAATTGAGTCAAACTCTTGAAATAGAAAATAAAACCACCTGCTATCATTGCGGAGAGTTTTGTGCAGAAGAGCAAATCATCTTTGAAGATAAATCTTTTTGCTGCCAAGGCTGCAAAATGGTTTACGGTATTTTAAGCGGTAACGGACTTTGCGAATATTACGAAATAGAAAAAAACCCGGGAATAAATTTAAGACAGGGCAACCGAAAAGGGAAATTTGGTTTTTTGAATGATGCCTCGGTAGAACAACAATTGGTTCATTTTAAAAACGGGAAGGAACACCACGTTACTTTTTACCTGCCACAAATGCATTGTAGCTCTTGTGTATGGCTACTAGAGCAACTTCACAAAATAAACCCCGGGGTTATTAGCTCTAAAGTTAATTTTTTAAAAAAAGAAATTACCCTGCGCTACCATTCCGAAAAAACTACGCTCGAGGAAATTGCCAATACGCTACAGGATGTGGGTTACGAACCCCACATCAGTTTACAGGATATAAAAGGATTTAAGCACAACCCGCATCAAAAAAAGCGCATTTATAAAATTGGGTTGGCCGGATTTTGCTTCGGCAATATTATGCTGTTAAGCTTTCCGGAATATTTTTCCGAGCAAACTGCGGCCGATGCCGGTTTAATACGATTTTTTTCCTGGATAAATTTGGTATTGGGAACAGCCGTATTTTTCTATCCGGCATCCGAATTTTTTATCAGCTCCTGGAAAAGCCTGCGCCAAAAATTTCTGAATATAGATGCGCCCATTGCCCTTGCCATATTGATAACATACGCACGAAGTGTTTACGAAATTATAAGCGGAACCGGCGAGGGTTATTTAGACTCCATGAGTGGCATTGTCTTCTTTATGCTCATAGGACGTTACTTTCAGGATATTACATATGATTCTCTTTCTTTCGAAAGAGATTATAAATCTTTTTTTCCTTCCGGCATAACCATTATTCAAGATAAGGGAACAGAAAGCACCGTACCTGTTTCAAAAGTAAAACCCGGCATGCGCTTAAAAATACATCACGGAGAAATATTGCCGGCCGACAGTATTCTTTTTCTGGGCAACGCTCAAATTGACTATAGTTTTGTAAGCGGCGAATCTGCTCCGGTTAAAAAAACCATTGGCGAAATTATTTATGCCGGCGGAAAACAAACCTCGGGCTCCATTGAGGTTGAAGTAGTAAAAGAAGTAGCACAAAGCTACCTCACTAAACTCTGGAACAATAGCGCTTTCGAAGAAAGTAACAAAAAAGAAACGTCTTTTATTCACTCTGTCAGCACTTGGTTTACTTATATTCTCTTTGCTTTGGCAGGTATCACGGCAATATATTGGTATTTCCATAATCCTTCTCTTATTCTAAATAGCGTAACCGCTATGCTCATTGTTGCCTGTCCTTGCGCGCTCTTGCTCAGTGCAACCTTTACAAACGGAAACATCCTACGCTACATGGGAAGAAACAAACTCTACATAAAAAATGCCGATGTAGTTGAAAAAATAGCTGCCTGTAATACTATTGTTTTTGATAAAACCGGCACGCTTACCGAACAGCACCAAACAAGTGTTTCATACCACGGAATTGAATTGAGCCAGGAAGAAGAAGCTGTGGTAAAATCACTGGTGTCGCAATCGCGCCACCCCATCAGTAAATCCATAGTTCAATTATACCCCCGTCATAAAAAATATCTCGTAAAACATTTTTCCGAACACGAAGGGAAAGGAATAGAAGCCATCATAAACAATCAAAAAGTTAAGTTGGGATCTTCTTCTTTTATTCGAGCAAACTCATCTTTGAAAAAAAATGGGAGCGTGTCGTGGCTTCAAATTAATGATGAAATAAAAGGGTACTATGAAGTAAGTGCTCCCCTACGAAAAAAACTTGAGGAAACCATTAAAAAATTGAAGCCAAACTACCGGCTTTACGTTCTTTCCGGCGACCATAACGCAGAACAAAAAAAACTTACCGAAATTTTTGGGCACGACACTCCGATGTACTTTAACCAACAACCGCAAGATAAGCTACAATTCATTACCAAATTACAAAAAGAAGGGAAGCGTGTTATTATGTTTGGAGATGGGTTGAATGATGCAGGAGCTTTAAAAGCAAGTGATGTGGGGGTATCCGTTACCGACCAAAACAACAACTTCACTCCGGCAAGCGACGCTATTCTGAATGGGAGTTCCTTCCATTTAATTCCGGAGCTTTTGCAGTATTCCAAAAAAACAAAAAAAATAATACTGGGAAGCTTTATAATATCCATTGTGTATAACATCGTCGGCCTGGGGTTTGCCATACAGGGTACACTTAAGCCGGTAATAGCCGCTATTCTCATGCCGGCCAGTTCTATTAGTATCGTACTTTTTACCACAGGTCTTGCCTGGTTTTATTCACTAAAAATTAAACGCCATGAAAACAATTCTTCAAATCGATAATCTCAAATGTGGAGGCTGTGCAAACAGTATTACTAAAAAATTAAGAGAAATTTCGGGAGTATTGAATGTTGAAGTAAATAAGGAAAAGGAAAGCGTATGTATTACTCATTCCGAAAACTTGGATTTAAATGACGTTAAAGATGCCTTGTATAACATGGGATACCCCGAAAAAGGAAGCGTACAGGGACTGGAAAAACTTGGGCGCGAAGTAAAATCTTATATCAGCTGCGCCATTGGCAAAACAACTGCTTCTTCAAACCAATAAAACCTGACAAAAGTCATTCCGGGTTTTGACAGTTGTCAAAATGCTTAAATGCATTCAGCAATACCTTTGGCAACAGAATTTATGAGCGCAATTTTTATACTGGTAGGAGCAAGTTTGTTGGTGGCAATTGGTTTTTTGGCGGCGTTTATATGGTCTGTTAAATCCGGGCAGTACGAAGATGATTACACTCCCTCTATAAGAATCCTGTTCGAAAATAAAAAAGGGGCATTCTCTTCAACCTCAAATAAAAAAAACAATCATAATTTATGGAACTCGAAAAATTTGAATACGACAACAAAATCGTAAAGTGGTTTGCTTATGCCACTATTTTCTGGAGCTTAGTAGGTATGTTAGCCGGAGTATTGGCTGCTCTTCAGCTGTTTATTCCGGCATTAAACTTCGATTTGCCTTACACAACATTTGGGAGGGTAAGGCCTATCCATACCAACGCCATAATTTTTGCTTTTGTTGGCAATGGCATTTTTATGGGCGTTTATTACTCCCTCCAACGCCTTTTAAAAGCCCGCATGTTTAGCGATTTGCTTAGCAAAATTCATTTTTGGGGCTGGCAGTTAATTATTGTTTTAGCGGCAATTACCTTGCTGTTGGGATACACCACCGGAAAAGAATATGCCGAATTAGAATGGCCCATTGATATTTTAATTACTCTTGTGTGGGTGGTGTTTGGCTGGAATATGTTTGGAACTATTTTAAGAAGAAGAGAGCGACATCTGTATGTAGCCATTTGGTTTTACATCGCCACCTTTGTTACCGTAGCCATGTTACACATTGTAAATTCCATCGAAATTCCGGTTTCGTTCTGGAAATCGTATTCGTGGTATGCCGGCGTTCAAGATGCATTAGTTCAATGGTGGTACGGGCACAACGCAGTAGCGTTTTTCTTAACCACCCCTTACCTTGGTTTGATGTATTATTTTTTACCCAAAGCCGCAAACAGGCCGGTTTATTCTTACAGACTTTCCATTATACACTTTTGGGCGCTGATTTTTATATACATCTGGGCCGGTCCTCATCACCTGCTTTACACAGCTACTCCCGACTGGGCACAATCGCTTGGCGTAGTATTTTCCGTTATGCTTATTGCCCCCTCTTGGGGAGGAATGATAAATGGGTTGCTAACACTGCGCGGTGCGTGGGACAGAGTTCGTGACCGGGTTGAATTAAAATTTTTGGTAGTGGCAGTTACCGCCTATGGGATGGCAACATTTGAAGGACCTATGCTTTCCCTCAAAAACGTAAATGCCATAAGCCACTTTACCGATTGGACCATTGCACATGTACACGTAGGTGCATTAGGATGGAATGGGTTTTTAACCTTTGGTATCTTATACTGGCTCATCCCAAAATTATTCCAAACCAAACTATACTCCGATAAATTGGCCAACCTCCACTTTTGGATTGGAACATTAGGTATTGTTTTGTATGCGGTACCCATGTACTGGGCCGGTTTTATGCAAAGTTCTATGTGGAAAGATTTTACACCCGAAGGACAATTGAAATGGCAGTTTATGGACACCGTTACTAAAATGATTCCGTTTTACGTTGCAAGAGCGATTGGCGGAACACTTTACTTGGTTGGAGCCGTTGTAATGACCTACAACTTAATAAAAACCATAAAAGCCGGTAATTTTTTACAAACAGAAGAAGATAGCGCGGCTCCACTCAGCCCAAGCTATCAACCACACGGTAAAGCGCATTGGCACCGCTGGATAGAACGCAAACCTGTTCAGCTAATGGTAGTAAGTTTAATTGTTGTGGCTATTGGCGGCATAATAGAATTTATTCCGGCTTTTTTAGTAAAGTCAAATATTCCTACTATATCTAGCGTAAAACCTTATACGCCACTGGAACTGCAGGGAAGAGATATTTATCTGCGGGAAGGTTGTTATACCTGCCACTCGCAAATGGTAAGGCCTTTCCGAAGCGAAACAGCACGTTACGGAGAGTATTCCAAAGCCGGAGAGTTTGTTTATGATCATCCTTTTCAATGGGGAAGTAAAAGAACAGGTCCTGACTTAGCGCGCGTAGGAGGAAAGTATCCGGACAGTTGGCATTACAATCACATGTACGATCCTTCATCCATGGCTCCTAACTCTATTATGCCTTCTTATCCTTGGTTACTTAAGGACCAGCTGGATGCCAACACGACCATTGCAAAAATAAAAGCCATGAAGCGGCTGGGGGTTCCTTATCCCGAAGGGTACGAAAATCAAGCATTGGCCGATATGGAAGAACAAGCCAAAGGTATTGCGTTAAACTTAAAGAAAGACGGAATCGAAACTTCCCCCGACAAAGAGATTATCGCATTAATTGCTTACCTGCAAAGATTAGGCAAAGACATCAAGTTAGCGAATCAGGAAAACAAAAAATAAACCATATTGTATGAAGTTCATTAACTATTTGGAAAGTATAACGGGCATAGGAATTTATCCGTTAAGTTCCTTACTCATTTTCTTCCTGTTTTTTGTATTCGTTTCTCTTTATGTAATCAAGGGCAGAAAAGAATATTTTAAACAGTTAAGCGAAATTCCCATAAACGAAGAAACCAAAAGCAATATTTATGAAAAAGAATAAATACTTTTTATTGGCCATAGTATTCATCCTGCTGCCAAAATGGATTTTTCCGGAAAGCATTATTGCCGGAGAAACCACTTATTTTTCTAACGCATTATTTAACGCGCTATTGGCCGTCATCATCCTGCTGGCCATCATAATCATTGCACTTAGTCAGGTAATAAAAAATGTAGCCGATAGCGATTTACTAAACGAGCGAATTAAAGAAAATAATGGTGTATTAAACAAAAAAGGGTTGCTGTTGATATTTGGTCTTTTTCTGTCACATGAGTTGTTTTCTCAAAGTCAGAATTCCTCAAACTCTTGGGCAGTAGGTGGTATAGACCCTTTTACATTCTACTTTCTTTTGAGTATCATTTTTGTAGAATGCCTGGTGTTAGGATTGCTTTTTTACCAGTTCCGGTTTTTACTGCAAAAAACACAAAAGAAATCCGACGATAAGGTTGTTGCACCCAAAAAGGATTTGTTTGAAGGATTTCTTACCGACGCTGTTCCGCTGGAAGAAGAAGAAAGTGTTCTTATGGACCACGAATATGACGGCATCCGAGAACTTGATAATAACCTGCCTCCCTGGTGGAAATACGGATTTTATCTAACCATTATTTTTTCGGTTATATATATTTACCGCTATCATTTCAGCGAAAGCGGAAAACTTCAACTAGACGAATACAATACCGAAATGGCAAAAGCAAAGGCTGATATTGAAGAATATATGAAAAACGCCTCCAACATGGTTGACGAAACCAGCGTAACCCGATTAGAGAAAAAGGAAGATTTAGAAGCGGGTAAAGAGCTGTATATTAACGCCTGTGCCGCTTGCCACGGCAAACTGGGAGAAGGCGGAGTAGGGCCAAATTTAACCGACGAATATTGGATTCACGGAGGAAGTATTCAGGATATTTTTAAATCCATAAAATACGGTTGGCCCGAAAAAGGAATGAAATCATGGAAAGAAGATTATTCTCCCATGCAAATTTCCCAGCTTACCAGCTATGTTTTAAGTATAGCCGGAAGCAATCCTCCAAATGCAAAGGCGCCACAAGGAGATGTTTTTAGAGAAAACCAAACAACCGGCGTAAGCGACAGTACTGCTACTTTTTCTAAAGACTCTATTCGTTAGCAATATGCCGGAGCAAGTACATAACGAAACCGACGATTCTTTTAGAGATCACATTGCCACTATTGATGAACAAGGGAAAAGGAAGTGGATTTTTCCACTAAAGCCGTTCGGTAAACTTTACAAACTCAGAAGTTGGTTTGCTGCCTTCTATCTTATCGTGTTTTTTTCTCTCCCTTTTATCAAGATAAATGAAAACCCTCTTTTCTTAATAAACATTCCCGAAAAAAAGTTCATTTTGTTTGGTGCCATTTTTTGGCCTCAGGATTTTTTTATTTTCGGGTTGGGCATGCTCATTTTCATAGTTTTTATTGCGCTGTTTACGGTTGTGTTTGGAAGACTTTTTTGTGGTTGGGCCTGTCCTCAAACCGTATTTATGGAAATGGTATTTCGTAAAATAGAATATTGGATTGATGGAGACGCTAATCACCAAAAAGCTCTGGCAAAAAGTCCGTGGAACATAAATAAAATTAAAAAAAGAGGGCTGAAATTGCTGGTGTTTTTTAGCTTATCGTTAATTATTGCTGCCACTATGCTAAGCTATATTATAGGTATTGATTCTGTCTTGGAAATCGCTTCAAAGCCTTTGGGAGAAAAGAAAGCTGCTTTTACCGGACTGCTGATTTTTACTTCCGTATTCTTTTTTGTGTTTTGGTGGTTTAGAGAACAGGCCTGCATTATTGTTTGTCCATACGGAAGAATGCAGGGAGTGTTGTTAGACAAAAACAGTATCGTAGTTGCTTATGACTATGTAAGGGGGGAAAAGCGACATAAGTTTAAAAAAAATGAAACGCGAACCGGCGGAGATTGTATTGATTGCGGCTTATGTGTAAAAGTTTGTCCTACGGGAATTGATATCAGAAACGGCACTCAACTGGAGTGCACAAATTGTACCGCATGTATTGATGTGTGCAACCACATGATGGAAAGTGTTGGTTTACAAAAGGGGCTTATCCGATATGCTTCCGAAAGCGGAATACGTGAAAAGAAAAAACTTCGTTTAACCACGCGAATGAAAGCATACAGCGCTGTATTGCTTATTCTTATAGGTGTTGAAGTTTCACTTTTAATTACCCGATCTGATTATGATGCGACCATTTTAAGAGCTAAAGGCATGTTGTATCAAGAGCCCCAACAAGGCAAAATAAGTAATCTTTATACAATTAAGCTGGTAAACAAAACACGTAAAACCATACCCGTTGAGCTAAAGGCAGAAAATTGTGAAGCACAAATACAACTCATAGGCAAAGCACTGGAATTAAAGCCTGAAGGAATTACCGAAGGAGAATTTTTTGTCATAATGAACAAAGACAGCCTGAGTGAAAGAAAAACCAAACTACTGATAGGCGTTTATTCGAACGGCAAAAAAATAAAACAAGTGAAAACAAATTTTTTAGGCCCCTTTAAAACAATATAATGATGCATTTCGGAAAAAAAATAGTCCTGTTTTATCTGGCATTCGTGGCCCTAATACTTACGTTGGTATTTTTAAGCTACAGCCAAAAAGTTGAGCTGGTTTCAAAAGATTATTATACAAAAGAACTGGCCTATCAAAAACAAATTGATGCCGCAAAAAACGCCCAGGCTATTCAAAAAGATATTTCTTTTGAATTTCTTCCCGAAAAAGCCCTCATCAGAATGAACCACTCGGTGTTTAAAGGAAATTTACATGGTGAAATTATTTTCTATCATGTTGCCGAATCCTCAAACGATGTTCACGTGCCACTTAATCTGGTAAACAACGAGCAGGAAATTAACACCGGCACTTTTAAAAAAGGAACTTATAGAGTAATGCTCACCTGGCAAGATGATGAAAAGCAATATTATGTAGAGAAACTAATTGCGCTAAAGTGAACGGATTTTACATATCTGCTCTTCTGCTGGGTGCTTTAGGAAGCCTGCATTGCGTGGGAATGTGTGGCCCCCTTGCCATTGCTCTGCCAATGGCCTCAGGTAATATATTGAGTAAATCAGGCAGTCTTTTGTTATATCACTTGTCACGTAGTTTAACCTACTCATTGGGCGGCATTATCTTCGGAGCCATAGGCCAATCCTTTTTTATGCTTCCTTTTCAACGGACGCTATCAATAATTACCGGAATTGTAATCCTCTACTGGGTTCTTTTTCTGAACAGAAAAAAAAATCATGCCGGTATTTTAAACCGGTTTTTGTTTCAACTAAAAAACTACTTTATTCATAAATTAAAAAAAAGAGGCTTGTTAAATCTAATTAGTTTAGGCCTTATGAACGGGCTTTTACCATGTGGGCTGGTTTATGGCGCTTTGGGTGTTGCCTCGCTGGGCGGTAATTGGCTGCAAGGCGGGATATTTATGTTTTTATTTGGTATGGCAACACTGCCCACTTTATTGAGCTTATCGTTAATAGGCGGAAGTTTAAAAATAAAATTTAGACCAAGGCTGGAAAAAGCGGCACCAATTTTGTGGTCGCTCATGGGAGTTTTACTAATTTTGCGCGGTTTAAATTTGGATATTCCTTACATAAGCCCTCGGGTTGGCGGCGTATTCTCGCAGCAGGCCCCTGTTGGAAGTATAGGTTGCCATAAATGAGCCTGATAAAGAAATATAATATCCCGGTTCCCCGCTACACCAGTTATCCAACGGTTCCTTTTTGGGAAGAGATGCCAACGGAGGAAGAATGGTTAGATTTAGTAAAAGAAAATTTTATAAAAACCAATCATTCCAAGGGAATCAGTTTATACATCCATTTGCCCTTTTGTGAAAGCCTTTGTACCTACTGTGCCTGCAACACACGGATTACCGTTAATCACGCTGTAGAAAAGCCCTACATAAACGCCTTGTTGCAGGAGTGGGAAATATATCTGAAAACGTTTACCGAAAAGCCGAACCTAAGGGAAATACATTTGGGAGGAGGTACTCCCACTTTTTTTGCTCCTGAAAATCTCCGCTATTTAGTTTCCTCCATCCTTAACTCCTGCCAAGTAGATGCCGACGCCGATTTTAGTTTTGAAGGGCATCCTTCCAATACTAAAAAAGAACATTTAGAAACGCTTTACAAACTTGGTTTTAAAAGAGTAAGTTTGGGAATTCAGGATTTTGATTTGATGGTGCAGGAAGCTATTAACCGCTACCAAAGCCCTGAAGAAGTTCAAGAGGTGGTTTCCCTGGCACGCGATACCGGCTATACTTCCGTAAATTTTGATTTAGTATATGGGTTACCCTTTCAAACTCAAGAGGGTTTTGTAAATACTATTGAAAAAGCACTTAAAATAAAACCCGACCGACTTGCCCTATATAGCTACGCTCATGTTCCATGGCTAAAACCCGGGCAACGAAAGTATACCGAACAGGATCTTCCGGCAGATGAGCTGAAACAACAACTTTACATAACCGCCAAGCAGCTGCTGTTGGAAAACGGGTATAAGGAAATTGGAATGGATCATTTCGCTTTGGAAAGCGATGCTTTATATAAAGCCTGCTTAGAAAGCAAACTTCATCGCAATTTTATGGGCTACACCATCCAGCAAACCGAACTGCTGATAGGCTTAGGAGCTTCTGCCATAAGTGACTGCTGGAACGGATTTATACAAAATATTAAAACAGTAGAGGAGTATCAGGCAAGCATAGGGCTTGGACACCTGGCCATATTTAAAGGACACAAACTGAGTGAAGAAGATGAAATATTAAGAAAACACATTCTTAATATCATGTGCAAAGGCCAAACCAACTGGAGTAAGAAAGACTTGCAATGCGACGATTTGTTTTTTGCCCTTGACAGGCTTAAGGAACTGAAAAAAGACAGCCTGATAAAAATGGAAGGTAAAACGTTAGTGCTTACCGAAGAAGGGAAAAAATATATGCGCAACGTATGCCTTTGCTTCGACGCCCGATATTGGGCAAAAACTCCGGAGAAGAAAATTTTTAGTTCGGCAGTTTAGTTTTTCACAAACTCAGCAGCCACTCCGTGGCTTCTTCTTTTGTTGCAAACACTTTCATTTTCAAGGCCTGTTTTTGAGTAAAGTTTATTATAAAGTTTACCAGCAAGCGCTGAGCAGGAGATTTAATAACTACGGCCGACGCAAGCGTCATTTCGTTTGATTGGGGAAGTGTGGCATATTCTCTGGCTTCTTTACTTATGGTGGTGTACTTTCCCGGATTGGTAAGAATTTTTAATTTATCCTTTCCGTTAAATTTAGAGCGCAGGTATTGGTTATGAAATTTGGAATCTTCCAATTGAATTTCCGAGTGGGCATCTATTTGAAAGTAAATAATTCCATTATCCCAATATTCAATAAGGGTAATTCCATGCCTAATTGATTCCAGTACATTATACTTAACATCCGTCATTTTTTACAGGTTATCTATAAAATAATTGCAAATTTTCTCCATCAGGTGAGCTCTGTCTTTCCCTAGCACGTTATGTTCATGTCCGGGATAAACGAAATAATCTAACTGTACTCCGCTATCCACCGCTTTTTTAACGTACATCATGCTGTGCTGCCAAACCACCACCGGGTCTTGCGTCCCGTGGATCATGAGCAATTTTCCTTTCAACTTATCTACATAGTTCAACAAATTATTTTTTTCATACCCCTCTTTATTTTCCTGAGGTGTATCCATGTAACGTTCTCCATACATTATTTCGTAATATGCCCAGTTAATTACAGGGCCGCCGGCAACCCCCACTTTAAAAACGCCGGGATAGCGAGTCATTAAAGACGTTGTCATAAATCCTCCGTAGCTCCAGCCGTGAACGCCTATTCTGTTTGCATCAACATAAGGTAAACTTTTTAAATACTCTACACCTTGTAATTGATCTTCCATTTCGGCTGTGCCTAATTGTCGGAAGATAGCTTGCTCAAATTCTTTCCCTCGGTAAGAGGTTCCTCTGCCATCGAGTGTAAAAACTATAAATCCTTTTTGCGCCATGTATTGATACCAAAGCTCTCCGCCGGCCATCCAGGTATTGGTAACCATTTGCGAATGGGGGCCATTATATAGGTAAACCAAAACAGGATACTTTTTTGTACTATCAAAATTTACGGGCTTAAACATTCGGCAATACAAATCTACTCCCTGCTTATTTTTAATGGTAAATAAATTCCAGGCGCCCAAGCGATAGTCTTTTATAGGATTTTCGGCGCTGTAAATTTTTGATGATTTAAGCGATTTGATGTTTACAACATCATATTCTCTTGGAACATTTACCGAAGTAAATGCATCAATAAAAAAATTCCCTTTCTCATCTGTTACACACTGATGAAAACCATTTCCTTTTGTTAATTTTTGAACCCTTGCTGTTTTTACATGAACGGAGTAAAAATCCTGATTAACCGGACTTTCTGCATTAGCATGAAAAAAGAGCCATTCTCCTTTTTCGTCGAAACCGCTAACGCTTTTTACTTCCCAGTTACCCGTAGTTAACTGTTTTAACTGCTTACCGGAAATATCGTATAAATACAGGTGTTTAAATCCGTTTTTACGGCTTTGCCAAATAAACTGCGATGGGTTTTTGGTTAAAAACAGCATTTCATTTAGTGGTTCTACGTACTTTTCGTCTCTCTCTTCAAATAGTGTTCGAATAAAGGCCCCCGTACCTGCATTATACTCATTTAACATCATGTGGTTTTGAGCCCGGTTTAAAACCGCTATATATATCTTAGTCTCATCCGGACTCCAAGCTATATTCGTTAAGTACTGCTCCGGGTCGCCGGTGGTTTTAACGTACACTACACTTTGTTTATTTACATCATATATGCCAAGCGTTACATGGTGGCTTTTTGTTCCGGCCATAGGATATTTGATGTCTTCGTTTTTAGCCGGATACGGTTGCCAGTTTACAATCGGGTAAGAAAAAACATCCTTTTGATCCATTCTGTAAAATGCGAGCAAATTCCCTTTCGGACTCCAAAAAGTTCCTTTATGAATTCCGAACTCGCTTTGGTGAACGGTTTTTCCGTAAACCAAGTTAAAATCACCGTCAATACTTATTTGGCGTTCTTGTCCGTTAACTTGTACAAACAAGTTGTTTTCTCTGGTAAATGCAACATGTCCGCTTGCCTTGTGCCTGTCGGCATTTTCTTCCTTCAGCGCTTGATTTATAGGAGAGGCAACAAGTGTTTGTTTAGAAAGATGTATGGTTACCTCATCATTTCCTTGTGAAAATGAAATTTCGTTCGGGCTTTTAAAATAAATGTATGGCATTGCTTTTAGCGAGTCGCGCTTATTTTGCAACAACCAGTTATTTATTTGAGGTAGTGTACAAACCGTAATGGTTTTTGCGGTATTATTATTGCCCTTAATAAGCTGGTTCCCCTCGGTAAAACAGAAAGAATCTTCTCCCGGGATAAAAGCCAAACTACTAAGTCTTTTAGGCGCCAGAGCAGCCCTTCCTTTCAACACCGCATCTTGTATTGTTAAAAGCTTGTCCTGGGCAAATAAGAGATTAACAAACAGGACTATGCATAAAATTTTTCGCATACAATCATTAATTTTAGCCATTAAATATAGGGTTAAAATAGCTATCACGGGCCTCTTTTCCGGTCTTTTTTTTATTCATCTGATTATCACGGCATATTATGCCAGACCTTATAAATCAGGCGAAAGCAGCTTTGCTGATTATCTTTCTTACTATTACTGTTATCCATATTTTCCAATAGATAGCCGGATGTTTGTTCCTCCTCCAAAAGCAAACTATAAATTGTATGTCAGCACAACCATAAAAGGAAAAGTAATTTATACCGAACTTTTTGAGGAGGTTAAAAAAAACTACTCGTTATTTAGCGGAAAAGAATTTATGCTGTTAAGCCTTAGTTCAGCATGTCATTATGTGGAAGCTGATGAGAATGTAATAGCAGAAGGAGTTTATCGTTTTAAGAAAAATGAATCGTTTAATGTGCTAAAGCAAAGCATTTTAGCTATTATTCAAAAAATTTATGAAGAAAAGCCCGAAGGGCTAAAAATTACATTAAGAATAAGCGATATAAATAAAAATCATTCTAAAATTTTTGTTTATGAGTAATTGGTTTACAAACATAAGCAAGGGATTTTTGTTTCAAAAAAACGCTCGGTTTTTTAAAACAGCTCTTTACCTTTTCGTAATTATTAAATGTTTTCTTTGGTTATTAGAGTATAACTTACTTTTTGGCGAAACACCCATTTCTTACAGACATTATTCTCCAACAAGTTGGTGGCAAAAACCGGCATTTGTTTTATACTATTCTGATGAAAGTTGGCTCGCACTAATTTTCATTTTGCTTTGCCTGAGCATTTCTGTTTTTTCTATCATAAAAAAATCGCACATTGTATCCGACCTGCTGCTTTACCTGCTTTGCCTGAATATCCACTACAAAACTTATACTTGCCTAACAGGCGGAGAGAGTTTTCTGCAAAATTTTTTGTTTTTATCTGCCTTCATCAGAAATCGATATCCGGAGACAAATAATAATAATAATTGGGCTATTGTGCTACACAACCTTGGTTTTATAACCTTGTTTATTCAAATTTGTGTAATATACCTTTTTGCTTCGCTGGCCAAATGGGCCGATTCGGAATGGATAAGAGGAAATGCCATTCATCTGGTAAACCAAGCACATCACTTCTCAAAAGATTTTTTGGCAAAAAATGCCTCATTAATTTATCCTCTTTCTTTTTTGCTCAATTATATTGTTCTTGTTTATCAAACACTATTTCCACTTATTCTTTTCGTTAAAAAACATAGAAATACTTTAGTGTGGCTGGGTGTTGCCATACATGCCTATATAGCTTTTGTAATGGGCTTGTTTTCGTTTGGATTTATTATGATAATAAGCTATTCTCTTTTTTATCGTTTCAAAGAATAGTTTTATGTATACAAGCGCTTAATTATTTGTCTATCTTTACACCATGTTTACACAAGAACAGCTAAAAGAACTTAACGAACGCCAATTGGCGTTAAGGGGGTTTCTTTGACTATGATAAAAAGAAACACGACCTCTCCTTACTGGAAGAAAAAACAGCCGACCCTAACTTTTGGAACGACAGTAAAAAAGCCGAACAAGTTTTAGCCGAAGTAAAGTTTTTAAAAGGTTGGATAGACAGCTACGATGCCCTCTCAAAAGAAATAGACGACCTAAATACGCTTTATGAGTTTTTTAAAGCCGGCGAAGCCTCAGAGGAGGAAACTAACACACACTACGAAAACACGTTAAAAAAACTCGAAAATATAGAGTTTAAAAACATGTTGCGCAACGAAGAAGACAAACTAAGTTGCATTTTACAAATAAATTCAGGTGCAGGCGGAACGGAAAGTTGCGACTGGGCCAGTATGTTGATGCGCATGTATATTATGTGGGCAGAAAAGCACGGCTATCAGGTTAGTCAGCTAGACTACAATCCCGGAGATGCGGCAGGAATAAAATCGGCCTCGCTGCAAATAGAAGGCTCCTTTGCTTACGGATATTTAAAAGGAGAAAACGGCGTTCACCGCCTGGTAAGAATTAGTCCGTTTGACGCAAACGCCAAAAGACATACCAGTTTTGCATCGGTATACGTTTACCCGGTTGTTGACGACTCCATTGAAATTGACATAAAACCCTCTGATCTGGAAATAACTACTTCGCGAAGCGGAGGTGCCGGAGGACAAAATGTAAACAAAGTAGAAACCAAAGTACAGATGCTACACAAACCCACGGGTATTGTGGTGGTTTGTCAAGTTGAAAGAAGCCAGCACGGGAATAGAGAACGGGCATTGCAAATGCTGCGTTCACAATTATATGAAATGGAGATGCGAAAACGAAACGAGAGTAAACAAGCTATTGAAGACAGCAAAATGAAAATTGAATGGGGCTCTCAAATTCGAAGCTACGTATTGCACCCATACAAAATGGTTAACGACCACAGAACCGAATTAAAAATTACCGATGCTGAAGCGGTACTGAACGGAGATTTAGATGAACTTATTAAGCACTACCTGATGAGCGCCTCGGGAAAACAAAAAGTAACATAACAGCATGGCAAATATTTTTGAGTTTAACGGCTACAAGCCGGTAATACATAAAAGCTCCTTTATTCATCCAAACGCTACAGTAACCGGTAATGTAACAATAGGGAAAGATGTGTACGTTGGGCCCGGTGCAGCCATAAGAGGAGATTGGGGAGAAATTATTATTGAAGACGGGTGTAACATCCAGGAAAACTGCACCATTCACATGTTTCCGGGAACTACTGTTTTGTTAAAGGAGGGCGCTCATATAGGACATGGAGCCATTATTCACGGAGCCACCATCGGAAAAAATGTTTTGATTGGGATGAACAGTGTTATTATGGACAACTGCATTATTGGAGATAATTCTATTATTGGCGCACTTTGTTTTGTTCCGGCAAATATGATAATTGAAGAACGAAAATTAGTAGTGGGCAATCCGGCTAAGGTTATAAAAGAGGTAAGTGATGACATGATTAAATGGAAAACTGAAGGGACCAAGCTTTACCAACAGCTCCCAAAAGAATGTTTCAATACGCTAAAAGCATGCGAGCCTTTGCGAAGACAACCCTCTTTTAAACCTGAGCAGCAGAATGTTTATAAAACCTGGAAAGAAATATCTGAAAAAAAGACCGATAAGAAAAAAAAGTAATTCTCTTTTAAAAATTCGTCTAAATACTTCGAGTGAATTTTTATTATATGTGGTAATGAGTAATATGAAAGTATTCCTTGCCTTTGTTTCTCTTCCATAATTTTAACCACTCCGCCCGTTTTGCTTATGGCAAAAGTTGCTTATATTGAAAAGGCTTCCAAGTTCCACGCTGAAGCCTTAGTGTTTGGTGGTTTTACTTCGCCAAAGCGTTTCTCGTATTCTCCGGAACCAAAATAACTATCAAAACATTTTGCATAACGAAGTGCCGGTTTATGAGAATCAGGACTAGCTATTTTATTTTGATTACGAAAATTTTCAGCCTTAGAAATAAGTTCCGATGAGGGTTTTGCCTCCGGATAACAGATAGGCTCTACTTCTTTGAGCAAAAATTCAACGTACTCTTGCGACCACCATAAGTGATGATGAATAACATCCCACCTAAAAGTTTCATGTTTAAATAAATCACGTAGCGGAATGCTAAAATAGCGGAACGCTATTTTTTCCCACACGCGTAGTTTACCCGGCACACAATCTTGCGATTCAATAACCGCATCTTTAGGGTTAGTAGCCATTGACCAAGGCTCGATACTAGGCGCATAAGAGCAGAAGGAGGTAATCCATTCATCAAGATAATATAACACCTTTTCCCAAACTTCTTTTATTTTGTTCCATTTAATTATTTCGGGTTCAACTCTCCAATCTATCTTATCACAAGCCAGCGAATATTCTATATTATTAGGAATTCCTGCATGAGAATTTTTCATCAACTCATCAAAAAGAGCAAGCTTCTCTTCATCTTTTTTAATGTAGTGGGGGTTTACGGCTAAAGCTTTTGAGGCTTCCAGCAAGTAAACCTGCCCATCGCGGGTCATTGCACTCCCCTCCATAGCTTTGTCAAGGCCTTGCTCTATTTGTATCCTCAAAAATTCCGGATAAGAAATGCCTGATTCGCCCAAAAGAATCAATTTTTCTATAGCATCCGTTATTGTTTTTTCCTTAAACAGCACATCCGCATCTTTTGCTTGTGCTCCCATTAGTTTTTTAGTTTCTTCTTTCCCTTCTTTAATACGCTTAACCGCATCACGTAGTGCTTTTAAGCTTTGCTCAAGCAGTGCCTTGTCCGTTTGCTCAGTATACTCTCCGGAAGTATCAACCGTGCTGCCCCCATTGTTTGTCAATGCTCTGCCATAATGGTCGCTGAACTTCATAAATAAATTTTCCTGCATCAGCTTGCCCGAAAACTCCATTACATCAGCGCACTCGCTTCCTAATTGTTCCATTCGCGAAAGTGTTTGCTCCATCACCAGAACATCTTCTCCTTCCTTACCCTGCTCCTTGATTTCTTTAAGCATATTTCTATAGGTGCCCAACATGGCATCCAGAGTTGTGTTATCTACCGGCATTGTTTTATTATTTAACGGTTTGTAATTGCTTTTACTCTTTCTATGCTTTGCTTTATTACCTCATCATTATAAGGCAACAAACGACGGTGTCTTTCTTCCCAAATCAAATTAAAATTAAATTTCCACCCGGGCTGCCACTGATTCATGTTTTTCTCTGTATCGACGTAATCTTCTCTCATTTTCTGCTTTTCTTCAGCGGCTATTTTCATATATTTTTCTTTATACTTTGCCGGAATCTGAGCATTTTCATATATCTCAATATTTTCCAAACGACGGAAATCATTAAACGGACTTATAGTGTCTACCGATATTTCTATGTTGTTTTTGTTTTCCTCTTCCCCAATCATGGTAATTAAATCGTTTACCTGTGTATAGGCCGATGCTCTTTCTATTATTCGCTGTGGCCCCTGCATGCGTACATTTTCTTTTAGTTCTTTTAAATGTGCCAACCTAAAAGCGTACTCATCTTTTATGAGGGCAACAGCAGCACCATTACTAAGCTTTTGGAATTTTTCCCGTATTTGCTGCATACTGCTACAACTTGCAATAGTTTCATACATTTCTTTCTCAACTGCATAAGTATTGGAATAATGCTGATTATTTTCGAAACGCCGCATACGAGTTTTATAGTAGGCGCGGTATTCTTCCAGATAGTTTTTCATGTGATAATTTTCTTAGTTAAATGTAGCAAAGTTGTATTAAACAAGGAAAAAGCCCCCGAAAAAATGTTCGGAGGCTTCTTTCTCATTGATTTGTGATCCCGAAGGGATTCGAACCCCCAACCTTCAGAACCGGAATCTGACATTCTATCCAGTTGAACTACGGGACCTTAAGCGCAGTCAAAGGTACTAAATTTATATTCTCTATTCTACCCGCTATTTTTGCAATAAGTTTGTGTCTATTTAAAAGCTTTTGTATTATTGTTACCGGTGCGCCAGCCTATTTTTATTTTATTTCTATTATTTGCCTTGTTTAACGGAAAAGCTCAGCAAGTTTCTTTTAAGGGGAGTCTGAATGATACGAGTACTCATCAAGCCCTACCAGGCGCAGTAATAATGGCATTAAAGTACACCGATTCAACACTGGTAAAATTTACCCGAAGCGATGAAAAGGGATTTTTTGAAATGGAAGCGCTGCCTCTAGACACCTATAGAGTAGTGATTTCTCACAAAAACTTTGGTGATAAAACGCTTTTCTTAATTGGAAGCGCAGGTAATTACCAATTTGAATTTTTTAATATAGGCTTACCTCCCAAATCCACCACGCTGGAAGAGGTTACCATTTTTGCGTTTAAAGACCCCGTTTATTACAAAGGTGATACGATTGTTTATACGGCAGACAGTTTTAAAGTAAAACCCAACGCAACCGTAGAAGATTTACTGCGCAGGCTGCCGGGGATAAGGGTAGATGCCGCCGGAAAAATTACCGCACAGGGAAAAGAGGTAAATAAAGTACTGGTGGATGGTGATGAATTTTTTGGAAGCGACCCAACTATGGCTACCCGGAATCTGGCCGCAGGAGCAGTTGAGTCAGTTCAGATATATGAAAAAAAAGACGATGAAAGCGGTAGCGGCGATGACAAGGAAAATATTCAGATTATGAATTTGAAACTTAAAGACAACGCTAAAAAAGGGTATTTTGGAAAATTATCTGCCTCCGGCGATTTTCAGCGTTTTTATGAGGGGGAGTTGCTGGCAAACCGCTTTAATAAAAGCCAAAAGGTGTCGGTTTTCCTGCTTGGTACCAACACCCCTCGTACGGGTTTTGGCTGGGGAGATATGGATAAATACGGCCTTGAAAACGAAGGTGATTACTCCTGGGATGAAGAAATGGAAACATTTATAGGAAAGGAAAAGGGTGTCGGAATTCCGCGGACATTAAATACCGGGATTTATTACAATGAGAAATTCGGTAAAAGAACTAAAGTAAATGCAAACTATAGTTTTAAAGAAAATAGCCTGCTTACCCAAAGCGAACAAAAAAGTCAGTATTTTTTGCCCGACACCTCTTATTTCACAGGCAACATAAACCGCACACAAAATAAAACGCAAAATCACATTGTTAATGTTAGCATAGAACACGAGCTGGACTCATTCAGCGCTTTACGTATTGTACCAAAATTTACTTACTACGAATCTGAACAGTATAATAAGACAAGAAATGCCTTTTCGGCTTCAAACGGAGAGCTTACCCGTGAAACGGAAAACAACAATACTTTTCAGAACCAAGGATACGATGCCAGCTCCCGATTCCGTTACGAACGGAATTTCCGGAAAAAAAACCGGCGTTTTCTGATAAACTATTATCTGGATAATTCTTCCCAAACCGGAGAAGGATTGCTTACCTCTGAAAATCGTTTTTATACCATACCGCTTCTCGAATTAAATAATTTCGATCAAAAGAAAGAGCATCACAGTTCAAATATGTCGCATAACGCCAACATCATTTTTAATGAGCCGTTCGGAAAAAAAATACAAATAGAAAGCGGTTATGAGTTTAGCTACAACATACATGAGCAAAACAAAAGCTCGTTAAATAAAATAAATGATACATATAGCCAATTTGATTCCATTTTCTCCAACGACTTTATTACGCAGAAAAATATCAATCAGGGATGGATTAGATTTAGTTATGACGTTAAAAAATATAGTATAAATATAGGCGCTATTGCCCGCAGGGTTGAATTAAATAACCTCAACAGGTTTACTAACTCTACGATTCATCAGCAGGTAGATAATTTACTTCCTTACCTTCATGCACATTATAGCTTTGACCAAAACACACGTTTGCGTTTCAGCTATTTCACCAACTCTCAACAGCCTTCATTAAGCCAACTACAACCATTACCAAACAACGCCAATCAGAATTTCATCACTCTCGGAAATCCAGCGCTTAAGCCAACTTTTGGAAATAGTTTCAGAGTTACATTTAATACATACAAACCCATTAGCGGGAAATATTTTTTTGGAACCATTAACTATAATCTAATTCAAAATGCATTTTCCAGCGACCTGAATTATGATTCACTGGGAAGGTCTGTATCACGCCCTGTAAATGTAAATGGTAATTATTTTGGCAACACCTATATCAGCGGAGGCTTTCCAGTTTTTCAGAAACACCTTATTATTAACGGTTCTATAGAAGCCGGAGTATTTTCAAATAACAATTTCATAAACGGAAATAAAAACACTACTCGAAACAACAAGTACGGCGGAAGTATTTCGTTTGATATAAATACAGAAAAAATTATACTGGAGGCAGGAGGAAATTATGAATACAATATTCCTTATTCCAGTATTAACGTTCAAAACAACAGGCCTTATACAAGCCAAAGATACTTTCTTAATGGAAGAATAGAGCTTCCTAAAAAGTTTTTTATTGAGCCTGAGGCCAATTATAACCTTAACAGCCAACGAGCGGCAGGTTATAATATTAATTTTTTAGTGCTTAACGCTTCGCTTACCAAATATTTCGGTAAGCTTGAAAATTTTATTGTGAGCGTGAAAGCTTTTGACATTTTAAATCAAAATATTTCGGCTGACCGCCAAGTATACGACAATATTATTACCGACAGTAAAACCACTGTCATTTCGCGTTATTTTTTGCTTAATGTTATGTACAAATTCAACAGCCAGAAAACGAAGGACAATGAAGAAGATTATGATTAAAAGCATTATACATACTATTATAATCTTTCATGCTGTCCTGCTTTGTTGTTTAAAAAGTAAGGCACAAATAGCCTACGGGAAAATTACTTATGAACGAAAAACTAATTTACACAAGCGGTTCAAGTATTGGGAAGATGCAAAGGAATGGATAAAAGAAAGGGATAAGATTAAGGTCGATGAGTTTGAATTGGTTTTTAATGATACTGTTTCCGTTTTTAAACCTAACGACAGTAATATTCGTGAAGAGTTTGAATGGGCAACCAATAAGAATACAACTTTTCAGTATCTGAATCAAAACATTCGTCTTACCTATAAAACCATTTGGGGCGAAGAATTTTTTTTGAAAGACTCCTTGTCGGCCCGAGCATGGAAAATAACCGAAAGTACAAGAAATATTGCCGGATACACCTGCCGTAAAGCAATATGGACAGAGAACGACAGCAGCAGGATATATGCCTGGTACACCAATGAAATAGTCTCTTCAACCGGACCGGAAAGTTTTAATGGCCTCCCGGGAACCATTCTGGGTTTGGCAACGGAAGACGGTGGAGTTATATACTTTGCAAAAAAAGTAGAAATCATTAGGCCATCCGTTCTTGCATTTGTGCCTCCAAAAACAAAAAAGAAACCAGTAAAAACAGAGGAGTTAAAACAGCAACTCATTAAGGATTACGGAAAACACAAATGGGGAAAAGTAATGATTATAAACAATTTTGGAGGCGTAAACTGACTTTCTTAGTGAATGCCCGTACTAATACTTATCCGCTCCATAGGATTGATGCTAATAACCGGAATATTGCTGATATCAACCATTTTCTCAGACATCGTTCCGCTGAACATCTCTCCCAAACTCTTGTCTTTTTTGTTCATTTGAATAATCATGTGGCAATCATTTTTATTGGCATAATCTACAATTGCCTCGGGCACATCATTTCCGGGGATTGATTTGTTGGTACAGTTTACCCCTTTTTCTTTAATAAATTTTTTTACCTGTTGTAAATACGGGAGCAATTTATTCTCATAATTCGCATCACTGGGAGGGAACACCGAAACAATCCGCAAATCGGCCTTGTAATAGTTGGCCAACTGAACGGCAATACCCACCTTCTCTCTACTTTCCGGACTAAGGTCAAAAGGTAAAATAATATTTTTTATTTCTTTGGGCGGATCGGTTGAACGGATGGTTAAAACAGGGCAAGGCGCATTTTTAATAAACTTGCTGGCCTGATTAGACGTTAAAAAGCTGCGAAAACGCACGTGGGTATCTAGCCCTGCAATTATTAATGTTGCTTTAATCTCTTCTGCTTTCTTGTCTGTTTGCTGAAAAATATCTCCTTCCACATTTATGGTGTCCACTTCTAAACCTGACTCCCTCATGGCTTCTTCCTTAAGTTTGGCTAACTCTGCTTCCTGGTTTGGCGAACCGGGTTTGTACACATGCATTATTACCAGTTTTGCCTTGATAATTTTAGCGATTTGGTAAGAATATTTCACGGCAATCAATGATTGCTTTGAAAAATCAATGGGAATTAAAACCCTACTATGTTCTTTTAAAAGCATACTTGAATTTAGCCACAATTTAACAAATTATTCTGTAAATATGAAGTATTTACCCACAAATGAGTATTAATAAACGATAAAATTGATTTTATGTTATTGAACGATGTAGATCAGAAAATAGGCCAGGGCCACTCCATAAAATGTTAAAAACCATTGTTTATCAAGTATTTGATATATTTTTATGATACTGTTTTAAACCTCGCCTTATAGAATACGTCAAACCCATACCATTTAAAACTTTTTAACATGAAAAAAGCTATCACCTTCCTAACTGTAATGGGTTGTTTTTGGGGATTACATGCCCAAGAAAACAACACCTGGCGCTGGGGCCTTCAATTAGGCTTATATGGAAATAAATCATACTTTACTTCCGGGCAAAGCAATGCGCATGCGCGTTTCCACCATAATTTACACGGAACCTGGGCATTAGACTTTATTGGCCGCTACGATTTTGATGCCCATTGGATGATTCAAAGTGGTTTAGGATTTAACTCCATAGGCTTTGAACATGCCATTGCCGAGTTCTACTCTTTTAGCCAGGCTTCCAGCCGGTATACAAAATTGAACTCCTCTTTTCTTACCGCTGAAATTCCGGTAATGGTTTCTTACAAATTTAACCCTAACTGTAAAAACTGGAAATGGTTTGTAAGTGCCGGTGCGGCAGCAGTTTTTGTGGGTTCCTCAACCCAAAGTCCTCAAGCTGCCGCCGAAACAGACGGGCCTACTAACCAGCTATATTTTAACACCAGCAGCAGCTCTCAGCAGGGAGCTTACGGCCATCTTCGTTTTGCTGTAGGGCGCGAAAAGGTTTTCCAATCCGGCAGAATTTTAAGTTTTTCCATGATATGGAATGCCGGCTTAACGCCTATGGCAACCTCCACCGTTAGTTACAATTTGGATAATACTGTTTATCATCACACATTTGCCAACAACGGAAACTTTTTTGGTTTCAGAATGGCCTACTTTTTTAAGCCTATAGCCGTAAACAACAACACGCAAGCACAAACGAAATCGCTTGCTAATTAATTATAAGAAGTTCTAACAGAAAGTCCGGGATAATATATTATTCCGGATTTTTTATTTACACTAATTTGTCTTAATGACTTTATAACGCGCTTTGTGCTGCCTTGAGTCGTTGCTAACCTCAACAAAATAAATTCCTGGCTTTATTTGGGCAAACTCAATACGGGTTGTTTTTGTTAAAGACAAGCTGTTTTTTGGAGAAAGATATATGGTTTTTCCACTCACATCGTATATACGAATTCTATCAATAATTCCTTCATACGTACTTAATACATACAAGGCGTCACTTACCGGATTTGGAGAAACGCTAATTGCAGAAATAAAATCCTCTTCGGTTACGCCAACTCCTCCGGTAAATCCCATAGTAAAGGTAGTGCACACCTTGCATCCCGCTAAATCGGTAGCACAGAGTGTATGCGTTCCGGGGCATATACTGTCTTTTGGGAAATGACTGCTTATAGTATTACTGTTTATTGTAAGTGTGGGGTCGTTTGGCGGAGTAGTAAAGCCGCCATGCCAGGTTACATAAACGCTTCCGGTGCAGCAGGTAGGGCAGGTAGCCGGAATAATGGTTGGCGTTGCCACTGTTAGGGCAGCCGTGGAAGTTACCGGAAATTGTATGTATTCATAGGCCACCAGGGCATTGGAAGAGTTGTATATACTAACCGTATAAACAGCATCACAGGCACACATGGCGCTGATGGTTATTGATGTGGCGGTGCTTGGATGCACCGTTGAGTTTGTACAACTTCCTGAATTGGTTACCACTGCCGTAAAAGGCCCTCCTACACCAACCGTATCGGTAAAAACGGCCATACCGTCGCAAGCCTGATAGCATTTTGGACTTGTAAGGGAAATAGAAAAATTTTGTGCGTTCAGCTTCTGAAAAAACAAAAACGCCAAAAAAACAAACAGGAACTTTTTCATAGCCACAATATACAAAAAATTAGCTTATTCTGCCAGCGCTATTACCTTAAGTTCTATTGCTATGGGTGTGGGTAACTTATTAATCTCTATGGTGGTTCTGCAAGGAGGATTTTCCTTAAAGTAGGTTGCCCATATTTTGTTGTATATCGGAAAATCGTCTTTCATGTTTGTTAGAAAAACCGTTACGTCTATTATCTTATCCCAACTGCTTCCGGCATCTTCCAATATGTAGCGTATATTTTGAAAAACGCTGTGACACTGTGCGGCAATATCGTAGGAAATAATGTTGCCATTTTCATCCAACTCTACTCCCGGAATTTTTTTTGAGCCTCTTTCCCTGGGGCCAACGCCGCTTAAAAACAAAAGATTTCCTACTCTTCTGGCGTGCGGGTAAAGACCAACAGGTTCCGGAGCCTTAGATGATTCAATTTTAGAAGATGCCATGTGCTTGCTTTTAGGGCAAATTTACGTAAAATACATGTTTGGTTTGCTATGCAAATTATTGCGTATTTTTAAAAGGTGATAGAAAGTATAAAACAGATTGACACCCGACTTTTCCTGTCAATAAACTCATTCCACACCGAGGCACTTGACCGTATTATGTGGATTCTGAGCAACGATTTTTTTATCTATCCCTTTGCTGCTGCTGTATTGTTTTACCTTTACAAAAGGTCGGGAGCAAGAACAGCAGCTATTGCTCTTTTGGGCATTGGGTTTTGCGTAGCCGGTTCCGACCTAAGCGCTAATCTGGTTAAACATAGCGTAAAACGCTATAGGCCAAGTCATAACTTGCTTTTAAAAGACAAGGTGCATATGGTGAATGATTACAAAGGCGGCATTTACGGCTTTTATTCATCGCATGCTTCCAATACTTTTTCCATCACCATGCTCCTGTATCTCTTAATCCCGCCGGGTTTGAATAAGAAAAAATGGTTGGTCTTATTTCTTGTTCCTGTTTTAATAAGTTACAGCCGAGTTTATCTTGGAGTACATTACCCCTCTGATGTAATGGCAGGAGCAATGGCGGGGGTTGCAATCGGGTTTTTCATGTTTGTTTTATTGACTAAGTTTTTTCGAAAATCTACATGAAAAAAAAGCTACTCTTACCGCTCGTTTTGTTTACAAAAATATTTTGGGCACAATTCCCCGAAAGTGATATTTATTTGTTTGAACTGGATAAAAAAAATCCCCTAATCGTCAAAAAAGTCAAGAACATAACCTTACGAAAGGGATACGACAACCAACCTTCTTTTTCTTTAGACGATAAGGGCATTTATTTTGTTTCTATAAAAGAAGACGCACAGGCCGATGTGTTTTTATATAATGTAAGCTCGGGAAAGACCACACAAATTACTAAAACAGGTGAAAGTGAATATTCTCCCGTTGAATTATCTCCTGGAAAACTGTCTGCTGTTTGTGTAAAAAAAGATAGCGCCCAGGTAATAAGGATATACAGCGTTATAAAAAACAAAATAACTTTTTCGGATATCGCCTTACTTGATTCCGTTGGATATTACACTTTTTTAAATTCAGATACGGTTATTTATTATAAACTTACCGAACCCCACTCTTTGCGCTATTACTGCGAAAAAAATCAAGCAGTAGGCTTTTTAGGAGATACGCCTACCCGCACTTTTAAAGCCCTGAGTCGTAACAAACTGCTTTACGGCATCAAGCAAAAAGAAGAAACTCGCTTCTTTATTTATGATTTTACTTTGCAAAAAGCCATTTTATTTGCCACTACAAGCGGTATACATGAGGATATTTTTGTAGATGGCCAAAATCGCCTGTATGTTTCGGAAGGAAGTAAAATTTTACGATTCAATCCTGTCGCAAAACAATGGGATACTATTTATGATTTACAAAAGTATGGCATAGCAAAAATAACTCGCTTTGCCTGTAGCAAAAACGGTAAATACCTGGTGGTGGTAAACAACCTATGATTATTGCCCTCGCATACTTAATGGTAATCACCTATCTCATTTACAAAAATGGTTTTTTTGGCGTTTTTTCCGACGAGCATATCAGTCGAAAAAAATACGCCTTATTGTTTTTAGTAAAGTGTATTGCCATTCCCGTATTTTATTATATCTATGAGCTCTATTACGGTGGTATTAAAAATTATGACGGAGGCATTTTTCTTAAGGATGCAGGAGTTTTACATCAACTTGCCAAAGATAAGCCTTCAGAATATTTTAAATTGTTATTTGGCTTTCAAGATGACGCGGAAGGCTCCTACCTGTATAACCATTACTTAATACATACAAACAATTGGGATAACGGCTCGGCAAGCAGGCTTTTTTTTAATGATAATCGAACCGTACTAAGGCTACATTCTCTAGTATATTTTATATCCTTCGGGAATTATTTTGTGCATGCTCTTTTTTCCTGCTTTTTGTCCTTTACAGGCATTCACTTCTTCTATAAATGCTTCAAAAACCTGCTCCCCCGAAACAAACATTGGGCTATTTATCCCTTCGTTTTTTTACCTAATCTTTGGTTATTCACCGGAGCCCTGTTGAAAGAACCTATTTTGGTTTTTACGTGCGGACTAGGCTTTTACCTTTTGTACAAACTGGAAAATGAGCACATTTCTTTCCGAAAAAGAATTTTTTTTGTTCTTGTACTTATTCCTTGCGCTCTCTTGGTTAAAGCGCCTGTAGCCGTTTTTTTGATGTATATGTATTATCTTTTTTTAAAAGCGGGTAGCATAAGAAAACCTCTTTGGAGCGTGTTCTACTTTTTATCCGGCTTAATCCTGATTTTTGTAATTACTAACCTGACGAGCTTAGCAGTAAAAGGCAAAGGGATGTTCGCTTTTATGGAATTACGCCAAAAAGAATTTTATGACATGATGAAGGGAGGCATTTTTTTAAAAGACAATGAAAAGTTTATCCGGCTTGCTTATGATTACGCACTGATAAATGCAGACAGTTCTACAACGCAACCTACTTATTCCATCAAAAAAGGGGTTTCCTACACCTACTGGCTGCACGCTTCCCAAAAAGACACCTTGATTTGTCCATATAACACAGATACGCTCAGCCTATACGAACTTGTTTATACTATTGTGCCGGCAAAATCATTTTACGAAATAAAAACCCCGAACGGATTTAATTTACATAGCATCAAACAAATAACAAAAGCTGTTTTTTACGGCATAATTTATCCCATTTCCTTCAACTCGCTACTAAAAGCCCTTGTTAGTATAGAAAACATATTACTTTGCCTGGCACTTGTTTTATGCGTTTCGGGCCTATTTAACAATAAAATCCAATTAAGCGCTTTATTTTTTATATCAGTTTTTATAGTATTAATTATCGTTTTTGCACTTACCAGTCCTAATACCGGGGCTTTGGTAAGATACCGCTGCTTGCCCGCCTCACTGCTTGTTTTAGGAGGAATCATTTGTTTTCTGAATAAATTTAAAAACAAGTGTTAAATTTGTTAATTGGCTGGCTTTCAGGCAACTGATAAAAATTCCCTGTTGAACTTCAAGCACTTATAATACTCATCATTTACTTATCCTTAATTTAACTTGCTGGGAAAGCGATAATGTGTATCTTCATTCCCAAAATTTAAAACCTATGAAAAAAATTACTTATTTAAGCATTGTTTTTGCAGGCTTAGCCTTTGCTTCCTGTAAAAAAGACAGGACTTGTGAGTGTACTATGACAAACACCATCCCCGGCAGTTCTGCTACTACCACAAAACAAACTATAATTGGTGCCAGTAAGCGTCAGGCCATGGCTAACTGTGTTAGCTGGACTACTGAAGAAACCATTGGCGGAACAAAGTTTACTTTTAACGCAGATTGTACACTTAAATAATTAACCTAAAAATAATTACGAATATGAAAAAAATATTATTGATAGCTGCAGTTGCCGGTTTGGCAATGGCTTCTTGCAAAAAAGATCGTACCTGTGAGTGTACCAATTCTAGTACTGCTCCCGGCTCAACTAGCGAAACACAAACTTATACCGTTAAAAAAGTTTCTAAGAAAACCGCTAAGGATGTTTGTGTAAAAACAACTTCGGAGTTTGAAGTTGGAGGAACAAAATATACCTCAACCAGCGATTGTAAATTAAAATAATCAAACAAAAAATTAAACTAAGTATGAAAAAAATATTACTAATTGCAGCTGTTGCCGGTATAGCGATGGCTTCTTGCAAAAAAGATTACGTTTGCGAATGTACTGAAACAAGTACAGTTCCCGGAAGTACCACTGAAACAAGCAAGTATACAATTGTTGGTGTTTCTAAAGGACGTGCCAAGGCAAATTGCGCTTCAACCAAATCTGAAATGGAATTTGGTGGTAACAAATACGAATTTAAAAGCGATTGCAAAATAAAATAATCTTACTCTTATCGATCAAAAAACCCTGCCAAATGGCAGGGTTTTTTTGTGCTCGTTTTTAAAAAATTGTACTATCAATCAATAATCAAAAACACCTAGCGTGCCCTCTATTCTTACAGAAGATTTTCCTTTTGTATTTTCTACTCTACCGATAATCTTAGCATCTACATTAAATTCTTTTGAAATAGAAATTATTTGTTCTGCGGATTTTTCATTCGTATAAATTTCCATACGATGTCCCATGTTAAACACTTTGTACATTTCTTTAGCGTCGGTTTTACTTTGCTCCATGATGGTTTTAAACAATGGCGGCACGTCAAATAAGTTATTTTTGATGACTTGTAAACCTTCGTTTAAAAAATGCAACACTTTGGTTTGGGCGCCTCCACTACAGTGTACCATTCCATGAATGTTTTCTAATGAAAGTACCTGCAACACCTTTTTGATAATTGGTGCATAGGTGCGTGTTGGTGAAAGAACCAGCTTGGCAGCGTCAATCTCTTCGTTTATGATAACTCCTCCCGGCTTGGTATACTGAACCGCTATTTTGTCCTGTAAACTAAGGTTCCCGGTATATACTACCTCGTCAGGCAAAGAGGGATCAAAACTTTCGGGGTATTTATTTGCCAGGTGTTTACCAAATACATCGTGCCTTGCACTGGTTAATCCATTACTGCCCATGCCTGCGTTGTACTCATTTTCGTAAATAGCTTGTCCATAACTGCATAAGCCAATAATTACATCACCTGCCCGTATTTTGTGATTACTAACCACTTTATTTCTTGGCAACCGACAGGTTACCGTACTGTCTACAATTACTGTTCTAACCAAATCTCCCACATCTGCGGTTTCTCCACCGGTAGAATAAATGCCTATGCCGTTTTTTCTAAGATTTTCAAGCACTTCCTCTGTTCCATTGATAAGTGCGCTTAAAACTTCGCCCGGTATTAAATTCTTGTTTCTACCAATAGTGGATGACAAGATAATATTATCCGTAGCGCCAACACAAATCAAATCATCTACATTCATTATTACGGCATCTTGGGCAATTCCTTTCCACACACTTAAATCGCCGGTTTCTTTCCAGTACATGTATGCCAAGGATGATTTTGTTCCGGCACCATCGGCATGCATTACTAAACAATGCTCCTCGCTTCCGGTTAGATAATCGGGAACTATTTTGCAAAACGCTTTTGGGAAAAGTCCTTTATCTATACCTGAAATAGCAGCATGCACATCTTCTTTGCCTGCCGATACTCCGCGGAGTTGATATTTATTGTCGCTCATGCGTTGCTTTTTGAGTAAATTAACGCCCTAAAAGTAGAACATTTTAGGCTAGCGCGTGCAATTAGTTTTCACAAAATATACGCCCAAAGATTTGCCACTTGTGCGGGAATTGTTTTTCTCAAACGTGCCTCTGTATTTCAAAGAATTTGAGTGGGAAGAATTTGAGCAGTTTTTAAACAGTTCAATGGCTGAATTGTATTATACAGGAAGGCTTAATGAAAAACTAATTGCCTGCGGGGGGATTGGCACCAAAGAGGAAGGCGTTGTTTCTATGTGTTGGGGGATGGTACATGCCAATTATCACAAAAAAGGCTATGGAATGGAATTATTAAAATTCAGATTGAATCTATGCTCGGAATTATATACTAATTCAACTATAGAAGTAAAAACAACACAGCTTACTTTTGGTTTCTTTGAAAAATTTGGCTTCAAAACAACCGAAACAAAAGATAATTTTTGGGCTCCGGGACTTCACCTATATTTAATGGAAAAAAATAATGAAGGATAAAATCAAAATATCTATTGTTAATTATACCAATACGCTGCCTTTTCTGTGGGGAATCAACAATAGTACGTTAAGGGAAGACATTGATTTGCAAGAGGACATTCCCAGTAAATGCGCAGCCAAGCTATTAGATGGAAGCGTTGATATAGCTTTGTTGCCAACGGGCGTTCTTTCAGAGGTAAAAAACTATACCATTGTAAGTAACTATTGCATAGGAGCAAACGGAGCGGTTAAATCAGTGAAACTGTACAGTCATGTGCCGTTAAATGAAATAAAAACCATTTATTTAGATTACCAGTCACGCACATCGGTTTTGCTGGTGCAGCTTTTATGCCGCTATTGGTGGAAAATTTATCCCAAATTTACCCAGGCTGCTCCGGGTTACGAAAATCAACTAAAAGATGGCTGTGCAGGTCTGGTAATAGGAGACCGAACATTCGGAATGAACAGCCATTTTAATTACGAATACGACTTGGCAGAAGAATGGAAAAAATTTACCGGGATGCCTTTTGTTTTTGCTGTATGGGCTTCATTAAAGCAAATACCGGCAGATTTTTTGACATCATTTAATAATGCTCTAAAACTTGGCGTTGAAAATATTGACAAATCGGTTCATGAAGCCGAAAAATTACCCATTACAAAAATTGAAGCATTTGATTACTTAACCAACAACATTGATTTTATATTGGATGAGGAGAAAAAAAAAGCAATTGATGTTTTCTTAAGTAAAGTTTAAAGATATTAGTATTCTCCACCAATTTTTCTGGAATTTATCTTGCCTTCACTAAATACGGGCAGTTTATTTGGCGATTTAAATTTAGGCGGCTCTGAAAAATTAAGCATATTTAAAAAAGCAATCAGTTGTTTCTTCTCTTCTCTGTTCAATTGCAAAGAATCAAAAGGAAGTGTTTGGTTTTCCAGTTTAACTTTAAATTTGGCACTTCCTCCATTATTATAAAATTCAATTACCTCATCCAGACTTTTAAACACGCCATTATGCATGTACGGCGCCGTATGCTTTAAATTTCTTAGTGCAGGAGTTTTAAAAGCAAACAAGTGAATAGCTTTATGCGTTATGTGATATCTTCCGCTATCACTATCGGCCACTAAACGGTCTTTAAACGAGGGAACTCCTATCACCTCAAATTCCTGATCGCTGTATACAGGCGGAACCAAACCTGAGAAGGTAGGAGGGAAATGGCATGTGCCACACAATGCTTTTCCCATAAACAGATTGTATCCTCTTTTTTCCTCCTCGGATATCTTCTTTTTCCCTTCCAAAACAAGATCAAAATGACTATTCCAATCTACTAAACTTCTCTGAAACTCCGCAAGCGATTTCAAGATTCCATAAAAGGTAATTGCCGTATCGGCAGTTCCCTCAAAAGCTTCCCTAAAGAGTCTTTTGTAATCTTTACTCTTTTCTAATTTCTTTACAATATCCTCCGGGGTACTATTCATTTCATCGGCCGTATGAAGCACAACACTTGCCTGCTCCTCTAATTGAAAAGCTCTCCCGTCGTGAAAAAACAATTTTTGGTATGCAACATTGATTAGGCTTGGAGCATTTCTTAGAAGAACCCCTTTTTTATTAAACGCCAGTGGTGTTGTTTTTACATCAGCAAAGGCGTAATTGGGTTTGTGGCAAGAAGCGCAGGAACGCTGATTGTTTCCGGATAATATGGGGTCATAGAAGAGTATTTCGCCAAGCTTAACCTGTTTGTGAACTTTTGTTTCATCAATTTCCCTGCGATTAAAATATAGCATATTAAAAAAATTTTTTCCGAAAAGCAGCGGTTCTGATAAATTTATTGCATAAATATTCTTCGAATACCCTATGCCAGTGAAGTTTCTCGTGTAAATCAAAGATTCGTAAAGCTTAGTAAAATACTCTTTAAAGAGAACAAATCTATCTACCGATTCATAGTCAGAACATTGCAGCAGGTATTTTGCCGTGGTTTCAAAATAATAATCTGTTTTATCGGTTTCTGAATCAGCCATAGTATAGTACTGCCGAAATATTGTTCTCATACTTTCTATTGAAACAAAAGATTCCGCGGCGTTTTGCTTTAGGACGGGGCTGTCGTAACCATTTAGATGTAAAGCTATAAGCCTTACCAGCTCAAATTGAAACATGTCAAATATTCGGATATCCGTAAAGTCAAATTTTTCTGCTTTCAAATGCACTTGTTTCAGGGCCTCTTTTAAAATAGAAATTTCGAATAAAAGTTCATTTTTAGTATACGTTCTTTCCTGAAAAAATTGCTGCTCCAACAATTGAAAACCATGTGGTTTAAAAACACGATTGCCGGTTTCTATATCGTGTTTGGGCAATGGAGGGCCGTTTATGTATAATTTCACCTCGTTGGGTGATAAACACTCTGCTACCCATTGAATTTTTTTATATCTAATCCGAGCATCTTTATATTCCCGTCTGGTTAGTTCAACGCTGTCTTTGTAAAAAGATTGATACATTATATCCAAAGAATATATCAACTCTTCAAATCCGGAAATTATATTTTTTTTTATGGCATGTTCTCTATTACTGCCGGTTTTTATATATGCAAGACTGAAGGAATAAAAAGCAAAAATTAATGCTGCTAAAACCTGTTTTTTTACAAACATTATTTTTTAATGAACTTTACCGTTTCGCTTGTCTGAGCACTGTAAAGGGTAATAAAATAAATTCCCGGAGTAAAATCGGCTGTGTTGAGATAGTATTTTTCAACGCCAAAACCGGACTTAATGCGGTCGCTGAAAATGTTTTGACCAACACCATTAGAAACCGAAACAAGCACTTCGGATGAATAACTCTGATAAAGAAATGAAACATAATCGTAAGCAGGGTTTGGAAATATAGATATAAAAACGGTTGGTTTATTCCGGCTTGTTTCTGCTGTGGTTGTTGTTTGCAGCCTAGGGCAGATTGGCGCCATTACTCCAAATATGCTGTTTCTTGGCAATGAAGCGGAGTTGCTAAAAATTAAATGCCTTTGGTAATTATTTACGTAGTAGGACTTCGCATAAGTATATGCCGTGCTTTTAGTATTAATGGTATTAATATGATACCAATCTGCCTGTGCCCTGTTTTGATTAAGATCCATAATCACATAACCATTTGCTGAAAGGTTTACATATTTGATATGCCCATTTGCAGCCATAATAGCCGAGGCACCCAGAGGTATGCTTACTCCCGGACTGGTTACGCTAGGAGTAATAAATTCTACGCCGGCAGATCCCGCACCATTAGAGCTGTTATATGTTGCTGTTGGTAAATCGTTGGCCCAAGAAGAGTGAATATCTCCGGTAATTACAACGAAGTTGGGTATATTATTTTGTAATACGTGATTATATATGTTCGTTCTTTGGGCAGGATAGCCATCCCACTGATCGCCATTAAAGCCAACTCCAAAAACCTGGAGCGGCGCCATCATTACTTGTTGTCCCAAAATTTTCCATTTACTGGAAGAGGAATCCAATTTATTCTTCAGCCAGTTAAATTGCGTTGTGCCCAACAACTGCCTGTTAGCATTATTTACCGTGCTTCCGGTTGTTCCGGCTTGTTGTTCTCTTCCCTCTATCCGAGTATCTAACATTAAAAAATCAGCCAAATTTCCATAGTTTATTTTTCTATATATCTGGTATGGATTTGCGCTACCGGTAACTCTTATAGGAAGCCATTCAAAAAGTGCCTTTTGTGCTGCCAATTTTCTGGAGCTCCATAACCCTTCTGCCGGTTGATGGTTTTCTGCTCCATTCATCCACGCATCATTGGAAAATTCGTGATCGTCGTATACACATATAAAAGGGAACTGTTGATGCAGCCTCTGCAAATCGGTATCAAGGCGGTATGTTGAGTAACGCATCCTATAATCCGACAAACTAACAATTTCATGCGAAGGGTTCCACTGCCTATTTACGTTGCTGTTCGGAGCATATCCCCCCGTGTGATATTCATAAATGTAATCTCCCAAAGAAATTATCGCATCAAAATCTGCTCTTTGCAATAAACTGGCATATACGTTAAACCAACCGGCTTCAAAATTTGCACAGGATACAAGGGCAAATCTTAAACTGTCAATATTTCCAACAGGTGTTGTTCTTGTTCGGCCTCGGGGAGAGTAAAATCCATTAGCCTTAAATTCGTAATAATAAAATGTGTTAGGGTTTAATCCAATAACGTCTACTTTAACCGTAAAATCTGCAGAGGAGTCGGTAAGTACAAAGCCCTGTTTAACAACATTAGTCATTCCGGTATCAGTAGCTACTTTCCAGTCTACTAAAATTGTTTGATTAATTTGCTGCGTGTCGGGAGTTACTCTTGTCCAAATAATTACCCTGTCGCTCATGGGATCGCCGGAGGCAACTCCATGGTAAAAAGGCTTAAGGCATGGCTGTAAGGAAACAGCATGCTGTAACTGTGCCCATGAAAAAAATGGAAACCAAAAAACTAAAAAAAACAAATTTCTAACAAAAGCCTTCATTACTGTTTGATGAATTTCTTTATTAAAGACCATTCCTCGCTTAAGAAATTAAGAAAATACAATCCCTCACTAAATTCAGATACATTTATCTCGTTGGTATCATACTCATTAAAGTTTGCCTCATAAACAGTTTTTCCATTGGTGTCTTTTATCACCACTCTCCCTCTTAACTCTTCATTTCCTATGTGTTTATAGGTTAATTTTATGTATGTTTTTGCGGGATTTGGTGTAATTTGTATTTCATGATAGAGGTATTGTTCATATAAATTAACACTTCCGCAAATAACGTGATACGAGCCACTTTGTCCGCTGTTAGCTCCCGTTCCGCCATTTATCTGGTGCGTGGGAGTTATGGTATTTCCTGCGCAAGAAGGGACCATTATTTTTATCCGTCCGCCGCCGCCGCCGCCACCCTGATTTCCGTCAAAACCATTGCCGCTGGTTATATTTTGCGAACCGCAAAAAGTTGCGCTATAAGAACAATTTGTTCCATTTCCTTTTAGCCCGCCGGCGCCGCCGTTTCCGCCTTTGGCGCTCAGTGTTCCGGTAATTACCGCTACATTTTGGCTTTGGATGAAAATTCCTCCTCCCGAACCACCGCCGCTTCCGGATCCTCCACCTGAACCACAAGAAAGAGTTGCTTCCCCGCAATCATCACAACCGTCTGAACAACATTTGGGCGAAACGCCTCCGTCTCCACCTTTACCCCCTGCCTGGCCACCCGATCCATTAGCAAAAATACTTCCCGAAAACACCAAAGAATCCGTAGCATTTAAATAAACCATTCCTCCTCCGTCTCCGCCTTTTAATCCCTGTAAACCGGCAACCATCGATCTACCTCCGCCACCGGCACCGCCACCTCCGGAGCCCAAATCAATATCGTTGCCACTAATTGTTCCTATCGTTGGTGTTGACATTCCACCGGCGCCTCCGGAACCCGGAACTACCGCATGAGCCGGAGAAACATTTACGCCCGTAACAGTATGAGAATTTGTTCCATTGCCTCCTGCAGATCCGTTTCCACCTTTTCCTCCATAAGACCCCCCGGCTCCGGCACCTCCTCCCCCACCGGATCCAACCATCCCACATTCATCATTATTATTTTTACACTGCTGCTTGGGACCACTTCCGTTGGTGCCGTTACCCCCTCCCTGTCCTCCACCGGGGCCAGCGCCTGAAACTCCTCCTTTACCACCTTCAACGGATATGTTTCCTGTATTATCCTTGTTATTGCACCCTGCTAAAGATGCGGCATCACCCGTTGTGCTGGTAACGCTAAAACCTCCTAAACCGCCCATACCTCCGGGATAGCCGGCATTATCCGCAATTATATTCCCATGTATATATATTTTGGCTGCATTAACGACTAATTTTCCGCAAGAATTAGAGGTATATGACTGAACCACAACATTTATGCCACTTGGAACAACAAATTTTCCACTTACATTGTAGGTTCCGGTCATGATGATGTTTGAGGAAATAACCAAATCACCATTAATGTTATTAACCGTACACTGGGAAACAACTTGTTTTACGCTAATAAATGACAGAAGAATTAATAAGGTCTTAAAAATTTTCATACTGGTTTCTATTTAATTAATAGTTTGGTGTTTTTTACTTCTATGTCAACCTGAAATCTCAGAGAATAAATTCCGGGGGGCAAAGGCCCAATAACCAGAACATACTTTCCGTTTGGCTCATGTTTATCGTATATGTTGATTGACATTTGTCTGCCAAACATGTCTAATAAACACACACGAGAAATATGTTTTTTAGAAAAAAGAAAAATTTCACTTTGCTGCATACTGTTCAAGCGTGTAGGCGCAATAATCACATCTTCATTGTCCGATAATTCCTCTTGTATAAAAGATGGGACATTGCATGGAGGAACATTGTTAGGAATAACATTTACTTCAAAGGTGTCTTTTACGCAATTAGCTAAATCTACCGCATAATATACCGTTGAAAAAGGAGGAGAAACACTGATAGAATCAGATGCTATATTTAATGGCTGCCAATTAACCGTTCCGGGGACAGATGGTTTTAGAAAAACGGATTCTCCTTGACAGATGGTTTTAGTCGTTTTTTTACCTGCATTCTTAACTATGGTAAAAGAATCAAATACCTGTGAATTGGAATTAATAAATTTCGCAGTAAGTTTGTTTTTCTCTATCTCAATAAGCATAGATCCAAATTGTGAATTGGTATAGCTATGCATAACCGGGTGTGGCCACCCGCTTGAAGTTCCGCTTGTTTTTCCAGAACATCCTACCACGGCATAAACCGTTCCTTTGTGTGCTTTTGAAACAAGGGTGTTTTTTCTGTATGGACATGTAACAGGATAATTGCCGCTTCCTCCATCCAACACCATAGACGGATTTAACTGATTAGAATAACCGTAGTGCGAATCTATCAACTTCGATCTTTCATAACAGTGGCTGTGTCCGTTTAAAATGAGATCAACCCCGCCATTTTCCAATATGGGCAATATGTTAATGCGCATATCTACCAACTCGCCGTCCAAAAAGTTGGAATTATCGCTATTATGACTTCCCTTTGTATAGGGAGGATGATGCCAATAAGCAATTACCCATGGCAGGGTATTCGTGTTTAAATCATTTTGCAACCATTGTGCCATTGGGTCATTAGCGCCCCTCCCTGTTCCATAAGAGTCGAGAACAATAAAGTGTATATTCCCGTAGTTATAAGAATAATATTTTTCTGTTCCGGAAGCAACACCGCCTGCCTCGCCATTAGTTGGCAAACTAAATATGTCAAAGTATGCCGGAGGAGGAGAAAATGGGATAAAGTGATTGTAATCATGATTTCCCAAAGCAGGCCACACAACCACCCTTTTAAGTTCGTTGGCATAAATATTTTGAGCAAACACATTGTTTTGGTACTCACTGTCAAACCCTCCATCATATGCATTATCTCCAAGCCATATCCAGCCATCAATATGAGAGGAATCTGTATAATTCAAAAAAGCGTTTTTGGCATTTATCTGATTTGCGCTTCCGGTACCCGCATCGCCAATTACCCAAAATTTATACTTTCCGGCCGATCCGGTAACAGGGCTGGTAAGAAAATATTGTTGGGAACTTTTTGGAGTAAGTGTTGTTGTTGTATTCCCTACCATGTAATAATACTTTGTTGCAGGCTGAAGCCCGGAAATTTTGATTTCATGATTGGTCGTGCTATTGGCATTAAAAGAAAAAGAACTCAGAGAAGAAAGGGATGTGCCAAACCAAACCTGGGATGTTGTGGCAACATTTGTTCTCCATTTAATAATAACCGAATTTGGTGTTGCTTGGTTGAGATAAGGCCCCCTTGTGACGTTTTGTGCCTTAATTATGAATGAAAGAAAAGTAAGAATTGTGGCGAGTAAGAAAGAAGCAGATAAACTATTTTTCATTACGAAGCGCATGCTCTCTTAACTTTATCTTAGGGAGAGCCAAGTTAGAACAAAGGATAAAAATACGCGCTAACGAATAGTTAAGAGAAAATTACTTTACTTGACGCAACAGATAATGATAATTTTACCTACAACATGGCCTTTGTGCTGTTACTCAAAATAACCTTTATTTTAAGGGGCTCGCAATTAAATTCAATTTCTTTACCGGCTTGATGCGGCTCGCCGTCATAATGTATAGGAGCCGGCTCTTCTCTAAGAATAGTGAGTTTCTTAGTTTGATAGGTTTCTATGTTTGAGGATTCGTTTGCTTTTCCTTTGAGTATTTTCCATAAAATGCCGAATACCGAAAATACATTAAACGGTTTAAGTATTGCCACGTGAAAAAATCCGTCATTCAACTTTGCCTGTGGTGCAATATAAAAATCATTACCGTACTGGCCTGCATTTGCCACCGTTATCAGATAAGCTTTTCTTTTTATTTCTTTATCATCAAAGCGAAGAGTATATTCTTTTGATCGATATTTTAAGAGCTCTCTTACGGTTATCTTGATATAGCTCTGCAATCCTCTTTTTTCGGAACTGGCAAAAAGACTGCCTATATGTGCGTCAAAACCAACACCGCTGGTGCAAAAAAACGGAATTTGATTAACTGTTCCATAATCAATGAGGGCTTTGTTTCCGTCGGCAATTTGTTTTATGGCTTCCTCTACTTTCATAGAAATTCCTAATGTTCGTGCCAAACCATTCCCGGAACCGGCAGGAACAATTCCCAAAGCAATATTGGTACCTACGATACTTTTAGCCACCTGGTTTACGGTTCCGTCTCCACCCACAGCTATAGCATCGGTATATTCTCTGGAGTGTAAAATATCGAGCACTTCCTGGAAATGATTTTTATCTTTCCAAACTACTATTTGATAATAAATGTTTTGGGGAAACTCTCTTCGAATAGTTTCTATTAGTTGCTCCGATATTTTTTTGCCGGCATTAGGATTTACAATAAACAGGAGCTTACGGGGCATATCAGGCGTTACTGATTTCTCGATAAATTCGGCTTTTTGCATTAAAAACCCAGTCTTTATAAAAGCGGTTTGGGCTGTTAAATGTAGCACAAAAATTTTCAAGTTTGGTTAAATCAAAGGTATCTGCAAATATTCCGGCACCTGCCTTGTGTGCATCTCTGGAATTACAGTACTGTTCGTAGTGTCCTTGTATGGGAACCATAAGAACGGGTTTTCCTAAATACATGGCCTCACAAACACTTTCAAACCCGGCGGTACTGGCCAAACCCCTAGCTTTGCTCATCATCTCTAAAAACAATTTATCATTTAATGCGTGTAAGAATAGCTTTTGTTCATTAAACATATATTGGCGGCGTAGTTCGTCGGGCTGGTCGGTAAAACAATGTATCTCTACCTCGGGATTTTTTTTGTGCCATTCTATCAAATCTTCCAAATATCCATTATTCACAAGATACACTAAAAAGTAATCACTTTGTTCGGTATTAAGTTCAAAGATTTCTTTTCTAAGTAGGGGCGGCACAATAATAACCTCCTCATGTCTGGTATGAATATTATAAAAAGAAAGTGCAAGGTTTTTAGAAGATCCTTTTGCGGTTAATCGTGTAAAAAATTTAATGGCTGCTTTATCTAACCACCTTCCTTCCGGAAATTCAAAGTCGGAGTGCAGATAAATATACTGATGGGCAATGCATACCATTTTTGCTCTTGGCTTGTAAAATCGGTAATATAACCCCATCAACAAATCAAAAAAATTAATTACTACATCGGGTTTATGCTCCTGCATTAATTTATCTATCTGTCGGAGGCTGTTTCGAAATGTTTTTACTTTTTTAAAGTTATGCCAAACTGATTTGGGGAGATTAATACTTTTATTCTTGCTGTCGGAAACAAAATTGGGGCTTGCTAATTGTATAATAGGTGCTGATATTTTATCGAAAAAAAACTTGGGAACATCTCTTTTCCCACTCGAACCTAATATAACCGCACAAACCTGATGGCCTTGCTCAAGCAACATCTCGTATACAGTAATAGCCTGCGTCATGTGTCCGCGCCCTTCTCCCTGCACAGACAAAATAAATTTCTTTGCCATACTTTATGAAGCTATTCGCTGTTCAGAAATTTCTAATTCTTTGGTTTGAGGTTTCTTGAGCTTTTTCTCCTCTTGCTCTTTACGATATTCTTCCAGCCAATCTTGATAGTATATTATCTTCCAGTTTCCCTCATTATCTTCAACCAAAGCACTCATGGTTTCTACCCAATCTCCGGAATTAAGATATTCTATGCCATTTATTTCTTTAATGGCGGGCTGGTGAATATGCCCGCAAATAATTCCGTGGCATTTTCTGGCTTTAGCAACTTGTGCTAATTCGTTTTCGAAATCGGAAATGAAGGATACCGCTGATTTTACTTTTGCCTTAACCACTTGTGAGAGCGAGTAATAGGGGAGTCCCTTCCTTTCGCGGTAATTATTATAGTGTCGGTTCAACCACAGTAAAAAGGTATATCCAACATCTCCCAACTTTGCCAGCCAGCTTAATTTGGTTGTTACGGTGTCAAAAATATCACCATGAGTAACAAAATATTTTTTTTGAACCCCGTAGTGTATATGATGTCTTTTAATTTTAAAGTTTGCCATGGAAAAAGGGAGTATTTCATCTAAAAAATCATCGTGGTTTCCGCGTAGATAAATAATTTCTTCACATTTACTTTTTGCCACCAGATTTAATACGTATTTAAAAAAGTTACTGTGCTGTTTTTTCCATTTTCCGTTTTTACGTAGCTGCCAACCGTCAATAATATCCCCATTCAGCAAAAGAGTTTCGCATTTATGATGCTTTAAGAAGTGTACAACCTGTTTTGCCTTGCTGGCTTTAATCCCTAAATGGATATCGGAAAGCACAATGGTTTTGTAAAACGTTTTCATGACTTTTGTTTTACAAAGGTGTTTTTTGTGCTTTAATACAAATTAAGTAACACTTTACTATTCAATTAATAAAACCTGCAATGGTATTAATTGCAGGTTAAATTAACGTGCCAATAACTTAATGCCTAGTTTACAATAAGTTTTTTCGTTAAACTAAAATTAGTGCTGTGCATACGTACAAAATACACTCCTTTTGCAAGTCCATCAACGCTTATCAAATCTCCTGAATGATATTCGCCCAAGTGTAAAATCTGTTTTCCCTGCATCGTGTATATATCTATATTAACCGGTGCTTGTTCATTAAAATTTATGGCAAATGTTGAAGATGTTGGGTTTGGATAAATTTGTGAAGCTGTATTCAAACTCTCTTCTTCCAGGCTCGTGCAGTTTGTTACATTTTGAACGAAAGAAGATGTTCCCGTACAACCATTAGCATTAGCTCCAACAACAGAATAAGTAGTATTAACCGATGGAGAAATAACTATTGATACGCTGTTAGAGTTGTTGTTCCATGTATATGTTCCGCTGGCTCCGCTCGCTGTGAGTGTTGCCGACTGGCCGATACATATTACAGACGAACTGCCGGATATGGTAATGGTTGGTGAAGGATTTATGGTTATTACCTGAGGTAGTGATTTTGTTTGGCAATTTGGCCCTCCGGAAATAAGTACAGAGTAATTTCCACTGGAAGTAGGACTAAACGTATTGCTTGTTGCTCCTGAAACGGGGCTGGCTCCATTATACCACTGATAAGTAAATCCGGCATTACTTGGAACAGATAGCGCCGGCGCCTGATTAGAACAAGCCAGGGTGCTTCCGCTGACAGAAAGTGAAGATGAAACAGGCGAAGAACATCCCGGGATTCCCCATATGCTTAATGTACTGCTCACTTCATTAGCCGCAATTACAATATGCTGCCCATTCGGACTTTGTGACTGAGGTATAAAAATAATTCCTTCTGCTCCTCTGTCAGGACCATTGGAAGGTAAGGTTCTGTTATTTACATACGTTACAAAAACGGGAGCAAGCGGATTAGAAACATCATATACCATAACTCCTCCTATTCTTTCCAGAGCAATAAAGGCATACGTATTTCCGCCTATAACACCCAATGCAACACCTTCGGGTTCCGGTCCTTTATCGTCGCTTCTATCTTTTTTTGTGGCGCTGGTATTACTAGCATTAAACATAACCGAAAAAGAATTAGTGGCAGTTATGAGCTCCATATCATCTTTACTATCGTACACCTGAACTCCGGTTGCAGCATTCCATATGGAAAAAGAGCGGGAACCATAACAGTAAATAGTGTCCAGGTCTCCGTCGTTATCAATATCTCCCGATTTATCGGTAATATTTAAACGTCCCAAAAAGTAATTATTTTTTATTTCAGTTGCATTTGGAAACTTTACCGGGTCTAAATTTACCTGATTAATTCTTTTTACTTCAGAAAAGCCACTATATTCACGGGCATCCCCTTCATTAGCACTTATTATGTAAGTATTTGCTCCAACAGTGTAGCAGGCAATGGCATCGGGCATATAAAAACCTTTTACCGGAAAATTGGAAATGTTTACTCCTTTTGTAAGGTTTGAAACATCCATGCCATTATTCAATTGGGCATGATCTTTTGTTCCCAATGCTTTTATGTAGTTAATATTGTTATTAGACAGGTTTATTTCTACTATGGCATTATTTTCCTGAAGCGCCACCCACGCTTTAGAATCATCAGGTGCAATAGTTATGTATTCGGGTTCAAAATCTTTTGATGCCATACCAAAGGGTCCAAAAATTCTTATGCCCTGAGATTTGAGCGTTGCTTCTTGTCCGTTATATACCGTAAAAGTAACATGAGCGACGTTCGATTGCGTCAGATTAGTAATACCTCCGCTTATATCAATAATACTCACCGAGCCGTCCGGATCATTTGTGTAGGCATCGTTAGGCTCACCTTCGTTAGCCGTTAATACTTTTGTTCCGGCATGGTTATAGGTTATCATATCGGGCATCATCCCTACTTTTACCTGCTTCAAAAAATTTCCGTCCTTATCTAAAAAAACTACCTTTCCGGAATCTTGCGGATTAGCAGAGTTTTCTATAGCGCAGGCAACCGTTCCATTTCTTACAGCCAGGGAATTAATGCTTCCGTAAGGCGTTACAGAAATACTTGCAAGCAAAGAGGGAGAAGAGGGATTAATAAAATTTACAATATCTACTTTGTTTCCTATACTGTTGGCTATATATAAACGCTGTGTTGTGGGGTCATGTGCTACTATCTCGGCAGAATTGCTGCCACTCAAGGAATTACTAAAACTGGAAAGGAGGTTTAGAGTAAGTGCATTGGAAGGGGCAGGAACGGGTTTGTCGTTATCAGCTATATAAAAATTACACTGGTTAGTTGCTCCTATAACTGCATTAACGGGGTTTGTTAGTCTTAGTACTACATACTCATCGCTCTCAATTTGAGTATCATTGTTAATAAGAATATTAACAGGGAAAGCGGTGTTAACGGGTGTATTGGCAGCAACCGTTATTTGAGTAGTAGCTAAGGTATAATCACTTGAAGTGGCATTTGAAAGAGTAGAAGCTTGCACCTGTATGGTTGAAGGAGAGGTACTGCTGGCTGTTAATCTCACGTATACAGTAGCTAAAGAGCTGGACTCTACTACCGTTGTATCGTGACTTAAAAAAGTAAGTGTCATGGGGCCGGAACTGCTTGATGTAAGTGAAACCGACGAGGTAGTCGTTAAATTAGACTCGGGGGTAAACGAGTACGTTCTTGCCATTGACCAAGTATTAGTTGTAGTATTGAACAGTCCTATAAAGGTTAATATGTCGGCTCCCGGATCGTTCGTAAAATAACTGCTTGCGTTTAATTTTCCTCCGTTGTAAAAATCATTCACAGGAAGCTGGTATCCATCTAAACCGGCGTTTACAATGGCTGTTCCCAAACCTGTACCATAAAAAACAGCATCTCGAGGAACCGTTGAGCTGGTTATAGAAGCAACCGGGACATCAAACACGGCCACTCCATCAGCATTAGAACCTCCGTTTCCAAAAACTCCTGCCGCATTGGCATTACCAATGCCGCCATCTCCACCCACATATTTTACATTCAATACCTTTATTTTAGGTCCGGTTGGAGCCATGCAACTCCCTCCTACGTATACCACATCACCGGTACTAACAGAGCCCGTATTAACCTCAAAAGCGTAAGTTAGAGCGCCTCCTGCAACCCATCCGTTAATATTGGCAGCGCCATTATTATTAACTATAATGGTATAAGGGGTTAGTGAAAAATTAATGTTTTTGGTAGCAATTAACTCCACATATTCTTTACAAGAATCTGTTCCCGGAGGATTTATCATTACCTCGCTTATCAGGAGGCCTGGGTTTTGAGATTTAGTTATTACAGCTAAAAACAAAAGTGAAATCAAAAAGGATAGCTTTCTCATGGCAATTTTAATTTTGTGCAAATTTCAGCTAGGAAAGGCCTTCTTGTGTTTTTCAAAAATTAAGACAAAATGATGTTTTGCGAGGAATTTTGAACTTAATGTTAAGCTTATTCCTTTTTCGGTTACAATTATTTTACAAAATCTCTTTTAAAGCATCTGCTTGGGAATCTTTCATTTTTTAAACTCTAAATCCAATAACTGTGATATCATCTGTTTGCTTATTTCTTCCTTTCCATTTTACGAAATTTTGACGAAGAATATCTTTTTGTTCTTTCATGGGAAAATGAGAAAACTGTATTAAAAGTTCTTGTAGCTTTTTCTTCTTAAATTTTTTGTTTTCCGGTCCTCCAAATTGATCAGAAAATCCGTCAGAAAACAAATAAACACAATCTCCCTTTTGTAGTTGCACTACGTTTGTTTTAAATTCCTTGTTAAAGTCATTTGTGTTATGATACCCTATTGAATAACGATGATGCTCGGTAAAAAGCGCTTGTTTCTCACGAACAATAAATAAATTATACTTAGCACAGCAATATTCCAATTTATATTCTTCCGGAAGATATCTTAGAGCAACTATATCCATGCCGTCGTAAACTTCTTTTTTTTTGGGTTCCGGATTTAATGTTTGACTAAAGTCTCTATCCAATAGTTGTAATAATTTTCCGGGCTCGGTTGTTTTTAAAAGATTAATTATTTTTTGAATACTGTTTATTCCCAATACGCTTATTAGAGCTCCGGGAACTCCATGTCCGGTACAATCTGCCCCAAGAATCAGGATTTCTTTCCTAATACCATTATCCAAAGAAAAAAACAAATGAAAATCTCCTGAAATAACATCTTTTGCCTTAAAAAAAATAAAACTGTCGCTAAAAGGTTTTTTTAGTTCGTTTGCTCTTGGAGTTAGGGCTTTTTGTATGTTTTTTGAATACCTTAAGCTTTGAAAAATTTCATCATTTTTTAATTTAAGCTCGGTTTCTCTTTGTTGAATTTCTGAATATAGTTTTAATAAAGCACTATATTGCTCTTCTATTTTTCTTTGCTGGATGATAATCTCTTCTTTTTGTTTAACCACTTCTGCTGTTTTTTCATCTACCATTTCCCGAAAATGGTTAGTGAACGCGTATATTTTATTTGCCATCTCCACAAATCCCTTATAGATAGAGTTTAGCTCTGCTATTTTTGACGGTTTATGACTAATAAAATCATAGTTAAATCCGGAGTTAACGTAGTCAGAAAAAACCCCTGTTACAAGATTTACAGAATTGGTAATTAAATTAGTAAAAAAGAGAACCGTGAAAAGTAAGAGCAGTAAAAAAGCAACCAACATAACAGTACTTATTTTTTTATACCTGTTTTTCTTCTCCAAACTTTTCTGCAAAGTTTTTTCTTCTGCATCCGTTAGTTTACTTATTATTTTTTCGAATAAGTTTTTTTCGGTATTGAGTAAGCCTGATTTTCCGTTAAAACCAAGTCTTCTTTCAATTTTTGCTATGGCATTAAAATACTTGCTGTAATAATATACATGATATAAAATGAGGGAATTGCTCTCCACGCCTCCCCTCTTTTTATTTACGAGTGATATCAGCTCTCTTATCTCTGCATTAAACTTATGGATATACTCTTTTTGCCTTCTCATTATAAAATCTTTTTCGTGTCTTCTTAAAACCAGAGCGTGATACCTAATATCTTTATCGGGAAGATCAAGCAGTGCGTGTGCGTGTACACGCATTTTTCCTTCTAATCCATAATTTTTAAAGCCTTTTATTTTTTGAAGCCTCATTATTGTAACAAAGAGTTTTTTATACTGCTTAACAGCATAAATGAGCTGATAAACCGTTTTTTGTTCGGAAAAAACATTCTTAAACTCTCCCTTTGTTAATTCGTTCAGCTGGTTAAGCGCTTGGTTTGTTTTAACTCCAAAGGCCCTTTCGGGCTCAGAAAAAACATGTACATCAAAAAACTCCTTACTACTGTATTTATAAAAAAATAAGTCTTCTTTTACCTTGTATGATTCCAATAAATTGCTTTTAACTAAGCGTAATTTCGAAACGGATGATTCGAGTGTTTCAATTTGCTTATACAAATGATTAAGCGCAAGTGTTGTAAATAGAAATATGCATGTGATGAGTGTAAATGACATCAGTAACCAAAATTTAATACTCCGAACCATGCAGCCAACAAATGTATAAGGCCTGTTAAATGATAATCTTAATAGAGAATTATGAAATCTCCAACGAGAGAACACTTTGTTTAAACATTTTGTTATTTTCGCTCAATGCGTTTTTTAAATCGTCAATTCATGGTTTTTATAATGTTAATTATATCTCTGGCAAACGTTATTCCGGTTTAAAAACAAATTCACATCAAGCAAATTATATTTTTATATTTACGGCTTAGTTTTTTACTATGCAAAACGTTCTAAAATCATTGGGAATTAAAGAAATTAACGATGGCTGCAGCAGTGGGAATACCTGGTCAGGCAACGGTGAAATTATTGAATCATACAGTCCGGTTGATGGAAAATTAATTGCAAAGGTTAAGTCGGCCACTAAATCTGATTATCTAAAAGTAATAGACGCTGCCAAGGATGCCTTTTTATACTGGCGAACTGTTCCCGCTCCCAAGCGTGGAGAAATTGTTCGACAATTTGGAAATAAACTCCGCTTAAAAAAGGCCGATTTGGGGAAGCTGGTTTCCTACGAAATGGGGAAGTCTCTTCAAGAAGGCCTCGGCGAAGTTCAGGAAATGATTGATATCTGCGATTTTGCTGTTGGCATTTCGCGTCAACTGTATGGTTTAACCATACAGAGCGAACGACCTAATCATCGCATGATGGAACAGTGGCATCCGCTGGGAGTAGTTGGCATTATCAGCGCGTTCAATTTTCCGGTAGCCGTATGGAGCTGGAACGCAGCGCTGGCATGGGTTTGTGGCAATACCTGTATTTGGAAACCTTCCGAAAAAACACCGCTTTGCTCTATTGCTTGCCAAAATATATGGAATGAAGTTGCCAAAGAAAACAACCTGCCCGAAGGAATTTCCTGTATAATTAATGGTGATGCACTCGTAGGAGAGCTGCTTACCACAGACGAGCACGTTCCTCTTATTTCTGCTACCGGATCTACCCGAATGGGACGAATTGTTGGAGCCAAAGTAGCCGAGCGTTTTGGAAAATGTATTTTAGAATTGGGGGGCAACAACGCCATTATTATTACTCCTGAAGCCGACTTAGACATGGCAACCATAGGAGCCGTATTTGGCGCTGTAGGAACTGCCGGCCAACGCTGCACATCAACCAGACGACTCATCATTCACGAAAGTATATACGACAAAGTGAAAGAACGTTTGATTAAAGCTTACGCCCAACTAAAAATCGGCAATCCGCTCGATGAAAAAAATCACGTAGGGCCACTTATTGATAAAGATGCCGTGAAATCGTACATGAGCGCAATTGAAAGGGCAATAGCCGAAGGAGGCAAAATCGCAGTTCCCGGAGGAGTAATGGAAGGTTTCGGTTATGAAAGCGGCTGCTACGTAAAACCTGCCATTGTTGAAGCCCGAAACGAAATGGAAATTGTACAACACGAAACGTTTGCTCCTATACTGTATTTATTAAAATATAAATCGCTGGAAGAGGCCATTGCTATTCAAAACAACGTTCCCCAAGGGTTATCGAGCGCTATTATGACGCTAAATGTGCGGGAAGCTGAACTTTTTTTAAGTGCGGCAGGAAGCGACTGTGGTATTGCAAACGTGAATATTGGCACCAGCGGGGCAGAGATTGGAGGCGCCTTTGGTGGCGAAAAAGAAACGGGAGGCGGAAGAGAAAGTGGGTCGGATGCCTGGAAAGCCTATATGCGAAGACAAACCAATACCATTAATTACGGAAAAGACCTTCCATTAGCACAAGGAATTAAATTTGATTTGAACTAATTTTTACCTACCTTTATAAGTGAAAAGCCATTCGTTTTTGAATGGCTTGTTTTTTAATAAATAGAAAAAAAAATGACCATCACACAAAACAAAGTAGCTGTAGTAAATTACCATCTATCAGCCAGCAAAAACGGACAAGCCGAAGAACTTGTAGAACAAACCAGCGCCGAACACCCCTTTGCATTTATTTTTGGTGTTAGCCAATTATTACCCGAGTTTGAAAAAAATATTCACCAAAAAAAAGCCGGAGACTCTTTCGATTTTCACATCAACGCAGTAAATGCCTACGGTTTGGTTGAAGAAGATTATATCATTAACATCCAAAAAGAAGCTTTTGAAGTAGACGGAAAGTTTGACTCTGCTCGTGTTTTTGTTGGAAATGATATTGAAATGCACGATAATGAAGGGAATAAACTTATTGGAAAAGTTTTAGAAATTTCGGACAACCATGTTCGTATGGACTTTAACCACCCCCTGGCCGGGTTTGACCTTCATTTTGTGGGTGAGGTTTTAGAAGTACGCGACGCCAGCCCCGAAGAGCTTGACCACGGGCACGTTCACGGAAAAGGGGGACATCATCACTGATTTTACGCGTTTTATTACACCGTTCATACTAAACCGAACAAAAAAGACGTTTTACTGTTATGAACATTTACACTAAAAAGCAACGCTGGAAGTGGTTGTTGGCGGTTGCCGCTTTTGTGATAGTGTTTTGTTCTCTTTGGTATACCAACAGCTTAGTAAAACACATTGAAGAAGACGAACGCAGAAAGGTAAAACTTTGGGCAGAGGCGGTACAAAAAAAGGCCAACCTGGTAAAATTTACTAACCAGCTTTTCGAAAAAATAAAACAGGAAGAGCGTAAGAAAGCTGTCCTGTACGCTAAAACAACCGAGCAACTTACTAAAGAAAACAGCAACAATACCATTAACTTTCTTCTTTACGTTCTTCAAGACAACAGCACGGTACCTATGATACTGGCTGATGAAAAAGGAAATATTACGGCAAAAATAAATTTAGATTCCACTAAGGAAAAAAGTCCCGATTATCTGAAGGGTGAACTTGAAAGCATGAAAACTCTTTACCCACCGGTTGAGATTCAGATATACAAAAACACGAAACAATACCTGTATTACAAAGACAGTAAAGTGTTTTCTGATATAAAATTGGTTTTCGACAGTTTAATAAAATCGTTTATTACGGAAGTTGCCGTTAACTCTGCGGATGTGCCGGTTATATATACTGACAGTTCTCAAAAAAACATTATTGCCAGTGGAGAAATCGCTCTTGATGAAATAAACTCACCCGAGAAGTTACAACAAAAAATTGAAGAGTTAAGAAACGAAAATAAGCCGTTAGAAATAGACCTGGGAGAAGGAAGTGTAAATTTCATTTTTTATGCCCAGTCTAACCTGCTCACTCAATTAAAGTATTACCCATACGTGCAATTTGGTGTAATTGGTCTTTTTTTACTAATTGCATACATTTTATTCAGCACCGCCCGAAAAGCCGAACAAGACCAAGTTTGGGTTGGAATGAGTAAGGAAACAGCTCACCAATTGGGAACTCCGCTATCTTCTTTAATGGCTTGGAACGAGCATCTGAGGGCGATTGGAGTAGAAGAAAAAATAATTAACGAAATGCAAAACGATGTAAAGCGTTTAATAACCATTACCGAGCGTTTTTCCAAAATAGGCTCTCAGCCTGCACTTAATGAAGAAAACATCGTGCGAATCCTTTCCGAAAGTATCAACTACCTTAAACAACGGAGTTCTAAAAATATTCTTTTCACTATTTCATTGCCGGAAAAAGAAATTTTTGTTCAGCTCTCTGCTCCGCTTTTTGAATGGGTAATAGAAAACGTATGCAAAAATGCTATAGATGCCATGGACGGAAAAGGAGAACTAAGCATATCTCTCAAAGAAGAACCGGAAGAAATAAGAATAGAAATTAAAGATACGGGCAAGGGTATTCCTAAAAATAAGTTCAAAGAAGTATTTAAACCGGGATACACAACGAAAAAACGAGGCTGGGGACTGGGATTAAGTCTTTGTAAAAGAATTATAGAGAACTATCATAACGGAAAAATTTATGTAAAGAGCAGCGAAATAGGGAAGGGCACTGCTTTTTGCATAGAGCTCAAATCTTAAAGGCCCTCGTATTCCATTTTAACAAAATCCATTAATTCTTTTACATAAGCAGGAGAAAAATCAAATTTAATGCCGGCTGTTTGATATATTTCCGGTATACTCTTTGTATAGCCTAAACTTAAAGCAGCCTTATACTGGTCAATCGTACGACGAGCATTCATTTTATAATTTCGCCAAATGGCAATGGCGCCTAATTGGGCAAAACCATATTCAATGTAATAAAAAGGTACTTCAAACAAATGTAACTGCGCTTGCCAACGCCTTCTTAAGTTTTCTTCCAACCCCTTATAATTAATGACATTGCTTCCAAAGTCATCCATAATACTTTCCCATATTGCGTAGCGCTCGGCTATGCTGTGTTTTGGGTTTTGGTATACCCAGTGCTGAAATTTATCAATAGCGGCAATCCAAGGCAAGGTATCCATCACGCTCTCCAACTGCTGGCGCTTTGCCCTTTTTAAATCCTCCTTATTTTCAAAGAAAACATGCCAATGTTCCATGCTGATAAGTTCCATACTCATGCTGGCAAGTTCAGCTATTTCGCTTGGAGGAGATTTAAAATCAACCAACTCTAAATTTTTACAAAGGAACGAATGTATGGCATGTCCTCCCTCATGTACCATGGTTACCAAATCTCGATGTAGCCCCACTGCATTCATAAAAATAAACGGAACATGGGTCTCGTAAAGCGGATATTGGTATCCTCCCGGAGCCTTGCCTATTCTGCTTTCCAAGTCCAACCGACCCATTTCTTGCATCACTTTCACACATTCTCCAAAAAACAAGTCTACCTTATTAAAACATTCTATTGTTTTCTCTGTAAGTTCTTTGCCGTTTGAAAAAGGCCTTAAAGGCTCCTGTCCATCTTCATCAACGGAAGTGTCCCAAGGTCTGTAATCGGTTAGTTGGAGTTTTTCTTTTCTTCGTCTGTCATGCTCTCTCATCAAAGGAACTGCATGGTTTTTTACCGCCTCATGAAAGTTTAAACAATCCTGCACACTATAATCAAAGCGCCCAAGTTCACGATGTTTATAATCCCGATAATTAGAAAATCCGGCGTTTATGGCAATTTGATGACGTAGCTGAATCAGTTTGGTAAATAAATAGTTTAAAGCATCCTCATCTTTTGCTCTTCGCTCGGCTATTTTGTGATATACTTCTTCACGAACCAATCTGTTCAAACTTTTAAGATAAACAGCCGCTTTTTGTAAAGTTATTTCTTCGCCGTTATAATTTATGCTTTGTGAGCCGCTAATGGCAGCATATTCTTGCTCTTTCTGCTGCAATAAAGTTTTAATAGGAATATTCTCCTCCCTAAAAAGCTCAATACTATTTTGCACCTGTTTTAAAAAAACGGCGTAACGGTTCGGTAATTGTGAAGCAAAAACACAGGCATTTAGTTTTTTATTTAATTCATTATTTACCGGAGCGAGGTGAGGCTCTATGTTTGTTATAAAATCATTATAGCTGTTCCGCAGCTCCTCATTTTGGGTGTCGCAAGTCATTTTAATATAACGCCAAGCTAAATCTTCACTAACTATGGCTGATAGCTCGCTGCCATCTCTAAGCCATTTCTCTAATTCTTCTTCGGAGTTAATGGTTCTTGACAGCAATTCGTCATAATATGGTTTAAGCTTTTCCCAGGTACTAACGGCAAAATCAGCCGGGATAAATTTTCTCTCGGTGTATGTTGTATTTTCTTCCATGTTTATTTACAATTTGAACGTGCTTATTTTGCCTATGTTGTCAAAGTTTTTATCTAGCCAGGCTGAACAAGCTTTGTAGCCCAAGTCTTTCAAATACATTAAAAAATCCCAGGTAGTATTTAATTTGCTGGAAAGATTTAGTCCACCCAAATCTTTATCGGCACTGATATTATGCAAAAATATATTTTTTAATTCCCCATCCAGTGTTATCCCCTTTTCAAGAAGGCTTCGTTTAAACTCGATAAGCCTTATCTCATGATACAAGGAAGCGTTAAAACTAATCTCATTTATTCTATCCTTAATTTCTTCTATATTATCGGGAACGTGCTTTATTTTAAAAGGATTTATTTGAACCAACAATATATCATCGGTGTCTTCCGTATTATATATGAGAGGTTCCAAGGGTGGATTTCCCATATAACCACCATCCCAGTAAAATTCCCCGTCAATTTCTACCGCATGATACATGTAGGGTAAGCAAGCAGATGCCAGTATGGTTTTGGCTGTAATTTCAGATGGGCCAAACACCTTGGGACTACATGTTAATACATTCGTTGCGCACACAAACAGTTTTGGAGGATTAAAGCGATGCAACTCATCAAAATCAATTAAATCGGTGAGAATCTTTTCTAAGGGATTATACCCAAGTGGATTAAATTGTGCCGGGGCAAAATTTTCGGAAGCCATCGCAAAAAATTTATACCCGGGAGAAAAATCCATATTCCCCTTACTAACCATTTTATCGAGCATAGAGGGCTGCAGCATCGAATTTTTACCGGCCTCTGATATTTTATGCCAAAACTTTACCAGTAAATGCTTAGCCATATTTCGACCTCCCTTATTGAGGCCGTAAATGGTGCATACACCGTTCATGGCGCCGGCGCTGGTTCCGCAAATTCCTTCTATTTCAATTCGGTCATCATCCAACAACCTGTCTAAAACTCCCCAAGAGTAAGCGCCATGCGCTCCTCCTCCCTGTAAAGCTATATCTAATTTTTTGGCTTTCATTACGTACAAAAATACAGTTTAAATATAATAAAAAAGGGCTCTTTTGAGCCCTCTTTCTATTGGTGTAAAATCTTTATTCTTTTGTGCAGCAAGCTTCTTTGGCTCCTTCTACCATACATGTTTCGGTGCATTCTCCTTTGGCGCACTTTTCCTTACACTCGTCTGTTGTTGTGCAACATACCTCTTTGTTATCATCACCGGCTTTTGCTTTTTTACATTGATGGCTCTCGCAAGGAGTATCGGGATGCTCTGAACAGCAGTCTTTTTCTGTGCAATTATTTTTACGACAAATTTCTATACATTCTTTGCTGCATTTTTCGGTACAGCAGGCCGGAATTTCTTCTGTTTTGTTTGGGCCTGAACAGGAAAACAAAAAAATCGCAGCCATTATAAAAAGTAAATTTTTCATCTTTGTATGGTTTTAAATGTAACCACAAATATAGCAAAATGGGCGAAAAAAAAAGACTAATATCTCTGCTTTCGGAATTTGTAACAGAACGAAGAATACAGCGTTTTGAAAGCGTTCTTGGCGAACGCACGAATCACCTCCGCATCGTTGTTGAGGATTTATATCAAGGCCACAACGCCAGTGCTGTAATAAGAAGTTGCGATTGTTTTGGTATTCAGTATCTGCATTTTATTGAAAACAAAAACACCATGAAGGTGAACGACGAGATTGCCCTTGGTGCAGAAAACTGGGTAAATATCACTAAACACAAAAATGCGGGTGAGTGCATATCGGAACTAAAGCAAAAAGGTTACTGGATTGTTGCCACCTCTCCTCACAAAAACAATCATGCAATAAACACAATGCCTGTTCATCAAAAAACTGCTCTTGTTTTCGGTACCGAAATAAGCGGAATATCGGATGAAGTAATAGCCTTGGCCGATGATTTTGTAAAAATTCCCATGTATGGTTTTACCGAAAGTTTTAATATCAGTGTAAGTGCGGCAATATGTATGTACGAAATCACCAAAAGAATTCGGGAGGAAGTAAATAACTGGAAGCTGGAGGAAGAAGAACGTGAAGAAATATTATTAGAGTGGCTAAAAAGAAGCGTGGAACAAAGCGAAGAGATAATTAAACGCCACAATAAAGAATAGTTAGTACTTTGCCGAGGCTCCCCCTATTTGCTCTATTGGATGCCAAGTAGTTTTTATTTCCTGTAAATCCATTATATAATCAGGGGCCTGCCGGAAAGGGAAATCCCACCAAAATGTGCGTTTTACGTTTGTTACGGCGTTTTCCTGAATTATTTTATACTCTTGCTTGTTTTTGCGGGCATACACCAATGCGTTTACATCCATGTGCGCCGAAAAATGTTCCAGCAACTCTTCTGTTTTTCCCGTTAAAATGTTTACTACGCCCGGCGGGAGATCGGATGTAGCCATAACCTCAGCAAAAGTAATGGCACAAAGCCCAAGGGATTCTGATGCTAAAGCTACGCAGGTATTACCCCCGGCTATTACGGGAGCTACAGAGGCAATTAGCCCCAGCAAAGGGCTTTCTTCCGGACAAATTACGCCAATAACTCCCATGGGCTCCGGTACCGAAAAATTATAATGAGAAGAAGCCACCGGATTTACGGTGCTATGAACCTGCATGAATTTATCACACCATCCGGCGTAATACACCAAACTATCTACTGAACGCCGAATCTCTTCCTGCGCGTGATTTTTTGTAAAACCCAACAATACCATCTCTTGTTGTAGCTGCTCTTTTCTTCCCTCCAGCATTTCGGCCATTCGGTATAATATTTGAGAACGATTAAAAGCACTACGTTGAAACCAACCATTAAAAGCGCCTCTACATGCTACAACGGCGTTTCTGAAATCTTTACGTGAAGACAAACACAAATTAGCCAACAGTTTGCCCTTTTTATCACGGATAGGATAATACCGTCCGCTCTCCGTTCTGGGAAACTCCCCGTTGATAAAAATTTTATAGGTTTTATTTACTTCCAGCCGACTCATGATTCGAAACGAAGTTAATTAAAGTTTTGTAAATTCCAGATAAAAAGATGTTCCTCTGCCCTCCTCGCTCTCAAACCAAATTTTAGCATTCATGGTGTCCATCATGTTTTTAACCATAGCAAGCCCCAGGCCCGAACCGGTAGTTTTTGTGGTAAAATTTGGTGTAAATATTTTTTCTTTTAACGAAGCAGGTATTCCGCAGCCGTTATCACAAACCTCTACGCGAATAATGCCATCTTGCTCATGCGTTCTAATTATAATTTTTCCCTCCTCCTGTTTCTCGTTAATTGCCTGAAGCGCATTGGTTATGATGTTATTGAAAATCCTGAGTAACTGCTCTCTGTTAGCCATTATGTATAATTCCTTGTTATAGAGATTAAGAAATAATTTTGCTGCTCCATCTTTTTCAAATAGCGCTACTGCCGATTCCAAAACCTCCGCCAAGTTAACTTTTTGGGCTTCTCCAACCGGTAACTTGGCAAAGTTGCTAAACTCCGTTGCAATATTAGCCAACGCATCTATTTGTTCTATTAGTGTATTACTAGCTTTCGTGAATCTTTCTTCAAAATCTTTTGGATTGTTTTTTATAACATGCTGCAAATATTGCAGATTTAATTTCATAGGCGTAAGAGGATTCTTAATTTCATGCGCAACCTGGCGTGCCATTTCTCTCCACGCCGTTTCCCGTTCGCTTTGCGCAAGCAAACCGGCGCTTACTTCCAGTTTTTCTATCATTTTATTATACTCGGCTACCAGCTTTCCAATTTCATCGTCGCTATTCCACTGAATGGCTGCATTCTTAGAGCCAAGCGAAACTTTTGATAATTGTTGTTTGAGCAAGCGTAAAGGAAGCGTAATATACCCTGCTAAAACCAAACCGGAAAGAATACTCACAATAAACAATATAACGTATACATTAAGTAGCGTACTTATTATCCCGGAAAGCTCGTTTGTTAATACGCTCTGCTTACCAAAATACGGCAAATTAAGAAAAGCGAGCAGTTTTTTATCGTTGTTGTAAACCGGTGTGTAAAGGGATTGATACCGCATCCCTCCAGCCATATCTTTTGCACAATACGAAGAACTGATGCTGTTTTTTAAATAATGATAGGCAGAAGGGTTGACGTATTTGGCGGCAAGTCCATAGTCGTATAATCTGGGTTGGCTGGTTAGATATAACTTTCCATTTTCATTAAATAAACTTACTTCACTGTTAAACACATAAGCAAATTTTTTGATGCTCAAGTCAATCAGTTCCTTTGGTATATCCTCTAAATGTTCGGTGTTTTGCAGTAAACCTGAAAGGTCGCTTAGTATAGTTTTTGTCTTTTCCTGTAATTGTTTTTCGTTATCTTTTTCAAATTGATTGGATACCAGTTGTGTTGAGGTTATGCCAACTGCCGTAATGGAAAGCAACAACAATAAAATAACCGTTGTTTGAATACGTCTTGTTAAAGAAGATACTTTATATGCCTCGGAGTAAAAAATTTGATAGAGGAAATAAAGTGAATAAGCAATTATCATAAAGAAGAGAAACATGTAAGAGTTATAGGTAAAATAATATGCCCAATTTTTTTTCTTAGTAGAGATAATTATAACTGTATTGTCTTCCGGATAATAATAGTGGTGATCATACGCTCCCTGCAGATGGTGCTGAGCCAGCGAATCTCTTAAAAATAAGGGATAACTGTAATCGCCATGCATGCTGTTATTTATGTTTTCTCGATAAACGGCATAACTGTAATTTCTAAATGTTTCCTGTTTCTGCTGAGATTCATTCATTAATAAATCAGGAAATGTTCCTACTTCCTCGAAGTACTTCGGCTCAAGTACCACATAAAGTTTATTGCCGGATATATTAATTAAGCCTATATACCTGGAATTGGATTTATACTTGTCAATAAAATATAGTCCGGAAATATCGGACGGAATGCCCTGTGTGCTTATTTGCTCTTCAAAATACCCCTCATTCATAAACGCCGGAGATGTTGCGGAAAGCAAAGGCATACACTTGCTATCAAACAGAGCAAACTCCACATTATACCTGTCAAAATAGCCGAAAAAATAATTTTGCCTCAATAACTGCAAAAACTCCTTATCTCCGTTATAAGAGATAAATTGGCTTAAAACCTTCAGCTGTTGGTCTTTTTCAATACGGGAAGGAATATTGGAAAATTCATTCTCCAAAACAGGGTCTTGTCTTTCAGTAAGGCGATAGGCAAATAACTCAAATTCCTTGTCACGGTTCTTTTCTACATGCAAATTAAGAATGGCCGATGAAAAAAGAGCGGCCAAAAAAAGTAAGATGCCGGATACAGGAATATTTTTGCCTTTGCCTAGGTAAAAGAGAATAAATGCTACGCTTCCGTAAACAGGAAACCACCACCACTCGATGGAAAAGAAGGGCTGCTGGCCAAGCAACCATGTTGCCGGCGGGATGAAAATTGCCGCAGCTAAAATTATAACTTTAATGGGGAAAAAAGGAGAGGGAAAACAAAAAATGCTGTACAAAGAAATTGCTACGGAAAGATTTACCAGTACCAAAGGAATGAGCGCAATGTATGTTTCCGGACCCAAATTAAAGAAGTTTATAAAATCAAAAGAAATGGTGGAATTGGCTGAAAGTGTATTAAACAAATGATTATGAAAGCGTACGCATAACACTAACAAAAAGATTTGTATTACAATAATGAAAAGTTTTCTATTGTTTTCTGCTTGTTTCTTTGCCGCATAATACACACATACAACAAGCGCAAGTAAGAAGGAAGAGTTCAGCACAAGATCGCCCAAATACCCATTTAAAAAGGAATTTGCATTGCCAAATTTTCTGAGGTTATACAAGTCGGTTTCATATAAAAACTCAGGGAACTTGAAATAAAGCATCCCTGCTCTAAAAAAAAGAAGTGCAATAATCCACAAAAAACCGGGCAGGTTTAATCCATTCTGCTTTATTATCCTTACAACAAATAAAAATGCACTCACAAGTGCTCCATAAAACAAAAGTAAACTCCATAATGCCCTGGAAGGATAGCGAAAGCTTGTCTCGGTATTTTTAACGGAAAACAAGAATTTTTGATCTAAAAATACCGGGGTGCCGGCACTTTGGTTAAATGAAATCTCCACTTCGGGCGGCAGGTTTAGCCAGTCTGAAAATGAGTTTTTAAGATACCGGTTTTGTAAATCATACCTGGATTTTATTTTGCTTAAGGCTAATTTTATTTGGCTACCATCTTTCTGGTATACCACCAGATACATTCCGTCCCTAAGCCACAAAAGTGGACTGGAGTTGCTTGATTGGAAGGACTCAAGGGGAATTTGACTGTTGTTCCAATAAACCAAATTCGATTCTTGTACTATATACAGCCCTATCTCTTGCTGAGTATAGATACTTTCTCGTTCCTTAGTATCTATTTCAGGAAGTCTTTGAACTTCCTGTTTCAGGTGTTGAGCTCTGGAATTAATTTTTTGGGAGAGATAAGCAGCCGTTTCAGCGGGAGTTAGTGCCGAAAAAGAGTCCCACAGATAAGAGGATAAACCCAATAAAAAAGCCAGAATAAGAAAAAAATACTTATTTCTAAAAAGGGCCATCAGATTACAAATTAACAATATTTATTTATACCGCGAACAAATGATAGAATAATTGCCAAATCGTATTAATTTTGTAATTTGCGTAGATTTTGATTATGGCACGCGAAAACAAAAACACATCTAAAGAGCCCGTATTTCCTGAGCTCACACAAACCTTTCATTATTTTCCCTTCCTAAACCAAAAACTGGCTGCAATTATTGTGGGCATTATTGGTTTTGTGTTTTACATCACCTCCATAAATGGCGAATATGCGCTGGATGATGGAATTATCATTCATCAAAACGACCACGTGATAAAAGGAGTAAGGGGTATTCCTGATATTTTAACAAAAGATGCTTATGAAAGTTTTTACCGTAGAATGTGTGCTACCGACCAATTGGCCGGAGGCCGTTATCGTCCTCTGTCGGTAGTTAGTTTTGCTATTGAGCAGCAATTTATAAAGCCCTACCGGAGCGGCTTGTACATGCAGTGCCAGGATTTAAATCAAAACGGGGTTTTAGACGATAATGCCGTGCTGCACACCACCCCATGCGGAAGACAAGAAGTGAACTACGAATACAACGATTTTGAGGATCTGAACAACGATGGAAAAGCTCAGGCAAATGAATGCTTCCCCTGCTGGGATTTAAACAGAAACTTTAAAAACGAATTTGACGAAGATTTGAACGTAGACGGCATTTTTAATGAGGTTGACTGCCAGGTATACAGCGCCAAAGTAAGGCACTTTAATAATATTTGGACTTACGCCCTGGGCTGTGTTTTTTTGTATTTGGTTTTTGCACGCTATTTCTTTCGAAACAGTCAAGATCTTGCTTTTTTAGCGGCGCTTTTGTTTACCATGCACCCTATCCATTCCGAAGCCATTGCCAACGTAAAAAGCCGCGACGAAATTTTTTCCCTTATTTTTGTTTCACTTACTTTCCTCTATAGTTTTAAATATCTGGAAAGTAAAACAGGTAAAGATTTGTTTTGGGCTTCGTTTATGTTCTTGCTGGCCCTTCTCTCAAAAGAATATGCCATCATGCTTTTACTGCTTGTCCCATTTGCCGTATATTCATTTACCGAAAACAACGTTCAACAGCAATACATATACACCAAACTTTCTTTTAAGATTTTACTTGTATTGGCTGCCGGATTTGTTACCATATTCATTCATAAAGGGGTCATAAATCCGATTATGGGCGAGGGTTCAAAAACCGTTAACCGTCTGCTTAGTGCAGGTATTTGGTTTGGTATCAGCGCTGCGCTTATAAATCACTACAGCAAAAAAGACTTCATGAAAAAATTGAAAGATTTTGTCATGACAAAAGATGTAAAAAATGTTTTAATCATCGCCATCTCCTTTGTGGTTTGTGCTGCACTCATGCTGTTTATTAAACGTAATTTTGACATGAAAGTGCCTCAGCCTCCCAAGCCAACGCGGGTTTTCTGGCTATTTCCTTTTGTTTATCTGTTAATTGTAAACGTTATATCCGGTAAAGCCATGAGGCAAACAAAATTTATAAATCTGATGAGCTGGATGGGTTTAATAATGCTCATCTACTTAGGAATGCGTTTAGTTGCCGTAAAATTAAAGCCGGGGGTTCCGGATACTGAAATTTTAAACAACCCTTATCTGTTGGCTAATGAAGAGGAACGCTTTGCTACCAAAGGTTATGTTTTAATGAAGTATCTCATTTTACAACTATTTCCTCATCCACTTTCTTCCGATTACTCATTTAATACTATTCCTTATCGAAAACTTACCAGTTGGGATTTTCTACTTTCCATGGTTATTCACATTGGTTTAGTAGGGCTAGGTGTTTATTATACCATTAGAAGACATGTTCTGGGATTTGCCATTATGACCTATATCTTATTTGCGTTACTGATTGGAAACGTATTAATGGATATTGGCGCAACCATGGGCGAGCGCTTAATCTTCCACTCCAACATCGGATTCTGTATTGCCATGGCCTGGTTCATACTAAAAGGCTTTGATAAGCTGTCACAAATAAATCTTGGTGTTAAAAAAACTGCACTGTATATAATTGTATTAGTGATTGGCTTTTTGTATGGATGCAAAACGTGGGAACGTAACTGGGACTGGAAAAACGATGTTACGTTGTTTTTAAAAGACGTAAAAACAATGCCACACAGCGTGTTGGTATTGGGTAATGCGGGCGCTCGTTGGGTTGACTTAGCAGATACCAAAGAAGTTACCGGCATAAACATTCCGGGACAAGATTCTACCAGATTTAACGACTACAACGGCACCTTGGTAATTACAGATGAAGAGGTAAAACAAGGAGGATTTGCCAACAAGAGAGAAGCTGCCCTTTATAAAGGAATCCGATTTTTAGAACACGCCATTGAATTACACCCGCGTTACGTAAACGGTTATTTAAATCTAGGTCTGGCGCACTTTAAATTGAAAAAAGACTTTGAAGCCTTGTATTATTGGAAAAATGCGGAAAGGCTATATCCGAATAATCCCTATTTGCGCAGCTACTATCAGGTATACAGCCAAGATTTAAAAAACAGAGGAGCTCTTGCGTTCCAGCGCGGAAGAATGGATACCGCCGCTATTGAATACAATAAGTGGGCCATTTTAGATCCCAATAATCCCGAGCCTTGGTATAATTTAGGTGGAGCATACTTCAATCTTAGGAGGTATGATAGGGCCAAATACGCCTGGGAAAGAACCATGCAGCTAAATCCGAACTATGGCGATGTTAGAAGAAACCTGCAGATGATTACACCACAAATGCTCGGAATACAACAACCAACTGTTCCTATGCCCTAACAAAACAATATCCCATGCGGTTTACTTGGATTATTTTGTTTTTAGTTGCCTTTTACTACGGGAATACTCAGATAATCTCTACGGCCGAACTTGAACAAAAAGCTGCAGGAAACATGAACAAACCTCTTTTTTCGGATAGTTTATGCAGCAGCTTTTGCATTATCATAAAAAACGAGGTTCGTGCTCACAAGCATTTAAAACACAGCGAGCACGTGGTTGTTGTTAGTGGGGAGGGCATCCTTAAACTTGGGGATAAAGAACAACTAATAAAACCCGGCGATGTTATCTTTATTCCTAAAAACACGGTACATTCCGTTATTGTAAAGGGTAAACAGCCTTTAAAAGTTATTAGCATACAGGCCCCCTACTTTGACGGAGAAGACCGTGTTATGATGGAATGACACCAAATAAACGTATCTATCAGAGTTATTTTACTTTCCCATCTATAGCCAACATGGGGATGTTTAAATGGAAAGCTAATTGCTGAGTTGTACTTTTTCCAAATAAACGCTCCCAAAAGTTTCTCTTTCTGGGTTCCACTATTATTAAATCTACCTGATGATTATCTACAAACTCTAAAATCCCTCTTGCCGCATTTTTCTCATATACAAAAAACGTTTTGTGCTCGGTATTGGCAAGACTTTGTTCTATAAAGTAATCTGAACTGGCCTCTCCTAAATCCAGCTGGTGTTCCGGCTCCAAAACATGAACCAAAATTAACTCTGCGTCAAACAAGGTTTTGTAATACTTAATCTGAATAAGCGCTGTTGAGTCGGATTGCAAATTTTTATAATCACAAGCAAAAACTATTTTGCCAATTTTTTTGCTTTCTGCTTGGGCCGGAACTATAAGAACCGGAATTTTAGACTGCCTGGTTTCGTCAATAGAGGTGCTCCCTAATACGTGTTCTTTTACAAAACCGGTTTGGTTTTCTATCCCCATCACTATTAGGTCTACATCCTTGTCTTCCGCTGTTTTATTGATTTTACTCACAACCAAACCACTTTCAACAATAACCTCCGGCTTCGCTAAATGAGGATGTTCTGCCTGAAGAAGTTCGCTTAATTTGTCCAGTTCTTTCCTTGCGTTATCACGCAATACCTCATCATTAATATCAATATAGCCAAACTCCGTAACCGGCACGGGAACATTGTATATGTGAAGCAAACACAACTGAGATCCAAAGCGGGAGACTATTCTGGCAGCATGATGCGCTGCATTATTAGAAGCCTTAGAAAAATCGCAGGCACAAATTATTTTTTTCATGGTAAGGTATCTTGCTCAAATTTATTGTATGTGCCGGCCTAAGGATATGAGTTTTGTCAATTATTTGCATGATCTTGCTGTTGTGCTTCAGATAAAAAATAGGTAGTATTGAACTCTTATGAATCTTACATTTTTAGGAGCAACAGAATCTGTTACCGGAAGTAAACATTTGATAACTACCTCCCAAAACCACAAAGTGCTGCTTGATTGCGGTTTGTTTCAAGGCACGGGAAAAGAAACAGACGGCCTGAACCGACATTTGGGATTCAATCCCACGGAGATTGATGCAGTTGTTTTATCGCATGCACACATTGATCATTCGGGCAACTTGCCCTACCTGGTACAACAAGGTTTTAAAGGAAAAATTTACTGCACTCCGGGCACTTATGAACTCTGCAAAATATTACTTCCTGATAGTGCGCATATACATGAAAACGATATCATATACATTAACAAGCGTAGAAGAAAACTAGGTATGGAAGAGCTAAAGCCTCTTTATACCATTGCTGACGCCGAAAAATGTCTTCTACAATTTGAACTGGTTTCTTACCAAAAACCGGAAAAAATAACTCCAGATCTCGAATTATTATTTACGCAAGCGGGGCATATATTAGGCAGTTCGGTTTGTAATTTAACACTTGAACGAAATCATGGTAAACCCTTAACTTTAACGTATACCGGCGATATTGGAAGGTACGACGATTTACTGATGAAAAACCCGGAGCCTTTTCCTCAGGCACAATATATTATTTGTGAAAGCACTTATGGAAACTCTCTTCATCCACAAAGAAAAGACGCTTCGAAACAGCTTCTTCAATGCGTTGAAAAAACCTGCATAGAAAAAAGGGGGCGTTTACTTATACCGGCTTTTAGTTTAGGTAGAACTCAGGAAATTGTATACACCCTCAACAACTTATTTAACGAAAATAAACTGCCAAAAGTAAAAATTTTTGTAGACAGCCCCCTATCTGTTAGTGCTACAAAAGTTATGTTTGAACACCGATATTGCCTGAACGACAATGTAGTTGAACTAATGGAAAAAGACCCTGACCCTTTTGGCTTTGAAGGACTGAATTACATACAAGACATACAGGACTCTAAAAAGCTCAACGTTTTTAGTGAGCCTTGTATCATCATCTCTGCTTCGGGTATGATGGATGCAGGACGAATTAAACATCACCTAAAGCACGCCTTGCCTTTTGAAAAAAACACCGTGCTCATTGCCGGATATTGCACTCCCGAAAGCCTTGGAGGAAAATTATTGCGTGGAGATAAAGAAGTTCGTATTTTCGGGGAACCTGTTAGGGTAAATGCAGAAATACAGCCATTAAGTTCCTTTTCTGCACACGCCGATTACGGAGAATTGCTTAAGTTTTTATCGTGTCAAGACAAAAAAAAGATTAAAAAGTTGTTTTTAGTTCACGGAGAAAAGGAAGTAAAGCAAGCATTTAAAACCACACTTGAAGAGCAAGGATATAACCATGTAATCATTCCTCATACCAAAGAAAGCATAAAATTAGATTGAACAACTCCGGACAAATAATTACCATCACCCTATCTCCTTGTATAGATAAAAGTACGGAAGTGGACAAGTTTATCCCCGAAAAAAAGCTGAAGTGCTCTTACCCCATGTTGGAAGCCGGAGGCGGTGGTATTAATGTTTCCCGTGCACTTAAAAATTTTGGCGCCCACTCGATATGCGCATACATTGCCGGCGGTTATACCGGACAACTTTTTAACCAAATGGTTTTTCATGAAGGGTTGGGTTCCTTTATTGTAGATTCTCCTTTACATACCCGAGAAAACTTTATTGTTTTTGAAAAACAAACTCATTTACAATTTCGTTTTGGAATGCCGGTAAATGATGTAAAGGAAAAAGAATGGAGAGCTATTATCCGGTTTTTGCATCAGCAAAAAAATGTCCGCTACCTTATACTAAGCGGAAGCATTTCTGAGAAAATTTCACCGTTTTTTTTCAAGGAACTTAACTCTTTCGTTAAACAGAGTGGCTGTCTTTTAATTGCCGACACATCGGGTTTGGCCCTTAAGCAAGTTCTGCAAACGGGAGCCTATCTTATAAAGCCTAACTTAAATGAGTTTTCCTCTTTATTTAAAACCCCCATTAAAGGCTATAAAGAGATTGTAAAGCAAGGAAAAAAAATTATCTCTAAAAATAAAATCAAAAACATCATTGTCTCTTTAGGAGGAGACGGCGCTATTTTAATAACCGCAGAAAAATCCATTCTCTTCAAAACACTGCCCTTAAAAATAAAAAGTACCGTTGGTGCGGGCGACAGCATGGTTGCCGGAACAGTATTTAAGTTGAATCAGGGACATGATATTTCCGAATCCGTTAAATTTGGTGTTGCCTGCGGAGCAGCAACAACACTTACCCCCGGAACACAACTTTGCGACATGGCTTCCGCCACACGCATGTTTAAAAAAGTTTCTTCTAATTATTTATAGGTTTTTTGGATTAGTTATCTGACTAATATCATTTTTTAAATGTTTCCCGTTCAGTAACTTGGCTCACTTTGGCAAAGAATTGATTTATGCTTAAATTGGCAAAGAATAATGATGTAGATATGGAGCAGCTTCAGGCCCTTTTTGAGCACGCTACCGAAGGTATTATTGTAGCAAACAGCGAAGGGCTTATCATTAAAGCAAACCCCAGTAGCGAAGAATTATTCGGATATCAACAAGGGGAGTTGGTTGGTCTGAAAATTGAGGATCTGGTTCCGGAAAGGTTTCGTAAAAATCACAGCGAACATCGAAAAAGTTACAACAAAAACCCCCATCCCAGAGCTATGGGCAAGGGTTTTGACCTTTACGCAAGAAGAAAAGACGGTTCCGAGTTTCCGGCAGAAATTAGTTTATCATACTACAAAAAAAACGATGTACAGTTTGTAATTGCATTTATTATAGACATTTCCGAAAGAAAAAAAGCTGAGGAACATGTCCGAAAAATTAATGCAGAGCTTGAGAAAAAGGTAGATGAACGCACCCGCGTTTTAAAAGAAACCATGACCGAACTGGAGGCCTCACGAGAAGAATTAAAACTGGCCCTGGAAAAAGAAAAAGAACTAAATGACATGAAGTCGCGGTTTGTAACCATGGCTTCTCATGAATTCAGAACCCCCTTAAGCACTATCCTCTCCTCGGTATCTCTCATCAGCAAATACAAACTGGAAGAAGAAGACGATAAACGACAACGGCATGTAGAACGAATTAAATCGGCCGTTACCAACATGACGCTCATACTAAACGATTTCCTGTCAGCCGGAAAACTGGAGGAGGGCAAAATAAGCAACAATCCTATTGAATTAAACATCGTTAAGCTAATTAATGAAACCGCTTCCGAATTAAGCAACCTTTTGAAGAGTGGGCAAAAAATTCAATTCCGACACCTGGGCGCCGAAGTTTTAATTATTGATAAGCAGTTTATTAAAAACATATTGATTAATCTATTGTCAAACGCTATTAAATTTTCTCCGGAAAACAAGCAAATTTTAATTAACACCAAAATAGAAAAAAACTTACTTGAAGTAATGGTACAAGATTTTGGAATAGGAATCCCTGCAGACGAGCAAAAACATCTTTTTGAACGATTTTTTCGAGCCAAAAATGCCTCCAACATTCAAGGAACAGGCCTGGGATTAAGTATTGTTGCCCGATATGTGGAGGAATTAAAAGGAAAACTCCGCTTTGAAAGTAAACTTAATGAGGGAACTACTTTTTACATTGAAATTCCAATCGCTCATCAAAACACCTAATTTTACGTTTATGAAAACCATACTATTAATAGAAGACAATAACGAGGTAAGAGAAAACACGGCAGAAATACTGGAATTAGCTAACTATCGCGTCGTTCAGGCACAAAACGGGAAAGAAGGGGTTGAAAAAGCCCAAAAAGAAAAGCCCGACTTAATTATTTGCGATATTATGATGCCCGTGCTGGATGGATACGGCGTTATTCATTTGCTCAGCAAAAACGCAGAGACAGCTCTTATTCCTTTTATCTTTTTAACAGCAAAATCAGAAAGAGAAGATTTTAGAAAAGGTATGGATATGGGAGCCGACGATTACATTACAAAGCCTTTTGACGATGTGGAGTTGCTCAGAGCGGTTGAAAGCAGGTTACGAAAAAATGAAATATTAAAGGCAGAATTTTCCAATAATTTAGACGGCATTAATAAATTTTTTGACGATATAAGCAGTATTGAAGAGCTTAAAAAGCTTAGCAAAGACCGGAGAATAAAAAGCTATAAAAAGAAAGACGTTATTTTTAACGAAGGAAGCAGTCCTAATTACCTTTATTTCCTGTCAAAAGGAAAAGTAAAAACACACCAAAATCACGAGTACGGAAAAGAATTTATTACAAACCTATACAAAGAAGGCGACTTTTTTGGATACGTGGCTTTGTTGGAAGAAAAACCCTTTAATGAAACAGCAGAGGCTCTGGAAGACAGTGAAGTAATGCTGATTCCGAAAGACGATTTTTATAGCCTGGTTTACGGAAACTCGCACGTAATGAAACGTTTCATAAAAATGCTGAGCGATAATATTGTAGAAAAAGAAAATATGCTGGTAAATCTTGCGTACAGCTCCGTAAGAAAGCGTGTAGCCAACGCACTAGTATCTTTATGCGACCGTTATGGAAGTAAAGAATCCGGCAAGCCCAACATCTCTTTCTCCAGAGAAGATTTAGCCAATATTGTAGGAACTGCCACCGAATCGTTAATACGCACCCTGAGCGACTTTAAAGAAGAAAAATTACTCGAAGTAAAAGGAAGCAACATCAGCATCCTGAACTACGAAAAACTCAAGAACCTAAAAGCCTGATTTTTTTATTGACGGCTTATCTTATGAATGAGCCTTCCTTTCTCGGTTTGTATGCAAAGAAAGTATACGCCCTTCTCCAATTGTGAAGGGAATATAAATTCCATTTTTCCGTCGTTTATCAGGGTGTATTCTTTCCCGGAAAACGTATAAAGCTCTTTCCCATAAATATCCGTAATAGAAAAACTTAACGGAGGATTTTCAGTTTCCATTTCTAGAAAAAACTTATCTATTACCGGATTGGGATAAACCGAAACAATTTTATTCCTGGCTTCAAAATCTTTTAGTGTAGTTGTTGCAGCACAATGATATTTTGCGAGAGCAAAATCGTAATTGGTAGCTCCTTCCGTAGAACCGGCCGCCAAAAGTTGTCCGTTTGATAAAAGTTTTATGTCATTTATATAATCATATTTGGTACCGAAAGAAGTAATTACTTTTCCTCCGGTGCCAAATGCCGCATCAAGTGCTCCTGAAGGATTATAGCGAGCAATGGCAAAACTTCCGCTTGAGGTGGAGGGTATGTCAGACCAGCCTCCGGCAATAATATACCCGTCGCTTTGAATAGCCAACGATGTAATGGCATCGTCATTTCCGGGGATAAAGTCGGTTACTACTTTTCCTCCGGTGCCAAATGCTGCATCAAGAGTACCGTTGGGGTTAACAAGCGCCAACGCAAAATCTCCATCAGAAGGATTGTCTGATGAGCCTGCAACAATAAATTTCCCGGAAGAGGTTATGTAGATGGCATTCCCATAATCGTCGCCTGATGCAAAGTCAAACATAAATTTTCCTCCAACACCAAAGGAGGCATCCAATGCACCGGAAGAGTTGTATTGTGCCAGGGCGAAATCAAAGTTTGCGTTTTGCGCAGAGCCCACAACCACTATCTCTCCGGTAGATTTTAATAGCATGTTTGATATAGAAGCATCTCCGGAAAAAGCAGTTACAACCTTTCCTGCAGTGCCAAATGTGTTATCAATAGCTCCTGTAGAAAGATAACGCGCAAGAGCAAATTGGGTAGAGTTGCCATCGTCTGTAAGTCCGGCAAGAATTATTTTCCCATCGGGTTGAACAGCCATTGTATAGGCATAATCATCATTTCCGGAGAAATCAGTACTTACCTTGCCGCCACTGCCAAAAGCGGCATCCAAAGCTCCTGTACTATTATATTTTACCAGTGCAAAATCTGCTCCGGATGCTGCGCTTGTATATCCGGCCACTAATATAGAGCCATCCGGTAAAAGAAGTGTTTTTATTGCTATTTCATCACTGCCGGAAGAGAAATTGGTAGTCACCTTTCCGCCGGTGCCAAAAGCAGCATCTAAGGCGCCGGAAGGTGTATAACGGGCTAAGGCAATATCTGCATTACTTCCGTTAAAAGTAGCGCCCGCTGCTACAATATAGCCATCGGGTTGAATGGCAATAGAAAATGGCTCGTCATCTTGACCGGCAGTAAAGCCTGTTATTACTTTTCCTCCGGTACCAAAGGCCGCATCTAAAGAGCCGGGAGATTGAGCAAAAAGAGTACAAGCCGATAAAAAAACTAACGATATTGCTAAATTAACTGTTTTCATAAACTTACTTTTACAAGTAAATTTAATCAAACAAATCCGATAGGCAAGTTTTTTATTTAAAAACTTAATTGGCTTAGTTCTTTCCCTTGTTCGTTTTGCTTTTTCAAGCTCCAGGCATCGGTAACCGTAGTTTCTATCCAGGTATTACCGGATTTTCTGAAAACCTGCACGTGTAGTCCGAATTTCTCTTTAAAAGCGCTTTCCAGTTCGTTTACCGTCATGGTTTCTTCTATAGTAAATTCTCCCCTCATATTGGTAAGGGAGGCGAGTTTAATATCTCCCTCCAGCGCATCTTTTTTAGCGCTTCCCTCTTTGTAAGCGTGCGGTTTTTTAAAAAACACCAGCTTGAGGTATTCAAATTGTGTCTCAAAGGTTTTCTGAATTTCGGTAATAGTTGTACTATCGGTTACTGATATTTTCATTTTACTGTTTGTTTAAAAGGCGAGTCCGGTTGGTACATTTTTATAATTCGGATTTATCTCCGGTTCTATAGAAATTACCGGTATATTAGAATTATGTACTAGTTCGTGATTGTAGGAGCTTAATATTCCCTTGCTTGATTCAATTTTTTGATTGGTCATGGTGATTATCAAATCGTTCTTATGTTTTTTGGCAAAGGTGATGGTTTTGCTCACGCGGTGTTTGGTTTTATCCACGTAGGTACTACAAGATACTTTACTTTTGTCGCAAAGATCTTTTATTTGTTTTACAATGAGTTCCAGCTTTCCCTTATCTTCTCTCTCGTCTTCTTCATACAGGCCTAAAACCGTTATTTTGGCTCCAAATGTTTTGGCAAAGCCTATAGCATAGTTTACTTTTTGACGGGAATGCCTGGTGAGGTCAACAGGAAGCAGTATTTTCTGATATCCTTTTTTGGAAATGTTTCCTTTTATGGTCATTACCGGCATGGGGGCTTTTGTCACCAGGCGATAGGCTGTGCTTCCAAGAAATAAATCCGATTTTGAGTCTTTTCCCTGAGTTCCCATTACAATTAAATCAATGTTGTTTTCTTCGGCCAAGTTGGTTATTTCTGTGGTTACACTTCCGGAGGAAACCAGGGTTTTGGGTATAATCCCGTAGGTTTTTCTGATTTTTGCCGCTACTTCTTCCAAGCGTTTGTTTACAATATCTGCCAAGCCTTTGTCTGTTTTTAGTTTGAGCATAGGAAGTATAATATCCAGTACTTCCGAGCGGCTTATCACGTGTACCAGATATAAATCGCTTTTATTTAAAGAGGCGATAATGGCTGCATGACTGATGGCCTTATCGGCATTTGCCGAAAAATCGTAAGGAACCATTACTTTTTTTACTTTGTACTTAATCATAGTTGTGTTATTTAGGGTTTATGTGTTGTATTTACTTGTGAACAGACATTACAGGCACTTTGGAATTAAATGCAATTAATTTGGTGTTTGTTTCGTTGAAAAAACGATACAGTGCCGAATAAGAGCGGCTAAATAAAACAACTAAATCTGTTTTTGTTGTTTTCATATATTTATCTATGCCTGACTGAAAATCTTTTGCTTCCAGTGTTTTTATGTTCCACTTTTTGTTTTGTGAGGCAGGATTTTTTTCATATATCAATAAAAAATCATCTTCTGTTTTCACGTACAACATCTCGTGTTTTGCCTTGTGCTGTTCAATAAAGCCAATGGCCTTATCAGCTGTTCTTTTCTTTATTGTTTCTTTATTGTCCACCGATATAACGGCGTGTTTTAATTCGTGCTCTTTATAGCTTTCCGGAACTATTATTACCGGACAATCAATATGGGTAGAAAGGTTAACCCCGGTAGTTCCATATATAAATTTTGATATTTTAGATTTGGTTTCAAGGCCCATGACCACTAAGTCTATTTTCTTCTTTTTGGCAAGGTCTTTAACAAATGATTTAAGCGAGTCTGTGGTGTTCAGCAATTCAATATCGGCCTGAGGAAATTTTTTAAGGGCTTCTTTTTTTACCTCTGCCAACCTGGCTAAATCATTATCTTTCATTGTTTTGTAGTCAAGCGTATAAATTCCGGAATTGGTATGTACAATAGGAAAATCAAATACATGAAGTAAAGTAACCTTTGCCTGAGATTTGGAGGCAAGCATAAGCGCATAGTAAAGAGCGTTCTGTGAAGACTTACTATAATCTATGCCTACCAGTATTTTGTATTTTGCAGTTTTTTTCATGGTTATTTACTCCAAATTAATTTATCTAAAGAAAGAAGTTCCCAGTTATCGGGAAAAAGTAAAAGCGCTACCACCATCATCAGCCTGGGAAAAACATGCCTCATATCCCAAACAGGTTCTAACATGGAAAAAGCCATACCTACAATAATTAAATCTATCCCCAAAAAAAGTAATACAGGTGTTTTAAACAATCCTATAATTAACAACAGGCCTCCAAAAAATTCCACTACCGATGTAAAAACAGCAGATGCCCACAACATGAATTGTGGGATATTGTTTTTTTCGGCATTAATTTGAAATGCTTCCGTTACTCCCTTTATTTTTAGCCTGAAAAGCTTGTCATAGCCCTGATAGAGAAAAATAATTCCGCAAAAAACGCGAAGTATTAATTCTGCCAAATGCTGTTTAGTTATCATTTCCATTTCACTAAGATAGCTGTTTTCCTTAAAACGAGGCTATAACCACCCAGCAAAAGTATGGCATAAAAAGAGCTACTTTAATGAGTATTGTCAGGGTATTGGGTGACCTTGCTCAAATAACACCCTTTACATTTCGCTTTTTGACAGCTATTTCGATATGCCGATAATGGTTTTAAGGTTCCTGATAAAAATCAGGGGGCGCTTATGACGGACCTCATATCTAAAAAAGCTTTCCTGTGTGACCTTTGTTACCGTATAACAATAAAAATATTATCATGGCTACAACAACAATTCAACAATCTGTTAGTCGCGCTGAAACCAACGCCGGCTGGTACGGGAAATTTATCAAAAAATTAGAGTTTAGTTATTTTGGCTTAATTGCCATGACCATTTTAATTGGGAGTATTTTAGGGGGGGTAGCCGCCATGTTTATCTTTCAAAACAATGCTCCTATATGGCAACTTGCATTTTGTATGGGTTTGGCCATGGCTAATAACGTAGCTGCCATAGGCCAGGCCCCAACTCGCTGGATAGCCAATATATTTTTGGCTAACTGCTTAGTACAGGCCCTGCTGATACTTATTAACTTGTAAGGTTGATTTTATTGGCAGTACGCCGGTAATTTAAGGTTTATGTGTAAAAACCGCCACAGAATCCATAGTGGCGGTTTTTTTATTTGCCCCGGCGAGTGTGGGATGGGGCTATTATACTAATCTTTAATTATTTTTCAATTTACAAATCCATTTGCCCTCTTTATGAGAGAATTCCGATTCTCTCCATACGTTTAACTCACCTATCTTAATACTTCCCTTTTTGTTTACAGCTTCGATGGTGTATATCGGCATATTAAATCCCGCATTACTGTAATTTTTGATTTCTATTTGATTTTTAGATTTAAATATTAAATCTATGGTGTTTAACCATTCGTCCATAGCCTCCTGACTTACCAAATCTTTTAATAATTCCTGATTGGCCGCCCGATCTTTGCCAACTTGTTTTAATGCATTTAAAGTGGCATCCAGGAATTTCCCTTTGTAATTCAGCGATGAATATTTAAAAGGAATACTTGTTTTTTTATTATAAACCATCTCCAACGGATATTCTGAGGCCCAGGCAAACAAAGTGTCGTAAACATATTTTCCGCTTTGATTCCCTTTAAATATTTCTTTTTCCCAACAGTTCATATTATTTACACTTACGTCTGTTACATTCATGTTGTTGTCAATAAATAAATTAATGAAGGCCGGCTCTTTCCATATTTTTACAATATCCGTATATTTTGAATCGTCATCCTTCTCAAAGTATGCAAAAGTAAGTTCTGCATAAAATGCCAAAACCTCATAATCACTATACACTTTGCTTTTGAGATCTTTTAAATCGGATTTTCTAAAGTCGCATGTTGGGTCATCCTTAGGATTAAAAATGATATTATCAATGGATATTAAATCGATCGTATAACCGGTGATATGCTGTTTAAATTTATGAAGAGCCTTTTTTTCCTCTATCCCTTTTTGCAAAAGTGTGAAAGCAGTTTTTTCACCGGTTACTTTAGACTTTTTCCCAATGGGGTCCCATCTGCTGATGTTTTTAGTCCAAAGTGCCCAATTATTGGTTAATTTACAAGAGCCAAAGTCATTCCTTGAAAAGGTTAATTTTAACTCGCCGATGTAACTTACTCCTTCTTTGTTTTTATTGGTCTCAGCTGAAACAATCGCGGTATAAACATCTCCTTCACAGGCAAAGTAAAGTTTATCACAGAAACGATTAAGTCCGCCAAAATAACCCAATTTTAAATCTGCTTGTGTAAGGCCGGCTTCTTTTAAATTATCCGATAACACGTCCCGAGCAACCTTATATATATCATCTTTTGTCGGATCGGGAATTTTATATTGGCTTATTGTATTTAAATACAAGGATAAAAAAAACAGAGTTAATAGTTTTACCTTCATGTTGTCTTTTTGTTTATGATTAATATTTGAATCCGTTTTAAAAATTACTTTTGATTCGTTTTAATAAAGTTATTTGAGTTTTAACCCATCCAGCATTTTAATTTTCTCTATTTTCCCGGTTGGCTGTTGCTTTTCATCCACCTTCCACCAAACTTCCCACTTCGACTTAATAACACCTTGCTGTGTCTCTATTTGGTACATGCTTCCCATGTGTTCTGTTATTTTTGGGTTAGACAGAATAAAATCGCCGAATCCGTCGCTGTGAGTGCTTGGGTCAAAATCGGAATCGGTAAATTTTTTCAGGGCCTTTTCGGCACATTGTTCCGAGCCGTCGAGCATTTTCATAAATTCATTCATTTCTTTATGAGCAGAGCTACCGCATGCGAATAAAAAAATAGTTCCAAGTAAAATCAGGCTTTTTGCTACTGTTTTCATAGTTTTTATTTTTTAGTGTTTGATGATTAATTTTTGTATTTCGTTTTTATTGATTTCGATAAAATATATGCCATCCGGAAGCGATTCTGTGTCAATTCCTTGGTTATTTATATTTGTTTCCAGCACAATCTGACCTAAGCCGTTGAATAATTTAATCGGTATGTTTTTATCTGTTCTATTAATATAAACTTTATGGCTGGCCGGATTAGGGTAAAGCAAATAGGCTTCATTGCTTAAAAGGGATTCGCTAATTCCTGTACACACCACTACTACCTGAGTAATCGTTGCCGTATTCTGGCATCCTGCGGCACTCTGGCCCGTTACTGTATAAACAGTGGTTACGGAGGGGTTAACAATCGTTACACTTCCTGCTCCGGCAGGAAGCCAGGTATAAGTATTTGCACCGCTTGCCATTAATGTGGCCGATTGGCCTGCACATATACTTCCGCTGCTTGATACTGTTAGTGTTGGTAAGGGATTAACCGTTACGGATATGGAAGGGCTGTTTGAACTTAGACAACCGTTAGTGTTTGTCCCTACAACCGAATAGTTAGTGGATATGGTTGGCGTTACAATAAGGCTACTGCCCGAACCGGATGGAAACCAGGTGTATGTGCTTGCGCCGGAAGCAACAGCCGTTGCTGTTTGTCCTGCACATATTACCGAAGGAGTTATGTTTAATGAAATAGTAAAAGACGGTAAGACGGTAAGAGTAGAAGCCGATCTTTCTCCGTTAAAAGGAGGATTGGAAGAAACGACTCTGATTTTGTAATTATTAGAGACAGAAAGTGTAGACGGGAGTACCGCACTTATGGTGCCGCTGTTTACTGCCGAAAGTGTCCCTATAACAACCGGAGTAGAAAAATTGCCTGCCGCATCAGATAGCTGAGCCGAAAATATATTTCCGGCATTTGCTGTTCCTTGAATAGTATAAGGAACGTTTAATGAAAGTGTATTCCCCACACACGTTTGAAGCGACGAAAGGGTGCCGGTAGAAAGTTGATTATATCGGCAAATGTATCCATTATAAAAGGAGGTAAAAGCAGTTATGCCAAATGTTTCGTACGGAGAGGGGTCAAAATCGGTAACGGCCCTCATGGAGCCCACTAAATCAATGGCTCCACTGTTATCAATATAGGTGGAATGGCCATAAGTATAATTAAATCCCGGCGTTGGCCCTCCGTATCGGAATGCCCAGATTAAATTTCCTGCCGGAGAATACTTTGCCAAAAAGCCATCCATGTCGCCGGTAGCTTGCATGGTATAGCTCGTACTACCGTAATTAAATTCTTTAACTCCGTTAAATCCTCCGGTAAAATAAATATTGTTTGCTGCATCCACTTGGATGGCATCGCCAAAAACATTACCAAGATTAAGCTGAACGGAAAAAGTTTTGGCCCATGCAAAAGTGCCGCTTGTATTTAATTTCAAAAGGAAATAATCATTTCCAAAAGAGGTAATGTTTGATACGCCAGGCCCGGGGTCAAAATCTACCAAGCCGGAATATGTTCCGGAAAGTAAAACATTATTCGCGTTATCCACTTTTATATGAGAGGGGCTTTCGGAATTGGTGTTTCCTACTGAATTGGCCCAAATTAATGTGAGCGAAGGACTGTATTTGGCAAAATAAGCATCATAGCTTCCGGCAGGTTGCAAGGTGAAAGTAGAAGGGCTTGGATCAAAATCCGTATTTACGTTAAAAGAGCCCGCTGTGTATATATTTCCGCTTGCGTCAATATCAATCAACGAATTAAATCGACCCACATTTACCATGTGGTGCAATAAATTCATGGAATTATCGTAAACCGCTATAAAATTTCCTCCGGGAGATGGAGCATTAACCGTTGTTGTGGCAGGCCCGAAATCAATATCCTCGGTTCCCCAAAAATATCCGCTTATATATATTCTTCCGTTATTATCTACCTTAACATTTTGAAAATTGCTATAGCTGGTATTATTAAAATGGTGAATCCACTGAAAATTGAAATTCTGATCGTACTTAGCTATAAATCCATGTCCATTGGTTGGCGAGTTGTTTGTAACAGTATAAACAGTTGCAGAAGGGTCAAAATCTATAACACCTTTAAAATTACCTACCACATAATAATTTCCGTTATTATCTCTTGCTGCGTCATAAGCCATTACATTGGTTGTACTGCCGGATATACCAAAACCGTTTATATAGTTTCCGCTTAGGTCATATTTTAAAACATAAAAACCAAAAGAATTGGGAGCAGGAAGTGTAACGGTGGCCGGCCCTGGATCTACATCAATACTTGAACCAGCATAAGAACCAACAACCACATTGTTTCCGGAATTATCTTTCAGCAATGCAACATTCTCTAGTTGCCCATACCCGGCGTGCCTAAAGGCCTGTTCCAGCTTTTGTGCAGTTAATTTTAAATTAACTGTCAACAAAAAGAAGGAAATAATTTTAATCGTTTGTTTTTTATTCATGGTTTGAAGATTTAAGCATGTTATTAATTATTGGGTTTTTAATCGTAATGAGTTCCTCCAAGATGCTTAGTCTTAGTTCTGTATAAGCAGGGTCACTTTTTATGTGGGGATTTTTGGATAGATTATAAAGTGCCAACTCCAACGACATGGAGGTAAAAGAATATTTTTCAATTAATTCAATCATCCGGCGGGCGCTATTACCACTCACGCTGTATTCATTTACCAATAATTCGATTTCATTTATTCCGGCCTCTTTCTTTTTCATGCATACAAAAGTATTTTTGCTTACTTTTACCTACAATCCCCATTTATGGTGATGCACTATGTCTAAGGCATACAACCGTCAAAATCTTAAAGAATACATTAAAGAAGCAAAAGCGTTCTTAGAATCGGAAAGGGTAGCCGGTTTTGAGAAATACCTGGATGCTATCTCTAACGAAAATCCGGTTTTTGGCTTTTTGGATTCCGTGTTATTTATAGTAGACCTTCGTTTAAATAAAATTATCTACGCCAGTTCCAATGCAAAAGATATTGAAGGATACGAAGCCGACGAACTAACTCGCATGAGCGCTACTGATTACATGGAGTTAATGCATCCGAAAGATTCGGAAATAGTTGTTAACCATGTTTTTATCGATGGTATGAGTTTTACTGCAGAACATCCGGATATTCCTTACGACAAGTTTAAAGTTTCGTATAACTACCGTCTTAAGCAAAAAAACGGGAAGTATAAAATGCTCATGCAGCAATTTTCTTATATGATGGTGGATAAAGAAAATAATCCGCTTATGCTGATGGGCACGGTTACCGACATAAGCGAATTGCATCAAAAAAAAGAATTGTTTTGCCGAATAACCAAATTAAACCAAAAAGGAAAATGGGAAAAGGTTTTTGAGCGCTTTTATCCGATGAAAGACGATGATGAAATTCCTTTAAGTCCGAAGGAGCTGGAAATATTACGTTTTGTTCAACAAGGTTTGTCCAGTAAAGAAATTGCTCATTTGAGTAATCGCAGCATAGAAACCGTTAATTCTCAACGAAAAAGTATATTAAGTAAAACCGGCTGTAAAAGTATAACCGAGGTGGTGATTCTTGCCAAAGAAAAAGGGTGGATTTAATTTATTTGTAGTTCTCCCTCTTTTAGGTCGTTTGTGTTTTTCAGATAAAACAGTATGTGTTCTTTTAATTTAGCGTCTCCGTTTGAGTTTAAAAAATTAAAAATTATTTCTCTGTCTTCCTGTTTGTTTTTGTTATAGCCCACAAAAGCAGGGGTGTTTACCTGAATGGTGTAACGTAAATAACGGAGTTCGGTTTCATTCGGAAATTCCAATATTAGCTTTTCTAGCGTGTTTTTTCCTTCATTAAATACTTTTATGATAATAAAAGGGTTTATTAAATACTTGCTGGAAACCATTTTAGCGGCAGCCCAATAGCCCTTTTCCAACACGTTGTCTGAATTTTCGCAAAATTCAATAAGCTCCTCGCATTTAGTTTTATCTGTGTGAGCTACGTTATATAATTTGCGAATTAAATCCACTGCTAACTTATGATTGTTAAAAATAATTTTAATTTTTATAAAAATAAAAACCCCAACGCAAGGGTTGGGGTTTAAAAGATGTTTGCAAAAACTCTCTACTGTTTTACAAAGCGATTAGCCTCTAGCGCCTTACCATTACTAATAACCTGCACAAAATACAATCCGTTTGGCAGGTGCTCAACAGCCAGACTTGTTTTGTGTGCCTGAAGCAATTCGGTTTGTACAAGTTGGCCAAGGGCATTCATAATTTTTATAGTAACATTTTCGCCAAACACATGGCTTTCAACATAAAGCATTCCGTTGGTTGGGTTTGGATATAAACGGAACCCGGTATTAGCCATGGCGTTTGCGTCAATTCCCGTACAAGCACTTACGCTTTGAGTAATAACCGCCGTTCCCGAGCAACCGTTTCCGTCGGTTCCGGTTACGGTATAAGTAGTAGTTACTGTGGGCGATACCACGATATTTGCTCCCGTTCCACCGGGGTTAAAAGTATAGGTTGATGCTCCGCTTGCCGTTAAGGTAGCGCTTTGGCCCACACAAATAAAATTGGTTGCCGAGGTAGCGGCTGTTACCGTCGGGTTTGGATTAACTGTTACATTGCTGGTAGCTGTGTTAGAACTCAAACAGCCGGCAGCGCTGGTTCCAGTAATTGTATAGCTTGTGTTGGCTGTTGGCGAAACTACCGCATTGCCTCCTTCTATAGTGTATGTATTGGCTCCACTTGGAACTATCGTAAAGGAATTGCCGGAACAAACTGCTCCGCTATTCACTGTTACCGTCGGGTTTGGATTAACCGTTACATTGCTGGTAGCCGTGTTAGCACTTAAACAGCCGTTTGAACCTGTACCAATAACCGTATAAGAGGTGTTGGCAGAAGGGCTTACCACGTTGCTCCCTCCTTGTATGGTATAGGTACTGGCGCCACTCGGAACAATGGTAAAGGAGTTGCCCGAACAGATAGTGCCGTTGTTAACTGAAACAGTAGGCGACACATTAACGGTTACATTAGACGTCGCCGTATTCGCACTAATACAGCCTGCTGTACTTGAGCCAACAACAGTATAAGAAGTATTGGCAGAAGGGCTTACCACATTGCTTCCGCCTTGTATGGTATAGGTACTGGCACCACTCGGCACAATAGTAAAGGAGTTGCCGGAACAGATGGTGCCGTTATTAACTGAAACAGTAGGTGTTGTGTTTACCGTAACATTGGATGTTGCTGTGTTTATGCTCAAACAACCGTTTGAACCTGTACCCCTAACCGTATAAGAAGTATTGGCAGAAGGGCTTACCACATTGCTTCCGCCTTGAATAGTGTATGTACTGGCACCACTCGGCACAATGGTAAAGGAGTTGCCGGAACAGATGGTGCCGCTGTTAACCGAAACAGTGGGCGACACATTAACGGTTACGTTAGAGGTAGCGGTATTCGCGCTAATACAGCCTGCTGTACTTGAGCCAACAACCGTATAGGAAGTGTTTGTTAGCGGGCTTACCACATTGCTTCCGCCTTGTATGGTATAGGTACTGGCACCACTCGGAACAATGGTAAAGGAGTTGCCGGAACAGATGGTGCCGTTGTTAACCGAAACAGTGGGCTGTGGATTAACTACATTAACTGTCGTTGTTTGAGAAAATATACATCCGTTACCGCTATTTGCTGTTACGGTATAAGTTCCCACATTAGCAACACTTGCGCTTAGTATTGAAGGGTTTTGTACGGAAGCGGTAAAACTTGCCGGGCCGGACCAAGAATATGTTGGCGTTACTGTTCCGGAAATGCTTGCGCTAAAGTTTAATGACGAGCCTGCACACACCGTAGCATTAACAGAAGCGGTAGGAATAAGGCCCTGACAATCTCTAAATTTTACTAAAAAGGCGTCTGAGATGCCTGAAAGGGCTGTTTGATGAGCTCCGGTGGTTGAAATATTTCCTGCCGATTCTGTAGAACCAACCATGAATATATTTTGGGAAGTATCCATTGTAGAACACCTGGAGAATTCATTACTGGTTCCGCCATAGTAAGTTCCCCATTGGCGCACACCTGAGCTATTAAATTTAACTAAAAAAGCATCCCTGCCCCCACTAAGTGCGGTTTGATGAGTTCCTGTTGTAGATATATCCGAAGTGGAAGTTGAACCTCCCGACATATAAACATTTCCCAAAACATCTGTAAAACAAGCGTTTCCGTCTTCAATTCCGGGACCTCCATAATACGTTGCCCATTGGCGCACACCTGAGCTATTAAATTTAACCAAAAAAGCATCAGCGGATCCGGAAAGAGACACATCGTGAGCGCCCGTCGTAGCAATATTGGAAAAAGACCAGGTCTCTCCGGTCGCATAAACGTTTCCGGAGCCATCGGTAGAAATAAAATAAAAGGAGTCCGCACTAGATCCCCCGTAATATGTTCCCCACTGGCGAACTCCTGCCGTATTAAATTTTGCCAAGAACCCGTCATTGCCTCCTCCTGCATAAGAAATTTGGTGGGCCCCCGTTGTAGCAATATTAGTATTAGAAGCTGTTTGTCCGGATATATATACATCTCCCGAAGCGTCTACCGAACAACTATACCCCTGCTCAAAGCCCGTGCCGCCATAGTATGTTGCCCACTGGCGCACCCCCGAACTATTAAATTTTACTAAAAGGGCATCAAAAGATCCTCCAAGCGACACCTGATGAGCACCTGCTGTTATTACTCCTGATATAGACTGCGTTGTCCCTAATACGAATAAATTCCCTGATGCGTCTACATCGCAGGATATAAGATTATCCTCTTGGCCTCCGCCATAGTAGGTTCCCCATTGTCTCACGCCTGAAGAATTAAATTTTACTACAAAGCCATCTGTTCCCCCGGCAATAGCTGTTTGATGTGCGCCGGCAGTAGAAATGTTATTTGTTGAACTTGTTTGCCCTATAAGATAGATGTTTGAAGAAGCGTCCACGGCACAAAAATTGCCAAAATCTGAAGCAGATCCTCCGTAATAAGTCCCCCACAAAAGCACTCCGTTAGTATTGAACTTAGACAAAAAGGCATCTTGTGTTCCACCTCCAAGAACTGTTTGATGCGCCCCCGTTGTGGCTATATTTGTTGCTGACTCAGTTGTTCCGGCCATATAAACATTTCCCGAAGCATCTGTTTTGCAAGAACGTGCATTTTCATTATCACTTCCTCCGTAATAAGTTCCCCACAAACGAACTACGGGGTCTATTACATAAGGTAATTCCACATTAAGGTTTTCTATTTCAAAACTTAAAATGCTGCCTTTTTTAACCCATTTACTTTTTAGTTCTATACCTTGTTGTAACACCAAAGGTTTTTTTTCGGTGATGATGCCCAAAGGTGTTCTAATAACAAGCTCCCCGGTGTTGTTAATGGTAATGCTCTCGGCCCCTTTGATTTCAAGTTGTATTTGTTTATAATCTGTTCCTGCAGCGCACAAGTAATCGTACTTTAATTCTCCGTTTTTTTCGTACCACTTTAAATCTATGCCCGAGTACAGGCCCTCATAAGTTACCTCTTTATAAGTCTTTACATTTAGTGCACCCCCTTCCGGGCAGCCTGCTGTATAAAAATTAAAGCGGCCATCTAACGGCAATTCCTTTCTGATTACTGCATTGCTATTAACGTTTAACCAGTTTATATCTATACGATAGATGGTTTGTTGCTCAATTACTTTACTTTTCTCCTTCGTTGTTGGGACATCTTCTTCTTTCCATTTATCAATGCGGTTAAGTTGATAGCTGATGCCGTTTTTACGAAGATGAAAAGCCAATCCATTACTTTGCCCACCAAACAAAACGTCTGGGCGGGCATCATAATTTTGATCAACTATCTGGCCTTTGTTTTCGGTAAAGCCTAGTTTAGCTCGGCCTTCACTCTCATGGGAAGACGTAGGAACTACACCGCCACGCACATGGATGTTTAATATGGTGGTTAGTAAAAAAATATAGAATAAATTTTTCATGATATAAGTTTTTCACTAAACTATTGCCTGTTCCACACATAATAAAATAAATGTGATGAAACCAAAAACTTTGTGGATGAAAATTAAATTTGAGCTGAATCTGCCTAAACGGCTTTTATTTTTTGTACAAACTCTTCGTAAACAAGTTTAGAAATGGGAAGTGTTTCTCCGGAATTTAAAACCACTTCGTTTTTATCATAGGAGCGGATTTTTTTGAGGTTTACAATGCCGGATTTATTCAGTTTGAAAAAGTTTTCATTTTGTATCTCCGATAAAAACGATTCCAGGGTTCTTCTACTGGTAATTCTTTGGCCGCTATCCAAATATATATCAATGTAGTTTCCGCTGCTTTTTATATGTATAACTTCATTTAACTTTATTAAATGGTTTTGGTATCCGTCTTTAATACTTACACTGGCATTATCATTACCGGCATAGGCTACCAGTGTAATGTTTGCATATAAATCGGATTTTTTAAATGGCTTGGTAATGTAGCCGGCCGGCTTAGTTTTAATAATTTCTTTTACCATTTCCACATCACTGTGTGAGGTAATGAATATGTAGGGTATTTGAGTTGTTTTGTTTAGTTCGTTGGCTATGTCCAGCCCGTCCGTTTGTCCTTCCATGCGGATGTCGAGCAATATCAGGTCGGGCTTAAACACGTCCAGTTGCAAAAAGGCCTCCTGTTTGTTGTGGGCCATTTGTATGTTATCTTCTTTAATTTTAAAAGAGAGGAGACTGTCTTTAATATCTTCCGCAATTAAAACCTCATCTTCAACAATTAATATTCTTAGATTATTCATTGATTGTTTCTGTTTTAAAAGTCAATATAAAACGGAAAGCATTTTCGGAGTTAAAGGAAAAAGTTCCTTTTAACTGACGGCTGAAAATATCTATCAGCCTCATGCCCAGTTTTTTTGTTCCTAAAGAACTCTCTGATAAACCTTTTCCGTTGTCTTCATAAATAAACTCCATTTGTTGTTTATTTTTTTGGGAAAGTACAATATTAATTTTAGGATCCGGAATATTTTCAAAAGCGTATTTGATAGAGTTTGAAACCAACTCGGAAGTAATTATACCAATAGCTATGGCGTCGGCCGGATTAAATGGAGTTTCGTATACTTTCAGCGAAAACTGAACCGGCTTATTTTCCGTATTAATCATGTCTTGAAGCGTGTTTACCAATTCCTGAAGATATTGGCCAATGTTCAAATGGCTTTGGTTGCCTCCCGTATACAGCATTTCATGAACCAGGGCCATAGATTTTATTCTTCGGGCGGATTCCTGAAGGCTCTTTGTGTCTTCTTTTCCTGATTGAGCGCTAATTTGCATGTTGATGAGCGAATTAATAAACTGCAAATTATTTTTTACACGATGATGTACCTCTTGAATCAGAACTTGTTGTTCCTTAACCTTGAGGCTTAATTCTTTATTTACTCTGTTTCTGAATTTAATAAAATAAATTAGTATAAAAAGCAGCGAACAGGTCAAGAGCAAGAGGGTTAAGTATATTATGTTTAATTTGTTTTTAGTTTTCAAATCTTTTCTGTTTTGTTCTAAGTTTTCTTGAGTGCTTTTTATTTCTGACAAAAGTTTTTCGTTTTCGTATTTTTCGCGGATTTCGGAAATCTTGCTGGCATTCTCTTTAAGCATTTCATCATAAACTTCCTTTCGAGAGATGCTTTTATAGCGATAATAGTTTAGAGAATCTCCAAGCGCGTAGTATTCCATGGAAATATCGTGGTAAAGTCTAGAAAGTAAAATTTCTAATTTCTGATTTTTTACAATTTCAATAATCTCTTTGTATTTATCTATTTTATACTTTCTTGATTGCGCAACATTATTAGGATCAAGGTAGTTTTCGAGGTAGTTTTGTAAGGCGCTGATATGCTCCCTTGTGGCTCCAATTTTTTTGAATGTTTCCAACGCTAATTTGTAATATGTCAAAGCAGAATCGGGGGTTTTGCGTGTATATGCATAGCCTATTTCATTATAGGCTGCACCTAGTGCATAAAAGTTGTCGGCTTTCTTTGCCAGTTCCATTGTTTTGCGTGAAAATAACACGCTGGAATCTTTGCCGGAAGATTCGTTAAAAACAGCTGCTGCCCTATTATAAAACCGGATTATCTTTGTTGTGTCATGAACACGGCCAATTATTTCAAGTGCCCTGTAAACATGATGTTTCGCCAAGCTAAAATTAAACGTCTTACGGTAAAACTCCGCCAAGTCGGTATGTGCTTTAAAAACATACTCTGTGTTATTTGTTTTTTCAAAATAGCGCAATACCTCCAAATATTTTTCCAGAGAAGAAGCGTTTTTGCCCTTGTACTTTTCCAAATCGGCTTTAGCCGAAAGGATTCTGTAAAACCGGTACTTGTTTTTTCCGGTATACTTGTCGAGTTCATTAATAAACAATCCGGCACTATCCAAATAAGGCTTGGTAAAATAGGCCCTTACAAGTAAAAGCCCCTTTTCAATAACTTCGGCAGAATCATTTTTTTGAATGCTCGCTGTTAACTCCTGCCTATAATGCTTAATGGCCGAGTCAACATGAAATAGGTAGTTGGTTATTTGTGAAAATCCAAAGAGGCCGGATAAAAGGAATGATATTAAAATCCACTTTCTCAAACGCTCAAATTTACCGAAATAGGTTCGTACAATAAGAGAAAGTGTGATGAAAACGATAAATTTGTGGATGAAATTAAGGCTTCTCAGGCGCTCATTAATTGAAAAACGCTCCATGCGGCTACCCAGGCCAATGTAGTTAAATAAACAAACTGCACGGCCGGCCATTTCCAACTTTTGGTTTCTCGTTTTACCACTGCCACGGTACTCATGCACTGCATGGCAAAAACGTAAAACACCAGTAAACTAAAACAAGTAGCCGCAGAATAAACGGGGGTACCGTCTTTTTTCTTTTCTTTTGCCAATCTGGCGCCAATTCCTTCCACATCATCGTTTCCGGCGGCTCCATAAATCGTACTCATAGTTCCCACAAACACTTCCCGCGCAGCAAAAGAGGTAATAATGGCAATACCTATTTTCCAATCGTAGCCCAAGGGTTTTATTACCGGTTCTACAGCCCTTCCCATATAGCCTACATAAGAATTTTCCAGCATATCACTTTCCAGTTTTTTTAACTCCTGCTTGCTTTCTTCGGTATTTAAATTCTTTTTTTGCTCCTTTAGCAAGGTAAATTTCTCTCCGGGGCCATAGCTGCTTAAAAACCACAGCACAACAGCAATGGATACAATAATTTTTCCGGCGTCTACCACAAACACTTTTACTTTATTGTATACCGTTAACCAAACGTTTTTAAACTGGGGCACCCTATATACGGGCATTTCCATAATATAATGTGAAACATCTTTGCTTTTTAATAGTCTTTTTAGAAAAAACGCCGTAATGAAAGAAAACGCAAAACCCAAAAAGTACAAGCCAAAAAGAGCCAGGCCTTTATAATTAAAAACACCGCCTATGGTTTTATTGGGAAGCATAACAGATATCAATAAGGTATATACCGGCAAACGGGCAGAACAACTCACAAGCGGCAAAATAAAAATGGTAATAAGCCGGTCTTTGTAATTACTAATGGTGCGAGTAGACATGATAGAAGGCACCGCACAAGCCGTGGCGCTTATTAAAGGAATAATAGAGCGTCCGTTTAAGCCCACCTTGCGCATGAGCTTATCTGATAAAAAGCCCGCCCGTGCCATGTAGCCGGAATCTTCCAATAAAGCAATAAAGAAAAACAACAAAGCTATTTGCGGAATAAACATCATCACTCCGCTAACACCGTTAATTACTCCTTCTGAAATTAAATCGCGCAGCATGCCCTCAGAAAACTGTTTCTGAATGAACGAACCTATTTGCAAAAACAGTTGCTCGATGCCATTCATGGGATACTCGGCCAAATAAAATATGAATTGGAAAATAACGAAGAGCACCGCAAACAGAGAGAGATAGCCCAAAACAGGATGGGTTAAAATTTTATCCAGCTTAGCACTAAAAATTTTTTTCTTTAATTGCTGCGGCGTTTTTACACATTTAGAAATAATATAGCTTATTTGCTTAAACCGGTATATTTTATCGGCCTCTTGCCATTTAGCGTACTGGTTCAAATTTTTTGTATGAAACTGCATCTGAACAAAGTCGGCGTAACTCCTCTCCTCCTGCTTCTCTGAAATGATGTTGTTATCAAAAAACTTACTTTTTGAACTGCGCGCACAAAGTATTGCCTTTTTCAACTCCTTTATCCCCTCACCTGTTCGGGAGTTGGTAGAAACAACAGGCACATCCATCAAACGGGCAATTTCCGTTACGTTTATTTCAATTCCCTGCTCGTTGGCTTCGTCCATCATATTTAAAACCAACACGGTTTTTATCCCTAAATCAATTACTTGAGTGGCCAGCAGCAGGTTGCGTTTTAGGTTAGTGGCATCGGCTACCACAATAGCCAAATCAGGCTTTTCGGTTTCAGAAAAAATAGCTTTTACGGCCACCTGTTCATCTAATGAAGAGGCAAACAGGCTGTAAATTCCGGGCAAGTCGGTTATACGGACATTATACGTTTTTTCATTGCTCTCAATTTTAAACTTTCCGCTTAGTTTGTCTACGGTAACACCGGCATAATTTCCGGTTTTTTGATTAAGGCCCGTTAACGCGTTAAATAGGGTTGATTTTCCGGAATTGGGATTTCCGAGCAAAGCAATGTGTATACGGGACTTTAATTCGGCCATATCAGTTTAACGCCTCTACCCAAACGCTTTCAGCTTCTTTTTTTCGCAAACTTAATTCGTAGCCCGAAACATAAACCGCCATGGGGCAGCCCAGCGGCGCAATTTTTGAAAGTTCTACTTCTTCTCCGGGATAGCAGCCCATTTCTATCAGGCGAGCTTTGTAAGGACTATCCATAAGCTCTCTTATTTTTACTCTTTCTCCGGGAGTTATTTCTGAAAGCAGCTTGGGCATTTTGCAAAGATGCGTTTTTACAAGGTTTTTGGCAATACCTTATTTTAGCTATTGTTTTTGTTTGAGGAAAACTTTTTTCACACTATCCAGGTAACCCCACGTAATAAAAAAATAGTGAGAATTTAGCACAGAGCAGTAAAAAATTACTTTATGCTAAGCACCAGCAGGCCGCTTAAAATTAAAGTTCCGCCAAGAGCAATTTTCCAGGTAAACTGTTCGTTTAAAAACAATATGGCGAGCAACAAGGTAATTAAAATACTGGCTTTATCTATTAATGCAACTTCGGATACGTTGCCGATTTTAATCGCTTTATAATAAAATATCCAGGAGAGTGTTGTTGTTAAGCCCGAACAAGCTAAGAGAAACACGTCTTTTTTTGTGAGATTTGCAAAATCCTTCGAATGATTAAAAACAAAAACATTTAACCAAATAAGAATAAAAACAAAACTGGTTCTAACGGCTAAACCTGTATCTCCGCTTACATTTTTAAGTCCTGCTTTGGCAATAACGGAAGTTAACCCTGCAAAAATCATGGATATAACCGCAAAAATCTGAAACTGTTTCATAAGTTTTTTATTTACTTATAGCTATAATGAATGAGAAGAGAAGCAAGTAAACAAAACTACATTACCGCCTTTGGTTTTGCAAGAGGTTTATTGTTTGAGGAACAACGGCTTGATGCAGAAATAGTATGTGTTTATATTTTTGAAAAACCCGAGTCTTTGCAAACCAAACCAATAAAAAACAGACGAGTTAATGCTGCGGCTTATTAAGGTTTTTTGAAGCCTCGCGCTTTTTTAACTTTTTATAATTTATAAGAATCTTGATAAACTGCCAAATGGAGGGCGTTGTATAGCTTTTTCCGGCACCTTGTGGCTTGGCGTTTTCATACAAATTATCAAAATCCTTGAGCAGTTTTACCAACCCTTCAGCCGATGCTTCCAAAAGCAAAGCGGTAGTTTTGGCAACCGTTTGTCTTAGTGATTCCTCAAAAGAAACAGGAATGGTTTCTTGCATCATTATCTCTCCCGCATCTATGTGCCGGTTAATTTTATGAATGGTATAACCCGTGTTGGAAGACATGTTGTATAACTGCCATATAACGCTTTGGGCATTTTGGTAATGAGGCAATATTTCGTGGTGAATGTTTATCATTCCATATTTAGGTATGCTGAATACTTTTTGAGCAATATAACTGTTTCCCAGGCTCAGGCCCAAATCGGCATTGGCTTTCTTAAATAATTCAATAGTATAATCGGAATTAATATTTGGCGTTGTAAAAAACGGAATTTGGTTTTTTCGGCACAACGTTTCCAGCTCCGTTACGTTTATGTATTTGCCTAGGTCTTGATGAAACCACTTTCTTATTCTGATTCCGTTCATAGCTCCTAACAGGCCTATTCTTATTGTTTTTAGGATTTTGTTTTTATAGTATTTTCTTTTATTGAGAATAATTTCCTCACTAAGCACAACCATCGAGATTTCACAGGTGCCGCTTTGCAATAAGCAAGGCAAATGATGTGCTGCCGTGCCGTAGCGGGAACCGGTTAGTATAATCACTTTCATCATTTACGCGCCGGCAAACAGGTTATTATTGGTTGATGCCCTTTTAGCGTTGTTGGCAAGGAAGTGAAAAACATGGTCTATGTTCCAATCTAAAATCACATGGTCTCTTCGTATATACAATTCTTTATAAGAAAGAGCTTTGCCGTGGTTAACATGACAGCCCCGCTCTGCGGTGGCGCAGGAAACAAAACCGGTATTAAACACTGTTTCATACGCTGTTTGGTTAAAATGAAAAAATCGGCCATAGGGAAAAGCGAAGTGTTTTGCCTCTCCGCAATGCTTTTTTAAAATCTCATACGTTTTCTCACAATCCTCCTGAAACACCTGTTTTTCGGCATTCGCTACGTTCATGTGTTCCATGGTATGGGAGCCGAATTCGTGGCCCATACGTTGGATTTTTTCCACCTCATCCCAATTTAAAAATTCTACGGGAGGAAAATCTAAGCGGACCCTGCAATGTTTTTCGATATCATGATACGAGACATTCCCAATAAGAGAGGGATTAATAAAAAAACAAGCCTTTGCATTGTGCCTGCTCAAAATTTCAGCAGCCCTCACATTGTTTTTAAAACCATCATCCGAACTAAAGCAAATATAGGGTTTGTCTATTTTTCCCTCCAAGATTTTGTTAACACCTTCGGAATAAGATATAAACTCATGGTTTTTACGTAGTCTTTTCAATAACTTTTCCAAAGCAAGTTCTTCGTCTTTAAACACATGGTGTATATACAAAAACTGAACCTTGGGCATGTTAAGTTCTTTTTCAATGCCTTTTATGTTGTCCCACAAGGATAGCCCATCGAGTACAAACTTGCGAATTTTACTTCTTAAAGTTTCGGGCTTGTGTTTTTTTACTTCGCTGTAGGTATCAACATAGTTCATATACAAATTTATCCAAAGTTTGGTAATTTTTGGAGGTTTACAAGTATAAAGAAAGTGCGAAATAAAACAGTAAAAACGTATTGTGAAAAAGACCTTATTGCATAGGTATTTATATAACAAATTAAAACCGTTCCGCTTGGCTTATTCGCTATTAGACTCCTTAAGAACGCCTGTTTCCTCTAACCGTTCTTGTTTACTTGCCGATAATTTTAAAAAATCCTTATTTTTAAATCGTGAACAGAATTGTTCTTATATCTTTTCTCCTCATTTTTTTTGGCTGCCAAAATGAGGACAAAATACAAAATCTCCCATCTTTTAAACCAAAATTAGTGGAAGCCAATGGCTACGTAGTGCCTAAAGACAGCATGACCGAACCAAAGGTTATTCCTATTGACCAAACCAAACTCAAAAAAGTACCTGTTGGAAAACCCAAAGTTGTTGCAACTAATTTAAATGTGCATCCGGCAGGAAATCCCAAGGTGGTTGTTGCGGGTAAACCAAGAAATATCACCCCCGGTACAGACACATTTCCAATACCAAAAACAGTTCCTGCCACCGACAGCCCATTCATTGCCAAACAGCCCAAACCAATTCCCGCATTACCATTAAGGATGAAGGACGCGGCAAACTGCAACCTCCAATATCTCGATGTTGACCAAGGAATGAATTCCTCTTACATCTTGTCGATCTTAGAAGACCAATCCGGAAACCTGTGGTTCGGTACATATGGCGGAGGGGTCAGTAAATACGATGGGAAATCCTTTACGCATTATACCGACAAGGAAGGCTTAAGCCACAATACCGTCTGGTCGATCTTAGAAGACCAATCCGGAAACCTGTGGTTCGGTACAGATGGCGGAGGGGTCAGTAAATACGATGGGAAATCCTTTACGCATTATACCGACAA
>CAZPEC010000001.1:0-743467 GCA_964585565.1 uncultured Akkermansia sp. | reverse complement strand
AAATTTTATTCATTTGTCTGTTTGTGTTACGTTGTCTTTTAAGCTGCCGCATAACTACCTTATAGAAGCCATTTTATCGCCCCAATCTGCCATATTTGGTTAGCTTGGGGTGGTTTTTGCTCCTGTTCGCTAAAGATACAGTATTTTTCAAATCCCTTTTATATAATACTCTCTTCAAAAATTTTCCATATTTTGATGGTATACCCCCAAAAAAAAGTCTGTTTATTATTAAAAAGTTAATAATTTTTGATTATACCCCCATTATTTCAGTTACCTTTGCCAAAAAAATAGTAAAAACAACCTAACACCCCCCTAAAATGACAAACAATCGCCGAATTTTGGCCATGCAAGACGTTATTCGTCGCCAGCCCATGGAATACAACCGTAGTCAAAAGCCTGTTTCTGAATACTTTGGCGCCAACGTATTTGGTATTGATGCCATGCGCGAGTACCTGAGCGAAGAAGCTTTTAACAGCGTAGTGGAAGCTATGGAAAAAGGCAGTAGTATTGATAGAAAAATGGCTGATCAGGTGGCAGCCTGCATGAAAGCCTGGGCTCAAAGCAAGGGTGTTACACATTATACACACTGGTTTCAACCGCTTACCGGTACCACAGCCGAAAAACACGATGGTTTTTTTGAGCCCATAGGCAATGGCAGAGCCATTGAGCGTTTTAGCGGCAGCCAGTTGGTACAACAAGAGCCCGACGCTTCCTCCTTTCCAAGCGGGGGCATACGCAATACTTTTGAAGCAAGAGGCTACACCGCCTGGGACCCCACTTCTCCGGCCTTTATTTGGGGAAATACCCTATGCATACCTACCATTTTTGTTTCTTATACCGGAGAGGCCCTCGACTACAAAACTCCTCTCTTAAAGTCATTAACAGCACTGGATAAAGCAGCCACCGAAGTGTGCCAAAGCTATTTCGATAAAAATGTTACCAAAGTTATAGGTACCCTGGGTTGGGAGCAGGAATATTTTTTAATTGATGCCGCCTTATACAATATCCGTTATGACTTGCAGCAAACCGGCCGCACCCTCTTTGGCCACGCCCCGGCCAAAGGTCAGCAGCTAGAAGATCACTACTGGGGGTCTATTCCTGAAAGAGTGAGCGCTTTTATGAAAGATTTTGAATACGAGGCGCATTTGTTGGGTATTCCGGTGCGTACCCGCCATAACGAAGTGGCTCCGGCTCAGTTTGAATGCGCTCCGGTGTTTGAAGAAATTAATATTGCCGTTGATCATAACCAATTACTTATGGATGTGATGGAAAAAGTAGCTATCCGTCATAACTTCAGGGTGCTGCTGCATGAAAAACCCTATGCCGGCGTAAACGGAAGCGGCAAGCATAATAACTGGAGCCTGGCTACCAACACCGGAAAAAATTTACTCTCGCCAGGTAAAACACCCAAAACCAATTTGCAGTTTCTCACCTTTTTTGTAAACACCATTAAAGCAGTGTACGAACACGCCGATTTGCTTCGAGCTTCCATTGCCACCGCCAATAACGATCACCGATTGGGAGCCAACGAAGCGCCCCCGGCCATTATGAGCGTATTTTTGGGTGCTCAACTAAACGCAGTGCTTGATGAAATTGAAAAAAGTGTGGGCGATAAAAAGTTAAGTCCCGAAGAAAAAACGGCTCTTAAACTCAGCATCGGCAAAATACCGGATATTTTATTGGATAATACCGACAGAAACAGAACATCTCCTTTTGCTTTTACAGGAAATAAGTTCGAATTCCGGGCCGTGGGCTCGTCGGCCAACTGCTCGGGAGCTATGACTGTTTTAAACGCCATTGTGGCCGGACAACTTACCCAATTTAAGCAAGATGTAGATGATTTAATGACTAAAAAGAATCTGGAAAAAGACGATGCCATCTTCCAAATTCTTAAAAAATACATTGTAGAATCTAAAACCATACGCTTTGAAGGAAATGGCTATAGCGAAGAATGGAAAAAGGAGGCTGAGCGTAGAGGTTTAAGTAATAATCCCAACACGCCTCAGGCTTTAGAAGCTTATGTGAATAAAAAATCTATTCAGCTATTCGAAAAACTGGGGATACTGAATCATCGTGAGCAGGAAGCCCGCTACGATATTTATCTGGAAACCTATACCAAAAAAATACAGATAGAAAGCCGCATCATAGCCGATATGGTTAATAACCAAATATTGCCGGCAGCTATCAACTATCAAAAAATTTTGGTAGACAACGTAAAAGGCTTAAAAGAAATATTGGGCGATGCCGACTTTAAAAAATCAGCGCAAACACAGATTAATTTGGTAAAAGAAATAGGCGAACGCATAGCCACCATTAAAAAAATGGCCGATGATATGCGCGAAGAAAGGAAAAAAGCCAACAACCTGCCCGATGTAAAAAAACAAGCTTTTGCTTATTGCGAAAAAGTAAAACCTTATTTTGACGAGATTCGCTACCATGTGGATAAACTGGAGTATGTGGTAGACGATGGATTGTGGCCCCTGCCTAAATACCGCGAAATGCTTTATCTGCGATAAAATAAGGCAGGGTTTTCATACAAAAAAACTCAAAACAAGTGCTCAGCTAAAACTTTAAAGCCGTAGTTTTGTTTCCGTAATTATGGGATACAAAACGCTCGAAGACTGTGTAATCGATTTAGAAAAAAACGGTCAACTGATTCGAATAAAAGAAGAAGTTGACCCCAACCTGGAAATGGCGGCCATTCACTTGCTTGTGCACGAAGCAAAGGGAAAAGCACTTTTATTTGAGCGAGTAAAGGGAAGCCGTTATAGAGCCCTTAGTAATTTATTTGGTGATATTAACCGAAGTAAGTTTGTTTTTCGTGAAGAACTTCCACTTGTACAAGAACTCATAAAGCTCAGAAATAACCCGCTGGAAGCTCTTAAAAAACCTTTTTCTTATTTTTCAACAGCACTGGCCGCTTATAAAGCCTTACCAAAAAAAGGAAATTTCTCGTCCGCAGGTTTTGAAGAAATTAAAATTGAAGATTTACCGCTTATTAAGCATTGGCCAAAAGACGGGGGGGCATTTATTACCTTACCACAGGTGTACAGCGAGGATATTGAGAAACCCGGTGTAATGAATTCCAATCTGGGTATGTATCGTATTCAGTTAAACGGGAATGATTATGTTTTAAATAAAGAAATTGGCTTGCATTACCAACTTCATCGGGGCATTGGCGTGCATCAAACAAAAAGTAACCGGGCCGGTAAACCCCTAAAGGTGAGTATTTTTGTGGGAGGTCCTCCTTCTCATACACTGGCGGCGGTAATGCCCCTTCCGGAAGGAATTAGCGAACTTACCTTTGCCGGAGCCCTTAACGGAAGGCGTTTCCGCTATGCTTACGTTGATGGGTATTGTATTTCTTTGGATGCCGATTTTGTAATTACCGGAGAGGTATACCCCGGAGAAAATAAGCCCGAAGGTCCCTTTGGCGACCACCTGGGCTACTACAGCTTAAAGCATGATTTCCCGCTAATGCGGGTACATAAAGTGTATGCCCAAAAAAATGCCATTTGGCCATTTACCATTGTTGGAAGACCACCACAGGAAGATACCGCCTTTGGAGCCCTTATTCATGAAATAACCGGTAGTGCCATTAGTAAAGAAATACCCGGTGTAAAAGAAGTGCATGCGGTAGATGCCGCCGGTGTTCATCCATTATTGCTGGCAGTAGGCAGCGAAAGGTACACACCTTATTTAAAAGACAAACGTCCTGCCGAGTTGCTTACTCAGGCCAACCGCATTTTGGGAACTGGGCAATTAAGCCTGGCAAAATATTTATTTATAAGCGGCGATGAAAAAAATAAACTGAATGCACACGATATTCCAAATTTTCTGATTCATTTTTTTGAACGCATAGATTTTTTACGCGACCTGCATTTTTATACCAAAACCAGCATAGATACACTGGACTATAGCGGCGAAGGATTAAATGAGGGTAGTAAGCTGGTTTTAGCTTCCTACGGCGATAAAAAAAGAGAATTATGCAAAGAACTTCCCGAAACATTAAAAAACGGCAAGTTAATATTACCCGGCATAATTATGCTTCCCTTTAAAAAATACAGTACTGCAGAAAATGCACAAAAAGAAATTACTGAATTTTCTCTTTCCTGTGGTGAATTAAAAAATGTGGCACAGATAGTTTTGCACGATGAATTTATTTTTGGAAACAATGTATTACGTGATTATTTATGGATAAGCTACACACGCAGCAACCCCTCGCATGATGTATACGGAGTAGGGGAGTTTGTAAAAAATAAACACTGGGGTTGTGCAGGGCCGCTGATTATTGATGCACGCAAAAAACCACATCATGCTCCGGAACTGGAAATAGATAAAGAAGTAAAACAAAAAGCTTTAGCTTTATTGCAAGGGTATTCACAAAAATAATTTCTACTGAGCTTTTCTTATCTCTTTATCCTTTACCAAATTTATTTTATAGTTCTCCGAGTTACCGCTTAGTTTTAAATTCACATAGCGTATTTTTTTGGAGGGGTCTTTATACTGTATTTCGTCTTCTTGCTCGGGGTCAATCTCTGCTTCCTTTCCGCCACCGAATAATTTTTGACGAGCCACCCCGGTAACCAGTTTCATGGGTACTTTTATAAAGTATTCCATGTTAAAATTCATATCCTGTTTGCCTGATACTTCAATAAAACCCAAAGATGAGTTAATGGTCATTAATGGGAACGACATGGTTCCTTTATTCATATCAATATGGTTTCGCAGAGTGTCAAATAAAACTTTGGCAACATTTTTATCTTTAAAATAATCGGCTAACGCAGTTAAGGGAGCATATTTTTCCAATTTTCCTTCCGTAACCTCAATATCCATGTGCAGTTCCGAATCATCTATTATCGGAACCATATCGCGGTGCATGCGTACTTTTCCGGTAATTTTACCACTGAGTTTTCCGTGTACATTTTCGGAAACCATGTGGTCCTGACCAAAGTTTTCAAATTTTAAAAATAGTTTGTCTAAATCAACTTTTTCCATTTTTAAAACAGGGCTAAAGTAAATTTTGTCTTTATTGGAACCGTTAAAATATCCGCGCATATTAAACTTACCATCGGCAGCAATAAAAGATAGGGTATCTACGTATAAATAATGATTTTCGGTACTCCTTAACTTTCCTTTTATATTATGGATAAGGTAACGATGATAATTCAGATGTCCGATATTTAAATCAAAGGTCATATCGGTAAAAGGAAGCTCGTAAATATTAAATCCTTTTTCATGGTCTTGCGGAGTAACGCTTTTTGTAGTGGGAGCCGGATTAAAAGCAAACAATTCGTCAAAATCCAAATGAGCTGCATTAATTCCGAAGTGGTTATCGCGTTTTTTAATCGCTTTATCTTTTCCTAAATAATAATTCAAATCTATTTCAAAAACACTTTTTCCCAATTTACCGGAAAAATCCTGTACCATCAGGTGTTCGTCTTCGTAATGCACACGTCCTTTAAATTTTTCGAATTTGTATTGATGCATTTTCATCTTGGTTGAAAATTGATCTAAATAGAGGTCAATAGATTGTAGTTTTTTATTGAAGTGTAAATCGGTATGGCCATGCAGTTTGAGTTCGCGAAGCTCTTCATGGCGATAGTCTTCGGGCACATAATTTTCCCCTTTGTAAGCAAAAACATCTTCCAGTTTTAATAATTTTGAGGTAAGGTCAAATTCCATTTTGGTATCGCCTTTGGAAACATCCATAAACCAGAGGTTATAGTTTTTTAAGCGCCCGTTAAAATGAAAATCACTCTTGTCAATCATACCGGTAAAATCAATTACTCTGAAATCGGTAGAATCAATAAACACATCGGCATGAAAATCGTGCAGCGTATGCGGGTAATGTTTCATTTTAGCATACATATCATCAATAAAAAACTCGCCCACCGGTAAGTTAGGCGATTCGGTAAAAGCCCTGGCTGAACTTTTAAAAGTAAATTTCATACTCAGATTGCTGATTTGTTCGTCCACCCCATGCTTTTTCTTAGTGGGGTCAGCTGTGAGTTCCTGTATATCAAGGTAATTTGATTTGATGTTAAGTATGGCTTTTACGGGATCTTTGGTATGATGGATAATGGCGGGTAAATCGCTAATACTTCCGTTTATGGAGAGGTCGGATTTTCCGATAACTAAATTAAAATTTTTAATGGAGGCTTCGTGTCCTTCCATTACAGCGCTAATATTAAGTTTTTCAATTAGTAAATGGTAGCTTTTGGATTTAAAACTCAGGTTGGTAACCTGAAGTTCTGTGTAGTATGACTCGTTGAGTTTTTCTATGGCTTTTTCGGGATTGTTAAGATCAATAATATCTCTAAAATTCATGGTAAGTTTTACTTTTCCTTTTAGGTTTTGAAGGTCTTTAGCGCCCAAAAATTTGGAAAGAAATTCCAAATCAAAATCGGAAATTATTTTGGTATCAATTTGGGGCGAAGCAAAATTTTTCACCAGTAAATGCCCGCTAAAATTTCCGGCTTCGGGCTTGGAACTGAAATCCGTAAGCCTAAACTCCATGGTTTCGAGTTTAGAAGAATCGCCGGTGGTAAAAAAGGCTTTAAAATTAAGTTCATCCAATTTTTTATTGGTTTCGGTGTTGTGCAAAAAGGCGTTTTCGCAGGCAAAGTTTACGTTTATTTTCGGAATTTTTCCATCGGCAATGCTACCTTTTAACTCGGCATCAAAGTATATTTTTCCTTTGTTATTGTATTTATTTAAAACCGGAATTAACTCTTCCGGCGCCACAGCGTAAAAAATATCAAAACTGGGTTTGTGGCCTTTAATTTTTAAATCTAAGTAGGTGTTATTTTTCAGATCAATGCTTCCCTCAAAATCAAACTGTGCATGCTCCAAATCAAAATCAGAAGGGGTGATTATAAGTTTCTCTTCTTTCTTTAAAAAATCAAGCTTGGTTTTCAGCACAACATGCTTGTGCTTAAAAAAAGTGGTGTCCTTATCTTTAATAACATTGATAACAAATTTGGAATCAAGAGAGGCCATTAAATGTTCGGGAGATGTTTTAAACTTAGATTTTATTTTGTTGATAAAGAGCTCTATGGTAATTAGGTTTTCCATGTTTACCTTAGTAATATCTACATTTTCCAGTTGTATAGATTTCAGATTTAAGTGAAACTCCTCTTCGGCGTTCTCAACGGGCGCATCGCTTGCAAAAGCTTTCAGTATATTAAATTCTCCGTTTTTATCTTGTATGATATGAATTTTTCCGTTTTTTATTTTAATGAGGTTTATATCCATTTTTCCGCTTAAAAGCGTTATCAAGTCAAAACCTACATACAAGTCATTTACATCTAAAATAGGTTTTCCTTTACGGCTTTTATCTTCATAAAGTTTTAAATGGTCCAGATCAATAGATATGTAGGGGAAATTAGCAAAAGGGGAGATGTGACTATCCTCGATAACTACTTCTCCCTTAAAATCTTTATTCAAGGTGCTGATAAGTTCCTGAACAATGGAATCTTGCTTAGCGTATAAAATAGCTATTAAAGCGGAGATAAGCAAAAGAGGAACAAGGATGACGCCGATGAGCAGGCGCTTGATTATTTTTCTTTTTTTAGAGCTCATAAAACTTGCCTAAATATACTTACGGCAAATTAAAAAAACGACAGGTATTAATTCACAAATTCATAAACACGCACAATTTTTATAAAACGCTTTTTGTAATAAGGCGATTCATTAAAATCGGAATAAATAACGCCTCTTTTTTTTCCGGACGAGCTATGAATAAAACGGGGGTTACCGCCATTGTTATCACTAATAATTCCCACATGTCCGGGAGAGCGATAGCGAGCGTTTGTTCCGGTGAATACAATAACATCTCCTCTCCTGGCGGAATCTATTGGGATTTGCTTACCAAAATTTTTATATTCTTTGGAGGAACGTGGTACTGATATGTTAAAATGATTAAAAACAAAATATACAAAACCTGAACAGTCAAAGCCTTTGTCGGGATTGGAAGTAGCGTAACAGTAATTTTTACCAAGCTGAGTTTCGGCAAACGAAATAAGAGAATCGGCGTTTATTTTATTGCTAAACGATACCGATATAGTATCCTGGGCCTTGCCGTATAAAAAAACAAAACAACTAAGAGCTATTATCTTCTTTGCAAGCATTCTCACAAATATAGGCGAATGCTGTTGGGCAGGATTAAAAAATGTGTTAAGAGATAGAAGGAACTATTCAAAATAATCTTTCATTCGCTCAAAAAAACTTTTCTGATTTTTCCCGGGGTTGGGTTTAAAGTTTTTGGAATCTCTGAGTTGTTCCATCATTTTCCTTTCTTCGGTGCTTAGTGAAGTAGGGGTATACACGCTTACTTCTACCATCAAATCGCCTTTATAATAACTGTTTACATCGGGCAGCCCCTTGCCTTTAAGGCGAAGTACTTTTCCGCTTTGGGTGCCGGGCTCTATTTTTATTTTTGCTTTTCCCTCAACCAAAGGTATATCTACAGAAGTTCCAAGAACTGCATCGGGCATGCTTATGTGCAGGTTGTAAACAAGATGTTGGCCCTCGCGTTTTAACAGAGGGTGTTCTTCTTCCTCAATAAGCACCAGCAAATCGCCGTTAATTCCCCCTCTAACAGCCGCATTTCCTTTTCCACTAACATTCAACTGCATTCCTTCAGCCACGCCGGCAGGTATTTTTACCGAAATAGTTTCTTCTCCTCGAACTACTCCCTCGCCGTGGCAGGTATGGCATTTGTCTTTAATTACCTTCCCTTCGCCATGACAGGAAGAACAGGTAGTTTGGGTTTGCATGGCACCCAGCATGGTTTGCTGAATACGGGTAAACACTCCGGAACCGTTGCACATACGGCAGGTTTCGTAGCTTCCGCCGCGAGCTCCGCTTCCATTGCAGGTATTGCAAGAAACCAGTTTATTTACCTTGAGCTTTTTTTCTACGCCGTTGGCAATTTCACTCAGGTTTAACTTCACTTTTATACGAAGGTTACTTCCCTTATTTACTCTTCTGCCTCTGGAGCCCGAACTGCCTCCAAAACCAAAACTGCTTCCAAAAATATCTCCAAACTGGCTGAAGATATCTTCCATATTCATGCCACCACTAAAACCGCCTCCGCTGGCGGCTCCGCCAACGCCTGCATGTCCGAATTGGTCGTATCGTTGTCGTTTTTCGGGGTTGCTGAGTACTTCGTATGCCTCGGCAGCTTCTTTAAATTTTTCTTCAGCGCTTTTATCGTTGGGGTTTTTGTCGGGATGGTATTTAATAGCCAACTTGCGGTAGGCCTTTTTTATCTCGTCCTCACTTGCGCCTTTACTTACACCTAATATTTCGTAGTAATCTCTTTTAGACATAAAATAAACAGTTAGCTTCCAACAACCACCTTAGCGAAGCGAATTACTTTATCGCCCAGTTTATATCCCTTTTCCACTTCATCTATTACTTTTCCTTTCTCTTGCTCATTTGGAGCCGGGATGTGAGTAATGGCCTCCATTAAATCGGCATCAAATGCCTCTCCTTTACTGGTAAAAGGTTCTAAGCCTTTTTGTTTAACGGTATTTAAAAGCTTGTTATAGATAAGCTGAACGCCGTCTTTAATGGCTTTAATATCCTCCACTTGTTCGTTGGCTTTAATGGCTCTTTCAAAATCGTCAATTACCGGTAAAATGGCCTTTAAAACGTCTTCGTTGGCTGTTTTCAGGTACTCGGCTCTTTCTTTCAGGCTTCTTTTTCGGTAATTATCAAATTCGGAATAAAGCCGCAGGTATTTATCGTTCAATTCGTTATATTTTTGGTTAAGATCTTCTTGATTATCTTCGTGATTGGCAGTTTTTTCTGTATCCTTATTTTCAACTGCACTTTCGTCATGCTTTTGGGTTTCATTCACTAAATTGTCAGCCTGTGAATTTTCAGCATTGGTTTCTGTTTGGTTATTTTGCTCGTCGGTTGCCATGTTCCTGGTTTTATTACTTCTCTTTCAGTAACTTACACAGACCAATGCAAATCTTTTGCCAAACAAAAAAAGGCGCTAAAATGTCAGTTTTTTCGAATAACAAACACAGCTCGTTGGTTTAGTTGATGTTGTGCCTCGGAACAGTCGGCCGATCCTGCTTTACATTTATTTACCGGTTCTTTATTTCCTTTGGAAATACCTTTTATCCTGCCGGCAGGAATGCCTTTAGCAATAAAATATTTTTTTATGCATTGTACTTGTTTTTCAGTCAGTTCATCAGCAGTTTTTGCATCCAGTTTGGTAGAAGCGTGGCAAGTAAATTCTACTTCCAGTTCCTGATCTCTCTTCATCATATCAACGATATTTTTTATTTCTGCCTCATTAGTTATGGCTAAATCATTTCCCACGCTTTTGAACATGATATGTTTTGTTACGTTAAGCATGGATACTTTGCTGTTGTTTTCGGCGGCAGGACTGCTTGCTATAAGCTTGTGTCCGGCATTGGCAGGAATATAAAACACAAAGGCTTCGTCTTTTGTTACCGATTCCATGATGCGATCTCCTTTATTGTTGAAGAGTGCAAGCGGCTCGGAAGTAAGAATGTTTGCCTGATTAAATACTTTAAATACCAAATCTTGCCCCAATTTAATATCGTTAAATTCAAATTTTCCGTTGTTATCGGTTATGGTACTGCTTATGGAATCGTTGTAGGCATTAAAAAGCGTAATACGAGCCAGCTTATACATTTCCGAACTATTGGAAGATACTGCCAAAGAGCCGCTTAAATCTTTTTGCACGGGTTGGTAGTTTTTTCTCTCGTCGAGCAGTTCTTCAACCAGGGCGTATTTTGGATTAATGGCAATGATAATTCCGTTTTCATCAATCAAAAAATCAGCGGGTAGGGAGTTGACTCCAAATTTTTTACAGATGTCATCGTTATAAGCTCTGGTAGCAATGCCATTAACCATGTGCTGGATACTATCCTGTTTGATGTTTTCGAGCCAGGCGTTTTTGTCGCTCTGAACAGCGACGGAAACAGCCACAAAACCTTCTGCTTTTTTATAAACCGCATTTTTGTAGCGCGCAGTCATCCTATCCAGTGCACGGTTGTGTTGCTTTGATTTTAAAACGGAAGTGCTCCAAAAATGCACCAGCACTATGCGGTTCATGTAGGGCATGGTAAAACCTTGCATACCGTTTTGCATGGTAAGCAGGAAATTAGGCGCCTGATCTCCTACTTTTAGCTGTGCATGAACAGAGAGGTTAAGCAAAAAAAATAAAACTATGTAACTTTTTTTGTTCATTCTTGTGCAAGCAGTTGCGTTAACTTTTGAGATAGTTCTTCCTTACGTAAATTTTTTGCAATAATAATGCCATTCTCATCCAACAGATAGTTATAGGGTATTCCCGTGATATTATACATAAGGGCATGTTTACTGTTCCATCCTTTCAGGTCGCTAATGTGCCAAGGCCACATCAGGTTATCCTTTTTTATGGCAGCAAGCCACGACTTTTTGTTTTCATCCAGTGATACGCCCAAAACGGTGAACCCGTTTCCGTTTTTAAACTTTTTATCTTTAAATTCTTCGTGATTTTTAACAAGATTTGGATTTTCCATTCGACAAGGCGCACACCAACTGGCCCAAAAATCAATTAAAACCAATTTTCCTTTTAGGGAACTTAATCTTATGAGTGAGTCTGCCGGGTTAAGTCCTTCTATTTCAGGAGCCTTATTCCCCAAGTTAAGACCAACAGGTTCTTTGCTAGGTTGTTGTTTTGCTTCCGGTGCTTGCTCTATTGCTTTTTGCTCTGCTGTTTTCATGTTGTTTTTTTGCGGTTTGCATCCGAAAAGCCACAACAAAACCAGGCAATATGGAAGGGTGGATTTAATCAAGTTTCTCTCCGTATTATATGAGCGCCAATAGCGTTTAAGCGTTTATCAATATGCTGGTAGCCTCTGTCTATTTGGTTAATATTAAAAATAATGCTCTTGCCTTTAGCGCTCATGGCGGCTATAAGCAGCGCAACACCGGCTCTGATATCGGGGCTTGCCATCTGAATTCCGCGAAGCTGCACCTTTCTGTCTAGCCCCATTACATTGGCTCTGTGGGGGTCGCAAAGAATTATTTTAGCGCCCATATCAATAAGTTTATCTACAAAAAACAGGCGGCTTTCAAACATTTTTTGATGAATAAGTACGTTACCCCTGGCTTGCACGGCGGTAACCAAGGCTATGCTTATTAAATCAGGGGTAAAACCTGGCCAAATGGCGTCGCTAATGGTGAGTATGGAGCCGTCTATAAAAGAGTCTATTTCGTAATGCTCCTGAGAAGGGATGTAGATATCATCATTTTTACGTTCCATTTGAATACCCAGGCGCGAAAAAATAGAGGGAATAATACCCAAATTTTCATAACTCACATTTTTAATGGTTATTTCCGATTGCGTAATAGCTGCCATTCCAATAAAGGAGCCAATTTCAATCATGTCGGGCAGCAGGCGATGCGTGGTACCCTTTAGTTCACTTACACCCTCTATAGTGAGTAAATTGGAACCTATTCCGGAAATTTTAGCCCCCATTCGATTAAGCATTTTGCAGAGTTGCTGTATATATGGTTCGCAGGCGGCATTGTATATAGTAGTAGTACCCTCGGCAAGAGAGGCGGCCATAATAATATTGGCAGTTCCGGTAACCGATGCCTCGTCCAGCAACATATATGTTCCTTTGAGGTTTTTGCCTTCTACCTCAAAAAGTTCGTTCTCGCTGTCGTAATTAAATTTTGCGCCGAGCGCTTCAAAACCTAAAAAATGGGTGTCTACTCTTCTTCGGCCTATTTTATCTCCGCCGGGTTTTGGCATGTAGGCTTTTCCAAAGCGGGTAAGCATAGGGCCAACAATCATCATGCTGCCTCGTAAACTGCCTCCTTTTTTTCTGAATTCCGGAGAAACCAAGTAATCAATGTTTACATTATCTGCCTGAAAAGTATACTCTTCGTGCCCGCTTTTTTCGACTTTTACTCCCAAATCTTTGAGGAGTTCTATCAGTTTGTTAATATCAACAATATCGGGAACGTTGCTGATGGTTACCTTTTCTTTGGTCAGTAAAACCGCACAAATTACCTGAAGTGCTTCGTTTTTAGCTCCCTGCGGGATAATATCGCCTTTTAACTTATAACCGCCATGTACTTCAAAAAGCGCCATAAAGAGAATGTCTAGTATTTACGATTGTTGTTGTTGTTTTTGTGTTTGTGATGCCCTTTATTTTTATGCTTGTGAAAATGCTTTTTAGGCCCGCGAAGCTCCTGATGAGAGCTGAGCACCGTATTTTCGTCCATTACCAGGGATCCTTCCGATAGTTCCTTCAGGTTCTTGAGAACCACATCGTCTGTAATTGAATCTTTGTTCCAGTTGAGGTATGATTTTTTTAGGTGATTGGCTATTTGTCTGGTAAGTTCTACTCTTTCCGGCCCCTCTTCATAATTTTTTGCTTTTTTAATTATCTCCTCGATGGTTTTTCCGTAATGCTTATATCTGATTTTACCACTCGGATAATTAATTTTTTCCGGTTTATCGTTAAATGACTCGGGACTTGGTTTAGGGTAGGGGCTGTCTACATCCAGCTTAAAACGAGAAATTATGAACAAGTGGTCCCAAAGTTTGTGGTTATAATCGGCAATATCCCTCAAATGAGGATTTAATTGGCCCATTACTTGAATAATGGCTCTTGCGCATAAATTTCTTTCTTCCCTATCTTCAATTCCTACACAATATTCAATCATGTTTTGAATATTTCTTCCATATTCGGGTATAACCAGTTTTTCCAATTGGGTATTATATTCCATAGCGTCGCTAAAACTATAAAGATAAGTAAAATTAACATACGTGAAGGAGGTAAACTTTTTTTAATTAAAATGCGTGTGTTAGTATCGAATATGTGCTATATTTAGCTCACTAAAATATACATTTATGCAATCAACTTTTGATTTAAAAACAGCAGTAACCAATATTGCAAATCGCTGGAATTACAAATTAGATGAAGTGAGTCCGGGAGTATACAGAATAGATGTTGCCATAAAAATGAAGGACGGGAGTTTTCGTTATCAGTTTGTATGGGCATGGATAATACAAGGCAGGCATTTTGGAAAAGACGTTGTTTACATGAACAGCCGTTGCGGAGAATACAATCCAAACTTAAACCATTATAAGCTCTTAAAAGAAGGTGGATACGGAACCTTTTCGCAGGTAACTATTACCACCGATAAACGCGCCGACGGAACACCCTGCGAGAGTGTTATTGTTCAGGCAGTTCAGCCTTTGTGGCTCACTAATGAGGAAATATTGAATGAAGTAATTTATGATGTTGCCTACAATGCCGACATTATAGAGGAAACTTATTTTGGAGGGGATAATAATTAACATCAAGCTCCATTTTGACTCATTTTTTTTAAATATATTCGTAACCTAATTTGTTATAGATATGGCAGTTCTGGTAAATAAAAACTCTAAAGTAATTGTACAAGGTTTTACAGGTGGGGAAGGAACTTTCCACGCCACTCAAATGATTGAATATGGAACCAATGTGGTGGGAGGAGTTACCCCCGGAAAAGGAGGCTCAAGCCATTTGGACCGTCCGGTTTTTAATACCGTATCAGAAGCGGTAAACAAAACCGGTGCCGATGTTTCCATTATTTTTGTTCCGGCAGCCTTTGCCGCAGATGCCATTATGGAAGCTGCCGATGCCGGCATAAAAATTATCGTTTGCATTACGGAGGGAATACCTGTGAAAGATATGATTTTAGCTAAGGAATATATTAAAAATAAAAACTGCCGATTAATCGGGCCAAATTGTCCGGGTGTTATTAGCGCCGGAGAAGCAAAGGTTGGAATTATGCCCGGTTTTGTTTTCAAAAAAGGAAAAGTTGGAATCGTTTCTAAAAGCGGTACTCTTACATACGAAGCGGCCGACCAAATAGCCAAAGCCGGATTGGGTGTTAGCACAGCTATAGGGATAGGAGGAGACCCCATTATAGGTACTCCAACAAAAGATGCAGTGGAGTTATTAATGAACGACCCCGATACCGAAGCCATTGTAATGATTGGAGAAATTGGAGGAAGCTACGAAGCCGATGCGGCACGTTGGATAAAGGCTAATGGAAACAAAAAGCCTGTTGTTGGATTTATAGCCGGACAAACCGCGCCAAAAGGACGCACCATGGGACATGCCGGAGCCATTGTTGGAGGGGCAGAAGACACTGCTCAGGCTAAAATGAAAATTATGCAGGAGTGTGGAATTACCGTATGTGAGAGTCCTGCCGAAATTGGCAAAACCATGGCCAGAGTTCTGAAAGGAGAAAAGGTGGCTTAAAAAATACTATTGGCTGTTAAAAGATTGGGCTGCCATTAAAAACGGCAGCCTTTTTAATATGATTAAACAGTTCGCTAAAATACTTTTTTTCATTAGTCTACTGTTTATTTTTTGTTCATGCATGACTACCTCGCGCATGAACAGGCTGGTAACCCAATACTACACTCAGAAAGACAGAACCCCTTTAACTCCCGTTAAATCAGATTATTTTCAAATATCCTATTCGGGAGTTAAACAGGTTAATGGATATTGCACCAGCACTTATAAATCATTTTTCACGGTACCGTTAATATTCTATACCTTTTCCAAGGAGCAAATAGAATGTAAGATAAACCCAAAAATTATTACCAAGGATTTTGCCAGAAAATTAGACAAACAACTTAATCAGGAATATTATAAACTTAAACTCGAAGGGCTAACCCTGCAAATAAAATTTACTTCACTTCCTAACCATATTTCACACAGGTACGTGAGCCACTTTATTGTAGTACCCGGAAGTTATTATTACAATCCTACCTTTGCTATCACAGAAAGCGGTTTTTATGCTCCAAGAGGCGCCATTAACCTTGAATGTAAGCTGATAAACACGGCCGGTGATGTAAAAAAAGAATTTTATATAACACGAGAAATAAATTCTGTTATCATGGAGGCTCCTTTTGAGGGCTCTCGCAGATACTTTATATTTGAGGGCTTGGACAGATTATCTCAGGAGTTTGAGTATGCCTATAACAACATGGTTGAAGAATTATTAGAAGAACTGTGATTTTATGAAACTATATTCGGTAAATGCAGGATATTTTAAACTGGACGGCGGCGCCATGTTTGGCGTTGTTCCCAAAAGTATCTGGAACAGACTTAATCCGGCAGACGAAAACAATATGTGCAACTGGGCCATGCGCTGTTGGTTAATTGAAGATGGCAACAAGCTGATATTGGTAGACAATGGCATGGGCGATAAGCAGGATGCAAAATTTTTTGGTTATTATTACTTAAACGGAGACGACTCTTTGGAAAAGTCAATAGCCAAATATGGTTTTAGTTTTGATGATGTTACTGATGTTGTTCTTACGCATTTGCATTTTGACCACTGCGGGGGAAGCATTCGGTATAACTCGAGCAGAAGTGGATTTGAGCCCACCTTTAAAAACGCAACCTACCATGTAAACGAAAAGCATTGGAACTGGGCAATTAATCCTAACGCGCGTGAAAAAGCAAGTTTTCTTAAAGAAAACATAGTGCCCATTCAAGAAAGCGGAAGGTTAAACTTTATTACAGAAACAACTTCCATTTTAACCGGCTTAGATTTTATTGAAGTAAATGGTCATACCGAGGCTATGATGCTTCCCCGGCTAAAGTACAAAAATCAAACTCTGATATTTATGGCCGACCTAATTCCGAGTGCGGCACACTTACCCATACCTTACGTAATGGCATACGATGTAAGGCCTTTACAAACATTAAAAGAAAAAACGAGTATTTTATCTGAAGCAGCCAAAAATAACTGGTTACTTTTTTTTGAACACGACAACAGCGTGGAGTGCATAAGCATAGAGGCTACAGATAAGGGAGTTAGAAAAAAAGAAGAATTAAGAGTGGCTGATTTATGATTTTTTATTTTGGTATTTTAAAAGAATATTCCGGCCAAACAAACGTCATCTACCTGCTCTAAACTACCTTTCCAATCGGAGAATTTTTTTTCTAAAATAGCCTTTTTGTCATGTTCGTTTAAATGAGAAATTTCGAGCAGCAAAGAGTTTAATTGTTTGTACATAAATTTTTTCCCTTTTGGTCCTCCAAACTGATCGGCGTAGCCATCCGTATATAGATATATTTCATCACCGGGCATGATATTTAATTTATGGTTGCTGAAGGGTTGATTTTTTAGTCCTTTACCAATAGGCATTTTGTCGTATTCCAACGCAATTATTTCTTTGTTTCTTATGAGTACGGGACTATTATTAGCAGCTGCATACTCACAGGCAATCCCATTTTCTCCCTTTGAAATTTTAAGCAAAATACCATCCATCCCATCTTGAGCACCCTCTTTTGATATACTTAATTCCAATCTGTTGCGAACGTAATCAAATATTTTAGAGGGTTTCTCAATTTTTTTCTCATTAATGGCTTCGTTCAAAAAACTAATGTTCAGCAAACTCATAAAAGCTCCGGGCACACCGTGGCCGGTGCTATCACACACGGCAATATAAAAACACTCCCTGTTATTTACATGGGTATGTGTAGCCCAGTAAAAATCTCCACTTACAATATCTTTTGGTTTGAAAAGAACAAAATAATTTTTAGCAAAAGTTTGGGTATTGGTAGAAGAGTTTAGGAAAGTATTCAATGTTTCTTCGTGTGCCAGTAAGGTTAATTGAATACGCTTGGCATATTGTATAGAGTCTAAAATTTCTTTCTGCTTTTCTTCAATAAGGTGTTTTTGCTTTGTTATTTCCTGTGTTCTTTCGCTCACAATATTTTCCAGCTCAATTTGTTTCTTTTTCAGTTTTCTCTCTCTGAAAATAATGTAATATCGTATAAAAACTATTCCGGTTAATACACAAAGGGTTAAAAACCACCATGTTTTGTAGAATGGAGGATGAATGGTAAAATAAAATCGGGTAGGGGACTTAGATTCTTCTTTATTTAGTATTGCCTTTACTTCAAAGGTATATTTTCCGGGTGGAAGTTCATAAAATGTTACTTCATCTACGAAAGAGGGCTTGCTGTATAGGCTATCGGCCCCTAACAATCTGTAACTATATTTAACGTTTTTCCCATCGAACAGTTGAGGGGCATAAAATTCAAAATGAAGTTTGTTTTGCCTGTAATGAAGATTGGTTGGATTATCAACAAGTAAATCATTTACTAATATTTGATTAATAATAACCGAAAGGTTTTTTTGCTTCGGAATAATTTCATTTTTACTGTACTTCCACAGGTAATTATTGGTACCAATCCATATGTCTTTATTAAACTCAATAATACTGGAATTAAGACAATCACCATCAAACCCGGTTTCCGAAGAAAAAATTTCTATATGGTTATTGGATAATTTTATTTTTACGATGCCGCCCTGTAATCCTGCCCATAAATTATTATCACTATCTACCAATACGGAGTTTACCACGTTGGAGGGAAGTCCGTTTAACGAATTTATTACTTTTACCTTGTTATGCCTGATAACAGCAATACCACCTCCGTTTGTGCCCACAATAATATTTCCATTTTTGTCTTCGGTAATGGCGGTAACAATTTTAGATGGAAGTCCTTTATCCGTAGAAAAATTGAGCCATTTACCGTCTACCAAACCAAGCAAGCCTGCATCATGACTGGCAAACCATAAATTTTGTTTAGAATCTTTAAAGCAAGAATAGAAATATTTGTATCTGGAAACGGTAGTATCAGTAAGAGTATTAAATTTTTTTCCATCATATTCAATAATACCACATCCCCAGCCCGTTAAATATACCGTATTATTATTTGTTAGTACAAATCCTCTTACTCCCAATATGTTTTTTTCGGTAATTTTTTTCACAGAACCATTCTTAATGATATAAATAAATTTTCCGTCTGTGGCCAAATACTCGTCTCTGAATTTGATGATATCGGTAATACCCTCAGGAAGATTTTTAAACTCCTTTACAAATGTGCCGTTTCTGTAATAGTAAATTCCGGATACGGAAACAGCTACCAAATTATTATCAATGTTTTTCAAGCTGTAAACCAATCTGTTTTCTATACCCCATTTTTCTGTATATCTCGATAACCCATTAAAAGGCAGTAAAGCAATTCCTTCTCCCCAGTTTGATATCCATATATTGTTTTCTTTATCATTAAATACGCGAAAAACAATAGAAGATTTTAAACCTTGTTTTATATGAATATTATTAATGACTTGCTGTTTTTTTGTATCCATTAGAAAAAGTCCATTGTTATTAGAACCAAATAATAACAGGCCTTTTCTTGGTTCAATGAAGTTGAATACATAATAATTTGGAATTCCCTGTATTTCTATTTTTTTAGCCGATTTTCCATTTTTAGGAATGTAATATACTCCATCGTGTGCTCCAATCCATGAATTATCATCAGAGTCCTGGAAAACGCTTAAAATTCGCTCATTAGTAAGTCCGTTTTTGGCATCAAATGATAATATTTCTTTTCCGTTAAATTTGTGGAGGCCGTATTCGGTATCGTAACCAAACCAAATATTTCCGCTATGGTCTCTATTCATAAAGGTTACGGCAAATTCGGGAAGATTATACTTTAAGGAAATATTTTCGATTGTTGAGTCGGGATTTATTTTTATGAGCCCTATTTCCGTTCCTGCCCATATAGTATAATTTTCATCCACACGCAAACAAAATATTTCTTTGGCAGAAAGTTTTTTAAGTAAGGGGATTATTGTATCATTTTTTAAACAAAACAAACCACTTCCTATAGTTCCGATGAGAATATCATCGTTTTTATACTCAGCTATAGTTCTGGTTACTAAATTGGATAATCCGTTATTAAGCCCGTAGTTTTTAAAAACTTTACCGTTGTATTTTGAAATTCCGCCGCCGTAAGTAGGAATCCAAAGATTTCCTTTACTGTCCTGAAAAAAATCGGGAACCATGCTGTGGGGCAATCCTTCTCTTAAATTAAAGTACTTTATGGGATGCTCCTGTGAGATGGCGTATTGTACGTTGAAACAGAATATTAAAAGTACATAATAGATTATGTTATTTCTTTTAATCAAAGTTTAATTCCTATAACTAAAACATCGTCTACTTGCTCAAGATTTCCTTTCCAGTTATTAAACACACTAACAAGAGTATCGGGCTGTTCCGAAAATTTGCCGGACGAAAGACTGAGCAGAAGGGTATTTAACTCTTTGTATTTAAACTTTTTTCCTTTGGGGCCACCAAATTGATCGGCGTAGCCGTCGGTATAAAGATAAAGTATATCATTTTTTTGAACATCAACTTCAAAATTTCTGAAACTAACATTTTTTTCACCTTTACCAACAGGCATTCTATCTTTTTCGAGCGAAATCAATTCATTTTTTCTCACCAAAACTGGAGAATTATTAGCAGCAGCGTACGTTACTTTAGTGTTTGATGTATTTATACAGAGCAATATGCCGTCAAAACCATCTTTTTGCCCTTCTTTGCTGATGCTGGATATAAGCCTGTTTCTAACGTAGTTAAATATTTCAGCCGGTTCTGAAATATTTTTTTCGTTAATGGCCTCGCTTAAAAAACCAATGTTTAAGAGGCTCATAAAAGCACCTGGAACACCATGACCTGTACTATCGCATGCTGCCAGGTATATGAGATTATTTTTTTCGGCCACCCAGTAAAAATCTCCGCTAACAATATCTTTAGGGTTAAAAAATATAAAGCTGTTTGGAAACAACTTACTTATATATTCTTTTGAAGCAAATAATGCATCTTGTATTCTCTTGGCATAATGTATAGAATCAAGAATTTCATTTTGTTTTTCGAGGATGAGTTCTTTTTGTTTTTCTACTTCCAGTTTTTGTTTTTCTATAATAATAGCTGCTTTTTTCTTTTGGTGATAGGCCCTAATAACAAATACAATTCCTGCTGCAAACAAAAAAACAATAATTATTAAAAAGTAAAGCGTCGATTTTTTATTTTGAATCTCTTTTTCTTTTAAAAGATTATCTGCATTCAAAGACTTAATTTGAAAAGATTTTTTTTCTGTTTCGTAAATAGTTTCCAGTTCCAGAATTTTTTCTTGCTTTTGAGCGTTGTATATACTGTCATTTATTTCAATAAACTTTGATTTGTAATAATAAGCCGAATCATGTTTCTTTTGATGATTCAATACTTGCGCCAACAAGTTCATATTTCGGGCAACTAAATCGGGATATTTTTTTTCGGAAGCTATGCTTAACGAATTTCTGATATGCTTTTCTGCTTTATTATAGTCTTTCATATTTATAAAAAGTTCTCCTATGGTTATTTCGTTCCAGGCAATTCCTATATCGTCTTTTATGGCTTTTCTGATTTCGTTTGATTTTTCGAAGTATTTTAAACCCTCGCTGATATTATTTGAGCTAAAGTATATCCCGGCAATATCTTTTAGTACATGTGATAAGCTTAAGCTATCGTTATTTTCCTCCATCATTTTATAGGCAATTTTATAATAATGCATAGCAGAGTCTTTGTTATTGCCTATCTCAAAAATAACCCCCATGTTATTGTATATAGAGGGCAAACTTGATTTATCGCTTATTTTTTTGAGCAGATGTATAGCTTCTCTCATTTTTTCAATAGCAAAATGTATATTTCTTCTTTTGCTTTGATACGCTATATTAGCTACGGCCTCTGCCTTTCTCTTGGTATCTCCGGCCTTATCGAAAAGTTCAATAGCCTCTGTGTGTAATTCAAACGATTTGTTATGATTTCCTTTTAAATAGTTTGCCAGCGCAAGCTTTTCAATTATTTCGCCTCTTTTAGCGGGGTCGTTTGCAAAATAATTTTCATTATAGATAGCATCAAAAATTTTAAGAGATTTTTCCAGATTATTAACCAGGGGTTGATACGTTATATTTAATGAATTAAGCGCATGACTTTCATTTAGTTTTCCGGAAATGGTTAGTTCAAACAGACTGTCAATTTTTGACTGGGCATTTAAAAATATAGTTGTCAGTAAAAAAATATTAAGAAACAGAACCTTCTTCACGGTTTATATTTTAACTCCGATAATTAAAACATCATCTACTTGTTCTACATTTTTTTTCCACTCGTCAAAAGTTTTCTCAAGGATGGAATGTTGTTCCATAAGATTTTTTGATGATACTGAACATATTAAATCGTTAAGCTGCTTGTACATAAATTTTTTTCCTTTTGGCCCTCCAAATTGATCGGCGTAACCGTCGGTATATAGATAAAGCATATCATGCTCCTCAATATTAATTTCAAAATTTCTGAAACTCATGTCTTTTTCGCCTTTACCAACAGGCATTCTGTCTTTTTCGAGCAGAATTAATTCATTTTTTCTAACCAAAACGGGAGAATTATTGGCAGCGGCATACGTTATTTTATTAGCTGATTTATTTATGCAAAGTAATATACCGTCAAAGCCATCTTTTTGCCCTTCTTTGCTAATACTGGATATAAGCCTGTCTCTAACATAGTTAAAAACTTCAGCCGGTTCTGAAATGTTTTTTTCATTAATAGCTTCACTTAAAAAACCAATATTTAAAAGGCTCATAAAAGCTCCCGGTACCCCATGTCCGGTACTGTCACATACGGCAATATATAATTTTTCTTTATTTTGAGCTGCCCAATAAAAATCGCCGCTTACAATATCTTTTGGTTTAAAGAATATGAAATAATCTACAAGATTAGTATTTAGGAATTCTTTATGCTCCAGAAGTGAGTTCTGAATTCGTTTTGCATAGTGTATAGAATCAAGAATCTCGTTTTGTTTCTCTTCAATAAGCTTTTTTTTGTTTTCAACCTCAATATTGATTAATTTTAATCTGTAATTAAGCTTTTTCCTTTTAAAACTAATATAAAATATATAAACAGAAGATGCTAAGAGACCTATTAAGCCTATTATAGATATATAAATTGTCTGTTGTTTTTGTTTATTTATTTCGTTTAATGATTTTATCTCATTATCTTTTTTAGAGAAGTCATATTTAGTTTGTAATTCTATTATTGTTGAGGACAATTCTGTCTTGTATATTGACTCATTTAGAAAATAAGATTTTTTTAAATACTTTAGAGATGAATCATAAATTTTAAATTTTTCATATGTTTCACTTATAGATCTATACAATAAACTTAGTCCTGCCTGAACGTTTTTTTCATCTAAATTATATTTAACAGAATCTGTATATCTTAATGCGTTAGTTTTATCTTCTTTAATAGTGTAATAACTTTTTAGTACATTAAAAGCATACGACCTGGATGTTCTGTGTTGAGTTATATAACATAATTCTATGCATTTATTAGCATATTTTAAGGCGCTATCATACTCCTTATTATCTAAATATGAATTTGCAATATCATTACTTGACAAAGTAATATTTAACATATCATTTAACTTTACTGCTATCTCATAAGATTTAAATTTATAAAAAATAGAAGAGTCTCTATTATCAGGGAAACAGTTGCTTAAGCCGTCGTATGAATACAAAAGCGACCGTAGGTTGTTATTTTTTAATCCGCAGTTTTCTCCTTTTCTAAAATACATTTTTGCTTTTTCATAAATTTTTAAATTGTTATAAATATATCCTATATTGTTTAAACTAATATGCTCTCCTTCCTCAAAGTTGTATTCTTTCTCTTTCTCAGCCCCCTTGATATATATATTTAGTGCTTTCTTATAGTCGCCCTTTGTGTAATAAATAGATGCAATGTTATTTAAGTTTTTACATTCCGAATATTTATCAGAATAAGCAATTGAGTGCAGCAACGATTGTTCAAAGTATTTTAGAGAAGAATCGACTTTTCCTAAGTAGTAATATATTATAGCCTTATTTCTTTTTGCATGTGATAGCGGATTGTTTTGTATATTTTTTTTAGGAGTATAGTTCCTTAGTACGTACTCGTAATAATAATCGGCTTGTTTTAAATCTCCGGTAGTAAGATAACTGTCTAAAACTAACTTTGCCGCGCTATTTATTTTGACTTCCTTATCAATAGAATTATCAAACAACTTAATTAAGCTGTCTAAGCTTTGAGAATAATTAAAAAACGTTGTAGATATTATTACTAACGTAATATAATATCGTATTTTAAAAATCATTATTGTTTTTTCTTTTTTACCATAGTTAATATGGTAGCAATACCAACGGTATCACCAGTATTGCCTTCCAGGCCTAATTTATCTCTTACGGCTTGTTCACTGGCGTCATAAATATCTACTACCCACTTTACAATTCCTACTTTCACTTCTTGCCCGTTTGTGGCAGTTAAGGGCTTGTCGTTTTCTATTTTTTCTTTACAGGTAAATCTAACGCCAATGCTCATACCGGGATAAATTGGTTTGGTAAATCGGCATTCATCAATCCCATAGTTTAATAAAACAGGGCCCTTGGGCGGATCAACAAATAAACCTGCGGCACGAGAAAGAACAAAGTAACCATGTGCCACGGTACGTTTAAAAATAGTCCCTTCCAGAGAGTCGGGCTCTAAATGTGCATAAAATCTGTCGCCGCTCAGTTCGGCAAAATTTATGATGTCGTCTTCGCTAACGGTATGTGTTTTGGTAATAAGCGTTTCTCCAACTTCCAAATCTTCAAAATGCTGCCTAAATGGATGAACATTTTTTATAATATGTTTTGCTCCGTACTGATAGCTGTTTAGAATATTACTGATAGTAGTAGGAGAACCCTGAATGGCCGTTCTTTGCAAATAGTGAAATACACCTCTTTTACCCCCCATTTCTTCGCCGCCTCCGGCTCTTCCGGGGCCTCCGTGTACCAACATAGGCATAGGAGAGCCATGACCCGTACTTTCTTTGGCACATTCAGCGTTTAGTATCAGTATTCTTCCGTGCATGCATGCAGCGCCCAATGTATATGTTTTTGCTATTTTATCATCTGCAGTAACAATAGAACTTACTAAGGATCCTTTTCCAAGTTTACTGAGTTGTACAGCCTCGTCAATAGACTTATAAGGCATAATGGTGCTTACCGGACCAAAGGCCTCTATGTTGTGACAGTCAGTATGAACAAATGGCTTATCGTTATAGAATATAATTGGCGGCATAAAGGCGCCTTTATTTTTATCGGCTCCTTTTACTTCAAAATTTTCAAAATTGCCGATAATAATTTTCTGAGTTTTTGATAGCAGTTCAACCTTTTCTCTTACTTCAGCAAGCTGAGATTTTCCGGCCAAGGCTCCCATTCTAACACCTTCTACATTTGGATCGCCAATAATGTTTTGAGTTAATTTTTTTCCAAGAGCTATTTGCACATCTTCTACCATGTTTTCAGGAACTATAATTCTTCTCACGGCAGTACACTTTTGTCCGGCTTTGGTAGTGATTTCTCTTAATACTTCCTTAATAAAAATTTCGAACTCGGGTTTGTCGGGTGTTACATCATTACCTAAAACGCAACAATTCAACGAATCGGCTTCCATATTAAAGGGAACCGACTCTTCAATTATTTTCGGATGGGATTTTAACATCCTTCCTGTGGATGCCGAACCGGTGAATGTTACTATATCTTGGCAAGTAACGTAGTCTAAAAGTCCGTTTGCTGAACCGCAAATTAACTGTATAGCTCCTTCAGGTACAATATTGCTGGCAATAATTTCTTTTACTACGGCTTCGGTTAAAAAAGATGTTAGGGTGGCGGGCTTTATAATAGCAGGCACTCCGGCAAACCAGTTTACAGCTATTTTTTCTAACATTCCCCAAACCGGAAAATTAAAAGCGTTTATATGAATGGCTACTCCTTCCTTGGGTACACAAATATGATGTCCTATAAACGTTCCATTTTTTGATAACTTGGCGGCATCGCCATCATAACAATACGTTTCATTCGGAAATTGACGGCGTAGCGATGCGTAGGTAAACAAATTGCCTATTCCTCCCTCAATATCCACCCAGCTATCTGCTTTTGTAGCGCCGGTAGCCCAACTTATTTTGTAGAAAATATCCTTTTTTGACAACAGGTGCATGGCTAAAGCTTTCAACATCATGCCTCTTTCGTGAAAAGTCATTTTTCGGAGATTAGGTCCACCCACATTTCTGGCATACTCACACATCAAACCAAAATCAAGCCCTTTACTGGACGCGGTAGCTATCACTTCTCCGGTGATGGCATTAAATAATTCCTGACCTTTATCAGCGCCTGCAGTCCATTTGCCACAGGCATAATTTAGTAGTTGATTCATGGTACTTATAGATTGTTATGTTATAAATATAAGTAAAAATGTTATGGCAAAATAGTTTTGAAAACAAGTTAAATAATTGATTATCAGAAATAAAATAAGGCTCGAGTATATTTATTTACCTATTTTTTTAAGGAAATTTAATAATTAGTATTACTTTGTTGCACAATAATTGCGAAGTTTAGTAAAAACACATACTATGAAAACAAAACTATTTTTATTGCTATTTACCGGAGTGTTCTTTTTTAGTAATGCTCAAGATATAGGAAAGGTAATTATAAGAAACGCCTCTATCAATGATCCCAAATTTATCGCTTCATTAAATGGTATTCGATTAACAAACGATTATGTGTCGGAAGTAGTATTCCCTTATTTAGATGAAAAAAATTACAGTTTAAAAATTTTGCTCTCCGGAAGTTCGGGCATATTAAATTTTCGATTAAACAGCGAACCTCAGTACCTGAGCAAGTATGTTTTAGTAAAAGATAATTTTGGTAATTACAAATTGATGTTGGAGAGTAAGTCGTTACTAACAGGAAATGAATTTGTACAAACGCCAACGTTAGTACCAACACAAACCCTTTCGCCTGCCACCACAGTCATAGTAACACAAACCGTTGCTGCACCTACTCAAACGTTTGAACCTCCCGGGGGTGGTACTTCCGTGGCAGCAGAAGCTCTGTCTACAGCTGAATTTAACGAACGTTTAAATGCGATTAAGAAAACCTCTTTTGACAAAGATAAACTGAGTAAAGCCAAACAGGTTTTTGATGATGAACTATTAACGGTTAATCAAGTTGTAGAAGTAGTAAAGGTTTTTTCGTTTGACGATTCTAAATTAGATTTTGCCAAGTGGGCTTATAAGTATACATCTGATAAAAGAAACTATTTTAAAGTAGAAGATTATTTTTCATTTAACAGCTCAAAAAATGAACTTAGAGAGTTTGTTAAGAAACAGCCGAAGTAGGGGTCAAGGTGTGAATTTATAGCCAACTCCTCTGATTGAATGAAAATGTTTGGGTTCTTTTGGGTTTAGTTCAAAATATTTTCTGAAGTTAAGAATAAAATTGTCTATTGTTCTTGAAGATGGGTTTTCTTGTGCTGTCCACAGATGGTTTATAATTTCATCTCTTGAAACTACTTTATTTTCATTTTGTGTGAGTAATTGTAAAAGTCCCAGTTCCCTTTTAGAAAGAGGCACTTTGTTACCTGAATAGGTGGTAGCTTCAAAAGTAATAAAATTGATAGTTCCCCCGCTAAACCGATATTGATTTAATTCTGCGGTTTCATTTCTTTTTAAAATATTTTTTATCCTTAAAAGCAATTCTTCTAAATCAAACGGTTTAGTTACATAATCATCTGCTCCTATTTTTAATCCTTTAATTTTATCTACTGACTGCCCCCTGGCCGTAATGAATATAATTGGAATGTTTTTCTTTATTTTTCTGAATTCTACCAAAAGATCATAACCATTTATTTCCGGAAGCATTATGTCCAGCAACACCAGATGAAGTTTGTTATAGTTTTTTTTGAATTGATAAAGCGCCTTGTTACCGCTATCGGCAAAAAAAACCTCATACCCCTCTAATTCTAAATTCAAACGAAGTATATCTGCAATGGCCTTCTCGTCTTCAACCAATAATATGGATAGTTTGTCTGCCATAGAATTAATCCTTGCTCAATCAAAAATAGGATTACATTTAGTTTACTCTTATTTGTTGGCCCGGCTTCAGGTAATATTTTTTTCCGGCTCCATTTAGCTTCAAAAGCTGAGCAACAGTGGTATTATATGACTGCGCTATTTTATTCCAACTTTCTCCTTTTTGAACAGTGTGTAACTCTGATTGGAAAGGAATCACGTGTATTCCGTTTCTGTTTACTTTCATAGTTACTTCAAAGCTGTACAATTTGTTATCGTTGTAATTTATAAATTGAAGAGGATTCAGGGCATGTCCCTTATAGCGGGTTTCAAAGTGCAGATGAGCCCCTCTGCTTCTTCCGGTATTTCCACCAAGACCTATTGTTTGACCACTTAAAACAATTTGCCCTGCCTTTACTTTTATTTTAGACAAGTGAGCATAAACGGTTTCTAAGCCGTTGGCGTGCATGATGATAACAAGATTTCCGAATCCGCCATTGTTTTTACAAGCTACTCTTACTTTCCCGTCAAAAGCAGCAACTACAGGTTCTCCTTTATTTAAATCTATATCAATTCCTTTGTGCATCCGTTTTTCTCTCCAACCATAATATGATGTAATAACACCGTTGAAAGGATTTGTATAATTTGATGCTTTTGGGTTTTCAAGCTTTAGGTTGAAATTTTTTGGAAGGCTATCGAGCGGGAAAGGAGGAAATAACATTTTTTCCTCTTTTTCAGAGTAAAAATGTATATCCGTTAAATCCTCAATATCGGTTTCGTATACAACTTCTGTTTTATTCTTAAGAAGATGTGTGTAATACTTTACTTTTTCAATAACGGCCTCATCAAAACTTTCGAACTCCAAGAGAGAGTCAATCATTTTTACCAAATGGCTCTTATTAATATATTTCACCTTCTTTCTAAGACTATCATTATCTGGATGTTGAATAGGGTATAGGCGACTTCCCCAACAGGTGTATGAAACATAAATGAGTACTATTATGATTAAATAACTCCTCATTGTAAGTAAGGCGCCCAAAATACTAAAAAAAAGTAAATAATTGATTTAAGAATGTTTATTTAAAGCACTGATAAACAATGTTTTAAGTTTATCTTATGCGATTTATGCTTTTTAAAAGCTTGATATCTCTTTTTATGAATACCATAGCAAGGTAGGCTAGGGGAATTATGAGGGCTAACAATACATTGGCGTGAATAGGAACCTTCTCAAAATTTCCATAAAACTCAACAGAAGAAGAAAGGTCGAGTAATAATAAACAAACAGTTGCCAGGGTTATTAGAATAATGCAAAAACGAACTTGCAAATAACGTTGTTTGTATGCAAAAATGGACAAAATGGAAGCAGATGTTCCTAAAAAAATAAACCCGCAAATAATATCAAAACTAAGCGTATAGGCAAAATCACCTTTAAAGGGAGAAATGGCATTTATGCTTCGTAAGCTGCCATCCACTGTTATTTCTTTAAGGGGTAAAACAAAAAATGAACCGAAGCAAATAGCGCACAGCAGAAGAAAAAGTGTTTGAACCCGTTGTATCATAAGTTTTAAATTATTCGTTTAATAACGCGTAAGTGATGAGAATATTTTTTTCGTTCGCTATGAAAAATTCCATAATGATCAAATTTATCAATCCTAACCTGGCCACTGGCATGTATGATATGCTGATTATCAAGCAATATACCAACATGTGTAATAGCTCCCTCTTCGTTATCAAAAAAAGCCAAGTCGGCGGTTTGAGATTCTTCTACAAAGCTCAGCGCTTCACCCAACTCTACCTGTTGTGAGGCATCTCGTGGTAATTGGTAACCGTTTAGCGAAAATACGAGTTGTGTAAAACCACTGCAATCTATTCCAAAAGGGCTTTTTCCTCCCCACAAATAAGGCGCATTTAACAGCAAGTAGGCTGATTGTATTATTTTGTCTGGGCCGTTTTTTGTGGTTTTTGAAATAGCACTTCCTTCAAAAATAAAATGCTGATTATCAAATTGCATTTCGTTTTTGTTTAAAAGAGGCAGGTGTGCTCCAATAGTTATGGCCAAATTGTTTCCGGTAATTTTGTTTTTAATAATTTGAACTAAATCCCCATTAACATAAGGCGGTGATTCTTTTATTTTTTTGAACGCCTCGGCACTAAGCACATTATGTTGTTTTACGTTAATCCAGCCGATGTATGCGTCAGTTTCGTTTCTTATTTGAAGCCATTCTTCCGTACTGTTCAGCACTTCGTATGTTTCCCCAAAAAGGAGTTGGCTCACCATTTCGCTTTGGTTTGCGGGTTCTTTCCGGAAAGGAACTATGCTTAGTAAGATTATTCCGTAATGCATTTAACGCTCGAATTTAGGAAATATATAAGTGTTAGCCTATCATTTTTTCAAAGTCACTTTCAGATATTATCTTAATGCCTAAACTTTCTGCTTTTTTTAATTTTTCGGGACCCATATTTTCTCCTGCCAGCAAAAAACTTGTTTTTTTACTGATGGAACCTGAGTTTTTACCACCATGCTGTTCTATTAATTCTTTTATCTGATCTCTACTATACTTGCTAAATACTCCGCTTACAACAATGGTTAAGCCGTTTAATTTATTACTGGATGCTTGAACTTGCTCAGGGCTTATTTCTAATTTAATGCCGGCGTCTTTAAGATTTTCAATGAGTTGTTTATTTTCCTGTTTCAAAAAAAACTGTTGTATGCTTTCGGCAATAGTTTCCCCAACTTCATCAATTGAAAGAAGCTCCTCTTTATTCATTTGCATGAGTGTGTGTATATTTTTCACACTTCGGGCTATTTTTTTTGCCGTTGTTTCCCCTACATGTCTTATTCCTATGGCAAATAAAACTCTTTCAAAGGGCACATTCAGGCTTCCTTTTATTCCGTCAATAATATTTTGTGCACTTTTATCAGCCATTCGTTCCAGCGGAATAAGCTGCTCTTTTTTTAGATTATATAAATCGGATATGTTTTTTACCAGTCCTGCCTGATAAAGTTGTTCTATTGTTTCAGAACCTATGCTTTCAATATTCATGGCTTTCCTGCTCACAAAATGTTCTATTTTTCCTTTTACCTGCGGAGGACAGGAATTTTCATTCGGACAATAATGGAGCGCTTCTCCCTCTTTTCTGATAAGCACTGTATTACATTCAGGGCATTTATCCGGGTAAGTAACCGGTTGTATATCGGGAGGTCTTTTTGTAAAGTCAACGCCAATTATTTTAGGTATTATTTCTCCTCCTTTCTCAACAAAAACGGTATCTCCCGGCCTCACATCCAATTTTTGAATAATATCAGCATTATGTAAGCTGGCACGCTTCACGGTGGTTCCTGCCAGCAAAACAGGTTCCAAATTTGCCACCGGCGTAATGGCTCCCGTTCTTCCTACCTGATAGGTTATTTCAATAAGTTTAGTAGATACCTGTTCAGCCTTAAATTTATATGCTATAGCCCATCGAGGAGATTTAGCCGTAAACCCGAGCTGTTGCTGTTGTCGGTAATTATTTAGTTTGATTACTATTCCATCTATATCGAATGGTAAATTAAATCGTTCTTTATCCCAATGGTTGATGTAGCTTAATACCTCGTTAATGTTTTTACAGAGCTTGGAGTGAGGACTAATTTTGAATCCCCATTTTTTTGCTGCATCAAGACTTTCGGAGTGGTTTTGAAAAGGGAGTTTTTCGCCCAACATAAAATACAAATAACAATCCAGCTTTCTTGAAGCAACTACCGAACTATCTTGCATTTTCATTGTGCCACTGGCAGCGTTTCTCGGATTAGCAAGGGGAGGTTCTCCTATTTCTTCTCTCTCCTTATTAATAGCCTCAAAAGCCGGCCTTGGCATAAAAATCTCTCCCCTTATTTCAAATTCATCAGGAAAATCTCCCTTCAATTTAAGTGGTATGCTTTTTATTGTTTTGGCATTGTTGGTTACGTCATCTCCTTGTGTTCCGTCTCCTCGGGTTACAGCTCTCATAAAAACACCGTTAATGTATGTGAGGCCAATTGACAGTCCGTCAAATTTTAGTTCGCAAACGTATTCCGGAGATTCTTGATTAAATAAGTCCATGTTTTGTAGTCCCAAACCCTCTTTTACCCTCCTGTCAAAATCCAGTAACTCCTCCTTATTGTATGAATTACTGAGAGATAACATCGGATATTTGTGTTTTACGGTTTCAAATATTTTAGTTATTTGTCCACCCACACGTTGGCTGGGTGAGGAAGAAGATAAGAATTCAGGAAATTGTTTTTCTAAAACAATCAACTCTTCGAGTTTTTTATCAAACTCAAAGTCGCTTATACTGGGATTATCTTCAACATAATAACGATAGTTGTGTTCCTCAATTTCCAGACTTAACTCTTGAATTCGTTTTTTTGCAGTTTCCTTATCCATATGTCTCAAAGTTTATAATTTTTATGAGAAAATCGATATCCATATTCTTAACATTGTTAAAGAAATTATACAGTTCATCTTAAGGATTGTAGGAAGTAAGAAGGATTGTTTATTACTGTGAATCAAGCGCTTCAATTATAATTTGGCAAGCTTTAATTAACTCTTCTTTTTCTATGATTAACGGCGGAGCAATTCGTATAGCGTTGCTGCAAAACAAGAACCAATCAACAATAACTCCTTTCTCAAGAATTTTTTTACACACATTAAAGTTGAGAGACTCGTCCTTAAGATGCACGGCACAGAGTGCGCCTTTTATATTAACGTGCTGAATAAGCGGATGCTTAAGCCTGTCTTTAATTATACTTTCAATCATTAGCGCATTCTCCCATAGTTTTTCATGAATGATAACTTCTATACAGGCTTGTGCCGCAGTTACACATACAGCGTTTCCGCCAAAGGTATTGATGTGCCCTAATATAGGTTTATGGGTTAGTTCATGCATAATTTCATGTGAAGCGATAAACGCTCCTATTGGCATTCCCCCTCCCATTCCCTTGGCAATGCATAAAATATCAGGGATTACATCGTAATGTTCAAAAGCAAAAAGTTTTCCCGTACGGGCAAACCCCGTTTGAATTTCGTCAAAAACAAGTAGAGTTCCTGTTTCCGAACATCTTTTTCTTAAAGCATGTAAAAAATCCTTTTCTGCTTCAATAACTCCCGCTTCGGCCTGTATGGGTTCTATAACAACCGCTGCAGTTTTTTCAGTTATTTGAGAGAGTTCTTCTGTATGATTAAAATGCAAATGTATTACATCCGGTAAAAGAGGTCTGAAAGCGTTTTTAAAAGCTTCATCGTGCATTAGGCTTAGTGAGCCTTGTGTACTTCCGTGATAGGAGTTTTTAAAAGCAATAAATTCGCTTCGTCCGGTAAAACGTTTGCTTAGTTTCATAGCTCCTTCAATCGCCTCACTTCCTCCGGTTGTGTAGTAAATACAGGAAAGATTTTTAGGAAGCAGCGAAGTGAGTGTTTGGGCGTACTGAACCTGAGGATACTGATTAAATTCGCCATACACCATCAAGTGCATATATTTTTCGGCTTGCTTTTTTATGGCATCTACTACTTTTGGATGGCAATGCCCCAAACTACTAACCGAAATACCACTGATGAGGTCTATAAATTTTTTACCGTTTACGTCGGTTAAAGTTGTGCCTTTTGCTTCAACGATGTTTATATCAAACCCAAGCATGGGGTTTGTACTGGTTTGGGCAACGTGATGCAGAAAAAGTTGTCGCTGATTAAGCACCCTTATTTTTTGCGGAGGTTAATAAAAAGTTCGCGCCCGGCTCTTGGTAAAATAGATTGATAACAGGTTTCAAAAATCATGATATCAAAATATCCTTTAAAGTATGAATAGTATTCCAGTTTATTTCCGCCAAAAGGCGGATGATCTTGATTAAGCGGTTCGTTAAACAAGACCCCAACTATTTTTCCGTCTTTTTTCAATAAGTTATAGGCTTTTTCGAAATAGCGCTTGCGCATGGATGGGTTTATGGCACAGAAAAAAGTTTGTTCTATAATTAAATCAAAGGGCTCTGCATCTATCTTAAAAAAGTCCTGCTGGATTACTTGAGCAGGAGGGAAAGAAGGCACTCTGTTTCTAAAATTTTTCAGGGGCTCTGCTGCAATGTCGCATATATATACATTGGGGAAACCATTTTCGAATAAGTATTCGGCTTCATAAGAATTACCGGCTCCGGGAATTAATATACGTATGTTTTTATCCTCCAGTTGATCAAAGTAGTTTTTAAGAGGAGTAGAAACTTCGCCTATATCCCAGCCGGTTTCCTCGTTTAAATACCTGCTGCTCCAGTATTTTTCGTCAAATTCCTTTGTCATTATACTATGGTGTTTAATTGGATTTTTTCTACGTGTTGTTTATTTCTAGCCACAATTTTTATTCTGTACCCATCAGCCTCTCGGCTATCATTAACTGCTGGAATGCGGCCAAAAACATAATTTACATAACCGGAAACGGTTTCGTAATGAGGATTTTCGGGAATTGCCATGGGTAAAATTTCGTTCACGTCGGCAATACTGGCCTGTGCGTTTACTAAAAATTCGTTTTCGCTTTTTCTTTCTACAATTGGTTTTTCCTCATCATGCTCATCTTGTATTTCACCTACTAATTCCTCAATAATATCTTCCATGGTAACAATACCCGAAGTTGAACCAAACTCGTTGGTTACTATAGCCATTTGAAGGTGATATTTTTGAAAATCACGAAGGAGTTCATTTATTTTCATGCTTTCCGGCACAAAGTGAGCCGGACGCATAATGTCTTTTATGCTTTTGTATTTGTTTTCTATAATGGATTTTAATAAATCTTTAGAGTGAACTATCCCTATGATATTATCAACATCTCCCAAATAAACCGGAAGTCTGGAAAAACCTTCTTCCAATACAAAGCGGGTAATTTGTTCTCTTCCTAATTCAACATCAATAGCCGAAACTCTATTTCTGGGAATCATGACTTGTTTAACAATACGGTCATCAAAATCAAATACGTTTTGAATAAGTTCATTTTCGCTGGGTTTTATGGCGCCTCCTTCCTCGCTTTCTGTTAAAAGCAGCCTTAACTCTTCCTCGGTATGAATATCCTCCTCTCCGTACTTGGTGATTCCGGCCATTTTCAGAAATAGAGAGGAAAACTTATTTAAAAACCAGATAAAAGGCGCACACACAAAGTAGAATATACGAAGTGGCCAACTAACCGCCAAAGAAACCGGCATGGCATATTTTATGCCAATCATTTTTGGAATTTGTTCACCCAAGGTAATATGTAAAAAAGTAAGTCCTGCAAAAGCCAGCGGAACAGATATGCTTTTGACCGGAAAACTACCGTCGGAGAACCCTAAACTTAAAAAAATATTCCTTACCAATGTGGCAAATACGCTTTCGCCAATCCACCCCAAACCCAAACTAGCCAGGGTTATTCCGAGTTGAGTTGCTGAGAGGTAGGCATCTAATTTTTCGGTCATTCTTTTGGTTAATTTGGCTCCCGAATGTCCTTTTTGAATTTTTATATCTAACTGAGAGCCTCTCACTTTTACCAAGGCAAACTCGGCAGCAACAAAAAATCCATTTAACAGAACCAGAAAAAAAGTGAACAATAACTTGGTTGCCATAACGCTAATCACAAATATAACATTAATCGCAGTATTTTATAATTCAGTTTGAAAAGTTAATCTTACAAGCATTTAGATAAACGCTTTCAATTAAGTGATTGGCAAAGGAGTAGGGGATAAACGTGTAACTGTTAACGGGTTTGGTTATAAAGAAGTTGGCCCTTTTTCCGGGACTTATGCTTCCTACTTCGTTTTGTAATTCCATGGCAAAAGCGCCATTTATGGTTCCCGCATTTAAGGCCTCTTCAGGGGTTAGTTTGTACTGCACACAAGCCATGCTCATTACAAAATTCATATTTCCGCTTGGAGAACTTCCGGGATTATAATCCGAAGCAAAGGCAAGGGGTAATCCGGCATCTATCATTTTACGAGCGGGTGGCAGCGGTAAATTTAAAAAGAAAGCCGCACCGGGAAGGATGGTAGCAATGGTATTGCTGTTTTTTAATAAATCGATATCTTCATCAGAACAATATTCCAAATGATCTACTGAAACGGCTTTGCAGGCAACTCCGGTTTTAATGCCGTTGGTATGACTTAACTGCTCTGCATGAATTTTTCCTTTTAAACCATACTTAGCACCTGCTTCCAGTATTAATTTAGTTTCATCGGCGGTAAAGTAATTTCTCTCACAAAATACATCTATATAGTCAGCCAATTTTTCGGAGGCAACGGCGGGAATCATCTCCTTAATAACATGTTTTACATAGCCTTCTTTGTTATTTTTATAATCTAAAGGCACCGCATGGGCGCCTAAAAAAGTGGCTTTAACAGGAATCAGGTTCAAATCTTTTAAGCGTTTTATTACGCGAAGCATTTTTAGTTCACTTTCCAGATTTAATCCGTAGCCGCTTTTTATTTCTACAGCACCGGTTCCATGCTGTATTATTTCAAAAAGCCGTTCTTTTGATTGGTTAAAAAGCTCGTCTTCGTTTGTTTTTTGAAGTAAGGCAGCAGAGTTAATTATTCCGCCTCCCTTTAGTGCAATTTCTTCATAACTAAGCCCTCTTATACGATCGGCAAACTCAGCCTCTCTATTTCCTGCATAAACAATATGGGTATGACTGTCACAATAGCCCGGCATCACTATTTTATCAGTACAATCAACTATTTCTAAATTCTTCCAATCGGCTATTCCGGGAAACTCTTCCATAGTGCCATAATCGGCTATCATACCATCCTCACAGGCCAGCCATGCATTACTCAAATAGGGTAGTTCTGCCATTTCTTTCCCTCTTAAAGCTTTGGAAATGTTTTCACGAATCTGAATCAGTGTTTTTATATTTTTCAGTAATAATCGGTTGGTCATTATGCAAAACTAAAAATATTCTATGAAAGCTTTATATTATTAATCACTATTGTATATCTTCGCTTCCATGCCCGGAAACAGTTTCGGAAATATATTCAAATTAACCGGTTTTGGCGAAAGTCATGGAGAAGGAATTGGCGGTATTATTGACGGATGCCCTCCCGGACTTGAGATTGATTTTTCGTTTATACAGGAACAATTAAACAGAAGAAGGCCCGGACAATCTGCTATTACATCTCCCAGGCAAGAAGAAGACGTGGTAACTTTTTTGTCGGGTATTTTTGAAGGAAAAACATTAGGTACACCAATAGCTTTTTTAGTACGTAATAAAAACAGTAATAGCGCAGATTATGAAAAATTAAAGTCGGTTTATAGACCCGGACATGCTGATTTTGTTTATGAAAAAAAATATGGTATACGTGATTACAGAGGAGGAGGCAGAAGCAGTGCCAGAGAAACCATAGCAAGGGTAGTAGCAGGAGCAATTGCACAATTATTTTTAAAAAAACACGGAGTTGGTATTCAGGCGTTTGTAAAACAAATTGGAGATATTCTTTTAAATGATAATTACGATAAGTACGACCTGGCAGAAACGGAGAAGAATACAGTAAGATGCCCGGACAAGAATGCTGCCTTGAAAATGGAAAGTCTTATAAAAACCCTGAAGGAATCAGGAGATACCTGCGGAGGAATAATTCAATGCGTTATTTCCGGACTACCCGCAGGATTGGGGGAGCCGGTATTTGATAAATTTCATGCAGAATTAGCTAAAGCCATGCTCAGCATTAACGCCGCCAAAGGGTTTGAAATAGGATCCGGATTTGAAAGCGTAAAAATGAAAGGCTCTGAAATGAATGATTCTTTTGAGGGCAAAGATGGAAACATATTTACAAAAACCAATAATAGCGGCGGTGTACAGGGTGGTATCACAAACGGTATGCCTGTTTATTTTAATGTAGCCTTTAAACCGGTTTCATCTATAAAAAAGGTTCAAAATACTGTAGACACAGATGGAAACAACACATCCGTATCTGTATCCGGGAGGCATGACCCATGTGTGGTTCCAAGAGCAGTTCCCATTGTAGAGGCTATGGCTGCACTGGTTTCAATTGATTATTTTCTGTTACAAAAAGTATATCGCTGATTGAATACAGAAAAAATAAGTTTACGAAGATTTGCAGAATCTGACGCAGAACGTTTGGCGTCCCTGGCTAATAATTCCAATATAGCTCGCTTTATGGCGAACAGATTTCCACATCCATACACCAGAGAGGCAGCTTGTGATTTTATTAAACAAGCAACTTCAAAAAATCCAATACAACTTTTTGCAATAGACTTACAAGGAGAACTAATAGGTGGTATTGGCCTACATGAAATGAACGACATTTTTATTAAAAACATGGAAATAGGCTATTGGCTGGGAGAAGCTTACTGGGGAAAAGGTTATGCCTTACAGGCTATTGAGCAAATTTGCAAATATGGCTTTGATACATTTGATGTAAACAGGCTGTTTTGCAGAGTTTTTGGCAATAACGAACGTTCCATTAGATTAATGAAGAAGGCCGGGTTTAATCAGGAAGCTTTTTTTGAAAAAACCATTTGGAAGAATAATGAATTTTTAGACGAGTATATTTTTGCTCTAAGAAGGCCCTGATGTTTTTGATTTTTCTTTCAGAAAAATGTTTTTATTAAGACTCAAAAACAATCCATACCAATAATCAAACCGGTTAAAACCAATATCATAATTTGGTTCGGCTCGTAAGGTAAGATATATATCTTTGGCCAACTCAAAAGATTTTGTTACCCTTAAAATAAGCAGCTGCCTGTTGTTCTGATAAGTCCCGGCATATTTAACGGTAGTTCCGCGGCTGGCATATAAATATCCGCCAAAATCAGTATTAAAATGGTTTCCGTTCCAATAACTAAGCATAAAATCTGTCTTAAAGGCTTTAAGTTCTGCGTTTATCATAAAACCATCTCCGCTCAAAGGAACAAGACTATCTGTATATAAGCCATTTTTTTTATGGAGAGTATACGCGCTGATGTTTATTTCCTCCAAAATTTTTGAGTCAAAAAAATAGCTGCCATGAACTCCGACACATCCGGAAATATTTATAAAAGAAGGGCTTTTAACAGTATCTATTTGTCCTCCCTCGTGGTAGGCTGTAAATTGAAAAGGAATATGAAAACTAAAATTATTTTTTTTGTACTTAAAAAGTTTTGAGCTTAGTCCGCCCCAGATTTTTTCTTTAGTGTTGCTGTAATTATAAATCATATTTTGCCAGTCAACCCAAGCATCAAGTTCAAAAAAATTTCGTTTTACAATAAACTGTGCTCCTTGTTCCAACCTATTGGTTATAGCCCTTTCAAAATTATAAATGGGTTCCAAAAGATTATGATTTAACCCTCCGTTAAGATTGCCGAACAACATGCTAAACCATTTTTTTTGATATTGAAAAGTAAATGTTGGCCTAAAGTCTTGGATATAATTATTACCAAAATCCGTTCTGTAGAAAATACCCGTTTCTATTTTTATTTCCGGCGTAAGCTGAAAACCTAATTGCGGGTTAAGCTGTGTTCCGAATAAAGTATACCCATCCGCAATAGGTCCAAAATACTCGTTGTTTTTAAAAAAGTTAAAATTAGTAACATTGAAATAAATTGTTTTTTCGGGCACGGTATCGGTATTCTTTAAATATAAAGCCCTGTTATCGGGTTGAGCTATAGAAAAGATAATCTGACATAAAGTTATACAAATGAAAATATGTGTTCTTTTTATGTCGAGCAAGGTTTTATTTATTTGAATTAATGAGTTCCATTGTTTTTTCCATCTCTAAGTCTCTACGGTTATAGTAATCTTTAAAGCTGTAATTAACTTCATAGTCGGGCATAATACCTCTTCCTTTTGTGTTTCCTGTGTAAATATCATGTATTAACCGGAAAGTGGGTATTCTTACCATGGTTTTGGTGTTGGGTAATTTGTAATAAGGCGTAATTATTGCGTTACAGCCCTCCATAGTTCCTCCTGTTTCTCGGCCTATGAAAAGCGCTCTCTTAGTCTCCTTTAGGTATGCTCCAACCAAACAGCTTGCACTAAAACTTCCACCATTCATAAGTACATATAAATTATTTTGATAGTTAAGTTTTTTATACGGTTTTATTTTTGTGGTATAAAAATCTGTGTCTCCTCTGCTTATTTTTTTTCCGTAAATTCTGAAAGCCAGCCTGCAAAACTTAAAAACTAAATTTCCCTTAGTGTATTTTTTATAAGGGTATTTTTTTATTTGTGTATAGGATGTTTGGAAATACTTACCTGGTTTGAGCAAATATCTTGAGAGGACATAGCTGTTTGCCAAACTTCCGCCTCCGTTGTTCCGTAAATCAAGGATAAGATTTTGTGTTTTATATTTTTTAAGTTTCTTAAAGATTTTTCGATAAGCTTTATTGTACTTTCGGTGAGAGAAAGCCGTTATTTGCAAATAGCATGTTTTATGCTCTTCATCCAGAAAACGGTAATTTATTTTAGCTTTTTTATACTTAATAAGCAAGCTGTCTTGTTTTTTTTTGAGGGGGTATTCCGGAATATTTAGAGCATAGAAGCAGGGAGATTTAAGTGTTTTAACACTGTCTCTTATTTTGTATTCATAAACAATGGTATCCGGATAATTAAGTAGTGTAAGATAGTAAGCTCCGTAATTAAGCTGTGCATATAGTTTTTTACTTTCGTTAATAAAACCATCTACGGTAACCAAGCTTTGACCAAAGCGATAAAAAGAATCCACCGGAATACCATTTAGTTTGGTTATAACGGTTCCGGGTTTAAGGAGAGTATCTGTTTTACGATTCAGTCCGCCAAGAACATAAACTCTATCCCCGGAGGGAAGTAAGTAATAACGAGGGAAATAAACTTTTGTTTTTTTTAATTTGTTTTTATAAGCTTTTGAAAATACAACATCTGTGTGTCCACAATGCAATTTTTGCAATAGTTGCTTACTTTTTATCCTAAATTGTTTCTCGGTAAGGCTATCAGTAAAACTGTTTTGAAACTGATTAAATAAATCTTCGTAATAGTTTCTAGGTTTATAAATACCAATAGCAGGATGTATTTTAAGAATGGCGTTGCACATAACTACAGCATCTTCTTTTAATTGAGTCGGACTGTATTTTTTAGTAATCGGATTGTTTTGTTGTGCGTATATGCTTCCGAACAGCCATATTAACAAAAAAAATACCCTAAAGGGCTGCTCGGTTTTAGTAAACATAAATCTTATCTTTGCAAACCAAGCCTAAAGGTATGCAAAAAATCAAAATAGGTGTTTTAAGAGAAGAGAAAACCCCGCCGGATATGCGAGTTCCTTTAACACCGCTCATCTGTTCTGAACTGCTTCGAAAATATCAAAATTTAGAAATTGTTGTTCAGCCATCCAAAATTCGTTGTTATACGGATGAAGAGTATACTTCTTTTGGCATTCCTCTAAAAGAAGATTTGAGTGATTGTGATGTGCTAATGGGTGTAAAAGAAGTGCCACCCGATAAGCTTATTCCCGGTAAAAAATATTTTTTCTTTTCTCATACCATTAAAAAACAGTCGCATAATCAAAAATTAATGCATACGCTTATTGAGAAGAAAATAGAAATGATAGATTATGAAACATTAACCGACAAAAATAATAACCGAATCATTGGTTTTGGACGTTATGCCGGAGTTGTGGGCGCATATAATGGAATACTAGGCTATGGTTTAAAATACGACTTGTTTCGGCTAAAGCCTGCCCATTTATGCAGAGATAGGGCAGAAATGGAAGAAGAATTAAAAAGAGCCAAGCTTCCCAATATAAAAATAGCATTAACCGGAGGAGGAAGGGTAGCAAACGGAGTAATAGAGACACTTAGCGTGCTACGAATTCGTAAAATAACACCCGAAGAGTTTTTAATGGCTTCCTACCGAGAGCCGGTATATTGTCAATTAAACCCAAGAGACTACGTAGAAAGAAAAAACGACCACAATTTTGATTTACAGGATTTTTTTAAACATCCGGAACATTTTGTTTCAAAATTTAAACCTTTTACTAAGGTAACGGATTTATACATGTCCGCACACTATTGGGACCCTCGGGCACCTCGTATGTTTGAAGTAGCTGATTTAAAAGAACCTGATTTCAGAATTAGTGTAATAGCCGATATTACATGCGACATAAATGGTTCAGTACCCACTACCATAAGGGCCTCAAGCATATCTCAACCTTTTTACGGTTACAACGTTGTTACGGAAAAAGAGGATTTACCATTCAATAAAGATACCATCTGCATAATGGCTGTAGATAATCTGCCCTGCGAACTTCCTAGAGATGCCAGCGATGATTTTGGCAAGGATTTAACCGAGAGAGCGCTTCCTTATTTATTAGGAAATGATGTCGACAAAATTATTGAAAGAGCTACAATTTGCAAAGATGGAAAACTGATGCCTCAATTTGAGTATCTGGCTGATTACGCTTATTAAAATTATCTGCGAATTATTAATTTGGATGTAGTGTATTCTTCTCCTTGTTTTACTATAAGAAAATACACTCCCTCACTGATATCGTTGGTTTTAATCATCGAACCCTGTGTAGTCCTCTCCATAATTAAATTAATCTTAACGCCTAAGCTGCTTATGAGATATGCCTCCGATATTTCCTCAGGTGTTTTGTTAATATAAGCCTCCCCCTTGCAAGGGTTAGGATAGATATTTATCTGATTATTGGCTCCAAATAAAACATTTCGTATAGGGTAATAGGTACTCCTACCTGAAAAGTCCGTTTGCTTTAATCGATAATAGTTTATGCCGTTAACCGGTTTTGTGTCGTAACAAGAGTAATTTAACAAGCCATTTGCGTTTCCGGTTTTGCTTTTGGAGTCTACCTTTTCGAGTTCCTCAAATTCAAGAGCATCCGTGCTTTTTTCCACCGTAAAATATGCATTATTGTATTCCATAAGTGTGCTCCATTCCAATAACAGTTTATTTGATTGGGCTTTTGCATTAAACTCAAGCAATTGAATTGGAAGCGGATTATCTCCGCCTAGTTTATTAGCAAGTGTAAACCTGCTGAATGAATTGAAAGGCGAAGGGGTATTGGTACAAACCACACTTCCTGCCCCGGCAGTAGCTCCGCTTCCGCCAATATCTATCCAAGAGGTTAAGGCAGTATGCGTATTCTTAGCTATGGCTAAAAAAGATGGACTTAAAACACCATCATTAACACCGTAAAATAAGGTAATGGTTTGGTTGCCTTGTACGTGAGTGGTAGGACTACTGACGCTGGTGCTGGTTACCGTTCTTTCTATGTCCCACCATCTCACGTTAGAAACATGTGATAGGGTAGGGGGAAGTGTCCAACCTAATGCGTTAGCACTGTTATTATTAACTTCGGCCATATAACTATATCCGGTGCTGCTGGAATGTTTAATATTTAATATAGCAGGACGACAATCAGAACCCTTGCCAATAGGAAAATGCAATGTTTGATTAGCCGTTGACGTCACATCATACCTCATAGGCCCGTCAACATACGATGTTGATGTACTTGTTAAAGCAGGTACTGTACAGGTTTCATCAAGTAAAATGAGGGGTGATGAAGAACTTGTTATAATTTTTCCGTTGGTTAAAGTAAGATCTCCGTTTTGGGGCATTCCAATTGGATTATTCAGAGTAAAGTTTGCCCCGTTTTTGTTCATGATAATTCTCTTCATGGTATTTAAGCCTGTTCCCCCACTGGTAAACGATTTATTGGCGTTTCCGGTAATGGTTACAATGCCATTGGTTTGAGTTGCAAAATCTATCACTCCCGAACCGGGCATTACACTAATATTACCCTCGTAAATACAGTTTGTGTTGTATGCCGGGCTTAAAGCACCGGTATTAGTTCGATTATAAAAAACATCACCCAGGTAAGTATCAGGGGCTGTATTGGCTAAATTCCAAAATACAGTTCCTGTATTAACAAATGTATTGGAAGTAGCTGCAGCAAATAGGTTGCCCCCCGTACAATTTTGGTTATTGGTAAGTCCATTCATGGTAAATATATTGTTGCTACCATAAAAATTGCTATAAGCAATATTGATGTTAGGAGCAGCAAAATTTACTGAGCCACTGAAAGTACACGGAGCCGTAGCGCTTCCTATTTGTATGAGGCTATTTGTTAGTCCGTTGTTGGAAATCGTCTGTTGAAGTGTTCCTTGCTGAACAACATTATATAGGTATATATTGGTAGCGCCGGTTACGGTACCGTTTATAAGTTGGCCGGTTGGAGTGATAGTAACATTGCTATTGGCATTATTAACTCCGAGAGAAACATCACCTGAAGAAGAACTGGTTGAATTTATTTTGAAGGTATTAGCTATAGTAACGGTAGCCGGGTTTGTTGCGCTTGCTTCCGCAAAGGTAACGTTGCCTGTAAAGGCCACATTAACTACCACCGGTCCGGAAAAATGATGAGAATTTGAATTTCCTCCGTTACTACGACCAATATATATACCCCCGTTGGTTGTGCTTGTAAATATAACGGAATCGGCATAGGTGTTTCCTACAGAGTTTACTCCAATAATAAAGTTATTATTGCTGTTTGCGCTGTTTGAAAAAGCATTAAATCTGGCTTTACCGTAAAAATGATCGGGCTGAGAAGCCCCGTTTCCCATACGCCATCTAGCACTATTGGGAGTTGCTGTAAATATTACATCACCATAATAATTATTGTTTCCTCCCGTACAAACGTCGTCAACATTACGGGTTTTTGTAAAAGTACCCTTGCCGTATAAGTCAAGTTGATTAATACAAATTCGGCCTGTATTTATATCCAAGTCTACGTTATTTACAGCATCTCCAATATCAGTTCCATTAAAATTTACATACAAAAAATCTCCAATGCCATCTGAAAATTGAACAGAAGATCCTGCAGCAGAACTTTTAATAAGTCCTCCTGTCATATTTGCCGTTACATTAGCCGAGGCATTACTTATAACCAGTAAATTGTTCCCGTTTAAGTCGAGTACACCGTTGGTGTGTGTATAGAGCATGCTTACGTTTATATTAACCGTAGTTAGTAGGGTAGAAGTATGATTTGAAACCAAATTATAAAATGTCTCTCCTCCAGCCAAAACAGTAGTTAGTGTCTTGGTTCCGGCAGATGTATTAAATGTTACTGTTCCATTTTGTTCAACAAAAGGATCGCTATTAGTACTATTTACTATCCAATTTCCGCCAACAGTTAATGCATAATTATTATTAGTTACATCCAGCTGTGCATTACCGGAAATTACCAAGTCCCCGTTTACGGTTGTATTTGCCGAAAGCTCTTTCACTCCATTGTTTGAAGATATTAAACTATGATAGGTAAGGGCTAAAACGGTCTGATTTCCTGCAGAGTTATAATTTACAGAACCTGTAGAAGCCGTAAAGTGCCCGTTTAGTATAGTATTCGCATTAGAAGTTAATTGCAATAAGCCACTTGCAGTAAAGGTAAGTTTGTTTCGGGTGATATTATTGGCCATTTGAAATCCACCGGTACAAGTCAATGTTCCGTTGTTTATGATAACAACACATCTTCTGGTGTTATTTCCGGAATTGGTCGTAGATAAGGTATTACAGGTTAATATGCCATTGCCAACATTCATGGTATTATCATTAGTTCCTGCCGTTGGCGGAGCTATGTTTACCATGCCGGCAACCGTAAGAGTTACACCATTATTTATATTGATAGTAGAACTGTTTCCGCCTCCATTGAAATGAATAGAAAGCGCAGCGGCATTAACATTTACGGTAATTACATCGCCTACAGCAATGATCACGTCGTCGCCGGCACCCGGAACAACTGAGCCAACCCATGTAGTCGGGTTATTCCAATTTCCTCCACCGGTTCCGTTGCTGGTGATGGTAGCTGAATAGCCTTTCATAAAGAAAAGTATGCTCAAAAAAAAGGCTATCTTGTTAACCATAAATCTCTTAGCAAAGAACAAATTTAATAAAACTTAGCTTTCTTGCAAGTTATGTTTCTGGCAATCTGAAAAATTTAACAGATATCAAATGTTAAGGAAATGTAGAAACTCGTTTAGGCGGTCTCTAAGACCATTTTCAAAATCGCTGTGATGAAACGTTGCCTTAACGGTATAATTATAACGATTAAAGGTTTGAAGTATTCTGGATAAATCTTCCACATTTACCTTAATGGTAACTTCTACCTTAACACTATCTGGAACAGAAGAAACATGTAAGCTTAAAATTTTGGCATCATTCCCTTCAATAATATTTCCTATTTGAGTAACGGAATAATCGTTTTGATTCATCTCCAGCACAATTACACCGCCCGGATTCTGGATGGCTGTCATCTTACTTAAATTCTGAACAATTCCTTTGAGAGTGATGCAACCCTTATATTTTTCGTTTTCATCCAAAACGGGTATAAGCGTTAACCCAAGGCTATTCATTAATTTTACCAAATCATAAGTATGCTGGTTGTGGTGAATAACCGGTTTAACCATAGGAACTTTAATATCACCGATTTTTTGCTCCGGATGCTCATAGTCCATCAAGTCCGTTTCACTAACAACCCCCATAAGCTCCCTATCTTTCACAACAGCCAAGTGAGATACTTTAAACTGTTCCATCCAGTCTAAGGCCATTTCCACCGTATCGGTAATTTTTAGTGGAGGAATTTCATCCGTTATTAATTCAGATACCAGCATATGCTTGCCCAAAAATACTAATTAAATAACAAAAGAATGAGCATTAAGGAACAAGCTATTTTATAATTTTACCAAAAATTAGCATGACACAACTTAGTGTAAACATTAACAAAATAGCTACCCTTAGAAACTCCAGAGGAGGCAATGTTCCAAACGTAATTCAATGTGCCAAGGACATTGAACGATTCGGAGCTCAGGGCATAACCGTTCACCCCAGGCCGGATGAGCGACACATACGATATAATGATGTAAGAGAACTTTCCAAAATTTTATCGGTAGAATTCAATATAGAAGGAAATCCCAAAGAACAGAAATTTATAGACCTGGTTTTGGAAGTTAAGCCTACTCAGGTTACCCTGGTTCCTGATTCCGAAAAACAACTAACCTCCGACCATGGATGGGACACCGTTAAAGAAAAAAAATATTTACAAGAAATAATAAAGCTGTTTAAAAGCCAAGGGATACGCACATCCATATTTGTTGACCCCATCAGAAAAATAGTAGCAGAAGCAAAAGAAACAGGAACTGATCGTATAGAGCTTTATACGGAATTTTATGCCAGAACCTATAAAACAAATAAGGAAAAAGCTATTGCAGATTATATTGCCGCGGCCCATGAAGCCTCTATACAAGGAATAGGAATAAATGCGGGACACGACTTAAATCTTGAAAATTTGGCATATTTTAAAAAACAAATTCCGGACTTGCTTGAAGTTTCTATAGGACATGCTCTTATAAGCGACGCTTTGTATTTCGGCTTAGAGAACACTATTCAAATGTATCTTAGAAAACTCAGCGAATAAGTATCATGAAGCTTGCATACAGAGAATATGGCCCGGATAATAAAACAGCTTTAATTATTTTACATGGCTTATTTGGGCAAAGCGATAACTGGAACACCTTGGCTAAACAATTTGCCGAGAGGGGATACCGTGTTTTTTCTATTGATCAGAGAAATCACGGACTCTCTCCCCACAGCAACGAATGGAGTTATGAACTCATGGCCTCCGATTTACAGGAATTTATAGACAATCACCACATAGAACATCCTGTTTTGTTAGGGCATAGCATGGGCGGAAAGACAGTTATGTTTTTTGATGGCATATATCCAAGAATAGCTAAAGCAGTAATTATTTGCGACATTGCTCCAAAAGCATACCCCCCTCATCATCAAGAGGTATTGAAGGCGCTTTTAAGTGTAGATTTTAATATGGTAAAATCAAGGAAAGAGGCTGAGGAAGCTCTTGGTGTTTATATTACTGATTTTGGAACCAAGCAATTTCTTCTCAAAAATTTGTATTGGAAAAATGAAAACAATACCGAGCTTGGTTGGCGCTTCAACCTGGAGGTGATATCAGATAAGTATGATGCTATTACGCAAGAAGTTCCCTTATACAAAAGCAGCACGCCCTGTTTAGTGGTAAAAGGAGAAAAATCTAACTACATAAAAAAAGAAGATGAGTTATTGTTTAAAGAACGATATGATAATCTTCATATTACAGAAGTATCCGGCGCGGGTCACTGGGTTCATGCCGAAAAACCACAGGATTTTTTTAACGAGGTGATACTTTTTTTGGATAAGCTGTTGCATTTATCAAATTAATTATTCAACTTAGTGCCTCGTGCAAAAAATTTTACAACAAACACTCGTCCGAATTTATACTCCCGGCATTTTTTTTACGGGAACTTATTCCCTTAGAATTTTATATGTGCTGCTGTTTTTTGTAATATACTTGCTTTCAAAATAAACGCTTCCACATTATATGTATCAAAAGATAATCCTTAATAAAGGAAAAGAAAGTTCATTGTATCGCAAACACCCATGGATTTTTTCGGGGGCTATATTAACGAAGCCGGAATCATTAAATGAGGGAGATATAGTGGAAGTATATTCCTTCGAAAAAAAATATCTAGCTACCGGATTTTATGCCGGCGGAAGTATTGCCGTAAGAATATTTTCCTTCCAACAAGAAGAGGTTAATGACAATTTTTGGTTTCACAAACTAAATAATGCGCTTCTATACAGAAAACAATTTAATTTACCCTGTTCAGAAACCAATGTTTTCAGACTGTTTTTCGGCGAAGGAGACGGAATCCCCGGTTTGGTTATTGATAATTATGACGGAAATATTGTTATACAAGCACACCATGTTGGAATATACCATCATCGAATGGCTATTTGCGAAGCATTAAAAAAGATTTACGGCGATTCTTTACGTAATGTATACGACAAAAGCGCCGAAAGCATCTCCGGGTATAAACCTGCCGGCATGAAGAACGAATTTCTTTACGGCGCCCAACAAGATGAAGTAGAAGTAACAGAAAACGGGTACACATTTAAAGTAAACCTAAAAAGCGGACAAAAAACCGGTTTTTTTATCGATCAGCGCGAAAACCGAAAGCTACTATCAACTTATTGCAAGAACAAATCTGTGCTCAATACTTTTGCTTACACAGGCGGTTTTTCCGTTTATGCTTCTTCTGCCGGCGCATCATTTGTTCATTCGGTAGACATAAGCCAAGCAGCCATTGATTTGTGTAATAAGAATATTCATTTAAATAAACTTCAAAACCATGAAGCCTTTGTTTGCGATGTTTTTGATTTTTTAAAAGATAAAAAAGATGACTACGATATGATAGTACTTGATCCCCCGGCCTTTGCAAAGAAAATAGACTCACGCCACCAGGCAATAAAGGGGTATAAACGATTAAATACGCTCGCTATTAAACAGATAAAATCCGGAGGTATTATTTTTACATTCAGCTGTAGCGGAGTAGTTGATAAGTACTTATTTTACAATACCGTAACGGCTTCTGCCATCGAAGCCGGTAGAAATATTAAAGTATTACACTATCTGAGTCAACCAATTGACCATCCCGTTTTACCATTTTTTCCGGAGGGCGAATATTTAAAAGGAATGGTTATTTATGTAGAATAGGTGAGGTTTTTGGTTTGGGTAAACGGTTAACTTTGCATACTTTTGTTATTATAGATTAAAAATGATTAAGGATTGGACTAAGGAAGAAATTTTGGAATTATATAACACTCCGCTTATTGAGTTGATTTATCGTGCCGCCGAGGTACATAAAAATCACCATAAGGTAGGAGAGGTTCAGGTGAGTTCGCTGTTGTCTATTAAAACAGGAGGATGTCCGGAAGATTGTGCATATTGCCCCCAGGCTGCCCGCTATCACACCGAGGTTAAAGTTCATAAATTAATGAGTGTGGAGGAAATAGACAAGGCCTCCGATAATGCAAAAGCCGGTGGAGCCAGTAGAATGTGCTTAGGAGCCGCCTGGAGAGAAGTACGTAATAACAGAGATTTTGATAAAGTGCTGGAGATGGTAAAGGTAATTAATAGTAAGGGATTGGAAGTTTGTGCAACCCTGGGAATGGTTACCGAAGAACAGGCAAAAAAACTGGCTGATGCCGGTTTATACGCCTATAATCATAACTTAGACACATCAGAAGAACACTACGGAGAAATTATAAGCACACGCACCTACGAAGACAGACTGAATACCCTGAAAAATGTTCGAAAGGCAGGTTTAACGGTTTGTTCCGGCGGAATTATCGGTATGGGAGAACGTGTTGAAGACAGAGTAGGGATGTTGTACGCCCTATGTCTCTTACGACCACACCCTGAAAGTGTTCCCATAAACGCACTGGTTCCCGTGGAGGGTACTCCTCTGGAAAATCAGCCGCCCGTTCCTATATGGGACATGGTAAGGATGATAGCTACAACGCGAATTGTAATGCCCAAAACGGCTGTTCGCCTCAGCGCAGGCCGGCTGAATATGAGTATGGAGGGACAAGCGCTTTGTTTTATTGCCGGCGCGAATTCTATTTTTGCGGGAGACAAGTTACTCACCACCCCCAATCCGGAATTTAATCAGGACAGGGAAATGTTTCGCCTGCTGGGGCTTTCACCCAAAAAAGCATTTTCTAGCGTACAACAAACCTCAGAAGTTTAATTTAATGAAAGATAGCGGCCCAATCTTCATAAAACAAGCGCTTGAAGAAAGGGAAAAAAAGGGGCTAATTCGCTCGTTATCACAGCCCGGCTCGGGAGTAGACTTTGTCAGTAATGATTACCTTGGATTTTCTCGTTTAGGTTTGATAAACAATGAATTTTCGGAAAGATTTTCTGACTATAATTTTAGAAGCGGTTCGGGCGGATCGCGTTTGATAAGCGGCCATTCGGCATTAAAAGAAGATGCCGAGAAACTAATTGCAAACTATCATCGGGCAGAGGCCGCCTTATTATTTAATTCGGGCTACGACGCCAATTTGGGGCTTCTTTCAGCCATAGGAAACAAAAACACCTTGTTTTTGTACGACGAGTTGGCGCATGCTTCCATTCACGACGGCATGCGTTTAAGTTTTGCCAAATCGTATAAATTCAAGCACAATAATCTGGAAAGTCTGGAAAAATTAATTGAAAGACATACCGGAAATTTTGAGTCGGTATATATTGTTGTAGAAAGTGTATACTCAATGGACGGGGATGAAGCTCCATTAACAGAAATCGTACAACTGGTTCAAAAACATAAAAACGTTTTTTTAATTGTTGATGAAGCTCATGCTATTGGCGTATTTGGAGAAAAAGGAAGAGGTTTGTGTACTGAAAAAGGTGTGGAACAAAATTGCTTTGCCAGAATATACACTTACGGAAAAGCCATGGGTTGCCATGGAGCTGCCGTAGCGGGCAGCAAGTATCTTAAAGATTATCTCATCAATTTTGCCCGTTCTTTTATTTACACCACAGCCCTGCCGGATTATAGCATAGCGCATATAATTTGTGCATATTACCTACTCCAAAACAGCCCGCAACAAAAACACTTATCGGATAATATAAACAACTTTCTTTCCTCCTCTCAATTATTAACCGATAAAATAAAAAGCCGAAGCGCCATTCAATGTATTGTTTGCGGGATGGAAAAAGCTGTTTATTTAGAAAACCGGCTGAAACAACACAATTTTTTAGTAAAAGCCGTAAAAAGCCCTACGGTAAAAGAGGGAACAGAAAGATTACGAATTTGTTTGCATGCTTTTAACTCAAAAGAAGAAATTAATGCTCTTTTAAATTTGGTTTCTGAATAAAGTTATTCGTTTATCTTTTATATACGAAGAATCTGTCCTAAACGCAGAGTACTGGTTTCTTTGATTTTATTCTTTTTACAAAGTGCTGCCACGGTAGTTTTGTAGCGCTTGGCAATGGCTGAAAGTGTATCTCCGCTTTTTACTTTGTATACTTTACCATAACCCATTTTTTGAGCATGAGCTATCTCTGCCTTCGTTAAACCAACATCCTTTCGGTGCCTTCCGTGTAAAGCACTCAAATCGTACTTGGAACTTACATCCGTTTTTCTAAGAACGAAACAGTTATCTTTTAATTCTCCGGTTTTAAAGTCTACCACGTCCGAAGCGTCAATAGCTTGGCCCAAGTAGCGTATTTCCCAATGTAAATGAGAGCCGGTACTTCTTCCGGTATTTCCTCCAAGTCCTATTAAATCTCCGGCCTTTAAAGATTGACCTACTTCCACACTAATTTTTGAAAGGTGAGCATAAACGGTTTCCAGCCCATTGTTGTGTCTAACAATTACACAATTTCCGTAACCATAACAAACCTTGGCAATACGAACCATTCCGTCAAAAGCGCACAAAACGGTATCTCCGGTTTCTAAGTCAATATCAGTTCCATAATGTGGACGGCGCCTTCTCCATCCAAAATCACTGGTTACCGGACCCTTAAATGGCAAAACGAAATAGTTATCCCCCGGAGTGATAAAGTCTATTTCAACCGAATCTTGTTTGCATATTTCGTTAAAGCGATAGGGGTGTGCCATAACAGTATCCCAACTGGCGTATAAGTCATTGCTTGGAAAGGAAATAATTGTAGTATCGGCCTCAGCCAGCAAATCTTCCGCTTCGTTTTTATCGATGTTGATTGCGTGAGCCGTGGTATCTTCCCGTTGCTTCTTAGACTTTTTATCGTCACCTGGCTTTTTTTCATCCAAGGTACCCGCACTCAAACTTAGCGAGGTAAATCCGAATAACGTTATGAAAGTGAATATTTTGTATATTTTTCTCAAAAGCTTTTCAAAAAGAATTTTGCAAAGATTATATTTCTTACGTTATGTGCAAGTACAGGTACTGCCTGATAGGCATAAAGTTTTCCACAAAAAGAAATAAATAATTGATAATCAGTTATTAAGAATATATTAGCAATATAATTTTAACAAAAAATTAATACGTTTTTTCGAAAAAAATTAAAAATTGGATAGAGAATTGTAAACGGTACCGGTTGCAAAACCGATAAAATTCGTAGAGTGATTATTTTCTTATAATCTCAAATTCAACCCTTCTGTTTTTGGCTCTTCCTTCGTCGGTATCATTGCTGGCAACAGGTTGCGTACTACCATAACCTTTAAAATACATTTTATTTTGAACACCTCTTTTTATGAGGTATTCAAACACTTCCCTTGCTCTTAATTCACTCATTTTCTGATTTTTATACTTAAGCCCGGAGTTGTCGCTGTGCCCATTTATTTGTATAACCAGGTGAGGGTTTTTAATCAGGTATCTGGCCAGTTTATTTAATTCCGTGTAAGACTCAGGTAAGAGGTAATAATGTCCTTGGTCAAAGAAAATATTTTTAAGGGCAATTTTTTCCCCCACCTGAACGTCCGTTTTTACATTTAAAACGCTATCTTCTTCCGTTTTTCTGTTTGCATACCCAACTATCTCTATTTCAGGTATTTCTTCCGGCAAATAATATCTTTTAAGGGATACATGATCCACGAAGTAATAAGCTTCTTTAAAGCCCATTTTAAGAATATTCATACGAACCATATCTTTTTTTACCTCTCGGTGAAAATTGCCAATGGTTAGGTATTTCTCACCTCCGTCAGCCTTGTACAACCCTCTGATTTTAAACCAGCGAAACCCATTTACAAAGCCGCCTTTTTTAGAAACACTATCTACTATATTTCCTTTTGTGGCACTTGCAGGCCCTGTATAGCCACCTTTGGTTATAAGTGCCCCGAATGATTTTAAAGCGGCATTGCTCCAAAAAGCTAATCTTACATACATTTCAAACTCGTAGGTATAGCCTCTGTGGAGCATTTCAGCTAATTTCACCTGTAAAAACTCTTTGTATCTTTTCTGAAACCTCAATCCGGCATAGCAATCGCCATCATAGGCCCCTTTGTGAGCGGTTGTGTCGTTATCCAAAGGTTTTTGATAATAGTCAACCGTGGCTATTTGTTGCCAGGGAACTGCCTGCCTGATGCTGGATGATTTTTTTCGGTAGTTTTCAAAACTTCCGTTCGGAACCAGGTTTTTTTCAGGAACGGGACTTGCTTGTTGTTGAGCATATAAAAGGCCCGAGCTTTTGAGTACTAAAAGAAGAAATATGACTCTGGTTAGCTTCATTACTATACGCAAATTAACCTATTTATTGGCTAATTGCATTAAAATTGTTTTTAACATTTGTAATTACTCAAAAAACAGTATATTTGCAATCCTTTTTAAAAACTAATACAAAATAAGAAATGGCAAATCATAAGTCGGCAATAAAGCGTATTCGTTCCAACAACGCCAAGCGTTTAAATAACCGTTATTATTCTAAAACAACCCGTACTTTTGTTAAGAAATTAAGGCAAACAAAGGATAAGAAAGAAGCCTCAGAGTTGCTTCCAAAAGTTAGCGCCATGTTGGATAAATTAGCGAAAAAGAACATTATCCATAAAAACAAATCGGCTAACTTAAAGTCCAAGCTTTCCAAGAAAGTTCAAACACTTAAGTAAGCTGTTTGGTTTAATAAATCATTAATAAAATCCGCCTCTGAGCGGATTTTTTAATTTTGGTTAAAAAAAATTCCTTGAATTGATTTTTATTTTTACTTTTGTTCGACTTTATAAAATCTAACGAGATGAATTCAAAATTTTTACGCAGTATAGGAGCCGGCTTATCGGTGGCGATCATTTTAACAGGATGTGATGGCCTGGGAAAAATGTTAAAAAAGCAAAAGGATATTCAATACACGGTATCTCCCAACCCGGTAGAGATGCACGGAGACTCGGTGCAATTTAGCGTAAACGGAAAGTTTAACCCAAAGCTTTTCGCTAAAAAAGTGGAACTCACCATTACTCCCGTAATGAAATATGCAGGAGGCGGAGAAAAAGCGTTTAAACCTGTAACATTGGTAGGCGAAAAAGCAACCGGAAGTGGACAGAAAATAAGCTATAGCAATGGCGGAACTTTCAGCTACACCTCCGATAAAATTTCTTTTGAAAACGGTATGCGTAACGGCAAAGTGGAATTGCGCGCTGTTGGTAAAGTAAAAAGCAAAAGTAAAAATTTTGATCCTGTAGAAATTGCCGATGGTACCATGGCTACTTCTTTGCTCGTTCGCAATGATGAAAAGCCTGCTATGGGCAAAGACAACTTTCAAAAATCTTATCCCAACAACCAAACAGCCTACATTTACTATGTAATTAACCAGTCTGTTGTTCGTCCTACTGAAATGAAGTCAGAACAAATGAAGCAATTCAATGATTTTGTTTCTAAAAACATCAACAATCAATGGTATCAGTTTAAAGGCATCAGTGTTTCCGCTTTTGCTTCTCCCGACGGTGAAACAGATAGAAACGAGAATTTGGCTAAAGATCGTGCTAAATCCGGTTCTGCCGCCGTAATGAGTGAGTTTAATAAAAATAAAAATAAGGAAAATACCTTTGGTAAAACCAAAGAACAATATCAGGTTGCCGTAACTCGTGAAGACTGGGAAGGGTTTAAGCAATTAATGGAACAAAGCACGATTAGCGACAAAGACCTTATTTTACGTGTTTTAACCATGTACAGCGACCCCAATCAACGCCGTAAAGAAATCAAAAATCTTTCTAAGACATACAAAGAGTTAGCTGATAAAGTATTACCTAAACTACGTCGTAGCGAAATTACTGTATTAGTGGATAAAGTTTCGCGAAACGATCAGCAAATATTGGCGCTCATCAACACTACTCCGGATAGTTTATCTTTGGAAGAATTATTGTACGGTGCAAACTTGGTAGATGATGTAAACTCTAAAATTGCCATCTATAAAAACGCAGAAAATCGCTTTGGTTCTGACTGGAGAACTTCCAACAATTTGGGTGGAGCTCTTTTAATGGCTAACAAAGTTAACGAAGCTGCTGATGCTTTTAAACGTGCTGCTAAAACATCGGGCGGGGCTCCTGAAGTTAACAACAACTTGGGTATTATAGAAGCTAAAAACGGAAACCGTGCAGCCGCTATGGAATACTACAAAAAGGCTTCTTCCTTGGCAGAAGCTAAATACAACATGGGTATAATCAATATTCGTGACGGAAAGTATGCTGATGCAGTTAGCAATTTCGGAAGCTTTAAAGGACACAACAAGGCTTTGGCCGAGCTGCTAAGCGGTAATGCCAACGGAGTAAATGCTACCATTGACGCCAGCAACGAAAAAGAAATGGCATACAGTTATTATTTAAAAGCAGTAGCTTACGCCCGTCAAGGAAACAGTTCTGAGGCTGTTAAGCACTTAAAAGCAGCTATAGACAAAGATGCCGCATGGAAATCTTATGCAAAAGATGACGTAGAATTTATTAAAATGCGTGGAGACAGCGGATTTACCTCCTTGGTAAATTAATGTAAAACTTTAATCAACAATAAAAAAATCCCGCTTTAAACAAGGCGGGATTTTTTGTTTAATACAGTTTTTGATAGGTTTGCCACCAGCGGTCGGGTATCTCGTTTTTCATGGCCATATCATAATCTTTGCCCGAACAGGGAATTAGGGTGTGTCTTTCAAATTTGAGTTCTTTATGCGAAGGGTAGGGAACTTCCATCCACCAACGGTCGCTTTTTTTGCTTTTATAAAAGTTAATATCGTATTTGTCTTCCAGCACTACATGAAAGCGCAAATAATCGGGATTGCTTCGGCTCGGAAAATCATTTTTTCTATTGTAGTACCCCTCAATTAAACACCAAATCATTTGGGCGGCCAAATGAGCCGTTTTTCCGTTTGTATCGTGTAACGGATTAAGTTCATATATACCAATAGACGAAAGCTTATCACTCATGCCCGCATAGCGCATCATCTGGCAAGCCTCTTCGCTGTAAAAACCATTTGGCGATGGATTTGAGGAAGCAGGAGCATCGCTGTCTTTTATAGCCGTTATATCAAAACTAATCATATCTGCTTGTCTAATGATAGGTTCGCTTTCTTCAATTTTGTCGCGTATGTGGCCCAGACGGTAAACGTCAAAAAACAGGCGTTCCATCATTTTTAGGCTCATGGGATCAACCAAATAACTTTGATAGCCGATGTTGCTGTAATTAAACAGGTAATTGGGTTGATGTAAAATTATTTTTCCCAAGTAAGAGTTGTTACTGATTTCTTCATCCGGGTTACCAATATCAAAACGGCTGTCAATTCCCACCACGTTAATGGTTTGTTCTAAATCTTTATAGCCCAAAAATTGAGCGTATGTAAGGTCTTGTGAACCCCCTATAATTACCGGTAAAATATTCTTTCTAATCAAAAAATCTACCGTACTTCTTAGCGCAAAATAGGTATCCTGACAACTGTGCCCCGGTTTTATATTGCCTAAATCAACAATTTTAGGATTAAACTCGCCTGCATAAAGTTTATATAAGTACGCCCGCACAGCATCAGGAGCCTTTTCGCATCCGTAATTTCCGGGGGCATTTCTGCTTTCTTCTACTCCCAAAATGGCAATGTGGGCATTATCAAGCTCCGGAAAGTCGCTATCTGCTAAATAAATTTGGACAAGCTTTCCCAATTGCATGGGGTTATCAACTTGCTCGGCAACATCTTTGCTTAAGGGACTGAAAAAAGACGCTAAATCAGACATGCTGTTTTTTTTAACTAAATTACCAAAGCTTTACTTTAGCAAACAAAGTTGTTACTTAATATATTAACAATACTTTTTTAATTTGTTACCCTTGGTATAAGCATCGTATTGACAAAAACTTACTACTTATGTAGGTACGAATGATTACAATTTATTCGCCAAACGCCAGTTCTCGTTTATCTTATATTCTTGATACGCTTTTTATTGATTTCGGTAAACTTTCCTACAAGCTGGTATCATCTGCAGATGAGTACGAAAGCGCCGTAATGCCTAAAATAAACTATTCCGACAAAGTGCTTAATGGGGGAGTTACCATTAAACCCTACGGTTTATTAACGGAGTATGGTGTACGGGATATCAATATCACTGTTTATGATAATGATATATACGATAAAATATTTTTTACCACTACCGGATCCGATTTACCCTTTGATATTTTTTCGGCTTCCTTTTGGTTATTGAGCCGATATGAGGAATATTTACCTTTTAAGCCGGCAGCAAATGGCATATATCACTACGCAAACAGCCTTGCCTGGCAACATGGTTTTGTAGACAGACCCCTGGTAAATTACTGGCTTAGTATTTTTTTACAAAAAAAGCTTTTACTTAATGTAAATTTTGATAAAAAAAATTTTACATATATGCCCACTGTAGATATTGACTGTGCCTATCGGTACAAACATAAGGGTTTTGTACGAAGCGTTGCCGGATTAATAAAAAGTTTGCTTTCAGGAAAATTTAAGGATCTACACCAACAAATTAAAACTCATACAGGAAATGAAAAAGATGAGTTTGACTGCTACGATTTTTTAATAACCTGCATAAAAACATATAAAGTAAAGCCTATTTTTTTCTTTTTGCTGGGTGATTACGGAGTAAATGATAAAAACCATCCTTCTTCAAACAATCATTACAGAAATTTAATAAAAAGAATATCCGATTATACCCTCGCCGGAATACATCCGTCTTTCGGATCTAATAAAAATATTCAGCAACTGAAAGTAGAATGCGTAAGATTGACGCAAATTACGCACTTCAATACCACACGCTCCAGACAACATTTTGGAATACTTCGCTTTCCCGAAACCTACCATAATCTTATAGAATGTGGCATAAGGGAAGATTACAGTTTAGGATATCCAAAAATTACTGGCTACAGGGCCTCTGTATGTTTACCGTTTTATTGGTATGATTTATCCAGAGAACAAAAAACCAGCCTTCTGGTTTTCTCATATTGTATTAACGATTCGGCCATGTCATTCAATAAAACACCGTTGTTGGATTTACAAGAAACCTTTAAAATCCATCTTTATTATACAAAAAAGTACGGAGGCTCCTTGGTGCAAGTTTTTCATAATGATATCTTGGGGAACTATGAATTTGGAGAAATCGCGAGAGAATATTACCGCTCTTGTATTGAGTATTTCTGTGCCGAAAAAAGCTAAAATTGGGGATAAATAATCCTAATTTTTAATAAATAGCGCCTTAGGATATTGCTAAAATCTGCTTATTTTTATATACTTGCACAAATTTTATGGTGATGACAGAACTACACGTTTTGGGAATAAATTTTATAGAGATTAACACCCAGCAGGAGCTGGACTTTAAATACAAGCCCGATGTTCCTAAACTTCAGTTAGTTGGAACTCTATTGCATGCAGAAAGTGAAGAAGAAGAGGAGGGGGTTCTTTTTTTAACACAAAAGCAACTTAACCAACTGATTGCCAATAAAGATATAGACTTAAAATTAGTGGAAGACCGCTGGGTTCCTAACAAGCCTCTATCAAGAGAACAAATAAAGAAAATAGGTTTGGTTGATGTTCAGGCAGAGTACATGGGTTCTGCCGGCGATTTAAAATGCTACGAAGCCATTAGCATCAATTAGCCCTACCATTCCGCCGGACCATATTTTTTTGTAAGCTCCTGTTCTGGAAAAAGCTGATAAAATAGCTGGTCTGGCCAAAAAAGCAGTTTAAAACTATAGGTAGGTGAGTTTAATTTTTCGGAGGCTTTTTTGTAATTCCTCAACACAAACCTGTAGCCAACATCGGTACCTAGGCCCAACCATTTAAAAATTTTAAACTGAACCGTAATTCCGGGTTCGTATAAGAGTAAAAAATACTTTTTATCCGAAGATTTTAATCGGTATTTTTCCGAAGGTTGATACCAAGAAGCGCCGGTTCCGGCCTGAATGGGCACACTAAGCTGCCATCTTTTGGTTCTGTAAAAAACAAAATCTATATAATAGCATAAATAGGCAAACTTAAAATATCTCAGCAGGGTATCTGTGCCTCCGCCCTCATTCAATAAAGCATAGTTTTCTGAGTAGTTTGTTTTTAACCAGCTTAAGCCCCCTCCAATCCTGAGTTTTCTTTTGTAGGCCACTCCCAATCTAACACCTGTTACGCTGATTAATTTATTTTGATAAAAACTATTTCTCGATTCCAGCCTTGCATCAATGCTTGAGCTCCCTCTAAATATGTGGTAAAGAGAGTCTAAAAATTGCGCCTTTGCAAATAAACTTGCAAGAATAAAAGTTCCTATAAGTAAAAATGACCGCACCTTTCAAAATTACGTTGATAAATGCAAAATGCCTTACAAAACATATAATTGTTTCAACAGCTTGCATATTGTAATTTTAACCAATTAATGCTGGATACCCCCATTGAATATTTAAAAGGAATTGGTCCTCAAAAATCGGAACTCTTAAAAAAAGAATTGGCGATATATACTTTTCATGACCTGCTTAATCATTTTCCTTACCGATACGTTGACAGAACCCGGTTTGTTAAAATAAAAGAAATACAATCGGAAGAAAATTATGTTCAACTTTGCGGAACGCTCGATAGTCTTCAAATACAGGGAGAAAAACAGCGAAAACGCCTAGTGGCAATATTTCATGATGATACCGGAATAATTGAGCTGGTTTGGTTTAAAGGTTATCAGTGGATAGGCCAAAAGCTGAAAACGGGGCATGAATATGTGGTTTACGGGAAACCAAACTATTTTAAGGGGAGGTATAACATTGCCCATCCCGAAATGGATTTAAAAACAGAGTGGAAAAAAACACCTGCTTCTGCTTTTCAGTCGCTTTATAATTCCACCGAACGTTTAAAAAGCAAGGGGCTTGACAGCAACGGACTTAGAAAAGCATTAAGGCAACTATTTTCTCAAATTAAGCCGGAAAATATTATTGAAAGTTTATCGGAAGACATATTACGTAACTATAAGCTTATGCCGGCAGCACAGGCTCTTTATAAAATCCATTTCCCCGAAAACCAACAGGAAATGGATGCTGCAAGATACCGAATTAAGTTTGAAGAATTATTTTATGTTCAGTTGCGCCTCTTGTTGCTAAACCAACTGCGCGACAAAAACGTAAAAGGTATTTTATTTAGCAAAGTAGGCAGCTATTTTAATGATTTTTACCATCAGCATTTGCCATACCCATTAACAGGTGCACAAAAAAGAGTGATTAAAGAAATAAGAAGCGATACCGGCAGCGGACGTCAGATGAACAGGCTTTTACAAGGAGATGTTGGCAGCGGAAAAACCATGGTAGCCTTGATGAGTATGTTGCTGGCCTTGGATAACGGATACCAGGCTTGTTTAATGGCTCCAACGGAAATACTCGCTCAACAACATTATGCCACTTTTTGCGAATTATTAGGCAATATGCCTGTTAAAATAGATTTGCTGACAGGTTCTACCGGAACCAAAGAAAGAAAAAGAATTGACGAAGAACTTCAATCAGGAGTTATTCAAATACTTATAGGAACTCATGCTTTAATAGAAGATTCCGTTATTTTCCATAAACTGGCCTTAATCGTAATTGATGAACAGCATCGATTTGGTGTTGCTCAGCGCGCAAAGTTAGCAGCCAAAAACGGTCAGCCTCCTCACATCTTAATTATGACAGCAACGCCCATTCCCAGAACCTTGGCCATGACTTTGTACGGCGATTTGGAAACCAGTATCATTGATGAGTTGCCTCCCGGAAGAAAACCGGTTATAACCCGTCATTTTACCGAATCGCAACGCCTTCGTTTATTTGGTTTTATGAAAGAACAAATAGCGCTGGGTCGTCAGGTATACGTAGTATACCCACTCATTACCGAAAGCGAAAAAATGGATTATCAAAACCTGCAACAAGGATACGATAATCTAGTAAGCGAATTTCCTCCTCCACAGTATCATATTAGTATTGTTCATGGTAAACTTAGCAACGAACAAAAAGAATTTGAAATGCAACGCTTTGTAAAAGGGCAAACACAAATTATGGTTGCTACCACCGTTATTGAAGTTGGTGTAAATGTACCCAATGCCAGTGTAATGGTTATAGAAAGTGCAGAGCGTTTCGGACTTTCACAACTACATCAATTACGAGGCAGGGTAGGCAGGGGGGTAGAACAGTCTTATTGTATTCTAATGACCGGATATAAGCTGAGTGCCGACAGCCGAGAACGAATGGAAACCATGGTTAGAACCAACGACGGTTTTGAAATAAGCGAAGTAGATTTACGCTTGAGGGGACCCGGTGATTTGCAAGGTACACAGCAAAGCGGCGTTGTTGATTTAAAGCTGGCTGATTTGGCAAGAGACGGCAAAATATTAAGCCTGGCAAGAAATGCCGCTTCCGCTCTGCTTAGTGAAGATTTTGAACTAAAACTTCCCAAAAACTTACCTATTTTAGAAAAGCTGGAGTCTATCAAAAAATCAAAACCAGATTGGGCAAAAGTGGGCTAGTGAATTTATACACCTATTTAATATCTATTACGCAACAAAAAAGGCTTTGTGTTATGCAAAGCCTTTTTTGTTTGGTTAGTTTTAATACTATTTCAATTTGAAAGCAACTTTTACTTTATCAACGTAATCCAGTTTTTCCCAAGTAAAAAGTTCTACTTTCATGGTTTTCGTTTTTCCGTCGGGTGATTTAAATGTTTTGGTAACCACTTCGTTTTTGCGTCCCATGTGGCCATAGGCGGCAGTCTCACTATACATAGGCGTACGTAACTTTAAACGCTGCTCTATAAAATAAGGACGCATGTCGAATATTTTTTCCACTATTTTGGCAATTTCTCCATCGCTCATTTTTACTTTGGCAGTTCCATAAGTATTTATGTATATCCCCATGGGCTTGGCTACTCCAATAGCATAAGAAACCTGAACCAACACTTCTGAACAAACACCTGCAGCAACAAGATTTTTTGCTATGTGACGGGTAGCGTAAGCAGCGGAACGGTCTACCTTACTGGGGTCTTTTCCTGAAAACGCACCACCGCCGTGAGCGCCTTTTCCTCCATAAGTATCTACAATAATTTTACGTCCGGTAAGCCCGGTATCGCCGTGAGGACCACCTATCACAAATTTTCCGGTGGGGTTAATGTGATACTTTATATTGTTGTTGAACAAGTGTGCATAACGGGCATACTTTTTCTTTACGCGCGGAATTAAAATGTTAATAATATCCTTTTTTATTTTATCCAACATTTTGTTTTCGGTATCAAAATCATCATGTTGGGTTGAAACAACAATGGTGTCAATTCTCACCGGTTTATTATTATCATCGTATTCTAAGGTAACCTGAGATTTGGCATCCGGCCTCAGGTACTTAATTTGTTTATTTTCACGACGAAGGGCGGCAAGTTCTATTAATATGCCGTGAGCTAAATCAAGGGCCAGAGGCATATAGTTAGGAGTTTCGTTGGTGGCGTAACCAAACATCATGCCCTGGTCGCCGGCGCCTTGGTCTTCCTTCTTTTTACGCTCAACTCCTTGGTTAATATCGGAAGATTGCTCATGAATAGCTGATAAAACCCCGCAGGAATTAGCTTCAAACATGTATTCAGCTTTGGTATATCCTATTTTTCTGATTACCTCGCGAGCAATTTCCTGAACATCCAGATAGGTTTTTGATTTTACTTCCCCGGCAAGTACTACCTGTCCGGTAGTAACCAATGTTTCGCAGGCTACTTTTGAACTGGGATCAAAAGCTAAAAAATTATCAATAAGTGCGTCGGATATTTGGTCGGCAACTTTGTCGGGGTGTCCTTCTGACACCGATTCGGAGGTAAACAGGTAACCCATATTATTTGTTTTAGTAATTAAATGATTAAGATTTCAAATGTATAATAATTTGTACAATCACAAAAATTAAACCGCTTCTTTTACGGAGAATTCGTAAAACTCCATAATTTGGTTGCATAATAATTTCTTACAAGCTTCGTCTACCTTTGTGCTTGCCTCTTCCTTTGTTTTTGCTTCTACTTCGAGCGTAATATGCTTTCCTATTCGCACATTAGTAATTTCGGGCAAACCGAGGTTTTTCATAGAGCCTGTAACGGCTTTCCCCTGAGGATCAAGCAGGGCCTTTAACGGCATTACATTTATCTCTGCAACAAATTTGGACATGATTTTTTACTATCAGCCCGCTAAATTAATAAGATGAAGGAAATAATAAAACAAACTATAATAAGATGTTTATAAGTATATAAACAGGCTTTAGTATTCCTGTTTTTAAGTTTTTTTAGACAGGGAGTTTTGTATGATTGACAAGGCTACATACGATAGAATAACCAGAGTGAATCCGCTGTACTGGAAAACAATCAGCCATATAATACTAAACAGCAAAAGCAAATAACGGAACTCATTACCTTTCCAGGAAAATGTTTTGAATTTAAGCGCAATCAGAGGCAATTCTGCTACCATCAAAAAAGACATAAAAAAAGATAAGCAAAGAAGAACAATGGGATGCATAAGCAGATGAACAATACCTTTGTGCAGTAAATCAAAATTGCTATCCCAGTTTACAATAAGAGGTATGGAACAGAAAAAAATAGCATTTGCCGGAGTAGGCAAACCAATAAAAGCCTCTGTTTGGCGGCTGTCGTTATTAAATTTAGCGAGGCGAAGGGCCGAAAAAACGGGTATGATAAGCGGAAGATACATTATCCAGGAATTGTTGTATATAAATGCATACGACTCGTGGTGTGTTAAATAGCCAATATGCAGCATTTTAAATACAACGAATCCCGGAACCAGGCCAAAACTTACCATATCGGCCAGGCTATCTAAATCTTTTCCAATAACGGAGGTTACGCCAAGTTTTCTAGCCGCAAAACCATCAAAAAAATCACAAACGGCTGCCATTCCAACAAAATAGGCCGCCCAAATAAGATTTCCATCCAGCGTTTGGGTAAGCGCCAAACAACCAAAGAGCAAATTACAAGATGTGATAAAGTTAGGGATGTGCTTTTTTATACTCACGTTTAACTATTTGTACATTAAATATACTAAAAAAATCGGTATCAATATTAGGCTAATTTTTCCGACAAATCTTCCCAATTTTTCAGCTCTTTTTCCAAATCATTTTTAAGCGCATTGTATTTGGCAAAAAAAGCCGAATCGTTAAGTAGTTTTTCATAATCAGCCGGGTTTGCCAGTTTTTGGTCGGCCTCTTTGATTTCCTGCTCTAGTTTTGCAATATTCTCCTCTGTTTTTTTTAGAGCATTTTGGAGTTGTTTTATATTGATAGTTTCCACTTTTTGTTCCTGCTTTATTTGAGGCTTAGCAGATTCATTTTTTTTATCCTTTTTTTCCAAGTCAAGTTCATGCAGGCGCTCTACCTTTCTTTTTTGCATAAATTCTTCAATATCACAAAGATGTTCTTTAACCTGACCGTTTCTGAATTCGAACAAGCGACTACAAATTCCTTTCATAAAATCGCGGTCGTGGCTTACCATAATCACGGTGCCTTCATACTCTTCCAATGCTCGTTTTAGTACTTCTTTGCTTCTGATATCAAGATGATTGGTTGGCTCATCTAACAATAGTAGGTTATATGGTTCCAACAACAACTTGCAAAGAGCCAGCCTCCCTCTTTCTCCACCGCTAAGTACCTGTACTTTTTTCTCAATATCCTCTCCGCTGAATAAAAAAGAACCTAAAATCCCTCTAACTTGCTTTCTAACTTCCCCAACGGCTAACTCATCTATTGTTTCAAATACTGTTTTTTTAGTGTCGAGTTTTTCCTCCTGATCCTGCTCAAAATATCCGAGCAGAACGCCATGGCCCGGTTTTATGTTTCCTTCAAAATCGGTTTTTCCGGCTATCATTTTCATCATGGTACTTTTTCCCTCGCCGTTTCGGCCTACCAGGCCTATTTTTTCGCCTTTAGTGATGATGAAGGATGCGTCTTTAAATATTCGTTTTTCGCCATATTTTTTACCTGCATTTTCTACGGTTAATACTATTTTTCCGCTATGCGCAGGTTGTGGAAAGCGAAAACGTATAGCAGAATTATCCACATCATCTACTTCCACGCGCTCCATTCTATCCAGTTTTTTGATAAGCGACTGAGCGAAGGAAGCTTTGCTGGCCTTGGCCCTATATTTATCAATGAGAGCCTCTGTTTGATTAATTATTTTTTGTTGATTCTTGGCAGCGGATTCCTGTTGTTCTATCCTTTCTTGTCTTAAAACGAGGTATTTAGAATAATTTGCTTTATAGTCGTAAATTTTGCCGTTTACAATTTCAATGGTTCTGGTAGTTACGTTATCTAAAAAAGTTTTATCGTGGCTAATGAGTACTACCGCACCACTAAAACTTTCCATAAATTCTTCGAGCCAAAATATGGCTTCAATATCCAAATGGTTTGTGGGCTCATCGAGGAGTAGTACATCTGGCTTTTGTAGTAACAATTTAGCCAATTCTATGCGCATTCTCCAGCCCCCGCTAAATTCGGCAGTTTGTCTTTGAAAATCTTTTCTTTCAAAACCAAGTCCTTTTAGTATTTTTTCTATTTCCTCTTGTTTGTTGCCTGCTCCTATGATATCCAGTCTTCCGTATATTTCAGCTTGTTCTTCAATCAACTTCATGTAAGAATCGCTTTCGTAATCTGTTCTGGTTTCTAACTGTTGATTAATTTCTTCCAGCTTTTTTTCCAGATTTTGTATTTCTACGAAAGCAGTCTCAGTTTCCTCCATTACGGTACGGCCGTGTTGATGTATCATATCTTGGGGGAGGTACCCGATGCGTACGCCTTTAGGTACTGCTATTTCTCCCTTAGACGGCGATTGCTCTCCATAGAGCAATTTAAGCATGGTACTTTTTCCGGCTCCGTTTTTTCCCGCCAGGCCTATTCTGTCTTTCGGATTAATCAAAAAAGATATGTTCTCAAAAAGATTATGTGCGCCAAAAGAAACGGTTACCGAATTTACTGAAATCATAGGGGCGCAAAGGTACAAATTTTAAGTAATTGGAAGGAGATTCAATGTTCCATAAAATACTTTCAACTATTGGCAAATGGGGCAATAGAAAGAGGGGAAAATTCCTTTTTCTTAAACTTAAAGTAGGCTGTAATACCAATCATAGCCGCATTATCGGTACAGTACTCAAATGGTGGAATATAGGTTTGAACACCCAATTTCTGTCCTAGCTCATAAATAGCCTTTCTGAGCGCGGAGTTGGCAGAAACCCCTCCGGCAACAGCCAGATGTTTTATGTTAGTTTGTTTCAATGCTTCTTCCGTTTTATATGTGAGTTGTTTGATAATAGTTTTTTGTACAGAAGCACACAGGTCATGCAAATTTTGCTGTACAAAAGAAGGTGTTTTTTTTATTTCCTTTTCTAAAAAATATAAGAAGGCTGTTTTTAATCCGCTAAAACTGAAATTTGGCCCTGCAATTTTGGTGTCCGGAAATACATAAGCGTCCGGATTTCCCTCCATGGCATATTTATCTATTAAGGGGCCTCCGGGGTATTCAAGTCCCATCATTTTAGCTATTTTATCAAAGGCTTCGCCGGCGGCATCATCCAATGTTTCTCCCAATATTTCATGATCTAATTCGGAATTAACTTTAACCAGTTGCGTGTGACCACCACTTACGGTAAGACAAATAAAGGGGAAATCGGGGCTTTGGTAATTATTGTTGGTAATAAAATGTGCCAGTATGTGGGCCTGCATGTGGTTTACTTCAATAAGGGGTATGTTAAGTGTAAGTGCTATTGATTTGGCAAAATTTAAACCTACCAGCAGACTTCCGCTCAGTCCCGGTCCTCGGGTAACGGCAATGGCACTTAGTTGATTCAAATCAATCCGGGCTTTTTTAACGGCGGCATGAACAACAGAAACAATATTTTTCTGATGATTACGCCCTGCCAGCTCGGGAACAATTCCTCCGTATTTTTTATGAACTTCTTGTCCTGAAACAACGTTGCTTAATACTCGGTCATTTTCCATTACAGCACAGGCCGTATCATCGCAACTACTTTCTATAGCCAAAATATAAATGTTTTTATTTTGCATTTTTTGAGGCTTTTGACCGCTTAATTTTCCTTACCTTAGTTGGTTAAGCAATGCGCAAAGTTATAAGAATAATACGTACAAGTTTTCTGTATTTTTTACTCTTTATCCTTATTATCTGTACAGCACTGCTCTTACTTGCAAGAACCTCTTTTTTTCAAACATGGCTTGCTCAACAAGCTACTGCCTACTTAAGCAAAGAATTAAACACTACATTAAGCATAGGAAAAGTTAAAATCCGATTCTTTAAGGAGGCTGTTTTACAAGATGTTTTGATTTTAGACTTAAAAAAGGATACACTGCTTTTTGCCAACGAATTAAACGCTTCCATAGCAGATTTTGATTATAAAAACCAACGACTTCACATAAAGGAAGTTAAACTCACAAAATCGTACGTAAACCTGTATATACCTAAACAAGACAGTTCTTTTAACTTTCAGTTTCTTGCTGACTATTTTTCAGGAGGAGAAGAAAAAAAAGATACTAGCAAGAAAGATTGGGATATTAAACTGCGAAGCATAAGCTTAAATGATGTACGATTTGCTTACCGAAATCAAAATAAGAACCAAGAAGCAGATGGTTCCATAAACTACGATAATCTGCTGGTTTCGCATTTAAAGGGAAAATTCAAGGACATTAAGCTGGACAAAGATAAAATTTACACACTTATTGAGGGGCTTTCGTTTTCTGAACAATGCGGTTTCAGCTTACTTGAAATGGACGCTTACGCCGAAATCAGTTCAAAAGAAATACAATTATGTAATTTAGTATTGAGAACGCCGGGTACTAATCTGATAGGAAACATAGATTTTATTCATGATGGTTGGGAAGCCTACGATGACTTTATTAATAAGGTAAAACTTAATTGTAATTTGCATCCGCAAACCAGGGTTTTTCTAAAAGATATTTCTTTTTTTGTTCCGGAGTTACAAGGACTGCAGGATACGCTCAAAATTTCAGGAAATGTGAGTGGATACGTAAGTGATTTAAATCTCCGCAACATAGAACTGTATTACCTAAACAATACTTGTTTTAAAGGAGATATAACGTTAACCGGACTTCCTGACATAGAGTCTAGCTACTTACATTTTGATTCAAAAAAACTTTCTACTTCTTTTTTTGACCTGATACAAATTCCGGAATACCCGTTTAAAAAAGGAGAGAAGCTTAAAATAACTAAAGATGTGGCTACCCTGGGTGTGATTAGCTATGAAGGTAAGTTTGACGGATTGATAAATGATTTTACTACTTACGGGGTGATAAAAACCGCCTTGGGGAATTTTAAAACCGACTTAAGTATAAAAACCGGTGAAAAAGCTGACGATATGGAATACTCCGGAAAGCTAACCACATCAGGTTTTAATTTGGGAGCTTACGCAAAAAATAAAGACTTGGGCAGCTTAAATATGGAGGTTAAAATAAAAGGGAAAGGAGTAAGTATTGATAAGATAAATGCTAAAATGGAAGGAAGTATACACAGCTTGTTATACAAAGGTTATGAGTATCACAAAATAAAAATTGACGGGAGCTTTGCCAAAAAAACTTTTAATGGGGTACTGATAAGCTCCGACCCAAATGCTGATTTTGATTTTAACGGAACCGTTAATTTTTCAAATAAACTTCCGCAGATGGACTTTATATCAACCGTTAATAAAATTGATTTGTACAAATTACATTTAACAAGTACCCCGGCGCAACTATCTACCCAAATATTAATTAACTTAAACGGAGACAATATAGACAACTTAACAGGTAATATAAATTTTGATGATACGTACTTCAAAAATAATGACAAGACGTATAAAATAAGTACGTTCGATTTGACACTGAATCAATCAGCTATCGAAAAAAAAATACATCTTACCTCCAACTACTTTAATTTTGATATGAACGGGCCTTTTGATTTCAGTAATTTAGGCTTAGCCTTTAACCAGATAATGAGCAACTATTATCCTACGTTTTTTGATAAAAATAAAGGTAAAAAGATATATAAAGATTATTTCAGCTACAAAGTACTGATAAAAAAATACGACATTATTCATGAACTGCTGACTCCGTCCTTAAAATTCAGCCCTCAGTCAGTGATATCAGGCGAGTTTGATGCCGGAAAGAACATCATTAATTGTAACTTAAAAAGTTCTTTAGTAGAATTGGGTGGAGTAAAATTTAATCAGGGAATCATTGAATCTTATTCCAGAAACAATAAAATAAACTTAGTTTTTAAGAGTAATAAAGTTGATTTAGTAGATAGCATTTCACTGCAAAACTACTTTATGTATGTGGTGTCTCAAGATTTAAACACCAAGTATAATGCAGAGTGGGATAACAAGCAGACTCCTGCTACTTCAGGACAAATCAAAGGACGAATTGAGTTTAAAAAAGAAAGTACCACGTTTTTTTATGATAACTTCGTAATAACCAACCGAGATACATCCTGGACGCTCATTACCGCAAACCCAACTGTTTATGACAGCTCAGGAGTCATCAATGTAAACCCGCTTTATTTTATAAATCAAGATCAGGGAATTAAAGTAAGTGGTCTTATTTCAAACAGCAAAAAAGACTCCGTTTCTCTGGAGTTTATGAACTTGGCTCTACGCCAGTTTAATCCCTTGTTGGCATCCTATAAAATGAAACTCGACGGTTTTTTGAATGGCAATATAGTTTTACATAAAAACGAAGGGCTTTATACCGTAAATAGTTTTCTGGATTTTACCCGGTTTAAATTGAATGATATTTTAATTGGTGAATTGGTATTAAAAACTGATTATTTAAATAAAGAAAAAACATTAGTAATTGACGGATACACATCTTTGGGCCTCGTTGACGAGTCGGGTAGGGAGATGAAGAACATTTCCTTTAAAGGAAATTATTTCATGGAAAGAAAAGAAGAATCCATAGATATTGATTTTATAGCAAGTCCACTAAATTTGAAATTAGCTAATCCTTTCATTGAAGGAATTTTAACGGTAAACAATGGATTTGCTAACGGAAGCGGGAAAATACACGGAACACCATCAGAAATAAAAATAGACGGTGCTCTTAAAGTGTATAAGAGTGATATAAAAGTTGATTATACAAATGTAAGTTACTTAATTACCGGAGATGTAGAAATTATGCCCGACCAAATACGATTCAGCGATTTATTAATGTCTGAAAAAGGTTTAAAAGCTGCTCCTCAAGGAACAGTAAACGGAAATATCTTCCATAATAACTTTAAAAATATGCAATTAGATTATGATATTACCTACCGAAACATGCTTATTTTAAACACTACCGAAAAACAAAATAAAGACTTTTACGGAAAAATATACGGAAGCGGAAACATAGGAATATGGGGTTTTTTAAACAATCTGAACATGCAAATTTTTGATACTACCAAAAAAAACTCGCGATTTGTATTACCTCTGGACGGCCCGGCTGAAATAGCAGAGAGTGATTTTATCGAATTTGTAAAACGAGATACTGTAAATAAAACAGTAAAAAAACCTATCACCGGATTTAATTTAGACCTAAATATTATAGCTACTCCCGACTTACAAACTAAAATTATTTTTGATAAGGTGAACGGAGATGCCATTAATGTATTTGGAAATGGAAGCATAAATATGCGCATTAACACACTGGGGAAGTTTGATATGTTCGGAGAATATGTTATATCTGGTGGCGATTATAATTTTAGTTTGGAAAAAGTTATTAATAAAAAATTTGATATTGACCCCGGCAGCAGTATTGTATGGAGTGGAAACCCTATGAATGCAGATATTGACATAGTAGCCAGCTACCGCCAACGTGCTTCTATTGCTCCGCTGGTAAACGATGTAACCGGCGAACATAAAAGCAGAACACCTGCTTACTGCAAACTTAAAATGAAAAATAAACTCATGAGTCCGGATATCTCGTTTGCGCTTGAATTTCCATCTATAGCCGATAATGTTCGTTCTCAAATAAACAGCGTTTTAACTGACGAACAGGAATTAAATCGCCAAGTTTTCTCGTTTCTTCTCTTCCGAAGTTTTGTTCCTCCTCTGATATACAATTCAAGCGGTGGGGGAGTAACTGCCGGAAACGCTGCTGCTTCAACAGGCAGTGAATTATTAAGTAACAGGCTTAATAATATGCTGGGAAGTATGATGGGAAATTTAGATAGAGATTTACAAGTAGGAGTTAATTACAGACCCGGAAGTCAAACAAACTCTGATGAAGTGCTTCTAAATGTAAGTCGTAACTTTTTTGATGATAAATTATCGGTAGATGGAAATTTTGGTGTAGGAAACAACAATGCAGGAAGCCGAAACTATATTGGAGACGTAAACATTGAGTATAAATTGAGTAACGATGGGCGTTATCGACTTAAGGGATTTAACCGTACAAATGATAATACGCAGTTAATTACAACAGGAGGTTTATATACGCAAGGTGTCGGATTCTTTTTTAGGGAAGAATTTAATAGCTTTGAAGAGTTATATCGTCGTTACTTAAAGAAAATAAAAGGTGACAAAAAACCCGATTCGTAGAATAGTACATCTGCTTATTTTTACACTATCAGCCTGCACTCATACAAAAGCGCAGAATGCAGATTTGTTACTTTTAAAAGCCTGTAATGCCGGGTATCATCCTACCTGGGATAAAGTAAATGAAGGAATTTCTTTTTCGGTATATCCTGTTATGCCGCTTTCTGTAGCAGGAGTTTGGTATGTGGGTTTCCGAAAAAAAGATAGTTTGATGAAACGAAATGCCTGGCGCTCTTTGGCAACAATATGCGCAGCTAATGGCACTTCCATTATTTTAAAATCGCTAATCAAACGAGAACGCCCTTATGTTACTTATCCAAACGAAATTACGCAGCGTGTTCTCACAGGGCCACTATCGTTTCCGAGCGGACATACCACAGCAGCTTTCGCCACAGCCACTTCTTTATCGTTAAGCTTCAAAAAATGGGAAGTAGCCGTACCGGCCTTTTTTTATGCGGGCATGGTTGGCTATTCCAGGCTGCGCCTGGGTGTTCATTATCCCAGTGATGTAGCTGCAGGTGCTTTAATTGGCATTGGCAGCGGATTTCTCGTGTGGAAACTGGACGAACTACTCTTTGCTAAGCAAAAGAAGAAAGGTATTCCTTAAAGGCTTCGTAAATTAAATCCAACTCTTTGTTTGTGATACAATAGGGGGGCAGTATGTATAAAACATTTCCAAGAGGCCTGATGATGATACCTTTTTTAAAGAAAAATTCGGGTGCATTTTCTGCAGCCGGGTTTAAATAGTGGGATTGTTCCTTTGACTTTAAGTTAAGCGCAAAAACCACTCCTAAGCTTCTGGCATGCTCGCACGCAGGATGCTTTCTTATTTCCTCTGTAAAGAGGCGGTGTTTTTCTGAAATTCGAGAGATGTTATTATTTGTTTCCTCTTTCTCCATTAAATCCAAGCTGGCCAATGCAGCAGAACAAGCCAAAGGGTTTGCCGTATAGCTATGTCCGTGAAAAAATGTTTTTGTTTTATCGGGCGTTAAAAATGCCGAATGAATTTTTTGGTTACAAGAGGTAACCCCCAGAGGCATAAAGCCTCCTGTTAGTCCTTTAGAGAGGCAAATAATATCCGGTTTGTTTTCCAGATAATCTCCGGCAAAGAATTTTCCGGTTCTTCCAAAACCGGTCATTACCTCGTCGGCAATAGTTATAACTTCATTCTCTCTGCAAAAATTAAGCAGGATATCCAACGCTTCCGTATCATACATCATCATTCCTGCAGCCCCTTGAATAAGGGGTTCGTATATAAAGCCGGCGATTTGATTAAATGAGGCTAGTTTTTTTATGCTTTGTATGATTTCGTGCACATTTTCTCTCGAAGGAATTGGTATATGAACTACATCAAAAAGATGTTTTTCAAAAGCGTTATTAAAAACGTTTCGAGCTCCAACACTCATACTGCCAAAGGTATCGCCGTGGTAAGCATTTTTCAAGGCAATAAAAACTGATTTGTTTTTTTGCTGATTATGCCAATACTGGAGGGTCATTTTAAGAGCAACTTCCACAGCTGTAGAGCCATTATCGGAGTAAAACACTTTAGCTTGGTTTTTTGGGAGATGTTCTAATAAACGCTGTGCGAGTTCTATTGCCGGAGGATGAGTAAATCCGCTAAAAATACAGTGCTCCATCTGTTTGGCCTGCTCATTTATTTTTTGTGCTATGTAAGGGTGGGCATGTCCGTGCAAATTAACCCACCAGCTTGAAATAGCATCTATATATCCGTTCCCTTTTTCATCATACAGATATACACCTTCTGCGCGCGTAATAATTAAATTATCCGAGTTTTTATATTGTGGTGTAAACGGATGCCAAATAGGGTAGTTGTCGGGTTGTTGCCGCATTATTATTGAAAAATTTCCTTATTAACACCCTGAGCCAATTCGTATACTGTTCGTTTAGAAATTCCCTCCATTTGGGGAAGCTTGGCCAGTATCGGTAAATTGGCATAGTCTACGATAGATTTTTCAACCAAAGGGTTAAAATTACCATTCAATATCAATCCTTTAACCGGAATATTGTTTCGAAGCAAATAATCTATGCTCAACAGGCTATGATTTATGCATCCCAGGTACTCTCTAACAACCAATATGGTTTGAGCCTGCAGGTGTGATACTAAATCTTTTACGTAGGCTTTATTGTTCAATGGAACTAATAGGCCGCCTGCTCCTTCAATAATTAAAAAAGGGTTGTTTGTTTCAGGAGCCTGAACTAAATCGAGTTGAATTTCTTCGTTTTCTATATTTGCCGCCAGATGAGGAGATACCGGTTTTTCAAAAGTATAAGCCTCTCGATGAATTTGAGAAACATCATTCGTTAACAGCATTTTTATGACCATGCTGTCGCTACCGTCAGTATTTCCTGTTTGTACAGGCTTCCAATAATCGGCTTTGAGAGCTTCCGTTAATACTGCCGCACAAAAAGTTTTACCAACATCGGTCCCAATTCCTGTAATAAAATAGCGTTTCACGTTAATACGAAATTAAAAATAAAAGCTAAAGGAATGTAAAATTTTTTGCTTATGCTTTCTTTAATCATCTCTCTATATTTAAAAAGGCCTTCCCCAACTTATTAATTAAATCACTTGCGCAAATGCTTTCCTGACTGCATTTTTTCGCAAGTAAATCAGCAGCATAACCATGAACATAAACACCTATAACGGAGGCATGAACCTGTCCGTAGCCTCTTGCTAATAAACCGGTTATAATACCACCTAACACATCGCCGCTGCCTGCCTTTGCAAGTCCGGGATTTCCGCTACTATTAAAATACACCTTACCTCCGGGTAAACAAATAGCCGTATGAGCACCCTTTAAAATTAAAATACAATTGTGTTTATCTACAAAGCGTTTTGCAGTACGTAATCGCTCAAAATCAGTGTTATGTTTTTGGGTTAAACGGTCAAACTCAGTGGGGTGGGGGGTAAGGATAGTGTTGGGTGGCAAAAATTCTATCCAAGTTTTGTTTTCGGCAAGTATGTTTAGTGCATCTGCATCTAATAGTAAACTGCATTTAACGTAGTGAAGAAGTTTTTTGAGAGTATTGGCAGTTTCTTCTGTGTTTCCTATCCCCGGCCCCATGCATACAGCATTATACTTATCCAGCGATGGAAGGTCGTTAACAACATCTTTATCTTCTGCATAACTTAGCATAATTTCAGGACTGTGTTGCACAACCAAATTTAAAACCGAAGGAACACCATGAACAGAAACTTTTCCTGCTCCGCTTTTTAAAGCCGCAGAAGAAGCCAATAAAGCGGCTCCGGGCATACTTTTACTGCCTGCAACAAGCAGGGCATGACCAAAATTACCCTTATGTGAAAACTTATCTCTTTTGGTAAGTAAACTTTTAATGTTTTCTTTTTGTATATAAAAATGATTTAGCGTTTGAACATCAATGGCGTCTTTAATTAAACCAATATCCACAATTTTAAATGATGGAACGTAGTTTTTGTTTTCGGAAAACATAAAAGCCAACTTGGGGAATTGAAAAGTAAGTGTAAGAGATGAACGAACTATTAAATCGTCTTTAGTGTTGCCTCCATCAATAAACAAACCGCTGGGGCAATCTATACTGATTATTTTTGAAAAATGTTGATTTATATAATTTACGGAACTTCCTGCTATGCCGGATATTAGTTTATTAAGTCCGATACCAAATAAGGCATCAATAGCTACCGTTTTAGAAGATAGTTTTAATTTATGGAAATCGCTTTCCGATTCAACATCAATGATGTAGTTACCCAGTGATTTTAACTTATTGTAATTTTCCAGACAATCAACCGAAAAATTGCGGGTATACCTGATAACAATGGCTTTAACCGATAGGCCCCTGTTTGCCAATAAGCGAGCAATAGCCAAACCATCGCCGCCGTTATTACCCATACCACAAAAAATATAAAAATCAACAGATTCTTCACATCTCTTTAAAATTTCCACTACGCAGACCCTTGCAGCCCTTTCCATCAATTCAATTGAGGGTATGGGTTCGTGTACTATGGTATAAGCATCAGTCTGTTGAATTTGTTCTCTGTTAAGAATACACATGCCTATTTACAATTACAATCACCTTCACAATTTTCATCTCCCGATTTTTTGAAAAACAAAACCTTCACCAAAAAAACAAGAGAAGCTATTAACAAAACTATGGATATAAACGCCTGCAAGACCTTATAAAGTTAATAATTAAATGCCTTATATAGAGTAGCGAAAAAAGGCTCAGGATTCTTTTCAAAAAAAATCCCGGAAAGTATTTCCGGGATGTTAAATAAATAGGTTTAAAAAATATAATTACTTTTTCTTAGCGTAGCGGCTGCGGAATTTATCTACGCGCCCTGCTGTATCTACCAACACCTGCTTACCTGTATAAAAAGGGTGCGAGGTCATAGATATATCCAACTTTACAAGCGGGTACTCATTGCCATCTTCCCACTTGGTTGTTTCTTTAGTTTCTGCACAAGAGCGGGTTAAGAAAGAATATCCATTGCTCATGTCTTTAAACACGCAAAGTCTGTAGTTTTCGGGGTGTATATTTTTTTTCATGTTCGTAAGAAATTAAGTTCCGTTTTTGGGACAACAAATATACATCAAATAAAATAATCTAGCAAAAAACATTAACTAATTGTTATGCAAGCAATTACAATGATTTAGCATAAACCTGAAACTAATTAAAAATGAGGGATTTAGCACTTTATAAGATTTGAAAACAATCGCAAAATAACATGGTCAAGTACTTTACAAATTGGGTACATTCGTAAACGAGGTTTTGCAAAATTAATTATATAATTATATAAGCATGTTTGGTTTTTACAATAAGCTACGTTATTCATTTGCGTTGATTTTTTGCTTTTATGCTGCCATGGCCCAGGAAGAAGTTAATCCCTACAAAAAGTTAACCAAACAATTCATAGGCGCAGTTAAGCGAAATGAACCGTATAAAAACTACCGCTTTTTTGACACCTCGGTATATGGACGAATGCTGGAGTCACAAACCGAAAATATGGTAGAGAAATTCATCAAAAAAAATGGCCCCATAGTAGCCATTGAAAAAACAGAGGTTGATACGCAAGGTTGCAAAATGGCAACAGCCACCGCTATTAAAACTAAAAACGGGAAATTTTTGTGGTATCATTATTACGACCAATCATATTATATCCAGAGATTCGAAATAGATACCTTTACCAAAGAAAAGTGGTTTTATGAGCCGGAAGTACTCGATAAAACAAATCACTACAGAAAAGATATTTTAATCCGCACCAATGCTTTTATACAACTTCCAGGAACATTGTTTTTACCTCTGGAAAAAAAGAAGTGCCCTTTAGTAATTTTAGTACATGGCAGCGGTCCACACGACAGAAACGCAACCATAGGCAAAAACAAAATATTTTTTGATATAGCCATAAACCTGGCACAACAGGGAATAGCCGTTCTGGCATACGATAAACGGACTTATGTGTACCAGTACAGAGATCCTTTTCCTTTGGACAGCATGGATTATTATTCAGAAACTATTGATGATGCCGTTGCCGCTTTTGAACTGGCTAAGAGCTTTACGGAAGTAGATACAAACCGCATATATATAGCCGGGCACAGCTTGGGAGGTATGCTTGCACCTTTAATTGCCGGAAAATGTAAAAACTTAAAAGGACTTATTTTATTAGCGGCGCCCGCACGCGGAATCTTAGAGATTTTACCCGAACAATTAGATTACATACACAGTATTACACCCGAAGATAAAAAAGAAGAATCGGAAAAAATGATTAATGCTGTTAAATGGCAGGTTAAAAATGCCCTAAAACCCGATTTAACGCTTAAAAGCAAAGTAATGCTGCCATTTGGAGGAAAACCAAAGTATTGGTTGATGGACAGGAATTACAAAGTGTTGGAGGAGGCAAAAAAATTAAAAATTCCCATGTTGCTTATTCAAGGGGGAAGAGATTACAATGTTACCAAAAAAGATTATGATATGTGGATAAACGCCATGCAGGGAAAAAGTAATTTTAAATCCGTTTGGTTCGAAAATTTAGACCATCTGTTTTTTGAAGGAACGGGAACAGCAAAGCCCGAGGATTTAAAACAAGCCAAACATGTTTCCAAGGTTATTTACCGGGATATTGTTGCTTTTATTGGCAAATAAAAGAAACAGTTGATTGTTAATTACTTTCCATTTCAATAATTCGTATAAAAATGTATATTTACCGAGTTTACAAAATTTAATCATATGAAAAAGTTGTTTGCTGCTGTTTTAGCACTTGTTTTATTGAGCTCTGTTTTTGTTTCTTGCAAAAGCCACGAAAAGTGTCCGGCTTACTCCAAAGTAGAAAAAGAGAGTAGCGTAAAGAATTAAAACCAACTAATATAACCCCGTGTTGGGTTATTTTGTTGATATTTATACTTAACATAATATTAATTATAGTAATTTAATAAAATCGTCAGGGTATAGTAAATTTGCACAAAGCAACTCAAATTGCACACCATTGAGCCATATTATAATTGGAGGCATTTATATGTAGCCTCTGAAGATCCTGATTCACCCTTTTATAACCGGGAGTACAGCGAGTTTGAGTTCAGCAAAACAATATACAACTACTATATTCATCCCCAGTGGGACGACATTGGCAGCGAAACACTATACATAAAAATTTTATTTGTAGACTATTTAGAAAAATTTGCCATTATTGAATTTATAGGCGAATGGAACGACGCCATTAACAATGATATCATGTTTCTTAAAAGAGATATTATTGATGAACTAAATTATCATGGCATAAACAAATATATCCTGATTGGGGAAAACGTTTTAAACTTTCATAACAGTGATGATAGTTACTACGAAGAATGGTTCGATGATATAAACGATGATGGATGGATTGCCCTAATAAACTTCAGAGAGCATGTTTTAAAAGAATTTCAGCGTTCCGGATTAGATTATTATTTCCTATCCGGAGGCGAGCTGGATGATTTTCAGTGGAGAAAATTTTCGCCGGGACAGGTTTTTGGAAACGTAAGTAAAATTATCAGCAAAAGACTGGGATGAATCATCTTTTATTAACTTTAGATACCAAAATTTTCAAAAAATGAAAACCAAGTTTAAGGTCATTTTTATCCAAATGGTATTATTCTTTACAGTATCGGCACAGAATTTCTGTATGCGATTTTACGGACACGGAACCGGTGATATAGACAGGGTAAAAATTCCCATTGATGTACCTGAAAAACCTGTTGATATAGGAAACGGCGATTTTACCATAGAATTTGAAATGAAAGCACTGCTTACTGATAACCCAAAAGGTGCAAATGCACAAAACGGAGCTAACGACGACTGGACGCTTGGCCATGTAATTATTGATAGAGATATTTTCGGGCAAGGAGATTATGGCGATTTTGGAATTTCCCTATGTAACGGCAAAATTGCTTTTGGAAGCAACAACGGCAGTCAATCCAGAACCCTTATAGGAAACACTAACGTGGCCAACAACCAATGGAATCATATCGCTGTAACCCGTCAAGCATCAAATGGAGCCATGTACATATATGTAAACGGAACTCTTGATGCCTCTGTAGCAACAGGGCCAGGAGGAAACATCTCGTATAGAAATGGAAGAACAACGTCGTGGCCCAATGACCCTTATCTTGTTTTAGGAGCTGAAAAACACGATTATGATAACAACAACTATCCCTCCTACAATGGACATATAGATGAGTTGAGAATATCAAACAACATTCGCTACTCCGGAAGTTCGTTTACCCCACCCGCCATGCCATTTAATCCCGATGCTAATACTGTAGGCCTTTATCATTTTGATGAAGGGAGCGGATCGGTATTAATTGATGCGTCAGGGTATGCAGGCGGCCCTTCAAACGGGCAGGTAAATTTTGGCGGCAGCGGTACACCGGGACCGGTTTGGGTTGCTCGTACAACCACATCATTACAGGAAAATTACCTGGCAAGTGTATCTGTTTATCCCAATCCCGTCTACAAAAAACATTTCTTCATATACGGTTTAAACTCTTCGGAGCATGAAGAAATTCAGATTTTGAATCTTCAATCCGGAAGTAAGATTTTATTTAAACAATACTTTTTGAAAAATAATGTTTCAAAAATTGAACTTGACGAAGTTATTGTTACTCCGCTGTTAATAGTTATAAAAACCGAGTCTTTTATCACAAGAAAGATATTGCTTCCCGGAAATGAATAAAAAAACCGAACAGGATTACCGGAACCCCATTCGGTTTAATTTATTTAACTACGTCTTTAAGAAAATCAATATTAAATTTAGACTTAAAGACCCAGCATTCCTCCCGAAAAATCTATGTAGTCGTCGGGCCAACCGTTTTGTTTGTTGGCATAGCCCCAATAACCGGACATAGAATAATTTCGAGGACTGCTTTGCTGGTTTATTTGTTCTATGTTTTGTTTACGTTTTGTTTTATTTTTCTGCATCAGGCTTCTATTTCTCAGCCTTACTGTCAGAAAATTAATGAAGGTATTCAGCATAGGAAAAATTCACTCTAAAACTTAAACATTACTAAACAAAACACCAGTAAAAATCAGGAAATTTTGATTTCCTTAACTACTTCTACTTTTTCTTCTTTCTTTGGCATAGTAATTTTCAAAATTCCGTTTTCGTAGCGGGCATCAACGGCTGATTCATTTATATCGTCACTAACCGAAAAGCTTCTCTGAAAAGACCCGTAGTTAAACTCCCTGCGATAAACGGTTTTGTCGCTTTTTTCTTCTTCTTTTTTGTATTCTCCTGAAATAGTTAAAACACCTTTATGAAGCTCAACTTTAAAATCTTCTTTACTGAAACCCGGAGCAGAAAGTTCAATTTCGTAACGATTATTATACTCAGAAACATTTACTCCCGGAACAAACGAAGCATAATCGTTATTTAACAAGCTGCTTCCAAAAAAATCTTCAAGCAAGCCTTTAAAGGGAGCGCTTAGCCTTCTTTCCAAATTTGAACTGTAAGGATTTTGCCATTTTACGATTGTCATATTTACCTCCTTTTTTATGTTGTTGTTTTTTTATTTACTGTTTTCGTAATGCAACTATCAAAAAATATTCCATCATATTTTGCCTTCAATTAATAAGTCATTTTTACCTGTAATTAACTTTTTTTAAAAAAACGACTGTATTTTTTTCACTCATAAAATGAATTTTTGACATTGTGTTATTAAGCGCCTATCTTAGCTTACTAATTAAAAAATTCTCTACCATTGAAAAACTCAAGCCGATATACTTTTTATGAAACTCAACAGTTCAGAAAATGGTGGTTTATATTACTGATACTTTGCTCTTACGGCATTGCTCTATATGGTTTTATAAGGCAGGTGTTTTTTGGAATTCCTTTTGGAAATAAGCCCGCAGATAATCTGTCGTTTTCAATTATTATGGCAGGCATTACGTTTTTGTATGTTTTTTTGTTTTCTATAAGATTGCAAACAAAAATAAACGAGGACGGAATTCACGTACGTTTTTTTCCCTTTCATTTAAATTATAAAACGTACAAGTGGAAAGAAATATCACTGGTTGAAGTAATTAAATACAATCCTCTGGCAGAATATGGAGGATGGGGGTTGCGTTATGGAAAGTCCGGAAAGGCTTATACCATATCCGGTAAGTTTGGAATTAAGATAGTCTTTTTAAACCACAGCAACCTTCTGATTGGTACTCAGAAAGCCGGTGAGGTAGAAAAAATTCTTAATCAAATCCAAAAATTAAATTAATTCTACGCTTCGTTTAATAAAGTTGGTGAGGCCCTCCCCTTTCAATAAACCTTGCGATAATAAAGCTAAATCAGCTGTTTGCTTGGCTAAACTTTTTTTCTTTTGCTCGTCTTTTTCGCTTAATATCCTTGAAATAAGAGGGTGATTATTGTTTACTACCAGATTATACATATCGGGCATATTACCATAAAAACTCATGGCGCCTCCTCCCAACTGATTCATATCTTTCATTCTTCGCATAAACTCGGGGCGTGTAATAAGCATGGGGGCGTCTGTTTCGCTCAAATTCTCAAACACTACAGTAAATTGTTCTTTACTTACCGTTTCTTCAATAATAGGACGAAGTTCCTTTTGTTGGTCTTCACTCAGCTTACTAAGATTATTTTCTTCCTTTTTTATTAATTTGTCTATCGTATCAGAATCTACTCTAACAAAAGAAACGTCCTTTAATTTGCTTTCCAGATGATTAATATAATGCGGGTCAAGCATGGTATCCATTAACAGTACTTCATATCCCCTACCCTTTGCTGCATCAATGTATGCGTGTTGTTCAGCAACATTTGTGGCATACAAATAAACCAGTTTTTTATCTTTATCTGTTTGCAGTGGTTTTACTTTATTTTCAAACTCTTCAAAGGTGAAGTAATTACCTTCTGTGTTTTTGAGTAAAGCAAATTTTACGGCTTTTTCGTAAAACTTTTCGTCACTTATCATTCCGTACTGTACAAATATTTTAATATCATCCCATTTTTTTTCAAAGTCGGCCCTTTCTTTCTTAAAAATTTCTTCCAGTTTATCGGCTACTTTTTTAGTGATGTGACCCGATATTTTTTTTACGTTACCATCGGCTTGTAAATAGCTTCTGGAAACATTTAGCGGTATATCGGGGCTATCAATAACACCTCTGAGTAGAGTTAAAAAATCAGGTACTATGTTTTCTACATTATCTGTAACAAACACTTGGTTGCAGTAAAGCTGAATCCTGTCTTTAGGCATCTCCAGTTTGTTACTAAGCTTAGGAAAATATAAAATACCCGTTAAGTTAAAAGGATAGTCTACGTTTAAATGAATATGAAACAGAGGCTCATCAAACTGCATGGGGTAAAGCTCTCTGTAAAAAGCTTTATAATCATCCTCTTTAAGCTCGGCAGGTTTTTTGGTCCATGCCGGATTAGGATTGTTTATGATATTATCAACTTCAACTTCTTTTTGTTTGGGTTCTCCCTTCTCATCTTTTTCTTCGGAATCTACCCAATCTTTTTTAGTGCCGAATTTTATTTCTACGGGTAAAAATTTGCAGTATTTTTTTAATAGGCTTTCTATTTTATAATTCTCTAAATACTCTTCGCAATCTTCGGAAATATGCAAAACAACATTGGTACCTCTTTGTGTTCGGTTGCTTATTTCTTCTATTTTGTAATCGGGGCTGCCATCGCACTCCCAGTGCACAGCCTTGGAGCCATCTTTATATGAGAGCGAATATATTTCTACTTTTTTAGCCACCATAAATGCGCTATAAAAGCCTAAACCAAAGTGCCCTATTACTACGTTTTTATCAACTTTATCCTTGTACTTATTTACGAATTCTTCTGCTCCACTAAAGGCTATTTGCGTAATATATTTTTCCACCTCATCTTTGGTCATGCCAATACCTTTATCCTTAATGGTAATGGTTTTGGCTTTTTTATCTACTTCAACTTCTATTTTTATATCACCCAACTCGCCTTTAAATTCACCTAAAGAGGCAAGAGCTTTCAATTTTTGGGTAGCATCGGTGGCATTGCTTACTAATTCACGTAAAAATATTTCGTTATCGCTGTATAAAAACTTTTTAATAATGGGGAAAATGTTTTCGGTTTGAACGTTTATTTTTCCTGTATTCATAACATTAAAATTTGCTGCGGAGGCACGAAAATCATGCCAAAGGAACAGTACCTGACAAGATGTCGTTTCTATTGATTAACAACAAGTTAAATTGACAATTAATAAAAAACAATTCGGGTTTAAAACTTACTGCGTAAGCGAGCTTTTTTGCGACGTTTGTCTTTAAGGATATAGCCAAAAGTTAATTGAGCCGTGAAATAGGAATCCAATTCTTTGTCTCCCCTCTGAGCTCCGGTACCATCGGCATTTGGCATAGTAGCCGTAGGAATAATTCCTAAACTCGGATCGGCCATTTGGGCTGAGAGAGGTCCATAGGCTGCAGCTAAAGCAGCTTTATCGTAGTAAGTAGTTGAAACATCATCAATGTAGTCTGTAAAAGTTTTACGCCAACAAAGATCTATTCCAAAGGCCCATTGTTTGTTATAAATAATTCTATAGGCTATACCAAATGGCAGGCATATAGAATATTTTTTGTATTGTTTTGGTCCTCCGGGCAGGCCTTGTCCTTCGGTATGAAGCGGACGCAAAGGTATATAATTTCCTTTTGGTCCACGTCCTTTGGGGTTATAATAAAAACCTCCTACTCCTGCATAAGCGTATAAACTCCAGTAACGGTTACTCATACGGCGGGTAAGCGTTTTTTTAATGGCGTAACGATTTCCTGCTTTTATCTTTGTGTAGCCTACTTCTATATGCGTGGCTAGTTCAAAAATATTGCTCTTAAAATTCAGATTTCTGTTATTACGATAAACTTCCTGTGTTTGAGCATCATCACCTCTTAAAACCATATAGTTGAACCTGGTAAAAACATTTAACCACTTCTGAATTCTGTATCGGTGGCCAAGCGCAAAAGAAGTTCGAGTCATTTTCCAGTCTAAATCAACCGGGCTAAAATCTGTTCCTTCCCTATTCCTTCCTCCCAAATCTCCAAGAAAATGGGAAGAACCCATGGCTACATTAAACTCATGGCGATATTTCTTCCATTCATTCGGGCGAACAAAGTTTTGGGAGAACAAAGAAAAAGATACAAGAACCAAACTTAATATCGATAAGTGTATTTTATTCATTAACAGAATGTTATAGCCAAATTTTGGTAAATTTACAAAATTTTACTCATATAGTAAAACTGTTCGTATTAAAATTTACTGTGTTAATTGTTAATTATTTGCGTTCCTAAAATTAATTAGATACACTTTTTCGGTAGCTCTTGTTAGCGCCGTGTAAAACCAGCGTAAGTAGTTTTGAGATACTTGTTCTTTCAATAAATATCCTTGATCTATTAATACGCAGGGCCACTGCCCTCCCTGAGATTTGTGGCATGTAACCGCATAACTGAATTTAACCTGTATAGCGTTGTAGTAAGGATTTCCACGCAACTCGCTTATCTTTTTCCATTTTTCGGGAATGTGTTGATAATCAAGCATTACTTCATTAAAAAATTGTTGCTGAATTAACTGAGGAAGAGCAGGGCTTTCCGTATTAATAGTATTTAATAACAGAAGAGCTTGTAATTCTCCTTCTAATCTATCATCCTGCCACTCCAAAACACATTCCGCAAAATGCATTCCATACAATTCTTTTCTGCCAATAATTTTTCTAATCTTAAACATTTCGCCATTGGCAATAAAATTGCTGCTTTTTTCCCCTAACCAATAGTAGTTATTTTTAACTACCATTATTCTATCTCCGGCACACAAATCAGCATCTCTGTAAAAAACACGATTTCTTATTTGTTGGTTGTATAGATTTGCGGCTTTATTGCTCTTGGTAATTACCAATACATTTTCTTCTCCATACTTGCTATATGCTGTGTTTAAAACATCTTCCAGTTCCTCACCGGAAACATGTTCAACATCGTTTGTAAATTCAATTTGTGGCAAATAGGTTTTGTTTTCCAATAATTGAATTCTAATTTTTGTGGCATTGTAAAGTATTCCGCTTTGCTCTTTCTGCCTTTCTACATTGGTTAATTCCTCAAAAAACAAGTTAAAAGAATATCTGGATCGGAGGTATTCGGGGTTAATTGCAGGACTTAACTCCAATCCCACCGGGGGCAACTGGGCGGTATCTCCTACCAGCAATAAAGAACAATTATCTCCGCTGTACACATACTCTATCAAAACGTCCAACAGGTTTTGTCCGTTCATAAAAACATAATCATTTTCGGCACCTATCATTGAGGCCTCATCGACTATAAAAACAGTGTTTTTATAATTATTGGCAGAAGGAATAAATTGCATCAAGCCTTCTTCCGAAAAAGTTTTTGTAAAAATTTTTTTATGAATAGTATATGCCTCTTTTGCAGAGTAAGCCGAAATTACCTTGGCTGCCCTGCCGGTAGGCGCAAGTAGTATACTTTTAAATCCGGACCTAGGCAAAACTTTTGTAAAAGCTGCGGTAATACTTGTTTTTCCTGTTCCGGCATACCCACGCAATAAAAATAAATTTTGCTCCTTGTTTATTCTAAACAAAAACTCTGTGAGCCGGGCAATAAGAAACGATTGCTGTAAATTTGGTTTAAATTGAAGGGCTTGCGTAAAAGCAACCTCAAAGTCTGCTTGATTTATCGGCGGGACTTTTTTCGTAGATACTCTTACTTAAGTTTGGTAATAATAAACTCAGTTCTTCTGTTTTTAGCGTGTTCCTCCTCGCTGCACGTTGCCTGCACCTTGCCTTCACAAGCACAACCGTTAAGTAATTTAGATTCGCCATAGCCCTTACCTGTTATTCGGTCTTTAGCTATACCTTTCTTAACTATATATGCAGCGGAAGCTTTTGCTCGTTTATCCGATAAGCTTAAGTTTGCCTTTGCAGCCCCTCGGCAATCGGTATGAGCGCCTAACTCCACCACCATATTAGGATATTCTTTCATGGCTTTTACAACCTTGTCAAGCTCTATGGCAGCATCCGGTCGAACAACGGATTTACCTACATCAAAATAAATTGGTTTTAAATCTATCATTTTAGAAAGGTCCATACCTACCATAACTTTACCCAAAACCATATTCAATACCTCATGTAATTTTATTTCACCCTCTTGCTTTAATTCAGCTGTATAATTTAATTCATTGGTTACATACCCCTGTTTAGACAAAACAATTGAAAAAGCCACTTTATCTCCCAACTTAAAGCCTTTGAGTGGTTTTCGATATTCTCCATTGGCGCTTGTTAATGTACTGTCAAATACCGTTTTTTTGAATAAATCTTTTATCACAATTTTCACGTCCCCCAAACCTTCTTTTGATTTTGCATCGGTAACAAAAGCTAAAAACGATAGCTTTGGATCTCTCTCCAAGAGAATCTCTCTTTCAAACTCATCCTCTTCAGAAAGCTTGGTGTTTACTTCATCTTTTCCTTCAAAATATTTTTCGTTAGTTGCCAAAACAGCGTAGTTTACATCTTCTTCTATCAAATAAGTAAATTTTCCGTTTTCATCCGTAGTGCCGGTATCTCCATTTATTTGAAGTTTAACACCGGGGATAAGCTGTCCGTTGTCTTTATCTTTCAATACAAAAGTTACATTTTTACCTCTGCTAACTTTTCTGAGTACGCTTAGATTGTATATATCGTCGTTCATTCCGCCATTTTTTCTATTGGAAGAAAGAAAACCCTTTGTTGGGTCATCCGGGTTTAAATAATAACCAAAATCATCGTGAACGCTGTTAACCGGTTCGCCCATGTTGTATATTTTTACCACCTTATCCTCTTTTATTTTTGCTTCGTATATGTCCAGTCCTCCCAAGCCATCGTGCCCGTTTGATGAAAAATATAAAACGCCATCGGGCGATACGTAAGGGAATACCTCATTTCCGGCGGTATTTACCACTTCTCCTAAATTAACCGGTGGTCCCCAGGTTCCGTTTTCAAGTTTTACGCTTTTATATAAGTCTAAGCCTCCAAAACCTCCGGGCATATCGGAAGCGAAATACAATGTTTTTTCATCCGGAGAAAGTGCAGGATGTGCATAATTGTAATTGGGATTCGTAAAATTTAGAGGTCTTACACTATCAAAACCCAGTTTTCCGAATGAGGCAATAATGATAGAAAGCTTATATGTTCCATCGGCAGCCCTGTTCTTCTTTCCTATGTTATTTCTGGTAATAAATGCGCTGTTATAATCTTTCGTAAAGCATAGGGGGCCGTCGTTATATTTGGAGTTCATATCGCCCATAAATATTTTTATAATATCTCCTTCGGTGGGCTGAAAAGTGTAAACTTTTGTATAGCGGGTTCCTGTCCAACCATGTTTTCTGTTAATCCATTTGTTCTTTTCTCTGGACGATACAAAAATCACCTCATCGGTAAATTTCACTGCGCAGAAATCATTCTGATCTGAATTAAACGATGCCAAACCAACCAAATAGGCATCGGAGTTTTTGGTATATAGTTTTGCTTTGTTAATGGAGGAAGCAAGCGCTTTGCCACGGGCATCGGCAGTATATTCATTAAAGTAGCGAGTTGCATTTTCCTTATCGCCTTTTTCCATTAAAGCCTGGCCATAATAAAGTTTATGAATATCCTCTGCCCTACCCGAGTTAACCAAATCTCCGTAGCATTTTAGCTGCCCTTCCAAATTGCTGGTAAGGCGATAGCAATTACCAAGATTACTTAGTATTTGTTTGTTTGCCGGGTCTTTTTTTAGTGCTTTTTCATAATAAGGAATCGCCTCGGCATAGGCTTGTTTGCCGTATAATTTATTGGCTTTCAGCAAGGCCTGTGATTGAGACAGCAGTTGTGTGCTTACTAAAAAAAGAATCGAAAATATAAAATACCATTTTTTCATGTTACTAAAAATAACGTGGAGTAACTACTTTTTTACCTTTAAACGCAAACAGGTAACTAAGCGCTATTTCATGAGAGCCCTGCGAATATCGTTGCATGGCGTTAAGACCATAATCAAACGAATAACTGGCTAAAAATTGGGGGCTTATCTGAACACCGAGTATAGCGGCTATATTGCTTCCGCTTCTGTAAGAAATACCTGCCCATATAAGTTCGCGTATCAAAACGTTGGTATTAGCCTCAAACTGAATGGGTGCGTTCTGAACCATCTTAACCATTAATTGAGGTTTTATTTTCAAATCATCGCCGGCATCAAAAACATACCCCGTGGTAATATAGTAGTGAAACTTAGCTACGTTAAAATTAAGCGTTTGCTTAATTGTTCCATTTTGTTCAAACATAAATCCGTCATCTATCATTCTGGGAATAGACAAACCCGCATAAAAACGAGAAGTATTATAGTAAACTCCAAATCCAAAATTGGGTGCAATTAAACTTGGCGTATTTTGCGATATTTGCACGTCTCCTTCATCAACGGCCTTTAGTTCCGATAACTTATTTACCTGATTGTGTATACCCGCATTTAAACCAAAAGCCAATTTACCCTTGTCTCCGGTTTTTAAACGATATGCATAGGTAAGATAGGCCAAATTACGCTGAAGTTTTCCAATGCGTTCATTTAAAACACTCAATCCAAGACCCATTTTATTATACATTAAAGGCCCATGTAAAGAAAAAGTGGTAGTAACCGGTCTTCCGGGAAAATTAAGCCACTGCTGGCGATGCAAAAGAGTGGTAGACATAGCCTCGCGACTTCCTGCATAAGCCGGATTAATGAACATTTCATTAAACATATACTGTGTAAACATTGCGTCGTATTGAGCCTTTGCCGAATCGCAAAATACCCACGTCAGCAGCAACAGCAGTACCGTTTTAATTTTTCTAAATATTTTCATGTTTTTATATTTTAAACGTTAATACTGTAAAACCACATATCCCGTATAAACCTCTTTTTTATCATCTTTAAATTCCAACACGTAATAGTAGGTTCCCTGTGGCAGTTTATCTCCGCCAACTACCAATGTTCTTACATTAGGATAGCCATCCCATGAGTTATCATATTCATTATTCTCATAAACCTTGTTACCCCAACGGTTAAAGACGGTAAGTTTCACCTTTCTGCCGTTCAATCCCTTTATTACAAAAAAGTCATTCTTTCCGTCTCCGTTAGGCGTGAATACCTGAGGAATAAAAAAGTCTGTATCCGGTAACACAATAATTGTTGGGTCTGACTCATCAGACTCATTTGGCGTTCCATTGTTATTCGGGTCTGAATTATAACCATTATGCGAATTATTACGAATAATAACCGAGAATTGATTAGTAGCCGAAACTTTTGCCACATTAACCAGCACCCTAACCGTATCGGGTTTAACGTTAAGGGTAAAGCGAATAGTATCGGTAGTACCGGGAGGCAACTTACTCAACGAAGCATTTAACAGGTTAATATCAGAACTTCCGTTAAACCCGGAGTTAACCGTTAAGAAGTTGCCGCTTATAACAGGACCCGATTTTATCGAAAACTGAGCGGGAGGGGGTATTGTTTTGGCTAAACTATCTCTTACCTGTACGTTGCTAAGTGTATCATTACCAAAGTTCTTAACAGTTATGATATAAGTAATATCATAAGTATTATCAGGTAATTTTTCAGATAGTATTCCGGCCTTTGCCACCCCTATTAATGAATTTGGTGTTAATGTTATTACGGTTGGCAGGTTGTTATTGGTTGGGTTACCATCTTGATCCGGATCCCATCCAAAACCGTCATTTGAACTATCTGCAACCGTTAAACTGTTTATGTCCTGAGCAGAACCAACCACCCAATTTAGGAAAGGACCAAAAAATCCATTTGGTGTAATTTCAACAGTAAACACAATGGTGTCTCGCTTATTAGCCAACAAAGTACTGGTAGATGGCTCCGTTAAGCTAAGAACAGTATTTCCATCAAAAAGCGGGTTAATAGTTAAGCTGCTTCCTAAAGAAGATATGTAAGGGGGAACTATAATGGAATATGTTGTTGGCAGAGGGAATGTTGAAGTTAAATTTTCGTTCAGTATAACATTTTGAAGGTTATCATTAGAAGCATTAACCGCAGTAACCGTGTAGGTTATATGATATTTATTATTAACAAGCGAAGGAGTACCGGCTGCTTTGGTAAGTCCGAAAATTCTATTATCACAATTAATGGCGGCAAGATAAAGCGTGGTATCTTTAAAACATCCGTTACTTCCCCAAATTCTAATGGTATATGGAACAGGTGAAGAGGGATTTACTAAAGTATTGGTAATAATTCCGGTTGTTGGAATGGGTGTAGCCGTTGTGTAATCGGCGGTTCCGGTGTAAGTGGTTCCTGTAACGTAATCGTATTTAACGCCATTACCCGACACTAAAATTGTTCCATCGTTATTAGATACCGTTCCGTTACATGTTGCCGGTAAAATAGTGGCTGTAAACACAGGTAAGTCTGTGTTGGAATTTACGGCAATAGTCAAGGTACTGACACAACCTGTTGCAAAGTCAAAAGCACTTACTGTATAAACGCCCGGTATATTTATAGTAAATGATTGTAACGCAGAAGTAAAGGTTGCCGGACCACTCCAAGTATATGTTATGCCAGAGGTTGCCGATGAAGAAGCCGATAAGGTTACTGAATCATTGCACCCTAAATCTCCTGATGAGGTTACCGTAAAATCAGGAACCGTGGTATTGGTAGGTACAAAAGCAATCACTGTTTTTGTACATCCCGTATTCAAATCTGTTACGGTTAATGTGTAATTACCGCCAACCATAATTGGTGTTGGATTTTGCACGGAAGAAGTATAAGAACCCGGACCCTCCCAATAGTAGCTTACATTTGTACTCGTCGTGTTTCCGAGCAAACCAACAGAGAAGTTTGTACAGGTTATACTACCGGTGGCAGAAGCCGTCACATTTTGTGGTCCGGGCGTTACTGTTATTTCCACAGTAGCGTTGGAAGCGCAACCACCATTATCTCCAAACAATGTATAAGTAGTAGTAATTGTTGGATTAACTATAACAGTACCTCCATTCAAGGAACCCGGTTGCCAGGTATAATTTGTTGCACCTATGCCTACCAAAGTAACCGGAAATCCTTCACAAACCAGCGTTGACGATGCAAAAGCCTGAATAGTAGGAACCGGCGTTACGCCAATAGTAATTGTTTGAGTGGAAGTACAACCTAATGAATTGGTACCAACAACAGTATAAGTAGTAGTTACGGTTGGCGTATCAATAACGGTAGAAGAAACTGCCGGCGGCAGGGTACTCCATGTGTAGCTGGAAGCGCCGGATGCTGTTAGCGTAACGGTTTCTCCTATGCAAATTCCGCTGGCCGGACTTGCAGAAATGGTAATACTTGGCGCCGGATTTACCACCAACTGAATAGTACCAATACCCGGGCAAGAATTAGGTCCTCCGTTATCACCAATAACAGTATATGTTGTAGTAGTGGTTGGAGTAACCGCAAAACTAATCCCTGAAACCGAACCGGGCAGTAATGTGTAACCGGATGCTCCGGAAGGCGTTAAGGTAACTGTTTGACCTGCACAAATAGTGGTAGAGCTAGCCGATATAGAAACAGAAGGTCCCGATATTACACTAACAGAAACAACCGCCGTAGTAAAACATCCGGATGCATTTGAACCAAACACAGTATAATTTGTACTTACCAACGGCGAAACAACTACTGTTCCTCCACTCAAACTACCAGGCTGCCATGTATAGGACAATGCGCCCGAAGCTGAAAGGGTAATACTGGTTCCGGCACAAACATTATTGGTACTGGATGCTGCACTAAGCGTGGGAGTGGGATTAACGATTAAACCCAACGTTTTGGTATCTGTACAAGGACCTATATTACCTGTTACCGTGTAGGTAGTAGAAACGCTTGGCGATACTACAATGGTTGAGCCCGTAGTCGGTCCGGGTAGCCAAGTATAATTGTTAGCCCCCGTAACAGATAACGTAGCGCTGCCTCCGCTACAAATAGCCGTAGGTGTGGCAATAGGATTTATAGTGGGCGAAGGGATTACATTAAGCGTTCTTGTAGCTGTACCTGTACAACCAAAAGCGTTTGAGCCGGTAACCGTATAAACTGTAGTAACGCTTGGCGAAACAACAATTGTTTGACTAACAACAGAGCCAGGCAACCAAGTGTAACTTGATGCCCCAATGGCCAGAAGTGTGGCGCTGGAGCCGCTGCAAATTGCCGGAGGACCAAATGTATTAATAGTTGGCGAGGGCGCTACAGATATGGTAACAACTGCAGTGCCTGAACAAGCACCTACACTTCCTGTAACCGTATAAGTTGTAGTTACGCTTGGGCTAACTACAACACTTGAACCCGATAAAGAGCCTGGCATCCAAGTATAACCTGTTGCTCCGGACGCTGACAGCGTTGCTTGCTGTGTAGAACACTTTAATGTTGGAGTTCCTGATGCAGTTAAGGTTGGGGTTGGATTTACAGTAATTTGTATTGTTTTTGTATCGCTACAACTTCCGTTGGAACCTGTTACTGTATATACAGCTGTAGATGTTGGTGAAACAGCAATTGTCGCTCCTGATAAACTTCCCGGATTCCATGTATAACCTGATGCTCCGGTAGCGGAAAGTGTTACCGAATTTCCGGAACAGATAACCGAAGCGCTGCTACTAACAGAAACTGTTGGGGTTGGCACAACCTGTATGGTAACTGTTTGAACGCCTAAACAACCACCTGCGCCTGCACCAGTAACGGTATATACGGTAGTAGATGCTGGAGTAACCGTTATGGCAGAAGAAACTATGTTGCCAGGCTGCCAGGTGTATGACAATGCACCGCTTGCGCTTAAACCTACCGTTGAACCTGAAGAACTACAAATACTAGTAGTGCTTGCAGAAATAGTAACAGTTGGTGTAGGATTTACGATTAATTGAACGGTTGTTGTTGAAATACATGTTCCATTAGCTCCTGTAAGCGTATAAATAGTTGTTGATATAGGACTAACCGTTTGGCTACTACCGCTTAAACTACCAGGCTGCCAGGTGTATGAAGAAGCTCCCGAAGCGGTTAGTGTGGCTGTATTTCCTGAACATATAGCAGTAGGGTTACTAATAGCCGTAACAGTTGGCGTAGGATTAACCAAAATTGAAATAGTTGCCGTAGACTGGCATATTCCGTTGGCCCCGGTTACGGTGTATACCGTGGTGGAAGATGGAGACACAGTAATTGTTCCTGTTGTTAACGAGCCCGGATTCCAGGTATAAGTAGTGGCTCCACCGGCAGAAATAGTTACGGTATTACCTTGACAAATTGATGTTGACGTAGCAGATATACTTAAGGTAGGAGTTGGTGTTACTAAAACGGCTACTGTTTGAATACCCAAACAACCAAGAGCAGAAGAACCAACTACCGTATACGTTATGCTGGAAGTTGGCGTAACTACAACGTTAGCACCAAATAAAGAGCCCGGATTCCAGATATAACTAACTGCACCACTTGCACTCAAAGTAGATGTAGCGCCCGTTCCGCTGCATATATTTGTTGGATTTGCTGTAGCTGAAATGGTTGGATTCGGATTTACATTTAACTGAACTGTGGCTGAAGACGAACAGCCGGAAGCATTAATCCCGGTTACGGTATATACTGTAGTTACTGAAGGAGAAACCGACACACTGCTTCCCGATAAACTTCCCGGTTGCCAGGTGTAACCGAGTGCTCCCGATGCAGAAAGCGTAGAACTGTTTCCGGCACAAATTATGGTTGGATTTGCAGAAGCCGTAATTGTGGGATTGGGATTAACTGTAATAGACACAGTTTTTGTATCTGTACAGGCCCCATTAGATCCGATAACGGTGTATACTGTGGTAGCTGTTGGAGTAACAACAATACTGGCTCCCGTTAAAGAACCGGGGTTCCAGGTATATGAACTTGCTCCGGTCGCGGAAAGGGTGCTGCTTGCTCCCACACATATTATAGAAGGAGAGGCGCTTGGGTTTACTGTTGGATTAGGAGTTACGGAAACATTTACCACTGCTGTTCCGGTACAACCCGAAACGTTTGTTCCACTGACGGTATATACTGTAGTTACAGAAGGACTCACCACCACTGTGGTGCCGCTTAAGCTGCCCGGCTGCCAGGTATATGTTATACCTCCCGTTGCACTCAATGTAACAGATGAACCGCTGCAAACTTGAGTGGGGGATGCGGAAGCTGTAATAGTTGGAGATGGATTGACAAGTACTTGAACTGTTTTTGTATCGGTACAACCACCATTAGCACCAATAACCGTATAAATAGTAGTTGAAGCAGGGTTAACACTTATGCTACTTCCGGAAAATGAGCCCGGCAACCAAGTGTATGAAAGAGCTCCGGTTGCCGTTAAGGTTGAACTATTGCCCTGACAAATAACAGAGGGGCTTGCATTCACAACAACCGTAGGAACGGGAACAACAAACACAGTAGCACCGGTAGATGCAGTACAACCATTTGCCGCAGTCCCGATAACTGTATATGTTTCTGTTGTAATAGGAGTTGTTGTAATACTGCTTGAAACAATAGAGCCCGGAATCCATGTATAACTTGCAGCTCCTGAAGCAGTAATGGTTGCCGTTCCTCCGCTTCCGGAACATATACCGGTTGGATTGCTGATTGCTGTGATGGTTGGAGATGCATTAACCGATATGGAAACTACTGCCGAAGCCGTACAACTTCCGTTTGAGCCAACAACGGTATAGTTGGTAGTAACCGAAGGAGACACAACTATTAAAGAACCACTTAGCGAACCGGGAAACCAGGTATAAGAAGATGCACCGGACGCGCTAAGGGTTGTGCTGTTTCCTGAGCAAATAAGGGTTGGAGTTCCGGATGCTGTTACAGTAGGCGTAGGATTTACCGTTATACTTACGGTTTTTGTATCGGAACAAATTCCGTTAACTCCGGTAACCGTATATATTGTAGTAGAAGTTGGAGTTACCACTATGCTTGCTCCGATTAAAGAACCCGGATTCCAGGTATAAGAACTTGCTCCACTTGCTGATAAGGTAGAACTGCCTGCCAAACATATAGTAGCCGGTGAAGCCGTGGGAATTAAGGTTGGTGTTATGTTTACGCTCACCGTAACAATAGTGCTTGCATTACACGATAGTGAACTAGTTCCAAAAACAGTATATTGTGTGGTAGTTACTGGTGTAACTACTACTGTCCCTCCTGTTAAACTTCCGGGCATCCAAGTGTATGTTGAAGCCCCCGATGCAGATAATGTGGAAGAGTTACCACTACAAAGCAGAGTTGGAGAGGAGCTCGCAGAAATAGTTGGACTTGGATTAACTGTGATATTTATAGTTAACGAGCTTGTACAGGTTCCGTTACTTCCCGTAACAGTATACATTGTGCTGGAGGATGGGCTAACCACCTGCAAACTTCCGGTTAAAGATCCGGGTTGCCATGTATACGACTGGGCACCACTTGCCGTTAGCGTACTACTGTTTCCTTGGCAAATAACAGAATTACTGGCACTTAAGCTGAGTGTTGGAGTTGGCGTAACAGAAAAGGAAACGGTTGTACCTGTTATACAGCCTAATGCATTCGCACCAAAAAGAGTATATGTTGAACTAACCGTAGGTGTAATTACGTAAGAATTTGAAAAAACAGGGCCGGGCAGCCAAGTATAGGACACTGCTCCGGAAGCGGTGAGCGTTGCTGAATTACCGCTTGAACTACAAACCGTTGTGGGCGTCGCACTAATTGAAAGTGTAGGACCATTGCTAACCGGTACTGTTACAGTTGCCGATCCGGTGCAAGTTCCAACAGAGCCAACAACGGTGTAAGTGGTGCTTGTGGTAGGCGTAACCGTAATAATATTACCAACAATACTACCCGGAAACCAAGTATAAGTAAGGGCTCCCGTTGCTACCAAGGTTGCAGGATTTCCTGCGCAAACCGTACCTGTTAAATTAAATGCGGATACGGTAGGGCCCGGTGTAACATTGATTTGAGCTGTGCTTGTTAAATTAATTACCGGTCCGCTGCAAGGAGTTACACTCATAACGGCTGTATAATTTCCGGAAGCTGTAGGACAAACGGTAGCGGTTTGCCCCGTTGCGGTAAAGCTTGGTCCCGACCAATTAATTGTGTAAAGCGGAGTGCCATTCGGTATAAATCTCCATGTTTCAGTTACTCCTGTCCAGTTAGTTAAATTATTTCTCGTGGGAGGAGCAACCCCTATAGTTGCATTATTATTTTGGATACCTATAAGTCCCCTTCCGTTATTGTGTGTACATGCGCCTGAACTGTTTACAACATTTACATCAATAATATTGGTTGTTTCGTGTAAAACTATCTGAAACGTTGAGGCCGGTGCCGCTGCACAACCAAATAAAGGAACGCCCAACCAATAAGCAACAAATTTACGGCAAGGGGCAACTCCCGTTGTGTATACCCGAACCGTTCCTCCCATAGAGGGGTCTATGTCCCTAAAAGTTCCGTTAATGGTATTACCCGGAGTGTTTATCAGGTTGGGCATGATATTATTTATTTGCCACAGCTCCGGCTGGTTTGCAAGAGCTGTACTAAAAGTTATCTGACCATTAGCTCCAACCAGCAATTGATTAAAGGTATTCCCAAAATAGCAAAAGTTAAAACCTATATTAACAACGCCACTCCATATATCGTCTACTGAAGGAATAACAGTACTCCCCCCGGTATAAGGAAAACCTGTGTAGGGAAGCGACTGAAAACTGTAATTTGTTGTGGCATTAACAGGGACAATATTAGCGCTCAGGGTAGTACAGCCACCGGCACATACTGTATTTACCGGAGAGCCGCCCGCTAAAGCAGTGTGTGAAGGGCAAGTTTGTGAAAAGTACCTTACCAAAAAAAGAGGTAAGATAAAACTTACAAGGAGTAAAATTCTTTTTTTCATTAGCAAGTGCTTGCGTTAAATAAATTTTTTAGCGTATTGAGATAACAAAAGATTCCAGTTCAAGAGCGTCTTTTAGTGTTACCTTATCCGCTTTCTTAAGCAAATCTTTATTTAGTTCCGAGAAGTCAAAGGAAGCAGGTAAAACTAAAGGTAATGAAGCTTGCTCTTCTTTTGTTATTACAAAATAATCAGTAGAACTTGCAGTATTTTTTTTCATAAAAGTGATACACTCGTTTCTTACAAAGTATGCATAGCTGCATGCTTTTGAAGAATTTTTTTCGGCAAGCGCCACAGCCTGTAATTGGGATTTTAATATTTTTCTGAAAAGTGCTTCATTCTTTAAAGCCGGATTATGATACATGTGTTTATGTACGCTTTTAACAAGCAACTCGTTTTTATTTATAAAATCCTTAAGAACATCATTTGACTGCGAATATGACGTAAAAGAAGTTTGCAGATAAATAAAAACAAGTAAAAAGGAATACCTCATGATTGAGAAAATTGCAAAGTAAATATACAAAAAAAGCTAATACGTTTATATACAAATAAAAAAGCCATTCTTATTAAAGAATGGCTTTAAATAAATGTTGTTAAACCTATTCAGATTTGGTTTCTGATTCGTTGTCTTGGCTGTTATTTTCTTTAGAAGAAGAAGTCTTGGAAGACCCTTCTGTTTTCTTAGACCTACCCCTTCTGGTTGATTTAGCTTTTTTGGGAGCCGATGATTTAGAATTAGTATAGATTTCATTAAAGTCTACCAATTCTATCATGGCCATTTCGGCAGCATCTCCCTGGCGGTTTCCGGTTTTTATAATACGAGTGTAGCCCCCTTTTCTATCGCCAACCTTAGCGGCAATATCCTTAAACAAGTTCCCTACAGCCTCTTTATTCTGTAAATAGGAGTATACTATACGGCGATTATGTTGGCTATCTGTTTTACCTCTTGTAATAAGGGGCTCTACAAAAAGCCTAAGCGCTTTTGCTTTGGCAAGCGTTGTAAATATACGCTTATGCTCAAACAAAGATATAGCTAGGTTAGATAGCAGGGCTTTACGATGCGCCGTTTTGCGTCCCAGGTTGTTTATTTTATCTCCGTGTCTCATCTTAAATTAACTTTTAATACAGGTAACTGTACCTGCGTAAGTATTGTTATTAATCTTTATCTAATTTATATTTAGCAACATTCATTCCGAATTGAAGACCTTTTGTTTGAACTAAATCTTCCAGCTCGGTTAAGGACTTTTTACCAAAATTTCTGAACTTTAATAAATCGTTCTTATTGAATGAAACTAGCTCTCCGAGCGTCTCTACGTCGGCAGCTTTCAAGCAGTTGAGCGCACGAACAGACAAGTCCATATCTACCAACTTAGTTTTTAACAATTGGCGCATATGCAAGCTTGTTTCATCAAACTCTTCCTCTCCACGTTTTTCTTCTGCATCAAGGGTAATTTTCTCGTCAGAGAACAACATAAAGTGGAATATCAATATCTTAGCTGCCTCTTTCAGTGCATCCTTAGGATGAATTGAACCATCAGTTGTAATATCAATTATAAGACGCTCATAATCAGTTTTTTGCTCCACACGATAATTTTCAATTGTATACTTTACGTTTTTAATAGGCGTGTAGATAGAATCTATAAAAATGGTACCTGAAGGGGCGCTATTTGACTTATTTTCCTCTGCGGGTACGTACCCTCTTCCTTTTTCAATGGTTATTTCCATTTTAAGACGAACGGAAGAGTCACAGTTAAATATAACTAAGTTAGGATTAAGAACCTGAAAACCATTTACATATTTACCAATATCTCCGGCTGTGAATTTATCTGCTCCTGAGAAATGGATAACCACTTTTTCTATGTCATGATTTTCTATTTGCTTTTTAAAGCGTACCTGTTTTAGGTTTAAAACAATTTCCGTAACATCTTCCACTACCCCTTTAATAGTGGAAAATTCGTGATCTACGCCCTCTATTTTAACACTTGTGATGGCAAAACCTTCTAGTGAAGATAACAATATACGACGTAAAGAATTTCCAATAGTAATACCAAAACCGGGTTCCAGTGGTCTGAACTCAAACTGCCCCTCTGTTTCGGTGGAGTTTATCATAATAACCTTGTCAGGTTTTACGAAATTTAAAATAGCCATAGTATTATATAGTTTATAGTTTTTAAATGAATGATTACTTAGAGTAAAGCTCTACAATTAACTGTTCCTTAATATTTTCAGGTATCTGAGCACGTTCTGGTCTATTAATAAATTTGCCTTGTAGCTTAGATTTGTCAAAATCGATCCAAGGATATTTATTAGCAGAGGATGCAACAGAATTGATAATTGCCTCTAAGCTTTTTGACTTCTCTCTTACTTCAACTACATCTCCGGGTTTTAGTGTAAAGGAAGGAACATTTACTACAGCTCCGTTTACGTTAATATGAGCATGAGAAACTAATTGACGAGCTGCCCTCCTGCTTGGAGCAATTCCCATTCTGTAAACCACATTATCCAAGCGACTTTCTATTAACTGAAGTAAAACTTCACCTGTAATCCCTTGAGAACGAGCCGCTTTATCAAATATACGAGCAAATTGTTTTTCAAGAATACCGTAAGTATACTTGGCTTTTTGCTTTTCCTGCAATTGAATAGCATATTCGCTTTGTTTAGCCCTCTTTTTAGCAGCCCCGTGTTGTCCGGGAGGGTAATTCTTTTTTTCAAGCGCTTTATCCGGGCCAAATATTGGCTCTTTAAATTTACGCGCGATTTTTGATTTTGGTCCTCTGTATCTTGCCATTTTAAATAATTGTTTTTTATTATTTAAGTTAAGAAGCCTCTTGCTTCCTAACTCCTACCCTTTTTACAGGGTGGCTTTTTGTTATTAATTGATTTATTTGGATAAATTAAACTCTTCTTCTTTTGGGTGGTCTGCAACCATTGTGCGGCATTGGGGTAATATCTACTATTTCAGTAACTTCAATACCGGCAGCAGCAATACTCCTTATAGCGCTTTCGCGACCGGCCCCGGGTCCTTTTACATAAACTTTTACTTTACGTAAACCCGCATCAAAAGCTACTTTGCTGCAATCTGTAGCTGCCATTTGAGCAGCATAAGGGGTATTTTTCTTAGAGCCTCTAAAACCCATTTTTCCGGCACTGCTCCAAGAGATGACTTGACCCGCAGTATTTGTTAAGGATATAATGATATTGTTAAAAGTAGCATTAATATGCGCCTCGCCGGCAGCATCTACCTTTACCACCCTTTTTTTTGCAGCGGCTTTAGCGCTGGTGGCAGTATTTGTTTGTTGTTTGGCCATTTTCCGAACTCTTTATTACTTTTAATCTTTACTGTTTAATTATTATTTGGTTGCCATTTTCTTGTTGGCAATGGTCTTACGTCTTCCCTTACGGGTACGAGCATTGGTTTTAGTTCTTTGCCCGCGAACAGGTAAACCGCTTCTGTGGCGAATTCCTCTGTAAGAATTGATATCCACGAGTCGCTTTATATTAAGTTGAACTTCTGAACGAAGCCCTCCCTCAACCTTAAAGTTGTTATTTATATATGTACGAATTGCATTTTGCTCGGCGTCATTCCACTCAGATACTTTTTTATCTTCGCTTACTCCGCACTCGGCAAGAATTTTTGCAGCTCTGCTGCGACCAATTCCATAGATGTAGGTTAAACCAACCACACCTCTTTTATTTTTGGGTAAATCGATACCTGCTATACGTGCCATTTACTATATGCTTGTTTTAAGGTTATTACTTTTGACGTTGTTTAAATTTTGGGTTCTTTTTGTTTATAACGTATAAACGACCTTTGCGGCGAACAATTTTACACTCGCTGCTTCTTTTCTTAACTGATGCTCTTACTTTCATTTTTCAGCTTAAATTATTTGTACCTAAATGTTATTCTGCCTTTGGTAAGGTCATAGGGACTCATTTCCATTTTAACCTTATCTCCGGGCAAAATTTTAATATAATTCATTCTCATTTTTCCGGAAATGTGAGCTATAACCACATGTCCGTTTTCTAATTCCACTCTAAACATGGCATTACTTAGCGCTTCTACAATTGTGCCGTCAACCTCTATATTTGCCTGTTTCGACATGTTTAACTTTATCCTTGTTGAACCATCATGGCTCCTGCTCCACGTCCTTTTATTCTACCTGATTTCATTAAACCATCGTAGTGGCGGTTTAATAAATACGTTTCTATTTGCTGCAGGGTATCAAGAACCACACCTACCAATATAAGGAGAGAGGTTCCTCCGTAAAAGTCTGCAAAGGCGCTGTTTACTCCCAATTTTTGAGCAAAAGCAGGCATAATAGCTACCAAAGCTAAAAATATAGAGCCAGGAAGGGTAATCCTGTTCATAACAGAGTCAATAAATTCGGCTGTTTTATTTCCGGGTTTAACACCGGGAATAAAGCCACCATTTCTCTTCATATCATCTGCTAAGTTTTTAGGATTAACCATTATGGCTGTGTAAAAATAGGTAAACATGATAATGAGCACAGCGAATATCAGGTTATACCAAAAACCATATCTCTCCTGAAAAATACCTCCTGATGTACTGGAAAAGCCTGCAATAGCGGATGGTATAAACATAATGGCTTGTGCAAATATAATAGGCATTACACCTGCTGCGTTTACCTTTAGTGGTATGTACTGCCTAACTCCTCCATATTGCTTGTTTCCAACAATTTTTTTAGCAAACTGCACCGGTATTCTTCTGGTTCCCTGAACCAAAAGTATACAACCAACAATGACCATCAATAAAAGAACTATTTCAATAAGAAAAATAATTAAACCTCCATTACCGGACATTCTGGATTTTACTTCCGATAAAAAGGCAAAAGGTAATCTGGATATGATACCAATCATAATAATCAGAGAAATACCATTTCCTAAACCTTTATCGGTTATCCTTTCTCCCAGCCACATAACAAACATAGTTCCTGTTACAAGTATAAGTACTGTTTGAAACCACCAAAAAGTAGAAGAATCAGTAAAAGCGTTGGGGGCAGTTTGCTTAATAGAGGCAATATAGCCCGGAGCCTGAACAGCGGTAACACCAATAGTAAGTAGGCGCGTGTACTGGTTAATTTTCTTTCTTCCACTCTCGCCGTCGCGCTGTAACTTTTGAAAATAAGGTACGGCCATGCCTAAAAGCTGAATGATAATAGAGGCTGTTATATAAGGCATGATTCCTAAACCAAATATAGAAGCCCTTAGGAAAGCTCCCCCGGCAAACATGTTTATCAGTCCAACCAAACCACCCGCCTCACCTGCCCTACTTCTGGCATCATCAAGTGCGTTAATGTCAATACCCGGTAAAACCACATAAGAACCTAAACGATATACCATTACAAAAGCTAGTGTAACGAGTATTCGCTGCCTGAGTTCTTCAATGGCCCAAATATTGCGTAATGTTTCTAAAAAACGCTTCATAATTATAATTGTGTTGCAGTTCCTCCTTTATCTTCAATAGCTTTTTTGGCGCTAGAAGTAAAGGCATGTGCTTTAATATCTACTTTTGATTTAATTTCTCCCTTTCCCAAAATTTTAACTAAATCGTTCTTAGCAGCAAGGCCGTTCTTAACCAAAATATCGGGAGTTATTTCTGTTGTTTTTAGTTTATCAACTAATTGCTGAATTAATCCAATATTTACTCCACGATATTCAATACGGTTTATATTCTTAAATCCATATTTAGGCACCCGACGTTGCAAAGGCATCTGACCTCCTTCAAAACCACGCTTGCGAGAATAACCTGAACGAGACTGAGCTCCTTTGTGACCACGAGTGGCAGTTCCTCCGCCTCCGGAACCCTGTCCGCGACCTCTGCGGTAGTTATTTTTTACAGAACCTTTATTGGGTTTTAAACTATTAAGTTTCATGATGTTCAGATTATATATTTTCTACTTTTAATAAATGTTGAACTTTTTTTATCATTCCGTTTACGGCAGGGTTTACTTCTTTTTCAATTTGTTGATAAGATTTCTTAAAGCCAAGTGCTTGAATAGTTGCTTTTTGATTAGGAACTATTTTAGACAACCCTTTAACTAGCGTAATTTTAACCTTTGCCATACGATAATATTTTATCCATTAAACACTTTCTCTAAGCTAATACCACGTTGTTGAGCAACTGAAACGGGATCTCTCATTTTTGTGAGTGCATCAATAGTAGCTTTTACCACATTGTGAGGGTTGCTGGAACCTTTTGATTTTGCCAATACATCGGTAACTCCAACACTTTCTAATACGGCACGCATAGCTCCACCGGCAATTACACCTGTTCCGTGAGCAGCAGGTTTAAGTAAAACGCGCGCTCCGCCAAATTTACCCTCCTGAGGGTGCGGAACTGTTCCGTTAAGAACAGCCACCTTTATGAGGCTTTTTTTGGCGTCTTCAATACCTTTGGTTATTGCGTCGGTTACTTCATTAGCTTTCCCTAAACCATGACCTATAACACCTTTTTCATTGCCTACCACAACAATTGCGGCAAAACTGAAATGGCGACCTCCCTTGGTAACCTTGGTAACACGTTGTACGGCCACTAACTTGTCCTTTAGTTCAATTTCGCTTGATTTAACTCGTTTTACAATTTCTTTAGACATTTTGTTGTTTTATTAGCTTGATAATTAAAATTTTAACCCGTTTTCTCTGGCACCATCGGCAAGGGCCTTAACTCTACCATGGTATAAAAAGCCGTTTCTGTCAAATACAATTTCACTTATACCGGCAGCAAGGGCTTTTTCGGCAATCAGTTTTCCAACCAGCTTAGCTTTCTCGGTTTTGTTGGCTTTGGTAGCCGACAAACTTTTATCGGTACTGGCAGCAGATATAACCGTTTTACCTTCTTTATCGGAAATTATTTGAGCATATATTTCGGCATTGCTGCGAAATACCGTGAGTCTGTACTCGCGTGTTGTACTCTTAAGACTTTTGCGAATTCTTTTTTTAAGTCTTACTCTTTTTTCTTCTTTACTTAGTGGCATGCTCTCTTCTTTTTATTGTTGTTCTTACAAACTAATTTTATTTTTTAGCGGCAGACTTACCGGCCTTACGGCGCAATACTTCATTGCTAAACTTAATACCTTTGCCCTTGTAAGGCTCAGGCTTACGTAAACTGCGTATTTTAGCAGCAACTTGTCCCAACAATTGTTTATCTGCACATTCCAGAATAACTTTTGGGTTTTGTCCTTTTTCTGAGGTGGTTGTTATCTTAATTTCTTTTGGTAACTCTATAGCTACGTTGTGTGAATAACCAAGGGCCAGTTCCAATAGTTGACCTTTATTTGAAGCACGGTATCCAACACCCACCAATTCTTGTTCTGTTTTAAAGCCTTCGCTAACTCCTTTAACCATGTTGGCGATTAAAGCACGGTATAATCCGTGGAGAGAGCGATGGCGCTTATGATCGGTAGGACGAGATAAAGTTATTTTATCTCCGTCTTTGTTTATTGTAATATCTGTATTAAAGGACTGGGTTAGCTCACCTTTTGGTCCTTTAACGTGAATGGTTCCTTTACCTATGGTAACTTCTACTCCTTTTGGAACGTTTACCGGTGAATTTCCTATACGTGACATGGTTTAAATCCTCCTTAATTTTTAAGAAACGTAACACAATACTTCACCGCCAACATTTAATTTGCGGGCTTCCTTATCTGTCATTACTCCTTTTGAAGTGGATATAATGGCTATACCTAAACCGTTTATTACGCGCGGCAGTTTATCAACTCCTGCGTATTTTCTTAAACCCGGAGTAGAAACTCTATCTAAGCTACGAATGGCGGGCTGCATAGATACCGGATGGTATTTCAGAGCAATTTTGATTATACCTTGCTTATTCGGAGTATCTTCGAATTTGTAATTTAGGATATACCCTTTTTCGAAAAGAATTTTGGTGATTTCTTTTTTGAGGTTGGAGGCGGGAATTTCAACAACCCTGTGATTTGCTTTAATGGCGTTACGAACGCGCGTCAAGTAATCTGATATTGTATCTGTCATTTTTTTCAGTTTATATGTTATTCCAAATCAGTGGAATAATTATATTAAACAATATTTAAATTTTCTCTTTTTTAAAGAGCCGGCAAAGTTACAAAACTTTGTCTTTATTTCCAAAATATCCTTTAGGGATACTTATAGTCTTTTTGGTACTACCAACTGGCTTTGGTAACGCCGGGAATAAGTCCGAACACCACCATTTCACGAAAAGTAACACGGCTAACTCCAAAAGTGCGCATATACCCCCTTGGGCGCCCTGTTAATTTGCAACGGTTACGTATACGAACTTTAGAAGAGTTTCTGGGTAATTTTTGAAGAGCGTCATAATTACCTGCTTTTTTTAGTTCTTCTCTTTTAGCGGCGTATTTCTCAACCAATCTTTTTCTTTTGGCCTCGCGGGCCTTCATTGATTCTTTTGCCATTCGTTATTATTTGTTGTTTTTAAAAGGTATACCAAATTCACTTAACAGGGCGTGGGCTTCTTTGTCGGTTGGAGCCGAAGTAACAAAAGTTATATCCATACCCTGAATTTTATTCACTTTGTCTATGTCTATCTCCGGAAAAATAATCTGCTCAGTAATGCCCAGCGTATAATTTCCGTGGCCATCAAACCCTTTGTCGTTTACTCCTTTAAAATCACGAATACGAGGAAGTGACGCTGCTATTAAGCGATCTAAAAACTCGTACATTTTATCGCCCCTTAATGTAACGCGAACACCAATAGCCACGCCTTTACGTAATTTAAAGTTAGATATATCTTTTGTTGAGTAGGTGGGAACGGCCTTCTGCCCGGTTATCATAGACATTTCTTTAACAGCTGATTCTATTAGCTTTTTATCGGACACGGCGTCTCCTACCCCCTGATTGATGCAAATTTTCTTCAAACGGGGAACCTGCATAATTGATTTATACTGGAATTTTGACTGCAGGTTTTTTACAATCTCTTCACGGTATTTGTTTTTTAACCGCGGTTGATAGCTTGTTGTTGCCATTATTTAACTACCTCCTTCGTTTTTTTGGAATAACGTTCACTTTTATTAGTTTTTTCGTTGATACGACGGCCTAACCTAACCGTTTTTCCATTTTCTACATACATTAGGTTAGAAATATGGATAGAGCCTTCTTTTTTAACAATTCCTCCATTGGTGTTTTTAGCGTTAGGCTTTTCGCTCTTACTAATCATGTTAACACCTTCTACAACAGCTCTTTGTTTTTTGGTATCTATGAAGATTATTTTTCCTTCCTGGCCTCTTGCCTCTCCGGATATTACTCTTACAACATCACCTTTTTTTAATATTACTTTTGCCATGGTTAATTTCTCCTTTATTAAAGCACTTCCGGTGCCAATGAAATAATTTTCATAAATTGTTTGTCGCGAAGCTCTCTGGCTACAGGGCCAAAAATACGGGTACCCCTTATTTCATCAGCGGCATTTAGTAGTACAACCGCATTATCGTCAAAACGGATGTAGGAACCGTCATTACGGCTGATTTCTTTTTTTGTTCTAACAATTACTGCCTTACTAACAGTCCCTTTTTTAACATTTCCGCTGGGAAGTGCGTGTTTTACGGTAACAACTACTTTATCGCCAACGGAAGCATAGCGCTTTCTGGTGCCTCCCAATACGCGAATTACCAGTACTTCTTTTGCTCCGCTGTTATCGGCTACTGCCAGCCTTGATTCGTTCTGTATCATCTTTAATTACTCTTTAACAAACAACAATTATTTTACTTTTTCTACAATGGCTACCAATCTCCATCTTTTGGTTTTACTGAGTGGACGGGTTTCGGCAATAGTAACGGTATCGCCAATGCTGCACTCATTTTTCTCATCGTGAGCCACAAATTTGCTGGTTTTATTTACGAACTTTCCGTATTTGGGGTGTTTTACTTTACGCATTACCGACACCACGATACTTTTGTTCATTTTATTACTGGTAACTATACCGGTTTTTTCTTTTCTTAAATTTCTTTCCATTGCTTTGTTCTATGATTAATTGGTAGAAGCTTTACGTTTTCTGAGTTCTGTTTCCAAACGAGCAATCAAACGACGGCTGTTTCTGATGGAGGCAGGGTTATCTACCGGTGATACCGCATGATTAAGTTTGAGCTTGTGTAAAGCGGCTTTATTTTCGGCAATTCTATCTTTTATGTCCTGCTCTGATAACGCTTGTATATCTTTATTTTTCATTGCTTTAATTTTTTATTAGTTATCGCCTGCAACATAATCTCTCCTTACCACAAATTTGGTGGTAACAGGAAGTTTTTGGGCAGCTAAGCGTAGTGCTTCTTTTGCCACCTCAAGTGAAACACCATCGGCTTCGAACAAAATTCTTCCGGGTTTTACGGGAGTCATCCAATATTCCGGGGCTCCTTTACCTTTACCCATACGAACCTCGGCGGGTTTTGCAGTAACGGGCCTATCCGGAAAAATTCGAATCCAAACCTGGCCTTCTCTTTTCATGTATCGGGTAATGGCAATACGGGCGGCTTCAATTTGCCTTGCGGTAACTCTGCATTGTTGAAGTGCTTTTATTCCAAATGAACCAAAGGCTAATTGATCGCCACGCTTGGCGTTGCCTTTCATTTTCATTTTTTGCGACTTCCTGTATTTAGTTCTTTTAGGTTGTAACATGTTTTTAATCTTTTACAAGTTATAATTACTCTTCTCTTTTGGTTCTGGAGCGCTTTGAACCAAATTTACCGGAACGTTCTTCTCCGCCTTTTTTCTCTTTCATCAGGCCTACATTTGGAGATAAATCACGCTTGCCAAAAATTTCTCCGCGGCATATCCACACCTTAACACCTATTCTACCATAAGAAGTGTGTGCTTCGGCAACTGCGTAATCTATATCAGCCCTAATCGTATGTAACGGAATACGACCTTCTTTGTAGCCTTCTGTTCTGGCCATTTCAGCTCCGCCTAAACGGCCACTTACTTTTATTTTTATTCCTTCTGCTCCTAAACGCATGGTGCTTGAAATAGCCATTTTCGCAGCTCTACGGAAAGAGATGCGGCCCTCTATTTGGCGGGCAATACTATCGGCAACCAGCCTAGCGTCAAGCTCAGGGCGCTTAATTTCAAATATGTTTATTTGAATTTCTTTCTTGGTAATTTTCTTAAGCTCTTCTTTTAGCTTATCGACTTCTTTACCTCCTTTACCAATAATAATACCAGGACGAGCAGTGTTAATTGTAACGGTTATTAGCTTTAGTGTACGCTCAATAACAATTTTTGATATACTGCCTTTTGGTAAACGAGCTTTCAAGTAGCCTCTTATTTTTTCGTCTTCCACTAATTTGTCGGAATAATCTTTTCCTCCATACCAGTTAGAGTCCCAGCCCTTGATAATTCCTAATCGTAAACCTATCGGATTTGATTTTTGTCCCATTTTATATAATTAATTTTTTGTGTCTAATACTAAAGTTACATGGTTTGATCTTTTACGAATGCGGTACCCTCTTCCCTGAGGAGCTGTTCTTAAACGCTTTGCCATCATAGCGCTGTCAACCACTATTTTTTTAATAAATAACGTATTTTCTTCCACACGAGTTTGTGCTTTAGCCTCATAATTAGCTATGGCAGACTTAAGCAATTTCTCTAAACGGTTTGATGCCTCGCGTGTATTAAACTTTAACACATTTAGTGCTTGATACACGTCCATTCCTCTTACCAAATCAGCAACCTGATTCATTTTACGGGGAGAGGTGGGGCAATTATTGAGTTTAGCAAAATAAGTTGTTTTATTTGCTTCCTTTCTTTTTTCGGCGACTAATCTTTTTCTTTTACCCATGGTTTCAATACTTTAATTATTTTTTATTGTGACCCGCATGGCCTTTAAATACACGTGTTGGGGCAAACTCACCCAATTTGTGTCCCACCATGTTTTCGGTAACATATACCGGAATAAATTTTGCTCCGTTATGAACTGCAAAGGTGTGTCCTACAAACTCGGGCGGAATAGTGGAACGACGAGCCCAAGTTTTAATAGCGGATTTTTTACCGGATGCATTCATCTTCTCAACCTTGGTTGCAAGGTTGTGATCTACAAAGGGTCCTTTTTTTAATGATCTTGCCATATTTTTTGTTTTTGTTGTGTAATTCCTCTGTTAAAGCAGAAGGAACCATTAAACATTTATTTTATTTTTTTCTTCTTTCTATAATGTGTTTATTCGATGATTTGGATTTATATCTGGTTTTGTATCCTTTAGCAGGTATACCTTTCCTTGAACGAGGATGCCCACCGGATGCTCTTCCTTCACCACCTCCCATCGGATGATCTACGGGGTTCATAGACACTGCACGATTTCTTGGTCTACGACCTAGCCAGCGTTTACGACCTGCTTTACCATGTACCTCTAGGTTATGATCAGGATTAGAAACTGCTCCTATTGTTGCTTTACAGGTAATTAAAACCATACGGGTTTCTCCTGAAGGCATACGTAAAACAGCATATTTGCCTTCTCTGGCCGTTAACTGAGCATAGCTTCCTGCACTACGCGCAAAATTAGCCCCTTGTCCGGGACGCAACTCTATGTTGTGAATAATTGTTCCTAAGGGAATTTCTGAAAGAAATAAGCAGTTTCCTATTTCGGGGGCAATTCCTTTACCTGAGTATATTTTCTGCCCTACTTCGAGTCCTTGAGGAGCTATGATATAGCGTTTTTCACCGTCTTTATAATGAACCAAAGCTATACGGGCAGAACGATTTGGATCGTACTCTATGGTTTTTACGGTTGCCTCTATACCATCTTTATCACGCTTAAAATCAATCACACGATATGCTTTCTTGTGACCACCTCCCATATAACGCATGGTCATTTTTCCTACGTTGTTCCTTCCACCGCTGCTTTTAATAGGAACAATCAAACTTTTCTCAGGCCTGTCGGTAGTAATGTCTTTGAAATCAGACGTTACTTTATAACGTAAACTCGGTGTTGTAGGCCTATATTTTTTTAATCCCATTATTTCTTTGTTTTATTAATGTTTTTATATGCTTGCGTAAAAATCAATTACATCACCTTGTTTTAAAGTAACAATGGCTTTTTTATGGCGGTTAACTCTGCCTATTGCGAGACCTCTTGTTGTATTGCGCATTTTAACTTTTCCAACGTATTGTTGGGTGTTTACGCTGTCTACCTTAACGCCATACATCTTTTCAACGGCTTCCTTTATTTGAAGCTTGTTGGCCTTCTTATCAACAACAAAACCATAGCGATTAAGCTTTTCGCTTTGGCCGGTCATTTTTTCGGTTATGATAGGTTTAATAATAATTTCCATGTTACTTATTTAATAAGGTTTCTATTACTTTTACAGAACTCTCAGCCAAAATCAAGTTATCCGCATTTAATATATCATACGTATTGATATCGTTTGCTGAAATAACTTTTGATTTTTGAAGATTTCTGGAAGAAAGGTATACGTTTTGATTTCCTGAGCCCAAAACCAAAAGGGTTTTCTTGTTGTCGAGACTAAGATTCTTCATTAACTCAACAAAATTTTTAGTTTTAGGAGTTTCAAAATTAAAGTCTTCCAAAACAGTAATGGCATTGTCTTTCGCCTTATAAGTTAGAGCAGAAATACGTGCAAGATTTTTAACTTTCTTATTAAGTTTGAAAGAGTAGTCTCTGGGTTTTGGACCAAACACGCGACCACCTCCAATGAATAAAGGAGATTTCATTGATCCGGCACGAGCTCCTCCTGTACCTTTCTGGCGCTTAAGTTTTTTAGTGGTGCGAGCTACTTCGGCACGCTCTTTTGACTTATGAGTTCCCTGACGTTTGTTGGCCAGAATATTTTTCACATCAAGGTATATGCAATGGTCGTTAGGTTCTGCCGCAAAAATAGAATCGGCAAGCTCTACCTTTTTACTTGTTTTTTTACCACTTATGTTTAATACTTCTACTTGCATGACTATTTCTCTATTAACAGGTAAGACCCTTTTGCTCCCGGAACCGATCCTTTAACTAAAAGAACGTTTTTTTCGGGCATTATTTTTACAACCTGCAGGTTTTGAATTTTTTTACGATTTCCTCCCATTCGACCTGCCATTCGCATACCGGGGAGTACACGAGAGGGGTCAGATGAAGCACCTAAAGATCCCGGGGCGCGTTCGCGATCGTGCTGACCGTGAGACTTGTTGGCATGGCCAACCCCGCCAAAGCCATGACGCTTTACAACACCCTGAAAACCTTTCCCTTTTGAAGTGCCTATTACGTCTACAAAGTCGCCTTCGGCAAACAATTCAACGGTAACGGTATCACCTTCTTTCTTTTCAATTTCAAAATGACGGAATTCGGCTAGTTTGCGCTTAGGAGTTGTTTTTACCTTTGCGAAGTGCCCTTTCATAGCATTGGAAGTGTGTTTTTCCTTACGCTCATCAAAGGCTAACTGAAGTGCCGTATACCCGTCTTTTTCATTGGTTTTTACTTGCGTAACTACGCAAGGACCTGCTTCAATAACTGTGCATGGTATGTACTTACCATTGGCATCGAAGAAGCTGGTCATTCCTATTTTTTTACCAATTATTCCGGACATTTTATTTGTTATTTATTTGTTTATGTTTTGTTTAATATTAAACCTTAATTTCTACCTCTACACCGCTTGGAAGCTCTAGTTTCATTAAGGCATCTACAGTTTTTGAAGAAGAACTGTAAATATCGAGCAATCTCTTATAAGAACAGAGCTGATACTGATCACGAGCTTTTTTATTTACATGAGGTGATTTTAACACAGTAAAAATTTTCTTGTTTGTAGGCAAAGGAATGGGTCCATTTACCACAGCACCGGTAGATTTTACTGTTTTAACGATTTTCTCAGCAGACTTATCAACCAAGTTGTAATCGTATGACTTCAATTTTATTCTTATTCTTTGGCTCATATTATAAAGAACGTTAGGTTTTTATCTTAAATTATACTTTTTCTGCTTTGTTTCCTTTTGCTTTTGCTATTACATCGGCTGCAATATTAGCCGGTGCTTCGCTGTAATGGCTAAACTCCATGGTTGAAGTTGCTCTTCCGGAAGTTAAGGTACGAAGTTGAGTAACATACCCAAACATTTCAGAAAGTGGCACTTTAGCCTTAATAACCTGAGAATTTCCTTTAGAATCCATTCCCTCAATTTGACCGCGACGACGGTTTAAGTCGCCCACTACATCACCCATGTTTTGTTCAGGAGTGAGCACCTCCACCTTCATAATTGGCTCTAAAAGAACCGGGCGACATTTTGGTAAAGACTCGCGAAAAGCATTTCGGGCACATATTTCGAAGGAAAGAGAATCAGAGTCAACCGAGTGATAAGAACCGTCAGTTAATACCACCTTTAATCCCACCACCGGATAACCGGCAAGAACACCGTTGGCCATAGATGCACGGAAGCCCTTTTCAACAGCAGGAATAAACTCACGAGGAATGTTACCGCCGGTAATTTCATTTACAAATTGGAGTTCTCCGTTTTTAGCGGTATCCCAATCTGCGTCAAGAGGACCAACAGTAAACTTAATATCGGCAAACTTACCACGACCACCGGTTTGTTTTTTGTATACTTCACGATGTTCGTATGGTTGCGTTAAAGCTTCTTTATAGGCTACCTGAGGAGCTCCTTGGTTAACTTCTACTTTAAACTCGCGCTTAAGACGATCTACAATAATCTCCAGGTGCAACTCGCCCATACCGGATATAATGGTTTGACCGGAGTCTTCATCTGTTTTTACACGGAAAGTAGGATCCTCTTCGGCTAATTTACCTAATCCTACTCCAAGACGATCTAAGTCTCCTTGTGTTTTGGGTTCGATAGCAATTCCGATAACAGGCTCGGGGAATTTCATTGCTTCGAGCACAATCGGGTGCTTCTCTTCGCAGAGTGTGTCGCCTGTTCTGATATCTTTAAAACCAACTGCTGCACCTATATCACCGGCTTCAATGAATTCTATCGGATTTTGTTTGTTGGCGTGCATTTGGAATAAGCGGGATATACGCTCTTTATTTCCGGAACGAGTATTAAGTACATAAGAACCTGCTTCTAAACGGCCTGAGTAAGCACGGAAGAAACATAGACGTCCCACAAAAGGATCGGTTGCTATTTTGAATGCCAATGCAGTAAAAGGCTCTTTTGCATCGGGTTTACGGGAAACTTCTTCGCCGGTATCGGGATTTGTTCCTTTAATATTATCCTTGTCTAATGGAGAAGGCATTAACTCCATTACAAGGTCCAGCATGGTTTGAACTCCTTTGTTTTTGAAAGAAGAACCGCACACCATGGGAACAATTTTATTTGCCAAGCAGGCTTTGCGAAGGGCATCCAATACCTCACGTTCAGTAATGGTATCGGGCGCTTCAAAAAACTTCTCCATTATTTTGTCGTCAAACTCAGAAACAGCCTCCAGCATTTTTTCACGCCAGTGAGCTACTTCCTCTTTCATATCTTCCGGTATAGGAACAACTTCATACGTCATACCCATATCGTGCTCGTTCCATACCATTCCGCGGTTGTTTATTAAGTCAACCACGCCTTTGAAATTATCTTCAGAACCTATGGGAAGCTGCAAAGGAACGGCATTACCTCCTAAAATTTCACGAGTTTGCTTAACAACGTTTAAGAAGTCGGCACCCTGGCGGTCCATTTTATTTACAAATCCTATACGGGTTACATTGTACCCGTCGGCCAAACGCCAGTTTGTTTCAGATTGAGGTTCTACCCCGTCAACTGCAGAGAATAAGAAAACCAAGCCATCCAAAACACGTAAGGACCTGTTAACTTCTACCGTAAAATCAACGTGGCCGGGGGTATCAATAATGTTTATTTTATATTTATTTCCTCTGTAGTTCCAAAAGCAAGTTGTTGCAGCAGAAGTAATGGTGATACCGCGCTCCTGTTCCTGCGCCATCCAATCCATAGTTGCCGCACCGTCATGAACCTCACCAATTTTATGATTAACACCGGTATAATATAATATACGCTCAGTGGTAGTGGTTTTTCCGGCATCGATGTGGGCCGCAATTCCAATATTTCTTGTAAATCTTAAGTCGCTCATTTTATTATAAATATTAATTAGAACCGGAAATGAGAGAAAGCCTTGTTAGCCTCAGCCATTTTGTGTACATCTTCTTTCTTCTTAAAAGCGGCACCTTCTTCTTTTGAAGCTGCAATTATTTCTCCGGCCAATTTAAGAGCCATTGACTTTTCATTTCGCTTTCTGGCAAACATAATTAACCACTTCATTGCCATAGACATTTTTCTTTCAGGCCTGATTTCAGATGGTATTTGAAAGGTAGCTCCACCTACACGTCGAGAACGAACCTCTACTTGGGGAGTAACGTTGGCCAGGGCTTTTTTCCATACCTCCAGGCCATCTTCACTGGTGCGCTTGGCTACTTCTCCTATAGCATCATGGAATATGGCGGTAGCTGTATTCTTTTTACCACTATACATGAGGTTATTAATAAAACGGTTTACCATCACGTCGTTATAAACCGGATCGGGAAGTACAATTCTTTTCTTGGCTCTGCTTTTTCTCATATTCTTATTAAGCTATTTTATTCCTTAATTATTTCTTTGCTGCCGGAGCTCCTGCTTTCGGCCTCTTGGCACCGTATTTAGAACGCTGTTGTTTGCGCCCCTCTACTCCTGCGGTATCTAAGCTACCACGAACGATATGGTAACGAACACCCGGTAAATCCTTCACACGACCACCGCGAACTAACACAATAGAGTGTTCCTGCAAATTGTGTCCTTCTCCCGGTATGTATGCAATCACCTCTTCCTTGTTGGTTAAACGAACTTTAGCAACCTTTCTCATGGCTGAGTTAGGTTTTTTAGGTGTTGTGGTATACACCTTGGTGCATACGCCACGGCGCTGCGGACATGACTTAAGGGCAGCAGACTTACTCTTGTTTTCCGCTTTATAGCGGCCTTTTCTTACTAATTGCGATATTGTAGGCATCTTAATCCTTTGTATTACTTGATTTTACTGCTATTTCGAGGGTTTTCCCAAAATAGGACGGCAAAGATAGTAATTTAATTTTAATTGGCAGTATTATTTTTTATGTTTTTTTCGAAGATTTTTTGAAACATAAAAAAATGCCTTTCAGTAAGTTAGCTTAACAATAGAGCTTTTATAAAAAAGCGCCGAAAGTTGGGTATTTTTAGCCGATAATTATCGTAAGGGAGCTACAGAAAGAAAAAAATAAAACCCTGTTTATCAATCAGTTATTAAAAAACATGTTTTTCAGCATGATAAGATGATCTCACTAAAGGGCCGCTTTCAACATACCGAAAACCTTTGGAGAGCGCATACTGTTTTAGTTCGTTAAATTCATCGGGATGAACAAATCTTGCTACAGGTAAATGTTTAGCCGTAGGCTGAAGATACTGCCCTAGGGTTAGAACATCACAATTTACTGAGGCTAAATCGTTTATAGTTTCAACTATTTCTTCTCTAGTTTCGCCCAATCCTAACATTACCCCGCATTTTGTTCTAAGGCCGGCGTTTTTTAATCGCTGAAGTACTTCCAGACTTCTGTCATATTTAGCTTGAATTCTAACTTGTGAAGTTAGGCGGCGAACAGTTTCTATGTTATGAGAAACAATGTCAGGCTTTACATCAATTATTCTTTGCAGGTTTTCCCATTTTCCCGCAAAATCGGGGATTAAGCACTCGAATTTTGTTTCCGGACTAATTTCTCTGATGGCTTTAATGGTTTCTGCCCAAATGATAGAACCTCCATCCTTTAAATCATCCCTATCTACGCTGGTTATTACACAGTGTTTTACCCCCATTAACTTTACCGAATTAGCAACTCTTTTAGGTTCATCCCAGTCTACAGGCTTGGGTTTACCGGTAGCTACCGCACAAAAACCACAACTACGGGTACAAATATTTCCCAAAATCATAAAAGTGGCTGTGCCTGCCCCCCAACATTCGCCCATGTTAGGGCAGTTTCCACTTTCGCAGATAGTGTGCAACTTATGTTTGGATACAATTCCTCGAACTTTTAGGTATTCTTCCCCCACAGGCAGCTTAACTCTCAACCAATCAGGTTTTTTGTACTGAGGTTTTTCAGGTTTATCGGTTGTAACAGCAGGAATTTCCATATAAAATCAGTACCATCGTGAGCCGAATACCATTGCCAGGTGCAGGTTCAAAACTAATCTTTCAGATGGATTTCTGGCCATAGTTCTGAGCCCGATGGGAAAAAATTGAGCAGAAACGCCAACCTCTAATGCTTTAACAAGATTAGTGTATGGAGCATACTCAAAACTCAAATTAAACTTTGCTGCAGCAAAAGGATAGAAAGACATCTCCGTTAATCCGTTTTGAAACGGAGCGCGGCCAATTACACTATCCTGAGTGAAAGTGTTCTCATTGAATCTTCTGTATTTATTAAGCCCGGAGGCGTCTTTTGTAATAGTTGCGTAATAGTAAGGCTTGGCAAATGCCACTCCGGGCCCTAAAGAATAAGCATAACGAACTTCCACTGCTTTTTTATCTGCCTTAGAGGCTATTGTTTGTTGTTTACCAACACCGGCATATAAAATGGCAATACTGTTTAGTTTGCCGTATACATAGCGTTTCCGCTCTCTATCGGTGCCGGCAAGTTTAACTTCCTTAGGATGTTTTAGCGTATTAAGATTAAGCTCATAAAACGCTTTACTTTTTCCTGTAACGTGCCTTGAACGCCTGTAAAACGCGCCATAACCCCGGGTATGGGCGTAAAAACCAAAGGTTTGTTCATTGCGATACAAGACATTTAAATCACTTCCCTGCTTTTCATAATCAGGAATAATTTGTGCACTTGCATCGAATGAAATAAAGAAGAAAATCGTTATGACAAACAAATAACGCACTAAGCAAAATTAAACCTTTTATATTAAAAAAACTACATTTGTATATGTTAAACATTTCTTAAAATGACCAGCAAAGTAGTGTATACCGGCGAGCTTAGAACAGAGGCAACGCATCTAGCAAGTAAATCTATTATAATTACGGATGCTCCTGTAGATAACCATGGAAAAGGAGAAGCCTTTTCTCCTACCGATTTGTTGGCTACTTCACTGGCTAATTGTTTAATAACCGTTATGGGAATTAAAGCAAAAAACGAAAACATGACGGACATAACAGGTACAACGGCAGAGGTAACTAAAATTATGTACAGTGACCCAAGGCGAGTAGGAGAAATTCATGTAAAAGTTATTTTTCCTCCCAAGGGCTACAGCGAAAAAGAAAAAAAAGTATATGAAAACACTGCGCTCACCTGCCCTGTGGCAAAAAGTCTGCATCCGGAAATAAAGCAACTAATAAGCTTTGTGTGGTTATAATTTCGTCGGAAAAATTAAGACTGAAAAAGTTTTATAAGGAGTCTTAATTTATTTTAATTTAGCAAGGCATGGTTACCTACACTCTTTTAATTGTAATAACAGTATTTTCACTTTATTGCTTTAATTCGCAGGGTGCCATGAATAAATATTTATTCTACCCTTACCTTATCAAGAGAAATGGAGAGCATTACCGATTTTTAACCCATGGATTCATTCATGCTAATTACTTGCATTTAGGTTTTAATTTACTGGCCCTTTATTCTTTTGGGCTTCCATTAGAGGAAGTTTTGTTTCCTCGATACTTTGGTTTTGAAATGGCAAAAGTGTACTACATTATTTTATTTACCGGGGGCATTTATGTATCGTCCATAGGCGAATACTTAAGGAATAAAGATAATTCTTCCTATACTTCTTTGGGAGCAAGCGGTGCCATATCTTCCATTCTTTTTTCCTTTATCGTTATTTCACCTCTTACCGAGGTAGTACTGCTGTTTATTCCACTTAAAGGTTGGATGGCCGGGCTGCTTTTACTGGGTGTTAGCTATTATCTTATAATGCGTAAAAGAAAGGGTAATTACAACGACGGCATCAGCCATGAAGCTCACTATGCAGGGGCATTGTTTGGTTTAGTTTTTACCATAATTATTAAGCCTGAATTAGCTTTACGATTTATCCAAATAATTAAAAGTTCTTTTTAGATGGCCTCGCTTAAAATAACGTTTATGGGCACCGGAACCTCGCAAGGGGTTCCTGTTATTGGCTGTAAGTGTAAGGTTTGTTTAAGTGATGATAAGCGAGACCAACGAACACGCTGCTCTATTTTGTTAGAAAACTCTAATACACGAATTGTAATTGATACAGGGCCGGATTTTAGGCAACAATGCCTGAGAGAAAAGCCCGGAAAAATAAATGCCGTGCTTTTTACTCACGAGCACAAAGACCACACGGCCGGGCTTGACGATGTGCGTGCATTTAACTTCATACACAAAATGATTATGCCGGTGTATGCTACCACCAGAGTTTTTGAAGCTTTAAAACGAGAATTTGCTTATATTTTTTCGGGCGAAAAATATCCGGGAATTCCGGAAATAGAAATAATTTTCTTTGAAAACGATCCTTTTTTTATTAACGACCTTTCTATCATTCCCATTAATTTACTTCATCACCAGCTTCCGGTAAAAGGTTTTCGAATTAATGACTTTGCCTATATAACAGATGCAAACTATATTGAAGAAAAAGAGAAGAAAAAATTACAGAATTTAGATGTTTTGGTATTAAATGCACTAAGAAAAGAAAAACACATATCACATTTTACATTGTCCGAAGCCATACTTTTGGCGGAAGAATTAAAAGCAAAAAAAACATATTTCACACATCTTTCTCATCAAATGGGGTTGCACGAAGAGGTAAATCAATCTTTACCCCTCGGTATGGAACTGGCTTTCGACGGATTGCAATTAATCATATAAGATATACCCGATTTAAAAATACCGTATTAGTACAGCTGCTAAGCAAAGTAGCTTTTTAGATTTGGGAATACTTTTCCTTTATATTAAATAAAAACCACTAAGAGTCAATATTTCCAAAGTTTTTTTAGTTTTTCTTTAAATCTTTCTTTTGGTAAAAAATTTTGTTCCAAATCAGCATTCATAGGAACAGGAGTATCTAAACTGCCTTCTCTCATTACGGGCGCGTCCAGATATTCAAAACAATGCTCTGTTATAAGTGCGGCTATCTCTCCTCCTATTCCGCCTGTTAGAGTATCTTCATGTAAAACAATTACTTTACCAGTTTTTTGAACCGACTCAAATACACATGCTGTATCAAGAGGTAAGAGTGTTCGTAAATCAATTAAATCGGCTCTTATTTCTTCTTCTTCATTTAATATTTCAATAGCCCAATGAACGCCCAGTCCGTAAGTAACAATTGTAATATCATCCCCTTCACGAACTAAGCGAGCTTTACCAAAAGGTATTTGATAATAATCATCAGGAACCTCTTCGCTGATGCTTCTGTAAAGTGCTTTATGTTCAAAGAACATTATCGGATTAGGATCGTCAAACGCAGTAAGCAGTAAGCCTTTGGCATCAGACGGAAAAGCAGGATAAGCAATTTTCAGGCCGGGGGTTTTAAAAAACCAAGCTTCATTGCTTTGAGAATGAAAGGGCCCTGCAGCCACACCGGCGCCGGTTGGCATACGCACTACCACATCAGCATACTGGCCCCAGCGGTAATGACTCTTTGCCAAATTATTTACGATTTGAGTAATTCCCTCGCTTACGAAATCGGCAAATTGCATTTCTACCATGGCTTTACAGCCGTTTATAGATAAACCAAAACCTGCTCCTAAAATGGCGCTTTCGCACAAGGGAGTATTGCGAACTCTTTCCTTGCCAAACTCTTCTACAAAACCTTCTGTTATTTTAAAAACTCCACCATATTCGGCTATGTCTTGACCCATTAAAACCAAGTTTGCATGCTTTCGCATGGCCTGCCTTAATGCTGCGCTTATGGCGTCAATAAAACGCATATTGGTTTTGGCGGACGACAATGGTTTTATTTGGGTAGGAACAAAATCGGCGTACATATCAGCCAATTCCTTGGCTGTATCAGGTTTTGGAATTTCCTCGGAAAAAGCTATTTCTAAGCCCTTTTCTATCTCTGCTTTAATGGTGGCTCTGTATTCTTCAATTATATTTTCTGTAAGAACTCCTTCGTTCAGTAAAAATTTTTCAAAATTCACAACGGGGTCTTTACGTCCCCATACATCGAATAGTTCTTTGGGTACGTATTTTGTTCCACTGGCTTCCTCGTGCCCCCTCATTCTGAACGTAACACATTCCAATAAAACAGGTCTTGGTTTTTTTCTTATATCTTCTGCTATATTTTTAATAGTTTCATATACTTTTAATATATTGTTTCCATCAATGCTTATCCCCTCTATTCCGTAGCCTATACCTTTATCGGCAAAAGAGGCACATTTAAACTGTTCGTTACTTGGGGTACTTAGACCATAGCCGTTGTTTTCTACAATAAAAATGACCGGTAAATTCCATACAGCTGCCGTATTTATGCTTTCGTGAAAGTCTCCTTCACTGGCACCTCCATCTCCTGTAAATACTGCCGTAACCTTTTTCTCCTTTCTTAATGTATGAGCCAGGGCTATTCCATCTGCAACCCCCATCTGAGGTCCCAGATGTGAAATCATACCTATAATTTTGTATTCTTGCGTTCCAAAGTGAAACGAGCGATCTCTTCCTTTAGTAAAACCTCCCGGTTTTCCTTGAAATTGAGAAAAAAGGCGGTTAAGCGGTATTTCTCGAGTAGTAAAAACCCCTAGGTTTCTGTGCATGGGCAAGATATACTCATCTCGTTCAAGAGCAGCCGCAACTCCAACACTAATTGCTTCTTGGCCAATTCCGCTAAACCATTTAGCTATTTTACCCTGACGCAGTAAAAGAAGCATCTTTTCTTCTATCATGCGCGGTTTCAAAATGTTGTAATAGAGTTTTAGCAACTCTTCATCTTTTAATTTTCTTCTATTATACCTAATGGGGGTTTCCGCTGTAATTGTCATTTTATGATTTTATTTTTCCCAATAAAACATTAAAACCGAATCCAAAAGTGACCCAACTCATGAAATAATTGTTGGATTTATCTCGAATTTCTTCGAATTGATTAAAACGGGGAGCTTTTGGATTATATCTATAAAAAAGCGTACTGTATGACAAAAAAATAGAAAAGCCCAAATGGTCTTCGATATTAAAATTAGCACTTACTTGTGGTTGAATGTAATGAGACATAAACTTTTTATCTTGAAACGGTTTATTATAATGAGTTGTGTCATCATTAACAAAGCCATATCTCCCCAGTAAAAAACCGTAATTAAAAGTATATTCCATGTAAGCCTTGGGTCTAAAAAATTTCTGATAACTAAATGAAACAAATGGGCAATCACCAATTAATACCGTATTGTATGGAACAGAAGCTTTAAAAATTTTAAACCTCAAGGTTTCATTATTTTGAAAATAAACACTTTGATATCCTGCTCCTGCATACACATCTTTAAACAACCGATACATAACCGCTACATGCCCTTCGTAAAGCCCGTTAAAAGATGTTCTGAACTGATTACTGCTAATAGTTTTTGGAATACCCAGTACTACACGAATAATAAGAGGGTTATTTTCTTTGTTTAATAATGCGGGCCTGTCATCTTGGCTACGAACAAAACTATTTACCAGAAAAAACAACAGCAACAATAAGTATTTATTTGTTTTAGAAACAGCCATATATAAACAAGCATAAAGATACTAAATTAAGGAGTAACAAGATGCCGGTTAAAATTGAAAATAAATAAACGGCTGCATTTCACTGCTCATAATTTGAAAAAGTAAAAAAATGATAACTATGCAAAATAAAAGAATAAGCGGCATAGGTAAAGCAGTAAATATGTTTCTGTATTTTTCCTTGTATTTCTCAGGAATCCAATGAATCAGGTAGCCTAATACAGTAATCCCTATAATTAATCCGTAAGAACTAATTACTTTCCCGGCAATTTCGGGAGAATAGTGGTTAATGAGCCTGTCTATTATTTCATTAGCTGTTTGCATATCAGGGCTTCTGAAAAAAATACGGGTAAAGCTGATGAAGGATAATGTAACTAACAAAAACAGAACCTTGAGAAAAAAGTTTTGCGTATGTTTAAAGGGGCTTATTTTTTGCCACAGTTTGTGAATAATTAACCCCAACCCGTTTAAGCCGCCCCATATTACAAAGAGCCAACTACTGCCGTGCCATAGTCCTCCTAACAGCATGGTAACCATTAAATTAATGTTGGTATTAATATGTTGCTTTAAAACAGGAAATACGAGTACCAAAAACAATAGTAACAAGAATAATCCCGTTAGAAAAAAAGCCAACCAAAGCTTACCGCTCAACAAAACCAAAAAAGAAGCTATTATTACTATACAAATATACGACCCCACAGAACCTGATCTGTTTCCGCCCAGAGGAATATAAAGGTACTCTTGTAGCCAACTAGATAACGATATATGCCAGCGTTTCCAAAATTCGCTGGTGCTTAGGGCCTTGTACGGAGATTTGAAATTTGTTTTAAGTTTGTAGCCTAGTAATAGCGCTACTCCTATAGCAATATCCGTATAGCCGCTAAAATCCATATACACCTGTAAAGAGTAGGAAAAAATAGCTATGGTAGACTCGATTCCTGTATAATAATTCGGATTGGAAAATACTCTGTCAATAAAATTTACGGCTAAATAATCGGCTACAATTTTTTTGGAAAAACCATTCATAATCCAAAAAACCGCCAATCCAAATTCCTTTCTACTCAAAGAATAGGGGGTGTATATTTGGTATAAAAATTCATGTGCCTTTACGATAGGGCCTGCTACCAGATGCGGAAAAAAGCACACAAAAAATCCGTAATCAAAAATATTTTTAACGGGCTCTACCCTGCCCTTGTATACATCAATGGTATATGAGAGCGATTGAAAAGTGAAAAAAGAAACCCCAATGGGCACTAAAAGCTTGTCTACGCTAAAAGCTGTGCCAAAAAAAGTGTTGGAGAACTGAGCAAAATAATTAAAATAGGTCCAGTTTGTATTAAAAAGATGGTTACTGCTTTCTACAAAAAAATAAGAATACTTGAAATAACAAAGCAGTGAAAGGTTAACAACTACACTTATGGTTAAAAATATTTTTTTATGTAAGAGTCTGCTTGTCTCCGCTATTTTCCTTCCCCAAATGTAATCGCTCACAATGGTAAAAAACAAAAGTGTGATAAACACGCCATTTGTTTTGTAATAGAAAAAAAAACTAAACAACAATAAATATATTGAACGAGCCTTATTTACTTTATATATAAACGAATAGCCAAGTAGAACAACCGCAAAAAATCCCCAGAAAAAAAGTCTTGTAAAAAGCAGCGGCTGCTCGGGGTTATAGCGTAAAATATGTACTACCCAATCTATTAATTTTTAATATTAAGGTTATACAGATAACTTCGGTACAAGGCATCGAACATAAGATGGCCCATTAACTTATAGCCTTTAGGGCTCAGATGCACTCTGTCTTTTGCAGCTAAGCCTGCTTTTCCCCACTTCACAATTGACTTATATCCTCCCATTACGTTATACATATCCCAAACAGCTATGTTTCTTTTTTCTATAAGTGTAAAAATAGCCTCTGCCGCTTTTTCAGTTCGTATGTTAGGTGTTTTTCTTTTTATGTAGTTATCTGTAGTTGTCGTAATCATTATAGCACATTGAGGTGAAGCGATTTTTACCATATTTATTAAGGAATCATAGCTTGCCATAAAGTGCTCTTTGGTAAACTCTTTAGACTGCACATCATTAACTCCTAATGAAAAAATTACCAAGTCAGGCTTAATGGTTCTAAGTTGTTGGGTAAAATAATCGCAACGTAAGAAAGAATTTGTAGATGCTCCGTTCGCGCCCAGCGCCGCCAAATAAAAACCCGAGTCAGGATATTGTTCTGCCGAAAAGCCAAACAAGGTAAAACTACTCTTGCAGGTATCCTTTCGAACGATGCTAAAGCAAATTGAATCCGTTTGGTGTTCTAGTTTAAATAAGGTGTAACCAAGGTCTTCAAAATCTTTTTTAGAAGATTTTAAAAGACAATGCAATTCAAAATCAGGACTAAAGTTGTGGTATACCTTCACTATATTAAATGATTTAACAACAGAGCGCTTGGTAAGGGCAAAACCAAAATAAGCTGTACTGTCTTGTGTACTCACGCTCCAGCCACTCATACCAAGGGGTAAACAATATTCTTTTTTAACGTTTCTGCACTTTGTCCATCGACCGCTGCTAAAACTGGTTGCGTAGGGTTGTCCATTTGATTTGGCTATTTTGTATGGAAAAATAAAGTATCCCCTTGCATTTGCTCTGAATGTTTCCGGAAAATCTTGAAAAAAAGCGTGAGACCAATTACCTCCCTGAACATGGGAACCTCCAATGTGTACAATGTTTATTTTTTCCTTTTTTCCTTTATTTATCTGCTCTAATTTCCTGAAAAAACTGATAAATGCACTGCTATCTTTGCCATAATAAATTCTGTTTTGATGCAAATTTATAAAGCTATAACTGGAGGCTGCGGAAGCCTTTATATTAATTGTATCGTGATTAGTGTTATCAACCGAGGTAAGCGTTTGAGACTTAACCAGGCCGATAAAACAAAAAAGTATGTATACTAGTTTTCTCAAATCCTACTTTTTGTTCTTGGAATAACTGTTATAATTACTAATTAATGAAGCGTATAAGAGTGTTGCTATTTTTCTTGCTCCCTGCGGACTAAAGTGAATATAATCAGTAGCTGCCAGCTTCTGTTCTACCCAGCTAAGCATGCTGTTTTTTCCTCCCATGCAATCATACATATCAAAATAAGCACAATTAGTATCAAATGCCACTTTTTTGAGGGCATCCCGAAGATCCTCCAACAGAGGATGAGTAACGTATTCTGTTCCTTCTTTCACACTCATGTCGGCCGGGCCTATAAACAGTATGCTGGCCCCTGGAGCTGCTTTCTTTAGAATTGCTATTTGTCCGCGATAATATGATGCAAAATTGGCTATCATTTCTTTATTTTTTAGTGAGGGTAATGCATTCCCCCCATACTGGAGAATAATCAGTTTAACATTCAAATGATTATAAAAACTATTCAATTGTGAAAAATTAATGTGATGAAAAAAGGTACCGGAACTGCCTCGCTGCGCAATATTATCTACATAAATTCCGGTTTCTTTTTCTAGCGAAGCTCCGTAAAAGTCAGGACTATCCTTTCCCTTAAATTTAAATTCATGCTGAGTTGATCCGGGCGATATTGAAAATTCTCTGATACGAAAATTGCCCCCTGCATCCAAGCTGTCTGCACCTGCAAGGGCCGGGCCATCATAAAATTCGCACCAGGTTTTAGTTTTGGCTCCTCCATAAAACAGTTTAATTTTAGAATAACCTACGTTGTTGCTTCCTGCATTTTTATTGGTGGATATGAGCACATTGGTGGATATATATACACTGGTATCATATATTTCCTTATACCTGCAAAAACGAGTAAAACAACCGGCGGGACCATAATTATTGTGGTTAACTCTTTTATCTTTTCCCAGAAAAGCTTGGTAACGATCCCAGCCGTATCCCCAATCTACTTTGCAGCAGGTGCTTTGAGATATAGGCATAAAAGAAATAAGTCCGGGCCCATTACCCCCAAATTGAGACTGCAACTTCATTCTCAAATAATCGGTTATTCTATCTCCTTCAATCTGAGAATCTCCATAGTGAAGAACTCTAATACTTGTTTTATTTACTTTCAGTTCATCTAAGGCATTAAAAAAAGCCTGAATAGCAGATATGTTTTTATATTGTATGGTTGTAATGAGGTTTGGCAAACTATCTTTAGAATCTGTAATATTAAGCGAATCAGTACTTGACAAAAGCGTATCAGAGTCAGATAAAGATAGCTTATCAGCCAATTTCAGAATATTTGCTATATCTTTCTTAGCCTCGGGAGCCTCAAAAATTTCTTCAGTCGAGAAAAAACGTAGTTTATAATCAGCATACAGAGTAACACCCTCCTTTGGAAAGGCAAAAGACAGTAGCAATAGGGATAGTAGCAGCGCTACCAGAAAAAATAAACTTTTAAAGGGACTGATCACCTAACGAAGTTAAATTTTAATGTACTTATAAAACAAAACGAAATTGTATGTTTTTTAACAGCATAATTTTGAAAAGAACGCAATAAACTGAAAACAAGCCACGTGTATTAAAAGCAAACGTTTCCTAAAGACTCACAAAATTTAATAAGATAAATATGGCTAAGAGTTCCAAAAATAGTAATTTGGCAACTCATTATTTAAACTGAATAAACATGTCATACATAAACAGCATTACAGCAAGACAGATATTAGATTCAAGAGGTAACCCCACAATTGAAGTAGATGTGGTAACAGATAACGGAATATTAGGAAGAGCTGCCGTGCCATCCGGAGCTTCAACCGGTACCCATGAGGCTGTTGAATTAAGAGATAACGATAAAAGCACCTATTTGGGAAAAGGAGTATTGAAAGCCGTTAATAATGTAAACACTACCATAAACGAAAACTTAAAAGGCGCGCATATTTTTGATCAAGTAGGTATTGATTTAATGATGGCTCAGATGGATGGAACCCCCAACAAATCTAATTTGGGAGCCAATGCAATTTTAGGGGTTTCTTTAGCCGTTGCTAAAGCAGCTGCGGAAGAAAGCAGACTCCCTCTATACCGATACATTGGAGGTATTAATGCCAATATAATGCCTATTCCACTCATGAACATCTTGAACGGAGGAGCCCATGCAGATAATGGAATAGATTTTCAGGAGTTTATGATTATGCCCTTAGGAGCAGAGAGTTTTAGCGAAGCCTTGAGAATGGGCACAGAAGTATTCCACAACCTTAAAGCAGTACTAAAGTCAAAGAAGCTTGCTACTAATGTTGGTGACGAAGGAGGTTTTGCCCCCGATTTTAAAAATAACGAAGATGCCATTAAGGCGGTTATTCAGGCCATCGAAAAAGCAGGCTACAAACCCGGAGAAGATATATTTATAGCCATGGACGCAGCCAGTTCTGAGTTTTATCTGCCAAAAGAAAAAATGTATCATTTTAAAAAGTCAACCGGCGATAAGCTAACCCCCGAACAATTGGTTGATTTTTGGGCAGATTGGAGAAAAAAATATCCCATTATATCCATAGAAGATGGCTGTGCCGAAGAAGACTGGAAAGGATGGAAATTATTAACCAATAAGTTAGGTAACAACACACAACTTGTTGGGGATGACTTATTTGTAACAAATGTTGAGTTTCTCTCAAAAGGTATTTCAGAAGGTGTTGCTAATTCCATTCTTGTTAAGGTAAATCAAATTGGTACCCTAACAGAAACTGTTAATGCCGTAAGCATGGCACATAACAGCAGTTATACTTCTGTAATGAGTCACCGAAGCGGTGAAACAGAAGATACCACTATTGCAGATTTAGCGGTAGCTCTAAACTGCGGACAAATAAAAACAGGTTCTGCCAGCCGAACCGACCGTATTGCTAAATACAACCAATTGCTTCGAATTGAAGAACAACTTGGTGGTACAGCTAGATTTATTGGAAAAAACTTTAAATTTTTGCAATAAATAATTCGTTTGAATTAGCAAATATTAAGGGCAGTAAGTAAATTTACCCAAACAAAAAAAGTCCTGTTTATGGATAAGCTCAAAGAAAAATTTAAGGCAAAAGCCGATGTGTTGGCTGCTGAAATAAAAGACATCATAAAAAATCACGGCGATTTTAAGCTGGGAGAAATTACTGTTGCTCAGGTATACCAAGGTATGCGCGGCATGATTGGCATGGTAACAGAAACCTCAAGACTTGACCCGGAGGAAGGAATACGTTTCCGCGGATACTCCATACCCGAGCTTAGAAAACAATTACCAAAAGCCCCTGGAGGAACAGAGCCTTTGCCGGAAGGTATATTTTATTTGATGCTTGTAGGCGAACTCCCCACACAAGAAGACGTTAATTTCATTACTACCGAATGGACAAAACGCAATAACGTACCAAAGCATGTATTCGATGTAATTGAAAAACTCCCTGTGGATACTCACCCCATGACTCAATTCGTAATTGGTGTTATGGCTATGCAAACCGAGAGTGTTTTTGCCAAAGCTTACGCGAAAGGAATCAGTAAAAAAGACTACTGGGATTATGTATATGAAGATTCCATGAACTTAATTGCTCGTTTGCCGAGAATAGCCGCTTATATATATCGCCGTAAATATAAAAACGGTGTTCATATTGAACCTGACCACAAATTAGATTGGGCTGCAAACTTTGCACACATGTTAGGCTATGAAGCTTTTGACATGAAACGCCTAATGCGTCTATATCTCACCATTCATGCCGATCATGAAGGAGGAAACGTTTCTGCTCACACAACTCATTTAGTAGGATCTGCACTTAGCGACCCCTATCTAGCATTTGCTGCAGGAATGAATGGCCTTGCCGGGCCACTCCACGGACTTGCAAATCAAGAAGTACTGGCTTGGATTATGGAACTGAAAGAGAGTTTAGGGGGAGGTCTTCCAAGCAAAGAACAAATTGCCGAGTACATTAAGAAAACACTGGCAGAAGGAAAAGTTGTTCCCGGCTACGGTCATGCTGTTTTACGTAAAACCGACCCTCGTTTTACTGCTCAACAAGATTTTTACAGAACCTACATAAAGCACGATGATATTTGTGAGATTGTACAAATGATTTACGAAGTGGCTCCTCCTATATTAGAAGCTACCGGAAAAATTAAAAACCCCTGGCCTAACGTAGACGCTCATTCCGGAGCCCTCTTGGTACACTACGGTATGCACGAATATGATTTTTACACCGTGCTTTTTGGCGTGAGCCGTTCACTGGGAGTTTTGGCAAGTTTAATATGGGACAGAGCCACTGGCTCTCCAATTGAACGCCCAGGTTCAGTTACAACTGAGAATATAAAGGCAAAAATTAAAGCTGCTAAGGAAGCATCAAAGACTTAGTTAGATTGTATATGTGCTAAAAAACCTCCGGAACATAATACTTCGGAGGTTTTTTATTTAAATAATAAAGAAAATTTTTACGAATAAGTGCGATATTTTATACTAAACACTCCCAAAAAGTTCATTCAATTTACTTTTTCTGTAATTAAATATTTCTTTTAATTTTCTTTGAACCATGAGGCTATTAGCTATATCTCCAAAAACACCAAAGGGTATTTTGTAATGAATGGTATCCGTCATTAAAACACCATTGGGCAAATCTTCCAATAAATGCTGATGATGCCAAAACCTATATGGGCCAAAACGCTGCTCATCAACAAAAAATTCTCCATCTTTTACATGGGTTATTTCCGTTACCCAGTTCATTTTAATACCCATAAGCGGGCTGACCTTATAGGATATAATTTGCCCCGGATACATTTTTTCTCCATGAAAATCAGACGTAATATAAAAACCCATATATGGTGGTGTAATTTCACTTAAATTGCTTGGCTTTGAAATAAAATCCCAAAGTACACTTTTACCAACAGGGAAAGCCTGTTTTGCCTGAAAGGAAAATAATTTACTCATCTTACTTATCGAAGTATAATTAAAACAAGTAAGCGAGCCTATAGTTTGATAATTAAAACAAAAAAGGCTGCCAAATTTGGCAGCCTTTTAAAATGTATCTAAGACAAAATTAGTTAGGAGTCCAAGTATTGTAAACCATATTAACGGCATTGCGAATTTCGTTGCTGTACAAACCAGCTTGGAAATTAGATGTATTATTAAACACACCAGAAGGACCGGTGATAGTAGAAAGAGGGTTGCCGTCTAAAATACGAAGTGTATCACGGGTAGTAGCGTAATCAGCAATCCAAATGTTAGCATTTTGATTAAAGCCCGGAGTTCCCATATCTACAGTAGGAATGTTATTAAAGCTGTAACGACCTTGAGCGTTGGTTGTTGTAGTGTACATTTTTGGAGCCAAAATGGAAGGATCTTTATCAAAGGTCATGTATACAGTAACTCCTGCACCAACAGGTACAATGGTTGTAGTAATTACAGGAGGATTAGGAGTTGTAGTAGATGAAAGAATCATACTAACACCAACCGAACCGGTAATGGTAGCCAAACCTGTCATAATCAAGTTAGGATTAGTACTTAAGTTAGTTGCGTTAAAGTTGTGGTCATAAGTACGAGTTTGACCAATAGTAACTGCGTTAAGATTCGTAGATACTCCAAAATAATTGCAGTATAATCCGGTTTTAGTAACACCGTTAATTAGTGTATCTAAAGTACCGGTGAACCCTTCAATAGTAACTGCAGCATTAACTCCTGTAGCGTTTGATTTAACGCTGATTGAGTAGTTACCCATATTGTCGGTAACTGCTGAATAAACATCAGCTCCTTGAGCAATAGAGTTAGGATACAATTGGTTTTTGTTAATTCTAACGTTTACGCGAACACCGGCAGCTGGAACTCTTCCGTTTGTGGTCCAACCTCCAAAACCGTTTGGAGTAACTACGTTTTTAGTGCAAGTACCTTTAATGGTAGTGGTTCCGGTTACATCGGTAGCAGTAAAATCTACCTTTTTTTCTTTCTTACAAGCTGTGAAGAATAAACCTGCAAGAGCTAGAGCGAACAATGATTTTTTCATGATTTCTTATATTTAATTGTTATTGTTTTTATTTATTGGTTTTACTAATTTACGAATTAAAAATGAAATAAAATGGTAATGGCACCGGCACCACCGCTTAAAGCAGTATTACCGCCTAAAGTGTTGTTCATTGAGAAAATTGTTCCGTTGTTGTTATCTACAGAAAAACCTTTGGTTCTTTCGGAGTTGTCTTGGTTAGTTTCTTCGATGAATACAGTAGGACCATTTTGACCGTTAACAAATACTTCCTGAGTAGATTTAAAACCACGGCGAGTAGCTATTGAATATCCCCAACCATATTCTGCAGAAACAGATATTTTAGGGAATACAAAGTACTCAACACCAATAAAACCCCTCAATCCAAAGCGAAAACCACCTCTTTCGCGAGTGCTTAGGTTACGAACTGTACGAGGACTTGTTGGACCCTGAACAGAGGTAGCAAAAGTATTGAAGTTAGTGGTATACTCTACTTCATAAACATCAGAAAAAGCATTTCCGTAGGTTACCGACTGTTTGGCGTGGGTACTGCCTATTCCTATTTCACCACCGTAAAAACCTTGTAAACGGCGGTATCCTCTTCTTTTTTCATAACCGGCAGCAAATACAATGTTGCTCTTAGAATATTTCAGTTTATCTTCAACTCTGATAAGAGAAGCAGCTTGTATATCCTGAGTGGTACCTAAAGTAGCTTGGTACATAACCTCAGCATCCTGAACCCGGTTAATCATAGAGCCAGACAGGGTATTGATACCCACACGGGCACGAATAGCTGTCTGAGCATCTAGGTAATACTTTCCAACAATCTGATTGTTAGATGCCTGGACATACTGAACAGCGGGTGCAGCCACGTTAACAGCAGTAGGGGCACTATTTCCCATGATGCTTACGTAGCGTAGTGAGTTGAATACAAGGTCCAACATTGGAACGGCATTAAAGCCCAATGCTATATCACCCTCTTTTGGGAGGATGGCGTGTCCCTTTTTGTTTAAAACTTTGTCTTCACAGGGAAACTCTGTACAGTAGTTCCCCTCAGACTTTTCCTGAGCGAATGACAACGCCGTTGAAAACAACGTTGCTGCTAATAGAACTTTTCTCTTCATCTTGTTATATTTTGGTTTAGTTTGTTAAAAAGTTAATTTCGGCGCAAAGATACAAATAGAACAATATAAAACAAGGCTGTTCATGAAATTGAATAAAATCTTTTTCAATAATTACCAGTTAATTTTTTTAAGCTTGAATCGTTCTAAACAAAAAGGTTGGTTGTGTTAAAATCGTTAAAAAAATAATTATTAAAAGAGAATAAATATTATTAGTTACCGAACATTTTTAAAAGCTCGGCCAATCTTTCTTTCAGTTCAGTACGTGGGATAATTTTATCTAGAAAACCATGCTCCAAAACAAATTCTGCTGTTTGAAACCCTTTTGGCAGATCTTTTCCTATTGTTTCTTTCACTACTCTAGGCCCAGCAAAACCAATAAGACTTCCAGGTTCTGCTATGTTTAGGTCGCCTAACATGGCATAACTGGCGGTAACCCCGCCGGTAGTAGGATCTGTTAATAGAGATATATAAGGGATGCGGGCCTGTGCCAATTGGCTCAGCTTAGCGGAGGTTTTTGCCATTTGCATGAGCGAAAAGGCGGCTTCCATCATCCTTGCTCCGCCGCTTTTAGAAATGATTAAAAGAGGAGTTTTTGTTTTAATGCAAAAATCTATAGACCTGGCTATTTTTTCACCAACCACACTACCCATGCTTCCTCCAATGAAGTTAAAATCCATGCAGCAAACAACCAGCTCATGGCCGTTTACTTTCCCATAAGCGCTTCTTAATGCGTCTTTCAATCCTGTTTTTTTGATACTTTCTTCAAGCCTGCTCGTATATTTTTTTGTGTCAAAAAATTCCAAAGGATCTCCGCTAACTAAATCTTCATGCAGCTCGGTAAATTGGTTATTATCAAATAAAATTTCAAAATACTCTTTGCTTCCTATGCGTTCGTGATATCCGCAATCCAAGCAAACGTATTTGTTTTTTGCATGGTCTTGCGCAGGATTTATTTTTTTACACGCTGTGCACTTGTACCACAAGCCTTCCGGAGTTTCTTTTTTTTCTGTTGTACTTGTGGTAATTCCTTCTTTTAATCTTTTAAACCAACCCATTTTATAGTGTATAGAAGAACATTAAGTTATTAATAGCAAAATCTTATGCGATGGTTACTAATTTATCCAGGTATACATCTTGAATAGCATTCAAAAGCTTAATGCCTTCCGGCATTGGTTTCTGAAAGGCTTTTCTCCCGCTTATAAGACCTTGCCCTCCTGCCCGCTTATTTATTACTGCTGTTTCAACAGCTTCTGCCAAATCTCCAACTCCTTTACTCTCTCCCCCGCTGTTTATTAATCCCATTCTTCCCATGTAACAATTAGCCACTTGGTAACGACATAAGTCTATGGGATGCTCACTGGTTAATTCAGAATACACTTTGGGGTGTGTTTTTCCGAAATTCAGGGCATTGTAGCCTCCGTTTTTGTCGGAAAGTTTTTGTTTTATAATATCGGCCTGAATGGTTACGCCCAGGTGGTTTGCTTGAGAAGATAAATCAGCCGCAGTATGGTAATCAACTCCGTCCTTTTTAAAAGCACTATTTCTGGTATAACACCAAAGTATGGTAGCCATTCCCATCTCGTGAGCCATTTCAAAGGCTTTTGCTACCTCTACAATTTGTCTGGAAGATTCGGCAGAACCAAAATAAATAGTAGCTCCAACAGCTACAGCTCCTAAATTCCATGCCTCTTTAATGGTTCCAAACATTATTTGGTCAAACTTGTTTGGATAAGACAAAAATTCGTTATGATTTATTTTAACAATAAAGGGAATTTTATGGGCATATTTTCTAGAAACAGAAGCCAAAACCCCATAGGTAGATGCTACTGCATTACAACCTCCCTCTATGGCTAACTTAACAATGTTTTCTCCGTCAAAATAAATTGGATTTGGTGCAAACGAAGCACCCGCGCTGTGCTCTATGCCCTGATCAACGGGCAAAATACTCATATAACCTGTTCCGGCCAATCTGCCGTGATTATATAATTGATAAAGACTCCTTAAAACCTGAGGAGATCGGTTACTTATGGAAAAAATATCGTCTACAAAGTTTGGAGAGGGATGGTGTATTTGTTCCTTGGTAATTGTTTTACAAACATGGTTTAGAAGATAATCTGCCTTATCTCCTAAAATATTCTTAACATCAGACATAGTGTAAAATTATCGGCTGCAAATATAATTAAAAAACCCTCTTCAAACCTATGTTTGAGAGGGTTTTAAATAGTTAATAACCAATATATTACTCGTTAACCATAACCATCTTAAATGGCACATTGATAATTGCCTGATAATCTTCTCCGGCTTCCAGCATATCTTCATCGTCTTCCTCGTAGTGCCAATTAATTGTAACAGCGCTACCCGCCTTATGGATACTCTCCAATTTTTTGAATACATCTAATATACATTTTGAAGATGAGGTATTAAAGTACTCCAACTGTACATTCACGGTTGTTGCAGGTTTAGCAGCCGTTGAATATTTATCCAAGGCATCAACCAGAGGCTTATAAAATTCAATAGAATTCTCCGGAATAGATCTTCCTTTAATTTCCAACACGCCATTGGCCAAGTCGAAAGAGATGGAGGGCGTTTTGGGCGAACCTTCTATTTTATAATTATCCATAGTATATTCAATTAATTTTGTTGTGACACTTTAATATTGAGCGTAAAGAAAGAAATTTTATCATTAATTTCCAAAAATTTATAATCAATTTTTTGGCCGGTTTTTCTGGCTATGTCTATCATGCCCAAGCCACCACCGCCTTTCAGAGACATTTCACCATTGTTTAACACTTCCTTATAATACAGTTTAAGTTCGTCTTTGTTCAAGGAATTTACTTTTTCTAACCGGTTTCTTAACCCCTCTACATTCTCATTTAGTATATAATTGCCTGTAAAAATAGTATATAAATTTTCGAGCTTGCCTATCATAAATATGGCAGACTTTAGTTTTTCCCTACGCGCATCAGGTATCTCATCCATGTGGTGATACAAGTTTTGCAAGCATTCAACCAAAACATTGTACACCTTTTTTTTCATTTTTGGCTCTTCCTGAAAATCGTCCATCTTATTTTCCATTATCTGGAGAATGGATGTGTAAGTAAATCGGAAGTTACCTCGCCTTTAAATGAGAGCAAAATATTATTACGCTCCATTTTTTCATAGATGTCGAAAACTTCTACCATGCCTTGCTCTGACATATTTTACTTTCTGCTCTCTAAATTTCCTTACTTAAGGTTAAAAGAAACCGTATTACCATTTACCGTAAAGGTTGCTTTGTCATCACAAACATCCTGTCCTGTACCGCTGGCATAATCAACAATTCTTTCCTTAAATCCGTCCGGCTTAAGCTTTAATATACCGAAGGATATAAACTGGCAGTTTTCACGTTTAACAAGCGGGGTAGATTCATCAACCGTAACGATAAAGTTTCTGCCTTGACGATTTTTTCCTTGAGAACTGCCCCAAACCTTAATGGTATTTTCGTTACTTTGATATTCATGACGAATAAATCTGTTTGTTGAATACTCGGTATTCCAACTGGCAGCCTGGCATTTGCCATTGTATATTTTTACGTTAAACTGCCTGATTTTATTGGCATTGTCGTTTATCATGGTACTCACAACGATGCTGTCACAGGCGTATGTAATTTTTTTGCTTGGATCATTATTAGCAGCTTTGCATCCTATCATTTTAATAACCATTCTGCTGCCCGGATTTTTAATTCTGCCGTAAAAGGTTATAGAAAGATGACCTTCTCTGATTTTGTTATCCGGAATCAACGTGCACCCGGAGCTGCTGTAATCTACGGTATATGTTGGAGGAACATGCCCGGGCTGACCGTACAATGTGTCTCCCGATACTAATTTAAGCGAATCGCAGGCTGTAGCCAGAGGTTTGTTGGGGTCTGCTCCTGTACCTTTGGTTCTAATAGCAACCTGATGAACAGCCGGTACTACCCCCATAAATTCTTGTTCGGCTATGGCATTATCAATTACCGATTGTGTTTCATTGTCAACTTCCACTGTTTCCTTCTTTCTACAGGAAGTAGATAGAATTACAACTGTGGATAGGGCCAATATTAACTTTACTTTATTCATGATATCAATTTTATTCTTAACTAATAAATCAAAAACGACAGAAACTAAATACATACAAAAATAAAACAATTTTTTTATAATGCAATACCTACCACCAAAACATCATCAATTTGTTCGTGATCACTTTTCCATTCTTCAAAATTTTTATTTAACAAATCTAACTGCTCTTGAGGACTTTTTAAATGGATATCCAGAAGTAAATCATGGAATCTTCTAACCATAAACTTTTTACCGTTTGCGCCTCCAAATTGATCGGCATAGCCGTCGGATGACATATACGCCATGGTCTCCTCTTTTATCTCAATAGTCCTGCAGGTAAACTCCCTGTTAATATCAAATTGTGCGCCGCCTATGGGATATTTATTTCCGTCTAATTTTTCAAAAGTCCCGCTTTTTCCAATTAATACAATTGGTCTGTTAGCCCCTGCCCATAAATAAGATTGTTTTTCTTCATTAATTGCTAAAATCGAGCAATCCATTCCGTCATTGGTGTTTACTTCATTGTTTCCCTGTCTTAAGGCGTCCTGAACGCCTTTATGCAAGGAATTCAATATTTCAGATGGATTGGTAATTCCTTTTTCCATGATGATTTGATGCATTAAATTATGACCAATCATACTCATAAAAGCTCCGGGAACACCATGGCCTGTACAATCAACAACAGCAAAAATTTTCCATCCGTTTTTTTCACCAAACCAATAAAAATCCCCACTTACTATATCTTTAGGTTTATATAGAATAAAAGCCTTATTTAACTTTGAAAATATATAATCCTTAGAAGGCAGTATAGCCTCCTGTATACGTTTAGCATACTCTATGCTACTTGTTATGTCTCTGTTTTTTTCGGCTAACTCTCGAGTTCTTTCAGCTACTTTATTTTCCAGAATTTTATTTTCCTTTTTAATTTGGCGAGTCCTTAACTGGGTGAATAAGATTACTCCACCGGTACCGAAAAGAACAACCAGTATGTAAAACCAGGTTGTTTTCCAGAAAGGAGGAATAATGGTAATCTTTAACTCATAGGGTTTTTCGTTCCAAACCCCGTCGCTGTTACTGGCTTTAATTTTGAGTGTATAATTTTTTCCGGGAAGCTCGGTGTAAGAAATATACCGCACGTTGCTGGGCTCCGACCAGTCTTCATCGTACCCCTCCAGTTTATACATATATTTATTTTTTTCGGGGTCTACAAAATCAAGCGCTACAACCTCCATCTGAAAATAATTTTCCCGCCAGTTAAGTTTAAGTGTTTTTTTATAAATTAAATTGGAATCCAGCTGCACTTCTTTACCTGACCTGAGCATAGAAACCACATAAACGGGAGGAACATGTAAATTATCCTTGATTTGTGAAGGTCGGAATATATTGTATCCATTTGATCCGCCAAATAGCATATTCCCGTGAATGGAGGCACACGCAGCTCCTAAATTATGCTCTGTATTCACCAATCCGTCTTTTGTGTTATAATTTTTAAAAATTGGTTTATTCGTGTTTGCCGGATTAAAACTGGTTATTCCTTTGTTTGTGCTCATCCAGAAATTTCCTAGACTATCTTTGAGCAAAGAGTATATAAAAGTATTTGCCAAACCGTCGCTCTCATAAAAGTTTTTAAATTGCCCGCCATTATATACAGAAAGACCATTGTTTGTGCCAAACCAATAATTACCCGAATTATCTTGATTAATGGCATATACAACATCGGAACAGATACTCTTTTGATCGGGAGATGTTTTAAACCTATTAAGTATCTTAACCTTGCCATCGGTTTTATCAAAATCTTCAATTTGGTATACTCCCCCCCCATCAGTTAATAGCCAAATAGTTTTATTCTTATCTACATAAATACTGGTAAAGGTAAGAACATCCAACCCGTCTTTTTCTGTATATTGAGTAATGGTGTAATCTTTTAAATCTATTTTAAACAAGCCGTCAAAAAAACCGGCCACAAGAAGATAATTATTCAGTCTATTGATAGAAAGAACCGTACCTCCGTTATCGCTCGATAAATAAGAGGTTACCTTTCCGGTAGATAAATCAAGTCTCCTGATGCCATCTCCATATGTGCCGAACCAATAGATGTTATCAGACTCCTGATACAAACAAAGCGCATCAAATTTGCCTTTTGTTATGTTACTATAATCAACAAATTTATTAGAATTTGCAGGGAGCATGAGTATTTTTCTATCACCCGAAAGCCACACGTTCCTTTGTTTATCCTCGTGTACAAGGAATAAATTTTTGTAATAATTCTGTTTATATCTGGCAGGACTCGAAAACTTCAGAGCGCTTTTATAAGCAACATTAATTCCTCCAACATAGGTTCCCAACCAAAGATTTTCATGGTTGTCAAAGGTTATGCTTCTTATTTTGTCGTCATTAATTGAGTTTTTGTTCTCTATATTTTTGTAATAAATATTAGTATCTTGACTTATTATATTATAGGCAATTAACCCACCTCCAGTGGCGCTGTAAACTACATTTTCTCTTATTTTTAAATCATAAACATAATTCCTGTCGCTGTTTCCGGATTTAAACTTTTTTTGTTTTTCAATTTCAAATGTAGTTGGATCTACCCTATATATACCATGGCCGCTGGTACCTAAATACAATTTACCGGCGTAAAAATCCATCTTATTAATCGTTTCTAAGCCTAAAACTCCTTCAGACACTTTATCTTCATCAGTAAAATTAGCTCTTTCTATTTTTTCATTCTTCAGGTTATAATACCATAATCCTTTTTTCACGGTAGAAATAAAAAGTCTGTCCCGATACAAAAGCAAATCAGTAACTTTTACACCTCCTTCCACCTTGAATTTGTAATGTCTAAAATTTTTGGTTTTAAGATTAAATACCACAAAACCATTGTCAGTTCCAAGAGCCACGTTATCACTATCAATCAATCTAATTACAGATATTGCATTTTCCTTTGCGTTCAAATCTTCTTTATTTATATAAAAGCGCTTAACACTGTCGTTGGTTAAGTCAAGCCAGTTTAATCCATTTGTTGTACCTATGAGCAGAGCATTTCTATTAATCTCGGCTATACAATCAATCAATGAATAACTCAATGAATTTGGGTTATTAGGCTCGTTTTTGTACACTTTTATTCTGTAGCCGTCATATCGGTTAAGTCCCTCCTGAGTGCCAATCCACATAAACCCTTTGCTATCTTGAATGATACAGTTTATAAGGTTCGTGGAAAGCCCCTGATCGCTGGTAATATGGCGAAAAATAAAATTTTGAGAAAAAACACCTCCTACGAAAACGGAAAACAAAAATAAAATTATGGATATTCTTAGTTTCAAAACTTCGAACAACTAAGTTAAAGCTTTTTAGTTTACTGCAAAGAAGTTATTTTTACACAAACTTATGTTCAGTAATTAATTGCCAAAAGTACTCCGAATAATTAATCGATTTAACCTTGGTGGCCCTATATATAATGTGAGTTATTTAAGCGCTTATCTGGCACCCGAATATGAAACCCTTTTAATAGGAGGAAAAGAAGAACCGGGAGAAACTTCTGCTCTTTTTATTCCCGAATCAATGGGATTAAAACCCTTGTTGATTAAATCCATGCGAAGAAGTATAAACCCTTTATCGGATTACAAAGCTTATAAAGAAATTAAAAAAATTATCAAAACCTTTAAACCCGATATTGTGCATACACACGCCAGCAAGGCAGGAACGCTAGGAAGGCTGGCAGCGTTTTCGTGCAAGGTTCCGGTAGTGGTGCACACCTTTCACGGACATGTGTTTCACAACTACTTTTCAGGTATAAGCACCGGTTTTTTCAAAAGAGTAGAGAGATTTCTAGCGAAAAAATCTTCGGCCGTTATCACCATCAGTAATTTACAAAAGAAAGAACTCGTAGAAATTCATAAAGTTTGTTCAGATAAAAATACCTTTGTGATTCCTCTTGGTTTTGATCTAAAAAGGTTTCAGGATGGATATGATGAAAAAAGAAATTTCTTCAGAGAAAAACACAACATACCCAATGACGTCATTGTATTGGGAATTATTGGACGTTTAACCGCCATAAAAAATCATTTTCTCTTTATTGATTCGGTTATTGAAACTGTTTTAAAATCAGAAAAAAATATACGCGCCTTTATTATTGGCGATGGAGAATTAAGAAAAGAACTTGAAAGCTACTCTGAAAACCTCTTGCAAAAAAATAGTGTGCAGAAACAAGTTTTCACATTTTATGGTTGGGAAAAACAGGTAGAAAATGTATTGCCGGGCTTAGATATTGTTTGTTTAACTTCCTTAAACGAGGGAACGCCCGTTAGCTTAATTGAAGCTCAGGCCGCAGGTAAATTTATCGTTACTACCAACGCAGGGGGCATAAAAGATATACTTCATCCTGCTTGTGGTATTATAGCAGAAACTAAACAGGAATTTATAAGCGCTCTCATACATACAGTTTCAAATTATGAAAATGCAACCAGGCGCTCAAAAGAAGGCATTGATTTTGTTATGACAAAATTCTCTTATATCAGGATGGTTAATGAAACCAAAATGCTTTATGAAAAATTACTGGCCAAGCAATAATTTTCGTATTTTCATGCCCTAAAAGCCTCATCAATAAATCTATGAGAGTAATTGAATTCAGAGAAGCATTGCGCGAAGCCATGAGCGAAGAAATGCGCCGAGACCCCAACATATTTCTGATGGGAGAAGAAGTTGCAGAGTACAACGGAGCCTATAAAGTAAGCAAAGGCATGTTGGCCGAGTTTGGCCCTAAACGAGTAATTGATACTCCTATTGCAGAACTAGGCTTTGCCGGAATTGGCGTTGGGGCGGCAATGAACGGCTTAAGACCTATTATTGAATTTATGACCTTTAATTTTAGTTTAGTTGCTATTGACCAAGTTATAAATAGTGCAGCTAAAATGTATAGCATGAGTGGAGGACAATACAATGTACCTATTGTTTTTCGCGGACCAACTGCCAGTGCAGGCATGTTAAGCTCTCAGCACTCACAGGCTTTTGAAAATTGGTATGCCAACTGCCCCGGACTTAAGGTAGTAGTTCCCAGCAATCCATACGACGCTAAAGGTCTTCTTAAAAGTGCCATAAGGGATAATGATCCGGTAATTTTTATGGAAAGTGAACAGATGTACGGAGATAAGGGAGAAGTTCCGGAGGAAGAGTATATTATACCACTGGGCCTAGCCGACATAAAAAAAACAGGTAGCGATGTAACCATCGTTTCTTTTGGTAAAATTTTTAAGGTGGCTATGGCTGCTGCCGTTGAACTTGAAAAAGAAGGAATCAGCGCTGAAGTGATTGATTTGAGAACAGTACGTCCTATTGACTACAACACAGTAATCGAATCTGTAAAAAAAACTAATCGCTTGGTTATTGTTGAAGAAGCTTGGCCCTTAGCAAGCATCTCGGCTGAAATAGCTTTTAAAATTCAAAAAGACGCCTTTGATTACTTAGATGCTCCGGTTAAACGCGTTACCAGTGCCGATACGCCATTGCCCTATGCACCAACGCTAATTGAGGCCAGCCTGCCAAATATATCCAGAACAATTAAGGCCGTAAAAGAAGTTATGTACGTAAACCAGTAATAATTAATTAGGATTTACGGCTGTTTTAGCTTACCTTCGCAGAATTACTTTAAACAATAAAATCAATCATGAAAAAAGGAACAGTAAAGTTCTTTAATGTAACCAAAGGTTTTGGTTTCATTAGAGAAGACGATGGACAGGAGGTTTTTGTCCATGCCACCGGGCTTATTGACAAAATTAAAGAAAACGACGTTGTTGTTTTCGAAACCCAAGAAGGCAAAAAAGGAATTAATGCGATTAATGTTAGGCTTGCATAAAACCAGCCCTAATCAAATAGATAACATATAGTAAAATATTTGACATTGAATTCCAAAAACCGGCTAAGGCCGGTTTTTTTGTTATGAATCGTTACTTTTTAAAGAAATATTTAATTCAACTTAGCGGGCACAACCAAATCAAATTTGGGTATAAAAGCATAAAACTCAGTTTCATCGTCAAGTCTCCGCATAGTATAATAGCCCTTCATATAACCAATCTCTGTAACCAAATTACAGCCACTGTTGTAGCTATACGTTTCGCCCGGCTCTATAACAGGGGTTTCTCCAACCACGCCATCTCCATCAACCGAACGGGTTTCGCCGTTGCTATCGTGTATATCCCAGTGCCTCTTTATCAATTGAACCGATTGTTTTCCTTTGTTGGTAATAGTGATAAAATAAACAAAAAAATAGTGGTTCTCCCGGGGCAAACTGTGTTCGGGTAAATAGATGCAGTTCACTTTAATATCAATATCTCGGGTAGATACTTTTACCATTCCTTACAAAACTATTTCAAAAAAACCAATCTTCAAAAAAAATTAACTAACTGATTATCAGTAGTTAAAATAAAGCTTTGTTTACTATATTTTAACACGCTAAATAACAACAAAAGCCTATATTTGTAGCCCGTTTTAAATAAGGGTTTAAACGGGCAATGTAAATTAAAATTAACCCCTCGGGTTTGCCCTTATCAAATCCGATACAAGTAAACATACAATGGCCGATAATGCCTTAGTTGGAAATCCGGATTTTGACTGGAGTTCTATTGGAAAAAAACAAAACACCTACGCAGCAGAAGAAAAAGCAAAGCTTGATGAGCTTTATGGCAAATCATTAAGCACCATAAACGATCTGCAAATATTGGAGGGTGTGGTTGTAGCTAAAAACAACCGAGAAGTAGTAGTGAATATTAATTATAAGTCTGATGGCGTAGTTCCTTTGTCAGAATTTCGTTACAATCCTGATTTAAAAATCGGCGATAAAATTGAAGTTTTTGTAGAGAAAGCAGAGGACGCAAACGGTCAACTTGTACTGTCACATAAAAAGGCCCGCGCTAACAAAAGTTGGGATCGAATCAACGAAGCGCTTAATAACGATGAGATTATCAAGGGATTTGTTAAATGTCGTACAAAGGGAGGTTTAATTGTTGATGTATTCGGAATTGAGGCATTTTTACCAGGTTCTCAAATAGACGTAAAACCCATCAGGGATTACGATATCTACGTAGGAAAAACCATGGAGTTTAAAGTGGTTAAGATAAATAACGAGTACAAAAACGTAGTGGTGTCTCACAAAGCACTTATCGAAGCAGAAATAGAAAACCAAAAAAGAGACATTATATCCAAACTGGAAAAAGGCCAAGTGTTGGAGGGTACCGTAAAAAATATCACTTCATACGGTGTATTTATTGATTTGGGTGGTGTTGATGGACTTATTCACATCACCGATTTATCTTGGGGGCGCATCAACCATCCGGAAGAAATCGTAAAGTTGGATCAACAAATTCAAGTAGTAATTCTGGAGTTTGATGACGACAAAAAACGTATAGCATTGGGCTTAAAACAACTTACCCCGCATCCGTGGGAGGGCCTTAATGCTGATTTGAAAGTGGGCGATAAAGTAAAAGGAAAAATTGTTGTTATTAATGATTACGGAGCCTTCTTGGAAATTGCTCCGGGAGTTGAAGGACTAATTCACGTAAGTGAAATGAGCTGGAGCCAGCACCTTCGCAGCGCACAAGAGTTTGTTAAAGTGGGGCAAGAAGTGGAAGCTGTTGTTCTAACCTTGGATAGAGAAGAGCGTAAAATGAGTTTGGGTATGAAGCAGCTTACTCCTGATCCATGGAACATGATTATGGAGAAGTATGCCAAAGGAACCCGTCATACCGGAACCATCCGGAACTTTACCAACTTTGGCGTATTTGTTGAATTGGAAGAAGGAATTGATGGTTTGGTACATATCTCTGATTTATCTTGGAGTAAAAAAATCAAGCATCCCAGCGAATTCTGCAAAGTAGGAGAAAAAATGGAAGTAGTGGTTTTGGAAATTGACGGAGAAAACCGCCGTTTAAGTTTAGGCCACAAGCAATTGGAAGAAAACCCATGGGATGTTTTTGAAACAGTGTTTACTATAGATTCTGTTCACAAAGGCACGGTTTTGAATGTAAACGATAAAGGAGCAACTATTGGACTTACCTACGGAGTTGAAGGCTTCTGCCCTGCCAGACACCTTGCCAAAGCTGAAGGCGGTAACCTAAAAGCAGACGAAACTGCTGATTTTAAAGTGATTGAATTTAATAAAGATGCTAAAAGAATTGTTGTTTCTCATGCCCGACTCCATGAAGAAGTAAAAGAAGAAGCAAAAAAAGCCGACAAAGCAGCCAAAAAAGCTGAGTCTGAAGAAACTAAAAAGTCGGTTAAAAAAGTAAAGGACAATGTAGAAAAAACAACCTTGGGTGACATATCTGCTCTTAGCGACTTGAAAAATAAGATGGACGGTAAATAATCCGTTAAAAAATACTCCCCGTGCTACGAGATAGCACAGGGTTACTAAAAACCTCGCCATGGTTTTTAGTTTTTTGAGGCCAAAACCCCGCTCTGCGCGGGGTTTTTGGTTTTATACCCCCTTATTTTTAGCTCATCTTGATATTGGTATATATTTTCCCGAATTTTATTTTGTTTAATTTTTTTAACATAAATGTTAAACAAAATAGGAAATTAAGTGTTTTAACATATAAATCGATAAAAAATTTAAGCTATGAAAAAACTAATTACACAAATTGCATTGACTGTTTTATGCAGCGGCATAAAATATAATGCACAAACCGCATCACTACAAATTATTCATAATTGCGCCGATGCGGCCGCTTCAACAGTAGATATTTATGCCGGAACAAACCTGTTAGTAAACGATTTAAGTTTTAGGCACGCCTCACAAACCTTTACCAACATCCCTGCCAATACCAATATCGTGGTTGGCATTGCGCCACCTACCAGCACATCTTCCAGTCAATCCATTGTTACATTTACGGTAAATTTTAGTCCAAACAGTCATAATATCGTAGTTGCTAATGGTATAATTTCTCCCTCCGGTTATTCGCCGGGGAGTTCCAGTGCTCCTTTCACCCTTCATACTTACACAGCAGGCCTGTCGGCAGCCCCAAATTCAACTACTACCAGTTTATTGGTTCATCATGGAAGTACCGACGCTCCCATAGTTGACGTTGTAGCCCCGTTTACCGGAACAAACCCTGTTATACCCAATATTTTAGTTAACAATGCTCCATACAGCGGGTTTGCCGGTTATTTAAATCTCCCGGTTGCTGATTATAAAATCCAGGTTCGCGATCAATATAATAGCTCAGTTGTTGCAGAATACGTAGCTCCGCTGAACACATTGGGTACAGGAGGTGCAGCTTTAACCATTGTAGCAAGCGGTTTTTTAAATCCTGCCAACAATAGTAACGGTGCGGCTTTTGGTTTGTATGCGGCTACCTTTAGCGGCGGAGCATTAATTGCTCTTCCCACATCTACTATCTCTTCTACTCGCCTGCAAGCCATACATAACTGTGCAGATGCTATTGCATCACAGGTGGATGTATATTTTAAGTCGGCAACCACCGGCAGCGCCGCAGTACTCTTAATTGACAATTTTGCTTTTCGTTCAGCATCTCCCTATATCGATGTACCGGTAGGTGAAACCGTAACCGTTTCCATTGCCCCTGCCACCAGCACCAGCGTTGCACAGGCCATAGCAAATTTTACATACAATTTAGCAGCAGGTTCAAAGTATCAATTAATAGCGAGTGGAATTGTAAGTCCAATGGGATATAATCCAGGCTCAACTACAGCCCCTTTCAATTTGGTTCCTTTCGCCTCTGCCAGAGAGAAGGCAATTAATATCACTACAGATACCGATGTGCTGGTGTATCATGGTGCAACAGATGCTCCGGCTGTAAACGTGGTAACGTCATCGGCAGCAACCGTAGTTGCCAATATGGCGTACGGAACTTTCAATAGCTCAGGTTATTTACAGTTGCCATCTAATACTACAATGGGAAATTACACTTTGCATATTACAAACGTAGCCGGAACAACTACTGTTGCCAGCTATATTGCGCCGCTAAATACACTTGGAACAACAGGTGAGGCTATTACCGTTCTTGCTTCCGGATTCTTAAATCCATCCAACAATAGCAACGGACCTTACTTTGGCTTGTGGGCAGCTCTTCCTTCGGGCGGGAACTTGGTTCCACTTCCAACCTTAAACACTACAGGAATTAATAATCTCCAATTTAACTTTCAAAATTTAAACCTATATCCTAACCCCGCTGATAATTATATAAGCCTAAACACCCAAAATTTGCCCGGTAATTCCTATAAATTATCAGTTACAGACGTAATGGGTAAAGAAACGTTGACCGGTAATTTTGAGGTGGTTCAAGGCAGTGAAAATCTAGCAATTCCGGTTTCTAACCTTGAAAAGGGAGTTTATTTCATAAAACTCATTGGGAAAAACAATGAGGTTTACCAAACTAAATTTATAAAAAACTAAACATTAAGTAATTGCTATTATAGCCTGTATTTTAAATAAATACAGGCTTTTTTTATTTCACTCACAATAAACATAGTAGGCATACGTTTAAATAGCATAATCACAGTGCCTATGCATAAAATTTACACCGAACAACAACAAATAAAAGATATTCGCATCGAAGAAACAAGACTGGCGAAACTTATTAGCGATGATGGAGAAGAGTCTCCCTCCCCATTTACGATAAAGAACATTCTTAACTTCAGCAAAAACATAGAGGTTTTTAGTTCTGAGTTCTTAAAAGACGACGTTGCTCTTCTTAAGAGCTGAGCTTTTAAAACTATTTTGAATTTTAGTACTTTTAAGCCGCATGAAACGGTTTTTGGCCATTTTTTTAGTTTTATTTACGGTAGCTAGAGCTCAAATACAACTAGATACCAGTAATATACTTCCCAAAAAGCTCATATCGGTCGATTTTTTGAGTGTAGGCAGCTCCTTCCCCTACGGGAGTTTTAGTAAACGTATTAAAAGTTCTGAGAACAGCGGTTTTGCTAATACGGGACTCAAACTGGATTTTGGCTTTAACTACCAGGTGTATAAAAACCTAGGCGTTAAGTCTATGCTCGTTTTTCAAAACCACAAAATAGACGATTATAAGTACAAAAAGGATATATATTCAGAAAATGCCCTTAACCAATATTCCATCACTACCGGGAGTTGGACGAACATAAGCGGCCTTTTTGGGGCATACGCTATTTTCAATTTAGACGAAAATCTTTCTCTTCAACCCAAAATACTACTTGGATTTAATTATGGTACATCGCCTTACATAAACCTTTTGGTAGAAGATACCAGTAACGTTGTCATGAAAATAAAACAAGAGAAAGCGAGTGCCCTTTCCTTCTGCTACCTTTTGGGATTAGACGCTACCATTTCCCTAGTTAAAAAATATTATCTGATTATAGGAATAGATTCATTTAATGCCGATATGTTTTTTGATAAAGTTCAGGTAAAAAACCAAACATACGGCATTGCTTCTGAATTTAAATTTAAACAACCCATACAAACCATAAGTTTTAAAATGGGATTTGGAAAAACTTTCGGCTGAACGCTGAATATTGTTTAAATCTTATTCGTTTCCTTCTTTTATAAATGAGGGCTATTACTGAAATTTGGTAGGTGAAAAACTTTTTGGATGAATTAAACCCCGTTCAGCGCGAGGCCGCCATGTGTAGCGAGGGACCGGTTATGATTATTGCCGGTGCCGGCTCAGGAAAAACCCGTGTACTCACGTACCGTATAGCCTATCTCATGCAAAAAGGGGTTGACCCCTTTAATATTCTGGCGCTAACTTTTACCAACAAAGCGGCACGAGAAATGAAAGAGAGAATAGCCAATTTGGTAGGGCATTCTGAAGCTAAAAATTTATGGATGGGAACCTTTCATTCCGTTTTTGCTAAAATATTGAGGATTGAGGCCGCTAAAATCGGATACCCGAATAATTTTACTATTTACGATACGGATGACAGTAAGGGCGTTATTAAAGAAATCATCAAACAGTTAAATCTGGATGATAAAATCTACAAGCCTTCACTTGTTTTAAACAGAATTTCAGATGCTAAAAATAAGCTCATCAGCTCGCAACAATATCTCAAAAACAGCGCTTTTTTAACAGAAGACAGACAAAGTCAAAAACCCTTACTCGGACAAATTTTTGACCTATACCAAAAAAGAAATTTTAAAGCAGGAGCCATGGACTTTGATGACCTGCTTTTTAATACAAATATTCTATTACGAGATTTCCCTGAGGTACTGCTGAAATACCAGGATAAATTCCGATACATAATGGTAGACGAGTATCAAGACACCAATTTCTCTCAATATGTTATCATTAAGCAGCTTGCTGCTCGCTTCCAAAATATTTGTGTGGTGGGTGATGATGCACAAAGTATCTATGCATTTCGGGGAGCTAACATACAAAACATCCTCAATTTTAAACACGACTACCCGGACGTACAAACCTTTAAACTTGAGCAAAACTACCGAAGCACACAAACTATTGTAGAAGCAGCTAATCAAGTTATTTCTAACAATAAAGAACAGCTTCCTAAAAAAGTTTTCACCAATAATGAAGAAGGTCATAAAATAAAAGTAATTGCTGCAAATACCGATAACGAAGAAGGACAGAAAATTGCCAATAGCATTGCAGAACTAAAACAACGTCACCAAAATTTTTACAGCGATTTTGCAATACTATACAGAACAAATGCTCAATCCAGGGCACTGGAGGAGTCGTTAAGAAGAATGAACATACCCTACCGGATTTACGGAGGTATTAGTTTTTATCAGCGAAAAGAAATTAAAGACCTGCTTGCCTACTTCAGACTATCTATTAACAATAACGACGACGAAAGCCTAAGAAGAATTATTAACTACCCATTGAGAGGTATAGGACAAACATCTATTGATAAAATAAGTTTGGCTGCGGCAGAACACGGTATAAGCATGTTCACCGTTTGTGAAAATATTCATGATTTTAAATTAGGAATAAACAGTGGTATTGCATCAAAAATAAACGAATTTGTAACAAAAATAAAATCTTACTCTCTGCTTATTAGTGAAAAAAACGCTTTTGATGCAGGAAATTACATTGCGGTAAACTCCGGGTTGGTTAAAGAACTCCACCAGGATAAAACCCCCGAAGGAGTCAGTCGCTACGAAAATTTACAAGAACTACTCAATGGTTTAAAGGATTTTGTTGAACAACAAAGAACGCCACAAGAAGAGGAATTAAATAATATTATCAAAGAAAAATCGTTACTAAACGAAAATTTATTTTCCAATACAGAAAACAGGAAACTACGTACTTTGGACGAGTTTATGCAGGAAATTACCTTGCTCACCGATAGAGACTTAGAAGACGAAGAAGACCTGCAAACCGATAAGGTAAGCCTAATGACTATTCACGCCGCCAAAGGTTTGGAATTTAAAAATGTATACATAGCCGGTTTAGAGGAAAATTTATTCCCCTCTCAAATGAGTTTAAACGATAGAAGTGAGCTGGAAGAAGAAAGAAGGCTTTTTTATGTTGCGCTAACCAGAGCAGAAAAAAAATGTTTCCTGTGCTATGCTAATACTCGTTATCGATACGGAAACATCAACTATTGTGAACCCAGCCGATTTATTGGTGAGATAGACGAGAATTTTTTAGAATACGAGTATATTTCAGGCGAAAAACTATTCAATGACAATTTGTTCGAGAAAATGCGCAACAACTTCTTTGAACAAAAATTTGATAAGGAAAAAATTGGTTTTTCAAACAAGAAAGAACAAGGACCCTCAGGCAACACAGGGTTTTCCTCACAAAAAAAATTAATCAGCCTCAACAGCCGCTTTGCCAATATGCATGCCGGAAAACCTGTAAATAACGAATTAAATAAATCACTAAAAGAAGGAGATACCGTGCTGCACGATAAGTTTGGCAGGGGAACCGTTTGTTTAATAGAGGGAGATTGGCCAAATACAAAAGCGCTTATACAATTTGAAAACGCCGGCAAAAAAAGTCTACTGCTGAAATATGCACGGCTCGAAAAAGCCTCCTAAAAGATGTTTTTTATATAAATCATATTTTCTATTTATGGAATAATCACCTGGGCTGCATCGATATAAAAAAATCAGCCCGATGGAAACAACAAAAAATAAAAAACTATCTTATTTAAGTGTAATTGGAGCCTTTGGAATAAGCATCATGGCTTATCTTACGCCAAAGCAATATACTCAACCAATTATAGAAAACGAGTTTATTAAAGATTTGAAATCAAAATTGGAACTTTATAACAAGGAGTTCCCGGAAGATCGTCTGTATCTTCATATAGACAAACCATTTTATGAACCGGGAGATGACATTTGGTTTAGTGCTTACATCAGAAATGCAGAAAACATGAAACCATCTGATAAAAGCGACATTATTCATGTAGAGCTCATCAATCCCAAAGGAAATGTAGAGAAAAAAATAAGCCTTATAGCGAAAAACGGAAAGGCTCAAGGTGATTTTAACATAGATAAGGATGCTGTTGGCGGACTTTACAAAATTAAGGCTTATACTCAATGGATGAAAAATGAAGAGGAAGAACGTTCGTTTACAAAAGAAATTCAGGTTCAAGAAGTTATTCTTCCCAATCTTAAAATGAAGCTGGATTTTGAAAGAAAAGCCTTTGGCCGAGGCGATGAAGTAATAGCTAAGATAGAATTAAACACAAATGAAAATAAGCCTCTAGCCAATCATCCCATTAAATGCGTTGCCAACCTTGGAGCAGAAAAATTAACTGAATTAAAACTTCAAACAGACGAAGAGGGCATACAATACATACGCTTTAATCTTCCTAAGGAACTTAAAAGCACCGATGGTTTGTTAAACGTAATGATAGATTATAATGGAAATACCGAAAGCATTTCTCGTTCAATACCCATCATACTAAACAATATACAACTTTCTTTTTTCCCGGAAGGAGGAGATTTAGTAAATAACATAGAAAATACCGTGGCTTTTAAAGCCTTAAATGAATTCAATAAACCTGCTGATATTGAAGGTATTTTACTGGACAAAAAGGGAAACAAAATAACTTCATTCAGCAGCTACCATCAAGGAATGGGGGCCTTTAAATTTACTCCTAAAAGCGGAGAAGAGTACGCGGTAAAAATTACCAAACCAAACAACATCCAAGAAAATTATAAATTACCTGAAGCCTATGATAATGGATTTAACCTACATATTATTAATACCGATAAAGAACAATTAAACTTAGAAATAAACTGCTCAGATAAAGAAGATATTTCACTCATTGCTCAGGTTCGAGGAAAAATATTTTACAGCACAGCTCTCCATACCAACCCGGGTTGCAATTATTACAGCATTCCTACTAATTTATTTCCTCAGGGGGTGGTTCAAATTACTCTGTTCGACTCCAGAGGCATCGCCCGCTGCGAGAGACTTACTTTTGTGAATAAGGATAAAAAAATGAACATCAGTATTCATACAGAAAAAGAAAAATATCTCCCTCGCGACAAAGTAAAATTAACCATTACCGTAAAAGACGATAAAGGATTACCCATGCCGGCAAATCTTTCTATGGCCGTTGTAAACGATCAGTTGCTTTCTTTCGCAGATGATAAATCCGGAAATATTTTATCAGAACTCTTATTACAGCAAGATTTAAATGAAAAAATCGAAGACCCCTCTTTTTACTTTAACTCAAAAGAAGCTAAGGCCGACAAAGCTCTGGATTATCTTCTCATGACATCCGGATGGAGAAGATTTACCTGGGAAAAAATACTGGAAGATGATTTGCCTCCTATTAAATTTAAAGGAGAGAGAGCTGTTATCAGCGGCAGTGTGTTAGATGCTTATGAAGGTAAGCCTATATCCGACGCTAAAATTAAAGTACAGGGGCAAGAAGTTAGCACTGATAAAAACGGAAATTTCTTCATAAAAAAAGTTGAACTATATGAACAGGCAAACATCTCCTTTTCGGCCGACGGCTACTACCAACAACACCGATATGTAAATTCCTACCAGGAAAACCTTTTGGTTTATTTATATAAAAAAGATAAAACGTCCCAATATTACTCCAAAAGCAAAATGTTTGGTTCCGGACAAAATGTAGGAATTCCCAAGAGCGAACCATCTTTTGCTGCCATGGAAAGTGAAGCTGCAATTCAACAAAAATCAATGGTTCGTGCCAATATAAAATCAAATAAAAAAGATTTAAAGCCTGCCGACCAAATAGGACATAAACAACAGTTCTCCAATAAAAAAATAAATGCCCCGGTAGAAGAAAAGGTAAGTTCCAAAAAAAAGGAATCCGATGCGCTTGGTATGGCCCGCAATGACAAAAGAGGAGCCCGTGCCCTTGACATGGATGATGAAAATAATTTCTTAAATGGGCCTATTGCCGTTAGTAATGGCATAAAATACTACCGGGCCAGACAATTTTATACACCAATCTACGTGAAAAATGATGTGGTGGAAACCAGAACCGACTTTAGAAACACTATTTATTGGAACCCTAATATTGAAGTCGGACACAACGGCAAAAAAACCATTGAATTTTATACCTCGGACGATATCACTTCATTCAGAACTATTATCGAAGGAATTTCTAATACCGGATACGTAGGGAGAAGCGAGTTTAGTATTTTTACCCAATTGCCTTTCAGCATGAGCACTAAAATACCTGCTGAAGTTGCCTCCGAGGATATTATCTCAATACCACTTACACTTAAAAACAATACAGAAAGTCCTCTCGGCGGAGAAATTACAATAACTGCACCGGAAGCACTCAAAGAAATATCTACTATTTCTCCTGTTCAAACAATTATGCCCGGAAAGTCAAAGACTTTATTTCTAGATTACAAAGTATCGAACAAAATAGGATATGGCGAATTTACAGTACACTTTAAAGCCTGTGGCTTAGGAGATGGTTTCAGTCAAACTATTCGTATTGCTCCAAAAGGTTTCCCCGTTCAATATTCCTTCTCCGGTCAGGAAAAAGAAAACGAGTATACCTTCGAAATAAACAAGTTAGTAAATGGTTCTTTAAAAGCCACATTCAATGCTTACCCCAATGTGGTTAGCGATCTTATGAAAGGAATTGAAGGAATTTTACAAGAACCTTACGGTTGCTTTGAGCAAACATCTTGCACGGCTTACCCCAACGCTATGGTTTTAGACTACTTAAAAACTACCGACAACCACGACACTAAAACATTGGTTCGAGCTACCGAATTGCTGGAAAAAGGGTATAAACGGCTAACTACCTTTGAGGCTTCGCAAAAAGGATATGAATGGTTTGGAGCAAACCCGGCACACGAAGGGTTAACAGCTTACGGAATTATGGAATTTAACGACATGAAAAAGGCAGGACAACAAATAGATGACAAAATGCTTGACAGAACTCTAAGTTGGCTTTTGAGTAAAAAAGACGGTAAAGGAGGTTTTGAAAGGGAAAAGCATGCCTACCATGATTTTGGAAGAATAAGCGATGATATTTTAAACGCATATATCGTTTACGCTTTGGCCGAAGCCGGCGTAACAGAAATAAAAAAAGAATTTGAAACCTCCTATAAAAAAGCTATTGAAGCAAAAGACCCCTACATGCTGGGGATGATGGCAAATGCAGCTTACTGTCTAAAGGAAATTTCTAAAGCAGAGGAGGCTATGAAAATACTCATAAACAAGCAAGAAATGAACGGAAGCTTTAACGGACTCACTCATTCCATTACCTACTCGCAAGGAAATTCACTTTATATAGAAACAACTTCCCTTGCTGCTCTTGCTATGATAAAATCAGGTAAATACCCCACACAACTTAATAATGCCGTAAAATTTCTGGTTTCGTCAAGAAATGGTTCGGGGGCTTTCAGCTCCACTCAGGGAACTATTTTGGCTTTAAAGGCCCTTACCGAATATGCCAAAAGCAGCAAAAAGACCAACGAAGACGGAACAATTCTCATCTTCGTAGATAATAAAAAAGTTGCTGAAAAAGATTACAAGGCCGGAGATAAAGGAACCATTGAAATAAGCGGATTAGAGCAATTTATACAAGGCGAAGGCAAACACAGTATAAAAGTAAAATACCTGAAAGCTAAAACACCTCTTCCTTACTCCGTATCTATAAATTACAACACTAGCCTACCAATAAGTGATAAAGAATGTAGCGTTGATTTAAAAACGACATTAACGACAAGTTCGGCAAAAGTTGGCGAAACAGTTCGTTTAACGGCAACCATCAGTAACAAAAAAACTGAAGAAATACCCAGTACCATGGCTATTATAGGTATTCCGGCAGGTTTTTCGGCACAGCCATGGCAGTTAAAAGAATTGCAGGAAAAGCGTGTTTTTGATTATTACGAAATAAAAGGAAATAATATTGCCATTTACTATAGGGGAATGCCGGCTAAAGCAATAAAAGAAATCAACTTAGACTTGAAAGCCGAAATGCCCGGACAATATGAAGCTCCTGCCTCATCTGCCTACCTGTATTATACAAACGAGTATAAAACATGGAGCAGTGTACAAAAAGTAAATATCCTTAAAAACGAATCTTAATGATATCTAAAATAATCATGTACACCCAAAAGCACAATCTGAACAGATACATACTTTTGGGTGTACTCTTTATCTCTATTTTGGGCGGATACTCCTTAACTTTTCCGCCCGACTCAATGGAGTACCCCCTGTCTGATCCAAGAAATCCAAACTGTCCTTGTCATACTCATCAAAAACTGGCAGACGAAGAATACAAGGAATACTTAGCATCGATAAACAAAACAAAAAAAATCTTGGACGATTCTAACAAAGAAAAAAACGTCTTGGAGTCTTTTAATAAAACCTCTAAAAGAAAAAGAAACCGTATCGGTAAAATTTCTATCCGCTCATCCTCTTTTAAATACAAATGTGCCCGAAATAAGAAAAAACATTTTCAATTTTTACGTAAGAAAAAATCAATGGACGATTGTTTTAGGTGGAAATAGTTGTTATTAAAAAACAAATTTGTCCTTTAAAATTACATTGGATTATGTCGTTTATTTTTACTTATTTTAAAACATGAACGATATGTATTCCGAAAAAACAGCCGAAGTAGCCGGAGAAATAAAATGCAGTAATTGTGCAGCTAACCTCAAATTTAAACCGGGAACAGAAAGTCTTGTTTGCCCGTATTGCAACACGTCTAACCAAATAAGCCAGGGCACGGCTGAGATTATTGAAAATGATTATCATAAGTTCTTAAACGAAAATGGTAATACTGCCGCCAAAGAAGAAATAGTAACCTGTAAGTGCAGCAACTGTGGTGCTTCAACTACGCTACCTCCAAATGTAACTTCCAGTTCATGCCCTTACTGCGATACCCCCCTAGTAGTTCAAAATGCTGCTACTTGTTCCATCATTAAACCCAAATACCTACTCCCTTTTAAAATTGAACGTAACCAAGCCAAAGAAAAATTTATTGCGTGGGTTGGTTCTTTGTGGTTTGCACCAAATAAATTAAAAGAATATGCCAGGCATAGTGCCGAAAAACTGAATGGAGTTTATATGCCTTACTGGACTTACGACTCTAATACCGTTACAAATTATATTGGCGAACGAGGAGAACACTATTATGTTACAGAAAGTTACAAAGATAGCAACGGGAATACCCAAACCCGCCAAGTAAGAAGAACCCGGTGGTACCCGGCCAGCGGAACGGTAAGAAATGATTTTGACGACGTGCTTGTTTGCGCATCTCAGTCGCTTCCTAAAAAACTTACTCAAAACCTGGAACCCTGGGATTTAAAGTCTCTGGTAGACTTTGATGAACGGTATCTTGCCGGATTTTTAACGGAATCTTATCAAATAAACATAGAACACGGCTTTGAAGACGCCAAAAACAGAATGAATGAAGTTATACGAGGGAGTATTAAATCCGATATTGGTGGAGACGAACAGCGTATAAGCAGCATGAATACCACATATAACGATATTACATTTAAACACATTTTACTACCCCTTTGGATTAGCGCTTACAAATACAATAATAAAACGTACCGCTTTACCATAAACGCCAGAACAGGTGAGGTTGTTGGCGAAAGGCCATACAGTTTCTGGAAAATATTTTTATTGGTTGTGGGTATTATTGCCGCCATTGCTGCTATTATATATTTTGCCGACGATGCAAACAATTAGCATAAATGAGTAACCTGGCTCAAAAATTAAACTTAAGCAAAGAGTTCTCGATACAACTTACTATCGGTAAGGCAGATTTTATAAAAAATCTACAAAAAGTAACCTCTGAAAAACAAGGTTTTTTATCCCGCTTGCTGGATATGAGCAGCATTTTTTTGGGCAAAGTGGAAGCCGACTATATCCAGCTTAAGTTTAATGAATTCAAAAAAAATAATTTCAGCCACAGCATATTTTTGTCGGCTTATGTTGATGGAAATAACAGACAAACTACTATTGATGGCCATGTAGAAATTAAAAAATCTACACTAATCGGTTTAATTACAGGGATTCTGTTTTTTGTTATCTCTGCATTTGTTATTTGGATGAAAACCTCAGAAAACATCATTTTATTAGTGATAGGAGGACAAATGATGTTTGTGTTTCTTATTATCTATTTTTCAATCAAACAAAGCCTGAAAAACACGCATCAACGTTTTGTTAATCAGTTAAAAATGCTTGAAGAAAACTCTAATTCATGAAAAAAATTATCATATACCCCTACTACACATACCTAATATTTTTATTTTTCAATATAGCGTATTTAAGAGGTCAGGATAGCTTTAAACCAACTATAATAACCGGCAGTATCGGCAAATATCCCATAGAAATGGAAATTAACTCCTACTCTCTCTCAGATGGCTCATTTCAGGGAAAGTACCGCTATGTCGGAAAAAAGAATTACCTCGATATTAAAGGTTGGGTTCATAAAGATTGTTGGGAAATAGAAGAATTTTATAAAGGAAAATCTACCGGCGTATTTTATTTAACAGTTGAAAAAGATGTGCTTTTGGGTTGGTGGAGTGCCGGCAACAAGGAGCCCCTTAAAACAAAACTTGAAGCCCCGGTAGGAACCATGGCTAAAATGCCCCCTCCTTCTTTAGATGCTTACTCTAAAAACACTAACGATAAAATAACCGGAAGCTACGGAGTTGAAGCTTATTATGTAAATGAACTTCATTTTCCTGCCGTGGAGGTGTCTTTTAACGGTGGATATATCATCATTAAAGAAACAGATAAAGAATCTATTATGTTTAAAATAGATTTGGTTTGCGGGCCAACCTATCATTTAGCTTACGCTGAAGGAACAGCCAAAAAGAAAGGAAACATATACATCTTTAAAGGCGATCTGGCAGAAAGCGGAGAACTATGTGAAATTACCTTCTCCTTTAATCCCAAAACTAAAAAGCTTACTGCCAAAGGAAATGACTCAATGGGTTGCGGTTTTGGAGCTAGAGCCTACCTAGATCATGAGCTGACAAAAATAAACGACACGCCTTTTTTTGAAGAAGGAACAAACCTCGAAAAAATTAAACAAAAAAGTAAGAAGTAATTAAGTCGTAAACAGCCCGCTCATTAATTTACCACAATATCAAATGGCATACGGGCATAAACTCCTCTATTTATTCGTAAAGACTTTATATGCTTCCAGTATTGATGATATTCACCCAAGCACTTCTTTATCATTCTTGCATCAGCCTCCGTTTCCATCTTTCCAAAGAGCTCATCAAAGGGGCTCTTCTGAGCCGGCAATTCAGTTAGTTTATAATTTTTAATCCCGGCTTTTTTAACCGCGTATGCCACAGCCGCATCCAAACCACCCAATTCGTCTACCAAACCTATTTTTAGTGCGTCGGTACCACTCCATACCCTTCCCTGCCCTATTTCGTCTACTTTTTCTTTAGACATATTTCTGCCTTCCGATACCCTACCTATAAATACCTCGTATATATTCTCGACACTTTGCTGAATAACCAGTGATTCGGTAGGACTAACCCCTCTTAGTGTAGAGCCCATATCGCTGTATTTATTAGTATTAACGGTATCGCTGGTTATTCCCAGCTTATCTTCAAACGCTTTTTTCATATTAGGCAACATGCCAAACACACCAATAGATCCGGTAACGGTATTGGGCTGTGCAAAAATTCTATCAGCCGCACAACTAATGTAATAGCCTCCGCTGGCAGCCACATCGCCCATGCTAACTACTATTGGCTTTACTTTTTTAGTAAGCAATACTTCTCTCCAAATTACATCGCTGGCCAATGCACTTCCACCGGGAGAGTTTACTCTTAGAACTACTGCCTTTACTTTTTCATTTAAGCGGGCATCTCTTATAGCCTCTGCAAGCGAGGTACTTCCTATTTCATCGTCATCTCCTTCTCCGCTGGAAATTTGGCCACTGGCATATATAACAGCTATTTCGTTATCCGATTTTTCTTGTTTTTTGCCGCGTTGTTTAGTATAATCGTTATGAGAAATAAAATTTATTTTATCTTTTTCTTTTAGCTTTAAACGCTTTTTTAACTCGTCCATTACTTCGTCCTCATATACTAACGCATCAACAAATTTTTTAGATAAGGCATCCTCCGGCTTAACGAGAGAGAGCTCATTGGCATATTTATTTAAATCGTCTACGCTTATGCCTCTGCTGTCAGAAACATCCTGAAGCATGGTATTCCACATTCCTGACAAAAAAGTTTTCGACTGAAGGCGATTTTCAGAACTCATTTTTTCCAACATAAACGGCTCTACAGCACTTTTAAATTTACCATGTCTGAATATTTGTGCTTCCACCCCAAGCTTTTCAAGCGTTTTCTTAAAAAACATAAGGTTCATAGTTAAACCTTTCCAATCCATGACACCCTGCTGATTCATATAAACCTTATCGGCTACCGAAGCCAAATAATAATAATTTTGGGTATAATACTCGGAATAAGCTATCACAAACTTTCCTGATTTTTTAAAGTCAAGTACTGCATCCCGTATCTCCTTAAGTGCAGCCTTACCTGACTGGAAATCCTTAAAAGTTATGTAAATACCTTTTACGGCTGTGTCTTCCTTAGCTTTCTGAATGTTTTTTATAATTTGGTTTAATCCCATGCCAAACTTTTCGTTAAAGGGTCCAAAGTCAAACTTTTCGAAGGGATTAGGTTTTTCTCGGTCGCGAATATCTCCGCTCATTTCCAAATGATAAACCATATTACTCTTTTTAAGAGGCTTATCTTCATCTTTAAAACTTCCCTTAAAGGCCGAGGTAACACCGGCTACTATAATAATCGAGGCAATAATGGTGGCTATTATAAGCCCCACAACCGAACCGAAAAAAGCACCAAAAAACTGTTTCATAGTCAAAAATTGGTAAATAATATATTTCTTAGCACAAAAATAAGAAGGTTAATTTGCGTTTGTTAAAAATTGGTATGAACAGGGTTTTTTTATGTTTGGGCGGAAATTTGGGTAGTCGGTTGGATAATATTTCCTTGGCCTTAACTGAAATTAATAAACTAAAGGGAAAAATTGTAAAAACATCCTCAGTATACGAAACTGAACCCTGGGGTTCATCCTCAAAAAATAAATATCTAAACCTTTGTATAGAACTTCATACGGAGTATTCTCCCAATACGCTCATGAAAAAGTTGCTTCAGATAGAGGAAAAAATGGGGAGGAAAAGAAAAAAAAATAAAAATACCGATCGGGTAATGGATATTGATATCCTCTATTTTAACGACTTAATTATTTCCGAAAATAATGTCCAAATACCCCACCCAAGGCTACACCTCAGAAATTTTGTACTCAAACCGCTTAGCGAAATAGCTCCGGATTTTATTCATCCATTAATTAAAAAAAACAATAAGAAGCTCTTGAAACAATGTTCTGATAACCTAAAAGCAAAAATATTTAAACCTCAGAAAACAAAATGGATTTGCATTGAGGGAAACATTGGAGTAGGAAAAACCACTGTTTCAAGAGCGTTATCTCAGAAACTGAACGCCCACTTCTTAGCCGAAGAATTTGAAAAAAATCCATTTTTAAAGAAGTTCTACGCAAATCCAAAAAAATATGCCTTCGAAACGGAAAAATGGTTTTTGTACCAACGATTTGATGCAATAAAATCCTCTTTCCAAGAAAACACAACACTCATTATTTCCGATTTTTGTTTCGATAAGTGTAAGTGGTTTTCAGAAATTACTCTTAACAAAGCAGATTTTTCAGCGTTTAAAAACCTGTATTCGCAATTAAGTAAACAAATTCCAAGGCCGGATTTACTTATTTTTCTAACCAGTGACGCCAAAAATTTATTGGCCAATATTAAAAAGAGAAACAGAATTTTTGAAAAAAATATCAAGCAGGATTATTTGGAGAAAATAAGTAAAACCTATATAAAAGGTATTAAAAAAGCTAAAGCAAAAAAAATCATTCATATCAATATCAAGAAATACGAAAAAAATACGGAGGAAAAATTGCTAAAAGAAATTTTAAAGGAAATTAAACTTTAATTGACGAGGATACTAAAGGCGTAATCTCGTTTGTTTCCACATACATCTGTTACCTCTAGTTTGCAAGAGTATTTTCCGGGGGTGATTTTTTCGTTAATCACACAACATAATTTTTTGTTTTTCCCATCAAATTCGGATAACATCCAGGAATCGCTCACTGTAAAACGGTAATGCTTAATCCCACTTAGATTATCTTGAATAATAAAATAAATTCGACTTTCCTTACCGGCAGGTATAGCCTTTGGAATACGCCCAACGGGATTAATTTTAGGAGGCATCGTGTCAATAACATACTTTAATTTACCAAAAGATTTTATAAAAAAAGAAACAGAATCACCCGAAATTTTTGGGGCACAAATTTGTCCGTTTATAGCCAGTAGTCTTTTATCTCTCATGGGATATTTTTCAGCCGGATGAATGTAGGTGAGCTTTACAGGATTATTCAAATTTGCTTCTGCAGGTTTTATTTCCATTAGTCCGTTTTTCTGATCAGTTATAAAAGTAAGTGGCGTTGAGTAATATAAACTACCCCTTGGCACCGAAAGCATCAAGTCTTCTTTTTGCCAAACATTATCTTTTGTACAATTAAAATAAGTATCTCCTGATATTTTAGGAAGTTTGTAGTAAGATATCTTATTCGCCTTTACATAGAAGGTTAATTTACTCTGGTTTCCATACTCATCAGCGGCAACAAAATCCAATTTATGGAAAAGGGTATCCCTAAGCACTATTCGGCCCTTTTGCCTGCATTCTTTGTACATTCCTGATGGGTATACGGTAGGTAAAAAGCATTTTTGATAATGAACACCTGATACTTTTTCGGCATATTCGTTTACATAACGGTGGCCATCAAAGGGAATGGATTCTAATTGGTGATAATAATGCAATTGTTCATCCAAATAAATTTTAACACTAAAAATGGCATTTTTGCCGCCACTGGGGGTAAAACAATCGTAACCGGAAAAAGCCACACCAAGAATGTTTTTATCTAATTTCAATGAATCTTTTAATAACGACGGTTTTAATTTATTTAAAACAGAAAACTCCTGTAAAATCTTTGGAGCCACCGTATCTTCCAAATTATAGAGAGCAACGTGCGTTATAACGGGGGCTTGTTTATCTTCCAATTTATAAAACAAAAGCGGGTTAATAGGAGCTTCTGTAATTTCATTTCTGATTTCAAAATGTAAATGTGGGCCGGCAGAACTTCCTGTGTTTCCCGACCAGCCGATTAATTCTCCGGCCTTTACAGGAATTCTTGATGGCTCCGGAAATAATTCTACCTCAAAAAATTCTTGTTTGATTTGCTCTTGCTCAACAAGTTTTTTAATGTTTTCCGAAAAATTCTCCAGGTGGCCATACAAACTAACCTGGTTATTGGCATGTGTTATATACACAGAGTTACCATAGCCATAAGGACTTACCTTTATTCGAGATACATAACCGTCTGCTATTGCATAAACAGGAACACCACAAACCCTGCCTGTAGAAAAATCAAGTCCGGCATGAAAATGATTAGGTCTTAATTCTCCATAATTTCCATTAAGTGTAATTTTCCCCTTCAGCGGCCAAAGGAACTTTGTTGTTTGGCCAATAAGGTTGTTTACGACAAACAAACTAAACAGTACCGGGAGAATATAGCAGCTTTTTTTCATTAAACTTTAGGAAAAAACATAGGAAAAAAACAAAGAATACCGTACCTGCAGAGGTTTGTAACATGCTCTCTACAAAAAAATTAACGCTCGTTAAAACGGCAAAAAACAGCAAAATATATTTTCGATTTTTTATGGCTTCTATAACTGCTCCAAGAGTAAAATACAAAAGCAGTAAAAAACCCAAAATACCCAGTCCAATCATGGTTTGAAAAAACTGATTATGTGCATTAAGTTTTCTTTCCAAAGCACCTGTATATCCTTTGTCTGCATATGCCTCATATAAACGAGTATTAGCCCAGCTCACACCTGAGCCTGTAAAAAAATATTTTTCAGATAAGCGAACTGCCTCTCCCCAAATTAAAACACGAACTTCAGAACTTTCGGCAGATGTTTTGTCTATTTCCTTAGAGGCAATATTACTGATTGACTGAAGTCGCTGGAAAACACCGGGAGCAACTTTATACACTCCAAAAACTAAAATGAATATGATGCCTAAGGAAATAGCCCCTAGTTTAAATGAAATTCTCTTTCTGAAACGAATGGCAATAAACATGGGGGTTAATAGAAATAAAGCGAATAAGCCTATTTTAGAAGCACACAAAATAATGCACGCCGTAAACAAAATGAGCAGGTAAATGGAAAAGTACCAATATATTTTTTTTGATCTAAACCAGTACAAATAATAAAAAAGAACCACCATCAAGGCCAAATTTAAATACATGGCAAAATATGAACTGTGCATAAACCAGGAAAAACCGCTGTAGTACAAAAATTCATGGCTTCCTTGCAGCAAATAGAAAAAAGCTCTTCCCAAACACAACAAACATACTATATGACAGCCGGAAACAAATGAGGCCAGTGTTCTTTTGGCAATATGATGGGTCCAATCAAAGAAAAAGAAGCAAATAGGAAAAAAAAGAAAACTTAATTTAACTTCCACCTCACTAAATGGATCAGCCGGATTATAAAATACAAAATTAGAAACCAGTGTAAGCAGAAAAAAAGTTAATATAAGCCAGGCATGCCTGTTTTTAATAGCGGGGTAACTAAAATGTGTTTTATAGTTCAGTACCGAAAAAATAAACCAAAGTCCGATAAAAGGAGAAGATAATGCATTTCCAAAAGGTAAAATAAAAGCTATAACAGCCGATAAAGTATAGTATACTCTTTGTATTAACCCGTTTTTATTCATGCTTTTCTAAACAAGGCCAGTATATGACTTCTTAAGGGAGATACGTTAAAATATTTATATAAGTTTCCCACTCTTCTTCCTACAGGCGGAGCCAAAGTTACTTTAATTATATCATAAGTAACAGCCTCTGAAAAGAGACAAATCACTTCTTTCTTACTAACCTTTTTTACATCAGGATTTTTTGGATTGTTGTATATGAAATCATACCAGAGCACCCCTCCTCCGGATTTTGTTAAACTCCACATTTTCTGAGCCAACAGCTCTCTGTTTTTTTGATTTAAAATGGAGGTAAATACGGTTGATTGAAAAACTATATCAAAATGTGAATTATTAAAATTAATACCCGTAGCATCTCCCTCAAAAAGAGTTATATCAGGATGATTTTTTTTTATATTTAAAATTCTCTGCGGAAGTAACTCATTTAACGCAATGTTTTCTCGCTTAAAACCCAATTTCAAAAACAGAGGAACGTTCCCTCCATCACCTGCTCCTATCTCCAATATGGTCAGCTTGTCCGTATCACCAAAATGTCTCTTAAAAAGACTAGTCATTTTTCTCAAAAGCTCCTCTCTAACTTCTCTGGTATAGGGAGAATCTGAGTACAAAGTTTCTTTACCTTCTCTACGTTTATATTGCTCAGATATGCTTTTGCTTAGATTCATGAATGTGCTTTAGTTTTTCAAAAAACTTTTCGGCAATCTTCTTTCTGTCAAATTTTTCTTCCACGTAAAGCCTGCCTTTTTCTCCCAATTCGGCGCAAAGCGTCGGGTTATTATACAATTCAACTACTTGTTGGGCCAACATTACATCATTTTCCGGTTCGGAATAAAGAGCGCATTTCCCTTCATCTATAAACAGGGCTTTTGCTTCTCCATCAACCGCCAAAATTACGGGAACTTTCATGGCAAGGTTTTCAAATATTTTAGACGGAATAGCCCCTTTAAAAAGTTCGAGTTTTTTAAGCGGTATTACCGCAGCATTAATTTCTGATAAAACAGATTTCATATGCTCCTTAGAAACCGGATTCAAAAAATACACATTGTGCAGCTTGTGCTCGTTTTTATGAGCTAGCAACCTATCTTTTTCCGGACCGCTTCCCAGTAATATAAACTTAATATTGGTATACTGCGATACTTTTTCAGCGGCTGAAAGTATAACCTCCAGCCCCTGAGCTATACCAATTATTCCGGCGTATAATACCAAAAAATCTCCTGTTTCAAAACCGTTTGCTTTACGCCATAGATGATGTTTGTCCTGTGATAAATTAAATTTTTCAATATCGGCGCCATTTGGCAACCAGTACGTATCTAATTCCGGAAAACGCGCTTTAATATTGTCACAAATCCCTCTTGTTTGGCCCGTTACGAGTATGGATTTTTTGTAAGCCTTTGCCTCAAGGCGATAAGCCATGTTAAGCAGGAATCGGTTTTTAACAACTCCTAATTTTTCGGCGCTTTCGGGCCATAAATCGCTCACATTAAAAACCAGAGAAGCCTGCTTGATTTTGGCTAAAGCCATAGCGCTATATGCTAAAAACAAGGGAGGAGACTCACAAAACAAAAAATCGTACTGTTTTTCCAGGCACTTTTTACCTACTCGATAGCTTGATATAACGAATGAAAAATAGTTCCTCAGCCTGCTTATAATTCCCCGGTTTGAGGATACGTATATAGCGGACCGATGCACCTTAATTCCGTTAATTTCTTCGTAAACGTAATTTTTATCCCGATAAGAGTCGTATATACTCATTTGAGGGTAATTCGGCATGGCTGTTAATACAGTTACCGAAACACCATAACGCTGCAAGTGAATAGCCGTTTCAAACAACCTGTTCTGAGGCGCACCCACTTCCGGAGGGAAATATTGAGTTAGTATAAGTAGTTTCAAGTGAAAAACTAAGATGCTAAATAAAGTATTTATTTTTTTACTTTATTAAGAGGCCAGGGTAATTTATTAACCTTATAAGTATAGTAAACCTGAGGAGAGCCCCCAAGACCTTTGTAAAAATTAGCTAATCCTGCTATGCTGCCGCCTCCAAAATCAAACCATTTGCAATTAGGTAACAATTCTAAAACAGCTTTATGTAACAATAAATGCATACTGCCTGTTTTATCCCTTTTAGAAGTTGTCATTCCCTTTAGGTAAACCGTGTGAACACCATTGGAAATAAAATAGCCAAGAGCTTTAATTTCGCCGGTTTTATCTTTTACGCAAAATACACTCAGTTGTTCCGACGAGTAAGCTTTTATAAGCAATTCCCTGAAATATAATCCGTGGAGCTTCGATAAACCTATTTCTCTTACCAGCCAGGGTACAACCATTCTGTTACAGGTTCGCATAATAAACTTAAAATCATGTATCTCCTCAAAAACCAAACCTTCTTTGAGTGCCTTTGAAATATTTCTTTTTGAGTTTTCATTTATTTTTATTTTGCTTCCTGAAGCAATTATAAATGTTTGTTTTTCTGTAGTTAAGCTATCGGGTAGGAGTTTACAACGAAAATTAGTTTCTATGTTAACATACAAAAACTGCTCTCTTAAAAATGCAGAAACCTCCTTAATTATTTTTTCATTTATCTTACCAAAGAGTCCCAATTGAGGGGTAAAAGGTGGTTGTATAAGGTATTTTATAAATTGATTTGTTCCGAAAGTAAGTGGCATTACTGTTTCATAATCTCCATAAACCAGGGCTTTCCACTTTTCGCAGGTAGCGTTTAAATACCAACTTTGAGCAAATACTAAAGGTGTATTGGAAGAAAGAATACACTTATCCCAAGCTTCATAATTTATATTTTTTTGTTCAAGAACTCGTAGGCTCATACATGCATTTTAACAAACTGATGACCTCTTTGCTTTGCAAATAAAATAAATTCATCCAAAAACTGAAAAGAACACGGAGCTAAGGATTTTGGATGACTCAATATATTCATATGCTCAAAGTTTTTACTTTCACATTTTTTTAAATTTCCTTTCAATCTGGAAACAAAATAACCATCTGCAGAAGCAAAATGGTGGGTTTTGGTATAAAACTGCTTATATATTTTCTTTCTATCTTTTAACCAAGAGCCATCTCCTACAGGCTTGTAATTAGAAGGATTCATTTTCATTTTAAAGTACAGCATAAAATAAAAAAAAGGATGAATAGTATCCGGTGTTATGCTTATTTCTTGATAACGGCCGCTATCTTCCTCTTTTAAACAATCATTTTCAAAGCGCCAATAGGCTTTGTTGGGTGCTTTTCTGAAATCATAAAAGTGATGTGGAGAATGATGATATCCCCCGGGGTATACACTGCTGTCTATTCTAATACCATTTTCCCAGAGTGGATCACTTATTTTTTCAAATGGTTGCACACACCAACCTCCTGCCCTGAAAGAAGTTGGCTTAATACCGGTTATTTCCCGGAGAATTTCCTGAGAGTCTCGGATAATAGCTTCAATTTCTTGTTTGGAGAAATCAAAAAGTTTATACCTGCTCGTATTTAATTTCCATCCGTTTTCATCAGCATCCGAATCGAGCCAATGAGGATGTATATGTAGAGCAATTTCATGGCCTGATTTTTTCAACTGTCTTAGTTGTTCTGTAACTTTTTCATAATCATTTGCACACGCGTGTATGTGTAGCTGTTTCTTAAGCGCAAGCAGATAACAAGAATCTACAAAAAAAACCATGGGCACCTGATTCTTAGAAGCTATAGAAATAAGTTCTTCCGTTGGTTTCAATAAACACTTCTCCGCAGAACCGGTGTAGCTTCCGAAAAACAGCTCATAATCAAACGTAAGGTATATATTCATCTAATTTAAACCGGATGGATTGTATATGGTTATCCCTTTTGCGTATAATTCCAATAACCTGTTATGCATGGCTTCGGCATCTATAACAGCACAGTACGCATCTGACAGGTTAAATTTTCTCATAACACCATGTTCTAAAAAATCACTCTCAAAAGCATTGCACTGTCTTTTTTTAGACATTTCCGGATTATGAACCTTTGTTTGCATACTTTGTTTTTTTCCATTCTCGTCTATTAAAACGCCGGTAAATATTTTATCATGATACACCGGAAAGGCAAAATTTTCAATCTCATCTTCAATCGTATGAAAATTAGTAACAGATTCCAGTTTTACGCCCAGCAAAACGATTTTTCCTTTTCTGCTAACAAGTTTTTTAAAGGGGCTTTTCTCGTTGTGTGGAACTAACTGCCCGAAGTGCTCAGAGGTATACCAATTTGCCAAAGGACCAAAAACACAAACAGGATCCATAGGATGCAAACTCCTCATTACTCCTTTCATGTTACGAAATGTTTCTGTTATTACTCCCATTTGCGAGGGTGTTTCTCGAACATTAAAAATGGGCGAATCGCTCATGTAATCAAAGTTATAACCGGTTGCCGGAAAACTTGGCATTAATATGTTTCCTTTATTTCCCACTATTTTTTTAAATGCCTTAATTACACATAATGCCCCCCCCTCTACGTACCCTAAACTGCTAAGAGAGGAGTGAATCATTACATCATCCCCTTCCTGAATGCCTGCACTTTTTAATGCATTTATAATGTCGTTTTCATGAACAACTTCACCTTGCTTTTTGAGTAACTCTCTCTTAGCTTCAGCTCTCGATTTTAAAATTTTTCTGCGATAATTTAAAATAAATTCAGGAATCAGTTTTTTTAAATAGTACCTCATTTTTCTTTTTTAAGTAACAAATTGTACAAATTTATTTGCTCTTCTAAATTTTTTTGCCAGCTATATCTCGACAAAACGTGCTCATATGCTTTTTGCGCTTTATCATCTCTCTCCTCTTTGTTCAAGAGCATATTTTCCATCGCTTCTTTAGTTTTTTCAACATCCGGCTTTTCTATTGCCAAAGCATACTCTCCTTTACCGGCTACTTCTGCCAATCCGCCGGTATTAGTCAAAACTACAGGCACTTTACATCCCATTGCTTCTATTACACTTACTCCAAAACTTTCATACTCCGATATATTTACCAAACAATTCATACGATTAAGATGATGGCATGCATCTACCCACAAAACCCTACCGGTAAATTCAACTCTGTCCGATACTCCGAGTTTTCTGCAAAGAGCAACTAATTGATTACGTTGACTGCCATCTCCCACCAATATTAAATAAATATTGGGATATTTCATAACCAAAGAAGCAAAAGCTTCAATTAGTATGTGTTGATTATATATTCTCTCTAAGGCTTTTAAACTCCCAAATACAAATTTGTCTTTACTTCTTTTGCTAAAATCGGGATAAAAAAGAGTAGTGTCAATCCCAAAAGGTATTACCCAAACATTTTTTTTCACTAATAAGTTAACGTACTCTTTTAAAACATTTGAAGTGGCGCAAATTGCTTGTGCTTTATTTAAACTGTACTTAATGATCATTTTTTTAATAAAACTTTCATACGGGAATTTCATAACATCAGTTCCCCATGCTGAGATTACCAATGGACGCACCCCGGCAAAAGCGCCTAAAAAACCGTAGCTGCTGGCATAATGTGCATGCAGTATATCCGGCTTAAAATTTCGAGCCACTCTTCTAACGTAAAAAAAAGAACGAATGTATCTGATTTTATTGCTGTACTTATTTTTCACTTCGCCGTCTTTAGGCTGGTAGAGTATTTCTAAATTAGGAATACCATCGTACCAATTTTCTTTAGCTTTGTTGAATGAAAAAATACCCACCTTAATTCCTCTCGAACATAAACCTTTTGCCCATTTCTCAGTATGGTTAGATAAAATATCAGCCAGCAACATCACTCTCATGCCTCAAAAATAATGGATATTGCCAAAGTACAATACATTTGGTAATTATGTTATAAACAAAAACGTATTTTTCTAAATGTTTATATTTGCGTATGCCTTCTTATTCCATCATAGTTCCTTCATTTAATCAAGAAAAATATATTTCAGAAACACTTCAAAAATTATGCGAATTAAAAAGCAGAGCTAGCGAACAGGGAATTGGCGTACAATTAATTTTGGTAGACAACTGCTCATCACAAGGGACCATGAAAATAATTGAGCAATTCAGCGAAAAAATAGATAATCTGATTGTAGAAAAAGATAATGGTCAATATGACGCTATTAATAAAGGACTGAATGTAGCAGCAGGAGATTACTGGTCATGGCTCAATACTGATGACTTACCGGATTTAAACGGTTTCTTGAAAATAAATGAATACCTGACCAAACATCCCGAAACAGACTACATATACGGAGATGTTGGATATATAGATGAAAATTCAAACTACTACAAAACATACCGCAGCAACTCTTTGAGTATGGAAAATCTGGTCAATAAAGATCCTTCCATTTCTCAACCCGGTTCATTCTTCAAAAAAACATTTACCGATAAAATAGGCAAATTGTCTTCTTACCACTTTGCTTTTGATTACGAATATGTTCTTCGTTGTATAAAAAATGGTGCGCTAATTACTAAACTATCGGAAAATGTAGCCTACTTTCGCTACTATAAAAACTCTAAATCAGGCAGTAAAAATTATCGTTTTTTGGAAGAGCAGTGGGAAATAAGCAAGCTTTACGGACGTCGTTTTTTTTCTCTACTAACCTTTATGTTGCTCATACGTGTTTGGAAAAGAAAATTATTCAATGCCTAAAAAAAAACCGGAAATAGCTTACCTGAGTTCTGAAGATCCAAGAAATATTCATGCTTGGTCCGGCATCCATTATAGCATTTTTAATGCCGCATCCAAGCATTTGGGAAATGTAACCGCTTTTGGCCCGTATACACCGCACCTCACCATAAAAATCATAAAAATTATACAGCTTTTATATAAAATATTTTCCGGAAAAAAATACAACCGATACCATAGTCCTTTACTCTCAAAAGCCTACGCAAAGTATTTCAATAAAAAGATTAATGAAAAAAAATATGATTTTATACTTGCTGTTTCTGCCTCAGCAGAATTAGCCTACTTAAGCACTGATATACCTGTTGTGTACATAGCCGATGCACTATTTGCCTGCTCTCTAAACTACTATCCCACACTCAGCAATTTATGCAAACAGTCCGTAACCGAAGGGAACGAGTTGGAAAAAAAGGCCCTGTTAAAATCTAGTTTGGTCTGCTTGCCTTCAAGTTGGGCAGCCCAAAGTGCACAAACCGACTACCAAATCAAATCTGAAAAAATTGCGGTTATCCCCATGGGAGCTAACTTACTGGATATTCCGGACTCTGAAAATATTCTAAACAATAAACTAAATAGAACAAAAACAACGTTAAACTTGATTTTTGTGGGTGTGAACTGGGAAAATAAAGGTGGCTCCGTGGCCAGGGAGTGCCTATTGCATATTTTAGAAAGCGGCCAAAACGCTGTTTTAACTGTTGTTGGATGTCCTGTTCCTGAAGAACTAAAACACCCGAATATTATTAATTACCCATTTATAAAGAAAAACAGCGTAGAAGGGCAAAGTAAATTTAGAGAACTATACTCGGAGGCTGATTTTTTAATTTTACCTACTCGTTTTGAGGCCTACGGTATTGTATTTTGTGAAGCTGCCGCTTATGGTGTAATCAGCATAACTTATAACACCGGCGGTACTACCACATCGGTAAAAGAAAACGGCTGTCTCCTCCCCCCCGGTAGTAGCGGAAAAGAATTTGCCCGGCTGATTTTGGAGATATACAATAACAAAGAGCTTTTTATGTCTGGTCAAATTGCTGCACGATACCGGTTTGATAAAGAACTAAATTGGGATTCCTGGGCCCTGAATCTTAAAGATAAACTAAAGGCAAATAACATTTTATTTTAAAATTCTTAATTGAAGTTCCGCTACTAATTCATCTGTTAACAAACATTTGCTTAGTTTGTTAAAATCATAGTAAACCAACACGTCTTCGCCGGTTGCACAGAGTTTTTGGGAATCATTATAAAGGTTATGCTGAATAATAAAACTGCTATTTTTAATTTCTTTAACTCCTGTTTTTATCAGTATATTTCCCGGATAATTTAATGCTTCTTTATATTGAATGCCACTTGCCGCTACCATAAAATCTATCTTTTTCTTATGATAACTCTCTATAATGCCTATTTCCTCCATCATTTTTACTCTGCATGCCTGAAAATATTTTGCATAAGCAACATTATTAACATGATTAAATATGTCCAGCTCACTCCAATCTATTCTTATTTGTAATTCGGTTAACATCTATAGTTTTTAAAAATCAATTATCCAATTAATTCATTTTGTTTCTTGGATGGTAGGTTAATATTGTGTCCCTAAGATACTGCTTATCCAAGTGCGTATATATTTCTGTTGTAGTTATGCTTTCATGCCCAAGCATTTCCTGAACGGCACGCAAATCAGCCCCGCCCTCCACTAAATGCGTAGCAAATGAGTGACGAAGCGTATGCGGACTCATTTTTTTTCTAATACCGGCTTTTTGCGCCAATTCTTTAATTATATAAAAAACCATTACCCTACTTAATTTTCCTCCCTGCCTGTTCAAATAAACAACATCTTCGCAATTCTTTTTAACCTTATAGTGAGGCCTTATACTCTCCAAGTATAATTGAAGATGATGTTTTGCTTTTTTACCTATAGGAATTAAACGTTCTTTATTCCCCTTACCGGAAACTTTAATATAATTATCTTTCAGGTGTAAATCACTTATTTTAAGATTAACCAGCTCACTAACCCGTAAACCACAACCATAAAGAGTTTCCAGAATACTGATATTTCTTTCGCCCTCAGATGTATTGCGTTCAATTACGGAAATCATTTTTTCAATCTCCGGAACGGTTAAATAAACGGGTAACTTTCTCTGAATTTTAGGTGCTTCCAACAAATCAGCCGGACTGGAAATTATCTCGTTTTCCAAAAGTAAAAATTTATAAAACGTTTTAATACCCGAAACAATTCTGGCCTGGGAGGCAGAAGATGCGCCTGATTTAGCAATCCACATTACAAATTCTAGTAATTCTGCATAAGTAATATCAATCGGCTTCTTTGAAAAAGAATGCTCTTTTAAAAACTTTTCAAGTTTTGACAAGTCTCTTAAGTAAGCTGCTATGGAATTGACCGAGAGAGATTTTTCCAACATTAAAAACTGCCTGAACCTGATTTTATATGACTTCCAATCTTCCAAATCAAAAGCGTATCTTTGGGCAAGCTATGAACGTTGCCATCATTAACGGACCAAATTTAAACCTTTTAGGAAAAAGGGAAACAGAAATTTACGGACATCAAAATTTTGAAAGTTATTTAAATGAACTTAAACAAAAATATCCGCAAATTAAATTCAGTTATTTTCAGAGTAATATAGAAGGAGAATTAATTAATAAAATTCAGGAGTTTGGAAATTCCTGTGATGGAATATTGCTAAACGCCGGAGGATACACCCATACCTCAGTTGCCATAGCGGATGCTGTTTCAAGTATAACCATACCGGTTATTGAAGTTCATATCAGCAATATTTTTGCACGAGAAAATTTTCGGCATGTTTCCATCCTGGGCTCTAAATGCCGGGGAAGCATAAGCGGTTTTGGATTACTAAGTTATGAATTGGCAACGGAGGCGCTCATGAGAAATTTAAAAAAATAGTACCTTTCCAATTAAACAGGCATATAAACTACTTTTTTAGTTTCGAAAAAAGCTTCAGGAAAAAAATCTTTTATTTCATAAAAAACGCATCGCTCATACAAACTGCCAAATTCTTCCCTTAAATCCCCTCCTTTTAGGTAAAGAATACCATTTTTCAACTCATTAAATTGTTCCACTGAAATTTTATTTCTTACCCATCCGTAAAACTCAGGAAAAGGAGCAACTGCCCTACTAACAACAAAATGGAATTTATCGGGTATTTTTTCTGCGCGTTGGTTTAAGGGTGTTACATTTTTTAAATCTAAACTCTTGGAAACCTCCTGAACTACCTTTATTTTTTTTCCGATACTGTCTACCAGATAAAAATGACACTCCGGAAACATTATAGCCAAAGGGATTCCGGGAAAACCACCACCCGTTCCTACATCCAACACTTTTGTACCCGGCAAAAAGTTGATTACTTTGGCTATAGCCAACGAGTGTAAAACGTGCCTTTCATAAAAATTATCTAAATCTTTTCTGCTGATTACATTTATTTGACTATTCCAATGCTCATATAATGCACGCAAGCGAACAAACATTAGTTGCTGGTCTTGGTTTAGTTCGGGAAAATATTTTAAAATAAGTTCCGAATCTACCATCACTTTTTACCGTGTTCCGTATTCTTTATGAGTTCATACAAAAAGTCACGCGCCCTAAAAAGTTGTGCTTTTATGGTGCCAATTGGTAAATTAAGTCTTTCGGATATTTCTTCGTGGCTTAATTCTTGAAAGTAAAAAAGCTCTACTAATTCCCTATAGCGAGGTTTTAGTTTTTCTATAACGCCTCTAACCATTTCTACTTTCTGTTTCTTTATATAAAACTCTTCAGGATTGGGTCCTGTAGACCTGATTAAGTTTGATGTGTCGTAATCAGAATCCTCTACCTTAGTGTCTAAAGAAATGGAATTGCTCATTTTTTTCTTCCTCAAAAAATCAATGGCGTTGTTGCTGGCTATTTTAAACAACCAGGTACTAAAAGCATAATTAGGTGTATACTGATCCAATTTCTTAAACGCTCTGCCAAAAGCCTCTATGGTTAAATCTTCTGCATCATCCTTGTTATTTACCATTTTAAGCATCATAAAATAAACACTCTCTCTGTAACGATGAAGCAATTCGGCATAAGCTTTTTGGTCGGCTTGTTTAATAGCCTGTTGTACCAACCTGTAGTCATAAAGCGCTTTGGTTGTTAAGTTATGATAGCTATAATCGTCTAGTTGGTCCAATGGTTGGGCTTATAAGTAATTTTTGCCAAATGAAAGATAGGATAAATCAACAAAAGAAGCAACTCGTAAAAGAAAGAAAAAAGCCATAAATCGGGCTCATTTAGCTTAATAGCTGCTTTTCGGGTGACGAACCATTGGAAAAACACCTTTAACAAAAACAATCCTCCGGCAATTATTGCGGTATTTACAGACAAAAAAAGCGGTATTAAGGATAAAACAAAGAAATATTGTGTAAAATAGTTCCAAGCAATAGCTGTTTTTGTAGCGGCCTTATAAAAAGGTGATGTTGTTAAATGCCTGGCTTTTTGTAATTTCCATGCCTTGAATGATGTTTTAGGTTTAGAATATGTTATTGCATCTTTTGACACGCAAATATTTACGTTTTCTCTACCGGCAGCTTCATTTACAAACAAATCATCGTCACCGGAATTAATATGGTAATGCCTAGAGAAGCCTTTGTTTTTATAAAACAGTGATTTTTTGTAGGCCAAATTCCTCCCTACGCCCATATAGGGTCTTTTTCTAACAGCAGCAGAAAGATATTGTGTAGCAATTATAAAGGTATCAAACCTAATAAGCTTATTTAGAAAACCCGGCATTTTTTCATAGGCTCCGTATCCCAACACAATTTCTTTACGAACAGAAAAACCTGAGGCCATTTCCCTAAGCCAGTTTGAGCTTGCCGGATAACAGTCTGCATCGGTAAACAGCAAATTTTCGTAAGAAGCTGCCTTAATTCCTACCAAAACTGCAAATTTTTTACCGTGTTTATAGTAGGGGTCTTCCTGAATAGTTACTTTTTTAAGATTAGGAAATATTTTTATAAACTCATCAATCACCGTTTCGGTATTGTCGTAACTGCAATCATTAACTACTATAACCTCAAAATTTGGATAGTCCTGTGTTAGTACTTTGGGTAAGAATTCTGTCAGGTTTTCATCCTCATTTTTAGCACAAATAATTAAACTGATAGGCTCTTCTAAGTCTGTTTTTTCTAAATGATGCGTTTTTAAAGCTCCAATGGGATAATAACGCAAAAAATAGTTAATAAGCAATAAAATAAAAGCTACAAAAGCCAATAAAACAAAGGCCTGATGCCAAAAATCTCCTATCCACTCCAATACCTGCATATTTTGCAAAGTTATCGGGGTAAATCGCCTCAAATAAAGCTATCTTTGCATTTATTAAACAAAGTAATTAACAATGCTTTTTGAATATAAAGCACTGGTTTTTGATATGGATGGGGTGATTATTGATAGCGAACCTCTTTGGAGGCGAGCTATGATTTATTCTTTCAAAAATACCGGTATTCCGTTTACTGAAGAGGATTGTATAAAAACAACCGGCATGCGATTAATAGAAGTTATTTTATTTTGGCAAAAAATTTATCCCGATAAAATAATTAATCCTCAAAATTTATATAATCAAATCATAACAAATCTAATCGAATTAATAAAGGAAAAGGGCGAAGCAAAGAGCGGATTTTATGAGTTGGTTAATTTTTTGAAAGAAAATAACATGAAGATTGGCTTGGCCACATCCTCCGATTACCTTCTCACCCAAGTTGTTTTGGATAAGCTGCAAATTAAAGATGAGTTTGATGCGGTTGTTTCTGCTGAAAAACTTCCTTATGGCAAACCTCATCCGGAGGTATACATACAATGTGCAAAAAAATTAGATGTTGCTCCGGCAACATCTATTGCAATTGAAGATTCTGTAAACGGCATCATTTCAGCAAAAGCTGCGCAAATGTTTGTTATTGGTGTGCCGGAAGGCACTCAGAAGAATAACGTAAAGTTTACTATTGCCGATATACTGCTTGATGACTTACACCAAGTGGCTGATTATATAGGCTCCCGCTTAAAAAACACAGCACATGTTCGAGCTTATTGAAACTAAAAGCACAGGAAAAGCGAGGGCGGGTGTTCTTAAAACTGCACACGGCAATATATTAACTCCTGTTTTTATGCCTGTGGGAACGGCAGCAAGCGTAAAAACCGTCAATCAACAACAGCTGGAAAATATCACAAAAGCTCAAATTATACTGGGAAACACCTACCATCTTTACCTAAGGCCGGGAGTAGATATACTGGAGAAAGCCGGAGGTTTGCATAAATTTATGGGTTGGAATAAACCCATTCTTACAGACAGCGGTGGTTATCAAATTTTTTCACTCGCCCAACAACGCAAATTAACGGAAGATGGTGCTATCTTTAAAAGTCACATAGATGGCAGTAAGCATTATTTTACACCCGAAAATGTAATGGATATTCAACGAAGCATAGGTGCAGATATTATAATGGCTTTTGATGAGTGCCCTCCCTATCCTTGCGAAAAATCGTACGCCGAAAAATCAATGAAACTAACCCATCGCTGGCTAAAAAGGTGTGTAGAAAGGTTTAACAATACCTCCAAAAAATACGATTATGAACAAGTGTTATTCCCCATTGTTCAGGGAGGTACTTTTAAAGACCTCAGAAAACAATCAGCCGAATTTGTAACATCTGTTAACTGCTCTGGTAACGCTATCGGTGGCTTAAGCGTTGGCGAACCGGCAGACATAATGTATGAAACAACTGAGTTGGTCTGTGAAATTTTACCAAAAGAAAAACCGCGGTACCTGATGGGAGTGGGCACTCCGGTAAACATTTTAGAGTGTATTGCCCTAGGTGTAGACATGTTTGACTGTGTAATGCCAACCCGAAACGCAAGGCACGGACTACTTTTTACCAAAGAAGGAATAATTAATATTAAAAACGAAAAATGGAAAAACGATTTTTCAGCAATAGAAGAAGATGGCGCTGCAGAAACGGATATGCTATACAGTAAAGCATACCTGCGACATCTTTTCAGTTGCGGAGAAATTTTGGGTTTACAAATTGCTACCCTTCATAATTTGGCCTTTTACCGTTGGCTCACCGAAGAAGCAAGAACCAGAATAATAAACGGGGATTTTTATACCTGGAAAAAAGAAATAATCCAAAAAATATCCAGAAAACTTTAAAAGAAGAACGTGTTAAGTATCTTAGATAAATACATACTGAAAAAATTTTTTAAAACCTTTTTTGTATCCATAACGCTCATACTCCTCATCTTCATTGTATTCGATGTAAAAGAAAAAATAAACAGTTTTACAACCGATAATATCCCCCTTCGGGAAATTGTACTTGACTACTACCTCATGTTTATACCCTACTTTGCTAACCTGTTTAGTCCGCTTTTTACTTTTTTAGCTGTCATCTTTTTCACGGCAAAAATGGCTCATCAGAGCGAATTTGTAGCAATTTTATGCAGCGGAACCAGTTTTGGCAGAATTGTTAGGCCATACTTAATAGGAGCCGGTTTTATTGCCTTATCCTCACTTATCTTAAATCACTTTTTTCTTCCGGGATTTACCAAACAAAAAATCGCCTTTGAAGATAAGTGGATAAACAACAATTACGTGAGCGAAGAAAGTAATATCCATAAAAAAATAGGTCCTAATACTCTGCTTTATATTCAATCTTACGACAATAGAATCAATACCGGAAATCAGGTTTCCATAGAAAAAGTATTGGAACACAAACAACTGGAATTTATTGAGGCTGACAGAATGATATGGGATAGCCTCTCCGGCACCTGGGAATTTATTAATGTAACCGAACGTAAATTATATATACAAAACCGACTTGATACCCTTAAAAACCAAAAGCCGCTTTATAAACAAACCATCAATAGGTATCCAAGTAAAAAAATAAAATTGGAATTTACCCCGGCAGATATGTGGCGCTACGAAAGTAAAATTGAGGTAATGCCTTACTTTGAGTTAAATGCCTACATAGAAAGAGAGAAACAAAGAGGCTCGGACCAAATAGAATTTTTTGAGGTGGAACAATACAAACGAACATCTTTTCCGTTTGCAACGGTTATATTAACCTTAATGGGTGTATCTATTGCTTCAAGAAAGGTACGAGGCGGGGTTGGACTCCAAATAGCCTTAGGACTTTCATTAAGTTGTTTATACATCATGCTCATGTATGTTTTTACTACCATTGCAACCACCGGCTTTGCTTCTCCTCTATTTGCCGTATGGATTCCGAATATTATTTTTACCCTTGTAGCTCTTTATTTTTATACGAAAGCCCAACGTTAACCATATGAAAAAAACACTAATTAAAAATGCAACATTAATTAATGAAAATGAACTATTTTCATCCGATTTACTTATTGAAAATGACTTAATTATAAAGATTGATAGGCAAATAGACTGCAAGGAAAAAGTAACTGAGATTAATGCCGAGGGACTATACCTTATCCCGGGAATTATAGACGACCAGGTTCATTTCCGCGAACCCGGCCTTACTCATAAAGGCGAAATATATACAGAAGCAAAAGCTGCGGTAGCGGGCGGCATAACCAGCTATATGGAAATGCCTAACACTAATCCGCCGGCTGTTACTTCAGAAGAACTGGAAAAAAAATACACACGTGCAGCACAATGCTCGCTGGCCAATTATTCCTTCTTCATGGGCACCACCAACAAAAACTTGAATGAACTGCTTAAAGTTGATTATTCCAAAGTATGTGGCATTAAAATCTTTATGGGTTCCTCTACCGGAGATATGCTGGTAGATGATACCCAAGCGCTGGAAAAAATTTTTGAACAAGCTCCGGCACTTATTGCTACTCACTGCGAATACGACCCGCTGATTAAAGAAAATCAAAAACGCATTGTTGAAGAATACGGAGAAGATATTCCGGCATATTTTCACCCCATCATCCGTAACGAGGAAGCTTGCTATCGCTCATCATCCTACGCCGTAGAATTAGCTAAAAAATATAACAGTCGCTTGCACATACTACATATTTCTACAGCAAAGGAACTGGAACTCTTTAGTAATAAAATTCCATTAAAAGAAAAAAGAATTACCTCAGAAGCTTGTATACATCACTTATGGTTTTGTGATGAAGATTACAAAACAAAAGGCAATTATATAAAATGGAATCCGGCCGTTAAAACATCGTATGACCGAGAAAAAATTATAGAGGCTGTAATCAACGATACCATAGACGTAATAGCAACCGACCACGCCCCACATACAATTGATGAAAAAGAACAACCCTACTTAAAAGCTCCGAGCGGAGGCCCTTTGGTACAACATAGTTTATTGGCTCTATTGGATTTATATCATGCCAATAAAATAAGTCTTGAAAAAATTGTTCAGAAAACAAGCCACCATGTTGCCGAGTTATTTCAAATAGAAAACAGGGGATTTTTACGTGAAGGATACTATGCGGATTTGTGTCTTTTTAGCTTAACAAACTCACAAAACGTATCAAAAAACAATATTCTTTACAAATGTGGTTGGAGTCCTTTCGAGGGACATACGTTTAAAAGCCGTATAGAGAAAACCTTTGTTAACGGCCATTTAGTGTACAACCAAGGAAATTTTGACGAGAGTTTGATGGGAAAAAGACTCTTATTTAAAAGGTAATGGAACATAATTTAGACTATCTGCTTGAACAAGTAAGAAAAATTGCCGAGGAGGCAGCATCTTTCATAAAAAAAGAAAGTGAAGGATTTAAACGCGATTTTGCAGAGAAAAAAGGGCTTAATGACTTAGTAAGTTACGTTGACAAACATTCCGAAAAAATGATTGTAGAAAAATTGACAAACATTCTTCCGGAATCAGGATTTATAGTAGAAGAAAACTCAAAAACCGAAAGACGTGAGTATAACTGGATTGTAGACCCCTTGGATGGTACTACCAACTTTGTGCATAAAATTCCATGTTATGCGGTAAGTATAGCTCTTGAAAAAAATGGAGAAATTCTGTTGGGTGTAGTAATTGAGGTTTGTAGAAACGAACTTTTTTGGGCGGCTAAAAATAAAGGAGCTTTTTTAAACGGTAGCAAAATCAGTGTGTCGCCCACAACTGAGCTTGGTGAATCACTTATAGCCACAGGATTCCCTATTTATAACTTTACCTACCAGGAACAATATCTTTCCATCCTTCGTGAACTCATGAAAAAAACTCACGGAATAAGAAGAATAGGCGCCGCAGCAGCCGACTTATGCTACCTGGCATGCGGTAGGTTTGATGCATTTTTTGAATATAACCTAAGCCCTTGGGATGTTGCCGCAGGTGCCCTCATTGTAAAAGAGGCCGGTGGTAAGGTGTCAGATTTTGAAGGAACTGACAACTGGCTTTTCGGAAAAGAGATTATTGCCACCAACCTCACTATTTCAAAGGAGTTTTTTGAGCTTGTATCGGGTCATTTTTCCATGTAAAATCGGTTGCTCAGAGAAAAAACCGGTCTATTCATAAGGGCTTTTCGTAGCTATATAAATTGGTTTAGTTTTATGAAAAATGGAACTAATCTACTAAATTCCATATAGATTAACTTTTTTTATTGCCCTCCGTAAAATAGGTAAGTAACATAAGGAGGTTACCATGAAACGTATTACTAACTTTATTTTAGCCGGTGTATTGCTATTATTACTTACCGGTATTTCGCTTGCTCAGCAAACAAACAACGGGAAAATTGTATACGACGGAGATGTGGTATTCATTAAAAACAAAAAACTGGGAAGCTCTTCATTACTCCCTAACGGGAAAACCAGCTACAATTATGTGGGTATAATTTTTATCGAAAACGGTAAGCCTTTTGTATACCACGCCACGGAGCCTATCAGTAAATGCAGCTTGGAGGATTTCATAAGCCTCTCACAAAACAAAGACTACAAAATAAAGAGGCTGTGGGACATAAGCGTACTCACTTCCGACGTGGTAGAAACTATGCACACATTCGCAAAAGCTAAATTGGGAGAACATTACGATAGCAAACTCACGCTGAATAACGACCAACTGTACAATGCGGAATTTGTATATAAAATATACCAAAGCGCCCTAGGCATATTGTTGGCAGAGCCCAAACCTATGAACGAATACAAGCACGACGGGGTATCTCTTGAATTCTTAAAAGAGGCCTACGGAGACGATATTGTATATGAAAAAGTACTGGTAATAGGCGACCTGTATAACTCCAAATACATGGAATAGTTGAGGCGCCTGGTTACGCCTTATTACTGTTTAATACACCTAACCGGAAAGCCTGCCCCTTTCATACTGGGATAAGTTTTTGCTATCGAATTTTTACTGTTTGCTGCCAAATGCCAGGCGTTAAAGTCTCTCTGTTCTGTGGTGCTCCATAAGTATCCGTGAGTTCCTTTGTTGTTGAACGCTCCATTATAAGTACGTGTACCCGATGGGAGTAAATCGAATCCGGAATTTCCCTCTCCTCCACCACTGTCTTCCCAGCCGTTTGCGGATTTTACCTTTAGACCGGCCTTTTTTTCTCCTCCAAATTCTTTAATTAACTCTTTAAGGTCATTTTCAGAAGGCAATCTAAATCCTTCCGGAGCGAGCCCCCTGGGGTCGTTTACCGCATACCAATTATACAGTACCTCCCCGTCGGGTTTATTGTCATAATAACACCAAACCGGTAATTGCTTTTTTCCCGCCTCGGTCCATTCTTCCGGACTCACAGCCTGCGGAATACTATCACCATTTCTAAAGGTTAAAACACGGAGATTTTCAGCCATCCAAACTAAGTCTCCAACCTGTACCGTCTTATAATTAACCTCTGCTGCCGGTTTTTCTTTCTCCGGCAAAACAGGAAGGCTGTCTTTAAGCGAACTTGATTCAGAAGTTTCTTTTCTCTTATCGGCGTTATTGCAAGCGTATAAAAAAGCTAAAATTGCTAAAAATGTTAAAGATTTTAATTTCATATCCCGTTCTTTTTAAGCCATTAAATATAGCGAATTTATATTCTGTTCTCTTATCTTTACCTGATAAATATCAGTTAAAAAATTGTTACTTGTATTATGAGTTCCCAAGATAAACCCAATGCAAGTTTTAGTGACGAAGCGCTGGCAAAGATGCTGTTGGCCCAGGGAAAAAAACTGGAAAAAACCATTATTCATCTTTGGCAAAACATACTATCTCCGGAACAAAGCATTGAAATAATCGACAACCTGCAGCTTTGGTTTAGCGATGGTAGCAGCATCACCATTGCCTGTCATCCTGAACAAGATGCCTTGGATATTATTGATTACGATTTTGAGGAAGCAAAAAAAAGGGTAGAAAGTGAATTTAAAGGTAAAATAAAATTATTTGCCATACCTGCAGGAAAAACGAAAATGTGGAACGGCATAGAGGGACTAACCTTAAACGCCATACAAGCTACTAAGGAAAACGGTTACTATAAGGCCGACTCGTTATTGCTTGATTTCGGGATAGAGAAGAGAACCGTGAGCCTTAATCCAAATGATGGTTTGGTGATAGATTACTACGAAGAGTAAACACAGAGCGAGGCCAGCACTTCCTCTATTTTTCGGGAAACCGATACCAGTTCGTTTATCTTATATATAACATCATCCAATAAAGAGTCAGGGCAGGAAGCACCGCTGGTTAATATTATCTTCAAGGGTCTTTGAGAGGGTAAATAGTTTTGAAAAGTACGTTCTTTGCTGCTATGAATATCAAAACTCATAATCTCGTTTGCCGAAATGTTTTTTGCCGAAGAAATAAAATAGGTTTTGAATTTTTTTTCGCAAAGCTCAACCAAGTGGGAGGTATTGCTGCTGTTATATCCTCCCACTACAATAGCCAAATGGGCATCAGTTTCCAATAATCCGTATGTTGCATCCTGATTTTCATTTGTAGCATAACATAGTGTATCGCGGGTATCGGCAAAGTGGTTTTTTATATTTTCCGGTCCAAACTTTTTTTCCATAACTCTTCTTAAAAAAGCTGCAATTTCGGCCGTTTCAGTAGCCAGCATGGTAGTTTGGTTTATAACACCTATCTTCTGGAAATCTCTTTCTATCAAAAAACCTTTACTGAACTTTCCGGCAAAATCCTTTTCAAATTCTTTTTGCCCCAAATTTCCCAGTACGTATTGGGCAAGTTTTTTAGCTTCCTCCATATCTTTAATAACAACCACCGCTTTGCTGTGTACCTCGCTTCTTGAAAAAGTTGAGCGGGTTTCTTCGTGGTTGTATTTACCGTGTATTATTATGGTATGTCCCTGTGCACCTATTTGTTCCGATTTTTTCCAAACACGCTCCACAAAAGGACAGGTTGTGTTATACGAATTTACGGTAACTCCTTTATCTTCCAGTTTTTTTAAAACTGCTAAAGGAGCCCCAAAAGCAGGAATGATAACCACATCGGACGAAGTGAGTTCATTCATACTGATTAATTCATTTCCTTGGGTATCATGTAAAAAACGAACGCCTCTGCTTTCCAAATCAGCATTTACAACAGGGTTGTGAATCATTTGACTAAGCAAAAAAACACGTTTCCCCGGATTTTCCTCCAAAGCTTTAAACGATATTTCAATGGCATTCTCTACCCCATAGCAAAAACCGAAATGCCGCGCTATATAATAAGTAACTTCTCCAAAATCCAAAACCGTAGGTAAAGTATTTTGCTTGCGAGGATCCTGTGCCTTACGGAAAGATTTAACACGGGATATAACGGGGCTTTTGTAAAACTCGGGTATTTTAAATGATTTCAAGGCTTTTGAGGATAATTGAACAAATGTATTTATAGTAATTTAATAAAACACTTTACTGCACCATTTTGTTTAAAATTAGGGTTTGGGTTTAATAATAATAGTATCAAAATAAGGCGCATAAGCAACAAATGCGCCAAACACTTCCTTATTGTTACCAAACATGCTTATAATGTTGGTTGGTGCAGAAAAAGGATTAGAGTTGCTGGCTTTATTTTGATAATACGTGTTCCAAAAATCATATTCCTTTTTTCCTATGTGGCAAAATTTCACGGCCACAGTATCACCTACACGGTAATAATAGCGCTTGGGGTCGTCTCGCCAAGCCTGAACATCATTGGGTTGTGGACCTCTGTCATACGAGAAATCAAAAGCTTTTCCATCAACAAACTTATCCTCAAAAGCCGAAAATAAAGGAGCCGCATAAAAGAAGTCTTTATATCGGGTATTTAATCTTTTGGAAAACCAACGATAGTAATTTCCCTGACCCGCCGGCTCTTTAAAATGCTGCCATATATAACCCAGAGAGTCTTGCTCCCATTTAAAAAACAGAGAGTCTAAAGGAATTTTTTCTCTAATGGTTGATTGCACAGAGAAATCCTTTCCTTTGTATCTAACAGTTAATGTATATGTTTTACCAAATTCGCCTATAAGCTTGCTGCCCAGATAAATATAACCTATTTGAGGGTTAAATTCTTTAAGTGTATCTACCACAGTTCCGTCTGTTACCGTAACAAAAGCACCTTTTACAAAAGCATTTTGAGGGGTAGAAAAATCAAACTCACCAAAGTAAGGTATGGAGTAAGAGAGTAATACAAATGGATTGCCTCCTGCTTCTATACTACCCTCTACAACCAACTTTTGTTCGTAATCGGGCAACTTCACTTTAACATCTTTCCTGCAGGCAAGAAAAAAAGGTAAGCATATTATAGCTAGCCCATACCTGAACAGCATTAGTCTCTGTTATTTCCGGTAAATTTGAGGATCATGTATAACAAAGATGCAATGGCCCCCAGTGCCGAAACTACGTATGTATAAGCAGCCCATTTGAGTGCGTCTTTAGCGTCTTCCTGCTCAGGCCCATAGGTTATCCCGGCGCTATTCAGCCAAACCAGAGCTCTTCGGCTAGCATCAATCTCCACAGGTAAAGTAACTACGGCAAAAAGCGTGATAGCTGCCTGAAGCACAATAAATATAAGCAAGATAGAATTTCCATAATTTGGCATACTGTAAAAAGCAAAAGCAAGGGCAAATGATAAAAATCCCATAAGCGTAGAGGCTATTTGAACAACAGGAACTAATTTGCTGCGCATGGTAAGCCATGCATAAGCCGTTGCGTGCTGAACAGCATGTCCACACTCGTGTGCCGCAACTGCTGCTGCTGCCACATGACGACCATGATACACATCACTGCTTAGGTTTACTGTTTTATCCATAGGATTGTAATGGTCGGTTAACTGTCCTTCTACGCTCTGCACTTTCACATCATGTATGCCATAATCTCTAAGCATTTTTTCTGCAACCTCTTTTCCGCTGATTCCACTGGTTAAGCGTTCAGAGGAATACTTGGTAAATTTTGACTTAAGTACTGAACTTACCAATAAGCCGAGCAGCATAAATATGCCGGTTAAAACCATTAAGCCCATGTCGTACATCATCATAATTCTATTGTTTTAAAAGTTTCACTGCATGCCTATCAATTCATATACCAGATTGATTTGCATGACAAAATTACAGCATATTCACTTATTTTGGCTATTTGGAGCCTCTTAAATTATGATAAAATTAACAGTATGTTTTTAGTAATTCGTATCAAACAAAAAAACAAACGTTTATAATAAAGGGTAGCTTTAGTTTTTAATTACAACTACTATTGTATGCAGGCAAAGCCACTAATTTTGGTTACCAATGATGACGGTATTTTTTCTCCGGGTATAAAAAAACTGAGTAGCATTGCCCGGGATTTTGGAGAGGTAGTTGTTCTGGCTCCCGATAAACCTCAAAGCGGCATGGGACATGCCATTACCATAAACTCTACCTTACGTCTCGAAAAAACGAACTATCATCATGTTTCCATTGAGTTAGCTTGTAACGGCACACCAGTTGATTGCGTAAAGATGGCGGTAAACAACATCTTAAAAAAAAGACCTGACCTTGTTTTAAGCGGTATTAACCATGGAAGCAACAGTTCTATTAATGTAATATACAGCGGCACCATGAGTGCCGCTATTGAGGGAGCCTTAGAAGGCTCTCCAAGTATCGGTTTTAGCCTTTGCGATTATGCATTGGAGGCCGATTTTGATGCCTCTGAAAATTATGTTCGCGAATTAATTTCTTACGCTTTATCAAACAAAATGCCCAAAGGCATTTGTTATAACGTAAACATTCCAAAAAGAAGAAAAGAAGATATTAGAGGAATACGCTTTGTGCGACAGGCCAAAGCAAATTGGGTGGAACGTTTTGAGGAACGAAAAGACCCCTACGGAAGAAGTTACTACTGGCTTAGTGGAGAATTTATAAATTTTGAACCTGAAGCAAACGATACGGATGAATGGGCACTGGCGGAAGGTTATATTTCAGTAGTACCCACTCAGGTTGATTTAACGGCTCACAAACATTTGGAAGACCTAAAAAAAACAAATCCCAATGGATTGGCAAAAAGTTAACAAAACATACATAGGTTTCATTGCCGGGCTCTTGTTCCCCTTGTTCCTTTATTCGTTTTACTGGCTCTTTTTTCAACGAAAGATTGAACTCGATGAAACTGACATTCATTATCTGACAAATAAAGAGCTCTCATTAAATGTATTTAAAATGTGTTGCGGCGGAAATTTACTGCTGTTTTACCTGGCACTAAATAAACACTTAACGCCATTAACTAAAGGAATTATAGCCAGTGTGGTGGTGTATGCTCTGTTTATTGCCTATTTAACCTTTGTAGGTACATGAAGTTGTTTTTTGTTGCAGGAGAACCCAGTGGTGATTTACATGCTGCAAACTGCATGAAAGAATTATTGAAAATAAATTCCCAAATAACGTTTGCCTTTACCGGGGGCCAACGCATGGAAACTGTATGCGGTGTTAAATCTCTCATTCCTATCGAAAAAATGGCCTTTATGGGCTTTTTGGAGGTAGTTAGTAATTTGAGAACTATTCAAAAAAATTTTACCACCGTAAAAAAATACCTGCTCGAACACAAACCAAATGCCCTGATTTTGGTGGACTATCCGGGTTTTAACCTAAAAATAGCCAAATGGGCATTTAAGAATAATATTCGAGTTTATTACTACATCTCTCCCACTGTTTGGGCCTGGAAAAAAAATAGAGCTGAATACATAAGAAAGTATGTACGTAAACTATTTACCATACTCCCCTTTGAAAAAGAATTTTATGCCAAAATGGGAATTGATGTTGCATACGTGGGACACCCGCTTTTAGACAGCATTGAAGCGGAAAAAAGAGCCTTGCCTTCAAAAGAAACATTTATTAAACAAAATAATCTGTCTGAAAAGCCTATCATAGCCGTACTTCCCGGAAGTAGAAAGCAAGAAGTAGAAAGAATGCTTCATGTAATGCTGTCTGTTCAGGATAAATTTCCTGAATATCAGTTTGTAGTAGCCGGAACAACTTCCTTACCAAAATCAATTTACACATCCGCTTCCGGCAAAAGAATAACATGTGTTTATAACCAAACCTATGCCTTAATGAATTACGCTTGCGCCGGTATTATTAAATCAGGCACCTCTACGTTGGAAAGTGCTTTAATGAATTTGCCTCAGGTGGTTTGCTACAAAACAGGAAATATATCGTTTAGCATCGCTAAAAAGCTGGTTAACGTTAAATACATTTCTCTCGTAAATCTTATTTTAGATAAACCCTGTGTTAAGGAACTTATACAAAATGAGTGCAACAACCTTAGCATCGAACAGGAACTTAAAAAAATTCTATCTGATGAGCGCTATAAACAAAATATGCTTAATGACTACAATCGATTAAGCGAAATGCTTGGCAGCGGAGGTGCTTCAAAAAAAATTGCCCAATTAATTATGGAAGATTTAAACAGATGAGTACAAGAAAAAATATTAAACATATTTATTTAAAAACAATACTGATAGTTACCGCAGCAGTCTCGTTTATTTCATTTTTTATTCCTACCGAAAATATAAACGTGCGGATATATACCCATCTAAAAATAAGTCAACTCAGCATCAATGTAAACTTCGGTCACTACAAAATAATTGGTGATGGTTCGCTCATTGCCAATGATATGGAAGAAAGCGAATTTAAACTGCATTATGCAGACGACAGCATTTGTCTTTATCAGTCGGGAAAGATGATTGGAAAATTTCGCTATATTAAATTTCATTCCGAAAACACCAGCGAACTAAAAATACGTTTGATAAATCCGGATAGAAAACCCCGAATATATCAACAAAGTCTTATTTTTTCCCCCTGGGAGGGTAATATTAAAATTATCAACGAGGTTGAACTGGATAAATATATTGCAGGGGTTACCGAAGCTGAATCAGGAAGCCGTTCAAGCATCGAGTATTACAAAGTTCAAGCCATACTGGCTAGAACATTTGCTCTGTCTCACCTCAACAAGCATGTGTTAGAAGGTTTTAGTCTCTGCGACCAAGTACATTGCCAGGTATATTACGGAAAACCGAAAGATAACGAACGAATAGGAGAAGCTGTTAAAGCAACTGCCAACATGGTTGTGGTAGATGAAAATCTTAACTTAATTGTAGCTGCTTTTCACAGCAACAGCGGCGGACAAACAGCTAACAGCGAAGATGTATGGGGAGCAAGAACATCTTACCTCAGAAGCGTTAATGATAGTTTCAGTATTAAAATGCCTAATGCTCATTGGCAAAGAAAAATGTCTACCGACGATTGGCTTACTTACTTAAAACTAAAACACAATTATCCGGTAGAAAACAGTTTAGCCAGAAACACTGCGCTTAACTTTAAGCAAGAGCAACGCAAGGTTTATTTGGAAGCCAATAATGCTAAGGTGCCTCTAAAGTTGGTACGACAAGATTTACAATTAAAATCTACCTTTTTCAGCATTAAACCCCTGGGAGAAGACTCCGTTTTATTTATTGGGAGAGGATATGGCCACGGACTGGGAATGTGCCAAGAGGGTGCCATGAAAATGAGTAAAGAAGGATATTCTTATGAGCAAATATTACATTTTTACTACCGTAATATTCAAATCATAAACATGAGCAAACTTAGTTTCTTTAAGGACGAGTAGAACTAAAAGGTATTTTCGCAATTTTAGCCACCGGTTATTCTGAGGTATTTAGTGGTATTTGATGGATCTAAAACACCCAATAGTTCAACAATGGCCGACTTTTCATCAGGATAAGCTCCCTTAAAAATATTAATCAGCTCATCGTTTTTGGCATTAAAAAAAAGTTGCATGTTAAATGATGCCGGCCTGGCTTCCTGAACAGGCTTCAGCAAACTTAATGCTTTTAGTATGTTGGCCCTCCCTTCCTCCACGTTTTCATGCATTATATCTAATCCTTTGCGATGGTACGAATACATGCAATCTCTTATTCCCTGAAAAAGTGGTTGTATGGCATTTTCTACCAGCCAATAGCGGTTTCTTACCGTTTTTTCGTTGCTTCTCCACCCTGATTCGGGCGTATTTTGTGCATTTTGAACAATAATTTGAGCCTTCTGCCAATACTCAGTACCCCCAAGCGGAGAAAAGGTATCGTAATCCACTGCCAGTATAACATGTGCATAAAAAGCCAAAATAGATGTTAAGTTGGATTGAAAGTTATTCAAGTTAAAATCTAACTGCGTAAACTGCTGAAATTGTATTTGAAAATCTTTATCGTCCCAATTAAACACGGTAGAAAAATAGGAGCTTTTGTATATGGGCCTGCGACTTTGTACTTGAATGGCACCACTAAAATAATCAGTAGCAGGCCTTTGGTCTAAGGTTATAAATATAGAACAGTCAATCTTTTCCTGCTGAGTAAAATTGTCTTTGGTCCAACGGGTATTATTCATAAAATCGAATATTACCTTTTGCATTTGGTCGGTGATTTGCTTAATGTCGGTTCCCTGAATTTGAGTGGCATTGATAGTTACCTGACAGTTAAGCTCCTGAGCAAACGTATAATCCCAAACAAAAAAAAGTAAAATAAACGGTATGCGAATAATTTTCATTGAATCAGTACTTGTTTGAACTCAGTTGCAACATATAATCTACAATCTTAACGGCCATATCGGCTTTAGACATTAACTCAAAATTAACCAAATTATTGTTTTTATCCAGTATTTTAAATTGGTTCGTATCTGCTCCAAAAACACTTCCCTCAGCATGTTCGGCTTCATTAGCCACTATCATATCCAAATTTTTCTCTTTCAACTTTTTTGCTGCATATTGCTCTATATTGACTGTTTCCAGTGCAAATCCAACCAGTATTTGTTTCTTTTTTAACCTACCTAATTCTGCTGCAATATCTTTCGTTTTTTCCAAGTTAATTGCCATATCGGCATCTTGTTTTTTTATTTTATCTGCACTCACATGCTTGGGTTTATAATCAGCAACGGCCGCACTGCATATACAGTAGTCAGATTGAGGGAAGTGCATTATACAAGCTTCATACATTTGTTGGGCACTCTCTACCCGAATACATTTTACCGAATCAAAAAAAGGTTTTTCCGTAGTTGGTCCCAAAACCAATGTAACCTCAGCTCCTCTTTTGGCTAATTCATCTGCAATTGCAATTCCTGTTTTACCACTGCTTCTGTTGCCAATAAAACGAACAGGGTCTATAGCCTCATAAGTTGGTCCGGCATTTACCAATGCCTTTTTTCCGGCAAGCGGAAGGTTTGATTTGAAATAATTTTCCAGTTGAGATAATATTGTTTCCGGCTCGGCCATTCTCCCCTCTCCTACCAACCCACTGGCCAGTTCTCCGTGCTCGGCAGGAATAATAATATGGTTTCTCTTTCTTAAAACATCCAGATTTGCTTTGGTGCTTTCGTGCCTGTACATGTCTAAATCCATGGCGGGTGCTATAAAAACGGGACAGGTGGCAGATAAATACACGGTAGTAAGTAAATTATCGCTCATACCTGAAACCATTTTAGCCATGGTATTGGCTGTGGCCGGAGCGATAAGCATCACATCTGCCCAAGCAGCCAAATCAACGTGGTTATTCCAGTTGTTATTGGTATCAAAAAAATCTGTAAGTGCCTGGTTTTTGCTTAAAACAGAAAGAGTTTTTGGGGATACAAACTCACGGGCAAAGCTGGTCATTATTACTTTTACCTCGGCCTCTCTTTTAACTAATAGCCTAACCAAAAGGGGTATTTTATATGCCGCTATTCCTCCGGTTATGCCAATTAATATTTTCCTTCCTTTCAACATAAATGAAAAAGGCAGTACTGCTACTGCCCATTCTCAAAAATCAATTTTTACAAAAAATCATTCCGATACCTTTGTCGGATTCTTATAGTATATCTTGTCCTCTAAAAACTCCTGAACAGCTATTAAAGAGGGTTTGGGTAGTTTTTCATAGAATTTGGAAACCTCAATTTGTTCCCTGTTTTCAAATATTTCTTCCAAGTTATCATTGTTAGAACCAAATTCCTGAAGTTTAGAAGTAAGTTCCTCTTTTAGTTCGGTACTGATTTGGTTGGCTCTTTTGCTCATAATAGCAATAGCCTCATAAATATTACCGGTTTGCGCATCAAATTTTCTGATATCGCGGGTAACAATAGACTGATTTGCGTTTGTTTTCTTAAAATCCATCTTGATTTAGTTTATCTTTTTCCTTTTTGCAGGCGTTATAAACGCTTTCGGCGCGGCTAATGTACGAACTATTGGGGTATAAATCAATAAATTTAACGTAATTTTCCATGGCTCCTTGTAATCGCTCATCCTTCTTACTAATTACGCTATTTTTTGCCAAAATGTAGTAGGAATTTATAATCAGGTAATACATTTCCTCGTTGTAAATACTTGAAGGGTAATCTTTTATAAAAGTTTTACAAGCTACAATAGCAGCCTTATAATCTTCCAGTTTATAATATAATTTTACAATATCATAATCCTTTTTCTCAATTTTCATACGCAATAAATCGATGTATTGGTTGCAGGAATCTACCAAATTACTTTGCGGAAAATTATCCACAAAAGTCTGAAATTCCTTAATGGCGCTTACGCTGCTTGTTTGATCTAAATGGTGCTCAGGAGAGGTATGGTAAAAACAAAGAGCATTCATGAAATAACATCTTTCGGCGTGCTTGCTATTCGGAAACTGGCGGGCAAAATTTTTGAAGTGGTATTGGGCCAATAAATAATCTCCCATATAATACTCGCACCAGGCGTAATGAAAATAAACTTCCTCAGCTCTTTCCGTTCCTTTTGTTACAGGAATAAGCTCTTCAAAAAGCTGGGAAGCTTTAGTCCAGTTATTTTTTTCGTAATATTCCTTTGCCTTTTGATACTTTAAATCGTAATCGGTGCTTTTAAGCAACTTATTGAAATTATCGCACGAAACCAATCCTATGGCTATTGCAAAAATGAAAATTATAATGCGGTTACTATTCAAAGTGCGCAAATTTAGGTAAATTAAGCAAAAACCCCCGGTTTGTGCCGGGGGTTTTTAAGATAATTCTTGTTAACTAAAATTTACTTATTCAAAATAATTCGTTGAACCATTTTGTCTTTCCCGTTAGATACGGTAACAAAATAAACTCCATCGGGCTGAGCACTTAAATCTACGTCAATAATCTCCACCATGGTTAGTTTATTTAACGATTTAATCTGTTGACCAAGTGCATTTGTTATAGTGATAGTAACATTTTCTACGGTATTGAAAGCGGTTTGTAATTTCAGGCTTCCATTGGTAGGATTAGGAAATACCTGAACACTCTCCTCTATACCCAGGTTCTTAGAAAGCCCAACGCCCGAAGTGCTGAAGCAATAGTAAGGAACTATAACCAAATTGGCATTGTATTGCCACGTTCCGGGCGTATTGTATTTATGCCATGAATTATCACTCCACAACTCCCAAGCCACATTATTAGCTGCTGTAACAGAATACTGTTCAGCAATGGCAGCAGTGTCTCCGGGAGTAGTTCCCATTGGAATTACAATGGATGCAAAAAAGCCGGAAGAGGGAACCTGAACCGGTGTTAACAAGGTAATTTTGTGCCAAAAGAAATCTACACTTGTATTAACATGTGATGCCAGCACGGTTGACATAGGGTCTGATTTGGTAACCAACGCCGAACCGCTTGGACCTGTTGTATTGTTACCTCCATACAATTTAACACCTACACTGGCGCCGGAGCCACCCTGTGTTCCGGCATTAGCGGCCACATCTCTGTATAACAAAACAGAAACCGCCGTAACCGAAGCGTTACTCAATGAGCCATACAGAGAACCGGTATTAAAGTTTGCCTTTTCTTTATCTCCGTAGCAGTTAGTTCCGTTAACATATCCGGCTTTAGGGCTGCAACCCGGCGTTGCGGTATCACTAAGTGCCGTTCCTATAGTGATAGAAGTTGAAGGATTAGCCCACGGAGCAGTATAGATACTGTCGCAGGTGGTGGAGTTTAACTTATTATTATAAACCTCCGAGGCAGGTAAAGCGTTTGTGTTTACCTGGATGTGGTGTTGCTCATGAGTTCTTGCATTCTGTCCGGTAAGAGAAAGACCGAAAAGACTCAATAAACCGCCTGTAAGTAAAATTTTCTTCATTGTTTGATTAATTTTATGTTTTCTAATACCCCAAATGTATAAAATTTAAAGGTAAATAGAAAACCCCGCATGAGCGGGGTTCTGATTTTGCGAAAAAAGCTAATTCTGTTTACTTGTTCAAAATAATTCTTTGAACCATTTTATCTTTACCGTTTGATACAGTCACAAAATAAATACCATCAGGCTGTGCTCCTAAATCAACTTCAATAATATCAATCATAGCAGATTTATTGAAGGACTTTACTTGCTGACCAAGCGCATTAGTAATAGTAATGTTTAAGTTTTCGGGAGATATAAAAGATGTCTGAAGTTTCAAATTTCCGTTGCTTGGATTAGGGAATATCTGTACGCTTTCTTCAATTCCTAGATTTTTAGACAATCCTACACCTGATGTAGTAAAACAATAGTAAGGAACAATAGCCATGTTGCAGTCAAATTGCCAAGTTCCGGGTGTATTGTACTTATGCCAGGTATTATCACTCCAATATTCCCAACCGATTCCGGGAGATGCCTGAAACTGATCTACAATAACAGCCGTATCTCCTGCAGGAGTTCCTGTAGGTATTACGATAGATGCAAAGAAGCCGGAAGAAGGAACCTGAACAGGCGTTAAAAGGTTAATAGTATGCCAAAACACATTAATAGAAGTATTTGTATGAGATGCTAATACAGCAGTCATTGCATCATTTTTGGTAACAAGTGCAGAACCCGAAGGACCTGATGTATTATTACCTCCATATAACTTAAGACCTATATTGGCAGAAGCTGCGCCCTGTGTACCTCTTCCTATAGAAGCGTTTCTATATAATAAAACTTTAACAGCAGTCACAGATGCATTACTTAAAGAACCATATAAGGTACCGGCATTAAAGTTTGCCTTTTCTTTATCCCCGTAACAATTGGTTCCATTAACATAGCCAGCTAATGGACTGCAACCGGGAGTGGAAGTGTCTGTACTAGCCGTTCTTGCTAATAGAGTTGTTGTAGGAGATGTCCATGGGGCAGTATAAATACTGTCGCAAGTTTGAGCGTTTGGCTTGGCAAAAGCCTCAGACTTGGGCAAACCTCCAATCTGAATGTCGTTTTGATTTAAGGAGTACGATTTTGTATTTTGAGCGAATACAAAGGTGCCAAATACTAATAATCCGGCAGTAAGTAAAGATTTTGTCATGATTTTATGGGTTAATTTGTTAGAATGCACAAATATATAATATTTTATTTAAGTTTTATTAAAGGTTAACAAGACTAAATTGTTATGAAATTATCCTTGCACAAGCATCTGATTAATATATTTTAGTAACTTTACCACTATTCACTCTATGAACTTAAGGTTAAATACCTTATTAAATTTATTATCAGTTAATTACACTCAATTTTTACGATTGTTTTGTGTTGTTCTATTGCTTTTTAACGCAAACGAATCAAAATCGCAAACAGAAGCGGAAATAAAGAAAAACGCAGAGCAACTTTTTGAAGAGGAAGATTACGTAGCTGCATACAAGTATTACGCTCAATTAGTTTCCAACAACCCGCGCGATCCCTTATTTAACTACCGACTGGGAGTGTGCATGATTTATGCAGAACCCGATAAGAAAAAAAGCTTCTCTTATCTGAATCAAGCGTACATAAACCGAAAAGATTTACCAAAAGATGTAACATTTTTTTTGGGTAAGGCTTACCACATTAATTACTTGTTTGATGAAGCCATTCGGTACTATAACGAATTTAAACAAGAGGCCCCGTCCTCTCTCCAAAAAAAACTTCAGGTAGACCGGGAAATAAGAGCTTGCGGAAACGGAAAAAGACTTTTAAGCGCCCTCACAGATTTAGAGGTTATCAGTAAAAAACAACTAAACGAGGCCGACTATTTCAGAAGCTACGATTTAGCAACCGTTGGAGGAAAGCTACTTGTTAAACCCGATGAATTTAAAACAGGAACAGATAAAAAAAGAAAAGATAAATCTGTTTTATACATGCCCCGTACGGGCGAAAAAGTATACTTCAGCAGTTATGGAGAAGGTGGTAAAAACGGGAAAGATATTTTTTACAAAGTAAAAATGGCCGACGGAAGTTTCAGTAAACCTGTGCCCATAGATGCCATTAATACAGAGTTTGACGAAGATTACCCCTTTATTCACCCGAACGGAAAAACACTGTATTTCGCCAGTAAAGGGCACAACAGCATGGGAGGGTACGACATTTTTAAAACTACGTATAACGAAGAAACAGAATCATGGACCACCCCAAAAAATCTTGAATTTCCAATAAACTCTCCTGATGACGACTATTTATACGTAACCGATTCGCTCGAAAAATTCGCCTTTTTCAGTACCGGTAGATACACCCCTCCGGGAAAAATTGATGTGCTTAAAATCAGAACCGAAAGAAGGCCTATAGACTTTGTAATTATCAAAGGAACCGTCGCCAAAGAACACTATAAGCAAAGTGTAAACAGTAAAATTCATATCAAAAATATTTCCACCGGAGAAGATGTAGGTACATTTTTAGCCGAAGATAACGGAAACTTTTTGCTGCGTGTACCCAACGGTGCTAAATTGCTTTATACCGTTGAAACACCCGATTTACCAACACAATCTCAAGGTATCAGCCTGCCAGTGGCCACCATCGGCAAACCCTTTAAACAAACCATTACCTACGAAAACAAAGTGCTCAAAATCATCAATAATTTTGAAGAGGCTCCCGGAGATGATAACTACCTCCAATATCTTAAACTCATAGAAGAAAAAGCAAAACTAAATCCCAACGAAGGAAAAAATAATTTAACAAACGAAAGCATCGCCTCCTCCGGAAATAATAATTCGGACGACAATAAAAATAAACAAACCAATGCGGTGGTTACCAATAACCCCAGTATTACCAATAACCCAAATTCCGACAAACAAAACAACAACCAAACTAAGCAAAATCAAACAAAACCAACCACCGGCGGTATGGATAACTCCCAGTTGCTGAGTATGGCTAAAATGGACGCACAAGAAAGCGCCAAAGAAGCCGCCATACTAAACCAAGATTCCAAAGATGCTTTTGAACTGGGACAAAGCAAAAAAATAGCTGCGGCCGAGCAGTTGAAAGATGCTCAGAAAAAATTACAAAACGCTCAATTAATTGATGATAAAACCGAACAAAAAGATGCCATTGATAATGCCAACAAACTGCTGCAGGAGGCTGAAAACGATTTACAGGTAGCCGACCAAATACTTAAATACGCCAAAGCCCTGGAAAACGATGCCAAGCGAAAAAAACAAGAAGCTGATTTAAATAAAGAATATGTAGAAACACTTGAAAAAATAGCTACAGCCAAAGGAAATACACCTGAAAGCAAAAACAAAATTAACTCCATCCAGCAACAACTGGAGCAGCTTGCAAATCAAAAGAGCGAATCTGAAAATTTTTATACCCAAGTTAAAAACGAAGTGGCTGAAAAAGAAAATGAACTCAGCCTTGCCGGCGCTAATTCCAATAAAATAATAAATGAAATACGCGACATAAAAAACGATATAAATGAATCCGAAAATGATTTAGCAAAGGCTAAAAAGAAAAAGGAAAAAGAAGAAATAAAAAATATTTTAAATGAACTTAACGAAAGCTTGCGTCAGAAAGAAGCTAATTTGGCAGCTTCACAAAAGCAAGAAGAAAAACTAACCTATGAAGTAAATAAACTAAAAAACCAAATTGCGGCTGCCGATAAAATTAAAACGGAAGATATTGCTAAACCCATCGAAAGCCCCGGAAGCGATAAAGAACAGAAAGACCTTATTGTCAGCAGTAAACAATTGGAAGAAAAATATTACGGGAAAACAAACGTTTCCGACCGAAACGATCCCAACAGCATCGCCTCGGCAAATGGCGTTATCCAACAGTATAACGAAGACATAGATAAGCAAATTAACCTTCAAAAAAATCTATTAGCCAAAGAAACTAATCCTGCCGCCAAAAAAAATATTACAACTGAAATTAAAAACTTAGAAACCCTTAAAAAACAAAACCAACAAACCTTGGCTAATAACAATGTCCGTATTAATGAACTCAACAAACAACAAGCAGCCGCCCAACTTGCCGGCGGACCAAACACAGGTCTTAAACCTATTACGGAAGACAATCCAAACAAAACGGTTGATCAAATTCAACAAATTAAAAATTCACTAACCCAAGCCGACAATCAATTTTTTAATTTTAATAGCTATAGTAATCCGGCTTCTCAGGAAAAGAAGATTGAGGCCGACCAACAGTTAAATGAAGCATATGCACTCCAGAACAAACTCAAAGAAACCATTACAAAAGCTGAAGAAAATATAAAAACGGCCACAGTAAGCACTCCAAAAAAATCGGATGACCCTGATGAATTGCTGAAAAAAGCTGATGAGCTCTCCGCCCAAGCCCAAAACAAAAGAAACGAAGCTAAATCTAAAGTAGGAGCCGAAAAAACCAAACTAATTGACGAAGCTATTGAACTGGAAAAAGAATCAGAAAAAAAACAAATAGAAGCTTCTGCTGCCTCCGGAAAAATTGCTAACGAAAAATTTGAGGTGAATAAACAAAATATCCTGGGCATGGCTAATTCAGGGAAAGCTCCCTCCAACCAAAGCGAAAAAGCCAAAGAGCTTTTAGCCGAAGCGGAAACCAACCTAAAACAAGCAAAGGCCCTTCGCGAAGAAGCGGCAGCTATGTCGAATAACTCAGCCAAAATCGGAAATCTGGGCAATGCGGAAGAAAAAGAACAAATTGCTTTAAACAAACAGCAAGAGGCCGTTGAACTATTAAAAAAATATGACCCCGATTACACCTTGGCCACTTATAAGCCAAATAATTCCGTTAACATTACCAACGATCAGGTTTTGAAGGAAGAAGTTGCTAAAATCAATCAAGAATTAACCCAATTGATAAAATCTAAAAATGCCGCCTATCAAAGCCTGAGCAATGCCAACCAAGACGAGATTACAAAACTGGAAGAACAATTCAAAAACAGCAACATAAGCGATCCAAAATTAAAAAACCAGTTGGCTGTAGCCCAGAAAAAACAAACCGAAGCGGATGTCCTGAAAATGAAACTGAACAGCGCCTCCGGAGAATACGATAAACTACAAATTGCGGCCGATTTGGTTAAAAAACAAACCGAAGCAATTAACGAATACAACAAACTTGCCGAATCTGTTGCTCAAAAAGAAGCTATTGCAGCAACTAACAAAAACAATAATGTTTCTTCACCAACTAACGAAAACAACAAACAAACTAACACCGGAACAGAAAGCAATAACAATTCCCAAAACAACAACGTAGCTTCCAATAACCAAACCAAAGTAAACAATCAAAATAACAACCAAACAAACAGCAATGCCGTAAATACACAAAAAAATACCAACACACCGGCTAATCCCGTAGGTAATGAAAAAGCTAATACCGTATTTGCGGTTGATTTGAGCTACGAAAATCACAAAGACACCGGAATCAACAACATTAACCGCTACTTTAAGGAAAATGATATTATCCTGCGCAATAGCCAGGCCAATTCCATGAAAAATAATTCACTAGAATCTCTTAAAACATTGGAGAGCGATTATATAAAATTTAATGAAAGCGTAGCGGCCAATGCAAGTAATCAAAACAACAATACATCAGTAAGTGCGGCTGAAATGAAAAATAAAATAGATTCATACAATGATGCGGCAGATAATTTGAACGAAACCGCTACCAATATGAAAAATGATGCAGCCGAAAAAACGGGAGCTGAGAGGGAAGAATTACTCAACCAGGCAAAAGAAATAGAAAAGAAAGCCATAGCCAAAAAAACGGAAGCTGCCATACTAGCGTACCAATATAACGAAGCAAGCTATAATGCTAATAAAAACGCCATAAATGATATGCTTGCCGCTCTTAAAAATACCAAACCCGATGTGTACAACCGCCTAAAAGAAGAACAAGACGAAATTGAATCCGGGAAAAAACAGACAGTTGCACTGAGAGAAGAAGCTAACGCTATAAAAAATAATTCCGCTAAGTTAGGTGCTATAAGCAATGCCGAAGAAGAAGAAGCCGATTTGCTTAGCCGACAAAACAAACTCATAAACGAACTTAAAAATCATGTTCCCAATTATGTAGTTAAAGAACCTACCTTTAATAACATAAGCGGGCAAGCTGCTCTCAGTCCTGAACAAAGCGCCCAACAAAAACAACTTCAAAACAAGTTATACAACGAACTTACTGCTTTAACCAATGCCTATAATTTAGAGTACGAAACCGGAAAAAATGCTATTCCAAAAAACTTAAATGCAGAAGAGAACAAAATCAAAAACAATATAGTTTCGCTGAATAGTCAGGCAAAATCACTGCTGGTTAAATCTACTCAAACAAGTAACATGAGTGAAAAAATCCGTTTGGTTTCGCTGGCCGCTAAAACTGCTCATGCGGCAGCCGTTCAACTGAATGTGCTCATAAATAAAGAAGATGTTTTAGCCTCAGCGCAACCCAAAAATAACGTTTCTCAAGTTAATATTCCTTCCAATACAAACAATCAAAACAATTTGGTTTCCAATACTGCTAAGAACAATAATACCAACAACCAGAATACAACCCCCAAAGAAACCAACTCAGAAAAAAACACCCTCGCCTCCAATAACAGTAACAATAAAAACAATAATGCCAATAGCAATAACGTAAAGGAAAACAACACCAAACCTCCTAAAAACGAAACAGTAGCTGCTAATACCAAAACAAAAACAGCCGAGCCTAAAACAAATGAAGCTCCAAACAGCAATAGTAATGCAGAGACTACTACCGGAACCAAAGTAATTGCAAGGGTTGAAGGCCTGGAAGTGCTCAACAAAACAGCCTACTCCGATGCAAAACCCATTCCTATTGACGCCAAAATACCCGACGGACTGGTATTCAGAGTACAAATTGGCGCATTTAGAAATCCGGTGCCCAATAACTCCTTCCGCGGACTAACACCGGTAAACGGAGAAAGCACCGGAAACGGCTTTATACGATACACTGCCGGAAATTTTAATAAAATTGAAAATGCTACCGCCGTTAAAAACGACTTAAACAGAAACGGATACCCCGACGCTTTTGTAGTAGCCTTTTTCAACGGAAAACGAATAAGCATTAACGAAGCGCTGGAAATATTAGGAAACGAAGGAAAAAGCATTAACACTTCGGCGCCGGCAAGTGCCGGTATAACCGAAAATGTAAGCCCGGTAAACATCGTTCCGGCCAAGGTAGAGCCTGAAACTCCGGTGGTGGTTACCAAAGAGCTGGAAAAAACCGAAAATCTGCTGTATACCGTTCAAATTGGCGTTTACTCAAAAGCCATCAGTAGAGAAAAATTAAGTAACCTCAGCCCCATATACACCGAAAGGCTGGCAAACGGACTGTATCGCTACACAGCCGGTATTTATAACAATACCGAGCGTTTGGTAACCGATAAAAACAAGGTGGTTTCTTTAGGTATCCGAGATGCCTTTGTAACAGCCTACTTAAACGGAAAAAGAATTTCTTACAATGAAGCAAAAGACAGGCAAAACAGCGACCTGAATATAAAACTCGAGCCCGAAAACCCTATTGTTTTTCCTGCTGTTGTAGCCGCCACACTTGCTCCCGCTCAGGTGGCGCCTGTTGCTATTCCGGCTCCTACCGTTGCCCCGTTTAAAAACAACATAACGTCTTATCCGCAAGCAACCGAAGAGAACGGAATTAAAACCGACGAAGAAGGAATTTGTTTTAAAGTACAAATTGGCGCATACAGCAAGCAAGTTCCTAACGAAGTAGCCGCACAATACAACGCCATAAAAAACTGGCCTATTGAAAATAAAGTATTAAACGGTTTGTATTTATACACCATTGGAAATTTTAAGGAAGCAAAATTCGCCAAACAGCTAAAGGATGAAGCCGTGTCGCTTGGTATAACCGATGCCTTTATTACAGTATATAAAGATGGGCGTAAGCTTTTTGGAGAAGAAGCCGCTCAATACCTGAGCAGATAAACATGAATACTGTTTTACCCCTAAATGTTATTATCCAACCCTGCACTTCACTTCAATTTGAAGAGATAAAAAAATACATTTCCCTATTTGAACTCGACAGCAGGCAATTATCAGCAGAACAATTTTTGGTAGCTGTAAAAAATAATCGGCTCATAGGCTTTGGTCGTATACGAGAATATGAAAACTGCAGCGAACTTTGTTCGCTAGGCGTAATTGAACCCGAAAGGAACAAAGGAGTGGGCAAAGCGCTTACGCAAGAACTTATAAAAAAGGCCAGGAAAAAACTTTTTTTGGTATGCATTATTCCGGAATATTTTGAAAAGCTAGGGTTTGAGATAACCTACAATTATCCTAACCCAATTGCCGATAAACTAAACTACTGCAGGAACTCCCTACCGGTTGAAGAGAACTATGTGGCGATGGAACTGATAAAGGAATTTTAAAATCTGTTCTTTGAAATAAAATAGTCTTTAAACTTTTGACTAATGTTATTATCAGAATCAAAAATTACATCGTAATCGAGTTTAATCAAAGAATCTCTTTTGTGAATAACTATTTCCGGTGTTTTGCTAATTTTAAAATACTCAAAGATTCCTTCATTTTTGATTTTATTCAAATAATCATCCTCAACATCAATTTCTTCAAATAAAATTTTTATCTTTTTCTTTGAAAGTTTCTGAAATTTTTCCTTAGTTCTCTTTTTTGAATTTAATGTTTTTTTAGAAGTAGATACTACAGCAAACTTGACACTGTAGGAATTAAAAAAATGAAATATTCTTTCAAAGCAATACAAACATGAAACTGGCAATGCAAAAACAATTACAATCTCCTTTTTTTTATCAAAATTTAATATGTATGGTTTATCATAATGATTCTTCAATTCAAACTTCTGAGACCAAAGCGTACTAATTAGAAAAAGAAAAGCTATAGATACAAACTTTATTTTTTTTTCTGTATGAGAAATAATCATAAACATCCTCGATATTTCTGTTATACAATTTTTTATTAACCTCAAAATTTGTTTGGTATATTTTGTAATCTTTTATTATTAAATTATTTAAAGAATAAGTAAAATTTAAATTGGAATGGCAATCATATATGGAGCTTGAATTCCAGTCCCATATTTTTTGAATAACAAATTTATCATTTTTTCTTTCCAAAAGAACTAATATTCTCTTATGAAAAGAAGTGCCCGGAGGTTTCAACGAAACAAGAATCGAATTTAAGGTATTATAGAATACTTTTTCTATTCTATAGTTTAATGAATCATATTTTTTTAAATTTACATAAACCTCTTGCGCTGTTCTGTACCTAAAAGAAACATCTTTCTCATCATATGAGAACACGTTTTTAGAGAACAAATCCTCCATAAAGCACAAACTATCCGTTAACTCTAATTTTTTATTCAAAAAATAAATTTTAGAATCTGTTGTTTTGGAATATATTATCTTGTCTTCATACACATCAATAAACTTATTAACAAGCATTGTATAAGGAATGTCATGTTTGTAGTCAATAGCCTTTGTTTCTATAACCAATCCTTTTGTATTTATGGTGGTAAGAACAAACTGGTCTGTTACGGTAGATGGGTGAAAGTTGTAATTTCTTACCAAAAGGAAAGTAGTATCATCCAAACTATATATCTTCTGATATTTTTTAATTCCAACGGAAACTTCCATTCTTTTTGTCGAACAATTTATAATGAAAAAATTATCCCATGTTAGTATAGCTAACAAGTCATTTTTACGACTATATGCAAAGTCTAAAATTTCGTCATCATCTGATAATAGTTTTTCATTTTTTATTTCAACTTTAATTTTATAAGCACGATTATTATGAACCGAATATTTATACAACAAAAAAAGATTACTATTTTTTTTGTGTTTTAAAAGTAAATAAAAGTTTATAGAATCTTTTTTTAAGTAAGTGTCTTTTATTTCCAAACCCTTAAATCTCTCAGTTACTCCGACAATATGAGAATCGCAGACTATTTGAGAATTTAATGAAAACGACATGAAAAAAATTAAAGCGATCCAATAATAATTGAATCGCTTTAACAATACCTCAGAAATAATATTAATCAATCTCAAAACTAACAATATCAGCTTTAAGGTCTAACTCATTGTCTTTGTCTATTTTAGCAACTATATGTACAAGTATTCCGTCGAAATAAAATTTTTCATTCATATTTTTTCTCTCATTGGCAGAAAAGTATTCTCTCACTTTATTGATAACAAGATCATACATTTCATTTGAATTGTATTCTTTTCCACTCGAACCAACAACCCGAAATGGTGTAGACCACCCACACTTTATAGTTCCCGGCCTCAAGCATTTTAAAGTATGATTATTTCCATCGTGGGTCTCTCCCACGTAATCATAATGCGCGCCGTCTTTACTACCCTTCTGTATTATAGATATTTTAACTTTTTCTTTCGAATAGAATGAAACACTGATGAGTAAACAAACTAAAATAAATGCGACCTTTTTCATAATAATTCATTTTTAATAATTACCCTACTCCCTTTAAATAGGCGTTTCAGTTTCTCCCTTGCACTTTAACAACAAAGCACAAAAAATCCTCTTAGAAACCTAAAGCTGCAGCAGATAGATTTGAAAGTGTGAGCAAATATCGCAAATACATAAAAATTATCAATAAAGCAATTAGGATATTTCTTGAAAAAAAAAAAAAAAACTGATAATCAACACTTTAAGATATGTTAATTTTTGTTAATAATAATCACATCTTGTGTCCCATCTTATTTTTTTTGGTATCCAAGTATTTTTTGTTGTGTGGGTTGGCTTCAATTACAATAGGAATATTCTCAACAATTTCAAGTCCGTATCCTATTAAACCGGCCCTTTTTCTGGGATTATTGGTCAGCAACTTTATTTTTGAAACACCCAAATCTCTCAATATCTGTGCTCCAATACCATAATCTCGCTCGTCCATTTTAAAACCCAACTCCAGATTAGCCTCTACGGTATCCATTCCCTGCTCCTGCAACTTGTAGGCTTTTAACTTGTTCATTAAACCTATTCCTCTTCCCTCTTGGTTCATGTATACAATAATGCCCTTTCCTTCCTTCTCTACCATTTCCATAGCCTTGTGTAATTGTGGCCCGCAGTCGCAGCGGCAACTTCCAAATATATCACCGGTAACACAACTGGAGTGAACACGTACAAGCAAAGGCTCTCCGGGCTCCCAACTTCCCTTTATCAAAGCCAAATGCTCTTGGCCTGTTGTTTTTACTTTATACGCTTTTAACTCAAAATTACCGTAAACGGTAGGCATGTTTACCTCTACTACACGTTCCACAATGGTTTCTTTGGCAAGCCTGTAACTTATTAAATCTTTAATGCTGATTATTTTAAGATTAAATTTTTCGGCAATTTGTATCAGTTCAGGAAGCCTGGCCATGGTTCCGTCTTCGTTCATTATTTCTACCAAGGCTCCGCAGGGTTCTAAACCTGCCAATCTGGCCAAATCAACCGTTGCTTCGGTATGGCCTGTTCTTCTCAATACCCCTCCTTCTTTGGCTTTCAGTGGGAATATGTGCCCCGGCCTCCCAAAATCAGCAGCAGAAAAAGAGGGGTCTATCAATGCCCTGATAGTTTTACTGCGGTCGTGAGCCGATATACCGGTGGTGCAACCATGCCCAAGCAAATCGATGGATACCGTAAAGGCTGTTTCATGCATAGAGGTATTGGCGCTTACCATCATTTCCAGTTTCAATTCTCTGGCTCTTTCTTCGGTTAAAGCGGCACAAATAAGCCCCCTGCCGTGGGTTGCCATAAAGTTTATTATTTCGGGGGTAGCGTACCTGGCAGCACATATAAAATCCCCCTCATTCTCTCTATCTTCGTCATCAACCACTATCACTACCTTACCTGCTTTTATATCTTCTAAGGCTTCTTCTATGCTATTTAATTGTATATGGGCCATATCTTTAAAAGGGACACAAAGGTAGGCAATAAACGCTTGCTTACAAATAACAGCGATATTGTACTTTTGTTGCATGCATCCGGTAATTGAACATATAAAGAAACGTCTCCAATCTAAACTACCCGGAACTTCCGTGCAGTACGAGTTGGCACCTCCTCACAGAGAAATATTCGATATGAGCCGGCTAAATAAGTTCCCGCATAAAAAATCGGCGGTGGCCATACTCCTCCACGAAGTGGATAATGAAATTTACATTCCCCTTATAAAAAGAACGGCTTCCATGAGCAGCCACAGTCTGCAAATTGCACTTCCGGGAGGGAAACAGGACCTACAGGATAAAAGCCTAGAAGATACTGCCATAAGAGAATGCAGGGAAGAAATAGGGTTTGATAATGAAGCCATATTACTTGGAAAACTCACTCCGCTGTACATCCCTGTAAGTCAATATTATGTGGAACCTTATGTTTTTTATTGTCCACAAAAAAAACCTGTTTTAATGGCAAACAAATTGGAGGTTTTGCGCATTATTTTACTATCCGTTAGCGAGCTTAAAAAAATGCTTCCTATAAAAAACAACGAGGAAGGTTTTTTGAGCAATCAGCAAAAAATAAAAGCCCCCTACTTTGAAATAGAGGGCGAAATTGTTTGGGGGGCCACGTCAATGATATTAAACGAGCTAAAAGCCTTGATTACTTAGAAAATTCCTTTACATCGTTATCATAACATAGGTAATAAGTACCCTTTTTAAGATTGTCGATACTCACCATTTTGCCAAAACCTTTTTTTACAACAACGCCGTAGGCATCGTATACTTCATAAGCTGTTTCGGCACTGAAATCAATTGATTTATTTTTTGATAGTGCAAACGATGGCTTTTGCGAATTTGAGTTTACGCTAACATCTTTGGAGTACCTTGGCATATCATCACTACCCTTTTGCTTAACTCTGAATTTATTGGCCCCACTGTGCATGGCCACTTGAAAAGCATACTCGTTTACCCCGGGAGTTCCTTTTCCGTTTACTTCACCTACAGGCACCCACTTATTCCACTTAAAAGTTTCTATGATAAAAGGCAAAGAGCCTGATTCGTTCTGAGTAGTCCATTTTAAAAGACCTGTTTCGGACACGGTTATGGCCAACACATCAAAAGTTGGCTTGGGCTTTAAATCATCCGGATTTAATATTTTAGGAACACAACCGTCTTTGTGATAAATCTCTACTACCACGTTTTCACCAAACTTAAGCTGAAGAGCAGCCAGATCTATTTCAAAAGCACTGGAGTTTGTTTCGTCGGTTGTTATTCTGCCATTTACCTTAACTTCCTGTGCACAAAAACCAACACCACTATTTCCAAAAAAATTCTGAACAAATAAATTCTTGTTTTGATATTTTCCTTCAATGATAATTACACCCGCATTGGTTACACCAACATAAAAAGTCAGAATAAAAAATGCCGCTATTTTTCTCATTGACATATTTTAAAATTATGCCTACAAAACTATAAAAAAAATCGGCGAATTAAAAGAATTTGCGCATTTTAACAATTAAAAATAGTATCAACAAAAATGTTAATAACCCCACTAAAACAAGCCATGATTTTTTGTACTGTAACTTGCTCCACTCCCTGTCTTTTCGGTAGCTCCATATTAGGTAAGATACAAATAGTGATGCAAATAAAATTGTGAATAAAATTCTACCCGGTGTAAACATGGCCTAAATTTAGTTCAAAGATTTAATTTTGCCGTAATTTTTTGTTGAATTACAAATTAATATTTGCAAACATACTAAGCGCAACCTTACTTTTTTTAGGTGGCCTAAGCAATAACTTGCTCGCCCAAAAAAAAATAAACAAAGCCTATCAAGCTCTCAGTATACACGACTATTATTTGGCCAGAAAGTTGTTTTATGCCCAACTTGGCAGTTCATACAAAGCACAGGCAGCCTTGGGTTTAGCCTATCTGTATAACAGGCCTTACCATCCTTTTCATAATCCCGACAGCGCAGCTATTATGTTAAGTTTGGGTTTTAACAACCTCGGAACATCTAAAAAAACCGGAAGTATTCACGGTTTTAAAACCGATAGTGCTTCGTTTCGCGATTTCATTGATACGGCTTCTTTTAAGCAACTACTTTATTGTATTCGGAAAAACGAGGCTCCCTGCTTCAACAACTACCTCCGGCTTTACTACTTAACCAAACATGAATATCTTCTGGAAGCAACTGAAAGCAGGGACGAGTTAGACTTCAATAAAGCCGTTTCTGCCTCCTCCGCCGATAGCATTTTGCTCTTTATTCAAACACACCCGCAAAGCACACTCATCGGCAAAGCAAAAGCCGCTTACGATAAACAACTTTTCACGGAAACTACGGAACCGGCCACCGCAGAATCGTACATACTTTTCATAGAAAAATACCCCGCAAGTAATTATCTATACGATGCTTACCAAGGATTGCTGGATATATACAAAAAACAAAAAAATACCGAGGGCTTGTATCAATTTGTAAAAAAATACCCCCAAGCGCCCCAATACAATAGTGCCTGGAAACTACTGTTTACCTTGTCGGTTAATAATTACAACAATTCCGAACTCAATAATTTCATAAAAAAATATCCTTCCTTCCCTTTTAAAAACGAAATTTTGAAAGAAATTGAACTCAATAAAATAACCTTTATACCTGTTGTATTGAATGAGCTTATAGGCTACGCAGACAGCAGCGGAAAAATCCGGATTTCACCGCAATACGAAGATGCAAGCGATTTTTTGGAAGGCTTGGCTGTAGTTCAGAAAAACGATTCCAGCTACTACATAAATAAAGAAAATAAAAACGTGCTGCAAAAGAAATTTGCCGAAGCCATGCCTTTTGTAAACGGATTGGCGCCCGTTAAATCAGAAAATAAATGGTATTTGATTGACCGTTTGGGAGACCGAAAAAGCGACTATTTTGAAGAAATAAACGAAGTAAATGGAAACGTATACGTTATTAAAAAAAACGGTTTTTACGGTGCCATGAATACCTACGGAAAAATAGTGCTAGAACCAACCTTTGAAAAATTAAGCGACTTTAAAAACGGCTTTGCCATTTACCAACAAGATAACAAATTTGGTTTCATTAGTTTGGGCGGTTACACTCACAAAGCCGAATTTGAGTGGCTTTCCGATTTTTCGGAATATGGCTTGGCTGTGTATAAAAGCAGTAGCAAATACGGACTCATTAAATCAAACGGAAAAAAACTAACCCCTCCTCTATTCGATCAAATTCTTCGTGCAAGCAATGCCCTATTTGTGGTAGTGAAAAATAACCAATACGGTTTTTATTCAGGTAAAGAAGACGGATGTTACCTGAGCGATATTGCCTACGACTTTGTGAAAGAATTGGAAGCCCCGCAATATACTAACGGACAACTGCTCAAACTGATTAAAAAAAATCAGCAATCGCTGATGGACTTAAACGGAAAACTACTGGTTGATTTTAAGTACGAAGAAATACACTTTCCTGCAAACGGACTCATGCGCGTGCGCAAAAAAAATAAGTACGGTTTTTTAGACAACAAGATGAATCTCGCTATACCCATTAAATACTTTCAAGCGAATGACTTTGTTAATGGTTTTGCGGTTGTGGAAAGCACAAAGGGTTTTGAAGTAATTAATACCAAGGCAGAAACCATTTTGATATCCGAAGAAGAACCCGAACGAATTGAACCCGGAAACTATTTTTTAACCGAAGAAAACAACCTGTACACCTTATTTGATACAAAAGGAAAAACTGTAGAAAGCAACATAAAATCATGGGAAAAACACAAAAACTTTCTGATCCTCACGCTTGCTAATAACGAACTTAAAATAATAAGCCTATAGAAATTAAAGCAAGTGTATTTTTACTTAAATTAGTCCCGCAATTTATTACTCTATGCCAAAAGTTCACAATTTCAGCGCCGGTCCGGGTATACTGCCACCCGAGGTTTTACAGGAGGCCTCACAAGCTTGCCTTAATTTTGACAACCTGAATCTTTCGCTTCTGGAAATATCACATCGAAGCAAAAACTATATCGCGGTTATGGACGAAGCCAGGCAACTGGTGAAGGACCTGTTTGAAGTAGGCGATGAATACGACGTGTTTTATCTGGGAGGAGGCGCCAGCCTGCAATTTGCCATGGTTCCGTACAACTTGTTAACCGAAAACGGCTACGCCGCATACGTTAATACCGGCGTGTGGGCAAGCAAAGCTATTAAAGAAGCCAAAATTATTGGCAACGTAAAGGTACTTGCTTCTTCAGAAGACAAAAAATTTACCTATATCCCAAAAAATTACGAAATACCTGCCGATGCCGATTATTTTCATTGCACTTCCAACAACACCATTTACGGCACCCAAATGAAATCCTTTCCTAAATGTCCGGTTCCTCTGGTTTGCGACATGAGTTCAGACATATTCAGCCGCAAGGTAAATGCCAAGGATTTTTCGCTGATATATGCCGGTGCGCAAAAAAATATGGGCCCCGCCGGCAGCACCATGGTGATGGTTAAAAAAGATATTCTGGGGAAAAACACCCGAAAAATGCTTTCCATGCTCGATTACCAAACGCACATTAAAGGCGAAAGCATGTTTAATACACCGCCCGTTTTTCCGGTATATGTAACCATGCTTACTTTACGCTGGCTCAAAAAAAACGGAGGAATTGCCTGGATAGAAGAACTAAATCGCAAAAAAGCCGAGTTACTTTACAATGAAATTGACCGAAACTCCTGCTTTACCGGAACCGTAGAGAAAGAAGATCGCAGCTTTATGAACGTGTGCTTTCTGCCTACCAAACCCGAATACGAAGCAGAATTTGATAAACTAGCCAAAGAACGAAATTTAAGCGGTATTAAAGGACACCGCGATGTGGGTGGCTACCGCGCTTCCTTATATAATGCATTGCCCATCGAAAGTGTTCAGGCATTGGTAGAAGCCATGCAAGAGTTTGAAAAAAAATTCGCCCGATAAAAAACCATGAGCAAAAAAATTTTAGCCAACGATGGCATTGATGAGCAAGGTAAAAAAATGCTCGAAGATGCAGGGTTTACGGTAATAACCGAAAAAGTTAGTCAGGATAAACTGGCCCAAGCAATCAACGAGAATAATTACACAGCGCTTACGGTGAGAAGTGCTACTCAGGTACGAAAAGATATAATTGATGCATGTCCGGGTTTAAAAGTAATTGCCCGCGGTGGCGTGGGCATGGATAATATTGATGTGGAATACGCCAAACAAAAAGGAATACAGGTAATTAACACCCCGGCAGCTTCTTCCAACTCGGTAGCCGAACTGGTATTTGCTCATTTATATAACGCTGTTCGTTTTTTATATGATAGCAACCGGCAAATGCCCCTGCACGGAAATACCAAATTTGATGAGCTAAAAAAGAAATACGCCAAAGGAATAGAGCTAAGCGGGAAAACCCTTGGAATTATTGGTTTTGGACGAATCGGGCAAAGCCTTGCCAGAATTGCCTTAGGAACAGGGATGAAAGTACTGGCATACGACCCCTACGTGAAAGAAGCCAATATAAACCTGCATATTAACGGAGTAGCCGCACCCCTTCAGGTAAAAATAACTACCGTTTCCTTTGAAGAATTATTAAAAAACAGCCACTTTATAAGTATGCATGTTCCGGGTGGTAATCTAATAGGGAAGAAAGAAATGGAAAGTATGAAAAAGGGGGTTGTGTTGGTTAATGCCGCACGAGGTGGTGTAATAAATGAAAACGATTTAATTGACGCATTAAACAGCGGACATGTAGCACATGCCTGCTTGGATGTGTTTGAAAATGAACCAACACCCAGCCAAACCATACTGCAACATCCAAAAATATCTTTAACGCCCCATATTGGCGCCGCAACCAACGAAGCCCAGGAAAGAATTGGTATTGAACTGGCCGAAAAAATAATACAAGTTCTCGCTTAAATAAAATTTTACCGAACAAATCGGTTTAAATAGAGCTATGAATATAATTGCTTTAAAGACTTCCTCTTTTTTTAGTAGACCCTATTGCTTCTTTGTTTTTCAAAAATTAATTTGAGCGATAAAAACTGACTGTGGCGAATGAAAAAACGGAATAAAGTATTAAAATAACCTATTTAAAAGTGCCAAAAAAGGTATTTGAAATGTTTTATAATTAAAAGGCTCGTACTTTTTAATAAAGTCGGTATAAATCTCTCTTTCCTGAGTATTTTTAGCAGCTTTTTTGGCTTGGTATAATTTAAATTTTACAAACCAGCTTAAGCGGAGCTTGTCTACATAAGATAAATATTTCCTGAAATTAATAAAGGTTTTATCACTTAACAGTTTTATTACTAAAAGTGGAATCTCAAGATACTTGTTGGCAAAGGAGGCTTGTAAATGAACGTTTTTTTCGGTGGTTGAACGGCTATGGATTCTGAATGAAGCTAACTTCTCGGGAATGTATCGTAAACCATATTGTGAGGCCATACGCAAAAAAAATTCGTAATCACAAATCTGTTTTAAGTCTGCATCAAACAAACCCATATCTATAGCTGTTTGTCGACAAAACATAACCAAACTAGGCTCTGCAATAAAATTCATGTATATATGCCTAGCTCCTATTTTGCTGATTATTTCAGGTTCAAAAAAATCGCTTTCATAAAATCCGGTATTTTCCAGTGTGCGCACTCTGTTTTGATAATAATCTAATTCATCGGCCGTGGCTTGTTTATCAATTATGAAATTTCGTTTACATACCAGAAGTTTATCTTCTATTTGTGCCGCTCGTAAAAATTTTTCGAGACAATTTTTTTCTATGTAATCATCCTGAAAAACAAATTTTATCCAATCACCGCTTGCCAACTCAACACATCTGTTCCAGTTTCCAACAAGACCTAAGTTTCTTTCGTTTATATGAAGTTTAATTATAGGATATTTTTCTTTATACTCTGCCAATATCTCCTTGCTTTTATCGGTAGAACCATCATCGCAAACAATAATTTCAAGCGGAGGAATGCTTTGATGAAGACAGGACTCTATACACTGAGAAAGATACTTTTCTCCGTTATAAACCGGTATACATATAGAAACGCTATCTGTTTTCACTTAGTAATAAATCTAAATTTTGTTTAAGTGTTTCTAAGTTAACAAATAAATGATCTTTGGCAGCTATGGGACATAATTGATAATAATAGTCCATGCCTGATATGGAGGCTAATTGCCAGTAACAAAAATTAGGAACATCCTCCCTTATTAACTCCAATACTTTGGCTCCTTTCGGTAAAAACAGCAAGTTCGTCATGTTTGCGCCGTGGCTGCTAATAAAATACTTTGCCGAAGAAACCATTCCCACCTGCTGCTCCAGTGTTAACTCTTCAAAATAAACTGTTTTAAAACCGTAGGCACTCAATAATTCAACTACTTTTTTTTCATTAAAAATTCTGCGCGCTTTTTGGCGGGAACGGCTCACATAAATTCTTTGTTCGGATCCAAAAGCCTTGCAGTGCGACAGAACAATTTCTCTAACCCGCTTAATTTTTTCGGGGTGTAACTGGCCGGAAGCCGCGGTATAATTAGAAATATATAGTTTTTTCGCATACAACAAGCTCCCTTCTTTTATTTTTATAAAGTTGTTTATTCTTAAAATCTCTAAAAAGTTAAATATAAACACCGGAGCCTTTTCAGGAATTAGCAGGTAAGTATTCTTCTGAGCAAGATCTTCTTTAATCTGTAAAATTCGGGGAAGGCTGTCTGCTATCCAATGATAATAGTTTTTGGCCGACCAAAAATCAAAAACAAGATAAACGCAAGCTGTATCCGGCAATTTTTCTTTACCGTAAAAAAGTTTACACCTTAGTAAATATAAAAATCCATAAGTAAAACGAAATACAGGATGCGGAAAAGCAGACCTAAAGTTAAGTAATCTTCTGGAAACAACACCTTCATCGCTTACCCACACTTCTTCAAGTTCAAACACCTGCTCATGGGCAGTTTCGTAATCGGTATAAGGCTCAAAAAGATGATGATGAGATGAATTATAATTTACAGGCTTAGGTATATTTACGAAAATTGCATTTCTGATATCTTTACTAAACTTATATGAAATTGGTTTAATCCAACCTATCCGTTGTAAACGTTCGATAAAATAAGCTATGAACTTATTGATATAAAAACTTATTTTATTGAGTATCCGTTGTAGCACAAGCTTACCTTTTTCGAAATAAACGAATTGTTTTAACAGCTATAAGCAGCAGATAATAATACAGTTTTCTAAAAAAGTTCATTTCGGTTCCATACTGATTCAGAAGAGTTTCGGGCTCTATAAGCAAGTTAGAATTAGCATTTTTTATTAAACGTATATAGTAGCCGGGACGAATATTAAAATTCATTCGGGCAAGAGTAAAAAGTTCGTCCTTCCTGTACGACTGGAAAAGTATTTTCTTTTTGATGAGTGGTACACCCTCTTTTATATGTTTTTCTACACAATAGTAATAAGGACTAAATTCTCCCTGATAAGTTCCGTTGTTCATAAAAGTTTCCATTTTTAGTCCTCTGCCGGTTAATTCTTTTGCAAAACCCACCTCATATTCCGTAATCACCTCCTGAATGGTTTTTAAGACACCTTTTTTGTTAAACATTTCCGACAAAACAAAAGCCGCCTCTTTTTTCAAGCCCATGAAATACGATTGAATATGATAACCTCTGGATACTGAATGTGTAATGCCTACTGCGTGAGCTTTTGTTTTATCTGCCCATGCAAAAAAACTATCCAGCGGAGCAAATAATATACAGGAATCATTAACCAGGTATATAGTTTCGTATGGCTCCAAATCAAATTTATCAAAGGCTGTTTTCCACTTTCCAAAATCAAACCCCTCATTTCCGCAAAGTAACCGGTCTATTTTATACTCCTTAAGAAAAGAAATATCGTCTTTATTTGAAAGCTCATGAGAGAGTAGCAAGACTACTTCAGGAATATGTTTCTTGAGTTCCCGGAGGTATACCTTTGTATATTCCGGTATCTTATCTCCGGTAAAATGAGACGCAAAAAAGCATATTTTTTCAGTTTTCCTCAAATAAATTTATTTAATATAACATTCCATTTTTCCGTTATCTTTTCAGCACTAAAATCCATAGCTCTAAGGCGAAGCAGATCTTTATCAACAGAAATTTTCCCATTCATGTAATTCAACATTGCTTCGGAAAATTCATCCGCATTATTTTTATTTTTTACTATATATCCATATTCATCAAGCAAAATTTCACGAACCCCCACGCAATCATTGGCAACTACAGGTAAACCAAAATAAAGTGCCTCTAAGGTTGCCATGGAAAATGACTCATACTGCGAGGTTAACACAAATCCGTTTGCTAATGAAATAAAGTCAAAATAGGCATCTTCCACTTCTCCGGAAAAAACTACATGCTCTTCCATATTTTTCTCTTTAGCGTAACGAATTGCTTTCATCATCATACTTTCATCAACGGTGCTACCACCCAGCCAAAGCATTTTAAATTTATTGGTTTTTTTAGAGAGGGAAAGTGCTATATCTACAAATAAAAAAGGATTTTTGTTTTCATCCAGAGTTCCTCCCATCATCCATACAAACTCACTTGGTTTAACTCCGTACGTTCGTAAGAGATGTTCTTTTTTAGATGCCTTAAAAACCCCTTCGTTAAGCGGCGGATAGCAAATGTAACTTTGCACAGAGCTGTTCAGTTGTTTTAATACACTATCGGAAGCTTCGGAATTAGCGATAAAAGCTTTAGGATAAGAGATTAGAAGATTGAGTTGTTGTGTAGAAAGCAAGCTATACATATGTGCTAATTCATGCACATGAACAATTACCGGAATATTTTTTTCTGCCGCAAATTGAAGCATATCTGGCAAAACAATGGTATTGATGTACCACAAAGCATTTTTACGTTTATTAAGTATTCGATTAACTACAAACAATTTTCGATAGCGATTAATTAACTTAACAAACAAATTATTTTTTCCCGGCAAGTAAAGAAAATATTTTTCTATAAAATCCGGAAGCTGATGATACAAGGGGCCCTTGTACTTAGAAATTAGAGTTATTTTGACAGATAATGAAATATGCTTTATATAAGTAAATAAAACCTGTTCCGAACCGGTTCTGTTTAAGGTAGGCGTGATAAAAACAATATGCTTTTGTGTATTCACTTACCTGCTATTGATTTTTTTGTATAATTTATAGACTCCCGGATTATCCTGAAGCCATAGCCTCCAGCGCTCTCTAAGACCGAGTGTTTTTTTATACTCATTTCGCATATTTTCTATCTCAAAATCTGAAAAATAAGTGGCAAGTATTTTTTCCCGTTCTTCTATAACAAGAGAATAGTTATCGGGGTTAGCGCTTATTCCGGTTTCCTGATACCTGCATATGCAGTTGTTTAAATACGAGAATAATTTTGGATTACTTTTATACACCTTAAGTAAAAAATCAAAATCGGCACAAAGTCGATAATTAGTATTATATAATCCAAATTGTTCAAAAAGTTTTTTAGAAAAAAAAACGGCCTGGTGGTTAAGTGTATTACGATACCAAAAAAAAGAGTTAATTTTTGATGGAGGAGTAAGTACCTGTGTTTTCCCTTTACTGTCAGTTATTTCTGAATTACCGTAAACCAACCCTTCAGAATTTTGAAGTTGATTATCCACAAAAAGAGAAACAACCCGGTTGGAATAAAACACATCGCCTGAGTTTAAAAAAGCAAGAAATTGTCCTTTTGCTAAGTTAATTCCTTTGTTTTGAGCATCATATACTCCATTATCTTTTTCGCTTATAAAAACAAACTTGCTATTTTTTATATCTTTCAATAAGTCTACACTTCCATCGGTAGAAGCCCCATCTATCACAACATGTTGAATAAAAGGATAGTCTTGTTCCTGCACGCTTTTAAGTGTATTTGCCAGCCCTGATTGATTATTCAGATTTACCGTTATAACAGAAACTTGTATATCCGGTTGATGCTTCATTACTAAAAAGCGTTAAGCACTTCAATTACCTTTTCTATATCGGAAACTGTGTGGTAATATGAAATGGGCAAACTTAGTATGGTTTTGTGTATTTCCTCGGCAATGGGCGTAGATTGATTATCAAGTATATTCTTCATAGCTGCTTGTCGAACAGGCGGAACAGGATAATGTATTTCTGTTTTGATGTTATTTTTTAGCAGGTACTCCCTTAATTTATCTCGCTGCGGGTGGCGGATGGGATAAATATGATAAACGTCGTAATAATCCTTTTCAATAACCGGTTTGATATAATCGGCCTTAAGATACTCATGATACACATTGGCCAATTTTCTTTTATGCTCATTGATTTTATCCAAATACTTCAGTTTAACAAGCAAAAAAGCCGCCTGAAGTTCATCCAAGCGCGAATTAACTCCCGGCAAGTCGTTATAGTATTTAACCCTGGAACCATAATTACGAAGCGTTTTTACTGTATCTGCATTATCTGCCTTATTGGTTGTTATAGCGCCCGCATCGCCCAATGCACCAAGATTTTTTGTAGGATAAAAACTATGTGCCGCAAAATCGCCAAAACTTCCGGATATCTTCCCGTTTAGTTTAGCTCCGTGAGATTGGGCACAATCTTCAATAATTTTCAAATCGTACTTTTTGGCTATGGAAGCAATCTCATTCATATCGCATAACTTACCGTATAAATGCACCACCAAAATAGCCTTAGTTTTTGCAGTAATTTTTACCTCAATTTCTTTAGGATTAATATTGTAGGTATTAATGTCCGGCTCTACCAATACAGGTTTAAACCCATTTTGAACAACAGCTAAAATGGTAGCAATGTAGGTATTGGAAGGCACAATAATTTCTGTTTCCGGAGGAAAGTTACAAGCCTTAAGGGAGAGTGAAAGTGCATCCAAGCCATTTGCTACACCTACACAATAGGAAGTACTGCAATAAGCCGCGTAGCTTTTCTCAAACTCCTCCACTTTTTTTCCAAGAATATACCAACCGCTTTGTAATACCTCCTCAAACGTTTTTTTGTATTCTTCAAAAAAAGGGAGATTTAAATTCCCTAAACTTTCGTATTCAATCATTTAGTGTAAGGTTCAAAAATATAATCGTTTTCATCAAAGTACTCAGATGCCAGCACCATTAAAATAGCATCATTTGAAAAATCATACATCGTATGCCAATCTTCCGGCATTAAAATCAAACATTTATGCGGGGCATCCAAAACAAAGGTTTCTTCTTTAACATTGTTATTATTGTAAATAGTACATTTTCCCTTTATACAAATAGCCGCCTGAACGGTTGTTTTATGACGATGCCCTCCTCGTTTAGAATCGTCTACGCCATATATATAAAAAATACGCTTTATATCAAAAGGAATTACTTTTTCAATTACCGTAAGGTTTCCGCGCTTATCCGTAAATGTTTTTAAATTAATTAATTCAGCCATAACACACTCGCTAAATTAACAAATTAAATGCTTGTAGAATTAAAAAAATAATGATGTTTCAAGCTTTTGAAAAGATGAGTTCCGAAAGCATTACGCTTACTTTTACGTAAGCCATTCGTATAATATTTACAAACGGTTTTTAGACTCATAGGGCCATACGGAGCTGCTCCGAAACTTCCGTGAGGGTTAAATTGCGCTCCCGATTCCATTATTCTTTTTTTGGCAGCCTCCAGCAATCTTACGTAGGGTTTATAAAATATCTCCTGTATTTCTTTACTGATTTCATAACCCGAATCGCATAAAGAAACAATGTTATTATCAAAAAATTTAAGGCTGTGAAAGTGAAAAAAAACTGCCTCAAACGACTGTTGATTATCTTTTTTTGTACCTATGATCCCCTGATTAGTTAATACAAACCGATATTGTTGAATATTCCAAGGGGCCAAACCTCCGCCCAGGTGTTGGAGTTCATGTATGGAAGAAAATTTCAACGGCCATTCTTCAAGATACTTTTGATCGCCAAACTTACCATCCTCATGCCTGGCGTAACACCAGTTAATACAGGCTTTTCTCCACCAGTCTATTACCTCCATTCCTTCCGGACGATTAAATACCGTAATAAACTGAACGCAGTATTTTCCGCTTTTATCTGATTGATCGTACTGCGGAGTATAACGATGCTCGGTTATCAATACAAACTTATCTTTCATTTCTTCAACCAACACAAGCGGATTGGAGTAAAAACACATATCAGCATCTACATAAGTGCAGTTAGATAAATTAAACTTTTTAATACAGTATAATATAGTAGATGGCGTACACGTCCAACAATACTCGGCAGCGGAACGAGTAGCTTTTACTTTCAGTAATTCATTATCTTCAAATTCAGCTAATGAAACCGGCGTTAAGAAATTTAAATTGGCCTTTTTTAAATAATTATAAGCCAACTCATCAAAAGCTATCACGTACAAATGAAAATCAGAACAGTGTTTCAGTAGTGACTCGTACATAACAATTCCTCTGGAGAGGTATGCCGAGTTAAAAAGGGTTACAAAATTTAGTTTCATTTAGTTGCCTCCATAAATAAAGAATCCGGCTTTCTGACTTTTTCATTCACTTCATCCAGTTTATACTGCCTCCAATTACTAACTAAACTTTTATCAAAAGAAACCACCTGCGGATTTTTTAAACCTGCCTTTTTCAGTAGATTAGACAGAGAATAACGGTCGTACATCCATTGATGAATTTCCCCTCCCAACCGAAATCTTCCTACATCGAGCGCTTTTACATCCTTCCCTAACAATATATCCGTTAATTTACCCTTTATTCGGCTCCAAAATCCTTTTTTCACTGAAACAATCGTTGGATTTTCTTTGGGGTTTCTTACATTCTGAATAAGTAAGCGAAGTTCTTCTCCATTTCTTTCCAATAAAAAATCATCGTTATTTCTGGAGGTATCTTTAATATACTCTATCATTTGCCCCCCTCCCTTGGTTCTAACAGCCTGGTCGTACAATTCAAGCATAGTCCAGTTATATTTTTCATCTGCACCCGGCTCGTTGTTCAACGCCGCTTCCAGATAACGAATATAGTTTCTGGTAATGATTTCCAAATCGGGAACAGCAACACGCAGAATGCCTCCCGGTTTTAACACACGATAACATTCTTTTATCAATTTTTCAGCATCTTGGGGCAGAAAATGTTCTAGTACGTGCGAGTGGTAAACTACCTCAAAGGAATTATCCGGAAAAGGAATTCCATTAAGTAAATTATGTGCAATTACATGCTCGGAACTTGATTGAAAATCAATATTTACCCAATCTTTATGCCAGGTAGAGCCACAACCAATATTTAAGTAAGGCAACTTAGCCATTTTTTCGTTTAAAGTAAAAACCCTTCCAATATACATCATCCGAATCTACTTTCATAGGGGGAGGTATTTCGTTTATAAACATGTCTAATAACAAATAATCTTCCTCAAACAGTTTTAAAAATTCTGCTTCATTAAAAAACCAAGCCGGATAACTTGCTTTGTATATGTGTTCCGGAACATACTGAATGGTAATTCGGTGAGAAGAACGCTTAATAAAACCTGTTCTGTCAATTAAGATATATTGAAAATTGTTTTTTAGTATTTCTTTAATGAACGAAAAGGGGTCGGCAATGTACGGAAGAACACTGGACAAAAGCAGTAGCTGATTTTTTTGAACTTGTAACACCTCCGGTATGGTAAAATAAAAATTTAATGCTTTTTCGGAAATTTCGTTTTTTCCGGTTTCCACAAAATGTTTTTGCTCTACTACTGCCCACTTAAAGTCGTTAAGCTCATTAAAATAATTTCTGTACTGAAAATAAACACTTCCCAGGGCTCCACCATAATCGCAAATATGTAATGAATTGTTTTGTACAGAGTTTTTTAATGCATTTAATACGGGAGAAAAAATATATACTTCATTAAAAACTACCGAATCTCTTTCATAAGCAGCTTCACCCGATTTAACCTTTAATACGGCTTGTTTTACTTTATTTAAAATAAGCGAAGTGTCGTAACCGGAAGATTTTTCAGCTGCCTCTTTCCACGTTTTAAAATCTCCATGCCAACCATTTTTTTCTTTTTTTGAAAGTACTCGGTTTTTAATGTTTAATAATTTGTTTTTTAGCCTTGTTAATAGAGGGTTTGAAGAACCTCTAAAAAAATTCTCAAAAGCTTTTCTTCCTTTCAAACTCTCTATAACTCTATCCGGTAAAATAACCTCAAAAGTTTCGGGATTTCCTTCATTATATATATCTGTTTTGCCGGTAAAATGCGTTCCACTGCCATCATTGCCTATGTTATAAACCAGTGTTTTAGGAGGATATAAGCATAGTTTACTGTTAATAAAAGCGCTGGCATACCAGTTAATTGCCCACGATTGATTTTTTTCTTCGGCTCTGTTTTTCAGCATTTCAAGATAGGGATAACTATTATTAAAAGTAAAATCCTTTTCTTTTTTTAGCGTAATTATTTTATTGTACAATTCTTGTGAGTTTTGCTCGTATAAACTCCATCGGTTTGCCCAGGTAGCCCATGTCCAACAATCTGCCCCTTTAATAAAGAACGCTTCTTTAAACTCACTTTTCAGGGGATACACGTAGCCGGTAATGCAAGCTACCGTTTGGTTTTTTTCGAACTTATTTAATGCCTTATTCATGTATTCTAAAAACATCGGAGACACTACTAAGTCATCTTCTACCACAATTATTTTCCCATGTTTTTGTATGACTTTTGTAACGCCTTCCAATATGGCGTTTGCCAAACCTTTGTTCGTTTGACTTTCTTCTATTATTACCTGTAAAAATCTAGTTTCTGCCTTTACAATTTCTCTTACTTCTTTAATTGATTGGATATCTTTAGCCGAAGCCTGTTTTTTAGGTCCGTCGCAAAATATATACAAAACACTTTTCTTTGCATGAAAACAATTTGCCAAAGAATTAAGTACCGCCTTTGTATGAACAGGCCTGTTATATACAAACAAAGCTATAGGAGCAAATTCAGTCATTGGTAAAGTTTATCCATTCCCAATCCGGTACGTGAATACCGGCAGGATAATATTTTTTTATTTTAAACCCTAAGTAGTACATGGGAGCATAAATTTTTTTACCGGGAGTACTATTCAGCCAGGCTGCCCACCAGGAAAAAGAACTGTTTGCCATAATGAGTACTTGGGCATGTTGTAAAATCAAAAAATCGGTTATTTCGTCGTTATGTTGAATAAAAGAATTGGAAACGTCTCCAAAATGATTTTTTACGTATTCGGGATCGTCGGTTACAAATATTTTTGGAATACTTGATGGTATAAAACTCAAACATTTTTTATAATACGCATCAGGAAGACTTAAATTAAACCCTCCCAATTCTTCTCCCCCATAATTCAAATAATCTCCTCTCCTGATGTGGATAGCTGCATAGGTAGCGGGTAAAACAGTATGCATAAGTTTTCGAAAAATGGATTGGTGGTTTGTTTTTACCTCAAAACATTTTTTTATACCATCGGCAACATCTGAAAAATATTTTTGAGATTGGAAGTATCCTTTGTAAAAGCAATTATCCGAATAGTTCGTTAAAAAATAATTTTCTTCGTTTAAGGTGTTTTCCCAAACAAACATGTTTTTAGCAATACGCCAATCGGTAAAATTTGAAAAACTAAATTTTATACCCGACTTTTTCCAAAAATTTGTTCGAATATACTCAATACAATTAATCTTGTTTTGATTTTTCCAATCAGGAATCAGGTTAAAATAATCAAGTTTATCAGCCTTGTAAATAAAAAAGGGTACATCCAGTTTTTTGGACACGGCATATCCAAAAGCAAACTGAAACATTTGGTTTCCCATACGACCATCTGCCAGCACTCCTATCATGTACTATGTTTTTTTAACGGCCACATAATTAGAATAAGTATAGTCCTCCATAAAATCGCCCAAATCAGACTTAAAATCAATTTTATTTTGCTCAAGCTTACCAACAGCAAAACCTCTTTTCATAAGCAACTGAACTACTTCTGCCAAAGTAATACCCGCATCTAAATAAGTTCCTCCGTACTCAAACTGCACAGCTCGTATGATATCAGGAGTAAGATAGCTTTCTGCTCCAAGTAAAACTTTCTTTTCATTACCCTCGGTATCTATTTTAAGCAAACTAATGTATGGGATTTTCCGGTTGGTAATATATTCCGAAAGCTTTGACAGCGTAACCATTTCCTGCTGTTCCAACTTAATTTCTTTTCTGTTGTAGAGGGAGGCAGATGAACTTCCTTGAAAATCAGTGAAAATAACCTTATCTCCTGATTCATCAGATAAGGCAACCTTATTTATTGCAATCTTTGAGTTTGATGAAAACCTTTTTTTTAGACTTTCGTAGCAAGTTTGTTGTGGTTCAAACAAATGAATTTCATAATCTTGTATTCCCTGCTTTTCAAGTTGCTCTATTAAAAACTGCGTATAATTTCCCTCATTCGCTCCAACATCAAACAAAATAAGTTTTTCTTTACATTGCGATAAAACGTACTGAATAAAAAATAATTCACCGTTCTGAGTCATATCCACCTGCCCCATAACCTTGTTTTGATTCCGATTTCCTCGCAAAATAAGAGATAAACGTGACCTCATATAGTAATAACTTCTGCGAACAAAATTGCTGAATCTTGGAGTTAATGACCTTAGGTTGAAGATGAGTTGATAAAAAACATCTGCTGCAAGCTGGATTTTTTTACTAAAGGTGCCGCTCTCCTTTTTTACATAAAAAGCATCTCCCCACTGCCACTTGGTGAGTTTTAGTTCTACCCGATAAAATCCCATTTGGTGCATATACCTATCCAACTCATATAAAGTAGCGCAACCAACATATACTCTTCCTATGTTTACTTCCGTATATACGTAATCAAAGTTTTTTAAGTAATTACCTAAACCTTTAATAGCCATCAGTTCGGCGCCCTGTAAATCAATATTTAAAAAATTACTATCCGAAATATCCAAGTTGTTTTCTTCAATAAACTTATCTAACCGAGACGTTTTGAGATAAAGCGTATGATGAACCTTTACCCCCGGAAAATGATCTTGATGAGTGCCAAAATCCAACATGGAAGAAGATTGAAAATTATTGGTAACCTTAAACGACACCTCTTTACCATGCTCGTCTGATACTAGTAAATTAAAAACTTTTTGTCCGGGATATTTCTTAAGCTCCTCTTCCAATACCGGCATCAATTCGGGGTTTCCTTCAACCCAAATAACATTTGATGCGCCGTGAGAATGGTAAACTCCCGCTTCTTCTGCCTGGTGAGCTCCCAAATGCATCACTCCTTTAAGTGTAATGCCATATTTTTTTATGAGTTGAGGAAGGGGTATTAACATTTTACGAGTATTGCAATAACTTTTCTTTTAAAAAATTGACCATTTGTTTATGAAATCCTAACGGAGATATGTATTCTTCGTATAGTTTTCTATTTTTAATTTGAATTTCTTTGATCTCATCATCATTTTTTGATGCGTGAAAATCTACTATAATCTTATCTGCATCCGAAATATCTTTCTCTTCAATCCAAACCACATGTTGTTTCCAATCTACAATCGTATCCCAGGGTAATACACAATCTGTATTCAAAAAAACAGGAATTCTTCCGCAGCTTAATATTTCGTATAATCGGTAAGAGAAGTTACCTCCGCCCCTAGTTGAAATTGAATATAATGAAGAAAACATATTTTGTGCATACTCATTTCTTATTTTGTTTTTATCTGTTTCCGAACCTCCCCAAAATCCGTTTCTGTATATAAAAGATGTATTGATATTTTTATTCCTTTTAAGAACACGACAAAGCTCACCTCTCAAAAACTTAGCCTTATTTTCCCAAGTAGGTTTTAGCGGTTTAATTTTATTATTAACATAGTGCAAAAACGAAGAACCGGTATAATCCACATACCCACAGTATGAAACAGAGGGTTTTAAATCATAAGGAATTGGAATAATTTTTTTTCCGGGAGAGTACTTTAAAAAATCTACACTCCAGCCCGGAATGGCGTATTCATAGGGAGCAGCGGAGCTTTTGTAAAACGAAGTTCTGAAAAGAATGGAATTATTCAAATTTAATTTACCGTCGTCATCCGAATTGTAATAAAGTAATAGTTTTTTACCGAATGTGCGAGCTTGGTTTTCTATTTCAGATATTTCTTTTTGAACAGATGAACTATACTCTGTAGGAAAAACCCATACATCGCAATCATCAGGAGAAGCGCTTAATTCAAAAAATTGCTTTCCGTTTTGTAAAAACAGGTTATATCTGCCATAATCCGGATCGTGGGCCGGAAGTTCCTGATAAGACCAAAAAAGAGCCAAAGGAAGAATGGGATTTTTATCCGGAACTAACCACGCCTTATTTGAATATAGTTTTAGTTTGCTCAAGTGTTGCTATGCCAGTTATGTTCAATGAGTACGCATCTGTGTGTTCCGGGAACCAATCTTCCGGTTGAATAAAAATCTCCATCTTCCGAATCAATAAATACGGCGTCTTTTACCCAGTCCTGCATAATTCCATTCTGACTAATGGCTATATTTAACGAATATCGACCGGAGGTAAGTGGCCATTTGGGTATTTTGCAGTGCACGGTGCCTTTTCCCTGTAAATTATGAAAAGGAGTTCCTGAGTACTCATTTCCTAACAGGGAGTAAAAGGCCCCATCTGCTCCATTGATAGAAATAGAAACCATTACATTGTTTAAAGGCTTATCATTCTGTACACGATAATGTATGGCAAATTGAAGGCTTTTTCCGCTAATACATACATTTATTTTTTTTCCAAGCTCGTCCAATATATCAAAACCACTTATTTTTATTTTACCCTCCCCTATTCTATCTGTTCTATTACTTAAGTCACTCAATTCCATTTTCTCAGCCAAGTCGGTATAACACTTAATGGCCTCCTGAATAGGAGAAACGGACTGGTAAAGAGTTCCGTCTTTTAAAACCATTCCTTTATTGCATAAATTGGTAAGAGAAGGTAAATTATGGCTTACGAAAAGTATTGTTCTTCCTTCCTGAGCGCTTACGTCCTGCATTTTGCCCAGGCACTTTTTTTGAAAAGCAGAATCACCCACTGCCAGTACTTCATCAACTACCAATATATCGGGCTCCAAATGCGCAGCTACGGAAAAAGCCAAACGTACATACATGCCCGATGAATATCGTTTTACGGGAGTGTCTAAAAATTTTTCTATTTCGCTGAAAGCTACTATCTCATCAAAACGGGCGTCTACTTCCCTTCGGCTCATTCCTAGTATTGAACCGTTTAAATAAATATTTTCCCGGCCTGTTAAGTCGCCATGAAAGCCGGTTCCTACTTCCAATAAAGAAGCCATCTTTCCATCATACTCAATCTTTCCCTTAGTTGGAGATACAATACGACTAAGCATTTTAAGCAATGTTGATTTTCCCGCACCATTTCTGCCTATAATAGCCACTCTATCTCCCTTGTTTATTTCGAAAGAAATATCTTTTACCGCCCAAAATTCTTCTTTTGGTTGCTTAGAACGAAATGCCGAAGAAATTGATTTTTTTAAGGACCCAAAGAACAAATCATTACCAAAACCGGAGGTGGTTTGTCCGAGTGTATATTTTTTTCCGAGATTTTCTACGCGTATAATGGTATTACTCATCAAATATAATCGGCAAAAGTTTTTTCAAATTTCACAAAATAGCGCAACGAAAATGCAAACAACAATATGGTGAAAACAATACCAAACAACATGTCAAGTAATGGAAGCTGTAGAGGGATTCCTAAGAAAGAATACTTAAATAATTCTATGATACCGGTAAGAGGGCTTGCCATGAAGATATGAGCGAGCCAACCGGGCAGTTTGGACGTATAAAAAGAGATGCTCAAAAATACCGGGCATAAATAAAAACCCACCTGAAGTAAAAAGGGAATTATAAATTTAATATCCCGATACTTTACATTCAGTGCTGCAAACCATAAACCAACGGCAAGAGAGAAAAATAAGGCATAAAATATTACGGGCAGGAGGATAAGAAATTCTATCCCCGGCATTCCTATAAAAAAAAGTTTCAGCAAAATCAAAATTAATAACGAGATGAAAAAATCTACCAAACAAACTGCCATAGATGAAATTGGCAACACCAACTTGGGGAAATAAACTTTAGAAAGTATGGCCGAATTATTGAGGATGGAGTTACTCGTTTCATTAATACAAGAAGATATCAATCCCCATATAATAATACCTGCAGAAACCGTAACTAATTTTTCGGCAATATTTTGATTGTGCTCTATTAGCTGAGATAAAAAACCAAAGATAACAATGTTAACCAAAGGCCTGATTACTGCCCAAAGCACTCCCATTACGGTTTGTTTGTAACGTATTAAGATATCGCGCTTGGCAAGATTCCAAACAAGATCTTTGAAAGTCAGTAATTCTGCCAGATTTATATGAACGGGGCGGTCTGCCCTAATAACAATCTTCATCCTTACACACAAATATACCTAATAATAGGTATTTAGCGTATCATAAACAAACACATTTACCAAAAACAGATGGTTTAAAACCCAATAACTCAGGGCTGCTTAAATTTTTCGATTCTTTTATTTTTGCCGCTTTCGTCGTAAAAAGTCCAGGCACCTTCACGAGAAAACTGACTGCCGTCATTAGATAATCTCACATAGCCCTCTTCTTTCAACTGGCCATTTGCGTAATATTTTTTTTGTATGTAAAGCTTTTCTTTTTTGTCTTTTAACTCGGTAGAGCTTTCCATTTGTCCGCTTTCAAACCAGGTTTTTTTCACCGAAACATATTTCAACTCTTTCTCATTTTCTATCTGGAGTTTTGGCCTACCATTGCTGTAGTACTCAAAATACTTGTGTGGCTTACCCGAATAGTAGTTTATTTTTAACTTAGGCAAACCGTTTTCGTAGTATACCTCCAGTGCGCTGTTGAGGGGGTCTGGACTCACAAAAGAACGTTCTAGCTGCCCGCTTTCGTAATAATTTTTAAAAACCTGCAGTTTTCCGTTAGTGTAAAAGCCTTTGTGTAGTGTTTTTCCGTTGGTATAATACTCCTCGTGCCAACCTTGAACGCTATAACCTGATGGATTATACTTTACGGAATCTCCTCCTAAGGGCTCTATTAATTTATTGAACAGCGTTATCCCCTGAATGCTATCCATTACTTCAGCCTGAGTATAACGCTTAATCAGGGGCACCTGATCGGAAGATTTTTGACAAAAGAAATAACTCCAAATGCTTAAAAAAATAACTGTTGGTATTACTCTTGCTTTACACATGATGTATTTTATGCATGAACAGGCTGCGATGCCAGCCATCTTTCCGCATCCAATGCGCCCATACAACCACTTCCGGCGGCTGTAACGGCTTGCCTGTATGTTTTATCGGCACAATCTCCTACGGCAAACACCCCCTCAATATTGGTTTTTGAAGTACCCGGAACAACTTGTATGTATCCCATGTCGTCCATATCCAACTGTCCTTTAAAAATATCGGTATTGGGTTTATGACCAATAGCGACAAAAAAACCGGTAACTTTTAATGTTTGTAATTGACCTGTTTGGTTGTTTTTAACAACCACTCCTTCTACCGTATTTTCACCTAAAATATCTTCCGTTTCGCTGTTCCACAGTATTTCAATATTAGGGGTGTTTTTTACGCGATGCTGCATAGGCTTGCTCGCCCTCATTTCATCACGACGGACAATCATGTAAACTTTTTTGCAGAGTTTAGCCAAATAACTGGCTTCTTCCGCAGCAGTATCACCCGCTCCAACAATGGCTACCTCCTGTCCTTTAAAGAAAAAACCGTCACACACGGCGCAGGCACTAACCCCGCCGGCATTCATACGCAAACGTGTTTCGTTAGGCAAACCAAGCCACTTAGCACTGGCTCCGGTTGATATGATAACAGCATCGGCGGTAATTTCTTTTCCATCGTCTACCCAAAATCTTTTTGGAGTAGCTTTTAAATCGGCTTTGGTAATGGTTCCAAAACGAACCTCTGTTCCAAAACGCTCGGCTTGTGCCTTCAAATCTTCCATCAGCACGGGACCGGTAACTCCCTTAGGATATCCCGGGAAATTATCTACCTCGGTAGTTTCCGTTAGTTGACCGCCCGGAGTAAGCCCGGTGTATAAAACAGGTTTTAAATCAGCTCTGGATGCGTATATAGCTGCTGTGTAACCTGCTGGTCCAGATCCTATAATTAAACAGTGAATGTGTTCCGGTTGTGTACTCATAAATTTTAAATTATATCAAGTTACAAAATTACGATACGTATTTGGCAGGAGAATGCAGCTTTAGTTACAAATAAAATTAAAAAGTGTAAAAATTAAATTCTACCACTCGTCTCCGGCTGATTTTACTTCTCTTGCCATGGCTTCCTTAAGGTCTTCAACCACCATTCCGGCATATTTAAGCGCTTCTCCTCTCAGTTTTTTCATTTGCAATTCAGGCATGGCCATACTACCGCATTCGGGTATGGTGTTATCAATGCTTCCCATGCTTGTTTTTCCGCTTTTACTCTTATGCTTAATTTGTGCAATTGTGTACTTATACCTGGCGTCTTTACATTCTATTACCACCTTCATGCTTATAGTACCCGTGTAATCGCACTGGGGATTAAGCTCTTTGGGCTTAACGTTAAAAACGGCTATACACTCCGCTTTTCCGGAAGCCGTTACACCGTTAGTTTTTTCATATTTTGGGGTTTCTGTTTTTACCCAATTTACCGCCCTTTTTAAAAGTTCAGAAGCCGGAACAGAATCAGTATACACAACCTCTGATATTTTAGTTTCTTTTTTGGCTTTTTTATCGTCGGCCGCTTGCGCTTCCTTTTCTTGCGAAAATACAGGCAGGAACATGGTGGCTAATAGGAAAACAAAAAATACTTTATGCAATTTCATGCGTTGGTTTTATAATTTAAATGCTAATATGGTGCCACTGTCTAAACTTCGCACGAAATTAATAAATTTTAGGAAATTGGGAAGGGTTAAATTCGTGCATGATGTTGTATATAATTTCAAAAACATCATCTGCATTAGGTTTACTGAAATAGTCACCGTCGCTTCCGTAAGCGGGTCTGTGATCTTTTGCCGTGATGGTAACCGGCGATGAATCCAGATACTTGTAAGCCTGTTGTTTCTCCACAATTTGTTGAAGTATATAGGCGCTCGCTCCTCCGGGCACATCTTCATCCAACACTACCAAACGACCGGTTTTCTTTACAGAATCCACAATGCTTTTATGCAAATCAAATGGAATAAGCGTTTGTACATCTATTAATTCCACTTCAATTCCAAATTCATGCAGCCAGTTAGCCGCTTCTTGGGCTATTCGCAAAGTACTGCCATAAGAAACCAGTGTAATATCGCTTCCTTCTCTCAAAATCTCCGGCATGCCTAAGGCCACTTTATATTCGCCAAAATTAGACGGTTGCTTTTCTTTTAAACGATAACCGTTAAGGGGTTCTACAATAAGGGCAGGCTCATCTGACTCCAGTAATGTGTTGTAAAATCCGGAAGCTACCGTCATGTTTCGCGGTACGCATATATTAATTCCTCTGCAAGCGTGCACTATCATTCCCATAGGAGAACCACTATGCCAAACACCTTCCAATCGATGTCCTCGGGTTCTTATAATTACCGGAGCCATTTGTTTACCCTTTGTTCTCCATTGAACGGTAGCTAAGTCATCGCTCATAATTTGCAGGGCATACAACAGATAATCCAAATACTGAATTTCTGCAATGGGTCTTAACCCGCGCATGGCTAAACCAATGGCCTGCCCCATGATGGTGGCCTCCCGTATTCCGGTATCAAAAACCCTGTGTTCTCCGTACTTTGCTTGCAGTCCTTCCAATCCCTGATTAACACCGCCTATTTTACCGGAATCTTCACCAAAAATGAGGACCTGAGGGTACTTCCTTAAAATTGCATCAAAATTATCTCTTAAAATTTCTCTTCCATCCACCATTTTTTCTGCATCGTATACAACGGGGTTAGAAGCAATATTGGTTACTTTTTTGGGGCTTTCGGAATAAAGATAGGAACTGTACATATCAAATACCCTGTCCTTTGCTCGTTCTAACCAACTAATCAACTGATTTCTTGCATCTACATGAGCATAATCACGGCTTAACCGAATAACTTTTTTAACTGCCGTGTGCACATCTTTTCTGATGGGCTCCTTTATGCTCACTAACTCGCTTTTTACTGACGAAATCGCTGCACATCCTGCTTCGGCTATATTATCGAAAAGAGGAATAATTTCGCTTATCTCCTGTTTAATGGGTGCCAAATAAGCCTCCCAAGCCTTGTTTTTAGCTTGCTTTATAGTTTCCTTGGCCTCTTCTTCTATTTTGTCAAGTTGTTCCTGATTGGCGAGGGCATTTTGTAAAATCCACTCCCTCATTTTTTTAATGCAATCAAAATCGGCTTCCCATTGCAGGCGCTCCTTACTTTTATAACGCTCGTGCGAACCGCTGGTACTGTGTCCCTGAGGCTGAGTAACTTCCTCTACGTGAACTAACACAGGCACATGTTCTTTTCTGCATACCTCAGCGGCCTTTTCGTAAGTTTCGCACAAATGAACATAATCCCAGCCTTTTGTTTTAAATATTTCGTAGCCTTTGGTGCCGTTTTCGCGCTGAAAGCCCTTTAATATTTCACTGATGCTTTCTTTTGTTGTTTGGTATTTTTTAGGAACAGAAATTCCGTGTCCATCATCCCATACACTAACCAACATTGGAATTTGCAATACTCCGGCGGCATTAATGGTTTCCCAAAATAATCCTTCCGAGGTGCTGGCATCTCCTATGGTTCCAAATCCTATTTCATTCCCGTTTTGACTGTAATTAGTAAAGGGCTCTTTTTTTAAATCGGGGTTTATTCTGTAAAAATGAGAGGCGTAAGCCAAACCTAGCAATCTTGGCATTTGGGAGCCGGTTGGCGAGATATCGCTGGATGAATTTTTTTGATTAACAAGAGCCTTAAAGCTCCCGTCGGGATTTAAGCTGTGCGTGGCAAAATGTCCGCCCATTTGCCTTCCTGCGCTCATAGGATCGTGCTCCATATCGGTATGTGCATATAGTCCGGCAAACCACTGCTGAATGGTTAAAGCACCAATGGCAAACATAAATGTTTGGTCTCGATAGTAGCCGCTTCTAAAATCGCCGTTTTGAAAAACCTTTGCCATGGCTACCTGAGCTAATTCCTTTCCGTCGCCAAAAATGCCGAACTTGGCTTTTCCGGTTAACACTTCTTTCCTGCCCAGCAGGCTCGCCTGGCGACTTTCATTAATTAAACGATAATCATTAAGCACCACTTGCTTAAATTCATCAAAACTCAGGCTGCTTTTCATCTCTGATGTGGTCTTTTGTTCCATGCTTTAATGCTTTCTTTCACGAATTACACAAATATAATAATTATGTTACATACCCTGTTTAAGCGGCTAATTATTATTGCTTTTCGTTTTTGTTACCATTAAAGTTGTAAATTCGTGCAGCAAATAAACCTATGTTGTAATTAGGAATTGTTATTATGATAAAAATTACTCTACCCGACGGCTCCGTTAGGGAATACGAAAAAGGCGTTACCGCTCATCAAATTGCGTTAAGTATCAGTGAAGGATTGGCAAGAAATGTACTTTCTGCTAAGGTTAATAATGAAGTATGGGATAGCAATCGCCCTATACAGGAGGATTCTTCTGTTAAACTGCTAACATGGAATGACGAGGAGGGAAAAGCTACGTTTTGGCATTCTTCGGCTCATTTGATGGCTGAAGCTTTGGAATCGCTGTATCCGGGAGTAAAGTTTTGGGTAGGTCCTCCGGTTGAAAACGGATTTTATTATGATGTTGACCTGGGAGGAAATTCACTGTCACCGGAAGATTTCGACAAAATCGAACAAAAAATGTTGGAGTTGGCTAAGCAAAATAACAACTACCTGCGAAAAGAAATCTCCAAAAAAGAAGCCGTAAGTTATTTCACGGAGAAAAAAGATGAATACAAGCTCGATTTGCTTGAACGCCTGGAAGATGGCAACATAACCTTTTATACTCAAGGAAATTTTACCGATTTATGCAGAGGGCCTCATATCCCAGCTACCGGCGCCATTAAAGCAGTTAAAATTTTAAGTATTGCCGGAGCCTACTGGAAAGGAGATGAGAAAAATAAAATGCTCACACGCATATACGGCATCAGTTTCCCGAAAGACAAAGAGCTTAAAGAATACCTGGTTGCACTGGAAGAAGCCAAAAAGAGAGACCACCGAAAATTAGGCAGGGAACTGGAACTGTTTACCTTTAGCGAAAAAGTTGGTATGGGCTTGCCTTTATGGCTGCCAAAGGGAGCTGCTTTAAGAGAAAGGCTTGAGCAATTTATGCGCCAAGCACAAACAAAAGCGGGATATCTACCCGTAATTACGCCGCACATAGCGCTAAAAGATTTGTATGTATGCAGCGGCCATTACGAAAAATACGGGGCCGACTCTTTTCAACCCATCAACACCCCGCATGAAGGAGAGCAGTTTTTTTTAAAACCTATGAACTGCCCTCATCATTGCGAAATATACAAATCAAGCCCCCGTTCCTATAAGGATTTGCCTATTCGGTTGGCCGAATTTGGAACCGTATACCGCTACGAACAACATGGAGAACTGCACGGCCTTACCCGCGTAAGGGGCTTTACCCAGGACGATGCCCATTTATTCTGCCGCCCCGATCAGGTAAAAGAAGAGTTTTGTAAGGTAATTGATTTAGTTTTATATGTATTTAATGCGTTAGACTTTAAAGACTATACCGCACAAATATCTTTAAGAGACCCCGAAAATAAAGCTAAATACATTGGCAGCGACGAAAACTGGGAACTGGCAGAACGAGCCATCATTGAAAGCGCGCAAGAAAAAGGTTTAAAAACAGTTGTTGAATTAGGAGAAGCCGCCTTTTACGGACCCAAACTGGATTTTATGGTAAAGGATGCCATTGGGCGTAAGTGGCAATTAGGCACCATTCAGGTAGATTATAATTTACCGGAGCGCTTTCAACTGGAATACACCGGAAGCGACAATCAAAAACACCGGCCGGTAATGATACACCGGGCTCCCTTTGGCAGTTTGGAGAGATTTGTGGCCGTGCTTATAGAACACTGTGCCGGAAACTTCCCGCTTTGGTTAAGTCCGGAACAATTTGCCATCCTGCCCATAAGTGAAAAGTTTAATGAATACGGACAAAAAGTACTTTCAGAACTTCAAACTATGGGACTGCGAGGTAAACTGGACGACCGAAATGAAAAAATAGGCAAGAAGATAAGAGACAACGAAATAGGAAAAATTCCGTTTATGCTGATTGTTGGCGAAAAAGAAGCCGCTGAAAATAAAGTTTCTTTAAGGCAACACGGAAAAGGAGATATAGGAACCTTTAGTATAAGCGAATTTTACCGTTTTGTTAACGAAATTATCGAAAACGACTTCAAAAAAAGAGCATAAAAAATGTTCTGCTTGTTGCAGGAATATGATTAAATCGTAACTTTGCAAAGCACTAAAAAACAACCTATTATTAACTAAAAACGGAGGTAACTATCAACCTGTTTAAAAAACCAAACCCATCCGATTCTCAGGATGGCAATGCGCCAAGGCCAAGACCAAAAGGCTTAAAAGAAGGGTTTAAACGACCGGGCGTAAAAGAAGAACAACACAAAATCAATCACCGAATTACTGCAAGAACCGTTCGCGTTGTTGGAGAAGGTATAGAAACCGGAGTATACCCCATACAAAAAGCTATTGAAATGGCCGAGGACATGGGGCTGGATTTAGTGGAAATTGCGCCAAACAGCGAGCCTCCTGTTTGCAAAATAATTGACTACGGCAAATTTCTTTACGAGCAAAAGAAAAAGGCAAAAGAAATGAAAGCCAAGGCCGCAAAAATTGTAGTAAAAGATATACGCTTTGGCCCGCATACCGATGAACATGATTATAATTTCAAAAAAAATCATGCCATTAAGTTTTTAAAAGATGGATGTAAAGTAAAAGCCTTTGTATTTTTCAGAGGAAGGGAAATAGCCTTTAAAGAACAAGGTGAAATACTTTTACTACGCTTTGCCAACGATTTGGAAGAGTACGCAAAGCCCGAACAATTACCGGTTTTGGAAGGAAAAAAAATGCAAATGGTACTCTCTCCCAAAAAGAAATAAAAACCTGTCTTATACAAAAACAAAGTAAATTTCTTTTATTAAAAATTTTCTACCCTTTCCATTCTGGTAATCTGGAATAGGTTGCCGGCATCTTCGCATTCTCTGACTTAAGCTCGGCTTGCTCTATCAGACTTTTTAGTTCTTTTACAGCTTCATAATGCTTCTTAAATAATCCTCTAAGTTCCTTATACTTTTCTTCCAGCGTGACGGTGCTTCCGTAGCTTTGTGCCCAGGTGTAATACACCATGGTTTCCATATCATTAATAAATCCGGAAGTTGTTTCAAATTCTCTCCTGGCTAAACTTTGGTCTCCGTATAGTTGCAAATCTAGTTCCTTTGCTTTTTTATCAAATGAATTTAAATAATTAAGCAACTCTGCATCTGTGTTTGCTGTTTGGCTAAGCCCGCTTTTGAGGTATTTCGAGCGATTTTTCAGGTGTCCTAAATAATCGGAAGTTCCCAAAACTACTCTTCTGAACTCGGCAATTTCTTTATTAAGCTTATCCTGCTTTTGAACATCTGCCGGAGGTATGCTTTGTTGACCTATGTTTTTTATTTTAAAACTTATTTTATCACTAATTGTTTGCTGCTTATCTTCTTTCAAAACCAACAACTGTGCATAATAGGTTCCCGGAACGGCTGCAGGGCCTCGTTCAGGTTCAAAGTAAGGATTATCCCAATCAGGAACATTGAAATTAACCGGCGAAGTGAGCTCATGCCTTCCATCCCACACCAATTTTTGCATTCCTTTTTTGTAACCGGCTTTTATTTTTTTGATTACGTTTCCTTGCTCATCGCTAATTACCAAAAAGAGTTCGGGAGCTTTTTCATTATCTTCCTGCCTGATACTATCTACTGAAGGATAATAAACAGGTTGATTATTTTTAATTTTTTCTTTTTCCGATTCTTTTCGTTTATCCTTTATGGATTTATACTCATCATTTAAATAAAAAAATAAGGCAGCTCCAACCGGCGGATTTGGTGCCGTAAAAAAAGATTCTCCCTGAAAAGATTTACCCCTGTGACTATAAGGAGTGGATTCTATAAAAACAAAAGCATCACGGGCAGGGAAGATGGTGTTCTTCTTCAGGTCGTCTTCCTTAATATTTTGTAAAACCGAATAATCATCAAGCACGTATATGCCTCTTCCAAAGGTGGCTATTACAATATCATTATGCTCTTTCTGTATGGCAATATCTCTAACAGAAACAGCAGCAGGCATGCCGTTATTTAATTTAGTCCAAGTTTTACCGCCATTCAGTGTAAAATAAAAACCATATTCGGTTCCACAAAATAACAAATTAGGATTTTTGTAATCCTCGGCAATACAATATACCGAACCGGCACTTTCCGGAATAGAAGCAGATATGCTTGTCCAGGTTTTTCCTTTATCACTACTTTTACATAAATAAGGTTTAAAATCTCCCTGACGTAAATTGTTAAAGGCTGCGTAAGCTACATTTTCATCGTGCTGTGAAGCTATGATGTACTGCACAAAGGTGCCAATGGTATATCCACCCAACTTTAATTCAGGAACATTGGCAAATTTTTCTGTTCTTCTCCAGGTTTTACCGCCATCTTCAGTTACCTGTATTAAACCATCGTCGGTTCCTACGTAAATAAGTTTTTCGTTCTTAGGCGATTCTGCAAGCGACACTATATTTCCAAATATGGAAGTAGATTGGTTTTTAGCAACCGCATCCATGCCCCACACCCTACCCATTACAGGTAATTTGTTTCTATCAATCCCTCTGGTTAAATCTCCACTGATGGGTGTCCAGGAATCTCCCCTGTTATCACTTCTAAAAAGTACATTTGCCGCAAAATATAAACGTTTGTTATCGAAGTTGCTTATAATAAGAGGCGAATCCCAGTTCCAACGCCAGGCTTTTTCTCCCTGCTTTTCCATTGGTTTTATAGAGACCTGTTCTCCGTTTTTTCGGTCGTAGCGAATGAGACCTCCGTATTGCCATTGGCTGTATACAATATTAGGGTCCTGTGGGTCTACCCTACTCTGAAAACCGTCTCCTCCCACGGTTACAAACCAATCGGCATTGGTAATACCGCTGGCGCTTATGGTGCGTGCAGGTCCTCCCAAGGTATTGTTATCCTGAGTGCCTCCATATACGTAATAAAAGGGCTTGCTGTTATCGGTACACACTCTGTAAAATTGGGTGATGGATAAGTTTGGTTTAAAATTCCAGGTTTTGGCTCCGTCAAAGCTTTCGTACAAACCTCCGTCGCAACCCATTAACAGGTGTTTTGTATCGTTCGGAAAAACATAAATGGCATGGTTATCTACGTGTTTATGCTTTTCACCCAACTGAACAAAGGTTTTACCGCCGTCACGCGATACCATGGCCCAAGTATCCATGGCGTAGATTATTTCGTCGTTTTTGGGATCGGTAAAAATTTCTTGGTAATAATTACCGGCAGTGGCAAAACCTCCTACTTTATTCCAACTGGCTCCCTGATCATCACTTCTGTATACTCCTTTGGCATCCGTAGCCTCTATCATGGCATACAAAATATCCGAATTATTTTTTGCCATTGCCAGGGCTATTCTTCCCATGTCTTCGGTTGGTAATCCGTTGGTTAGTTTTTCCCAATTTTCTCCACCGTCTTTGCTTTTATAAATGGCGCTTTCCGGTCCGCCACTGATATACGTCCACTCATGCCTGCGGCGTTGATGAGCCGTAGCATAAAGTATATTAGGATTTCGAGGGTCGATATATACTTCATTAAAACCGGTATTATCACTTACGTGCAGTATGCGTTTCCAATTTTTTCCTCCATCGGTTGTTTTGTAAATCCCTCTGTCTCCTCCTGCACTCCATACAGGACCGTAAGCTGCCACATAAACAATGTCGGAATTCTGAGGATGAATGGCGATCATGCCGATATGCTCTGATTTTTTGAGCCCCATGTTTTTAAAGGACTTCCCTCCGTCTTCACTTTTATAAACACCGTCGCCGTAACTAACACTTCGCTGGTTATTATTTTCTCCGCTGCCTACCCATACAATATTGGGATTATTAGAGTCGATAGCCAAACAACCAACAGAGTAAACTCCGGCATTATCAAAAACAGGTTCAAAGGTGGTGCCCGAATTGGTTGTTTTAAATACACCTCCTGATGCTGCCGCAATAAACCAAATATTAGGATTTTTAGGATGTACAGCGATATCGCTTATGCGCCCGGAAGTTACAGCCGGACCAATTCCGCGCCAACTTAAAGCAGAGTAGGTTGATTCGTTTTCGGTTAAACTTTTATCGGGAGGTTTATTTTCAGTGTTTTTTTTCTGAGCGTAAGTAAAAGAACTCACACTTAAAAAAGTGAGCAGTGTAAAAATCTTTTTATTCATGAAATGCGTATTTGTCGTATAACGACAAATCTAAGCTTTTAGAAACTATTCACAAAAAAGCGAGAGGAGAGAGAGAACCCTCTTAAAAAAAACAGGCTGATAAATCCAATAGGACTCGAAAAAATAAATTTTTAATCTATCCCAAAAAAACTTAAGAGATGATTCAGTTCCTCGTTGTCATTAAAGGTAATACTCAATTTTCCTTTTCCTGCCGAGTTTCTGTTAAATTTAAAATTGTCGCCTAAAACCGATTGTAAACGCTGAACAACTAATTTATCTTCTATAGTAGGGGCTTGTTCTGTTCTTATTCTTTTTGGTTTTGTGTTTAATTTTTCTCCCCTTGCCAACTCCTCTATTTGCCTTACAGAGAGCTCTTGTTCGAGTGCCAGGGCAAATATGGCCAATTGCCTGTCCTCGTTTTCAATGCTTATGAGCGCACGGGCATGGCCCATGGAAATTTCATTATCTCTGAGTGCTTTTTGAATAGGTGCCGGCAACTTAAGTAAACGTAAAAAGTTGGTTACCGTACTGCGTTGTTTTCCGACCTTTTCGCTCAGTTGTTCCTGAGTTAAGTTACATTCATCAATCAAACGTTTGTAGGAAAGAGAAACTTCTATGGGATTTAAGTCTTCCCGTTGAATATTTTCTACCAAGGCCATTTCCAACATCGCCTGGTCGTCAGCTACCCTTATGTATGCCGGAACTTCGGTTAAGCCCGCCATTTGAGATGCCCTAAAACGTCTTTCTCCGGAAATAAGCTGGTAGCGATCATAGCCTAATTTTCTCACAGTAAGCGGCTGGATAATACCGTGCTGTTTAATACTGGCTGATAATTCATTTAATGCATTTTCTTCAAAATCAGTACGCGGTTGAAACGGATTGGTTTCTATTTGCGAAATTTTAATTTGTGATACCGAGTTTACCACAGGGGCACCATCGCCGGTATGGCGGGTAGTTATATCGGTTTTGGCGTTTTCCAGAAGTGCACTCAGCCCTCTTCCCAATGCAGGTTTTTTAGTCATCTTTGAATTGCTCATGGTTTAACTATTCCTTATTTATATATCTTCACTTAACTCCTGCTCTTCGCTAACAGCAATAGTTCGCTGGCGGTCGCTCAGTTTGGTAAGTCCGTTTCTTTGTAAAATTTCTCTGGCTAAGTTCAGGTAATTGTTTGCTCCTTTTCCGGCAGCATCGTGCATTATAATGGTTTTACCAAAACTGGGAGCTTCGGCCAGTTTGGTATTTCTTTGAATAATGGTATCAAACACCATGTCTTGAAAATGGGTTTTTACCTCTTCTACCACCTGATTAGCCAAACGCAAACGCCCATCGAACATGGTAAGCAAAACACCCTCAATGTCCAAATCAGGATTTAGGTGGGTTTGAACTAATTTAATCGTTTGGAGAAGTTTTCCCATTCCTTCCAACGCAAAGTATTCGCATTGTACGGGTATAATTACGCTGTCGGCGGCAGATAGAGAATTTATAACTGTTAATCCCAAGGAAGGACAACAATCGATGATAATAAAATCGTAGTCATCTTTTATTTTGTCCAAAGCCTTTTTAATCATAAACTCCCGATTGGTTAGGTTAACCAGTTCCATTTCTATAGCCACCAAATTCATGTTTGTTGGAAGCAAATATAGGTTTGGCGTATCGGTTTTTAGAATAACATCTTTAGGATGTACACTATTGATAATACATTCGTAAAAACCGGCTTTTATTTGTGAGGGATCTTTCCCAACACCCGAGGTAGAGCTGGATTGAGGGTCTCCGTCTACAAGCAAAGTTTTATATTCCAGTACCGCCAAGCTTGCGGCTAGGTTAATGGCAGAAGTGGTTTTTCCAACCCCTCCTTTTTGATTTGCCATTGCTATAATTTTTCCCATATGATGCTATTTTTATTTTTCTATTGATTGACCGATATCTAACAGGGTAAGCTTTTTACCGGCCCTGTCAAACTTAAATCTTGCTTCTTCTTTATTTATCTTGATGAATCCAAAGGTATCGTAATGCATGCCAATAATGTCGTTACAGTTAATAAAATCGCAGGCAATAATGGCATTATCTACTCCCATGGTAAAATTATCTCCAATGGGTAGAAAAGCAAAATCAATACTGCGATACTCCCCTATTAACTTCATGTCGTAAGTAAGAGCTGTATCTCCGGCGTAGTAAAAGTTCTTCTCATCGCTTTCTATTATGAATCCCATAGGGTTCCCTCCATAAGACCCATCCGGTAAACTGCTGCTGTGCTGGGCAACAACACACTTTACATTACCAAAATCAAGCTTTACCTTACCACCTATATTCATAGGGTAGGCATTCTCAACACCCTGTTTACCGAGCCACACATAGATTTCCCAGTTTGCGATAACCTTGGCTCCCGTACGTTTTGCTACGGAAACTGCATCGGCAATATGATCTTCATGCCCGTGGCTGATAAGTATGTAATCTGCCTTAACTTTGTTTACATCAATAGCCTTAGCTAATTCGTTCGGACTTATAAAGGGGTCAAACAAAAGGTGCTTACCCTTCACTTCTACTCCAAAACAGGAATGCCCATAGTACGTAATGTTCATAAAATCAAAACAAAAACAGGTTTCGTGTGTTTGTAAAGTTAATTGAATCTCTACATCTTCATAGTTTTAGTTTTGAACATAAATGTGCATTACAATTAAAAGCTGTTGATAAATAAAATGGATAAAATACAAGTACTTACATGCACCAACAGACCAAATAGTTATTCTCATAAAGTATCGAAAATCTATCTCTCACTACTTAAAAAATCAGGGATAGAGGCATCGTATTACAACTTGGAAAGTTTGCCTGAAAACATTGCTTTTTCAGATTTATACGGAAAACGAAGCCGGGATTTTGAACATGTTATAGAACAGGTAATTAGACCTTATAAGCGTTTTATTTTTGTAGTGCCTGAATATAACGGTAGCTTTCCGGGCATTTTAAAAGTGTTTTTGGATGCGGTGCACCCGCGCGAATGGAACGGAAAAAAAGCCTGTTTGGTTGGCGTTAGCAGTGGAAGGGCCGGTAATCTCCGCGGTATGGAACATCTAACAGGGGTGTTGCTTTACCTGAAAATGAATGTTTATCACAATCGCCTGCCTATTTCGGGGATAGAACATATTGTTAATGAAGAGAACGAATTTAAAAACCCGGAACAATTACTGGTTTGCGAGCATCAGATAAGAGGATTTTTAGAGTTTTGAGCTTCTTCTTGTTTTTGTTCAAAGTCAAAAGGTTCTGCCAAATTATCATCATCTTCTTCCCAGTCAAATTTTTTTGGTTTAGGACTTTCTTTCCTATAACCATAAGCAACTAGTATCCCGGCAATAGCTCCAAATAAATGTCCCTCCCAACTCATTTCCTCCTTAAGTGGAAAAAGTCCCCACATGATACTTCCGTATAAAAATACAACCAAAGCGGAAACAACCATTAAACCTCTGTTTTTACTCAATACACCGGCAAAAAACAGAAAAAATGCCATTCCATATACCAAGGTGCTGGCACCTATATGATATACTTGATACGTTTCGTGATTTCTGCCCCCCAACCACAACCAGAGGCCACTGATAAACCATATCCATAAGAATACGGGAATAGCAATTTTTCTGTAAAATAAAAATAACAGCATCCCCAAAACCAGGATAGGTATGGAATTAGAAGAAATATGCTCGATATCGGCATGAATAAACACGGAACTGAATATACCTTTTAAACCTACTATTTGCCTGGGTAATATACCCCAGGAAACAATGTTTACCTGCCAAAACTCTTTAATCAGAAAAACCAGCCACATGCATAAAACAAAGCAAAGCGGAAAAAAACTGATGCTTACAAGTTTTTTAAGAGGATAATTCTTCAAAAAGAAAGTGTTAGAATATTAAAGGTAGCAAGAAATTATACAGGTAGAGATTTTTTATCATAATTTCACAGGAACCAATATACGCGTAAGCCATTGGGTAGAGTCTTTTTCTACGGTTGGGTCGCTGATGTAAAATTCCCTCATGGGACCGCTTTGTTGCAGTTTGTTCTTTGCCATGTAGCTTTTTAAATATGCGTAAGCATTGAATAAATTTTGATAGGGGCCGTAATAATTGTATATAAGCATGTGACTGGCTTCCAGCACTACCACTTTGCTGTGGCGAGGTTGCTTTTTAGGAATTTCCCGTATGGGCATAATACACTCAAACACAAAATTTTTGGGATCGTTGGTGTAGTATATGGCACCAGCTGCGCCGTCGCTTTGAGCTCCTATATATTCCATATCCTGCTGTAACAATCTATAAGCGTTAGCTAATTTCTTAGCTACATCTTTCATTTCGGCAGAATCAGCTTTTAGTAAGGTAAGTGTTTCGGGAACATCGTATATCCCAATAATTCCTTTTGCATCAGTTAATTGCTTGTAGTTTTTTACCGAAAATAAAATCGGTTCTACAGAATAATTAGTATCTTTTTCTTCCTTTTTATTTACCGGTTCGGTTTTTACGGTACCTGAGTCATTTTCGGTACTGCAACCAACAATGAAAAGCACAAAAGACAATATCCAAATACCGTATTTCATACTTATTTCTTTTTTCCGGGATACACACGTAAGGCTTCTTTTAAACAAATCATAGCCTGTTCCAAATCCGTTAAATTTAAGATATATGCAATTCTTACTTCATCCGTTCCAGTTTCGGGCGTAGAGTAAAACCCTGCAGCCGGAGCCAGCATAACGGTTTTTCCGTCATAATTAAATTCTTCTAACAACCACTGGCAAAATTTATCGGAATTATCAATAGGTAAACGGGCTATGCAATAAAATGCTCCGCTGGGCTTTGGACAGAATACGCCCGGTATTTTATTGAGTTCTTCTACTACAAAATTCCTTCGTGCTACATACTCTTTTTTTACTTCTTCAAAATAAGAATCGGGTGTGTCCAAGGCTCCTTCCGCCCCAATTTGCCCGAGTCCGGGAGGACTCAATCTTGCCTGTGCAAATTTTAAAGCAGCCGACATTACCTCTTTATTCTTGCTTATCATGGCTCCTATACGTGCTCCGCAGGCACTATATCGCTTGCTGATAGAATCAAGCAAGATTACATGTTGAGATACATCGGGAAGATGCATCACGCTTACATATTCTTTGCCATCATAACAAAACTCGCGGTATACCTCATCGCTTAGTAAAAATAAATCGTATTTAAGGATAAGCTTACGTAAAGCATCGAGCTCCTCTTTAGTATACAAGTATCCGGTGGGGTTTCCGGGATTGCAAATCATTATTCCCTTTGTTTTAGGACCGATTCGCTTTTCAAACTCTTCAATTTTAGGTAGGGAGAATCCGCTTTCTATAAAGCTTCTTATGGGCACTACTTTAACACCAGCCGCCGTTGAAAAACCGTTATAATTTGCGTAAAAAGGCTCGGGAATAATAATTTCATCTCCTTCATTAAAGCAGGTTTGCATGGCAATTTCAATTGCTTCGCTACCACCACAGGTAATCATGATGTCAGAAGGTTCTACTGCTATCCCGTGTTTTTTATAGTAACCACATAACTTGGTACGATAGCTTATATTGCCAGCGCTGTGCGAGTACTCAAGTACTTTAATTTCAGTTTTTTTAACTGCCTGCATAAAAGCATCGGGGGTCGCAATATCCGGCTGACCGATATTCAGATGAAAAATTTTAATTCCCTTTTTTTTTGCAGCATCGGCATAAGGAACCAATTTTCTGATGGGAGAAGCAGGCATCTGAACTGCTTTATTTGAAATGGACGGCATATAATAAAAAGGAGCAAAGATAAAGAAAATGTTGCTAAGAGATACTGAAATAGGTACCCTGAGTGTTTTAAAAATGCCGTATATTTGAAGGTTGCATTATTTTATGAATAATACCGCCACAGAAACAAGCACCGAACAACGAAAGCTATACCCTTATCAGGAGGAAGCCGTAAATAAGATTGTCTCCAGATTATCGGAAATGCCCTCTAATGCCAACTTACTTTTTCAATTACCAACAGGCGGAGGAAAAACCATTATTTTCAGCGAAATAGCTAAGAGATACATTACTAAATTCGGTAAAAAAGTTCTCATTTTAACTCACCGCATAGAGCTGAGTAAACAAACTCACGAAGTGCTTAGCGATTTGGGCATTAAAAATAAAATTATAAACAGCGAAGTAAAAGTATTACCTCAACAAAGCGAGTATCAGAGTTTTACTGCTCTAGTGGAAACACTAAACAATCGTCTTCAGGAAAACGATAGCTTTTTGGAAGATATAGGCCTGGTTATTGTTGACGAGGCACACAATAATTCTTTTCGTAAAATTTTTCACTACTTCAATGATGTAAACATATTAGGTGTTACGGCAACACCGCTCAGCAGTAATAAAAAACTTCCTCTGTATCAAACCTACAGTGATTTAATTGTAGGCGAAAGTATTGCCATGCTTATTGAAAAAGGATATTTGTGCGAAGGTGTTACCTACTCGTACGACGTTAATTTAAGCAGCCTTCGTGTTGGCAATAACGGGGAATTTACCGTGGGCTCACACGAGCTTTTATATACCCAAGCTATTATGCAGAGTAAGCTGATTGAGGCTTATGAGGAAATAGGGAAAGGAACAAAAACGCTTATTTTTAACGCCGGTATTCTTACCAGCAGGGCTGTTTGTGAAACTTTTGCCAAAAAAGGATATCCTGTAAAGCACCTGGATAGCACCTTTAGCGATAAAGAAAGAGCAGAAACCCTGGAATGGTTCAGAAATACCAAAGATGGAGTGCTTACATCAGTAAGTATTTTAACCACCGGTTTTGATGAACCGGAGGTAGAAACTATTATCCTGAATCGTGCTACTAAATCGCTTACCTTATACCACCAAATGATTGGCAGAGGCAGCCGGGTGCTTCCCCACAAAAAGAAATTTAATATTGTTGATTTAGGCAACAACTCCAGACGCTTTAACTTGTGGCAATTTCCCATCGACTGGAAACACGTATTTGTTGCACCTCACCTCTATTTAGAACAGCGTTATAAGGACGAATGGGACTACGAACTGGAAAATGACTATGAAATGCCACCCGAAATTAAGGAGCGTTTCCTGAACTCCAGCTCAGAAGCTTTTATAGTACGCGATCGTTATTTACTGGCTCTGAGAAAAGGGCTTAAACCGCAAATTGTGTTGGAAGAAAGCCTGGAAGATCATTTCAATCGAATAAAAGACAACGCATCCGAATACGCCGAAGCAATGGAGCTGTTTAAACTATTAAGCGAAGAAATGAAGTACCGAATAAAACAATTTGGCAAATGTATTAATGCCACCAATAATTATATTGACTGGCAGTTTCAAAACTACAGCAGCAAACTTAGAAGGCGCATAACTAATTTTTTTGCAGAATAAATGTATACTCGTTTAGCATACAAATTATCAGGAATTTTGTCAATCATCACCGGAATCTTTTGCTGCCTTTCCATTTATCAGGCCAGATACTTATTTTACGGAGTTAGTTTATCCATTATAGGTTTTATTTTATCGGGAATAAATATCTATCTAAACAACAAATATGAATTTGACGAAAAAAAATGGCCAAAAGGATACATAGGAATGCTCCTAAACTCTGTTCCGGTTTTATTTATGCTTTTTTTAACCATTAAGTATAAAAAATAACTATCGGTTTTCGAAGCCACATATCATTCTCTGCATTGCGCAAGAAGGTAGAAGAGCGAAATGCCCGCAAACTCTCACTCTTTAATCGTATTGCGTTATGGCTTAATTATGTTGCCATTATTTTTCTATTTTTATCCGTTATCGCCAAATATATATCTCCCAGAGTATTTTGGCCACTGGCCTTTTTTGGATTAGGCTTTCCGTTGTTCTACGCTGTTAATTTGTTTTTTTTGCTCTATTGGCTTGTTCAGCTAAAAAAACAATTAATTTTTTCTCTGATAGCTCTTGTATTCTCCACTCAAACCTTATCACTTTTTGTAGCATGGAATAAGGAAGAAAAAACAAATCAGGGAAAAACCCTCAAAATCACATCCTTCAACTGCATGCTTTTTGATTTATACAACTGGAAAAACAACAAACAAAGCAGGAGCAGAATTTTTGAAGAAATGGCTGAAACAAATTCCGATATTTATTGCTTTCAGGAATATTACACCTCAGAAGAACCCGGAGATTTTAACAATAACGATACCTTGCCGGATGTTTTAAATACTTCCTACCTGCACTATGATTACACCACAACTCTAAGAGAATATGACCACTGGGGAATTGCCACATTCAGCAAATATCCTATTATTAATAAGGGAAAAATAGTCTTCAAAACAAGAAACAACAATATATGTATCTATTCAGATATTGTTAAAAACAACGATACCTTCAGGGTGTACAATATCCATCTGCAATCTATCAGCTTCAGTAAGGCAGATAATCAATATTTAGAAGAAATTAAGCAAGGTGTTGATTCGGAAAACGATGTTGAAAAAAGCAAAAGTATTTTACGCAGGCTGAAAAGAGCTTTCATTAAAAGGGCTCAGCAAACAGAAGCCATAAAAGAACACATAAAAAATTGTCCGTATCCCTTTATTATCTGTGGCGATTTTAACGATACTCCCTCTTCTTATACCTACAAACAGCTAAGTACCGGGATTTGCGATGCCTTTTTAGAAAAGGGCAACGGCTTCGGAAAAACCTATGCCGGTGAATGGCCAAAATTCAGAATTGATTATATACTCTACTCCAATCCTTTTTCTTGTGTAAAATTTATCAGACACCCCGATACCTTTACCGATCATCATCCTATTACGGCAAATTTGATTTTAAGGAATGATTCTTTGTAGCAAAACCATGTGAATAACTTGTGAGTTCTCCAAAAAAATCTTATTCGTAACTTGGGAAAAAATTTATATTCCATGAAAAAAATTATCACCCTATTCGTAGCAGCTCTCCTGCTGGCTTCTTGTCAAGGAAAATACATGATAGCCAAAAGAAAATACAACAAAGGATATTATGTAAGTGTAAACAAATCAAGAAGCACAAAACCAACTGAACAAAATAAACAAGAAAAACTCACCATTCATCAAAACGCTAAAGAAGAGACTGTTGTTGAAATCGCTACGAGCTTGAATCTTAATGAACAAGTAGGCACCGTTGCCAAAGAAAACACATATCAAATTCCGCAAATTAGCATACCTGAAACTAAATCCGGTTCAGTTACTAAAACAACCGCACAACAAAACACTTCCTCTTTGCTCGCAAATTCAAGTAATCAAAGCATATTAGAAAATAATAAAATTAAACCAATAGAAGTTAACCAACTGGCTTTACATGCCAAAAAAGGTGGTGATACAAACTTAATTCTACTGATTATACTCTGTTTCCTTTGGTGGCTTAATTTAATAGCCGTATACTTAAAGGATGGTAAGGATATTACCCTTAACTTTTGGGTAACTCTACTGCTCAATCTAACGTTTATAGGCGGTGTTATATTCGCACTTTTAGTGGTTTTGGATGTTGTTGATTTGAAATAACATATTAAAAATCACTTTTTTTAACACTTTGTACCAAAATCAATTCGTAACTTTATAGTCATAACATCTAAAAAACTCATCAAATGAAAAAGGTATTTTTAATGCTTGCTTTCGCCGGTTTATTAGCAGGAACTGCTGCTGCCAACAACGGTGACGATAAAAACAAAAAAGCTAAGAAGGAATCATGCACCAAATCCGGTGAGGCAAAAGCTTGTGCCGGCGAAAAGAAAGAATCTTGTGCAAAAGGAGAAACAAAATCCTGCTGCAAGAAAAAAGCTGAAGCATCTACCGCTTCCACTGAAACTAAAAGCAACGAACAAGAAAAGTAAATTGATTTTAGTTTAATTGTTAAAAAAGCTCCCTCTAAAAAGGGGGCTTTTTTTATATTGATTTAATAATGTTTAGTTTTGCAGGCATTTTAAGTTAAATACTGTGCAGGTAAGTTCTACTAATCTCCATGAACTAATTGAAAATTCATCTATTAGCTCAAATCTTAAGCAAGTTGCTCAAAAGATTTTTGAAGGAGGAAGAATTACACAAAACGAAGGTATATTACTATACAAAGAAGGCTCTTTGGGTTTTTTAGGTTCTTTGGCAAATTTTGTGCGTGAGAAAAAAAACGGAAATTATGTGTACTTTAATCATAATTTTCATGTAGAACCAACTAATATCTGTGTTTATACTTGTTCTTTCTGTTCTTATTCCAGATTAATAAAACATCGCGAACAAGGTTGGGAACTATCCGTTGAACAAATACTGGATATCATTAAAAAATACGATAACAGCCCCCAAGTTACCGAAGTACATATTACGGGAGGTGTTGTCCCTAAACAAGATCTGGCCTTCTATACAGAACTATTCAAAAAAATAAAACTTCACAGGCCCAATCTTCACATTAAAGCTCTTACGCCGGTAGAATTTCATTATATATTTAAAAAAGCCAAAGTAAGCTATAAAGAAGGTTTAGAAATTCTCAAAAATGCCGGACTCGATAGTTTACCCGGAGGAGGAGCCGAAATTTTTAATAAGGAAATACGAGACAAAATAGCCGGAGGAAAGTGCAGCGCCGAAGAATGGTTGGAAGTTCATAAAACCTGGCACCAAATGGGGGGCTTTTCTAATGCCACCATGTTATACGGACACATCGAAACTTTTGAACACCGTATAGAACACATGGAACTACTTAGACAACTGCAGGATGAAACAGCCGGCTTTAACGCTTTTATACCCCTTAAATTCAGAAATAAAGACAATCAAATGTCTCATGTACCCGAAGTAAGCGTAATAGAAGACCTAAAAAATTATGCCGTAAGTCGCATTTATTTGGATAATTTTCCTCATATAAAGGCTTATTGGGCTATGATTGGAAGAAAAACAGCTCAACTGGCCCTGCAATTTGGAGCCGATGATTTAGATGGCACCATCGACGACACAACCAAAATATACAGTATGGCCGGGGCAGAAGAACAAAAACCGGTTTTAACTACTCAAGAATTGGTGGAACTTATAAAAGAAGTGAAGCGAATACCGGTTGAAAGAAATACCCTATATGAAATTGTAAAAGAATACTAAATAAATCAAAAATAGAACAACACCCAATGAAAACGCAACTAGTCATTCTGCTGAGCTTACTCATCTCAACGTCAAATGCACAAGATTCTACAAATGTTAAAGCCCGTGATACATCCTGGAAAACATCCGGATTTTTTGGTCTTAATTTCAGCCAAACCCAACTCCACAACTGGCAAGGAGGTGGCCAAAACAATGTTGCCGTAAACAGCATTTTAAACGCAGAAGCTGTATACCGAAAAGATAAAACTATATGGACAAATAAACTGGACGTTCAGTACGGTATTATAAGACCGGGAGAAGCAAAACTCTTCAGAAAAAATTTAGATCAAATTTTTGCTCTTTCTAAATACAGCGTACTGGCTTTCAAAAAAGTTTGGTTTTACTCAGCCCAAGCCGACTTCAGGTCTCAACTTGCCCCGGGCTACTCTTACATCGGTGATTCTATAGCAGGCAGAGCCACCTCCGACTTTTTATCTCCTGCTTATACTCAAATTGCCGTAGGTTTGGATTACAAACCGGTAGATTATTTTTCAGCTTTCCTTGCCCCCGTTGCCGGAAAAATAACCACCGTTCGTCGCCAACATTTGGCAGATGCCGGTGCCTTTGGTGTTGATCCGGCTGTGTACGACGATAACGGAATGTTAATAACCCCCGGCAAACGTATGCGCTACGAATTTGGAGGAAGATTGGTTCTCAAATTCAAAAAGAATATTATAAAAAACGTAAATTGGGATTCATACCTTGATTTGTTTTCCAACTACATGAAAAATCCACAAAATATTGACGTAGTGTTTAATAACCTGGTTACCATTAAAGTAAGTAAATTTTTTACGGTTAATATTATCAACCAAATGATTTATGACGATGATATTATTATTAAATATGATTGGGATAAAGATGGAAACTTTGATCATCCTAACGATATAAACGGACCACGACTTCAAATGCTTACGACTTTTGCTATTGGATTTGGATACAAGTTTTAATAACTTTAGTAGCAAAATCAGTATTTGTTGAACCTTCGTAAAAAAATAGCGGCAATATCCTTAACTCTTGCCGCTTTTTTTTGTTTTTCTCAAACCGAATTTAGAGAATCTATATTTACTTTATTGCCCTTTGGAGGCTTTAATGCCTGCCAAATTCATGGCGATAATTTTAGTGGATACAACAAGTTTGGTGTTAATTTTGGCTTGCAAGTAAATACCAAATTAGGAAACAAAACATCATTTAACATTGGCATTGGCTACTCACAAAAAGGAACACGAAAAAATCAAAAACCGGAAGATGGTGATTTTACCTTTTATCGAGTTAATTTACACTATGCAGAAGTGCCTCTTTTAATGGAATTTAAATTAAATAAACTTTACTATCTCACATTAGGCGGAAACGTAGGGTATTTGTTCCATTACACGGAAGATAACGAATTTGGTAACTGGAATGGAGTATACCCTTTTAACGACTTTGAATTTTCTTGTACCGCCGGGCTTGGAAGAAAATTAAAAGAACCGTGGTTGGTGGAAGTACGAACAACCAACTCCTTTTGGCCAATCAGAGAGTATGGAATTATTGCCAACCAGGTATTTTTTCCAAATGCACTGGCCAGATTCTTTAATAAAGGTTTGTACAACAACATTCTTTCCGTATCATTGTTATATAAAATTAAACCAAAACTGAAAACTGAAAACCCCTCGTAAAATAGTAGTAGCCGTTACCGGAGCCAGCGGTAGTATTTATGCCAAGTCATTGCTGGACAAAATCTTGCAATTAAAACAAGCAGTACCCCAAACCGCAATAGTGTGGAGTGATAATGCCCGTGCCGTTTGGAAATTGGAATTAGGCAATGAGGATTTTGATAAGTACCCCTTCCCTATTTATAAAAAAGATGACTTTATGGCTCCTTTTGCATCCGGTTCTGCAAAATATGATACACTCATTGTATGTCCGTGCAGTATGGGAACTCTCGCCCGAATTGCAACAGGAGTCAGCAACGACTTAATTACACGCGCTGCTGATGTTATTTTGAAAGAAAGAAGAAAACTCATCTTAGTTACACGCGATACGCCTTTAAACCTTATTCATATAAACAACATGAAAACTATTACTGAGGCCGGCGGGATTATTTGTCCGGCTTCTCCCTCGTTTTACTCTTCACCTAAAAATTTTGAAGAATTAGCCGCCACAGTTACCAATAGAGTTTTAGATTTAGCAGGAATAGAAAATAACGGATATCGCTGGCAAGAAAATGAAGAAGATTAAGTTAATAACCCTAAATATTTTTCTGCTTGCAATCGGAAAACTTGGAGCCTGGGGAGAACAAGGACATGGCATCGTTGCATCTATTGCAAAAAAAACACTCCAAAAACAAATTGTAGACTCTGTACAAACTTATTTAGGCTCTACTACTTTCCGCCAGGCAGCCCTCTGGATGGACGAGATAAAAAAAGATAAAAAATATCGATACATGGATTCCTGGCACTACATTAACCTGGAAAAAGACGAGAAATACGAAAAAAGTGAGCAGGTTAACATAGTAACTAAGCTGCAAGAATCCATTGAAATTGTAAAAAACAGAAAAAAATACACTAAATCAGAAGTAAATACAGCTCTTAAAATTATTTTTCATCTTGTTGGAGATATCCATCAGCCCCTACACTGTGGTTATGGATCTGACAAGGGAGGAAACAGTATAAAACTTGATTTTATGGGCCGAAATAGCAACCTACATCGGGTTTGGGATTCGGATATTATAAACCACATGAAAATTGGTGTTAAAAATTGTTTGGAAACTGCCAATAACATGAACGAATCGGAAAAGAAAAAACTACAAAATACAAATGTGGAAGCATGGATGTGGGAAGCCCGCGAATTGCTGCCACAAGTTTACGATTATTCTGACGCAATAATCAGTCTGCCTTACTTAAACAAAAATTCGGAAACCATTAAATCACAACTTGCAAAAGCAGGTATAAGATTAGCCTACATTCTACACTACTGTTTTACTTAACCTTATCGGGTTTTAATCATTTCAACACATCTTTTTACTTCTTCTAAATAATCCTTGAGCGACATACTATTTTTTTTGTCTACTATCAAGTCTAAATTATTGAAATCATTTCTAAAACCACAGTAAAAGTCGGCCTCATAATGAGCGGCCAGGCAATCAGAAAAATCGGAAAATATGCTGCAGCAATTAATCAGCAAATTAACTCTCTTTCTGCTAATTTTAGCGATACACTTACTGTTAGGCAACCCCATAAAATTTTTATCCGATGAAGTAAAAACCTCATAGTCTTTTATAGGACTCTGTTTTTTTTTGATATCAATATAAAGCACCTCTACCCGCTTACCGCTATATTTAATAAAAGCATCTAAAGAACTTTTATTAAAAGTTTCATGAGCATCTACCAGTAAAGCAATCGTCTGCAGTTCATTCCACGAAATAAATTTTCTCTTCCTCTTATAATAATTTTTTATATAACTCCTGATTAGCAGGTTTTTCATAAACCTCTCTCAATAAGTGAAATAAATTTTTTAACGGTTTCTTGCAGGCTATCGTTACTTCTTCCTCCGGCCGCATTTAAGTGCCCCCCGCCGTTAAAATGTTTTCTGGCAAAACTATTTACATCTATATTTCCTTTACTTCTGAAGGAAATTTTTATAACTCCCTCCCACTCCATAAATAAAGCGCTTAGCTCTATACCTTGTATGCTAAAAGGATAATTAACCAAACCCTCCGTGTCTCCCTTTACATAATTAAATTTTTTTAAAGTAGCCTCGCTCAAAGCCATAAAAGCCGTTTTGTTATCCGGAAGAACCTCCATGGTGTTAAGAGCATACCCTAACAATTTCATTCTGTCTCGGCTGTAAGTATCGTACACCGCTGCATGAATATCACTTGGCTTGATTCCGGTAGATAGTAGTTCGGCTAAAATCTGGTGCGTTTTTTTCGTTACGCTGGGAAAACGAAACGAACCCGTGTCCGTCATTAAGCCGGTGTATAAGCAAGAGGCTATTTTTTTATCCAAGTGTTTTTTATACCCCAATTCAATCATCATATCATATACTAATTCGCAGGTGCTACAGGCTTTTACATCATAATAAAAGTAGTTTGCAAACTTTTCAGGCTCCCGATGATGGTCTACCAAAACTTTGGGTATAGCTAATCCTTCCAAAATTTTCCCCAATTCTTCCACCCGCTTAAAGGCGTTAAAATCAAGTACAAAAAGCAAATCGCAGTTTGCTAAATATTTTTTTACTTTTTCCTTCTCTCTGCTGTAATTTAAAACAGTTTTTGTTTGTGGCAACCAGTTTAAAAAAGGAGGAAAATCATTTGGAACAATCACCTTAACCTTTTTGCCCGTTTTTTTTAGTAGCTGCATAAGCCCCAAACTGCTCCCCATAGCATCTCCATCAGGATTCGTATGTGTTACAATCGCAATTTGGCTACTTTTAGCCAGTGCAGGTAACAATTTTTTCTTGGTATCTCGTCTCATTTCTCACAAAAGTAGGCTTTATTGTGCATTTGCAAAAACCATACAAGTTAAGTACCTTTGCGCCCTATTTAAAAAGACATGACTGGAAAAATAACCTTCACCATGATTAAGCCGGATGCAGTTGAAGCCAATAATATTGGCCCTATTCTGGCTATGATAAATAAAGCTGGCTTTAAAATTATTGCCATGAAATATATGCGCTTAACAAAAGTGCAGGCAGGGCAGTTTTATGAAGTACACAAAGAAAGACCTTTTTACGGCGAACTTACTGAGTATATGAGCAGCGGCCCTATTGTTGCAGCCATTTTAGAAAAAGATAATGCCGTAGCAGATTATCGTAAACTTATTGGTGCTACAGACCCCACTAAGGCCGAAGAGGGAACTATTCGTAAGCTTTTCGCAACATCCATAGCGGCAAACGCAGTTCATGGCAGTGATAGCGATGAAAATGCCCGGATAGAATCGGACTTCTTCTTTTCTAAATTAGAAAGATTTTAAAAGCCTCCTTTAAAGCCCCTGAATAGGGGCTTTTGGCTTTATAAAAAGGAGTTATTCACAAAAAAAGATTTTATTAAAATTCATCAGGCCAACCAAGCAATTTTCTAATTTTACCAACCTAAATTTAAAAAAATGGAGTCTTTAGAGAAAGTAAGTACCGACTATCAAAGTCAGCTCAACGAATGGATAAAACACGAAAAAGCAACAATTGACCTTATCGGCTATATAGGCAAACTATGGTTCGAAAAATCCATAGAACTCATTTTATTCCGAAATCAACTTCACGATCGAAGCGCGAGCGAGATTATGAATTTACACCTGTATGCTAAAAATATCGTAAAAAAGCCCATTACGGTTAACGACACCGTTATGCTGGCCAGCGAAATATACAAAAATGATATTGGCCCCGGACGAATTGATATAGGTAAACTGGCCTTTGAATGGCTTAACGAAAAAGCTAATTACAAAGACGCTTCTGATTTCATAACCAATAAATTAAAAGACTTAATTGGCAAGCACAACAATATTAAACCTAAAGATGTTATTTTGTTTGGCTTTGGTCGTATTGGCCGACTGGCTGCCCGCGAATTGATTGCACAGGCAGGAAAGGGCGAACAATTAAGATTAAGAGCCATTGTAACACGCGGAAATAGTAACGAAGAAATTGTTAAACGTGCTGATTTACTTCGCACCGACTCTGTTCACGGCCCTTTCCCGGGAACCGTAATTGAAGATTTGGACAATAAAGCACTTATTATCAACGGGCACACCGTGCACATGATTGACGGTAAAAATCCCGAAGATATTGATTATACCCAATACGGAATAAACAATGCTCTGGTTATTGATAACACCGGCGTTTATCGTGATGAAGAAGGGTTGGGAAGACACTTAAAGGCAAAGGGTGTAGATAAGGTTTTACTTACTGCGCCGGCCAAGGGTAACATACCCAACGTAGTACATGGCGTAAATCACGAAACGGTTGATGTAAAAAACCAACGTATATTTTCTGCAGCTAGTTGCACAACCAATGCCATCATGCCCATTTTACAAATTATTGATAAAGAATTAGGCATCCAAAAAGGGCATATTGAAACCGTTCACTCTTACACCAACGACCAAAACCTGCTTGATAACTACCACAAAAAATACCGTCGCGGCCGAAGCGCTGCCCTTAATATGGTAATTACAGAAACAGGGGCAGAAAGCGCCCTTAAAAAAGTACTGCCACACCTATCCGGAAAATTTACCGCAAATTCGGTACGAATACCTACCCCCAACGTGTCATTGGCTATTCTTAATCTAACCATTAACAGGGAAGTAAGCAAAGAAGAGGTAAACGACATTGTTAAAAAATATGCATTAGAAGGTAAACTGGTAGAGCAAATACAATACGCTTTTAGTAACGAACTTGTAAGTACCGATGTTATAGGAAACCCCTGTGCCAGTGTTTTTGATAGCCAGGCAACCATTATTTCTCCCGACAAAAAAAGCATTGTATTGTACGTATGGTACGATAACGAATATGGCTACACCCGCCAAGTAATTCGTTTCAGTAAGCATATTAGTGAGGTTCGGCGTGCTGTATACTATTAATACCCGCATAAAGCCCTGTATCAAACGGGGCTTTTTTGTTATCTTCGTAAAAAACACTCATGCCTCTTTTTAAGGAAACAGAGCTTATTCTCACAAACGATAAGCGCGTTTACCATATTAACTTAAAGTCGGAAGATATTGCCGATGATGTTATCTTGGTCGGAGACCCCGGAAGGGTAAGCCAAATTTCAACACACTTTACAAAAATTGATTTTAAAACAGAACATCGCGAGTTTGTTACCCATACCGGGTGGTACAACAATAAGCGAATAACCGTTTTAAGCACCGGTATTGGTACAGATAATATTGATATTGTAATTAACGAACTGGATGCCGCCGTAAATATTAACCCGGAAACACGAGAAGAAAATACGGCAAAAAGAAAATTAAATCTTGTTCGCCTGGGAACCAGTGGGGCTTTACAAGAAGATATTCCTGTTAATGCTTTGGTTGTAAGCTCGCACGGTTTAGGACTGGATGGTTTACTGAATTATTATAAATACGATGATTCACTGTTTGAAACTGCTATCAGCGAAAATTTCATGCAGCACTGTAATTGGGAAAAGCGTCTACCCTACCCCTACTGCGTAAAAGCTTCAGAAATACTGATAAGCAAGTTTAAAGAAGGATTTTTCTCAGGAATAACTGCTACAGCTCCCGGTTTTTACGGTCCTCAAGGCAGGCAATTGCGAGTAAAAGCCCTGTACGAAGACCTGAATGAAAAACTCACTTCTTTTCGTTTTGAAAACAACCGAATTTCCAATTTTGAAATGGAAACTTCTGCTCTTTACGGATTAGGAAAACTGTTGGGACATGAATGTTTAACCATATGCGTGATTATAGCCAACCGCGTTCGGAAAGAGTTCACAAAAAGCTACCAACAAAGTGTTGAGTTACTAATTAACACCTGCTTAAATAAACTAACTGAATGACCAGAAAAGAATTAATACAACATATCAGAGATAAAAAAAATTTTTTATGCGTAGGATTAGACCCCGACCTTAGTAAATTTCCTGCTTCGGTTCAGAAAACACCAGACCCTGTTTTCGAATTTAACAAAGCTATTATTGATGCCACTGCATCTCACTGCGTAAGCTACAAGCCCAACCAGGCATTTTACGAAGCAATGGGAATATACGGCATGCAAAGCTTACAAAAAACCATACACTACATAAAAGAAAAATACCCTAAACATTTTATTATAGCCGACGCTAAACGTGGAGATATAGGCAATACAAGTACTATGTACGCAAAAGCTGCTTTTGAAGATTTGCAAGCAGATGCCGTTACGGTAGCTCCCTATATGGGAAAAGATTCTGTTGAGCCCTTCTTACAGTTCTCGGGTAAATGGTGCATTATTTTAGCACTTACCTCAAACCCCGGAGCTTTTGATTTTCAAACTTTAAAAAGCGACGGAGAAGAATTGTATAAAAAGGTCCTTAAAACTTCTTCTACCTGGGGTTCTGAGGAAAATACCATGTTTGTGGTTGGGGCTACCAAGGCAGAAATGCTGGTCGAAATAAGAAAGATTGTACCCAATCATTTTTTATTGATACCGGGCGTAGGCGCACAAGGAGGCAGCTTAGAGGATGTATGTAGGTATGGTATAAATAAAGACATAGGTTTACTTATAAACAGCAGCAGGGGTATTATATACGCCTCATCAGGAAGTGATTATGCAGAAGCTGCTGCCTTGGAAGCAAAAAAAATAAGCGAACAAATGAAACAATATTTTTAGTAGTTTTATGGTATGGAAGAAAATCAAAACCAACAACAAATAGATATTGAATTGAACGAAGAAATAGCAGAAGGTATATATTCTAACCTGGCTATCATTACGCACTCTCATTCCGAATTTGTGGTAGATTTTATAAAAATGATGCCCGGTGTTCCTAAAGCCAAGGTAAAGTCCAGAATATTACTTACTCCCCAACATGCCAAGCGCTTTGCCAAAGCTTTAATTGATAATATTCAAAAATTTGAACAAGTACACGGAAAAATAAAAGATACCGAAACACCGATACCTTTTAATTTTGGCGGACCAACTGCTCAGGCGTAAATACAAAATCTCACTTTTAAAAGTATAAAAGGAAAAACTATCCGTTTTTCAAGATTTTCTCATTGAACTTTTTGTGTTATGGGGCATCATTGTAAGTCATATTGACTTGTGTTATTGCATTTTTTTTACACCCCCCCTTTTTTTGGTGAAAACCTTTATAAACCTACCTGTATTGTTTATTACAAACATTGCTTACTTTTATCCAAAGAACTTTTATGAATAAAGAAAGAAAATACCCTGCCGGTTTATACTACTTAGTATTTACTGAATTTTGGGAACGCTTCGGCTATTACTTAATGATTGGCATTTTCATGTTATACATGACCAAGCCAACCGAAGATGGTGGTTGGGGATGGGATAATGCCACCGGAGCCGATATATACGGAACCTTTATTGCTCTTGTTTACCTAACTCCCTTTATGGGAGGCCTGCTGGCCGACCTGAAGCTAGGCTACCGCTTTTCCATTACCCTAGGCGGAACACTTATGGGAATTGGCTATTGCCTGCTGGGCATTCACGAAAAATGGGCTTTTTACCTCTCGTTGGTATTAATGATTTTCGGAAATGGATTTTTTAAACCCAATATCTCTACTCTGTTGGGGAATTTATACAATGACGAAAAATTTAAACACAAAAAAGATTTGGGCTATAATATTTTTTATATGGGCATAAACGCAGGTGCCTTGTTATGCAATTTTGTAGCCGCCTTTATGCGTAATAAATATGGCTGGAGCGGCGCCTTTACCGCTGCCGGAATAGGTATGTTTATTGGAGTACTTACTTTTTGGATGGGTAATAAGCACTATAAGCATGTGGACGTTCGCAGGGTTCCCTCACCGGAAGATAGACCCTTGCTTATGCGCTTTTCTGCCATATTGGGTTTAGCTTTGGCGTTTGGTGTAGCCGGTTGGGTAATACCGGGAAATATCATGGGTAGTGATAGTACCGATGCTTTTTTTATGGCCTGCATACCGGTTATATATTTCTTTTACAGCATATATAAAAATGCTCAAGAATCAGAAAAGCCTAATTTAAAAACCATGTTCAGTATTTTTATTATCGTTATTTTGTTTTGGGCAGTATTTAAACAAAATGGCACCGCCCTCACCACCTATGCAGAATACTATACCAACCGAGAAGTTTCTAAAGAATTTGCTCAACTCATTAAGCCACTTGAACAAACCGAAGAAATAAAAGCAGAAAACAAACTTCGTGACCAGTTTGACGAGCAATTCCGCCGGATTAAAGATGAAAACGGCGAAAATGTAAAGTGTATGGATTATCCTCCATATTTTAAAAACCTGGATGCTTCCAAATACCCGTCTAAAGGACAAAGTCTTTACCTGTTCAATACCGAACTTTTTCAAAGCATTAATCCTTTTTTTGTAGTAATTCTTACCCCATTAGTTATTCTGTTTTTTTCCACTCTCCGAAAAAAGGGCAAAGAGCCTAGTACCGCCACCAAAATAGCTTACGGCTTACTTATAAGTGCGCTTTCTACGCTGGTAATGGTTTTTTCCGTATACAGCACCAACAATGGTATGGAAAAAGCCAGCCCCTGGTGGCTTATTGCCAGTTATGGCGTAATTACCATTGGCGAATTGTGTTTAAGTCCTATGGGCTTATCTATGGTATCTAAACTTTCGCCTATTCGTTTAACGGCACTTATGATGGGAGGATGGAGCCTGGCCACTTCCATTGGAAACAAACTAAGCGGCGTACTGGCAAAAAATTGGGACAAATTTGACAATAAAGCCAATTACTTTTGGTTAAACTTTGTGTTACTGTTGTTTGCTGCTGCCTTGTTATTTTTGCTATTAAAAAATCTGAACAAGGTATTTAACAATAAATAATTTACTTATAAATATTGTGAAGGTATACCGGATAATCGTACATGTATGTGCGGATGGCGTTGTTATCCATTAGGTGAAATGTGTTAGGGAAATAAAATTTCTTGTACAATTTTTTATCACTCCAGTTATCTTCCAGCAGTTTATCCATTACCTCGGAAGTATACGTCATTAATTGATACCCAAGGCCAGCCTCAATAGAGTATAAGTTAACCTCCTTTTGCAGAGCCTTTCCTTTTGATTTGGTTGAGCGCTTCTTGGAAAAAAGCCCGAACAGTTCAAAAAAACCACTGTTTCCATGAACTTCCACCATGCTTATCTGTTTGCTGATAAGTGCAATTTTGGAATCCGTACTTAAATTAAAAAAGGTAACTGTATCTAATGTCGAAATGGCTTTTCGACTAAATTTTATGTAGTAGTTTCTGTCCTCCGGTGCAGCAATTACCGACAAAGGTCGTACCGTAACTTTAGCTATTTTATTAGTTTTTCCGGAAGAAATGTATAGCTTGTTGTATGTTATTTTTGGGTAAAAGCACATTACATAATTGAAGTAGTTTTTATACTTGTGAAGAGGATCCTTAAAAGGAATTTCAATACGTGTGGTATCGTTATCAAAAGTATTTACCAACGAATCGTTCAAATATTTGTAATAAATATCAGGTTTTTGTGAAAAAACAGACGAAAACAAGAAAAAAAAGAGAAGAGGTAAAAACCTGAGCATATACTATTTTACATTTCTACAGTTCAAATATACGTAATAAAAGCCAAAAAGTTTCAATTATAACGTATTACAATAAGCCGTTTAAGAAAGGAATTAGCTTTTTGGAGAAACAAAAAGGGATTCTGCATCGCCTAATATTGCCTCATAACAGCGATTAAATTGCTCTTGTTTATCCAGGTAAATATTTACGCATTCATCCAGCATTACACCATGCCCCATACGTTTTGAAAAATGGTACAGAACTTTTTTAATTCCTTCGGCGCTTGCATAAGCTAAATACACATTGTGTTCCAAAACATAATTAAGAAAATGTACGCTACCGGGGGGCATCAGGTGCTTATTTTCCATGTAAACCAAATAAGCGTTACTGGCAAAACCGGAAAGAGGTGTGGAACTGTAAACGTGAAAATTGGAAGCAAGATAATGATCTATCAATATATCCGAAACAATTCCGCTATAACGCCGAAAAGGCTCGGAAAACATACTGCGACTTTCCTTAAATTTTGGATGAGCGTCAGTAAAACTATCTATATTTCGGTGCAGTATTATTCCTTTGGCTATCTCATCAGGATAACCGTTTAGTTTATTTCCGGCTACATAGTCGGCAATAAAATTACCTATCAGTAGTCCGGCATTATTATTCGATAAAAAAGCGTGCGCCAAATAATTCATCCACCTAAAATTACGTATTTTTGAAACATGTCGGTTTTTATAGGAAAGGTATCGGGAGACTCTGTTATACTAAACCCGGAAGAGAGTTTTCATTGCTGTAAAGTTTTAAGAAAGAAAACCGGCGATACTATCTTAGCCACTGATGGAGTCGGCTATTTTTTTGAATGTACGCTTGAACGTGTAACAGAAAAATTATGCGAAGCGCGCATTGTTTCTAAATCGCTTGTTGAAAAAGGCCGTAATTATTATCTGCACATAGCCATTGCCCCCACCAAACAAATAGACCGAACAGAGTGGTTCGTAGAAAAAGCTGTTGAGCTGGGTATAGATGAGATTTCCTTTATTCGTTGTAAAAACAGCGAGCGCACTAATATTAAACCAGAAAGAATGCAAGCTGTTGTATTGAGTGCCGTAAAACAAAGCAAACAAGCTTATATTCCTACCGTTAATACCCTTGTTAAATTTGAAGAAATACTGAAAACTGAATCGTCTAACAAATTAATTGCATACTGCGGCAAAACAGATAAGATAGAACTAAAAAATATCAAGGCATCTGATGAAAAATATCTTATTTTAATCGGGCCGGAGGGTGATTTTTCGCCTGATGAAATTGCATTAGCACAAAAACATAATTTCAATATTCTAGATTTAGGTTTAAACAGACTTCGTACCGAAACAGCCGCGCTGTATATTGTTTCTGCATTTAAAGCAATTTTCTGATTTGGCTGGCGATAAAATATCATTACCTTTACGATGATACATGACTCGCTCATTTATACTTGCTGTCTTAAGTACTTTTTTTCTTCTTGGCGTTTCAGGGAGCTTACCGGCATTTCAAAAAAACTGCTGCTCGTATAATACCGACTTGTCTGAAGAAAATCAGGAAGGTCAAAATCAGGAGGAAAATGAAAGCTGTTCGGATGAAGATATTTTTATCAGTTATTTTCATTTAGTTAAACTACCTTGTGAAGAAAATATCAATCCTGGTTTCTTATTACCTAAAAAAAATCTCAGCCTTTATCATAAAACAATTTCTCAACCTCCGGAAGCATCATTAATTTTTTACCAATAAACCTATAAGAAATTAACTGAAAATACATTTAAACCGGATACTGAAAGATCATGACAACAAGAACACCAAACCTTGATATAAAAGGCAGATTGAAGCTTTTTTTTACCTTTTTCGACAGTCGATTTGAAGATATTAATAAAACAAATTGGAAAAGTATTATTTATCGTGATTTTAGTGCCGGATTAATTGTTGCACTTACCGCTATTCCTATGGCTATGGGATTTGCCATGGCAATGGGCTTGAGGCCAGAACAGGGAATTATTGCCGGGGCAGTAGCCTGCTTTGTCGGAAGAACGTTCGGAGGCTCAAAGTATCAAGTGTATGGCCCTACAGCCGCCTTTATTCCGCTTATTGCAAGCCTTGTTCAAAGTTACGGAGAAGCCTCCGGAGGAAGCTCCGAACAAGCCCAAGGTTTTCTGGTGCTTGTTTCCATCATTGCAGGTTTAGTGCTGGTAATATTGGGCATTGCCGGAATGGGAAAATTTGCAAAATTAGTTCCTAATTCTATCATAGTAGGCTTTACCATAGGTATAGCCATTGCCATTGCACTTACTAACCTGGAGGACATTCTCGGAATCGAGAATTACAAGGAAATACTCGAGTCAGAAGAAAACATCAAAGGTGGTTTGTTGCATAATATTCAAGTTGCTTTTGGTAACTTGTACAAAGTAAACGGATGGTCTATTTTATTAGGCCTATTTACATTTTTTGCCACCAGAACTTTACTCAAAATATCTATTTTTATTCCGGGCCCCCTTATTTCTATAGCTATATGCACTTTTATTTCTCAAACGCTTTTAAAAGATAAAGGGCTAATACTGGTTAGGGATTTATACGGAACTATTCCAAACAACTTTTTTGTATTTACCGGACCTTTTCTGCCTGATTTAAGCACTAAACTGGTTCTTGATATTTTTTACTATGTATTTGCCATTGTGTTTGTATCCGGAGTAGAGAGTGTTTTGTGTTCTTCCATGGCTGATAGGTTGGCAGAAAATAAAAAAACACCTTTTAACGCCGATAAAGAATTTTTTGGACAAGGACTGGTTCAGATAATAACTCCCTTAATAAACGGATTTCCTTGTACCGGAGCGTTGGCAAGAACAGCCACCAGTATTAAAGCGGGAGCTGTTACACCCCTGGCAGGGTACTTTAAAGCCTTTCTTAAAATAGGTATGGCTTTTTACATAGCTCCTTATCTGGAGAGTGTTCCCATGGCATGCATTGGAGGAATTTTATTATGGGTGGCAAGCAATATGATAAAACCTTCGGAAATAAAAGAAGTAAAAAAGGAAGGAAAATTCGAAACTTCTATTATGCTGTATACGGCGGTAATGGTTCCTTTAACAGATTTTTTAACAGGAGTGCTATCTGCGTTGATAATTTACTACCTTGTTACAAAATTATTTTTTGGCAAGGGTTCAAAATAAAACTAATATTACTCTGTAATTAAAAATATGAAAGCATCCTACGAAAGACTCCTAGAAAACAACAGAAAATGGGTAGAAAAAAAGAAACTGGAAGATCCTGATTTTTTTAAAGGATTGGCTTTAGGTCAAAAACCCGAGTACCTATGGATTGGCTGCTCCGATAGCCGTGTTCCTGCCAATGAAATTACAGGGACAAAACCCGGTGATATTTTTGTTCATAGAAACATTGCCAACATGGTTGTTCATAGTGATATGAATATGCTAAGTGTTCTTTCCTATTCGGTAGAAGTATTAAAAGTAAAACATATTATTGTGTGCGGACATTACGGTTGTGGTGGGGTAATTGCTGCTATGGGTAATAAACAATTTGGTTTAATAGATAATTGGCTAAGGCACATTAAAGATGTGTATCGATACCATCACGAAGAACTTGATGCCATTGTTGATGAGAACGCTCGGGCACGACGTTTTGTGGAACTGAATGTAATTGAACAGGTGCAAGATTTAGCCAAAACATCTATTGTTCAAAACGCTTGGAAAAACGGTCAGGCACTCCACATACATGGTTGGGTATACGATGTGGGCGACGGAATTATTAAAGATTTAAGCGTAAATCTGACAGGAACAGATGATCTCCACAGTGTTTACCGTTTCTCTTAATAATGCACAAATACAACAATTAGTTATTCAAAAAATCTATCAGTTTTTTAACTGCGTTACCGCGGTGAGAAAGTTGATTTTTTTGAACAGCATCCATTTCTGCAAATGTAGAACGATATCCTGTTGGAATAAATAAGGGGTCATATCCAAAGCCATTTTTTCCTCTGGGTTCGTAGGCAATGGTTCCTTTAACTTCACCCTCAAATACGTCGATTTTGTTTTTATGCATATGAACTAAAGCTATACAACAAACAAATCTTGCTTTTCGGTCTGTACAGTTTTTCATATTCGCAAGTAATAAGTTGTTATTGGCTAAGTCATTTTTATCAACTCCTGCGTAGCGGGCTGAATATACGCCCGGAGCACCATTTAAGCAATTTACCTCCAGTCCGCTATCATCTGCCACCACCAGATTAACATGAACAGAAGAGAGGTTTGATAGCAACCAATGTTTTACAAACTCGGCTTTTTGAATGGCATTTTGCCTTATTGTTGGCATAGTTTCCGGTACATCCAAAGTAAATCCAATATCTTGAAAAGTGAAAACATTAAAGGTTCCGGGAAGTAAAGAACTTATTTCGTTTGCTTTATGTTTGTTTGCAGTTGCAATTAGCAGATTCATTTTCTCAACTCAAAATTTTGTCCCAAATATACTTTTCTAACCTGCTCATCGGCAGCAAGTTCTTCGGCTGTACCGCTTTTAATAACCTTACCCGAATACAATAGGTAAGCCCTGTCGGTTATGCTTAAGGTTTCATGTACATTATGATCGGTTATCAAAATTCCTATATTTTTTTCTTTTAATTTTTTAACTACATTTTGAATATCCTCTACAGCAATGGGGTCCACTCCCGCAAAAGGCTCATCCAGCAAAATAAATTTAGGGTCGGTGGCTAAAGCTCTGGCTATTTCGGTTCTTCTACGCTCTCCTCCACTAAGTTGATCTCCCAAATTTTTACGTACATGTTGCAGTGCAAACTCGTCCAACAATTTTTCTACTCTTTCTTCTTGTTCTTTTTTTGAAAGTTTGGTCATTTCCAAAACCGCTCGTAAATTGTCTTCTATGCTCAATTTCCTAAAAACGGATGCTTCCTGAGGTAAATATCCTACCCCCAATTGAGCGCGCCTGTACATAGGTTCGTTGGTTATGTCTCTATCATTTAAATAAATTTTTCCGCTATTAGGTCTTATCATACCAACAATCATATAAAAAGAAGTAGTTTTCCCGGCGCCATTTGGACCCAGCAAGCCAACTATTTCACCTTGTTTTACCTCAATACTTACTTGATTGGCTACAATTCTATTTTTATATTTTTTAACCAGGTTTTCTGACCGAAGTATCATTTTTTTTCGATTTTACTACAACATAAACTGGAACGTAAATTTAATTCCAAAATTATCAATGGCTCTTGGAGAACGATAAGTAAGTCTCCATAAAGCGTCCACTCTAAACACCTTCAATATATTTTCTATTCCGGCAGAAGCTTCCATATATGGACCGGAACTCAGGTCCTTTAGTGTATTTGGGAAAATAAGTGCATTCCTATTTTTTTGTTCTACACTACCGGCTACCGCTTTAAAGGTTACTACTTCTCTTAGTTTTGCTTTTCGCAACAGGGGAATTTTGTTAAAAAACAATCCGTCAAAGTGGTGATAAATTCCTAACGATACAAACTGATCGCTTGCAAACTCATAATAATTCATCATGTTATAAGCCAATTCATCATATATGAGCGTTTCATTTCCTCCATGAAGTTCCATGATGGGATAGGGTACCGTACCAAAAATTTTCCCTGCCTCCAGGGCATAGTCGGTATATCCAATAATAGGTGTTATGCGTATTCGATCGGTAACTCGGAGAGAAAATTTATGGTAGTCATATTCTCCTTTAAAAGCATTGCGCAAACTTTTTGAGTAGTTGAACTGTACTATCGGATAAATAGTTCCAATAGAAACTCGTCGAAATCCCTCTCCCACATATTTCTCTTTCCAGGCAAACCGAACGTTTAGCCTGGCTTCTGTGTTATTGATGTTTTCTATTTCGCCAATTGAACCGTCTCTTAAATATCCCAGATAGCGATTGGTGCCTAGTGGTGTAAATTGTCTACCTACCAGAGTAAGCCGAGTAATGAGCCCGGGAAACCATTCGCGCTCATACCAGGCTTCTGTTTGTGCCACTCTGGTTAAGTTAGTAAGCGGGTTAATCCGAAAAAAAGATGCCAGCACGTTATCCTGTGAAAAACCATTGGTGCTTTGTCCCAGAATTTCGTAGTCGTTCCGGTAACTCATACCCACAAGCTGACGGTGCGGTTTTTTAGTTAAAAACGAGCGAAAACCTAGTGAGGTTTTCCATTTTTCATCTTTTACACCGTAAGCCACATACCCGTTAAGCTCATACCACTTACTGAATAAATCGCTGGTTCTCCCTCCAAATCTAAGTCGCCAACCTTCTACACGATTGTAAGAAACTAAATTAGAATAAGGTCCTATTTCAAAATTGTTTATTTTTTTGTAGCCAACCACAATCATGTAAAAAATATCTACCCACGTTTTGTAAATAGGTAAGGATTGAATGGTATCTACCATTTTAAAAATTTTAAGTTCTCTGGTAGTAAGGCTGTCATGACGATGCTGTGCCCAATACGAATCCGGTTTTTTAGTAGCGCTGTCTAAAACCGTAATTGCATCGCCAAATTCGTAGAATTTATCGGGCTTTGGTTGATTAATGATGATATCCTTGTATGAGGTTGTTTTTCTTCCGTAAAAGCCTATAGCATTTTTGGTTGGAGCAAAATCAACCACCAACCTGTCTTTTTTAAGCATCCATACGCTGTCTTTGTATTCATATTCCTGAATTACATTAGCTGTGTTAATAAAGTTCAGGTTTGCGTCTTTGGGTAAACTCATCTCTAAACGTTTTATTCCCCAAGTTGTATCGGCAATCCACATATTACCGGAAAAGGAAAGCTCCTGTACCCGCTTAGGTTTAAAACGTATATGATACACGTAATGGTTACCAATAAATAAACTGTCTTCCAGAAAAAACTTATAATAGAAGAAAGCATTTTCGCCAATAGGACTGGGTATTTGTTTATTAAAGGCAATTACATTGTTATTATAAATGTTGATATTTTGGTACATATCTCCCAGCACTTGTGATATACTTGAGTTTTCAACTCCGGTAATTTTACTGGCTTTAATTACTTCTTTTCTCCTGCTTGGATTTCCTTTGTAATAAAAATCGGAAATGCTCTCTATCATAAAGAAGGGTAACGATGGTTTCTCGGCACTGTTGCTGCTATCAACATTTTCAAACACAAATTGTATGGGTTTAAATACCTTTTTTTCGCGCATTTCTTTCGGAATACGATTTAAATCAAACTCCAGTTTATTGTATGTTTCGTATTGGTAAGATATAAGGTTGGTTCGATTGTTTTTTTCTTTTTCGCGAACAGCGTTCCGAATGATTCGATGTGCCGGATTCTCTCCCATCTTTACCACTACCTCTTCCAAAGAAATACCACCCACGCTTTCCATCGGTAAATTAATTTCCTGAACCTTTAATGATTTATTTACAGGACGGGCAATTCGCTTATATCCTATATATTGAGCTACAATAGAGTCGCCCAGTTTGTCTGTTTTGATAATAAAATTTCCGTCAAAATCACTTTGCGAACCGGCACCGGTTCCTTTTATAACTACCGGAACAAACGGTAGGGGTTCTTTATCGCCAGCAACAAAAATTTTTCCGGTTATGGTATACTGTTGGGCAAAAATTTGAACGACAAAAAATTGTATTAAAAATACAATCAGCCGTTTACCGCGCATAATAACCATAGTTGTTAAAAGTACTAATTAACCAAGTGCCGAACAATACCCCAAAAACCAATATTTTCATAAATTTACGCATGGCATATCACTGGTTTAAGGTTTTTGAAAGTGAGGAGGCATTAAAAAATAATATTGCGCCGGGAAGATGGGAGGTTTTTAACCTAAAAGGGGAAAAAATTTGCTTAGTGCATGGGATAGACGGATTTTATGCCATTCAGGAAAAATGTCCTCATAATGGAGCTCTTTTAAGCCATGGATTTTGTACTAAAGATAACGAAATTGTGTGCCCTTTGCACCGCTATCGATTTGATTTAAAAAGCGGAAAATGCACGGCAGGAGCTGGATATGCTTTAATTACCTATCCGGTTAGCATCAAAGCAAATGGCGTATTTATAGGGATAAAAGCCAAATGGTGGGAAATGTAATGAAAAAAGGTATTAAAAATATTATTTTCGATTTGGGTGGCGTAATTATTAATCTCGACCAAAACAAAACCATTAAAGCATTTGAAGCTATGGGCATCAGCGATTTTTCAAAGAACTACAGTCGCTTTACCCAAAGTGGTTTATTTGACGAGTTTGACAAAGGGATTATCTCGGAAGAGTATTTTTTTGAGCGTATCGCAGAGTGGTATAATAAGACCGTTGACACATCCGAATTAATTAAGGCATGGAACAGCATGTTATTGGATTTTCCGATAAACAAACTCCATAAACTTAAAGAATATAAATCTCGATATCGTACCTTTTTGTTGAGTAATACTAACGAAACACACATTCGTGCATTTGAAGATATTTTATACCGCCAACATGGAATTAAAAAACTGGATGATTTTTTTCATAAGGTATACTACTCTTGCCGAATGGGAATGAGAAAACCGGATGCGGAAATTTTTGAAAAAGTGTTAACTGAACATAGCCTAGACCCGCAAGAGACTGTTTTTATTGACGATAGTCCCCAGCACGTTGAAGGAGCAAAAAAACTGGGAATAAAAGCATTTCTGCTGGAATCCAATACAGAGTTCAGCAACCTTCTGACTCAAATTACGGATTAATTTTTTTTATTTGTTTTTCCAACAAGGCTATTCCTTCTTCAAAACTATGTGGATTATAACCTAATTCTCGTTTAGCTTTATCAATAATAAAACCGGTAATGGGTGGACGTTTAGCAGGTTGTTTAATATCTGCACTCTTGCTGGGTTTTATGAGTTCTTTATTTAGTTTATAATAGTCGGCAACGCGGTTAGCCAAATCCAAAATACTCATAAAATCTTTTCCGCTAATATTATAAATACCGGTAGCACCTTTGTCGGCGATAAGAATACAGCCATCAGCTAAATCTTCGGCCAGCGTGGGTGTTCTGTATTGATCATCAACTACATGAATTGTTTTACCCTGCTCTAAATTATTCTTAACCCACAAAACAATATTGCTTCTGCTCATATTATCTACAATACCATATACCAATACTGTACGTACAATAGCCCACCTTAAACTGCTGGTTTTTACAATTTCTTCGGCTTGTAGTTTTGTTTCGGCATAATAACTCAGCGGATTTGGTTTTTCATTTTCATCAAGTGGGCCGTGTGTTCCGTCAAAAATAAAATCGGTACTAAGATGGATAAAGTGTGGCAAATAGTTTTTGTTGGCTGATATAAGTCTGCTAAGTGTATTCACTTGGTAGGCCACCGCCCTTGTATTCATTGCCAGAGCATTTTCCCGATCTATTTCGCAAGCATCCACATTTGTCATAGCAGCTGTATTTATAACAATGTCGGGTAAGTGTTTTTCAAAAACACGTATTACTTCATCTTCTTTTGTTATATCCAGTGTTTCGTATAAATACCCGTTTTTTTCCCCTAATCTATTCTCTCCACGAGCTGTAGCAATCAGTTGATATTCGTTCCTGTTCCTTAGCTTATATACCAGTTTTTGCCCCAGTAAACCATTTGATCCTGTAATAAGTATTTTTTTCATAATCTTTGATTTTCGCTAACGAGCTTTGCACTTTTCTCCAGTTGTTTATACCAATCTTTTCCGTATTTCCGAATAAGCGGTTTTTTCAAAAACTTGTAAACAGGTACTTTCATTTTTTCTCCGCAGGCACAGGCAGGTTTGCACACTTCCCATTTTTCGTAATTTACAGCATCGTATGCTTTGTGTTTAGTTATACGAACAGGATATAAATGACAACTGATAGGTTTTTGCCAGTTTATTTTTTTATCCATCCAGGCCATTTCTATGGCGCATTTAGCTACTTTATTTTCATCAAAAACAACAAAAGCACATTCTTTTCCGGGAGCCACCAAGGTTGTGGTATAGTCTCCGTCACTATCTACCACGTAACAACCTGTTTTATCCACCGCCTTTAATCCTTTCAGGCTCATGTAAGGTTTCACCTTGTCGAGTATTTCTTCTAGTATAGGGAGTTCTTCTTTATCAAGGGGAGCGCCGCTATCGCCTGCTACACAGCATGCACCCTTGCATGCTTGTATGTCACAAACAAATTGCTTTTCAATTAAATCGAGCGATACCAGCGTTTTTTCAATGGCAATCATAAACGGAGGATAAAGTTAAACAAATTATTTCACGGCCAGGTTTTGGGCCATAAAGCCCCCCATGTGTTTTTCTAAAATCGCTCTGTATTTAACCCCCATTTTAAATGAATTAAAAAATTCTGCGAAAAAAGCTTTATGTTCGCTGCCTTTCGGAAAAACAAAACTGAAAGTCTCTTTCGATTCTTCCAAACATTTCTGGACCTTTAAAAACTTGGTAGGGTTGTTTTTCAAATAATGCCAAAACTCTACAGCATCCACGTAACCAAACACCAATACATTTTTTGCAATAGAGTTCAAAACCGCAGTTTGATCAGGTTCAAAAGTAATTTTTAAATCTTTAAGGTATATTTTTTTCAGATCGTTTACACAATTATTTAAATTACTTCCGGCAACAGTTGCAGCGGTCATTACTCCCAGAGCTTTTTGAATTTCGGAACTTGTTTTATTTTTTATGTCGGGAGCATTCCCATTGGTAATACAAAATGAAAGATTTTTAAGATACGGCACACTATATTCTACATCCCCCGTTTTATCGGCATTAGTAATAAAAGATCCAAGATTAATGGAGTTTACCGACTTTTCGCGAGATTGCGTTAATAAATCTTCTTTGCCGGCAAAACGTTTATAAACAACCGAAAAGTCTTTTTTCTTAACTGATTTAAGCCACAAAAGATACTCGTTAATTATCTCTATTTCTATACCCGATGGAGATACAGAATCTGCAACAGAAAACGGAAATCTTGAAAAATATTGTATGTAGATAGTTTCCTGAGCCTGTAATTTCAGCAGCCCCCAAAGAAACAAAACCACTATGAAATAAAATTTTTTCAAATTATTCTTGAAAAGGTACAGAAGAAAATTGCACGTTTTAACATTGTAATAAGCTGGTTTTCACAAGGTGTATGTTAATTACATAAATCCTTTTAGCTTATTTATCAAATTCGTGCATCACTTACTCCAAAGTACACATTGCAATTGATTTGCCAAAGAGCTGTAATATGAAAACAATCATGCAAAAAAAATGTTATTTTCTTGTGTAAATACCCTAAAAATGGTATTTTTGCAGTATCATTTAGAATTAATCTAAATTAAAATTGTAAAATTAATAATCTTAATATCAAATAGTTAAATATGATTACAGTATCGCAAGAAGCCAAAGATTATGCGCTAAAATTGATGAAAGAAGAAAACAGACCTGAAGGGTCTTTTATTAGGGTTGGTGTTGAAGGAGGTGGTTGCAGCGGACTTTCCTATAAGTTGGAATTTGATACCCAACTGAAAGAAGGAGATCAGGTATTTGAAGATAAAGGAATAAAAATTGTAGTAGACAAAAAAAGCTTTCTGTACCTAGTAGGAACTGAACTGCAATACTCTGGTGGTCTCAACGGAAAAGGATTTGTTTTTAATAACCCCAATGCATCACGAACTTGTGGTTGCGGAGAATCTTTCTCGGTATAAACATGCGCTTATTTTATGGGAAACGAAATTTTAGAAGAACATATTCAGGGGGAATATAAGTACGGTTTTACCACTGATATAAAAACGGAAACCTTTCCAAAAGGGCTTAGCGAAGATATTATTAAACGTATTTCGGCTAAAAAAAATGAGCCCGATTGGCTTTTAGATTTTCGGTTAAAAGCTTACAGATACTGGCTCAACATGCCCGAGCCTAAAGATTGGGCTCACCTACCCTATCCGCATATCAATTACCAGGAAATAAGCTACTACGCAGCTCCCAAGAAAAAACCCGAACTCAATAGTTTAGATGAGGTAGATCCGGAATTACTTAAAACATTCGAAAAATTAGGTATTTCTTTAGAAGAGCAAAAAAGGCTTACCGGCGTTCAGTCAAACATAGCGGTTGATGCGGTTTTTGATAGCGTATCTGTTAAAACAACTTTTCGAGAAACACTGGCCGAAAAAGGAATTATATTTTGTTCTTTCAGCGAGGCAGTACAAGAGCACCCCGAACTCATAAAAAAGTATATGGGTATGGTTGTACCCTATACCGACAACTACTTTGCTGCCCTAAACAGCGCCGTTTTCAGCGATGGTTCTTTTTGCTACATTCCTAAAGGTGTTCGCTGCCCTATGGAGCTAAGCACTTACTTCCGAATAAACACCGGCGGAACCGGCCAGTTTGAAAGAACTTTAATTGTAGCCGATGAAGATAGTTATGTGAGTTATCTGGAAGGTTGTACTGCACCTCAACGGGATGAAAATCAATTACACGCCGCAGTAGTTGAAATTATTGCTCACAAAGGAGCCGAAGTTAAGTACAGCACTGTACAAAACTGGTATCCTGGAGATAAAGATGGCAAAGGAGGTATTTTTAATTTCGTTACCAAAAGAGGAATTTGTCTCGAGGCAAATTCAAAAATCAGTTGGACACAAGTTGAAACCGGTTCGGCCATTACCTGGAAATACCCCTCGGTTATTTTAAAAGGGGATAATTCCGTTGGAGAGTTTTATTCCGTTGCGGTAACCAACAACAAACAAACAGCCGATACCGGAACAAAAATGATTCATATCGGAAAAAATACCCGAAGCACTATCATATCTAAAGGCATATCAGCCGGATATAGCAATAACAGCTACAGGGGTTTGGTTCAGGTTAGAAAAGGAGCCATTAACGCCAGAAATTTTTCCCAATGTGATAGTTTGCTGATGGGAGATACTTGTGGGGCTCATACTTTTCCTTACATAGAAATTAAAGATAAAAGCGCCGTAGTGGAACATGAAGCCACTACTTCAAAAATTGGCGAAGACCAGCTATTTTATTGTAAACAGCGAGGAATTGATACTGAAAAAGCTGTAGCCCTGATTGTAAACGGATATTGCAAAGAAGTACTAAATAAGCTACCCATGGAATTTGCCGTAGAAGCCCAAAAACTATTGGCAGTAAGTCTGGAAGGTAGTGTTGGATAAAACAAAAAATCAGATATACCACAAAATGGAATTGATAAAAATTAAAAATTTGCACGCCTCAGTTGGCGGCAAGGAAATTCTAAAAGGAATAAATTTGGAAATTAAGGCAGGAGAAGTTCATGCTATTATGGGGCCCAACGGTTCCGGTAAATCTACCCTAAGCAGCGTTCTTGCCGGGAGAGAAGATTATGAAGTTACAGAAGGAGAGGTTTGGTTTAAAGGAAAAAATTTACTCGAGCTATCGCCCGAAGACAGAGCCAGAGAAGGGTTGTTTTTAGCTTTTCAGTATCCGGTAGAAATTCCGGGAGTAAGCAATATTAACTTCTTAAAAACGGCCATCAATGAAATTAGGGCTTATCAGGGTAAAGAAAGCTTGGAGGCAAAAGATTTTCTTGCATTAGTAAAAGAAAAACAAAAACTGGTAGAGCTCGATGCATCTCTTGCCGGAAGAAGTGTAAACGAAGGATTTAGCGGTGGCGAAAAAAAGCGAAATGAAATTTTTCAAATGGCTATGCTGGAACCCGTTTTTTCTATCCTTGATGAAACCGACAGCGGCCTCGATATTGACGCCTTAAAAATTGTTGCCAACGGTGTAAATAAACTTCGTTCTCCCAAAAATGCCTTCATGGTTATCACGCATTATCAACGCCTGTTGGATTATATTGTACCCGATTTTGTGCATATACTTTATAACGGTAAAATCGTTAAAAGCGGCACCAAAGAACTGGCCCTTGAATTAGAGGCTAAAGGATACGACGAAATTAAATCTGTTCAAAGCGCTTAATGAGTTATGATTACCGAAGCAAAAACACTAAGTACAGAACTGCTTGATTCAATCGCTAAATCGGCTCCAAAAGTAGCTTTTATTCCTGATAAAGAAATTGAAAAAGCGCTGTCTTACCTAGAAAAAAACTCTCTGCCAAACGCAAAAAACGAAGAGTATAAATACTGCAATATAGAAGCCTTTGTTCGCAAAGAATTTAAATCACTTCATCAGAGTTTTTTAATACCAACTCGTTCTGAAGTTGAAAAATACAAACTAAAAAACGCCATTAATCTGATTGTCGTTAACGGAGAATGGAATGAAGAGTTGAGTGACAAGATTATCATAAAAGGGCTCCGTGTAAAAAAACTTAGTGATTATTCTTCCAACAATACACCCGTTTCTTCAATTAGCAATAAACACAGCGATTATTTTATCTCTCTGGCAAGTGCTTATTGCCAAAATGGATTATATATAGGTATAGAAGAGGGAAATAAAATACCTATACCCATCCATATTATTTACGTTCAATCTTCAAAAACTGCTTCATGGGCTAACATTAGAAACTTGATTGAAGTAAAAAAAGACTCCGAATTAGTGTTGATTGAACGTTTTGTGAACTCACAAAACTCAAAAACATTTTCAAACTTCCTGTCCGAAAAACTAATTCATGAAAAAGCAAATCTTAAAGCATGTACAATTCAACAAGAAAATAAAGTGTCTGCCTCGTTACACACCAACCTTGTTGAGATAGAAAAAAATAGCACCTATGAACATACTACCATTACACAAGGGGGTATACTGGTTAGAAATAACCATCAGGCTTATTTAAAAGGAGAAAACTCCCGCGCTGATTTGTTTGGTTTAAACCTGAGCACTGAAAACAATTTGGTAGATAATCATACGCTCATGGACCACATGGTTCCCAATTGCGAAAGTAATGAACTATACAAAGGAATTGTTTACGGTAAAAGCACTACTGTATTTAACGGAAAAATACACGTAGCGCCACATGCTCAAAAAACTAATGCTTACCAAAGCAGTAAAAATATCTTGCTAAGCGATGAAGCTTCGGTTTATACCAAACCACAACTTGAAATTTACGCCAACGATGTAAAGTGTTCTCACGGAACAAGCACCGGTAAACTGGATGAACAAGCTGTGTTTTACCTTAAATCGCGAGGAATAGGCCACCTGTCTGCCCAAAAATTATTATTACTGGCTTTTGCCAACGAAGTAATTCAAAAAATTCAAGTTGAAGAAGTAAAGGAAGAACTGGAAAACTTAATTCTACCAAAAGATTAATGTACAACCTTGGTGAAATACGTAAGCATTTTCCTATCCTGGAACAAACTGTAAATGGTAAACCTTTAGTATACTTTGATAACGGGGCTACCACACAAAAACCTGTTCAGGTTATACAAGCCATCCAAAATTATTATCTTAGGGAAAATGCTAATATCCACCGAGGGGTTCACACGCTTAGCCGGGTAGCAACCGAACTCTACGAAAACGCCAGAAGCACCATTGCTTCCTTTATACACTCGGAAAGCAAACACATAGCCCTTACTTCCGGAACAACGCAAGGAATAAACTTTGTAGCTTCCGCAATTAACTGGAAGCAAGGCGACGAAATAATTCTTACAAGACTGGAACACCACAGCAACATTGTACCCTGGCAAATTGCACGCGAAAAATACGGACTTAAACTAAAAATTTGGGAGCTTTCTTCCAAGGGAGCACCCGATATACAAACACTGAAAACATTACTTAACGAAAATACCCGTTTAATTTCCTTCGCTCATGTTTCCAATACATTAGGAAGTATAAGCCCGGCAAAGGAAATCATACAGTTCATAAAGTCATACAATAAAAATATTTTAGTATTGCTCGATGCCGCACAATCTGCCCCGCACATGGAATTGAACGTAGGAGAGTTGGAATGTGATTTTTTGGTATGGAGTGGCCATAAAATATACGGCCCCACCGGAACCGGCTTGTTGTATGTAAGCCCCAATATCCAAAATCAACTAAAAATTCCCTACGGTGGAGGGGGTAGTATTAAAACCGTAACTTTTGATAAGACAACATACGCAGATTTTCCACTTTCTTTTGAGTCCGGAACCCCTAACATAGAAGGTGTGCTGGGTTTGGCTGCTGCGGTAAAATATCTTCAAAAACTAGGCATGCGCTCCATTGCTAACCACGAACACAATTTGCTCATTCGTCTGCAAAATCAATTGAACGAATTGCCCGAGGTAGAAATTTATGCCAATCATTTGAATAAAGCTGCTGTGGTTTCCTTTAATGTAAAAAAACATCATCCGTTTGATGTTGGAACTCTACTGGATAAATATGGAATAGCTGTAAGAACAGGACATCATTGTACTCAGCCTCTGATGAATTTTTACGGAATACAAGGAACCGTAAGAGTTTCTCTTGGATTGTATAATACTGAAGATGAAATAAATTATTTTATCGAGTGCTTAAAAAAAACCATCAAAATGCTCGGCTGATGAAAACAAACCAACTGGAACAAGAAATAATTGATGAGTTTGAGTTGTTTGGAAACGACTGGGAACAGAAGTATGAACATATTATTGACCTAGGAAAAAGTTTACCTATCATAAACGAAAAATATAAAACCGAAGATAAACTCATTAAAGGTTGCCAAAGCAGAGTATGGCTGCACAGCGATTTTGCGGAAGGAAAAATGAATTACACTGCCGACAGTGATGCCATTATAACAAAAGGAATGGTAGCACTGATATTGAGAGTTCTGAATAATCAGCCTCCGGAAGATATTGTATCTGCTAAATTGAGTTTTATAGACAAAATAGGTTTACTGGAACACCTTTCCCCTACCCGGGCCAACGGCTTGGTGAGTATGATTAATAGAATTAAGTCCGATGCGTTAAAATACATACAAAATTAAAATGGCTGCCATTATCATTACCAATAATACCGAACTTATGCAGCGGGTAATTGACGAAATAAAAACCTGCTTCGATCCGGAAATTCCGGTAGATGTTTGGGAATTGGGCCTTATTTACGAACTTCATTTGGATGATGAAGGGAATTTAAAAATTGTGATGACACTTACCTCGCCCAACTGCCCCGCAGCAGAAAGTTTACCCTCCGAAGTTGAAAACAAATGCAAATTGCTTCAAGGAATCAAATCTGTAGAGCTCAAATTAACTTTTGAACCGCCCTGGGATAAAGAAATGATGAGCGAAGTAGCTCAACTGGAATTAGGATTTATGTAAAATGGATGAAATTATTAATAAAGTAGCCGCCAGCGGAATTGTTACCATCAATCTGGAGGATTATTATCCCCCCGAAGAAATGGTACTTTTTGATATAAAACCATTTTTATATCAAGAGTTGATATTGAAAGAAAAAGAGTTTAGAGAATCTCTTAAAAACCACCCTTGGGAACAATATAAAAACAAACTGATAGCCGTAACCTGCTCAGCAGATGCCATAGTACCTGTATGGGCCTACATGCTGGTAGCTAGCTACTTGGAACCTGTTGCCAAAAAAATATTTTTTGGGACCATGGAAGAATTAGCGCAAGCAGCAACGGAAGAAAATATAAGTCGAATAAATCCGGAAAATTTTAAAAACGCGCGTATAGTCATAAAAGGTTGTGGCGATAAAAAAATATCTCCTTCTGCCTACATTAAAATTACCACCATGTTAAAACCGGTTGTTAAAAGTATTATGTATGGCGAACCCTGCAGTACTGTACCTGTTTATAAATTACCTAAATAGGTAAAAACTAAAAAAATAAGTACTTTTGCACCCGATGGAAATACAGGTGATGAAATCGAAACTGCACGGCCTTACCGTTACTCAGGCCGAATTGCATTATATTGGCAGTATTACAATTGACGAAGATTTGATGGATGCAGCCAATTTAATTGAAAACGAACAAGTACACGTGCTAAATAAGAATAATGGAGAGCGCCTTATCACATACGTAATTAAGGGTAAAAGAGGAAGCGGTGTAATTTGCATGAACGGACCTGCCGCCCTTAAAATGAAAGTGGGAGATGAAATAATTGTTATCTCCTACGCCAATATGGATTTTGAAAAAGCAAAAAACTTTAAGCCTTGGGTTGTTTTTCCTGATACCGCCACCAACTCCCTTAAAAAGTAATTATGAACAAGAAAACCAAGTCGGCCTTGCAATTTGTAATATTACTTGCAATTGGCTTGTTACTGGTTTGGCTTTCACTAAAACAAGTTGCTCCGCAAAAAGATAATATTCTAAAAGCCTTTTCAGATGCCAATTATTTTTGGGTTTTTATCTCTGTAAGCATTTCTTTCTTGAGCCACTTTTTAAGAGCCTATCGATGGAACTACCTTCTGGAACCACTGGGCTATCGGGTAAATTTGTTTAACTCTTTTTGCCATGTATTAATCGGTTACTTTGCTAACTATGGCATTCCGCGCATGGGAGAAGTAAGCCGATGCACTTTAGCGGCCAAGTACGACCAAGTTCCTTTTCAAATTGGGTTTGGAACCGTTATTACCGAACGGATTATAGACACCCTGGTATTTCTACTGATTTTTGTCCTTACTCTACTGCTTCAATTTACAGAGTTAATTGGCTTGGCCAACTACTATATATTCAACCCGCTTTCTAATAAGTTTTCAGGATTAAGTCAAAGCCCCGTTAAAATGACTCTGTTGATAGTTATCGCTGTTGGTTCTGTTGTGCTGTTTCTTTTACTCAGAAAAAAAATAGCCGTTTTACTAAAAGGAAAGTTCGGAAAATTTTTACTTGGTTTAGGAGAGGGTTTAGGCTCTATACGAAAAACTAAAAAACCTCTTTCGTTTATTTTATTAAGCTTACTTATCTGGGCTTGCTACTTTTACTCACTCTACTTTTGCTTTTTTGCCATCCGGGGCACGTCTCATCTTGGGCAGGCAGAAGCATTAACACTGTTACTTTTTGGAACGCTGGGAGTTATTTTTGCTCCGGGTGGACTTGGGGCATATCCGCTTATTTTATACGGCATTTTAACCGGAACCTATGGTGTGGATGAAGTATCTTCTTTCGCATTACCTTGGTTAAGCTGGAGCAGTCAATTTGCCATATTATTGGTTTCAGGCGTAGCCTGTCTCATCGTATTACCCATTTATAATCGAAATAAACATGTCGTTTCATCAACAACTAAGCAGTAAAATAAAAAGCTTTTCCGAAATTTCCAGATACGTAAATGCACTGCGATTAACCGGAAAAAAAGTAGTTTTCACCAACGGATGCTTCGATATTTTGCACAAAGGCCATGTTGACTACTTGGCAAAAGCAAGAGATTTGGGAGGATTATTGGTAGTTGGCCTAAATAGTGACGATTCGGTTAAACGATTAAATAAAGGAAGCAACAGACCCATAAATAACCAAGAAGCCAGAGCATCTGTTCTTGCATCTTTAGGCTGTATAGATGCAGTAGTAATTTTTGAAGAAGATACACCCCTGGAATTAATTAAAGAAGTGCATCCCGACGTTTTGGTAAAAGGCGGAGATTATCAGGCAGAAAATGTAGTGGGACACAAAGAAGTAATTGCCTGGGGGGGAGAAGTAAAAATAATCCCGTTTACTGAAGGATACTCAACAAGCACATTGATTGAAAAAATAAAAGGATAATTACTTTTTTGTTAACTCCTTAAATACATCTTCCATTTTTTGCTCTTCACGATTAAGTGTAAGCACGCCATTATTGTTTGCTACGGCCAAAGCAAAAATTTCTTTTCTAATATCTTTTTCTTCGGAGGAAACAACCTTATACTTTGCAGAACCAAGTTTAATTACCTGCTGCACCCCTTCTATATTTTTAAGTAATTCTTCTTTAATTTCCGATTCAAACTCAACCAAAATAACTTGCTTTACCTTACCTTTCTTCAAATCTTCTGTTTTATCGTTGGCCACTATCTCTCCATGGTTTATGATAATTACCCTGTTGCATACCGCTTCCACTTCTTGCATAATATGCGTGCTCAGCATTACTGTTTTTTCTTTGCCCAAACTTTTAATCAGTGCTCTTATTTCTTCCAACTGATTTGGATCCAGGCCCGTAGTAGGTTCATCCATTATCAAAACCTTGGGATTATGAATCATGGCTTGTGCCAGGCCAACCCGCTGGCGATAACCTTTACTTAGTGCACCAATTTTTTTATTTTGCTCCAACTGCAAACCGGTAAGCGCAATCATTTCTTTAACACGCTCTTTTGTGTTTTTAACCTTATACAAACCTGCCGTAAAGGTTAGAAACTCCTTTACATACATGTCCAAATACAGCGGATTGTGTTCGGGTAAATATCCTATATGCCTTCTTACTTCTAAACTATTTTCCTGTATATCAAAACCACATACTTTAACGGTTCCTTCACTTGGAGGAATATAGCAGGTAATAATTTTCATCATGGTGCTTTTCCCGGCACCATTAGGTCCCAAAAAACCTACAATTTCGTTTTCTTTTACATCAAAAGAAACTCTATTCAAAGCCTTTTGGGTATTATAAAGCTTGGTTACATTTTCAACTACGATAGACATAATAAATACCTCGAGGCTAATTTACAAAAAAGGCTTCAGTTCTGTTTCCTCCATTCCTTAAGTGGCGTAAGCAGACGTTCCAGTCCGTTCATCTTAATTTCATACATTGTTTCCAATAAAAGGCCCAATTTCCCCTTAGGAAAACCGTTTCTGTTAAACCACTCCAAATAGCTAACCGGCAAATCACAAAGCATAGTTTCCTTATATCTTCCGTAAGGCATAGGGGTAGTAACCAAATCCAATAAGTAATTTTTATCAAACTCAACAGGCATCGGGCAATAATTTAAGATGATACTTGGAGGCCATTTTCTTTAATTGTTCGTTACTTATTTGATGTTTGTTTGTACCACCATGGTAATTTTCAACGGTTAGCACATGCAAACGACAATTAAATTCTTTTGATAATTCAAGATAGGGCTTTATTTCCCATTCCATGGTAAAGGTATAATCAACCATCACTTTTTGAGCTCCGGATAGCAGAGCAACTTTTGTTTTTTCAAAACATTGTTTTTGTGCAAGATGATTTTCGGAAAAGCGAAATTCATAATTTCCTTGTTCATCGGTAAAATAATCATCCATTGAAATAACCGGATACTTACCCATCTCAGACATCAACTTAGCAAAAGTTGTCTTTCCGCTGCCAGGCAAACCTCTCAATAAAATTAATTCCTGTGTCATAAAAAATTACCTCACATACTTATCAATCAGGTAAATTAAGCTCCCTATAGCTGCTGCTCCAAGTTCAAGTTCTCGCTTATGTACTTTATCAAAGGTATCATCGGCCGTGTGATGAATATCGAAATAACGCTGATTGTCGGGCTCAAAACCAATGCAGGGCACTTCAAACTTTTCAAGAGGACCTATATCTGCTCCCCCGCCTCCAAGACTTATTTTTTCTATTAAATACGGTTTAAACAAAGGTTCCCAGGTTTTTGCCAAATCATAAAGTCCGTTATTATTATCAACACCAAATCCTCTAGGACTATACCCTCCTGCATCTGTTTCCAAGGCGGCAATGTGTTTCAGTCTCTTCTCTTCCACTTCTTTAGCATAAGCAGTGGCTCCTCCTAAACCATTTTCTTCGTTCATAAAGCATACCGTTCTGATGGTATGGCGAGGTTTTAAGTTAAGTTTTTTAAACATGGCCAGCATTTCTATTGTTTGTACAATACCGGCTCCGTCGTCATGAGCACCTTGTCCGTTATCCCAACTATCTAAATGTCCTCCTGCAATTATATATTCGTTTGGTTTTTCTGTTCCCCGTATTTCTCCGATTACATTGTATGAGTCTGCTTCCGGAAGATTCTTTGACTCATTTTTTAAAAAAAGTTTAAGAGAGACATCTTTTTTTAATACGTCACGAAGTTCATCCGCTGCCAAATAACTTAAAGCAAAAGAAGGTATTTTTACTTTGCTTTCTATTGTATCATATTTCATATTTCCTGTATGCGGAGCGTCGTTCCTGCAGGAAGTCATGCTCCTTACAAGGGTAGCAACGGCACCATACTTGGCAGCCTTAGAAGCTCCGTAGGTTCTATACTTAACTGTTTCTCCATAGGCATGCCCGGGACGTACTTTTTTATCGTCAAAATACACATCATAAAAAACTATTTTACCTTTTATGGAAGCCTCTCCCAACTTTTCCAATTCATCAAAAGATTTTACGGCTATCACCTGGGCAGTAATTCCGGAGGGTGGAGTACACACGCTGCTACCCAAGGTAGTTATGGCCAATTTCTTGTTTAGTTTTAGTTTTTGAGACGTTAGTCTGCACTCTTCTATTTTACCACGCACCCAATGAGGTACTTTGCATGGTTGTAAGTATACCGTATCTGCCCCGGCGTCGTAGAGTTTTTTTTGTGCCCAATAAACAGCTTGTTCTGCCTGTGCGCTTCCGCTGAGCCTTCCTCCTATCTTAAAACAAAGTTCTTCTAAATTTTTATAGCAACTACTCTCTGTAAGATAATAATCGTAAATTTTTCGAAGCAGAATACTGTCTTCTTTTTGAGAGTAAACTGTAAAAGAAACACTCAGCTGAACTAAAACAAAATAAACTATCCTATTCTTCATAAAATTTTATTAGAACTTGCCTCCGGAACCGGCGCCTCCAAATTCTCCTCCTCCATAGGAAGTATTTTGATTTTGCTGAGCCGATTGCTGCGGTATAAAACTTTGTGCTATTGTTAAAGCCTCTGCGTGTGTTTTAAGGAAAGAATCTTCATTAACATCTTCTTTGTATGTTATGCCGTTTTTATCTGTTTTTAAATACCGAATGGCTGCATAACCCAAACTAAACACCACTATTCCGGCTAGCGTAACTGCAATTTCTGGATGCCCCAAACTAAAATAATATTTAAAAGTAAAGGCCGATAAAGCCACAAAAAACAATGCGCACCAAAGATGAAATCTGTTTTTCAATTTCAGTGCTCTGTATAATAGCAGCAGGGGAAAAATTGCCGTGAACAAATAAAAAAACCATGCCATGGGAATATCTTCTCCTTCATGAATACTCAAGTTAAAAAACTCAACGCCGCTTTCTCTCACCACATAATAGTTCCCGGCTAAATAAAAAACCAAAAGATTACAGCAGGTAAACATGTCTATCACTCTTCGATAATGAAAGTACTTATCTTTTCTTCTCATCTTTATGCTTAGGCTATAAAAAAACGCCGAAACGCATAGTATAGCAAAGGGCATTAGCAGCTTTGCTATACTTCCGGCTTTAGTAAGCAAAATAAAAACAACGGAATAAAGAAAAAACACCGCCGCCAGGGTTAAAAGTAAATCCAGATAACGAATGGCTCCAAAAACAAAAATGGGTAAACAAATAATACTTACTCCCAGAAACAAATCCATATCGCGCATGCCCGAAGGAAGCAAAAAACTCGGAATGGCTATTACACAGCCTGCTGCGGTATACAGCAATGCCTCTACAATACCGGTTTTATATAGTTTACTCTTTTGAATAAGTAACTCTGCACCCACCAAACAGGCAGCTAAACAAACAACACTAATAATAGCCGAAAGAGACTCAAAGTTATTAGCATAACTAAAAATAGGCGCAAACATAAGGCTTATTAAACTTAAGCCTGCCATGGTAACAAAAAGACTGAAAAGAAATAAACCGACCTTTATGAATATGTTAGGATTATAGTATTTTGCCGGATATTTTTGAAATATTTTGGCTGAAGTTTCTGCATCCAACAAACCGTAAGCAAACCAACGCTTGATTTTGTTTTTTATTTCCAATTCATCAAGCAATGTGTAAGGATAAGCGATTACTTTCATGCCTTTTTAAGGATTCGTTTATAATTAATAAAAAACAAAATAATGCCGGTGCAGGATGCAACAATGTATAGCAACCAAAAGGTGGCTATTAACTCGGAATATATTCCGGAAAACAACTCCATTAAAGAATAGGTTAAGCCTATATAGGCATACAACACCGAAAGGAATAGGAATAAAAAAGAGCTTTCTGTAATAGCAATACGTAAGTAGTACCATGTAATAAAAGCTAAAAAAAGAAAAGACATAATTTTCCAAGAATGCATAAAAAGTGCCGAAAGGGTTGCTATAAAAAGTATATTAAGTGCAAAATTATTGTATGTAAATGCAAAGTGCGCTTTAACACTTCTACGCTGAGAAAACCAAGCTATTGCAGCATACACTGAACCTAACAAAATAGCCGTGTATATAAGATGTGTGCTGGAAAAATCATTATTTTTAAGTAACTGAGCCGGAGTAACCGCCAGTCCTGCCCAGGCAGCTATACCGGTTATGCCCAGGGAAAGAACTCCTTTATGGTCAAAAACATAGGCACAATAAAAATAAACCACAGCCGGAATAAAAGTTGCCAATCCGTAGTGATAACCAAACACCTCATAAGCTCCTTGCAAGTAGCCTATAAACAAACCCAATAGTAAGCACGATGCAAGCAAGGCATAATCCGGAAAAGGCGATTCTTGCTTAACTACCTGATGTGAATAAGGAAGTCGTTTTTTAAAAGAATAATAAAAACCAAAGACACACAAAATAAGAATGCACGCCAGCACAATTTGATGACCAATGGTATCGATATTAGAATACACCAGCACACTAGTACCTCCGGTAAACATCAAAACACCCAAATACAACAATACCCTCAGTTCCCAATGAACAGAAAAGGGCTTACTCTTCTCAAAGTCATTAATTTCATTTACCTTTTGAGCATTAATGAGTCCTTCTTTCTCCAGTATTTCTGTTACCTTCAAATCAGCGAATAATTATTTGAGTGATTAATTCGTAACCACAAAATGCATTAATTTTTTTAACCAATTCCGAGCGCTGATAAAAAACTTCATTTTTAAGCGGCGCAGAATCTAATTCCAGGAATAAATTCTTTTTCTCGTCAAAAAACAACTGAGTACTGTGGTTGGCTATTAATTTTCCGGCAATATCGGCCCAGGCATTTTTAACCGCAAAACGACTCATTTTAACATCCAGTTTTTCTTGTTTTAAAAGCTGCTGTATAGCATCTCCCAGTTTTACAGTATTATCTTTCCTTCTGCTCATGCTGGTTCACTTACTTCGGCACTATTTACCAAAAACATTTTACTTTGATCTCCCGGAAATCCAAACAAACTCTTCATTCTCCCGTAGTGTGTATCTGTAATAAAAACCTGGCCAAAATGATTGCTTTTAACCAGTTCTACTAACTGACCAAAGCGGATTTCATCTAGCTTATCATACACATCGTCCAGTAACAATAAAGGTTTAAAATTCTTTTTCTCTTTCATGTACTGAAACTGTGCCAATTTTAATGCCAATAAATAGGTTTTTTGCTGACCCTGAGATGCAAATTTTTTGAGTGACATGCCATTGATGGTAAACTCCAAATCATCCCTGTGCGGTCCAATTCCTGTATACTCCAATACTCTATCACGTTGTAATCCCGAAATTAAAGCTGCTTTAAAATCTTTTCCCTCCGTGGAATTCAGGTAAACCAAATTAACATTCTCTCCTTCGCTGCTTAAATTTTTATAGTAAAAATTAAACATGGGAATAAATGTATTTAAGAAATCTTTACGCTTCTCTATTACACTATTCCCATACAAAACTAACTGCTCGTCCCAAATATCCAGCAAGGAGGAATCAAATACCTGGCTTTTATTAAACTGTTTAAGAAGCGAGTTTCTTTGCTTAACAGCTCCGTTATAAGAAATAAGATTTTCTAAATACATCTTATCGTACTGGGAAATAATGCTATCTATGAACCTTCGTCTGATTTCACTTACTCCCCATACCAATTCCGAATCATTCGGACTAATCATTACCAAGGGAAACAAACCAATATGTTCGCTTAGTTTTTGATACTCTTTTCCGTTCCGCTTAAAAACCTTTTTTTGATTTTTCTTTATTCCGCAATATACCTCCTCCAACTCTCCGTTTCTGTCAAACTCACCCTGAATCATAAAAAAACCTTCACCATTTCGGATATTTTGACTATCAATGGCGTTAAAATAACTTTTACAAAGCGATAAGTAATGAATAGCATCCAAAAGGTTAGTTTTACCTGAACCATTAGATCCGGTAAAACAGTTTATTTTTTCGGAAAATGTTGCCGAAAAATCACGATAATTCTTAAAATTTACCAGAGATAAGCGCTTCAAATACATGCCTAATTACAAAAATACGCTTATTTTGAAGCCATTAACAATAGGTTAAAAAAATTTCCGCTTTTAACTAAAAAAGCCTATTTTTGCACCCTATTAAAAAAATGTCAAATGGCTGAAACTAAAGATGAAACGCAGGTTGACAACACCGAATTAAAGGAAGAAAATAGTTCGGAAGAGCTTGTGGAAGAAACCGAAGAACGTGGTATAGACCCTAGCCTTACCGGTTTACAGCTGTATTACGAAAAAAACAAAAAACTAATTAACTACGTAGGCGGCGGTTTAGCCCTTATTATTGCCGCTGTATGCTACTACATGCTGGTATACCTGCCTGATAAAGAAAAAGAAGCTTCTAATGAAATTATGTGGGCACAGAAATGGTTTGATGCTGATAGTTTTAAAGTAGCGTTAAATGGAGGCTTATCGGTATTTTCGGCCGACGGACAAAAAACCATCATGGGCTTCGATCAAATTTGTGAAGAATATGGCATGACCAAGGTAGGCAATTTAGCCTACTACTATGCCGGTATATGCCACCTTCGCTTAGGAAATTTCGAACAAGCTATTGAAAAATTAAGCAAATACAGCGCAAAAGACGAAATAATAGGTCCTCTGGCCGTTGGTGCCATTGGCGATGCCAACATGGAACTTGGAAAAACCGAAGAAGCCATAAAATATTACCTAAAAGCTTCCGAAAAAAGAATAAACGACTTTACTACGCCTTATTTTCTTAAAAAAGCTTCGCTTGCCTACGAACTTAGCGGAAGATTCAAAGAAGCCGTTGAACTGCAAGACCGCTTAATGAAAGAATTTTCCAAAACAGAAATAGGAAAAGATGCCGTTCGCGAAAAGGCCCGTTTGGTCGCACTCGGAGGCTTATAAAAAGTTAAAATCTTTGCCCCGTTTTTCGGGGCTTTTTTTATTTCATGGCGGTAAAAAAGAAAAATATATCCAAAACAGAAGGCAGCAAAGTTCCCTCAGCTCTTGGGATGCGCTTTGGTATTGTATACGCCGAATGGAATTATACCGTAACCCATGCGCTTAAAGAAGGGGCCATTACGTGTTTACTTGAGCAAGGCTGCCGGGAAGAAGATATCATTGCAAAAGCCGTTCCGGGAAGCTTTGAATTATGTTTGGGCGCCCAATGGATGTTGGAAAATGCCTGGGTAGATGCTGTGATATGTTTAGGCTGTGTAATTCAGGGAGAAACCCGCCACTTTGACTTTATTTGCGATGCAGTAGCTCACGGTATTACCGAGCTTAACCTACGCTACAAAAAACCCGTGATTTTTGGTGTATTAACCCCCAATACCATGAAACAAGCCCTGGACAGAGCCGGAGGAAAACACGGAAACAAAGGCGTGGAAGCAGCTGTTACAGCCATAAAAATGCTTTCCTTAAAAAACAGCTTTTAACGTGCTGGTTCGTTTAATAGTTTTTAAGGCAATTTCACGAAACGCTAAAGTTCTTATAAAATCAATTACATATTTTTGAAGTCACAAAATCAGAAGAATATTAAGTATGAGCAAAATTAAGTTTGGAACAGATGGATGGAGAGCAATTATAGCGAAAGATTTTACTGTTGAAAATGTAGCGCGTGTTACCGAAGCAGTAGCAAAGTATTTACTAAAACTAAACAAAAAACCCTGCGTAGTGCTGGGGCATGATTGCCGCTTTGCCGGCGAACTTTTTGCACAAACAGCTGCCAAAGTTTTTATAGCCAATAAAGTAAAGGTTTTTATAGCCAAAGGCTTTGTGAGTACTCCCATGATTTCTTTGGGAGCCGTTAAATACAAAACAGATTTGGGAATTATTATTACTGCCAGCCACAACCCCCCCTCCTACAACGGATATAAAATAAAGGCTTCTTACGGAGGGCCATTAAGTCCTGAATTAGTTCAGGAAATTGAAGATATTATACCTCCCGATACCATATACGATTTAGATATTATTAATCTGGAAGCTGCCGAAAAAAACGGCTTGTTGCAATACGTGAACCTGGAGGACGATTATATAAAACATGTTGAAAAAAACTTTGACTTAGCCGCCATTCGAAATTCAAAACTCAAACTAGCCTACGACAGCATGTATGGAGCCGGACAACGAGTAATGTATCGCCTTTTCCCGGATATTCATCATTTACATAACGACCACAACCCCGGATTTCACGGTCAGGCACCCGAACCTATTCACAAAAACCTGCAAGAGTTCAGTAATTTTATAAAAAAACAAGGTACTATTTCGTGCGGACTTGCTACCGACGGAGATGCTGATAGAATTGGGCTCTACGACTCGAACGGAAATTTTGTAGATTCTCATCACATTATCCTGCTGCTGATTCATTATCTGGTTAAATATAAAGGTATGTCCGGTAAAGTAGCAACAGCCTTCAGCACTACCGTAAGAATCAAAAAAATGTGCGAGCACTACGGACTAAAACTGGATGTGGTTAAAATAGGCTTTAAATACATTTGCGGTATTATGGTGAAAGAAGATGTTTTACTTGGAGGAGAAGAAAGCGGTGGTATAGCCATTAAAGGCCATATTCCGGAAAGAGACGGAATATGGATGGGTTTAACCATTTGGGAATTTATGGCAAAAACGGGTAAAAGCCTCCAGGAATTAATACAAGAGGTATACGAAATTACCGGTCCTTTTTGGTTTGAACGAAACGACTTGCATATTGAAGAAAAAATAAAACTAAAGGTTTTGGAAAATTGCAAAAAAGGCGCTTACAAAAGTTTTGGTTCGTATAAGGTTACGCGTGTTGAGGACTTAGACGGCTACAAATATTTTTTTGATGAAAATACCTGGCTGATGATACGTGCCAGCGGCACAGAACCCGTTTTACGTTTATATGCCGAAGCTACTGATAAAAAAGGGGCGGATGATATACTGGAAGCCGCTAAAAAAACTCTTTTGGGTTGATTTCTTTTTCAAAGAAGGTAGCCGGATTTACCCACTGAATTTGAATACCATTTCTCTCCATTCTCCTAAACCATGTCGTTTGCCTTTTGGCATATTGATGTATGGCAACAGACAGTTTTTCGAAAAGTTCTTTCTTATTTATTTTTCCCTGCAAATAGTATGACAAAAACTTATACTCTAAACCAAAATACTCCAGGCGTTCAAAACTAATTCCATTTTTAATTAAATCTTGGGCTTCTTCTATTAATCCGTTTTCCAGGCGTTGCTTTAAACGCTCGTCAATTCGCCGATTTCTCTCTTCTTTACTTATTAATATGCCAAAATATTTAGGTTTGTATGACAGCTTTTTCTTTGTAACAAAAGGGTGTTTAATTAAATATTCTGTAATTTCAATACCCCTGATAATTCTTTTCTTCGATGTGGTATCTATCGTTATTTTTTGGGCAAGGCTGTTCAATTTTCTGTTCAATAGTATCAACAACTCCTCCTTGCCGTAATTGCTCAATTCTTCTCTCAGCAAAACATTCTCCGGAATTTGTGTAAAATGATGATCTTTTTCCAACGCCTCTAAATACAAACCGGTGCCTCCGCAAATAACAGGTAATTTATTTCTTGCAGTAATATCTGTAAAACTCTCATGTAATTTTTTTGTAAAATCATGTAAATAAAATTTTTGGTGAGGCTCACAAACATCTATCAAGTGATAAGGAATATTTTTTTCATTTACCTGATATTCCTGCAAATCTTTTCCTGTGCCTATGTTTAAATGCCGATATACTTGTCTTGAATCAGCGCTTATAATTTCTCCATCCAAATAATAGGCCAATTGGCAGGCAAATTTTGTTTTACCTGAAGCAGTAGGTCCCAACACAACTATACAATTATACTCAGGTTTCAATTTTTAACACCAGTTTTAAGTTGCCAAAATTTTCTGTTTTGTAATAGGCTTTTTTATCGTAATACTCTGCATACAGAACTCTTTGCCCGGATTTTTTATTAATAAGAAAAAGTTGCTTATCTGTATAACTATGAAATCTGAAACCAAGTTGAGTATAGGCTTTTCCTTCTCCAAATTGTCTGTCTATATATGTCATAATATCTCCGGGCTTTTTCCACTCTACAAAGTGTCTGATAATTTTACTTAATCCGCCGGAAACTGTTATGCCTGCTTTACAACAAAAACGAATAAGTTCGTGTGAACGTTTATCGGGAGGCAGTCTGTTCATTTTTCTGCCCGAGGAAAAAGAAGCAACAGCAAGCAATTCTTCACTATAATACAACCCTATGTATGTCGCCGACTTAGCATACCCCATCAAATGATATTTGTTCAAAAAAATTTCCGCTTCGGGTGCATAAACTCTCTTCACTTCACATTTACGGGCAAATATTTTTTTATTTAAATAAAGACGTGATTGAATTACGGAAAACAACTGTATTTCTCGGCTTAGCACCTGATCTATTCCTATGTACAGAATAGGAATATTTTTGTTTTGATTTTTTAATACAGGTTCTTCTTTAAAAAAAAATAACTCAAGCGAATGTTTGTTTGCAGAAACTAAATAACAAGGATAGGAGCCGCTTACTTTTATTGCAACCGGCAAAAACTTTTTAAGATTGGTTAGAAATTGAGAACATATTTGAGCCGAGGTTTTCAATTCATCAACCATTCAAACGTTGCCACAACAAATCTTTTAGCTCCATTATATTTTTGTTTGCTGCGGATGATATGAATAAAAAGGGGATTTTATTTTTTCCTCTGAGTCTTTTATTGATGTCTTTTCTGATTTCTTCCTCCAATTCAGCATCCAATAAATCTGCCTTGGTAATAGCCAGTATCCGATCTTTTAAAAGCAGTTCCGGGTTGTATTTCTTTAATTCGTTTAGCAATATTTTATATTCTTCCACAATATCTTTACTATCGCAACTTACCATAAACAGCAGTAAAGAATTTCTTTCTATATGTCGTAAAAACCGTAACCCCAATCCTTTTCCTTCAGCGGCTCCCTCAATAATTCCGGGTATATCAGCCATTACGAAGCTTTTGTAATTGCGATATTTTACAATTCCCAAATTGGGAACCAGTGTGGTAAAGGGGTAGTTGGCTATTTCGGGTTTTGCAGCGCTTACAACCGATAGCAGTGTAGATTTTCCGGCATTGGGGAAACCTACCAAACCCACATCGGCCAATATTTTGAGTTCTAAAATTTTCCACTCGGTGCGGCCTGGCTCGCCGGGTTGGGCAAATCGGGGAGTTTGCATGGTGGCCGACTTAAAATTGGCATTTCCCAAACCTCCACGTCCCCCGGGAACTAATATACGCTCCTCTCCATCTTCGGTTATTTCAAAATGAACCTCCCCTGTTTCGGCATCTCGGGCAATGGTTCCCAGAGGCACCTCCAATATTTCGTCTTTGCCCTGTTTGCCGCTGGAGTTAGAAGAAGAGCCGGCCTGACCTTCTTCGGCAATAACATGTTTTCGATACTTTAAGTGAAGGAGTGTCCAAAGTTGTTTATTTCCGCGAATAATTACATGTCCTCCCCTGCCTCCATTGCCTCCGTCGGGCCCGCCCTTTGCCGTAAATTTATCTCTATGCAAATGCACCGAGCCCGCTCCGCCCTTGCCGCTTCTGCAACAAATTTTCACGTAATCAACAAAATTGGTATCCACTTTATACTAGAAAAAAGCCTGTACTTTTCTTTAAAAAGAAGCAAAGACTTATGAAGAATTTTTATTTGCGTTTTTTCTTATTCAATTTAGCCTTGGCTGCTTTTTTATTTTTTTGGGCCGACTTAGCTGTCTTTTTCCCTTTGCTTTTTGGGAGAAGTTTTTTAGAAGATTTTTTCAGCGTCTTTTTTGCTTTAACCTTATTTTTCTTTACCGTTTTTTTAGGTGTTTTTGTTTTAGCTTTTTTTGCGCTTATCTTTTTGGTAGTTTTTTTAGCCGAGTTTACGCTTTTGGCTTTTACCTTTTTGACTGACTTTTTAGTATTTTTCTTAGCGGCCTTCTTAGAGGTTTTTTTAACCGACTTATTCTTTTTTTCGGAAGAGGCAGAAGACTTCTTTTTTGCAGGGGCTTTGAAGGTAGATTTTACCGCAGCTATTTTTGAAGCTGTTTTGGTTACCATGGCTTCTCTGCGCTCTGCTTCTTCCTCGGCTTCTACTCTTTTAATTGCATCAATTTCCAATAGCAGATGAGGTTCTATATCATTGGCTTCTTCAAAATCATTCACCGTTAAATCCAAGTGTTCCAAATCATTCTCAAGCCCGGTTAAATCAACTTCGGCATTAATAAAACTAATTCTTTCTACCAGATTTTGAAAAATCTCGTCTTTACTTCCAATACCGTTTATGGAATGAAACTTACCTTGTTCGTTATAGTATTCTTTTAAAGGAAGTGTTTTATTGTTGTATTCCTGAATACGGTTTCTGATAACGAATTCATTTTTATCATCCTCTCTTCCGCTTTGTTCTCCGCGCAAAAGTAAACGCTTAACTAACTCTTCGTTATCTACTTCCAAGGCTATCATAGCGTGTATAGCTGTTCCTTTTTTCTGAAGTAAATCATCGAGCGCTATTGCCTGAGCCGTGGTACGGGGGAATCCATCGAAAATGAATCCTTTTACGTTGGGATTTTCATCCAATTTACTTTCTATCATCCCTATTACTATATCGTCGCTCACCAGTTCTCCTCTATCCATGATTGCTTTTGCCTGCATACCCAACGAAGTTCCACGGGCAATTTCACTGCGCAACAAATCTCCGGTGCTTAAGTGAATTAATCCATACTTGTTTATCAAATTTTCTGACTGTGTGCCCTTTCCTGCTCCCGGAGGGCCAAATAATACAATATTCAGCATATTCATTTTATCTGTTTTTAATCCGTTAATATATATAAATCTTTTAAGTTTCTTCCCTGTCCAAGATAGTCCAAACCATACCCCAGTACAAACTCGTTTCCTATAGAAACACCTGAGTAATCGATAGGAATTTTGTTATTATACGAGTCGGGCTTAATAAAAGCGGTTGCTACTTTCACTGACCTAGCTTTTTTACTTTGCAATATAGCATGCACCCTACCAAGAGTGAGACCGGTATCTACAATATCTTCCACTATCACCACCACCCTGTTTTCGATATTTTCCGTGAGCCCTATTAACTCATTCACCACACCGCTGCTGCTGGTACCATGATAGCTTGCAACTTTTACAAATGAAATTTCGCAAGGTACATTAACCTCTTTCAGTAAATCTGCCGCAAACATAAAAGAACCATTTAAAACTACTAAAAAAAGCGGAAAGTCATCTTTTAAGTCATGGTTAATTTTTTGGGCAATTACCTTTACAGCCTCCTGTATTTTTTGAGAGCTGATAAAAGGTTTAAACTTTTTGTCCTTTATACAGACAATTTCTTTCATAAAACAACTAACAAATATAGGGTTTTCTGCCTATTTGTATATTTGCCCAATGGCTGAAACGGGTATTGATATAAAAAAAGCGGCTGCCCTTCTTAAACAGGGTCAATTGGTGGCTATCCCCACCGAAACCGTTTACGGCCTTGCGGCCAACGCGCTGCTTGAAAAATCTGTTTTGGGAATTTTTGAGGCAAAAAACCGACCCTTTTTCGACCCGCTAATCGTACATGTTCACTCATTAAATGAAGTTAAGCGCTACGCATACTGTTCTAATGAAAAACTAATGACTCTTGCCCAACGGTTTTGGCCCGGACCATTAACCCTGCTTTTGCCTAAAAAAGATATTATTCCCGATATAGTAACCTCCGGGCTCCATCAGGTTGCGCTTAGAGTCCCCAATCATCCCGTGGCACTGGATTTATTAAAACAACTTGATTTTCCGCTGGCTGCCCCCAGCGCCAACCCTTTTGGCTACATTAGTCCCACAAGGCCCGAACATGTAAATGCACAAATGGGTGATAAAATTCCCTACATTTTAGATGGGGGTGCCTGCCAGATAGGCATTGAATCTACCATTGTGGGAGAAGAGCAAGGAAAAATCGCTATTTACCGCCTGGGAGGAACTTCGGTAGAAGAAATAGAAAAAATAGTAGGCCCCGTGGCTGTTCGTTTAAATCTATCAGGAAACCCAAAAGCTCCCGGACAACTGAAAAGTCATTACGCACCCGGCATCCCTCTGCTTTTTGGGCATCTTGAATCTTTTAAAAAACAAATAGCAGGAAAAAATACGGCAGTTATTACTTTTGGTAAAAGTCCTGAGAACTCCAACAATACCACTTACTACACTCTATCTGAAAAGATGGACTTAAACGAAGCGGCACTTAACTTGTTTAGTTTACTCCGATTGTTAGATAAACAAGAATACGATTTGATTATAGCAGAACCTCTTCCTGATAAAGGCTTAGGAAGAGCCATAAATGATAGGCTAAGAAGGGCTGCAAGCTCTTTTTAAACAGGTTTTAGCCGTTTTTTTATAGCCAAACAATATTGCTTAACTTTGCCAAAACTTAATTTATGGCTACCGATAATTTTCAGGCTCATGATTACTACCTAATGGATGAGTTGCTGAGCGACGAACATAAACTAATTAGAGAAACTGCCCGTGCCTGGGTAAAAAAAGAAGTTAGCCCCATTATTGAAGATGCCTGCCAAAAAGCACAATTTCCCAAACAGTGGATAAAAGGTTTAGCCGAAATTGGCGCCTTTGGCCCTTACATTCCGGCAGAGTACGGCGGGCCCGGGCTAGACCAAATAGCCTACGGAATTATTATGCAGGAATTGGAACGCGGCGATAGCGGACTTCGCTCTACTGCCTCCGTTCAGAGTTCTTTGGTAATGTATCCTATATATGCCTACGGAAGCGAGGAACAGAAGAAAAAGTACTTGCCAAAATTAGCCACTGGTGAGTTAATGGGATGCTTTGGCCTAACTGAACCCGACTACGGAAGCAATCCTGCCGGTATGATTACCAACATAAAAGACAAAGGCAGCTACTATTTATTAAACGGAGCCAAAATGTGGATAAGCAACTCTCCCTTTGCCGATATTGCCGTTGTATGGGCTAAAGATGAAAACGGAGAAATTAGGGGATTGATTGCCGAAAGAGGGATGGAAGGATTTACCACTCCGGAAACACATGGTAAATGGAGTTTGAGGGCCAGCGCAACCGGCGAATTGGTTTTTGACAATGTAAAAATTCCTAAAGAAAATATTTTTCCGAATGTAAAAGGGTTAAAGGGGCCGCTAGGTTGCCTTAACAGTGCCCGCTATGGGATTGCCTGGGGTGCCATTGGTGCCGCCATGGATTGTTACGACAGCGCTTTGCGCTACAGCAAAGAGCGTGTTCAGTTTGGTAAGCCCATTGGTGCTTTTCAACTTACGCAAAAGAAACTGGCCGAAATGATTACCGAAATTACCAAAGCGCAATTATTAACCTGGAGATTGGGTGTATTAAAAAATGAAAATCGTGCTACCCCGGCGCAAATAAGTATGGCAAAACGAAACAATGTTCACATGGCATTAACCATAGCGCGCGAAGCCCGGCAAATTCACGGCGGTATGGGCATTACCGGCGAGTACCCTATTATGCGCCACATGATGAACCTGGAAAGCGTTATTACCTACGAAGGAACGCATGACATTCACTTACTAATCACGGGCATGGATGTTACCGGCTTTAATGCTTTTACTTAATAAAAAACAACCTTGTTATGGCCTTCAGAATATATACAAAAACAGGAGATAAGGGCCAAACCTCGCTAATTGGCGGCACTCGGGTACCCAAGCATCATGTTCGCATAGAAGCCTACGGAACCGTTGATGAACTCAACTCATACATCGGCTTATTACGCGATTTACTTACCGAAAAACATAGTCAATATAAACTACTTATCGAAATTCAGGATCGTTTATTTACCATGGGCTCCATTTTGGCAGCCGACCCCGAAAAAAATAAAATGCAGCTGCCTCCGCTTTTTGAAGAGGATGTGAAAAATTTAGAAACTGCCATTGATGCCATGGACGAACAATTACCGGAAATGAAACATTTTGTTTTGCCGGGCGGACACACAACCGTATCTCATCTTCACATAGCTCGCTGTATTTGCAGAAGAGCCGAACGGGCAGTTTTACATTTGCACGAACAGTTTCCGGTAAATGAAATTACTTTCATGTATTTAAATCGCCTGTCTGATTATTTATTTACCCTGTCTCGTTTTGTGGCACTGGAACTAAAAGCAGGCGAAATTCCCTGGATACCCAAAAAATAGTGCTTAATCCTCAACAAATAGTCAGCAAAATGATGCAGGCCGATTATTTCAGTCAGTGGCTGGGAATACAGGTGCTGGAACTTGAAAAAGGTTGCTGTAAGCTACAAATGAAAGTTCGTAAAGAAATGCTGAATGGCTTTGGTATTGCACACGGGGGTATTACCTATTGCCTGTCAGACAGCGCATTGGCATTTTCCAGTAACAGCCATGGCAAGCAATGCGTTTCTATAGAAACTTCTATTTCGCATACGGCAAAGGTGTTGGCGGATGATATCCTCACCGCCGTAGCCAAAGAACTGCAACGCGGAAATAAAACAGGAATTTATGAAGTTACGGTAACTAACCAACACCAACACATGGTGAGCCATTTTAAAGGTACGGTATTTATAACCGATAAAATTTGGGAATAACATAAAACAAAGAAAAAAAATGCAACAAGCTTATATTATAAACGGCGTAAGAACAGCCATTGGAAATTTTGGAGGAAGCCTGGCACCTGTTAGAACAGATGATTTGGCTGCTTTTGTTTTAAAAGAACTTATTAACCGAAACCCCGGCATTAACCGGGAGGAAGTGGGAGATGTAATTATGGGCTGTGCCAACCAAGCCGGTGAAGACAACAGAAACATTGCCCGTATGGCATTGTTATTGGCCGGCCTGCCGCAAAGTGTTCCAGGAGTTACGGTTAACCGCTTGTGCGCCTCCGGGTTAAGTGCAGCCATAGATGCAGCCAGAGCCATTCAAACCGGCGATGAGCACCTTATGATTGCCGGAGGTGTGGAAAATATGACACGAGGCCCCTGGGTAATAGGGAAAGCCGGCTCGGCATACGGAAGAGACCAGCAAATGTACGACAGCAGTTTTGGCTGGCGTTTCATTAACCCCAAAATGAAAGAACTGTACGGTACAGATGCCATGGGCGAAACCGCCGAAAATGTAGCCGAAAAATATACCATTTCCAGAAAAGACCAAGACGCTTTTGCCCTATGGAGCCAACAGAAAGCCGCAAAAGCAATGCAAGCGGGGCGCTTTGAGAAAGAAATAGCTCCCCTCCCCATTCCTCAAAAAAAAGCAGACCCTATTTTATTTGGCAAAGATGAATTTGCCAAACCCGCATCCACTTTAGAGGGATTGGCCGGCCTTAAGCCTTCTTTTAAAAAAGACGGAACTGTTACTGCCGGAAATTCCAGCGGGTTAAACGACGGCGCAGCAGCTTTGTTACTGGCAAGCGAAACAGGAATTAAACAACACAAACTAACACCGCTTGCACGAATAGTTTCATCGGCAGTGGTTGGGGTTGAGCCTCGTATTATGGGTATTGGTCCGGTTGAGGCTGCCAACAAAGCACTAAAAAGAGCAGGACTAAGCTTTAAAGACGTAGATATTATTGAATTAAACGAAGCTTTTGCTGCCCAAGCGCTGGCTTGCACGCGTTTATGGAAGCTGGATGACACCGACGAACGTATAAACCCAAACGGAGGAGCCATAGCTTTAGGTCATCCGCTTGGTATGACCGGCGCACGCATATTACTATCGGCAGCCATAGAACTTCAACTAAGACAAAAAAAATATGCCTTAGTAACCATGTGCATTGGTGTTGGACAAGGCTACGCCGCAGTAATTGAAAGAGCCTAAAAAGAAGTTTTTTATTCTTTCCTTTTTGAATTTTGACTTAAAACTCTTGGCTTGCCGGCACAACCGCAAAGAACGCAAAGCAGGCGCAAAGGCCGCTGAGAAGGAAAAGAATTAGCTGCACTTTTAAACTTTAAATTTTGACTTATACTTTTAACCGCAAAGAACGCAAAGTTTCACGCAAAGTCCGCAAAGGAGAACCGGTGTAGTTTTTCTTTCTTTTAACTTGAAAATTTTTACTTTTAACTTCTCCCTCTTAATCGCAAAGAACGCAAAGCAGGCGCAGAGGGCGCAACGAAGATGCATTTATTTTTTGCTTTAACCCTTTTTAATAAAAAAATCCCGCCTTTTTTAAAGCGGGATGTTTTTTGAATAAACACCTTCCAATAATTAAGGAAGGGTAATACCATAGGTTACTCCATTTATGGTAACCGTTGCATTTAAGTCACAATCTTCTTTTTTTCCGAAATCAAAGAAGCGAGTGGGCCTGTTGCCGGGTTTATAATCTATTTTTCCTTCTACGAAAGGATGGCGCCTGGGCACTAAAGAAGAAGGGGAGCAATTAAAATCTCTGATAAGATTTTTTGCCTCGGCGGTAAAACTTTCTCCTTTGGCATTGGTACCACTTGCCGTACCATTAATTTTTATAATTGCCTTACGCCAGTCTATCGGCAAGGTTTGTCCGTTATAACACTGCGGACTTCCGTTTGTATTTACCAATTCAATGGTTCTGGCCGGCACCGACCATGAAATGGTTCCTCCGCCGTTTGGTTTAACTACGCTAATATTAGACGTAACCGTCCATGTTAAGTTTATGCCACCGGTATTAGTTCCCGTTCCTATACTTGCCGGTGTAGTGTTTCGAATTTCCTTGTTATTGATAGTAATTGCCAAACTATCCACCATGTAGTTTTGCGAGGTAACTTTTACATGAAAACCCGGATTCCTGAAATATATTGCCGTACTGGGTGTAGAGGCTGAAAAATCAAAAATAAGTTTACCGCTTCGTTTCCTTCCGTCCAGGCAGGTACATCCGGAACTTCCAAAATCTATGGTTATGGTAGATGTTCCGTAACCGGTAACGGTAGCACAGGGAGCAACGGTGTAGTTACCCAACTCCGATGCGTTTTTACACATGTAATCAATATCGTTGTTGGTTTCCTCTACCCAGGCATTATCGCGGGCAGTATTGGATTCTCTATCGGGTTCCTCGGCCTGTTTTTTTTCTCTTTTTTTGCAGGAAGTAGTGGCTAAACCTGCACAAATAATCACGGAGAGGGAGAAGATTAGAAGTTGCTTTGTTCTCATTTTTAAATGGGTATTTGTTTAACTGTTTTGACTCATAAAATTAACCCAAGGTTTAATCGGGTAAATAAAGATATTAAAAAAAATAACCGCTTCCAATAGTAAGCATGTTCCAAAACAGAGTAACTTTAGCCGCCCGGTACATAGCATGAAATCGTTAAAAAGCCTCCACCCCTATTTTGTTAAATATAAATGGCATTTACTCGGCGGTTTACTATTTGTGAGCCTATCTACCCTTTTACGTTCTTACCAGGGTATTGTTATAAGAAACGGAACCGACGAGGTACTAAAACTAATTGGTGAACAGGAAAAAAGCAACAACATGCAGTTTGTAAAGCTTGGTGCACAAATGATTGGTTTAGCCTTACTGAGTGGTTTTTTTATGTTTTTAATGCGACAAACCATTATAGTAATGAGCCGGCATATTGAATACGACCAAAAAAACGAACTCTTTGCTCACTACCAAAGTATGGACAGTTCTTTTTATAAGCAAAACCGTATAGGCGACCTAATGAACAGAATTGGAGAGGATGTATCAAAAGTAAGGATGTATACAGGGCCGGCCATTATGTATCTGGCGAATACCACCGTTACCGTTATTATGGTGCTTGGATTCATGTTTCATGTAAATATTTCTTTAAGCCTGCTTGTTTTTATGCCTTTACCCATTTTAGCTTTGCTGATTTATAAAATATCTGATTTAATTAACAAAAAAAGTCATCAGGTACAGGAGCAATTATCTGCAATAACTTCTTTTACCCAAGAGAGCTTTAGCGGAATAAGAACCATTAAAGCCTATGCCCGCGAATCTTATTATTCCAAAGAAATGGAAAAAGAATCGGAACTATATAAAAAAAAGGCATTAAGCCTGGCAAAAACAGAAGCAATGTTTGCCCCGTCCATGCTGTTGATGATATCATTAAGTATATTATTTACGGTTTGGTATGGAGGAAAATTGGCTATAGATGGCAAAATAAGCGGTGGGAATATTACCGAATTTATTTACTATTTATTCCAACTCACCTGGCCTTTTGCCTCATTAGGCTGGGTAATTTCATTAATTCAAAGGGCATCAGCTTCTCAGCAAAGAATTGATGAATTTTTACAAACTAAGTCAAAAATTCAAAGTATAAATACGGAGCAGTACACTATAAACGGAGAAATAGAATTTAGAAATGTAAGTTTTGTTTATCCGGAAAATAATGTGAAAGCGCTTAAGAATATTAATTTAAAAGTAATTCCGGGTCAAAAACTGGGAATTACGGGCGGTGTTGGAAGCGGAAAATCTACCCTGCTAAACCTAATTACCCGCCAGTACGATGCTACAAACGGAGAAATTTTGATTGATGGAAAAGATATTAAGCAACATAACTTAACTGTTTTAAGAAAATTTATAGGGGTGGTTCCTCAAGAAACCGTTCTTTTCAGTGACAGTATAAAAAACAATATTTTATTCGGAATTGGTGAAGAAAAAGTCTCACGTGAAAAAATAGCACACTACACAAAGCTTGTTGGTATTCATGAAGAAATCGAAAAATTTCCGGAGCAGTATGAAACTCAAATAGGAGAAAGAGGTATTTCGCTTTCGGGGGGGCAAAAACAACGAATTTCCATTGCTCGCGCACTCATGCATAAACCGGACATACTTTTGCTGGATGATTGTCTTTCGGCAGTAGATTCAGAAACGGAACAACACATCCTTGATGAATTTGAAAAGGAATTAAAAGAAAAAACGCTATTTATTGTAAGCCACCGAATTTCTGCCATAAAAAATTGTGATATAATTATTTATCTAGAAAACGGAGAAATTGCAGAAAAAGGGACACATGAAGAACTGATAAATATGGGAGGCAGATATTTTACTTTACACAAAATTCAAAGCAGCTAAAATACATGTTTATTACGCTTTTACTAAACCTTGTGTTAAAATCATAAATTATTTACTTTTTACAAATTTAAACTTCTTAAAATCAATAAGGTATTTTTGCGAAACGGGCTCGGAATCTGAGGCGGGGTCGTTGTTATTTACATTAAATGTGATTTCATTCTTATTAAAATCAACTTTCGTGCCTGTAATAGAGTTATACTGAGTATCATTTACTCCACCTATCAGTAAATAATCGGTAATTTGATATTTATAATCGTTGTCGCGTTTTTTATGAAATACGGCATAAATTTGATACGTAAGAGCCGGCGCTTCAAAAAAAACAATGTTGATTGTGGCATTATTTTTTTCATAAAAAAACATTCCATAAACCTCTAATTTTTCTTCTTTGGTATCCTTTTTTACTTTTTTCAGGATGTCGCCAAAAATTTCAAGACCCTGAGTTATTTTATTTTCAACGGATATATTTAAATCTTTATCTTCAATAATATTATTATCCGGAACATTTGCAAAGAAAGAGCCTATGTACTGCATAGCATGATTTTCGGGAAGTAATTCAGCATTATCTTCCTGTTCATCAGTAATACCAAAATAATTTTTTCCGGATTCCTTACTAATTTCCTCCCTGTTATCATAGCCTTCTTCATTAAAAGAAATTTCATAAACATAGGTATCGTAATCTCCACCGGCTTGAACAACATGTGTTTGATTGACATAAAATTTTTTGTTTTCGTAGCGGAATTTTGCGTAATTAAATGTCATAAATAAAGATACATCGGCAAATACTGCTTTAGAAAGTGGTTTTCCATCTTTTTTTGAAATAGTGATGTATTCATAGTAGTTTATATTTTTAAGTTCGTTTTTAATGTTGTAGATAAACAAGTAATAGTTTCCTTGGTCTTTTCTGTACAGCGGATATAACTCATACTCTCCGTCATTAAAATCAGCGGCAATTTGATATTTTTTCAACCAGGACTCTTTTATGTTTTGATTCAGCGGTTCTGTTTTTATTTTCTCAATATCTTTTTCATTAAACTTATCAGGTGCCTCCACCTTAAAATAATCCAGCAATTCTTTTACCTGATTAGTTTCATTTTGTTTACACGAAAATAAAAGCAAGGCAATAAGCCAAATAAAATGTATTTTAATTTTCATCATAAATGATTACTGAATGAATTACTTGGTCGAATGTAAAACTGGAGGGATCAACTTCATTAGTTTCGTAGTTGATTTTGTTTTTAGGATTTAAATTAGTTACAAACCAGGTGTGAGGATATTCATTTACTTCTATAAAAATTTCTTTATTTTCAGGAATGTATACAACATTTTTAGTTTTTAACTTTGAAATCAGATAATCTACTTTATCACCTATTCCATACCCTTCTTTGGTTTTAATTATTAGCTCGTTAAGGCGTATCTGTTTAATTATTTTATCTACCGTTTTTATCTCATAGTAAGTTTTTTTAATATCCGGTAAGGATACCATATATTCTCCCGTTGCTTCGGCATAATAAAAATCATATTTCTTATCCATTTCGGACTCTTTAAACGGACTGCCTAATTTAAAATCACCGATTCCGTCTTTTTCAATGACCAAACCTCCCGATTTAACAGATAATTTTCTGTGTGCCTCTTGGTCGTGATAGGTACCAATTAAACCTATTACAGTACTTTCATCAAAAGTAAATCCATAAGTATATTCCGAGAGCAAATTTTCCTCTCCATCTATAACAACGAATTGCTTATAGATAATACTATTTTCCTGTTCATGCTTACCGGCAATAATTTCATACCGAGATTTTTCTATACAGGCTCCGGATGATAAATATCCCGCATCGCTGGTTATGTCTATGCTGTTAAGCATACCTCCATAGCAATTATAGGCAGCCATTTTGACGTGCGTTACAGGGTCGTCTGCTCCATAAAACACTTCTGCCCAAACTAACATGTTTGTCCCACTTGGTTCAAAATACTTTGCCAGCGTATAAAACTTTCTGAATGATAATTGATTAGTGTTCAAATCTTTATCAAAGTATGTCTTTATCAAAGCGGTATCCTTTTCTTCTCTGGCAGTTTTAGGAAGCTTAATTAATTCACCGCACCTGTATTGAATGTTCAGTTTGCTTAAATCAGGAATATCCTTAAACTGAGGAAACATGTCATTTATTTCTTCCGTTTGATTAGTTTCATGAGTTTTATTAGGAGAACATGCAAACAAACAAAGTGCCAGAAGTAGTATTAAAAATTTATTCATGTTTTTTCCGCTGAGTATTTTCATATTGCTAAGTAACGATTTTAATTTAAATGGATTGCTCTGTTTTATTTTTTATCAATAAATTTACACTGTTACTTCTTTTTATTTACACATACAAGGAACTGCTTCATAAGATACAATTTCTAAAACCTTATACGTTAGGTTTTTAAGCCGATAGTAATTCGGGATAGGCGGCTTAACTACACTTTAAAACCAAGTATCAGGATATCATCTGTTTGTTCGGTGTTTCCTTTCCAGGAAAGTATTTCCTGTTCTATCTTGTAGTGCAAATTTTTTAAATCCAGACTACTGTTTTGCTCAATCAAACTTTTTAAACGAGCTTTGGTAAATTTTTTATCGCTGGTACCTCCAAACTGATCGGTTATACCATCGGTAAACATAAATACTCTGTCCCCACTACTTAATGAAATGGTATTGTTTTCGTAAACCTGATTATTATCTGTAAAACCGCCTATGGATGCTTTTGTAGGTTTGTATTCATTTATTACTCCTTCCTTTAATACCCACAAGGGCCTGTTTGCGCCGGAATAGTACAATACATTTTTATTATAGTCAAAAGCACACACTGCTATATCCAAACCGTCTTTTACCTTCAAATTTTCATTTTTTTGTAAATCAATTAATATTCTTCTGTTCATGTGTGCCAAAAGTTCGGAAGGAGAATTTATGGAAGGATTTTTAATACTTTCATTCATTAACTGAACGGAAAGCATACTCATAAAAGCCCCCGGCACACCATGCCCGGTACAATCGGCAACTGCTGCTACCTTAAGTTTAATAGGATTTTCTGTTGTGGTAGTAAGCTCGGCAAACCAGTACAAATCTCCACTCACAATATCTTTAGGAAGATACAATACAAAGGCATCGCTAAAACTATTGATAAATAACGAGGTTTCCGGAAGAATGGCTGTTTGAATTCTTTTAGCGTAATTAATGCTGTCAATTATCTGCTTTTGCTTATCCTGTATAATTTCATTTTGCAGGGTAATTTGTTCGTTAATTTTTTGTTTGTCCTTATATGCTTTGAACATAAAGAGAGAAAACGCTAATATCAAAACCAAAACTACCGATAAAAGTATAAGTGCCTGTTTTTGCCTCTGTCTTTCGGCCTCAGTTTTAGCCTCTTGCTTAATTCTTTCTTCTTTTTCTATTTCTGCTTTTTTGTTGTAATCGTACTCTAATTGTTCGTTCAGTAGTCGCTTGGCGTTTTCGGAGTTAAAGACGCTGTCTTTAAGGCTGATATAGGCTTCCAGGTAGTAGAAGGCTTTTTTTATATCATTTTTTTCTTTGTACAAAGAAGTCAATAAGTTACAGGCCTCAATTTTTGTTTCAAAATCGCCTATTTCATCAGAAAGTTTAATGGCTTCCAAACTAAATTTTTCAGCCTTAGCATAATCTTTTGCTTTATAATAAGCCTTGGCAATATTCACATAATTAATTCCAAAATCCTGCTTATTTGTTTTTACGCACTTCATTAAAAAATTGGAACGTTCGAGTAATTTAATTGCTTCATCAGGCTTATCTATATCTGCATACAAACCTCCCAAATTATTCAAACTTATTATTATAGCCATGGTATCGTCCAACTCTTCCTTTATTTTCATGGATTTTACGTGGTAATCTATGGCTTTATCGTACTGCCTCATAGAGTGATATACGTTTGCCATATTGTTGTAAGATAGGGCTATATTATAAATATCATTTATTTCCTTTCTTATAGCAAGTGCTTTTTCGTGAAATTGTATGGCTTTATCGTAATAACCATTGTTTTTATAAGTATTACCAATATTATTGTTAGTATTGGCTATGCCCGGCAAATAAGAAAACTTCTCATAAATCTTTAGCGCTTTAAAATAATTATCCAGCACAATGGTGTAAGCCCCTTTTACGGAATAACAGTTTGCCAAAATATTATACGTGCGGGCAATGTGTATATTTTCCGTATTGCATGTTTCTATGGTTTTTTGGCAATAGTAAATTGCTGAGTCTATCAAATCTTTACCATAAAAATTAATGCTTCCTTTGTTTAATAACTTAATATAAGCAGTATCACAAGATTTAAGCTTCAGGCTATCCAGCAAACCGCTCATTTGGTATGACTGCCCATACACCGATTTATTGATAATAAAAATGAAAAAAATAAAGATATAGCGCCTGAACTGCCTATGCATTTATTTGATTATACTTACATTAGTTTTACGATATGAAACAATTTAATTTATTTTCAATAACCGAATAATTCCTGGAGTGTAAGTACTTTAACCGGCCCGTATTTTTCCAAAACTTTAAAATCTAAATTCTCTTTTTTTCCAATAACCAACACGCTGATATTTTTGTTACTTATGTAATTGGCATGAAACTTTTTTACATCATCGAACTTAAACGTAGATACTTTTTGAAATACCTGTTTTCTGATGTCGCTTGTTTGCCCCATATCCATAGCGTCTATATAGGTAAACAAAATTCTTGATTTATTAATTCTATCAGAACTGATTTCTTGAAGTATATTTTCTTTTGCCGCTTCAAAAGATGCCTGAGAAACGGGTATTTTATTCAATAAACTGCACATACCTTGCATGGCCTCCGGTAATTTATCTACCTGAGATCCTATATACGAATAATTCCAGAGCGGTTTATTAGGTTTGTTGGGTATTCTTAAACTGGAGTAAGCAGAATAAGCCAATGCTTTAGATTCGCGCAAATCCTGAAAAACTACACTGCTCATACCGTCACCAAAATAACTGTTATACAAATTAATAATTGGCACCAGTTCCTCTTTATAAGCTCCTACATTGGTCAACATCATTATTTCTGCCTGCTTCATATCAAAGTCGGCAACATACACTTCATTAACTGTTTCTCTGGGTTTAAATTCTTTAAGTGGCGGAGCTTGTTTGTAACCTGATGGGGGAGCTTGTTTAATTTTATTTATGATACCCATCACTTTATCCAGTTCCTGTGGGCCATAAAATAATATGCGATGCTCCGTAGTGGCTATTTCCTGAATTTTTTTACGTACGTCGCTAGTAGTAAGCTTATTCAGCTCTTCCTCCGATAATATGTGTTTAAAGGGATTATCTGGACCAAAACGAGCATAGCTTACCAATCCATAATTTAATATTACACCCTTGTCAAGTTTTTTGTCGCTCCTGTTCTTTATAATATCTTCCTTTAAATTCTTTAAAGACTCCTCTTCTACTACGGGGTCGTTTAGAATTTTTTCAAATAACCTAAGTGCTTCTTCAAAATTATCGCTTAATCCGGAAAGGCTAACCCAGGTATCCTCACTATCGTCATATACTTCAAAGGAACAGCCTAATCTGAAGAGCTCCTCTCTTACCTTGGCTGCGCTCATGCCGCTTGTTCCTGCATATTTTAAATAATCAATGGCAACAGGGAGTACTTTATCATTTAAAAAACCCATCTCAAATTTATAGTAAAGCTCAAACAATTTATTTTCAGAGTTTTTATTGTATAAAACCTGCAATCCGGAATTAAGTGATGACTTTTTAATGTCTTTTTCAAAATCTATGAATACGGGTTTTATATCTTCTGTTTTTGACTGATATATCTGTTGCACAAAAGGAGAGGTATTATCTCTGTCTACTTCAACCGGTGTAATTTCGGGCTTTTCTACTTTAACCACATTTTTATCTTCTCCTAATTTTTTATATAAAACCACATAATTTTTAGTACTTAATTTTTCTTTGGCAAAATTTACCACATCTTGCTTAGTTATTTTGGATATTCGCTCCATTCTATCCACCATTTTTTGCCACTTTATATCATTTACAAATGCCTCCGACATAAAATTGGCTCGAGCGTAATTAACTTCTAATTCTTTGGTTTTATTTAACTTCATGTCGGTAATTACGGCCTCCAGTAGCCAATCGGCAAATTGTCCTTTTTGTAATAATTCTATCTGTGAAATAAGCAATTGTTCTACTTCTTCCATTTTTTGATTTTGTTTTGGAGAAGCTCCAACAACAAACACGCCGTAATCTTTCAGAGGATAAAACCAGTTAAAAGCATCCAGTACCTTTTGAGACTGATTTAGGTTAATATCAAATAGTCCTGCTTTTTGATTAAATAACAAAAGAGCAATTAATTCCATCATTTCTGCTTCTTGGCTATCCATACCTTCAAAACGCCAGCAGATGTTTACGCTTTCCGGATCGGGGCCCAAAACCTCTAGATATTTCCTTTCCTTTATTGGTTCTTCCTTTACCGGAACATAACTTGATAAAGGCTTTGAGGGCATAGCGCCAAAGTATTTTTCTATTTGCACGATTACTTTATCCGGATCAAAGTCTCCACTCATAATAATAGCCATGTTATTAGGTACATACCATGCATCATAATATTTTTGAATCTCTTTCAATGAAGGATTTTTAAGATGTTCAATGGTTCCTATGGTTGTTTGTGTACCATAATTATTTTTTGGAAACAGAGCTTCAAAAATAGCCTCAAAGGCCTTATTATTATCGCTATCTAATCCTCTGTTCTTTTCTTCGTATACCGCTTCCAACTCGGTGTGAAAAAGTCTCATTACCGGTTTGCGAAATCGCTCCGATTCAATTTTTAGCCAATTATCTACCTGATTGGAAGGGATATCGTTTATGTAAACTGTTTTATCAAATGAAGTAAAAGCATTGGTGTTTTGTGCACCAATGGCTGCAACCATTTTATCGTACTCATTGGCAATAGCATATTTAGCGGCTACAGCGCTGATGCTGTCTATTTTTCGATATAGTTTTTTTCGCTCTTTTTCATCCGTTGTTTTTCGATACTGCTCATACAATTCTTCTATTTTGGCAATTTCAATTTTTTCTTTCGCATAATTTTTTGTACCGTACTTATCGGTACCCTTAAACAACATATGTTCTAAATAGTGGGCAAGGCCGGTTGCATCAGAGGGGTCATTTTTACTGCCTGCCTTTACGGAAATCATGGTTTGTATTCGGGGAGCATTTTTGTAAACCGACAAGTACGCCTTTAGGCCGTTTTTAAGCGTGTAAATTCTTACATTATAGGGGTCGTTAAGAGCGTATTCATAATTAAGATTTGTTTTTACCGAAGCATCGGCTACTTTCTTCTGAACCGTGGCGGTTTTAGTTTGTGCCGATAAACTAATTGATATTAGCCAAATGAAAAAATATATAATACTTAATCGTTTAGTTTTCATAATAAGTTTTTTAATAATCTATTTCTAAGTCTAAGCGTTTTTTTAATTCTTGCAAGGCCGGGTTTAATGAAATCAGGTGCTTATATTTATCGATAGGCTTGTATAATTTCGCCGAATTATTTTCTTCCTCTTTAACTTCAAAGTCTATGCTCAGTAGTTTGTTTTTAAGTTCTTTTTTAAGTACAGAAAGCATCTCTTGTTTAATGTCTCTGAATTTTTCCAAGAGAGAGTGATTCAACAGGGTAACCAAGATTTGATGAGTAGGTAGTACCTGAATTCCACATGATTCAATACTCACATGCAAACTTTTAGCCTCCGAAGCATTTCGCTGAACAAACGCCAACATCACTTTTCTCACCTCTTCACTATTGGGTAAAGTATCGGTATATTCAATGGTATCTGTGTTTTCCTGTAGAACCTCAGCCTGTCCGGGCTGAGGTAATTCTGATAAGGTTGCTTTTAACGAAAAAGCGGCTGTTTTAATTTCTTTTAAGCCCAAGAGAGGTTTTACAGCAGTTTTAACAGTAGAATCAGAATTAGTTTTTTCAACGGAAGTAACAGATGAATTATTCGTTACAGATTCGGTATTCAGATCAGGCTTTTTTTTTTCGGATTCTATACCGGCATTTAACCTGGCAAGATTTAAAAGCATCATTTCCACGAGTAAACGCGGATTTTTAGCAGCCTTGTAATTTACATCCGTTTTACTAACAGAGGCCAAAGCGTTCATCAAAAACTGAACAGAACATTTGGCTGCTTGTTCGGCATAGCGTTGCCTGAGCGATTGGCTCACTTCCAATAACGAGGTTGTTTGTGGATCTTTGCTTACTAATATATTTCTTAAGTGCTCCCCAAGTCCTACCACAAAATTATGAGCATCAAAACCCTTTCTCTGAATTTCATCAAACAAAAGCATTATTTGCGGTATTTGTTGACTCAAAAAAGCATCGGTAAGTTGAAAATAGTAATCATAATCCAATACATGCAAATTTTCAACCACCTGTTTGTAGGTTAAGTTGCCCGCCGTAAAAGCCACCATTTGATCAAAAATAGAGCAGGCATCACGCAAACCGCCATCGGCTTTTTGAGCAATAATATGCAGGGCCTCAGGCTCAAAAGAAACTTGCTCGTTTTTTGCCAAATATTCCAAATGATTGCTAATGTCTTCCGTTTTAATTCGGTTAAAATTAAATATCTGGCAACGCGATAGTATAGTTGGTATTATTTTATGTTTTTCGGTAGTAGCCAAAATAAATTTTGCATGCGCCGGTGGCTCTTCCAATGTTTTAAGAAAGGCGTTAAAGGCTTGAGAACTCAGCATATGAACCTCGTCTATTATATACACCTTATACTGACCTAATTGCGGGGCAAATCTTACCTGGTCAACCAAATTACGGATATCATCAACCGAATTGTTGCTGGCGGCATCTAATTCATAGATATTCAACGAAGCCCCGGCATTAAATGATTGACAAGATTCACAGGTATCGCAAGCTTCGCCTTGTTCAGTTATTTGAAAACAATTAATTGTTTTTGCAAAAATTCTTGCGCAGGTTGTTTTACCCACTCCCCTAGGGCCACAAAACAAATAGGCTTGTGCTAATTGCTTTTGCTTAATGGCATTTTTTAAGGTGGCCGTAATGTGCCCTTGACCAACTACCGTATTGAAATGTTGGGGGCGATATTTACGGGCAGAAACAACAAAACTCTCCATAAAATGCAAATTTTAAAATTATACTAATTTGGCTTTTGAAAAAAAAAGAGTTGCAAAAAAAAAGGTTAAATTATTAACCAATTGTGAATAAAATGCGTTAAATAAAGTAATTTAACGAAGTGAAAAAGAACTTGCTTATAGCCGTACTTATCTTAACAAAACTGGGAATTTTTAGCCAAACAGTTATTAAAGGAAAAGTTCTTGAACCCGACAGCCTAACCCCCATGCCTTTTGTTTATGTAATTAACAAAAAAACCGGAAATGGTGGCATGAGTAATGCCGAGGGTAAATTTACTATTGCTGTAGAAAAAGAGGATACACTTATTTTTTCGTACGTTGGCTATGCAAAGCAGTTTATAGCTGTTTCAGGGTTAAAACAAAATTCAGAAGGGGAATGTAACATTATTATGCGAAACAGAATTATAAAGCTTCCCGAGGTAACTATAAGCACTTTTAGTTACAAACCATATGAAAAAGAACACATGTACCGTATTATTGAACAGAGTAAAATAGCCCCTATAGATGCCGTTCAAAGTCCTATTACCGCTATGTATATGCAATTTAGCAGAAGAGGAAAGGAAATAAGAAAACTTGCGAAAATATATAACGAAATACTAATTGAAGAACAGGTAAGTAAAAAAATTAATCCGGAAATAGTTCGTAAAATTACAGGAGATGAAAATATTGACTACGAAGCCTTTCGTAGGTACTGTATTGAACTGAGTGATTATTACATCCTTCAGCACGAAGGGTATGAACTGTACAATAAGGTAAACCAGTGTTACAAACGCTATAAATCAGAAGGTCGTTAATTGAATGAAACATAACCGCAGAGCATTTATAAAAAGTACCGGTTCGCTGGCTGCTTTAAGTTTATTTCCATTGAGTTCTTTTTATAAAAAAAACAATAATACCGTTGCAGAAAAAATAAAACCTCAGGCTCTTAAAGCAGGTGATACCATTGCTATTTCCTCACCGGCCGGAGCTGTGTGGGAGGAAAAACAAATTGAACTATTCAGTGAAATTTTAAAAAATCTGGGGTTTAAGGTTGTTTTTGGAAAAACACTTTACGAAAGACATGGTTATTTTGCCGGAACCGATAAGTTGAGAGCAGAAGAACTCAATACTTTTTTTGGAGATAAAAAAATAAAAGGTATTTTTTGCATGAAAGGAGGATGGGGATGCGCCAAACTTCTAGATAAAATAGATTATCATATCATAAAACAAAATCCAAAGGTATTAATCGGCTTTAGCGATATCACCTCCCTGCTCATTGCCATTACCGCTAAAACAGGGTTAATCACTTTCCACGGACCCGTAGGGAATTCGGGATGGAACGAGTTTACCAAGGAAGCATTTAGGAGCGTTATAATGAGAAATAAGGAGTATGCTTACGAAAACAATCCTGAAAAAGAAGAAGCCATTACATGCATTAATGAGGGAATTGCCGAAGGAGAATTGGTGGGCGGTAATCTTTCCGTATTGTGTTCTATATTAGGCTCCTCGTACATTCCTACATGGAATAACAAAATTTTATTTTTGGAAGACACCAAAGAAGAACCCTACCGAATAGACAGAATGCTAACCCAGCTACACTTAAATGGAGTGTTACAGCAAGTAAAAGGTATTATATTCGGAAAATGCAACAAATGCCTGGCTGAAGAACCCCAGAAATCATTTACACTTCAGGAAGTTTTGAATCAACACTTAAAACCCCTTAAAATACCGGCGTTTTACGGGGCTATGATAGGACATATAGAAAACAAACTTACCATACCTCTGGGGATAAATGCCAAAATAAATGCAAGCTCAGGAAAAATTGAATTAACAGAAAGCGCCGTTATTTAATTTTATCTTTACAACATGTATAAGCCAAAGGTTCTTCTTACCACACTTAACTCAAAATATATTCATCCAAATTTGGCTATCAGACTTTTGTATTGCCTTAATAAAGACTACAACAATTTAACATGGACAGAATTCACGATAAAAGAGGATAAATTCAAAATTGCCGACTATTGTAAAAATTTTGATATCGTAGCATTTAGTTGTTATATATGGAATATCTCTCAAACGCTGGAAACATCCAGAATTATAAAACAACTTAACCCAAATACTAAAATTCTATTGGGCGGTCCTGAGGTAAGCTACGAATGGGAGGAAATGATTATAAAAAGCGAAGTTGACTATATTATTACCGGCGAGGGAGAAATACCTTTTTCGGCATTTTTAAAAAATTATCCAAATGCTACCGGCGTACCATCCTTAGTGTGGAAAGAAAATAACATTGTTAAAAACAATCCTCCTCCTCCACTTTTTGACCTTAAGGAATATGAAAACATTATGCCCTATGAATATGATAACCCGGAGGAACTTCAAAAAAAAGTACTTTACATAGAAACATCTCGCGGATGCCCCTACAAGTGTGAGTTTTGTTTGGCCTCTTTAGATAACAAAGTAAGATACCTGCCGGATAAACATATAAAAAACACACTTGCTTTTTTGATGAATAACGGAAAAGTTATCAAGTTTCTGGACAGGACTTTCAATATTAAAAAAGATTTTACACTGGATATTTTTCAGTTTATACTGGCAAATCGAAAGCCGGGAAATGTTTTTCAGTTTGAAATAACTGCCGATATATTGCATCCCGACATCATTCAGTTCATAAACGAACAGGTTCCCAAAGGATTATTCCGCTTCGAAATTGGTATTCAAACCATTAATCAACAAGCTAATTTGGCTGTGAGTCGCAAACAAAACTTCGAAAAAACAAAAAAAATAATCAAACAGGTAGAAGAAAAAGTAGAACTACACCTCGATTTAATTATGGGAATGGCTCACGATTATTGGGACGATGCTAAAAAAAGCTTTGAAGAAACCTTTTCTCTGTTGGCGCCTGAATTACAATTCGGCTTTTTAAAATTCCTGAAAGGAACACCCGTTCGTGAAAAACATAAGGAACATGAATTTCTCTTTGATCAAAACCCTCCGTACGAAATCATCAGCAGCAAATATCTGTCAAAAGAAGAACTAAACAAATTGCGTATCCTGGAAAATGCACTGGAAATATACTGGAATGGCAAAAAATCCGTAAGAACCCTAACCTACGTAAGCAAAAATTACAGCATATTTGATTTTTTACTTAAACTAGGCGAAACCTTTAATAAAAACTGTGGGCAAAAACAATATTCCGTTATTGACATATACCGCTGTTTAAATTACCTGGTAAAAAGAGATTACCCCACAGACGCTATAATGCTCCAACTCGTGCATGTAGACTATTATACCCACTTCCGCACAAAACCGGCAAAACTTAGCTTGGATGAACTGCCTGCAAACACTTTTCCCGACCGGAATAAAAACCAACAAAAAAGAAGAAACGTAATATTAAAACTGAACTTTAGCTACAAAGAATTCATTGAGAAAAAATTAATTAAACAAAATGATGAATTGCTTGTAGTTAGCTACACAGGAACCCAATTGCCGGAATTAACATCTATTAATATTGCTTAAGTCGTAAATGTTAAATAAATTGCCCTTAATTTAATTTGAAAGAAATTAACATACCCGAAGAAGCTGTCTCGGAAGCATTTCATAAATCTACCGAGCGCTTCCATGTTATTGCTACCTGGGTGGGCCTCTTGCTAAACCTTATTTGGTTCGCGAGCGATATTTTTGTGCTCCCCGAAAAATGGTTACCTTTTTTCATTTTCCGGGCATCGGTATCCGGTTCCAGCCTCGTTTTGGTTTTATTTCGAAAAAAACTAAACGTGGATATATACGGCTGCATGTTTTTCTTGGTACTTGGTATATCCATACAAAACGCTTACATGTGGAGTGTAATGGATTTAGAGCATTTTCAAAAACATGCCTTTGCCTATATGGTGCTGTTTATCGGTGTTGGCATGTTGGTTCTGTGGAATATATGGTATTCTATCATTTTACTTATTGGAACTATAATTAGTAATATTGTTTTTTACGTACTAAACAGCCGGTTAACTTTAGACGAATTTATTATCAGCGGTGGCTTACTTGTTTTAACCGTTGCTATTTTTTGCGTATTCCTCATTAGAACCCGTTACCGTTTAACACTCAACGAAATTAGAAGTCGACTGGAATTAGCTCGATCAAAAGAAATTATTGAGCAGGAAAACATCGTTATCAGCAAACAACGAGAAGAGATTTCGGAGCAAAAAAACGCCCTGGAAGAAAAAAATAAAGAAATTACCGATAGTATAAACTATGCCCGAAGAATACAAGCATCGCTCATTCCCAGCGAAAAGGCTTTCACCGAACTATTTTCCGATAGCTTTGTACTCTTTAAACCCAAAGATATTGTAAGCGGCGACTTTTACTGGATATATGAAAAAAAGGGAAGAGTATACTACGCTACTTCTGACTGTACAGGACACGGAGTTCCCGGTGGATTTATGACCATGCTCGGACTCACTTTTTTAGAAGAAATTGTGAGCCTTAATCTGGCGGAGAAACCAGACGAAATTTTGAATTTAACCCGAGATAAAATTATAAATACGTTAAAGCAAGGGGCGGGTAGCCAGGAAAGTAAAGACGGAATGGACACCGTGCTCTGCTGTGTAGATAAAAAAAACATGAAACTCCACTACGCAGCCGCTAACAACGCCCTTTACTTGGTAAGAGAAGTTGAGGGAAAATTTACAATAACAGAATTTAAAGGAGATAAACAACCCTGCGGATTTTTCCCGGAACCTAAACCCTTTACCCTTCATGAAGTTGACTTAAAACCCGGAGATTGTATTTACACCCTTTCAGACGGCTATCCCGACCAGTTTGGCGGACCAAACGAACAGGTAAGGGCCTCCGGAGGGAAAAAATTCAGATATAAAACACTGGAAAATTTATTAGTTGCCAATGCCTCCAAGCCATTTAGCGAACAAAAACAAATACTTGATAAAGCTATTACAGACTGGAAAGGCAATTTGGAACAGGTTGACGATATCCTTATAATTGGTATAAAAATATAGTGTACACCACTAAATTTCAAGCTCCGATAAACGACGTGTCATAGAATTTACTAAATCTTCTAAAGGTTGCTTTGCCAATTTTAATATATAAGGATTCAAGGAGCCTCCCATTTCAATTTTACACGCTTGCTTTTCACCATCATTTAAAAAAAATACACGTAAATTAAAATTAAACCTCCCCAGTCCATCACTCACATAATAAATTTCTGAGTATGGAATTTTTTTTCTCAACAATATAGTAATGGGCGTTATACCCTTTATAGTAAAACTGCAGGTTTCTCCATTATACGTAAAATTATCAGCTTTATCAGGCGGCAAAATACTACCAAAGTTTTTAAAATCCGTCAAAAATTCAAAGAGTTTACGAGTATCCGAACGCGTTTCTAATATATCTCCGGGTATAATAAACTCTGTTATGGACACTTATGATTTAAACTTATAGAGCACTAATTAAGGCCTATTTAGTATTTAATTTATCTTGCATCCAGTTTTCCGGATTTTTTCTCCACTCATTCAAACTGGCTATATCTGTATCTGTTATGTATCCTTTATCTAAAGCCACATTAATCAACGTGTTATAGTCCGACAAGGTAGCCAAAGAACATTTGGCTTTTTTAAAATTAGCTGTTGCCTGCTCAAAACCATACGTGAAAATAGCAGCCAAGCCTTTTACAATACAACCTTGCTCGCGTAATGTCTCAACAGCTTTAAGACTGCTTCCTCCGGTACTTATTAAATCTTCAATAACCACTACACTTTGGCCTTTCTCTACAACACCCTCTATCATATTCGTAAGGCCGTGCTTTTTTGCTTCACTTCTTACATAAACAAAAGGCAAACCTAAATCCTGAGCCACCAAAGCGCCTTGTGCTATGCCTCCCGTGGCCACTCCGGCAATTATATCGGGCTTGGCAAACTCTTTATTGATAATATTTACAAACTGCTGCCGAATGTACGTTCTGATAGCCGGATAAGAGAGTGTTTTTCGGTTGTCGCAATAAATTGGCGACTTCCAGCCGCTTGCCCATGTATAAGGTTTTTCGGGCTGCAACTTAACTGCTTTTATTTGTAATAAAAATTCCGCAACTTTATAGGACGATTCGTCGAATGATGTCATGAAGCGAAATTAATTTAACCGCAGATACAGACACGGAGAACTTATGAACAAAACTATTTATTTCGGTGATAAAAAAATTCTTATACGTAACAAGGAGAAATATGTGCCTTCTAAACCCGAACAATACCTTGATTTTGACAATCTTACCATTGAGTACCATACCAGAATACATGATTTTTTGGAAGGAGGTGACAAAAAACTAATAATACTTTCAAAAAACACATCCGAGGCATACAAGGCATTCAAAAAAAATTTTCGCTTTATTTTAGCAGCCGGAGGTTTGATAAAAAACAATTCTCACTTTCTCATCATAAAACGATTAGGAAAGTGGGATTTACCAAAAGGTAAACTTGGACACGGAGAAAGTCCGGAATTGGGTGCAATTAGAGAGTGTACAGAGGAATGCGGAATAAAAAAATTGCAAATTTCAAATAAGCTAAAATCTACTTTACACATTTATAAACAAGACGATAAATACATCCTAAAAAAAACCTATTGGTTCGAAATGCTAACCAATTACGAAGGAGAACTCATTCCGCAAGCAGAGGAAAATATAGAAGAAGCTGTATGGATGACTAAGGATGAAATATTGGACAAAGTCTATTCCAACACGTTCCCCGCAATTAAACAACTTCTAAAAAAATATTTTAAAAAGAGCTCTTAAAATGCCTAATTCCGAATTCAACTTAGGCAAAAACAAATATTTACTCCTGTTTTTGTTATTTTACTATATCGTATGTGTATCACAAAAAAATCCTACCGTGTATAAGCACCATACTTTTTGGCATAAAACAGATATTAATCAAATTTTCAAAAATAAATTTGGATTGGGATTTGATTATATTTTAAGAAGAAAAGACGAAATGTCTAATGGGAAGTTGTTTAGCCTACCCTTACGAGAAAGTTATCGGATATGGTTTCATTACGAACTAAATAATAAAGCTCGGTTTTCTCTAAGCCCGCTGGGATATATGAAAACCAGCGAGTATATTGGCAAATCCGAAGATTATAACCGGCTTCCCTATCATGAATACCGAAGCACTTTTCAGTTTTTTCATCACTATAATAATCTTGAAGGAAGAGTTAAACACACTCTCCGATATCGTTATGAACTGAGATGGCAGCAAATTCCGGGAACAAATGATTACAGATTTTTTAACCGTATAAGAGTTAGATACAGAATAAGATATATTTTTAATTCCAATAACTTTTATGAAAACAATATTATATATGCCATGTTTTCAAATGAAGTAGGTATTAACTTCGGTAAATCAATCGTATACAATACCTTTAACCAAAACAGAATTTACGCTGGTTTGGGATATCGTTTTTTAAACTCTGCAAGGATAGAACTCAGATACGTTAATCGCTTAAGAAAAAGAGGTGCCAACAATTACGAATACGATCTTGATAACGGCATTATGCTGGCTTTGTATGTTGACCAACTATCTTCACTGGGAAAGAAACCTCTGGCAAAAGAGAAGTCAATAGACTAGCCACATTTATTTTTTATCTCCTCTAATCTGCTGCTTTTAAAGAAAAAATAAAGCGAGTTCCATGACCAACCTTGCTTTCAACCTGGATAGATTTATTATGAGCCTCTAAAATGTGTTTTACAATAGCCAAACCAAGCCCTGTACCTCCCTGTTCTCTGCTTCGACCTTTATCAACTCTATAAAAACGTTCAAAAAGCCTGGGTAAATGCTTTTCTTCAATACCTACCCCATCGTCTATTACCTCCACAATTACATCGTCATTGTAACTGGTGAGTTTAATAATGGTTTTGCCATTTTCCTTACCATACTTAATACTATTGGTAATTAAATTAACCAACACCTGCCGTATTCTAAACTTATCTGCCATTACATATATTGGCTTATCATACTTTTTGGCAAGTTGTAAAAAGATATTCTTTTTTGCTGCAATGAGTTCTAACTGACTATATATATCTTTACACAAAAGCGTAATATCAAATTTTTCCATTTCCAGATGCAAATCGCCCGTTTCCAGTTGGGTAATAGTTTCCAAATCATCAATTATATTGATAAGCCTATCAATACTTTTTTCGGCACGTTTCAGATAATCGAAATTTATTTCCGGATCTTCCATTCCTCCATTAAGCAGCGTATCAACATATCCCTGAATATTAAAAATGGGGGTTTTAAGCTCATGAGAAACATTTCCTAAATATTCTTTTCTGTAACTATCCAAGTTTTCAAACTGAATACGCTCGCGCTCGCGGGTATCTATCAACTGCTGAACCCTTTCGTTCAATATATTTAAGCTATCTGTTTCTTCTAAAATACTTTGTTTTACCGGCACGTCTTTACTCATAAAAGCTACTCTTATTTTCTCTGAAAGGGTATTTATTCTTTTGTTAATTATAACGTAATGATAGAAATACAACACACCAAAACTGCCTATAAACGAAATAAAAAGACACAATAAAATAAAATCAACATTAATAGGATAATGGCTGATAAGAGAAACAACTACAATAGCTAATGCTATAATAACGCCATTTACCAAAGCTAAAGCCAAAACCGGAGCTGATTTGTTTTGCTGTTGCATCAAGTAAAGGTATGTATAATTATGATTTTTGATAAAATACCGGTGCAATAAATTTTATTCGACTATATGCTTATTCTTGCCGGAAACTATAAAGACAAATTTATAGCCTTTAAAATATTTGATGGTAAAACAACAACATCCCGTATTTGAGGAAATATGGCATATTTAAAACTTTGATGATATACTATAACATAAAGAACAACCTATAACAACCATTTTTAATCCTCCATAATACCTATGTATTATTTTTCATCCAACATATTGATTTTTAATTTTTTATGTATTAAATTAGCTGTCACAAAAAATTATGAAAAAAATCAAGTTCCCTCTTTTTATTTTTTTCATTGGTTTTGCGGCTTCCATGTTCAGCCAAAACTTAGTGACAGACGGCGGAATTACCAGTTCTAATGCTAACTGGAATGGACAAGAAGCCCCCTTCACTTCATCAACCTATCAGGGCTCATATATTGGAGCCTGCGGTAACAACTACATTATGGAGGTTGATAATTTATCCAGTCCTACCCAAACGCTTACCGGTTTTGAAAATGGCGAGGTATACATATTAAATTTTCGATACGCATACAGAACAAGTTGTGCTCCCTCCAATAATCCTACCACATTACGAATAAGTTTCACCGACGCACCCGCCGTTTTAGATTACACCCTGTCTATCCCCAACACGGTTACTAGTTTTGCTTCTGCAGCCGTTACCTTTACCAACAATGCGGCTTCCACGCATACCTTTCAACTTACCAATCCCGGAAATACTAACTCATGTGGAGTAATTATAGACGATATTTCCATCCTCTTAAAGTCAAGTCCCGGAGGGGTTACCAGTTCCAGTGTTTCCTACTGGGTAAAAGGAGAATCCATATCGCTTCCCAATTCCTCCGATGTATATGCCTGGCACTCGCAAGGAAATTCCGTTCTTACGGTTACCGCACCATGCGCCAACAGGCCGGTATATATGAGCGGATTAGCTTCCGTAGCAAATAATCTGGTGGCAAACTACAATCCGTACATCACCTTCAATGGTACCAACCAATATTTAGGTTTTGAATCTTCCAGACAAGCATTTCTCGATGCTTCAAACGGGGGAAATGGTGCATCCGTTTTTTTGGTATATCAAGGAGGAACTGCCGGAAGAACCATTTTTGGATACCGAGGAACTAACAACACCCGGGTTGAAGGCAAATCCGACTCTCTGTCATTGGGAGATGGCGGAAGCTCCGGAACAAACAATAATTTGAGATTTACGCACAGTTCAAGAGTCAATATAGTTTCCTCTACAGGAAAACATGGCGGGCTAACCATTTCTGATTTAAATGGAGCAAATCAAACTTTAAATAACAACTCTATCAACTCCGACTTTCTTACCATAGGTGCAAGAAGAGCAAGTACAGGGGGCTCTTTAGGCAGATTTTTTAATGGCAGTATAAGCGAAGTAATATTAGTTGATGGAGGATTAAATTCTACCCAAATGCAGCGAATACGCTCTTATCTGGCTTCTAAGTACGGGGTAACCTTATCTGATGACAGCAATACCGCCGGGCTGGATGAGCGTGATTATACGGCTACAGATGGCTCGGTATATTGGAACTATTCGGCCAATTCCGGATATCATCATAATATCACCGTAATAGGAAAAGATAACCAAACAGGTTTAAATCAAAGAAGGTCAATAAGCACAGATTCCGACGCCGGATCCAACACCGGAAATGCTATGCTTATTTTGGATAATAACACCTCTTTTAGCGCCAACCTGTCCTACTTGGCTGCGGGCCATAACGGAACTTTTATTCCTAATCCCGGCGGAGCTGATTTTTTTGATGTGCCCTTCGGTATCCAGTCCAGACTTAAGAGAGTATGGAAATAGCAAAAAACAGGAACAGGCATTGCCAGCTCTGTATTAGCCAGATTTGACATGACCGGGTTTTCTCCGTTAACCGGTTCCGACCTTCGGTTGTTGGTTAGTAACAGTCCCACGTTTGCCACTGCCAGCATTTATACAGGCACCTACACAGCCCCATATTTTGATGCCATGTTACCTACTACAGGAGGAGTATATTTTACTATTGGGTCTATTGATATGGTTTCTACACCTCTTCCTGTAGAATTAATTTCTTTTGAGGGCGAGAAAACATATTCAGGAGTTAAACTAAATTGGTCTACCATAACCGAAAAAAACACACTTGAATTTGAAGTAGAAAGATCAATAGACGGTTATTCTTATAATAAAATAGGTAAAGTTCCCGCTAAAGGAAACAGCATTAGCAAAATTGATTACAATTTTAACGACCCCGTTGCTCTTTTTCCAACTTATTATTACCGACTTAAAATTATAGACATGAATAGGGCATTTAAATACTCTCCTGTAATATCTGTAAATGGGGAAGGACAGTATGTGTTATCTGACGTAGAAGTTATCCCCAATCCAAATAACGGAACTTTCGCCTTAAAACTCCCGGAACAAAACTACTCGGGACCTTATACCATAAAACTATTTGATGTTGCAGGTAAGCTAATGATGGAACAAGCAGATTATATTACTTCATCAAAAATTGACCAACTTAACATCAAACTTGAGAAAACGCTTGATAAGGGGTACTACTACGGAACTTGTACAGTAAACAACCGGGATTTTAAATTTAAAATGGCTATTTACTAAGTTATTTTTATATTTTTTTTAAAAAGAGCTGAAATAAAAAAGCCCTCTAAAACGAGGGCTTTTTTTACGGATGTGGTGCCTCCAGGAATCGAACCAGGGACACAAGGATTTTCAGTCCTTTGCTCTACCAACTGAGCTAAGGCACCTCCTGCTCAAAAGCGCTGCAAAAATATATAAAATGCCCAAATTCCCAAAATTTTGTAAAAATTTATAAAGTTCTGATTCTATGGCATTTTTGAGCTAATTTTAACAGCTATGCGCCTTTTGGCACTTGATTTCGGCAATACCCATATAAAAGCAGGTTCGTTTAACCAAAACGATTTGTCGACATTCAAAACTTATGAAAATATTGATTTGCTTACGGCAGACAAACCATTCATCCTTGGTCATGAAGCGTGCATAATTTGTTCGGTTACCCAACAACACGAATATTTTTTGGATTCATTTAAATCTAATATTCCCTGCCACCTATTTAACTCGGAATACCCTCAACCGCTAAAAATAGAATACCATCCCCCTCAAAATTTGGGAGCAGACAGACTTGCCGCTTCTTTGGGTGCTTGGGCCTTATATACAAAGAAAAATATTTTGTGCATAGACATTGGTACTTGTATAAAATACAATGTTATAAGTAATGAAGGAGTTTTTAAAGGAGGCGCTATATCTCCCGGTCTTTCCTTAAGATTAAAAGCAATGAACCATTTTACCGCAAAATTACCTTTACTTGATGTTAATGAAGATTTTGGTGCGTTATGTGGCAAAAACACCTCCGAATCTATGTTATCCGGTGCCATGCTCGGAGCAGTTGCTGAAGTTGACGGAATGATAGATAAATATTCTGCTTTGTTTCCTGAGCTCACTACTATAATAACCGGAGGCCACCGAGACTTCTTTGCAAAACACCTTAAAAATAAGATATTTGCACTCCCTCATCTGGTATTGATGGGATTACACTATGCCTTCCTTTATGCGATCGATAAAAAAAAATAAACTATACTTTGTACTGTTTTTGCTCACATTTTGTCTGAGTTTTTCTCAGGTAAATACTTCTAACCCTTACTCGCGTTTTGGATTGGGAGAGTTAAATCAATCAACACTTGCTCATAATCAGGGAATGGGCGGAGCCTTTACCGCACTTAAGCCGGATTCTATTTTCCCTGTGATGATTAATACCGGAAATCCGGCATCTTATTCCTTAATTCGTTTTGCTTGTTTTGAGGTAGGCGGTTTTTATGGATATTCTCAACTACAAAGCAATAATATTAAAGTAAACAAGCATCACGCTAACTTTTCCTATGCAGTACTAGGCTTCCCGGTAAGAAAGAACGGAGGAGCCAGCTTTGGAATCATGCCCTTTACCAATGTAGGGTATAGTTTGCAAGCTAAAGATAACATTACCCATATTGGTGATGTTACCTATAATTACGCAGGCGAAGGAGGGTTTAATAAAGTATTTTTAGGCTACGGCGTAATGCCTTTTAAAAACAGGCTTACCCGATTCAGAAAAAAAATAAACCATATACAAAAAGATACCGCATCCAACAAAAAAATCAAACTTTTAAAAGTGCGAGAATTTACAAACGAACTTTTAAGCGATTTTAGTGCAGGAGCCAATGCCAATTACTTGTTTGGTTCTACCAAAAATTATGCAGAAATACGTTACCCAAATTCTGCTTTTTACTACAATACCATTCGTGAACAAATTATCCGAATAAATGACTTTACGGGAAACATTGGCATGCAAACTGCTTTTACCATAGATAGCCTACGTAAAAAGATAAAAACAGACAGCTTAGGAAACAATATAAACAAAAAAGTAGCCCTACGAGAAAAAATAAAGTTTGTTTTTGGCTGGTACATGAATATCAATAACAGCCTTACTGCTCGAAGAGATTTGTTCTCTTACAACTATTACCTCACTCCATCGGCAGGAACAATTCCCAGAGATACTATCATAAATAAGGTTGATGAATACGGCATAATAAAACTTCCGTTGGAACAAGGTTTTGGAATTGGTATTAAAAAAGGCGAACGATTAAATATAGTGCTTGACTATGCAATTACAAATTGGTCATCGTTTAAACTTTTTGAATATACCAATACCTTAAAGAACAATAGCAGGTATGCACTCGGATTTAATTATGTGCCCGAAAAATTTGCTACAGGCAAAGGAACCTATTTTAAAAGAAGCCAGTACCGAGCCGGTGCTTTTTACCAAACCGGATATCTGGATCTTAACCAAAGTTTAATAGCCAGCTACGGAATTACTGCAGGGATAAGCTTACCCGTTGGAAACAGAACAGGCACAGGATTAATTAACTTTAATATCCAGGCCGGACAAAATGGAACCAATAAAAACGGACTTGTAAAAGAAAATTTTGTTAGAGTTTTTATAGGATTTACATTTAATTCAACCTACTTCGACGATCTTTGGTTCCGTAAATTCAAATACGATTAATTTGAAAAAACTGCCGGCATACTTATTACTACCTTGTGTTACTTGTATTGTTTTTTATTCCTGCACCAACGATTTAAAAGATGTAATGGCCATACCAAGTACTACTATAAGTCCAAGCCAAACTGCCGATACTGTTACCCTAATATATACCGATAGTGCTCAACTTAAAATAGTTTTAAAAGCCAACCGCTTGGTTCAATTTACCAAAAACGTTCAGGAGCCCTACACCATATTACCCAAAGGAGTATTTGTTACTTTTTACGACGATGAAGAAAACATAAGCAGTTCATTAAAAGCCAATTTTGCTGTTCGCTATGAGGCCAGTAAAAGAATGGAAGCGCGCTATGCCGTTGAAGTAGTAAATAAATACAATGAAAAATTAGAAACAGAAAGACTGATTTGGGATGAAGCAAACAAAAAAATTTATACCGACGGATACGTTAAAATTACCACCCCAACTAAAATTGTAACCGGTATGGGCCTTGAGAGTAATGAAGATTTTTCGAAATACCACATAAAAAAACCACAGGCAACTATTTACCTGAAAGATGACGATATATAAAAAGTATGGAGCAAAACTTATTTAAACTACTGGAGAAACTATGGCTCGCAGGTGCAATTTTAGGAGCAGGAACCTGTGTATATTTTTTAATTACCAAAGACTCGGATAGTGCCCTGTTTTTTTTCGGTTTCTTTATTTTGTCTTCGCTCTTTTATATTCTAAGAAGAAAACAAAGCAAAAAACACCAGGAATACCTAAAACAAAAACAGCAGAAAAAATAATCAATATCCGGCTTTAGCTGCATCATAGGCATTAAATGTACCCACGCCTATAGCAACAATTTCAGAAGACCGATTTTGCGAACAAATTACACACTCTATTACCATTAAACGTTTTCCCTTCCTGATGACTTTTGCCGTGGCTTTAAGTTCATCGTTCAAATAGGCAGGGGCTAAAAAATTAAGTTTATATTCTACCGTACTTACTACTTTATTCTCATCACAAACCGCTGATAAACCGGCCACACCCATTGCTGCATCAGCTAAGGCAGATATTACCCCACCATGAGCAGATTTTGGCGTTGCTAAATGATTTTGTTGGATTTTTAAAAAATAGTTTACCACTCCCGGAGATTCAATTTCAAAGTGCATGGGCAAGGAGCGACCAAAATGATTGTGCTGAATATATTTTTCTATTAAACTATTTTGCATTTTTTTGCCAGTATTCGGTTGCTTTTCTAACGCTTCCTTGTTCCATTAAAAGTTTTTTTGCCTGCTCATAATCTGTAATTCCGGTATTCTTCATAATCATTCGAGTTCCTCTGTCAATTAGTTTATTATTGCTCAATTGCATATCCACCATTTTGTTGCCTTTTACCCTTCCCAACCTAATCATCAACGAAGTAGAAATCATATTGAGTACCAGTTTTTGTGCCGTGCCGCTTTTCATTCGGGTAGAACCCGTTACAAATTCCGGTCCCACCGGTACCTCAACCGGATAGTCTGATACAGAAACTACTTCCGAACCCGGATTACAAGTAATACAAGCCGTTAAAATACCTCTTTCTCTGCATTTTCTTAAAGCCCCAACTACATAGGGTGTGCTTCCGCTTGCTGCTATACCAAGCACAAAATCATTAGCAGAAACAGCATGTTTTGTTAAATCTTCCCAACCCTGCATTAAATCATCTTCCGCAAACTCTACGGCTTTTCTTATTGCCTCATCTCCGCCGGCTATAATTCCAATAACACGTCCGTGCTCTATACCATAGGTAGGAGGACACTCGCTTGCATCTACAATACCAAGTCTTCCGCTGGTTCCGGCTCCTAAATAAAACAAACGGCCTCCGCTGTTCATTTTGTCAAAAGCTGCTTCAATCAATTTTTCTATTTGGGGGATGGCCTTTTCAACCGCAAGTGGAACTGTTTTGTCTTCTTTATTGATGTTAAACAATAAATCTCGAACGGACATTTTTTCGAGGTTATCGTAGTAAGAATCGCTTTCGGTAATTTTAGTCATTTTACTTAATGAATTGCTTATAATCAAGCATACTGTTATTAATTACTTCCAAAGCCTCATCTCTTCCATAAACGGCATCTATGGTTACTCCCGAGTTTGCATTGAACGGAGGAATGGCCTTATAGGTAAGAAAATAATGTTTTAAGCGATCTATTAAATTAACAGGACATTCCGCTACGTCTCTTATTTTTCCATACACCTCATCCTGCTTTAAAACAGCTATAATTTTATCATCGGCTTCTCCCTTATCAATCATTCTGAATCCACCGATCGGAATAGCCTCTAAGATAATATCTCCGCTTGTTATAATTCTCTCGGTAATTACGCATATATCTAAAGGGTCACCATCTCCGCTTTGTATTTTTGTAGAAGTTTTACTTTGTGCATAAGCGGCTGTTTTCTCGCCACAATAAGTTTGTGGTATAAAGCCGTATAATGCCGGTGCATAATTTGAAAATTTTTGAGGCCTATCAACCTTTCGATAACCTGTTGTTTTATCAATTTCGTATTTAACCGTATCGGTTGGTACCATTTCTATATAAGCAATAACCTCTTCGGGAGCTTTGTTTCCAATATGGATGCCGTGCCAAGGGTGCGGTTTGTGTAATGGAAATTTCATCTACTTAAAAAATTTATTGAAAAAATAATAAAATAAAATAACAGCAACCAATGACACCAAAAGCAAAACAACAGACTGCAGCATGCTTGGTTTTTGATTTCGATCGGGATTGGTGGACGGCTCCTCTTTCAGAAAACGATGAAGCCCTAAACTATCAGTAAGAAATTTAACCTCTTCATCGTAAGAATTTCCGTATGTTACAGCGTAGTAATCTTCCTTTATATTACTGATAAACTTCCTGCTTCGGCTACACCAGTTCATCATGGCTTTATTAATTTGTTTATAGCTTGAGTAAATAATCCACTCCTCACCCACCTGAAAAATTTTTGCGCAAGGGTCTTGACATTCAAAAAGCACAGAGAAACGTTGATAAGAATTTCCCTTATACAAATCTATCACCTCAAATACAGCCTCTCCGGGCTTATTATTACAATCTTCTACCTTCAGCACTTTTCCTCTGAATATGATTTCGTACTTCGCACACTCTGCCCTATTTAAGACAGTAATGGGGCATTGACAAGCAAATACATATCCAACTAAAAAAACTAATACTATGACTATGGCTTTTTTCAAGTTATATCATTACAATTGTATTCTTCCAAAAAACTTTCAGCTTTTTCAAGGTAATTATGCATAAGAACATCCTCTTCGATAAAAGGAACTGTTTTTCGAAAATCTTCCAATAACTTATCAATAGTTGTTGAAGATTTCAGAGGTCTTCTGTACTCCAGTGCCTGCATGGCACATATTAACTCAATAGCCAATACCCTAGCGGTATTTTTGCATACCTGTAAACACTTTACAGCAGCATTTGCTCCCATGCTTACATGATCTTCCTGTCCGTTACTGCTTACAATACTATCAATAGAAGCAGGCGTACACAATTGCTTATTTTGACTTACTATAGACGCGGCTGTATATTGTACAATCATAAAACCGGAATGTAATCCGGCCTTTTTAATCAGAAAAGGTGGTAAATCTCTTTGTCCGGAAATAAGCAAGTAACATCTCCTTTCTGATATGGATGCCAACTCACTTACTGCTATACTCAAAAAATCAAGTGCCAAAGCCAATGGCTGGCCGTGAAAATTACCTCCACTCACAATAATATCATCCTCCGGAAAAATGGTTGGGTTATCAGTAACCGAATTTATTTCTGTTTCAAATACGTTTTTTACGTACTTAATGGCATCTTTAGAAGCACCATGCACTTGAGGTATACAACGAAATGAATAGGGATCTTGTACCTGCTTTTTTTCTTTTTTAAGGATTTGGCTTCCCTGGAGCAAACGACAAATGTTTTCTGCCGTTTTTATTTGACCATCATGTGGTCTTATTTGATGCAATTGAGGTAAAAAGGGGTCTGTTTTACAATCAAAAGCATCCAATGAACCTGCCGCCACCAAATCAGACAGTGCAGCCAGTTTTTCAGCTTTAATTAAATTGTAAACTCCGTAAGCACTCATAAACTGTGTTCCATTTAAAAGTGCCAAACCTTCTTTACTTTTTAAGCGAAGTGGTTTTAGATTTACTTCTTTAAGAACTTCTTTTGAATTTTTGATTTCACCCCCATATTCAACTTTACCTTCCCCAATAATCGGCAAACAAAGATGTGCCAAAGGAGCCAAATCTCCACTGGCGCCTAAGGATCCCTGCTCAAAAACAAGCGGGTATATCTTCAAGTTAATAAAATCTACCAAACGCTCAACGGTTTCTAATTGCACGCCACTTTTTCCGTAAGATAAAGATTGAACCTTAAGGAAGAGCATTAACTTAACCAAGTCCTTTTCTACTTTGTTGCCCATTCCGCAGGCATGGCTTTTTATTAAATTTTCCTGCAATTTTTCGAGCTCATCCGAACTTACCACCACATTGCACAATGAACCAAATCCGGTATTTACTCCATAAATGGGCTTATCATTATCCTGCAATTTTTTGTCCAAATATTTCCTGCCAAGTGTAATTGCCTGCTTAGCTTCTTCCGTTAGTTCCACCCGAGGGTTTGAGTCTTGTAAAAATTTTTGCAACAAATCAAGACTAAGCCTTTCTTTTATGTTTATGTAGTATACAGCCATTTTACAATTCTGCCTATTATAAGGCTATTTCAGTGAATTAAGCTTATTTAGTAAAGTATTTATATCGAGTGTTTCCTGGGTTCCCGTAAGCATATCTTTCAATAAAAATTGATTGTTTTTTATTTCGTTACTGCCAACTAAACACACAAAGGGTATGCCTCTTTTGTTGGCATACTCCATTTGCTTTTGAATTTTTTTTGTATCGGGATACAATTCACAGGAAATACCGGCATTTCGAAGTTTGTTGATTAATAACAAACAGTAAGCTGCTTCCTCTTCGCCAAAATTAGCAAACAATACCTGCACTACATGCTCCTGTTTAAGATTTTCCGGAAACAGTAGTAACTCATTCATCACATCCCATATTCTATCTATGCCAAAAGAAATGCCTACACCACTCATGTCATTTAAACCAAAAATACCGGTTAAATCATCGTATCTTCCTCCTCCTAAAATACTGGGCGAAAAATTCCCGGTATCAGCTTTAGCTTCAAAAATAGTTCCGGTGTAATAATTTAAACCGCGCGCAAGTGTGATGTCTAACTCTAATTTTATATGATTTAAGTTTAGTTTTTTGGAACCTTCCAGTAAATAACTTAATTCACGGATTCCCGAATCTGCCGTTTCTGTTCCTCCCAATGTATTTTTCAGCACTGCTAATTTTTCCTCATTACTTCCTGTAAAATCAATAATCGGGTTAATGATATCAATAGATTGTTGGCTCAAGCCTTTTTCCAAAAGTTCATTTATCACCGCTTCCTTCCCAACTTTATCAAGTTTATCAATGGCTACCGTAATATCTATCAGTTTATCTGGTTGACCAGAAGCTTGAGCAATGGCACTCAAAATTTTTCGGTTATTTATTTTTAGCGTAACCGGAATTTTTAATTCCTGAAAACATGTATCAATAAGCAAAATTAAATCCAGTTCATTGAGCAACGAATTACTACCTATAATATCGGCATCGCATTGATAAAACTCGCGGTATCTGCCTTTTTGTGGTTTGTCGGCCCTCCAAACCGGCTGTATTTGATAGCGTTTAAAAGGAAACGTTATTTCATTACGGTGCATTACCACATAGCGGGCAAAAGGCACTGTTAAATCGTATCGTAAAGCCTTTTCGGTAAGCTGAGGAGTGTTTAGCGAGGTTTGAAGACTTTCTTCAAATTTTTCGCGTAATAGTTCTTTGCTTTTACTTTCGTGTAGACGTGAGTTTAGGATTTTAAAAATTAGTTGATCTCCCTCCTCTCCATATTTTCCGGTAAGGGTTTCAATATTCTCCATTGCAGGTGTTTCAATTGGTTGAAAACCAAACAACCGAAATTTTTTTCGAATAGTATTTAATATATAATCCCTTTTAGCCGAATCAAGGGGGCCAAAATCACGGGTACCTTTGGGGATAGAGGGTTTCATAATTTCAGCCCCAAATTACTAATTATGTTGCTATGAAAAGACTAAGTAAAAAAGGTTTTTATAAACCATTTAAAAGCACTTTTTGGCTTTTTTGTACCTGAGAACCGCTAACCTGTAACAAATAAACAGATTGCGGCAAACCGGCCGTTTCTAACTGCATTTTATACAGCCCTCTAGTTACCAACGGAGTTTCTTCTTTAATCAATTTCCCTAAAAGATCATATATTTTTATGCTGTATTGCTCAGAGGCTGAAGACTGGAAAGTGATAAATACCTGACCACCCGATGTATTGGCTATTTCAACGGAGTTTGGCTTATCTGAACAAGACTTAGTGGAGAGCACTTTATACTTTTTTACGTTACCAAATACATCTACCTCTTTTACCCTGTAGTAAAAAACTTTGTCGTCTTGGGTACGATTGTTTTGTGCATCAAAGTAAGAATAATGTAAATTAGTATTGCTCTGCCCTGCTGCGTTTATGGTGGCTATTTGATAAAAGTTTGCACCATCCTCACTGCGCTCAACAATAAAATACTTGCTATTAGTTTCGGAGGCAGTTGTCCACGAAATTAAATATCCGTTTTTTTCGCAGGCTATGTCCATTTTCACCATGTCTACGGGAAGAGGAACACTAACCGAGGAAAGCACAAAGGGGCAGAAAAAACTGAGCCCGCTGGCAGTAACGTTACCAACACCCGCCATTACAGCAGGAGCGCTGCCAACTGTGGCATTGTTTGGATTCCAATAGGAACCATCCCACCACTGAACACCTATGTTACCGGCGTTATAGGGTGCCGTAAGCGTATTTTCAACTCCACGGTAACTAAAAGTAACGTTGGCTGTAACGGCAGCACTTGGAGTTATATCCCACCAACGATCAATAACAGAGTTAACTGCACAAGGATTACCGGTTAATGGTATGTTCGGACAAAAGAAAAAACTTACTGCACCCACATTGCTGGCTCCGGCCCAAGGTTGGTTATCAGAAGCACCGGTTGCACGGGTAGAAAAATCAATATTAGATGCGCCGGCCGTTGTTTTGTTGAATGTAAGCGGTATTTGCGTTCCGGCCACGCCAAATGGAACCACGTGCGCTCCGGTGGTGGTACCCATGTTCCAGCGCACAATACTGGGATTAATAGCAGCGTTGGTTTCGCTGAGGATGTATCCGGTGCCGTAGGTAATTGCGGTAGCGGCAGGGTTTGTAACCGTTAAAATATTGGAGTTTAAATTATAAATAACGTTGCCCACGGATAGTACGCCGTTGGTGGTAGTTACCCCACCCACCGAGGTATTAAGTTGCTGGGTTTTTACTCCGCTGCCCTGCAAAGTTAAATTATAAAAAGTAGTGGAGTTTGTTCCGGTAATGTCCTGGTTAGCACCATTTAATATAACCGTGCCATTATCGCTAAAAAAGCCCGTGTTTGGAGAATTATTGCGCCAATCTCCCTCCATTCTTATAATACCGGTAGCACTTGGGTGAATAAGGCCGCCTCCGGTGCTAAAGTAATCTCCATTGGTACCTCCGGCAATATACACTTGTGCAGCCCCCGAAAAAACAATACGGGCATTGTTGTTATAGATGCCTTGACTATAACAAAACCAAACTGTGAAAAGAAACCCAGCCAATATTATAGCTTTCTTCATAATAATGTATAAAGCGAAAAAATACTACCTTGTGACTTTCTTTAGCTCTGACTTCAAATAATCTATTTCTTTTTGCTGCTCTTTAATGGCTTCTACAAGAAGTGGAATTATTTGAACATAATCGACAACCTTTGCATCCTCCAAATACTTTTCGTCTTTTCCACTATTATAATTGATTGGTCCCTCTTCACCGAGGGGGAAGCGTTTGGTAGCAATAACTTCTGGCAATACACTTTCAACATCCTGAGCTATAAACCCCAAATAAGTTCGTGTGTCACCCACAGATGATAAGAGAACGTCTGTGTTATATTTGTAGGTGACTCCCTGAAGTTGCATAATCTTAGAGAGAGAATTTGTCATGGGAGTAACATCCTTCTTTACCCTTCTATCAGAGAGATTATAAAGCCCATTCTGATAAGCCAATCCACCAGTAAATAGTCCTCCGTACCCCAACCAAGTACCAGTAGTAGGAATAGCTCCTCTAACAGCATAATTATTGGAATGATTGCCTGCACCACGAACCCCTATATTGGCATTTGCTGCCGTAGGTTGGCACAAACCAAAAACAGCCGACAAACCCGAATTTGTAGTTGCTTGCAATCCGCCAACTAAACAGTTAGTAACGTATCCTGCCGTATTCGATGATGCTAATAAGGTAATACCATTATTACTGTTATTAGAAATTTCAGCAAGACCTGCATTAGCAGGTGTCGTACTAGAGAATACATTAAGCTTTTCTACAGACGTTAAGCCAGCGTTAGAGGCTGCAGGAGCATTAGTTCCAATACCAAAGGCGCCAGAAGAAAGTAAGCGCATTCTCTCTGTATTATTTGAATAAAAAATTATATCCTGATTAGTCAAACTGCCAAAAATGCCACCTACAGTTAAATTATTTCCGCCAACAAGCCACCCACCGGAAGCAGCCATTTGTACCCAAACCGTTCCATCAAAGTACCAATAACTGTTGGTAGTTGTATCATAAACTGTTAAACCGGTTGCGGGAGCAGCTATTGCCGTGCGCTGGGCGGTTGTCATTCTGGGTATTAAAAGTCCGCTGGTGGTGGAAGATATATCCAACATGGCACTCGCATTTGGTGGTGCACCCGTGCCATTAATAGCTACGTTTTGTGCATGCGTATTTGCAGCGAATATAAAAATGCAGCAAGCAATTAAAAAACAACGTAAAAAACTTATCATGACCAATTTTTTTTAAATTTCCACTATAAATTTAAGGATATTTTTTTGTATTTAAAAAGTTAAATTTTACAAGGTAATTAACACATAAACTAATTACACCAACGGCTTTTATACCTGATGGAAACTATTTTTGTTAAAAGAGTTTCCATACCTTTACCCGGCTAAACAAAATACCTAATTAACTGTTTTCTAAACGCATTTATGAAAAATATACTCCCCATAATCCTTATCTTTTGTTTAACGCTAGCTGTTCAGGCTCAGGAAAAATTTACCTTAAGCGGCTATGTTAAAGATGTTAAAAACGGCGAATCACTCATAGGGGCCTCTGTAATTAAAGCAGGAACCACCACAGGGGCCGTGGCAAACGAATACGGCTTTTACTCCATAACACTACCCAAAGGCACACATACCATTACCGTTTCTTACATCGGTTACGACAATTTCAGTTTTGTAATTGATTTACAAAAAAATACTACCAAGAATATTGAGTTAAAGGGAGAAGGCTCTACCCTGCAGGAAGTAGAAATAAGCGCCGAGGCGGAGGATAAAAACATTAAAAGTATTGAAATGGGCACGAACAAACTGGATATTAAACAAATTAATAAAATACCGGCCCTGTTGGGCGAAGTAGATATAGTACGCTCCATTCAGCTTTTACCGGGCGTTACAACGGTGGGCGAAGGTGCCAGCGGATTTAATGTGCGCGGAGGCAATATTGACCAAAACCTGATTTTGCTGGACGAGGCTCCGGTTTATAATTCTTCACATCTGTTTGGCTTTTTCTCGGTTTTTAATCCCGATGCAGTGAAGGACGTAAAATTGGTTAAGGGAGGAATTCCATCACAATATGGAGGAAGAGTATCTTCCATACTTGATATCCGCATGAAAGAGGGAAACTCCAAAGACTTAGAATTAAACGGAGGTATAGGAACCATATTCAGCAGGTTTAGCGTAGAAGCCCCAATTATTAAAGACAAAATGAGTTTTATTGTAGCCGGCAGGAGAAGCTATATTGATGTACTGGCAAAACCTTTTCTCAGAAAAAGAGAGAGCCTGAAAGACGCTAAATTTTATTTTTATGACGCTACCGCTAAAATTAATTGGCGTATTGATGATAAAAATACCGTGTTTGCCAGCGGCTACTTTGGACGCGATGTATTTGGCGCCGGTTTTGGTTTTGATTGGGGAAATGCCACAACTACCATACGCTGGAACCACATCTTTAATAATAAGCTGTTTATGAACATTACAGCTTTTTACTCAAACTACGATTATCGACTGGAGTTCAGACAAGAAAGTTCGGAACAGCGTTTCAACTGGAAATCTAACATCATAAACTACAGTATAAAGCCCGACTTTAGTTTTTACATTAATTCCAATAATACCCTACGCTTTGGTGCACAGGCGCTTTATTACGACTTTATGCCCGGCAATGCCACCGCCACCAGTAATAATACCAACATTACCTTTAAGCTGGACAAGCGCTACGGCGTGGAATATTCCGGCTACGTAAGTCATGAATATAAAGCCCTACCCCGCCTTACATTTGAATACGGCCTCAGAGTAAGTGCGTATAACTATCTGGGAAGAGGAACATTATATTACTATCGCGACACTGTTCCGAACGAAGAACTGCCCTTAGAAAAAACAGAAAAATTTGAGCGAGGTAAAGTAATGCATAGTTACGTTAATCCGGAACCCCGCTTTTCTACCAACTACGTTATTAATAGTTTCAGCTCTATTAAAGCCAGTTATAATCGTATGGCTCAGTACATTCAACTTATCAGTAACACTGCAGCCAGTACACCTCTTGATGTGTACACTCTGGCAACCAACAATTTAAAGCCTTTGTTAGCCGATCAAGTGGCCCTTGGTTACTTCAGAAACTTTAAAGACAATTTATTTGAAACATCCGTAGAGGTTTATTACAAATACCTGCAAAACCAATTAGATTATATTGATAACGCCGATTTATTTTTAAATGAACGTGTAGAAAGTCAGCTAATACAAGGGCTTGGCAGAGCTTACGGGGCTGAATTTTTTATTAAAAAATCACGCGGAAAACTAAACGGATGGGTAAGCTATACACTCAGTAAAACAGAAAGGCTGGTTCGCGGCATCAGCAACGATGAATGGTTTAACAGTCGTTACGATAGAACCCACGTTCTTAACACCGTAGTAAACTATGATTTTAATAAACGCTGGAGCGTATCGGCCAATTTTGTGTTGTTAAGCGGAACCCCGGCCACCTTCCCCAATACCAAATTGGAAATTCAGGGGTGGAACATCCCATACAATACCGACGGAAAGAGAAATAACTACCGTATACCTCCCTATCATCGTTTAGATTTGGGTGCCACCTATAATTTTAAGAAAAACGATACACGCCGATACAAGCAGAGTATTGTATTGAGTGTATACAACGCCTACAACCGCCGCAACCCCTTTAGTATTTACTTTACTACAAAAGAAGGTGAGCCAAACACAACCCAGGCCGTTCGCCTGTCTATAATAGGAAGTATTATTCCCGCAGCCACGTATAACTTTAAATTTTAGGATTTATGAAAAAGATTATAGCTTTTACTTTTTTAATTGCCTTACTGAGTTCATGCGAAGATCCTATTCAGGTTAAATTGGACAAAGGCTCGCCATTAGTGGTAATTGACGCTTTTATTAATGATTTAAGAAAAGACCAGGTTGTGCGTATTACCGGAAACGATGATTATTTTAGCAACAGACCCGCACCGGTAATAAGCAATGCCGAAGTATTGTTGGAAGACCTAACTGCTTCTCAAACCTACTCTTTTAGCTTTATAAACGGTCAGTATGTTTATCCGATAGGCCCTGCCGATACCATTGCGAAAGTTAACCACCGTTATAAACTCACCGTAAAAGTAAACGGGGTAAGCTATACTTCGGAAACTCTCATGAAACGAACGGCTGCTATAGACAGCATACAAAGCATTTACAATGATGGAACTGGAGGCTTTACCACCACGCAACCATTTTATATCTGCTATTTGTTTGCAAAAGATAAGGTGGATTTTGAGCCTGACTATTACCGTATTAAAACATTCAGAAACGACACCCTTTTTAATTCACCTTCCGATATAAACATCTCTATAGACGGAACCAACGGAGTAATTACTCCCGATAAAGCAGAAGGCTTAGATTCTTTAACCTTTACGCCTCCGGGAACATTTTTAGGTTTTAAGTCGTATAAGAAAAACGATAAGGTTCGAGTGGAAATACACTCTATCAACCGGGAAACGGCTAACTTTTTTATTCAAGCATCTCAACAACTACAAAATCAAGGATTATTTGCCACCACTCCGGAAAACGTGAAAACAAACATTAACACACCACCGGGTGCAAAAGTAAAAGGCGTTGGATGGTTTGCTGTATCTGCCGTTGCATTCAGAGAAAGAATTGTAAATTAGCCCTCGCCTATTGAACAAAAACGTCGATATTTTTTTTATAGACGGCTGTATGCGCTGCCCCCTGGGCGCTACCCCAAAGTGCAAGGTTAATACCTGGAAAGAGGAATTGTTATTACTCAGACAAACTATTCTTTCGGAGAAAAAACTAAGAGAAACAAGCAAATGGGGAGTTCCCTGTTACACATATAATAACAAAAACATATTACTTCTTGGCGCATTTAAAGAATTTTGCAGCGTCAGTTTTCTAAAGGGAGCCTTACTAAAAGATGAACACAAGCTGCTGGAATTTGCCGGAAAAAACTCACAGGCGGCAAAGTTTATTCGATTTACAAACAAAAATCAGGTATTAGAACTTACTGCCGTTATAAAAAAATATATTCAGGAAGCGATAGAAATTGAAGATAAGGGACTAAAGGTTTCGTTAAAAAAAACTGAAGATTATCCGATTCCGGGAGAACTCCAGTTATTTTTTGATAAAAACAAGGCCTTTAAAAAGGCTTTTGATTCGCTTACTCCGGGAAGAAAAAGAGGCTATTACATTTTCTTTTCAGCCGCAAAACAAAGCAAAACCCGCGAAGAACGGATTAAAAAGTACATTCCAAAAATAATGGAAGGAAAAGGTATGCATGATTAATGCGTCAGCGTACTTAGCGAAATTCCATCAAGGCTTCTTTCAAAAACTTCATGCCGTTTACCGCTTTTTCTTTTATATGAACTAAATTTTTTATTTTTTCCTTGTCAAACTCGCCGGGGTCAACAAGCCACTTTTTAATACTATCGGGAGTATAATCTATCAAACCCGCTGCCGGATAAACATTTAAGGAAGTACCTACAACGGTAAACAAATCGGCTGTCGAAACCAATTCAATAGCAGGTTCCATCATGGGAACCATCTCTCCAAACCATACAATATGCGGACGCAGCTGAGAACCTAACTCGCAGGTATCGCCAATTTTTACTTCCCAGTTTTTTACGGGGTATACCAACGAAGGATTTGCCGTGCTTCGCACCTTCATAATTTCTCCGTGTAAGTGAATTACTTTTTTACTTCCGGCACGCTCATGCAAATTATCTACATTCTGTGTAACAACAGTAACATCAAAATATTTTTGTAAGTCGGCTATAATCTTATGCGCTTCATTCGGTTTAGCTTCCATTACTTGTTTACGCCTTTGGTTATAAAACTGGGTAACCAGTTCCATGTTAGCTTCCCAGGCTTCCGGAGTAGCCACTTCTTCAATGCGATACTGCTCCCATAAGCCTCCGCTATCGCGAAAAGTTTTAATTCCGCTTTCTGCACTTACACCGGCTCCGGTAAATATGACTAACTTTTTCTTCAAAAGGCTTAAGCTATAATTTTTCTTTCACAAAATTGAGCATTTTACTGAACAAATGATACCTGGTATAACCTCCGGCAATACCATGGTTTTTATTTGGGTATACTTCAAAATCAAAAGGGATATTGTTTGCCACCAAATGTTTTGCCATTTCCATACTGTTTTGAAGATGTACATTATCATCGGCACTGCCATGAACCAATAATAAGTTTCCTTTAATTTTTTTCACGTGGTTTACAGGAGAATTTTCTTCATACCCTTTTTTGTTATCCTTGGGCTTACGCATAAAACGTTCGGTGTAAATATTATCATAATACTTCCAATTAGTTACCGGCGCTACCGAAATAGCCGATTTTATATAATCGGCTCCTTTGCTAATCATCAGCAAAGCCATATACCCTCCGTAGCTCCATCCCTGAAAACCGATGCGATTTTTATCTACATATTTAAGATTTCCTAAATACTTAGCAAATTCTATTTGATCTTCGGTCTCCAACTTACCTAACTGCATGTAAGTACTATGTTTCCATTGTCTTCCTCTTCCCAAGGTTCCTCTTCCGTCGGCACAGGCTACAATATATCCTTCCTGACAAAGTAATTGATGCCACATATGTTCAAAACTTTCCCAGGAGTTGTTGCACTCATTGGAACCGGGCCCCTGATATGCGTACATATACACCGGATAGGTTCTGTTTTCATCAAAATTGGCAGGTTTCATTATCCAAGCATTCATTTCCTGGCCATCGGCTATTTTCACTTTTACAAATTCCTTGGTTGCCAATTGATACTCTTTGAGTTTTTCGCGCAGTGCCATGTTATTTTCCAGCACCTGTATAGTATTGCCCTTAGAATCTTTTAATTCATACATAGGAGGAGTGTTGGCATTGCTGTAAGAGGAAACATAGAACTTAAATCCGGTGGTAAATTCGGCATCGTTAAAACCATCTTGTTTAGATAAACGGGTTTTAGCCTTTCCGTCTAATTTAATACTGTACAAGTCTCTATTAACGGCGCCGTTTTCAGTAGAAATGTAGTACAAGGTGTTTGTTTTATCGTCGTAACCTTTAAAACTAATTACATCCCAGTTTCCGCTTGTTATTTGATTGATGAGCTTTCCGTTTAAATCATAATAGTATAAATGATTATACTCATCGCGTTCACTGGATATAATAAAACCCTTATTAGAAACGAAAGTTAAATCATCCGTAATATCAACATAGGTTTTTGACTCATCTGTATAAATAACTTTTGACTGACCGTTTGCCGCATTTACAAAAAGCAACTCCAGCTTGTTTTGCAACCTGTTTAATCGTTGTAAAGCCAATACTGATGGGTCATTGGTAAATTGCAAACGAGGAAGGTAAATATCCGTCTCGTTGCCAATATCAACTTTTACCGTGCTGTTTTGAGTAAACGAATTTACATCGTATATAAAGCAATTAACAATAGAATTATCTTCGCCTGCTTTGGGGTATTTGAATGTATATTTATCGGGGTACAACTCTCCTTTATACATGTCCATAGTAAAATCTTTTACCTTAGATTCGTCAAATTTAATATACGCCAAATACTGTGAGTTGGGGCTCCAGGTAAAATATTCTGCTTTACTGAATTCTTCTTCGTAAACCCAATCTCCCCAACCGTTCTTAATTTTATTTAGCGCTCCATCGGTGGTAACTGCTGTTTCTGTATTATTTATCAAGTCTTTAATGTATAAGTTGTTATCTCTCACAAAAGCTAATTTCCGGCCGTTGGGAGAAAAAGTAGGAAACATTATTTTTCCCTTTTCGCTAACCGGAACAATTTGTTTAGTTTTAATATCATAAACAAAACAATCAGCCAACCAGGAATGGCGGTAAACCGGTTCCATATTTTCAATAAATAATATTTTATCTTCTGTTGGACTAAACTGATAATTACCAATTTCAATAGATCTGGCTTGGTATTTAATATCTTTGGAACTTACAACTTCCGAAACCTTTTTACCGGTTTTGATGGCGTACTTTGATATAACCGTATAGCCATCTGCCTCTCCCAGCTCGGTATAGTGAAGACCGTCGTTCATCGCATTAAATCCCTTAGGCCCTTTAGCCACAAAAGCATATTTTATCCATAAATCTTCTAATGTAATACGAGATTGGGCAAACGAAAAAACCGTGCACAAGAAAAACGAGAAAGAAATTAATTTTTTCGACATAAAAAATGATTAAAATTAATCCGTGAATTTAATGATTTACCAATTAAAAAGGCACTTTTACTCAATTTATTGGAAGAAATATAAACAAATTGGCTTATCGTAAATAAATTTGTTAGATTAGTAAAAAAATACAGTTATGCAAAAATACCGTGCCGTAATTATAGACGACGAAGAAGACAGCCGTAATAACACCAAAAATATGCTTCAAAACTACTGTCCCGAAATTGAGGTGGTGGGCGAAGCTGCAAATGGTGTTGAAGGAAAAATTAAAATCCAGGAACTGAAGCCACACGTTGTATTTTTAGACATTAACATGCCCGGCATGACCGGATTTCAGATGTTGGAAGGTATTTATAACCGGGACTTTTGCGTAATATTTCTCACAGCCTACAGCGAGCACGGAATAACCGCCGTTAAAGCCGGAGCTATTGATTATTTGCTAAAACCCCTTATGCTCAGCGAACTTCAGGGGGCTATCCGAAAAGTTATTCAGCACTACGAAAGCGTGGGAAAAACAACTGAAAGCACCCCGCAAGAGAAAGACAAAAATTTAGTACTCATAAATCACAGCAAGGGCTTTACTCTGGTAGATTATAAAGATATTGTATGGTTGGAAGCCAGCGATAACTATACAAATTTATTCCTGGTAGGCGGCAAAAAAATTGTGGCCAGTAAAACACTTAAAGAATTTGAAAGCATACTGCCTACCTCTGTTTTTTTCAGAATACACAGGTCGGCGCTCATTAATGTAACTTTTGTGAAAGAGTACAGCCATAATGAAGGTGGGGTAATATTAAGCGACGGAACCCATGTTACCGTGAGCAAAGCACGTATACATGAATTTGCCGAATTCATAAAATCTAAATCGGTATCTCCAAAATAAAACTTGCTTATGCGTGCTTTTAGGTGGTTTTGGCACATTATTTTTGCCTGCTGCTTTGGTATTTCGTATGCTCAATACGCTATTTATAATTTTCATAAAATAGGCACCGAAGAGGGCCTCAGCAGCCTCAATGTTTTAAACCTGGAACAAAACCCAAACGGTATAGTACACGTTACCACCGAAAACGGAGTTTATCTTTATGACGGATATTCTTTCAAACTAATACGAACAGACAGCATAGGAAAGCCTCAAATCATAGGATCTTCCGTGAAAAGTACCGATGAAATTTTTCTTTCCACCAGAGAGTTTGGTGTTTATGAATACAATTATAAAACCAAATCAGGTTTTAAATACAATCCGGAAAGCTTCAAAAACACAGCCGACCAACTATTAGTAAAGGATAATTTTATATACCTCCTTACCTCTTTTGTAAAGCTGGAAATCATAAATACAAAAAACAATACACTTATTGAAGATGAAGTAAAAAAACAAAATAAAAACAATCAGGCTTTTTGTATGCTTAAAACCTCTTCCGGAAAAATTTTATTAGGGAGGCAAAATGGCCTATACGAAATAATTGGTGACAAACAGGTGAAGTTAGATGTACTGCATAATATCCCCGTATACTGCATTTACGAAAGCACCAACGGAGAACTACTGGTAGCAGGAGGTTCTAAAATTTACATACTGAAAGACAATTTAATTATTAGAGAAATAAGTCCGAAATATCCCACGCAAAGCAATACTTTTTCGAGCTACGGAGAAAGAAATATTCATAAAGTATTAGCTGATATATATGGCAGAATATGGTTTTGTACCTACCCCAATGAAACTCTTTTTTATTTTGAAAACGGAATTACACATAACCTTTTTGACGAAATGAACATTGCTCCGCTGCTCATTAATCAGATATTTTCAGATAAAACAGGTAATATTTGGCTGGGAACCTATGATGATGGCATCTATATCTTTCAAAATTCTTCTATAAACAATTACAGCATTAATTATGCTGAAAAAAATTTAAGTGCGGCAAAAATTATGCTGAAAGAACCCTACGTTTTTACCGCTACCAACAACGGGCTGTATGCATTTCACATTCCATCAGGTACCGTAAAAACAATTTCAAAACCCGATAAAATCCTGATGGAACCCATAAACGACTTGATAGAATTAAATGGTGTTTTTTTATATACCAAACGAAGTCAGCTCGACCTCAATCCGGCGATGTTTATGGATCAAAAAAGAAAATACCCTTTTAAGCCGTTAAATGGGAAAATATGCCATCCCCTTAAAAACGGACAATTGGTTCTTTGCGATTGGATGGCAAATGTTTTACTGGTTAATAAAGAAAATTATCGGGTAATAGATACACTCATCTCTTTTCCTGACTACCGAACAACCATAAACTCCGTATACAGCAGCGGAGATAGTTTGCTGGTTGCAACAGGCAAAGGAATATACTTGTACAATTTCAAACAAAAAAAGCACATCCTAATAGAAAAAACAGCCACTCTAAAAGTTAACCAAATTACCTCCTTGAACGGAAAATTATTTGCTTGTCATGAAGAGGGAATTAGTATAATTAATGGTGCAGAAGAGTATAAGTACATAGGAACAAAAGCACTTAACGGAGTAAAAAAAATTTTTTTTGAAAAAAATCATTACTGGATATTAACCCAAGAAGGCCTCATTATTTGCGACGAAAAACTTAATCCCCTAAGAATACTCAACTATCAAAGCGGACTTGCATCGAACATTGTTAACGATATTGCTTTTGAAAATGAAACTATATGTATTGCAACCTCAAAAGGAATTTCGATTACTCGAATTTCTTCTCTTTTAAGCGAAAAAGAAACTCCTCCACCCTCCATTGAATACCTATTGATAGAAAACAAAATTTCCTACTTCTCCGGAATTCCCGTAAAATTAAATACCGACGACAACGATGTTTCCTTGTTTTTTTACAGTCCGCAATACACCCATCCCAACAAACAGTATTTCAAATATAAACTGGACAACGGCTCTTGGATTAACTCAGAGAGCAATTTAATAAATCTTCCACCTCTTAACGGAGGAAGGCACATCTTGTCTGTAATTGTCTCTTCCGATAATATTAATTGGAGCTCACCGGCGCAGGTAATTTTAGAAAAGGAAATGAAATTTACCGAAACCAGGTATTCGCTTTGGATTATTATTTTTTCTTCACTTGGTGTTGCATCCTTCATAAGCTACCTTATTATTAAACGAGTAAAAGCCAGAGCCGTAAAACGTATTCAGGAAGAGCAACAAATTAACATGCTTAAACACCAGGCCATGAACTCCTTACTAAGTCCGCATTTTATATTTAACTCACTTACCTCCATTCAAAACTACATTAATTCCAATAACAGTTTAAAAGCCAGCGAATATTTAGCCAAATTCTCACGCCTGATTAGAATGATAATAGAAAAGGCCTCACAGGGTCAAATTTTATTGAAAGATGAAATTACTCGTTTAACCTACTACCTGGAACTGGAAAAAGAACGTTTTAAAAATAAATTCGACTACGTAATACAAGTTGACGAAAAACTGGACCAAAACACGGTGAGCATTCCTAACATGATTATACAACCCCATGCCGAAAACTGTATAATTCACGGAATACTGCCTAAGATGGAACATGGCCACTTATACATTATTTTTAAAAAAGTATCGGATAATAAAATGATTATAACCATAGAGGATGACGGAGTGGGACTGATAAAAGCAAAAGAACATGCCAAAACAGGCCATAAAAGTTTGGGTACAAGCACTATAAAAAGCATTTTAGAACTTAATTCTAAACTTACGGGGAAAAGGCAATCCGTACAGATGGTAGATAAATCTACCCTGCCCAATTCGGGAACCGGAACCCTTATTACTATTGAACTGGAACTTTAAGATAACTTCTAAATTTTATGCTTTTTTGTATTGGAGGAATTATTAAATTTAGAGGGTATTAAAATAACCGGAACATACCTGCTTCTTTTACTGGCGTTTTACGTCTTTCCGCAAAAAACCAATTTACTGCCGGATACTACCGGTATATGTTTTGGCGATAGTATCATTCTTTCCTTACCCTCCGGTATCGATAAAAAAGCAAAAATAACCTGGATAACCCCCAAAAACATTGAGTATAACATTAAACGGATTAATGGTGGTAAAAACCCCGGGAAATATCTGGTTATTGTTAACGATGGCACAAAAACCCTGAGAGACAGTACCATTGTAATATATGCCGGCAAACCCAGAATCTTTTTAAAAGATACCACCTTATGCAAAGGCTCTCCGGTATATATTGACGCCCAAAACCCCGGTATGAAATACTTATGGAATACCGGCGAAACCACACAGCGCATAAAAGCCGAAACTTCCGGAAAATATTGGGTGCAAATAAACAATAAAGGATGTTCCGCTACCGATACCATAAAAGTAAACTTAGCCGCAGGTATTCAACCATCTTTTGGACCTGAAGTAACCTTTTGCTTAGCGGATGAAGTGAAAACACTGAGTATTAAAACCCCTCCCGGAACAAAAATTAACTGGAACACCGGAGCTACTACAAACTCCATAAACATTACCAAAGAAGGAATTTATAAAGTAACAACTATCAATAAAACCTGCGGTCAGCGTATCGACAGCACTTTGGTAAAACTAAAAGCATGCGATTGCGAAATGATTATACCCAACTCGTTTACTCCCAATGAAGATAATAAAAATGACTATTTTTTTCCGGTTCTTCAGTGCGAATACAGTTATTATAACTTCACCATATACGACCGCTGGGGAAACCAAATATTTACCACCAACAATCCCAATGGAAAATGGGACGGAAGATTTAAGGGAAATTTATGCGAAGAGGATATTTATATTTACAAAATAGAAAGTACCGAAAAAAACTCGGATAAAAAAGTATCGCGTTCGGGAAGAGTTTCATTAATCAGGTAAAACAGAGATAGCTTCGTTAAACCTATAGTTCAAATGAACCGTTCTAATACTAGTTTTATTATCGATAGCAACCCTTTTATTTCCGGCATAAGCAAAATAAATTGATGAAAGCATACAAGCTGCCGTTAAAACAATAGCCCCTTTATCAAATCTCAACACTTGTTTAAACAAAAGATTATTTCCAATATTTACAGCCGGAATAATAATGGAAGCCTTAATGGAATTAACCAGCAGAAAATCATGTAAGGCATTTCGTTTGTTAATTTTTAGTTTTTTAATGTCAGAAAATTTTAGTGTTGAGTCATTGTCTAACAGTATAAGACTATCTGCCAGATTAATGATTTTGTGTTTTTGATAAAAAAAACTTCCCTTCTTTTTAAAAACAATATCGTCCAAAACAAACAATTCATACTGCCTTGGTCCAAATACTCCGGATTTTGAAATTCGAAGAGATTTTTGTGAAGTCATATTTATACTCAGAAAGAGCAGCAAAACATTTATAAAAAGTTTGATTCTCCACATGTTTCCCTTACCTCAAATTGTAGCCAGAGTTTTACAAACTACTTCCAGCATATCATCGGTAAAATCCAAGTGCGTAACCATTCGGATGGTTTGTTTTCCGAATGCTGCGATTTTAATGCCTTTTTCTGCCAATTTATGTTCAAAATGAGTTCCGCTTATAGATGAATTTAAATTAAACAAAATAATATTTGTTGTAACCGGAATTACACTATCCACGTACGGTTGCTTGGTTAAAACGCTTTCAATTTCTTTAGCACGTTTATGATCGTGTTTCAGTCTTTTAACATTATTATTAAGCGCATAAATTCCGGCAGCCGCCAAAATTCCGGCCTGCCTCATTCCGCCTCCAAATACTTTTCTAACACGGCGTGCCTCTTGAATAAACAATTTACTGCCTAATAAAACCGAACCAACGGGAGCTCCCAATCCCTTACTGAGACATACCGAAATGGTATCAAACAAAGGGCCGTATTGCAATGGTGTTTCTCCTGTTTCTACCAATGCATTAAATATTCTGGCACCGTCTAAATGAACACGTATATTGCTTTTACGACAAAAAGTTGAAATCTCTTCAATATCTTTTATGTTGTAATACGTACCTCCTGCCCTGTTTACGGTATTTTCCAAACTCACTAAAGCAGTTTTACAAAGCCAATCTTGCAATGAATTTATGTTTTCGGCTATTTGCTTGAGGTTTAACCGCCCGGCATCTCCAAAAAGCAATTTAGCCTGCACTCCGGAATTTTTTGAAATTCCTCCTCCCTCGTAGTTATAAATATGACTGTTAACATCACAAATCACTTCATCTCCCGGGCGAGTATGAATATTAATGGCTATTTGATTCGTCATGGTACCACTGGGGCAAAACAATCCTGCTTCCATACCAAACATGGCGGCCAATTTCTGCTCCAATTCAATTACGGTTGGATCTTCATTAAATACATCATCACCAACGGGAGCATTCATCATCACCTCCAGCATTTCCTTTCCGGGCTTGGTTACGGTATCACTTCTTAAATCTATGAGCATATTATTTTTTTATCAGTATAGTTAAACCATCTCTAATAGGCAAAAGCAATGATGCTACCCTTGTATCATTATGCACAAACTTATTAAACTCATGAATAGCCCTTGTTTCTTTATCCATTTGCTCTTCCGGAAGAAGCACTTTACCGCTCCATAAAACGTTATCTGCAATAATTAAACCTCCGCTGTTTACTCTATCAACCACTGCATTAAAATAATTTACGTAGTTTATTTTATCGGCATCAATAAATACCAAATCAAAACGTTCTTTTATCAATGGAATTGTACTCAAAGCATCTCCTTCCATTAAAACTATGTTAGAAGCATAAGGTGATTCATCAATAAATTTTTTGGCAAAAAAATTAGTTTCCTTATTGGAGTCAATGGTATATAACTTTCCATCATTGCCCAATCCCTCGGCCAAACAAAGAGCCGAATAACCGGTATATGTGCCTATTTCAAGAATAGTCTGAGGCTTATGAAGCTTAGAAATAAAGCTTAAAAACCTTCCCTGCAAGTGTCCGCTTAGCATGCGGGGCATAGGAACTTTTAAATGAGTTTGGCGATTCAGTTCTTTTAATAAGCTGTTTTCAGCATCAGAGAAACGCTCGGCATATTCCTGTATATCAGGCCGTATAAATTCCATTTACATTAAGTTACAACCAATGAAGTTACTAATTTTTGGAGATGGAAAATATCAAGAACCCGATATATTTATTCTGTTTTTATTTTAATAAACATTTTTTCGCTCAGTTTGGGCCGGGTAAATGCATATACAACTACTCCTCTACCCGACTTGGTTTCTCCGAACAACTCAAAACATTTACCGTTGAAATAAAGAGTATTGTTAGTCAACACAATATCGGCCGTTTCTGTTTTTTGGAGTATGTATAATTGGTGGGGACGAATAAAAAGTTGCTTCTTAAGACTCAAGCGACTGCTTTTTTCCAGATCGGTTTTATTTATCACATTGTAATACCCCAACAACGAGGCTACTTTTAAGTTTTTTGGCTTGTAAAAAACCCTGTCGCGCGAATCAAATTGCACAACCTTTCCTGCGTCGAGCACCATTATTTTATCGGAATATTTCAGAGCTTCATCTGCCTCATGCGTTACCAGTATTAAAGAGGTTTTTCCTTTTTTTACCTCTTTAACTATAAAAGAAAATAGTTTTTCTTTCAGCGGCCTGTCTAGGTTATTAAAGGGTTCGTCCAATAACAACAACTTAGGAATTTTGGCCAATGCTCTGGCAATAGCAACCCGCTGTTTTTGTCCGGAGGACAACAATTTAGCTTGTGATTTAGCCAAACTCAACAAATCGAGTAAGCGGAGTACCTGTTTGGTTCGTTGATCTTTGTATTCGTTGGTATAACCAACCAACATATCTTTCACATTTTCTTCTACAGTATGATTTTCGAGCACGTAATAATCTTGGCTAACCAAACGCATATCTTTATGACCTGGAATAAGGTTATAACCCGGACCTAGTACAATCTCTCTATCAATATGAATTTCTCCGTGCTGTAAATCTTCAAGCCCATAAAGGCATTTTACTAGTGTTGATTTTCCGCTTCCGCTTTTACCAATGAGGGACATTATTTCACCCTGTTCAAGCGTGAAACTTATTTTTTGCAGTCCCTGAAAATTTGATTTGGCAGCGTAATTAAAGGATATGTTACTTACCCTTAAAATAAACTAACGAATTAAGGTTAAATGATTTTTGAGTTTATATGTTTTGCCGTCAAAACCTGTAGCCTCTACCACATAAAAATATACTCCATCAGGACACATAATACCGGATGTAGTGTAACCATCCCAAAATCCGTTCAGCGAAGTCCACTCATGCATCAAATTCCCCCAACGATTGTAGATGTGTACTTTTATCTCTTTGATGCCCTTGGTAATTGGTTTAAAAACATCGTTTGCTCCATCATTATTAGGAGTAAAAATATTGGGGAGTTCCACACCTGATATTTCATCTATCACAAAATTATAACGAAGCGTATCATTGCAACCATTGGAGCCTCCTGCAATAAGTGCAACTGTATAGTTTCCGGCCGTGGTAAAGGTTTGTACAATATTTGCCGCTGTTTGGGAAGGAACTGCTCCAAAAAAGTCCCAAGTATAGGATAAAGCATTGCTGGAATAATTTGTTAAAACCAAATCCACAGGAAAACCATTACTTGTAAGGCTTGCATTGTATGAGGCCCTGGCAGATTTAAAAACGCTGGTTAAAACACCTGTAGAAACGGTCCCATTGGCATCGGCAACCAAAAGGGACAAGCTGTAGGTAATAGAACTTCCAAACCGGATTTTAATTTGCGGGGAATTAAAATCAGAAACAACCGTGAAACCGGCTGAAGGAGTCAAAGACCAGGTATACGCAAAAGGTGCAGAACCGGAAACATTGCTTGAATATGTGTAAACCCTATCGGTACATAGGGTTGACGATGGAGAGACAATGGTAGCTGTAGGAGCCTGTGACCTATACTCCGTTATACAAAACAACACAATAAAAAGAAGCCAAAAGCTTTTTTTCATACCGGTTATAAATTTACTAAAAATTCCAATGTATTTACCCCATCGGCAAAATCAGTAATAACAGGGCATTGTGAATTTCCGAGAGGCAGGTAATGGCGCCCAAGCACGCACTGTATTTGATCTTTATTTGACTGCAAAAAATCGGATACCTCTTGTTTGGTTTGGTAGTAAGAATAATTTAGTACTGATACCGGGGCGTGAATTTGGCTTCCCCTTTTTAGAATCAAAAAGTTATTATCCAAAAACTCTTCTTTATTCAGCAAAAAAACTGCTCGATTGTATTCGTAGTTGTTGGCATACTTTTTATTATCAGCCACATAGGCAAAATCGAACACGGCCTCAAAAAAAGAACTAAAATCATACCCCTCCGGAACCAGTAATTGAGATACATTTCGGCAACCTAAACCATAATAGTAAAAAATATCTTTGGCAAGCTCCTTAAGTTCAGTTATGTTTTCATCGCCCTCCAAAACAGCAACCGAACTTCTATTTTTACGGATAATATGGGGGTACTTTCCAAAATAATGAGAAAAATAATTTGCGCTGTTATTGCTTCCGGTAGCTATTACTGCATCAAAATTACTAAGCTTGGCATCTGCAAACCTTATTTGCTGTTCTATTTCGGGTTGGTAGTGGCAGAGCAGTTTAAGAAAAAAGGGCGGTAAAACGTTATCATCCGAAGATAATTTAATCAACGCCGTGTGCCCGGTTAACAATACGCACATCATATCATGAAAACCAACCATGGGAATATTACCTGCGCATATAACAGCTACTACTTTTGGTTTTTTATTCTCTTGAGGTATTTTTTGGGTAAACATCTCCAACTGCTGCTTTGATAGCATGTTACCTACATTTTTTATTGCCAGGATACAAAATTCTTCGGTAAACCAGCCATTATGTATCCTGGCTTGTTTTATAAGTTCCGTCAGCCCCAAATGAAGGTTTTCTTCTTCTTTATTCATATTTTGAGAAAAATGTCTGCCTATAAAAGCCCCCATTTGAACAAAAGCATCTATTCTTTGTTTTAATTGCATAAATTAAGCCCTATATTTGCAAAAAATTTCAGCAAACTTAGCTATAAAATGGCAATTAAAATTACCGATGAATGTATAAACTGCGGTGCCTGCGAGCCCGAGTGTCCTAATAATGCTATATATGAAGGGGGAGCCGAATGGCGTTTTGCTGACGGAACCGGGGTAAAAGGTCTTTTCAAAGGCCACAACTCGGGTATTGAAGTAAACGCAGAGGACCCTCAAACCCCAAAGAGTATGGACGTATACTACATTGTTACTGATAAATGTACTGAATGCAAGGGATTTCATGACGAGCCTCAATGCGCCGCCGTATGCCCGGTTGATTGCTGCATTAAGGATGAAGACAATGTAGAGACAGAAGAGCAACTATTAGCAAAGAAATCTGCTCTCCACTTATAATAAATAACAATTATTGTTTTACGATTATTCCGGCTTCTTGCTTAACCAGTTCACGGCAGGCACTTTGAATTAGCCTAAAAACTTCCTCAAAACCTTCTTCTCCCCCGTAGTAAGGGTCGGGTACCTGCATTCCCCCCCCCGGACTCAGTAAATCCAAAAATAATTGAACTTTTTTCTTATCATGCTCATTTCTAGCCAACTTGAGTACGTTTCTACGATTACTCTCATCCATAACAAAAATACGGTCAAAGTCACGAAAATCTTCCGTTCGGAATTGGCGAGCCCTAAGTTTACTTAAATCTACTCCATTTTTTCTTGCATTTTGCACAGTTCGGGGATCTGGAGGTTCATTTACATGGTAACCTGCCGTTCCTGCCGAGTCAATCTCCCAATTAAGCTTATATTTTTCATTCAGTTGCAACATAATCCCCTCCGCCAACGGCGAGCGACAGATGTTTCCCAAACACACAAATAAAATTTTAGGCATGTACAAATATAAATCAAATCAAACTAAACACGCATATAATCAGTATCTTTGAAAGATACAGGAAAACCTCTATGAAAACAAGTGAAATTACCTTTAAAGTAACCGTTGATGATAATCATTTGCCGGTAGATATTAAGTGGGAAGCAAATGACGCAAACGAAAAAAGCCATGCTAAAAGCGTTATGATAGCCCTATGGGATGCTGCCGAAAATAACACCCTTCGTATTGACTTATGGACCAAAGACATGATGATTGATGAAATGAAAAAGTTTTATCATCAAAATGTGCTAACGCTTACAGATACTTACCTGAGAGCTACTAACGACGAAGCAACAGCTAAAAAGGTTAAAGAATTATTTGCCAAACTGGGAAAAGAAATGGGTGTATTACAATAACCTGCGCTCTATAAAACCGCCACCAACCAAATCATCTCCCTCGTACAAAACAGCACTTTGTCCGGGAGCTATACCACTTACCGCTTCATGAAATAATACCTCCAACTTATTATCAAGTGCATGAACGGTAGCTAATTTACCGGCATCTTTATATCTTATTTTAGTTAGCGCAACAAAATTTTCGGGCAGTGCTTCGTATTTAATTAAATTGTAATCTCTAATCATTAGCTGCTTTTCCAACAAATCATCTTTATCACCCAGCACCACCGTATTGGTTTCCGGAATAATTTCTTTAACAAAAACAGGTTCTCCCATTGCTATTTCTAACCCTTTTCGCTGACCAATGGTATAAAACGGGTATCCTCTGTGCTTACCTACAACTTTATTTTTATACACATAGTTACCACCGTCTACGCGCTCTTCCAAGCCGGGTACTCTGTGTTTTAAAAACGTCCGATAATCATTATCAGGCACAAAACAAATGTCGTAGCTCTCACTTTTATTAGCTAAATCATAAAAACCGGCTTCCTTTGCCATTTGACGGATTTCTGTTTTCTTGAAGTTTCCAAGAGGAAACATGGTTCTTTTAAGGCTCTCCTGGGTAAGTCCCCACAGTACGTAGGTTTGGTCCTTACTGGTATCTACTCCCTTATATACTAATGTGCGATTATTTTCCTTTCTTAATCGGGCGTAATGGCCGGTAGCAATATATTCACAATCCAGCATATCTGCCCGCTTGAGCAGAGCTTCCCATTTAATATGGGTATTACAAAGTACACAGGGGTTTGGCGTTCGGCCGGCCAGATACTCTTCCACAAAGTTGTTGATGATAAACTCTCCGAATTCTCCTCGGATATCCAAAATATAGTGCGGAAAACCCATTTGAACGGCCATAGTACGCGCATCATTAATACTGTCTAAACTACAGCAACCCGTTTCGCGGGTAGAGGATCCGGAACTAGCATAGTCCCAGGTTTTCATAGTAATACCAATAACTTCATATCCCTGCTCATGAAGCATCATGGCGGTAACACTGCTGTCTATTCCGCCACTCATGGCAACCAATACCCTTCCGTTTTTACTCATTTACAAATGCAAAGGTACGGAGAAAAAAAATAAAGTCAGGATAGAAGAAAAAGTATTTAACTCGAATTATTTAGCAGATGTTTTCCCCTGCCCTTTGTTTGGAACAGGCTTTTTGTTATCCTGAGTTGTTTTAGTTTCTGCTTCTTTTCCTTTCTTTAAAAAAGCTTCGGCTTCCTTATCGCTTAGTTGCTTACAGTTTTTCCAAACTTCCTTAGAGGTTATTTTACCGTCTTTATCTTTGTAAAGCCAAACACCCTCTCGGCATCCGTTTTTATATATCCCGGTTGCCGCAGCCACGCCACCGGGATAGTAGTAGCTCACTTTTCCGTCAAATTTTCCTTTCACATAATTACCTTCTGCTTTAAGAAGCTTACCATCAAAATACTGTTTCCATGGACCGTCAGGCAAATCGTCTTTAAAATTTTTTTCTTCGGCTATAGCTCCGTCAGGCAGATATACCAAACATAAGCCTTCTTTTTTTCCGTTTTTGAATGATTCTTTAGAGAGTAAAACACCTGCATCGTCGTAATACAACCATATACTATCCTTTTTTTCATTTACATACTTTCCTTCCGCCATTAATTTTCCGGTAAGCTGATAGTACATTTTGGTGTAGGCCACTTTTCCGCCATCTTTATAATACGTTACCGATCGGCGAGCGGTATCTCCGGGATAGTAATGCTTGAAATAACCTGTGGGTTTATCGTCCTTAAAGGTTCCTTCATATAATATAGAACCCGTTTTTTCATCTTTTTTCTTCCAGTAACCTTGTTTTTTCCCGGATGCATCTGTTTTGTTCTGTGCTATGAAAATGAATGGCAAAAAGAATATAAAAACAATTAAACGCATAAACTGTAATCGTACTAATGCCTTAAAGATACAAAAATTATACTCCTTTTTTCTTCAAACTATTAAAGGTTGTTAAGTAATGATGATGTGGTGTGTTGTTTATTATGAATCGGGTTATAAAAAATCTAAAAATAGATAAGTTTTAATCGGATAACTTCATTTTTGTATTTGCGCTACATTTGGTTACATTTGGTAAAAATTAACTGAAAATGAAACATATTCTTGCCATTTTGCTTTTGTTCGCAGCATTTAAGCTGCAAGCGCAGGTTAATATAATAGTTACCGCACCTCCAACAAACTCTGCCAATGGAACAACCAGCCTCAGGGCTCCTAATGGCAACGTAAGTCATACCAGTATGCGCGCTTGCTACCACGTTCCCTCATCAGAACTCAGTTTGTTATCGCCCACAATTAATTCTTTCGGATTTGTATTTACCAACACCTTGGCATCAGCACCTGCCGGTGGCACACTCACCGTTTATATGATGAATGCGGCTGCAAACAGTTCCTACACCTTAGGTACCGCTTGGTCAACCGCAACGGTAGGTATGACACAAGTATACAACGGACCTTATATTTTACCTGTTGGTTCTACACCTACCGTGGTAGACGTTTCATTTCCCACAACCTTTAGCTACACAGGAGGAGACATTTATCTTGCCTATCAATATACAGGGGGTACATTTTGTCCGAACAATGCGGTGTACAGAGCCTATACCAACTCGGTAGTAACTATGGGGGCCACCAATGCTTCCAACAGTTTGCCTGCTGTGGAAACTCTCTCAACCACCTCCTTTCGTCCCTTATTCCGATTTGGTACGCCAAACACATATACCAATGAAGTAAGCGTGGTTTCTGCCTCCATACCGGGAAAAGTATCCAGATCTACCGGAACCAGTCACACAATTTCAGCCACTATTTTTAACGGTAGTAACACCTCACTGAACAATATACCGGTTAGTTTAAACATAACCGGAGCCAACCCGACCACAGGCGGAGCTACTATTTCTGCCTTAGCGGCAGGAGCTTCCACCGAGGTAGTACTTGCTGCTTATAACCCCACGGTTTATGGCCACAGTAATATTGTTATAAGTATTCCGGCAGACCAGAACAACAGCAATAATTCTTTCAGTTGGACACAGAGTGTAACCTGTAATGTAACAGCGTTAAATATCGCCTCAGTAAGTCCTATTTCCTATAGTGCCGGGGTAGGATTTAACACCGGGTCGGGCAAAATATTAGTTCGCTCAGAAACAGCAGGCAGCCAAACATTAACGGGTGTAAACATTGGTATAAGCACCAATACGGCCAGCGCCGGAAATCAGGTTTTTGCCGTTGTTACCGATAATTCGGGGAATGTTTTAGCAACATCCAATACAGTATTTATTGTGCCTCCCATGCTAAATACCTACCAGTACTTTTCTTTTACACCTCCGGTAGCGTATACGCCCAACACTAATTATTATGTTGGTTTGGCGCAACCCGCCTCTACTCCGGGTTACTTTCCGTTAGGAGCTACCGCAGCCAGTGTAGCCGTAGTAACACCAACTGTATATGCTACCCAGTCATTTACAGGGGGGGCTGTTAGTCCACTAACAAGTAACCTTGGTTATTTTGCCATTGAACCGGTATTTATGTCTACTCTGTGTGTAACAACGGGAAAAGAAAATATCGAAAAAGAGTCTATCTCGTTTAGCCTGTATCCAAACCCTGCCAGAGATTATGTATACATATCAAGCGAGTCCGATGAGGCGTACCATGTTGAAATTTATGGAAGTGAAGGTAAACTCATCGAATCCTACAAATCTCAAAAAAATAAAACAGGAGTTAATGTTGGGAGCTTTTCTGCAGGAATATATGTCGTAAAAATTTCTTCAGGAAACTTATATAGAACATATAAGCTTGTAGTTACAAAATAAAGTACAGGCAAAAAAGCTTCTAAAAAAGAACTTATCGGATAAAATTCTTACGCTAATCAAGAGTTAGTTCCGTACTGCTCTATTGATGCTTATCCAAAGCAACTCAGCGCTTTTATCCCAACTAAACTTTTTTACTTGTTCAATTCCATTAGCAATAAGGGAGCTACGAACTTCTTCCTTTTTAATCAGGGTAAGCATTGCATTTTTTATCTCTTCCGGCGAATCGGGATTTACCAGAATTGCAGCATTTCCTGCAACTTCAGGCAAACTGCTTACCGATGATGTTATTATAGGAATATTACAAGCCATTGCTTCAACCAAGGGTATACCAAATCCTTCGTAGCGAGGAACAAAGGTAAGAGCTTCGGCTCCCCCTACTGCCAGAGCTAAATCTTCATTACTTAATCTATTAGAAAATACCACCTCATCTTCTATACCTTCTGATTTTATTACCTGATAAACCTCTTTTAGTCCCCAGTAATGCGGGCCGGCCAAAAGCAGTTTATGAGGAAGAGCTTCGCTTCTTTTAAGTAAAGCAAATGCTTTCAATAAATTTGGAATATTTTTTCTTGGATGTATAGAACCAACATAAATAAAATAAGGTTTTCCGGAAACAAATTTTTTTTGAGCGCTTTCTTTTTTATCGGCAGAAACTGGCTTAAAAAAATTGCTTGCACCGTTATATACCACATCTATTTTTTCGTGAGGGATTTGAAAGTTTTTTACGATATCGGCCTTGCTAAATTCGGAAACGGTAACTATACGCTCCGCCTCTCTGGCAAAACGAGGAAAGAAGTAATTGTAATAACGGGATGTTAGCCATCGAACATCTTTGGGGTAATGATAAAAATTTATATCATGTATTACAGGCAACTGTTTGCACTTGGCTCCCAGAGACAAAAAACCGTCGGGTGACAGGAACAAATCCGGTTTCATACGGTTAAGTAGGCTCTTAACAGAATATTGAAACCACAAGTAGTACAAAAAAGGATGGCGAGCCTGCGGAGAAAGTACAACAGGGGTTATATTATCGGAAAAAATAAATGAATCGTGAAAAGGCCTGTCGAATAAAAAAACAAAATGAACATTTGGGTTTGATTGGGTTACCCGCTTAAGTGTTTCATAAGCAAAACGCCCCATGCCCTCCAGGCGATTATGTAACAGCAGCCTAGTATTTACAACAATTTGCACAGGCAAAATTACACATTTTTTATACGCTTGTTTCCTTTGTTACACCTTGCCTGGAAGGCAAAAAAGTATATCTTTGTTCGCTTTTTGTGCAAAAGAAAAAATTCATATTCGATTTAGCCATCTTGCTGGTTTTAAATCTTTTAATTAAACCTTTTTGGACATTGGTAATAGAGCCCAATGTTCAGATGAAAGTTGGAAATGTAAGCTATGGCGAGTACTTTGTATTGTTCAATTTTTCTTTCCTTCTAAATATTATTCTGGATTTTGGTTTAACCAACTTCAACAATAAAAACATTGCTCAAAACAGCCAACTGCTCAGCAAGCATTTCAGCAAAATGCTCAGTTTAAAATTTGCGCTCGGGCTATTATATGTAATTACAACGCTGAGTGTAGGCTTTATTATTGGCTATGATTTCAGATATATGAAGTTATTGTTTATACTTTGTGTAAACGCATTCTTTCTCAGTTTTATTATGTTTCTTCGTTCTAATTTACTGGCTCTTCACTTGTTTAGAATAGATAGTATTGTATCCGTTTTAGATAGGGTCATTATGATTATTATCGTATTTGCCATGCTATATAATGTTTGGGGATTAGAAACAAACATTATGAACTTTGTTTATGCACAAACGGCCGGCTACCTAATAACTGCTTTTATTGCCTTTATTATTGTTTTAAGACGTACGCATACGTTCAAGTTGAACTGGCATTGGTCGTTTAACCGCATGATACTCAAAAAAAGTTTTCCATTTGCCATTTTAGTGTTATTAATGACGTTTTATAACCGGTTGGATAGTGTAATGATTGAAAAAATGCTTCCCGGAGATTTCGGAAAAGAACAAAGTGGTATTTATGCAAAGTCATTTCGTTTATTGGACGCAGCCAATATGATTGCCTATTTATTTTCCGTACAACTGCTTCCTCTTTTCAGCCGAATGATAAAACAAAAAGAAAATATAGAAAATATCGTAAAGCTTTCTTTTACTCTGTTACTTACTCCGGCTATTATTGTTTCGGTAAGTTGCATTTTTTACGCCGACAATTTTTGCCGATTACTTTACAGAGGAAGTACCGAAGGAGCTGAAATTTTAGCCATTCTTATGTGTTGTTTCAGCGCCATTTCATTAACCTATATTTTTGGAACACTTTTAACGGCGAACGGCAATTTAAAACAACTTAATTTGATGGCCATCAGCGGAATTTTACTGAATGTACTACTGAATGTTTTTCTTATTCCCAAATATTACGCAGTGGGAAGTGCCTACTCTAGTGTCATAACCCAGTTTTTTACTGCTTTGGTTCAAATATACCTTTCCTACAAAATTTTCAAATTCAAAATCAATAAAAAACTACTTATTTCGTTATTTTTCTTTATTATTGGTGTGGTATTCATTAACTACTTTACGGTTAATCTTACCAATAAATGGCTGGTAAATTTTACGGTAATGCTAAGCATGTGCGGCTTATGTGCTTTTGTTACCGGATTGTTAAACCCTAAATCGGCACTACGATTTATTAAATATAAATAATGAACAGTAATTTAAATTTGGTAGATTTTTTAGCAAGCGTTTGGAAATGGCGAAAACCGCTACTTATATGCTCGGGCACCGCTACACTACTTGCAACAATCATTTCTTTCTTAATTGCTCCACAGTATAAATCAACGGCTATTGTATTTCCTATCCGTCAGTTTTCGGTTGCGAAATTGTTAATTGAGCAAAACGTGGGTAATCAGGAAGACTATATGCAAATTGGCGACGAAGACGATGCAGAAAAAGTAATACAAGTTCTTACTTCGGAAAGTCTAAAGCAACTGATTGCAGAAAAATTTAATTTATGGGAACGCTGGAAGATAAATAAAGACAAACTGGCTAATTACCACCTAGGGCAAAAGTGGGAAAATATGGTTAAAATAAAACGAACCGATTTTAATTCCATCAAAATAGAAACCTACGACTATACTGCCAATGGTGCTGCCGAAATTTGTAACGGAATAATTGATGCCTGCGACAGCCTTCGGAAGAAAATGACTCGAATGATGGCTGCTAATGCACTTTCTATCGTTAAAGAAGAATATGAAAACACTATTCAACGAATGAATGAGTTAGAAGACAGTTTGCAAAAACTAAGAAATTTAGGTGTTTTAGACTATAAAGCAGATGTTAGTGCTTACACAAAAAGCTATGCCAAAGCTCTGGAAAAAGGAAATCAAAGTGCTGCAAAAGTATTAGAGGAAAAATTAAACATATTAAAAAAATATGGCGGGGCTTATTTACACGTAAGCGAAAACTTAAGAAAATATCGTTTCAAATTTCCTGTAATAAAATCTAAGTACGACGACGCCCTGGTAAATTATAATAAATACCTCCCCTTCATGTTCGTGCTTGAAAAAGGACAACCCGATGAATTTAAAGCCAGGCCACAAAAAAGTCTTATAATTATAGTTACCTTCTTGTCTACCTTTATTCTCTGCTACACCACCCTCCTCATAAGAGAAAACATGAACCGCATTAAAAAACAAATCAAGAAAGAAAATTAAACATATTAAACTGTAAAATCATGAAAGAGTTTAATCACACCGAAGCTATTTTAAAAGAATTTTGGAAACAAAGAATAAAGCTACTGGTAATTACCATCGGGGCTGGTGTTATAACATTTGGAGCTACCTTTTTAATAACGCCACTCTATAAATCTACCTCCATTGTTTTTCCGGTTAATATTTATCCGGCTTCGGAAGAATCGCCTACCGAACAACTGATGCAATACTTTAACAGCCACGATGTAAAGTGGGCTGTTGCAGAAAAATTTCATTTATTTGAACATTATGGAATTGACACCACCAAAGATGAAGGCGGAAAGGCATTGTTTGACTACATGTATAAAAGCTTTGTAAATATCTCTCCCACCTTGTATGAATCGATTGAAATTAGCGTAAAAGATAAAAGCGCCAACTACGCCCAGCAAATAAATGGAGGGATTTTAGCCATTACCAACCACATGGTAAAAAACAACAAACGCTATATTTTAAAGCAGTATCTCGAAAATTTAAACACTACCTTAGAAATGCAAAATAAATCAATCGACTCGGTAGTAAACCTGGCAAACAAACTCATCATGGATGAACCGGAAGGAAGTGCACCTAAAAGTCCGGAAAAAAAGATGAAAAAAATAAAAGTAAAAGAGTATGAAAATAAAGTTAAGTACATGACAAAAGCTTATGGACGAACACTTCATAAACGTAATAAGTTTTACGCCGATTTTGTTGGCGACTTAACCTTTTTCTCCATTGTTTCTCATCCAACTATAGCTGATAAACGTTGCTATCCGGTGCGCTCTCTATTTGCCATCACAGGGTCTTTATCTGCTTTATTGCTGGCCATGGGCGTAATTATGGTAAACTATCGCTTGCGATTAAAAAAGAATGCTTAAACTATTACGCTCAAATATTCTGTTTATAATACTGGCTATATATATAGCCATAGATATGTACATGCTGGTATATAAACGTGATTTCTTTTATCTATATAATGCCATTCCCTTTGTTTTATTAATCTTATACTATGCCGCCTATCGGATGGAATGGCTGTTATACATTTTAGCCTTCATAACGCCTTTATCTGTTACACTGAAAGAACTTGGATATTACGGCTCTGTTGATCTTAGCTTGCCGGCAGAACCGCTAATGGCCGGACTGATGTTACTTTACTTTTTTAATAAACTTTATAGCGGAATTAATACAAAAAGCATCAGTTCTCACCCGGTTACTGTATTAATTGTTATCCAACTAAGCTGGATTTTTATAACAACCTTAACCAGTGAGGATTTTGTTATTTCTATTAAATTTTTTATTTCTCGCTGTTGGTTTGTTTTTAGTTCTTACTTCATTGCCAACTACCTTTTTAAAAACAAACAAAGCATTATACCTTTTCTATCATCTTACGCTATTTCGCTCTCCTTAGTTTGCATTTATACACTTTTAATGCACTCTCGATATAATTTCGATCATAAATCTGCCGACTGGGTGATGTCTCCTTTTTACAACGACCATACAGCATACGGAGCAGCTTTAGCTATGTTTATACCGGTAATCATCTCATTTCTATTTATAAAAAATGTATCCAAATTTTCTAAAATCTTTTTTACGGGCATATTGTTGCTCTTCTGCGTAGCAATTGTTTTATCCTATGCCAGAGCTGCATGGCTTGGTTTAGCCGTTGCATTAGCCGTATTTATTACCCTTTTACTCCGAATACGCTTTAAAATTTTATTAACCACCTTTGGTACGGCTTTTATTTTATTTTTTAGTTTTCAGGATGAAATATTAATTGCACTTGGCCGAAATAATACCGACGCCGAAGAAGGGTTTATGAATAATATTGAGTCGGTATCTAATATTAAAACCGATGCATCCAATCTAGAGCGCCTGAACCGATGGAGTTGTGCTTTAAGAATGTGGAAAGATAAACCCTTTTTTGGCTGGGGACCGGGAACCTACATGTTTAAATATGCTCCATATCAACTTAGCAGTCAAAAAACTATTATAAGTACCAACTTTGGAACCAATGGCAATGCTCACAGTGAATATTTAGGACCTTTAGCCGAGCAGGGGGTTTTTGGTTTATTGATTGTTGTGGGATTTTTATTTTATACTTTCCAGTTTGGTTACCGGCTTCATCGACAAATTGAAGACAAGGATATTAGGATTTTAGCAACGGGAGTTTTTCTAGGTTTGGTTACTTATTTTATCCATGGGTTTATAAATAACTTTTTAGATACCGACAAACTATCACTTCCGTTCTGGAGTTTTCTTTCAATCCTTGTTTGTATAGATTTATTTCACAGAGAAAAAAGAGAAAATCAATAGCTTATTAAACTCGTATTTTTTTGAGGAGCCATCAAAACAATCCATCATTTTATCAATATAAAATGTCCTTTTAAATTGTGTTCGTTTCCGTATACATCCTTAAGTTGAACTGTCCATACATAAATTCCGTCTTTGCATACTCCACCCGAATCTTTCACCTTTCCATTCCATCCTTCTCCAACTTTAGTTGAATAAAACAATTGCTCGCCCCAGCGGTTATATACATAAAAACGGTATGATTCTATATCCCATGCTTGACCCCTGGGATAAAATGTTTCATTAAGCTCATCTCCATCCGGAGTAAAGGCCGAAGGAACATAAAAAGTAAAACCCGGTTTTACACAAACTTCACTAGCTATAGAATCACTGCAGCCTTTTTCTGTATACGCATACAGTCTTACATTAAAACAAACCGTATCGTTAAATAGTAAACTTACCGAAGGATTATTGCCTTTAAAACTATTATCAACAAACCAACTTACCTGATTTGCATTTAAAGACGAACTTCGCAATTCAGCTTCTCCTATATTATCGGTTATTATAGCCGGATTTGAGATAAACGAGGCTTTAGGTTTTACAAACACCTCTATAAAATTATTTTTCGTAGCACTAAAACGGCATCCATTTTGGTCGGTAATAGAAAGCTTTACATTATATTTTCCGTTTTTTTGATAACAGTATTCCGGATTGGAGCCTATGAGTTCAAATGGTTGGTCACCAAAATTCCAAACTGGGTTGGAACTTCCGGGCGTTGTATTGCTGAACTTTACACATAAAGGTTGACAACCGAATAAGGTATCAGCAGCAAATGTTGGAATGGTGACCGGAAAAATTTGTAAATTAATTATTTGTTGCAACGGAGGCCCTCCACAACCATCATTCACCAAAAAAGTATATGTGGGATTTGTTAAGTTTGAAATAAAGATACTGGGACCTGTATTGTTACCCGGTAACCACAGGTAGGTATAGTTTCCATCTCCTCCACTAACGGAAGGGGTGATTTGCGCCGTTGTTCCAGGACAAATACCTGTATTCTGTTGGCTTACGCTTACCGTTAAAGGTGCGTATACATTTACCGACACGGTTGATGGGGGTTTAGTACACCCATTAGCATCTATAACCTGAAGGCTATATACAGTTGTTGTGATTGGAGATACCGACACGGAAGGAGATGATAAATTACCGGGCTGCCAGCTGTAGGTATAAGGTCCTGTTCCGCCGGAAACACTGCTTTGCAAAACAGCCGTTTTTCCGGAACAGATTAAGGTGTTTCCAATGGCCGAAAAACTATAGGAAGGCGGCGTACTATAACTTACTGTAGCAGAAGCATAGCAACCTACATTATCAGTAGCTCTAACCACATACGTTCCGGAACAAATTCCGGTGATAGTACTGGTACTAAACAACGGAAAACCCGTTAAACTGTAAGATACGGGAGGCACAGCATTACTTACCGACAAAATCAGCTCACCATCACAAGCCTCGAAACACTTTACGTCTTTTTGAGAAAGAATAGTTAACTGAACCAAACTGGTATTCCCTACACTAAACGTAGTTACCAAACTGCACGATATAGCATCTTTCACAACCACTGTTTGCACACCTGTGCTTAATGTATTAGAAACATTAGAAGCTTGGGGTGCATTTGTATTAAATTGAAAAGAATAAGGCAAAGCTCCTCCAATAACCTGAACAGTAGCCCCACCATCTGCTGCACTACAGGTTTCCGGTTTAACTAGCACGGTAGTTTGTATATTAGATTGGGGGATGACCTGAACAGTAGCATTGGTTAAACAGTTTTTAGCATCTTTCACTGAAACGGTATACACTCCCTGAGGGATAGATGTAATGCTCTGGCCTGAGCTGAAACCGGGAGTCCATGTATAATTTAAAGGAGTCGATAAATTTCCAACAGTAACACTTACCACTCCATTGCTGCTGGTAGGACAGGTAGGGGGTGTAACAGAAAAATTAAACACAGGCACAGGAGGCTGATTTATCAGCACAATATCCGTTTTGAAGCAATTATTTGCATCTTTAGTTATAATAGTATGACTACCGGCGCTTAAGTTATTGACAACATTTCCTGTAACCGGAACTCCATCCACAGTGTAAGAGTAAGGGCCAATACCTCCCGAAGTTGTGATACTGGTGGTAATTGGAACATTATAACAACTCAAGCTGGCATTAATGGAACTCACTATTTGTGAGGGTTGTGCAACCTGAAAGGTAGAGGTTTTAGTACATCCCTTACTGTCTGTGGCACTCAGAGTGTACACACCGGCACTTAAATTCGAAATAGCGGGATTATTACTTCCTGTACTCCAAGTATAGGTAAAAGGAGGCTGAACAGCATTGCCGGTTACTGTGGCACTAATGGCTCCATTACTTCCACCAAAACAAGTTACCGATGTAGTGCCCGGTAAATTAAAATTAATATCCATCAAAACTGTCAAATTAATAATAACCTGAGACACCCCTATATTATTTGCTGCATCCACAACAGTGAAATTGTAAACTCCGGTATTTAAGTTTGTAGCCAAAGAGTTTACGCTAACTGCGGGAGACCAGGTGAAAGTATAAGGAGGAGTGCCTGAAGTAACCTGTACAGAAATAGTACCTTTACCTGTTAAACAATCTAACCCAACCAAAGGATTTATTTGCAATTGTGAGTGCAAATTCTTGCCAACAAATAACATCAAAACAATTATACAGGTACGCAAGGCCATTATGACTTTAAAGTTAATTAAAAAAAAGATGCTGGGTTGAGTACTAAACAAATGGTAATTTTTTATTTGTAGATGGCCAATCAAGCTCACTTTAAACATTTTAGTTCTACCTTTATGCGAATACGGAAATGAAAATATTACTTATTTCGGATACGCATGGTTTTTTAGACCCTCTTTTGGAAAAGCATATTAACGAGTGTGACGAGGTGTGGCATGCCGGAGATATTGGAAATCCGCTTGTTACTGAGATCATCTCAAAAACAAAACCTGTACGTGCCGTTTGGGGTAATATAGACGATAAAGACGCACGAACATTATATAAAGAAGATGAAATTTTTACTGTAGAAGAAATAAAGATATATATGACCCACATTGGCGGAAGTCCCACGAAATATAAAAAGCGGGTGAAAACAATCATTGAAAACGAAAAACCTTCCTTATTTATTTGCGGCCACAGTCATATTTTGAAAGTAATGTACGACAAAGAGAATGAACTTCTTTTCTTAAATCCGGGGGCAGCAGGAAACAGCGGATTTCACCAAGTTAAAACAGCTCTCTTATTTGAAATTGAAGGTAGTAATATTAAAAACCTGAGAATTATAGAACTGGGAAAAAGAAGAGCTCCCATCAATTAGAACCAAAAATTTCAGCGTCACTTAAACACTTATCGCATTTTGGGGTGGGTTTGGGTATAATCATCGTTTCAAAGGGCCTGATAGATTTGGTTCCTTTATCGTACTTTAATGTTAACTTAACCTCTGACTTAACAGTAACGCCTCCCTTCACCGCCGGGTTCCATAAATCCATATTCTTTACAGCTACATTCACCAATTCATTAAGTTCTTGATTTGCTCCTGTAACCAAGGCCTTTTTAATGGAGCCATCAAAGTTCAGTTGTAACTTTAAAACACATACATCAGATTTTATATGTTTAATTTGTTTTTTATTTAAGCTAATGGCTTCTTTGAAAAAAATATTCAAGTCTTCATCACCGCTTCCGTAAAAAGGAGGCCGGCATGCTTTAGGGTCTTTTGCCTTTTTAGGGGTAGAAAAACCATCTCTCTTTTTGGTTATTACCGGTTGATACGTAGCAGGCTCTGCTTCTTCCAAAACAGCCAACTCTTCTTTCTTAGACTCTTCTTTTTTTGTTTCCTTAGACTTTGACTCTTTAGATGATTTTGACTCTTTGGGCTCCTTTGATTCTTTACTTTCTTTAGACGACTTGGATTCCTTTGCTATGTCATCCTTAGCTTTTTTATCCTCTTTTTTACTTGTTTCCTTACTTGAATTGTTTACAACAGGTTGCTCTTTTTCAATTTTTTTAGTTTCAACAGACTGAGCAACTTCTTGTTTTTTGGCGCTTTTATCTTTGTAAAAAACATAAAAACCCTGAGTTTCTTTGAAAACTTCGGGATCGGCATTTAAGTCACACTGACAAAAATTTTTGTAATTGGTTTCGTCCTGAAAGAAGCTCGGATAGGTAGTTATGAGATTTTCCCAACGGGCCCGGTTATTATCTTCCCTTTTTGCCAAAGCCGATTTTGTTGTTTCTGAAAAAACTAAAACAATATCCGTTATTTCTGATTTAGAAAGAGCGTCTGCTTCGGGAGTTTTATCCATTCCTCCACTACCCTTTTTTGATTTAAGAAATACAAAATTTTTGCCCGATGGCTTAAAAACCGCCTTTGCAGAATCTTCATCAAACACTAAATCGTCGTAAGAAATTTCCTGGGAAATTCCAACTGCATAAAAAAAGGTTAATGTGAAAAATAAATAAAATTTCATACTAGGCTATTTTAAAGTAATATTAATTAAATTTCATCGTAACGCAAAGTAACCCTTAATTGAATTTGTCAATACGCGCATGTTCACAAACATGCCTGTTTTTTGAACATAAACTACGAAAAAAATTACCAATATCTTCTAAACCTCTTATTGTTGTCTTAATATCCTATATTTGCAGGCCCTATGAGTTTTTTCACTCCCCATAATAAACACCTAAAAGAAACCCTTCTACTAGCTTGGCCTATTATATTAACACAGGTTGGGCATATAGTTACAGGCATGGTTGATACTATTTTTCTAGGTCAAATTGGAGTGGCAGAGCAAGCGGCAGGAATTTTTGCTAACAATGTATACTTTCTGATTTTAGTTTTTGGAATAGGTCTCAGTTTCGGGAGTACACCATTAATTACAAAAGCACACGAAGAAAAAAACCTGGAGGATAAGGCATCGCTATTCAAAAACTCACTTTTTTTAAACGTGCTTACTGCCACCTTTTTATTTATGGTTATGTATGTATCTACCCCGTACTTGTATCTCCTAAAGCAGCCTGAGGAGGTTATTGAATTAGCTGTTCCTTTTTATAAAATTATTGCCTTTTCCATGGTTCCTCTAGCTGTATTTTTTTCATGCAAGCAATATTGTGAGGGGGTTAGCAATACAAAAGCTGCCCTGTGGGTGAGTATTTCAGGGAATATCCTCAATATTTTTTTAAATTATATTTTTATTCATGGTTACCTAGGAATGCCTGAAATGGGCTACTTAGGAATTGCCTGGGGAACTTTTTACTCTAGACTTTTTATGGGAGGTGGCTTTTTATTTTTAATGTATAAAAACAAATTCTTAGGTGAAATTTTTCACTATTTCAAACAAGTTAATGTTAATTACAAGTACCTAAAAGCCCTGGGAAAAATTGGTTTTAATACAGGGCTGCAGTTTACCTTTGAAGTAGCCGCCTTTGTTATTGCCGGATTTATGGCGGGTACTTTCGGAAAAGAGCAAATTGATGCTCATGGAATAGCGTTGCACTTAGCTGCTTTTACGTACATGTTCAGCAGTGGTATATCCAGTGCAGCTACTATCAGGGTGGGAGTATTTCGTGCGCAAAATAACTGGAAAGAAGTAAAACTTGCCGGCATGAAAAGTATACAACTGGTTGTTATATTCATGCTAAGCTCGGCAATTCTTTTTTTGGTACTAAAAAACTATTTGCCCTATATTTTCAGTAGTGAACCCCATGTAGTAAAACTGGCTTCTCAGCTGTTAATTATAGCCGCTTTCTTTCAAATTTTTGATGGTTTACAGGTAACGGCAATTGGCATTTTAAGAGGGTTGGAGGATGTAAAATTTGCCACTTTTACAACTTTAATAGGCTACTGGATTGTTACACTAGTTCTTTGTTATGTTTTTGCCTTTGCAATGAATTTTCAGGTTGTAGGAATATGGTTTGGTTTATTAGCAGGACTCATCTTTGTTGGAACAGTTCTTTACTTTCGCTTCAGAAGCATATACAAAAGAAAAATTTCAGAACAAATCGCAATTTCTGCTTAAACTTTATTTTCCTCTGCCCTGTATTACCGTTAAAACGGTATGTACCAGTATTTTAAAATCAAGAAGCAAACTCATGTTTTCTATGTACAGCAAATCAAAACGAAGACGCTCAATCATTTGATCTACATTTTCGGCATAACCGTATTTAACCTGCCCCCAACTGGTAATGCCCGGTCTCACTTTCTGTAAGTGTTTGTAATGCGGCGCCCTCTCCATTATTTGCTTAATGAAAAACTCTCTTTCCGGACGAGGACCAACAATGCTCATTTCTCCAATCAAGACATTATAGAATTGCGGAATTTCATCGAGTCTTACTTTCCTTAAAAATCTTCCGAGTTTTGTTACGCGTGGATCATTTTCACTCGAAAGCTGAGGACCTGATTTTTCTGCATCAGCGTACATGGTTCTAAATTTAATAATATGAAAAGAACGGCCATGTAACCCTCTCCTTTCCTGAGTAAAAAAAGCCGGACCTTTTGAACTTAACTTTACAGCAATAATAAGAATTATATATAACCAGCTAAAACAAACCATCACCAACAAAGAAACCAACACATCAATAAAACGCTTTACGGATAGTTGCCAATTAGGAATTACCGTGTGTTTTATCTCAATTAAAGGAGTACCAAAAATACTGGTCATTTTTACGTGACCACTCAAAATATCATACATGTCCGGTATAATTTTTATGATTACACCGTAGTCTGACAAATCATTTACAATTTGCTTAATATGTTCGTGTTCGTTGCTTTCTAATGCAATAATAACCTCTTGTATTCCATTTTCTTTAATGATATTGCCAATGTTTGTATACTCTCCCAAGTGCGGGAGTTTTTCTTTAAGTTCATCCGAATAACCGTTTTTTCCTTCAATATGTACAAAACCCTTAAAATCAATTCCTATTCCTCTTTTCAGAGAATTTACTTCATTAAAAATGCGTAGTGCATTTTCATTACTGCCAACAATAATTGTTTCAAAGCCAAATTTTTTATCATGTATTTTTCTGTTTGTAATACTGGACAATATAAATCGGAAGAACGCTGTGAATGAAAAATGAAAAAGCAAAAGCGTTCCGTACAATTTATAGTAGTATTTGTAACTAACTACCTCATCATCTAGTAGTAACACAAAAAATAAAACAGTTACTCCAACGATGGAAACAAATAATGTTTGTACAAACTCATTAATTCGGGAACGGCGCAATACATTGGTGTAAGTTCCAATTAAGTAATAACATAAAACCCAAGTCGCCGGAATCAGTAATACCGAAAGGTAAAATTTGTTATCAATTATAATTAATTGGGTCGGGTCAAATTTAAGCGTATCTATATAAATTTTACGATAGTAGTAAAAGCACCACCAGGCTATTGCTGCCGCAAAAAAGTCAAAGAAAACATAGAAAAAAGTAGCCCTGGATTTGTTCATTACAAATAAATTAGTTTAATGTTATCCAGGTATACTTTCTGTTGTTGTATGTCACCATTACGAATAACTCTAAAAGCAACTTTTTTCATGGGTGTAGTTTTGTCAAAATTTATGGCGGTAGCCAACTGTACGTATATTTTATTCCAGCTTTCTTTAGGACTCACTTGAATTGCCTCAAAATACTGGCTGTTACTGATAACTCCTATTGCAAAATCAGTGTTACATTTATAATCCAGTTCGAGATATACATTTCCGGAAGTGAGTGGCAAACTGTAGGAAACGGCACTTTCAAATTGTGCAATCTGTGAAGAACCGCTCAAGCCAAACTCTATGGATTTTGCGCCCTCAAAAACATGCTGATCATTATTATGAAATACAAAATCTGTATCAGAAACGGCAGATTTAACCAAGCTGGTTCCGGGTAATTCAAAATTTTCAACCCAAGCAAAAACAACAGAAGATTTATACTTGAAAGTAAAATTTCTAACGATATGCTTACCCGGCTCAACCAAAGTATCCAGTTTTATTGGCTCGTAAAATAAATTGAAGTTTCTTGTGGTGGAAATACCATTGTTCATAAATCCCGGAAATACATCAATTACTGATTTGCCATCTTCTATCATAACCGGCATCAGGGAACCTACCGGATAAGCCCCTCTGAATTTACCGTTGGTATAAAGCCATAAATCGGTAAACTTATGACTTCCAAAACCCTGTCCGGGTTGTACATTTACCGATACCTTCTCACAAGTAACAAAAAAGGCCGGTTTGGCCGGTTTGAATTTCTTTTTACACGAATAAGAAAAAAACAACAAAGAAAATAGAAAAATGAAATTCATTATTTTTTTTACAAGACAGAACATAGCGGAAAAATCAGTTTTTTATATTTCTCTCAATTTCTTCGGCAATTTCCAACGCTCTAATAGCATCTCCTGCCGAAATAATTGTTTTTTTATCGCTGTTTATACTGTTATAAAACGCTAATAATTCCTCCCTTATTGCATTAACCGGCAAAATAATCGGATGCTCAAATACTATCTCTTTTTTAGGGCTTGATTTTCCGGTATCAATAACCAGATTTTTTGAGTTGATGGTAGCATTTTGTATTCGAATAGCTTCTGTTACCTTATCAAGCAAATTAATGGAAACAAAATTATCCTGATTAAAAACCCTGAATTTACGGGTATTTTTAAATGCCAAACGATTGGCTGTTAAATTGGCTACACAACCATTTTCAAACTCTATCCGACAATTTACTATATCGGGTGAGTGACTCACTAGTTTTGAGCCAACTGCGCTAAGATTTTTTATATTGTACGGAACAATGCTCAATATCAAGTCTATATCATGCAACATTAAATCAAGTACTACCGAAACATCCGTTCCTCTGGGGTTATACTGAGCCAAACGATGTACCTCAATAAATCTTGGATTATTAAAATAAGGCATTGCCGCAGTAAACGCAGGGTTAAAACGCTCTACATGCCCAACTTGCAAACAAACGCCTGCTTCGTCTACCAGTTTCTGAAGCAGTTTTGCCTCTTTTAGCGTTGCCGTAAGCGGTTTTTCAATAAAAACATGTTTGCCCGAAATAATGGCCTGTCGGGCAATATCAAAATGGGTGTTACTGGGTGTTACAATATCAATAGCATCGCTGCTCTCTATTGCCTCATACAAAGAACTGAAAGATTTTACGTTATAATTTTCTGCCAGTTGTTTGCATAAGTTTTGGTCAATATCATACACTCCTACCAAACGCCAATCAGTATTCTCAAACAATAATTTAAGGTGAATTTTACCTAAATATCCTAAACCTATCAGCGCTATCTTGTTTTGCATGATGTTATTATCCTGAAATCAGACCTTTTTTGTTAGTAAACCGTCAAAAATAACAAAAATCAGGGGGATTTTGAGCATAGATTTGTTAGCTCTGAAGTGAGTAAATATGTTCTACACGGTAAGCAAAGAAGACGAGTATTTATTTCAAGGTAAACGCAGACGGCTTGTTGAGCAGCTTCGGGCTAAGGGAATTAAGGATGAAAATGTATTAAAAGCTATCGAGAAAATTCCCAGGCATTTATTTTTTGATACCAGCACTGCCCGCCCGGCCTTATTAGACCACGCCTACAGCGATAAAGCCTTACCCATTGGAGCTGGTCAAACTATTTCCCATCCCTATACCGTAGCATTTCAAACAGAGAAACTCGAATTAAAGAAAGGAGAGAAAGTGCTCGAAATAGGTACCGGGTGCGGTTACCAAACCGCTATATTATTGGAAATGGGTGCAAAAGTGTACAGTATAGAAAGACAAAAAAGTCTTTACGAAAAAACCAAGCTTTTCCTGCCTTTTTTGGGCTACAGAGCGGCCAGATTGGTTTACGGAGACGGATATAAAGGAATGCCACTACACGCCCCTTTCGATAAAATTATTGTAACAGCCGGGGCTCCTTATTTGCCCAATGATTTACTAATACAGTTAAAAACAGGTGGTATTATGGTAATCCCAATAGGAGAAGGGGACCACCAGGAAATGCATATTCTTAAAAAAACATCAGATACAAGCTTCGAAAAAGAAGTGGCAGGCTCTTTTAAATTTGTACCTTTGCTACAGAACAAAAGCTCGAACTAACAACTTTGTGTTAATTAAATTAAGTTTAGTTAACATCTGTAAGAAAAGAGCCCTCGTAACTTAGTACGACAAATTTAAAAAATATGAAAAAATCAATTACACTACTAGCTATTGCGTTTGGTATTTCAGGCGCATTTGCCCAAGAAGGCTTAACCTCCAAAAAAGGAGAACCTTATTTACCGGAAGAAGGAGATTGGAGTATTGGTATTGACGCTACACCGTTCTTGCAATACGCAGGAAACATGTTCGGAAAAACCAATAACAACATTGCCCCTACTTTTAATTTTATAACAAACGGACAAACCATTACCGGAAAAATGTTTAAAGATGCCCAAACGGCTTACCGTGGCTCTTTACGAATTGGTACTGCCAGCGCAAAAGAAAGAAATATGGTTACCGACCGTTTGGCAATGGCGGCTATGTCTCCTACCGCTAACGGATATCCAAGTGCTCTTCCTATGAAAGAAAATGTATGGAAACAATCTCAAACCATGATTGGTTTAGCAGCCGGTATGGAGATGCGCCGCGGAAAAACTCGCCTGCAAGGTTACTATGGAGGAGAAGCCGGGCTATATGTAGGTATGCGTAAAGATAAATTTACTTATGGTAATGCCTTAGCGGCAACCTCTACTCCTTCACTAAACGTTGATGTAGATACAGATGATGAATTTACCGGCATGAACGTTTTAGGTAATATGGCTAACAATTTAGATAATCCTCCAATTGGCGGTTTAATTGGCGATGCCCGTGTTACTGAAAGAAAATACGGAGCCATGTTTTCTTTTGGTTTAAGAGGATTTATCGGTGCAGAATACTTTATATTACCTAAAATGAGTATTGGAGGCGAATTTGGCTGGGGATTAGGTATCACGAGCTGGGGTAAAACAAAAACTACTTGGGAATCTGTTGGTAACAACGGTAATCCGTCAAATACCCAAAATCAAGTAGGAACTACCGAAATTATAGACAGCAAAAGAGGTGGCTGGATGCTTGATACCGACAACAAAAACTCTGTATGGGGCCCAAGCGGTACACTTCGTTTCAACTTATACTTCTAATTCGTAAATAACATTTTAACAACAAAAAAACCGACAAGTTCTTGTCGGTTTTTTTGTTTGTGTTGATAGCTTGTTAATAGCTTAATCTTAGCTTTCTTATAATAGCGTTTTTTAAGCCTTTTTTAACGTTAATTGTTTAGGAATAAGGCAACATTTAGGGCATATTTGTGTTATACCTATAAAAGATTAAGGAGGAACTATGAAACTGAAGACTAAAAGAACTGAAAAGAAAGGAACTACATACCTGGTAAAGTTGAAAATTGATGCCAAAACTACTATTTTGGTAAGAACACCGGAAAGCCTTAAACGCTGGAAGGCAAAATATCCCAACGCCGTAGAAACTATTTAATTTTTTAAATTAAAAAATTCCGTGGCCATGAGGGCAATTTCGTTACCATAAGCTAAGCTGGCAGTAGCTGCAGGGCTTGGGCTATTTATTACGTGCATGGCATTCCCGCTTTTCTCAATTTTGAAATCATCCAACATCTCCCCCTCGGGCGCTAAAGCCATAGCTCTTATTCCGCAACGGGCAGGTTCAATATCGTCCATTTGTAAATCTGGAATCAACTTCCTCAATCTTTTCAAGAAGTAAGTTTTACTGAAAGCCCCTCTGTATTCATCCAACCCGAATTTCCAATGTTTGGCAAAAAATTTCCAAGTTCCTTTAAAGGCAAAAGCCTCTGCAGTGTCCTTTAAACTGAAAGCTGTTTTGCTGTAACCTTCCCGTTTAAATACGAAAACAGCGTTAGGTCCACACTCTACTCCCCCTTTTATCATCCTGGTAAAATGAACACCCAAAAAAGGAAACTTGGGGTTTGGTACCGGATAAATTAAGTGTCTTACTTTACTTCTGCCTTTTTCAGTTAAATCATAATAGTCACCTCTAAATCCAACAATGGCCGAATCACTTGGCGTACCTTCTTTTTTTGCTAATCTATCAGCTTGTAAACCGGAAGTTGTGATAACATATTTTGCCTGAAATTTAGCGGTTCTGGTAATAACAGTAGTTAACCCTGAAGTTTTCTCAAAAGCAACAACTTCCTGGCTTGTTTGCACCTTGTTATTTGGGTTAGCCTCAATAAGTTCAACCAATTTTCGGGCCACGTCTCCGTAATCAATAATACCCGTGCAACCCACTCTTATTGCCGCAATTCCCCGGCAATAGGGTTCTATTTCCTGTATTCTTTTTGCATCTATAATCTCAATATCCTCTACCCCATTTGCAACACCGTTATTAAACACCCTGTTCATATGAGAAAGCTCGCTGTTATCGGTGGCAACAATAATTTTACCGCATATATCATGTGCAATCTTGTGAGTTTTGGCAAACTGAACAAGCTCTCTTCTGCCGGCTACACAATTTATAGCTTTGTAAGAACCGGGTTTATAATAAATACCACTATGAATAACGCCGCTGTTATGCGAAGTTTGATGCGCTGCCACTTCTTTTTCTTTCTCTAAAACCAAAATTTTTTTATTTGGATGCATTTGCCCCAGTTTATAGGCTGTCGCAAGCCCTACAATGCCACCTCCAACCAATACAATGTCATAACTTTGATTCATAAGGTAATGTATTAAAGTGCTAAATTTGCGTAAATGTACTAATTAAGGTTTCACTAAAAAAACGTCTATGAAGATTATTTGTATTGGAAGAAACTATGCCGAACATGCCAAAGAAATGAAATCGGAATTGCCCGAAGAACCCGTTTTTTTCATGAAACCTGATACAGCCCTTTTAAAAGAAACCGAGTTCTATTACCCGGATTTTACAAACGAACTGCATCACGAAATTGAACTGGTGGTAAAAATATGCAAAGCCGGAAAGTATATAGAAGAACAATTTGCCGAAAACTATTACGAAGAAATAGGCCTGGGTATTGATTTTACCGCAAGGGATATTCAAAGTGTTTGCAAACAAAAAGGCTTACCATGGGAAAAAGCCAAGGCCTTTGACAACAGTGCTCCAATTGGTAAGTTCATATCTAAAAAATTAACTGATATAAATAATATCCATTTTGATTTAAGCATAAACGGAAAAGTTGTACAGCAAGGAAATAGCCAAAACATGATTTTTAATATTAATAAACTTATCTCCTACGTTTCAAAGTATGTAAGTCTTCGTGTTGGCGACCTGATTTTTACCGGAACTCCGGAAGGTGTAGGCCCGGTTAAAAAGGGAGATATGCTTGCCGGTAAAATGAATGGTGAAATATTCTTGCAGTTGAAAATAAAATAACAAACTTGTCTGCACCTAATTTCATCGAATTGTACACAGATGGCGCCGCCAGCGGAAATCCCGGACCGGGAGGCTATGGAATTGTCCTTAAATACGGTGATAAACGAAAAGAACTAAGTGCAGGATTTACGAATACTACAAATAATCGCATGGAATTGCTGGCCGTTATCGTAGGGCTCGAATCCATCAAAAATAAAAACATTCCGGTAAACGTTTATTCAGACAGTAAATATGTTGTAGATGCCATAAACCAAAATTGGATTAAAAACTGGCAGCTCACCGATTTCAAAAAAAAAGCTAACGTGGATTTATGGAAGCGATTTTTAAAAATATACAATCCCACAATCCACCGATTTTTTTGGGTAAAAGGCCACGCCGATAATCCTGAAAACAACCGCTGTGATGCCCTAGCCGTAGAAGCCTACAAATCAGGAAAACTGCAACTTGACGAAGGATATATGGCAGGCAAATAAAAACGGACAGAGTACCCCAAACAATATCCTTATTAACGTTTTTTAAATTATAAGTTACTGGAATTCAAATAGCTATGAATATTGCTGTTTATTTATTACTTATTTTATCCAACTCCCTGAACAATAAGTACGTATAGATTTACGAAGCAAATTTTTGAGAACAGTTTTTTGCATACTCGCCTTCTTGTTTTCTAGTAATACCTTGCTTGCTCAACAACTTTGGGTACAAAGCAGTGGAGGGCAAAATGTTGATGAGGCTATGGATGTTTGCGTCAATTCCTCCGGCGAAAGTTATGTAACCGGTTACTTTACCAACACCGCCTCTTTTCATCCCTTTAATCTTAGCTCTTCCTCTCAGGGTATACCTGATGGGTTTATCTACAAAACAAATAGTAGTGGAAATATTGTATGGGCCAAAAAATTTGGCGGCATGGGTTCGGACAGGGGTATAAATTGTAAGTTAGATGGTAACGGAGATTTAATTATTTGCGGATACTACTTCGGCTCGGCCAGCTTCGGAACCCTTACATTAAACTCCACTGCAGGCTCACAGGATGTATTTGTAGCCAAAGTAGATGCCAACGGAAATTTTATCTGGGCTGTAAGTATGGGTGGTAATATGATTGATATTCCGAACGCTCTGGCTATAGATAAAAATGATAATATACTTATTACCGGGAGCTTTCAGGGTGTTGCCACTTTCGGTAGCAGCACCTTTACCAGCATCACAAACCCTCAAAATAACATTGCATCGTATGATGTGTTTACCAGTAAAATATCTCCTGCCGGAAGTTTTATATGGACAAGAACCGGGCAAGCAAAATACGAAGACCGCGGTTTGAATATTGCTTGTGATACACTTAACAATGTATACGTATGCGGACAGTTTTCAGACACCATCAAGTTTAACAATACGCATAACAACCAAATTATGAATGCCGTTTTCCTTATCAAATATTCGGCAAACGGTAATGAACTTTGGTTCAAAAAAGCATCGGCTACAAGTGCCATTGCTTACGGTTTAGAAATAGACAAGAATAACAACCATGTTATTATGGCCGGAGATTTTACCGGAACCATGGTGTTTTATGGAAGCCCAAATGCTTCGCTAAGCGGAAATTTTCAGAATAAAATTTTTGTAGCCAAGTTTAATGAGTCAGGCGGTTACATATGGGGGAAATCAGATGCTTCAATAAACTATATATCGGCCAGAGATATTACCATAGATAACACGGGAGATATTTACCTTTTTGGTGAATTTACATGCGGACTTACCGACTATCAAAATGCCATTGCTCAGGGTGTGTTTAACTCCGTTGGGTTTAGAGATTTGTTTGTAAGTAAATATAGCGGAACAAACGGTAACAGACTCTGGGAAAAACAAGCCGGAGGAACAGGAGATGATAAAGCGCACGGCATCGTATTAACCGGAAACAATCGGCCGATTTTAGCAGCCAGTTACATGGGAAGGTTTTCCTTCCCGTACAGTACACCTATGTTGGTTAATCCTAATACACAGGTTTTTTACACCTCGGGGCCACAACCACCTTTGTACTGCAGCGATAATAATTACAACGGCTACATTACTTCTTACGGACTCGGTTTTAGTGATGCAATTGCCGGAACCTTTATTGAGCCTAATCGTCAAACCCTTGATTTTTTTCATCGTAGCGGCAACACTTGTTCAAGACCTATTTTGGGAAGCTGTATAAACTATCTTTCTTTACTATGCCCCGACACCGTAAAACTCTGTGATCCGGATTACATCCAGGCATATACGTTTACCGGTGTTCAAGGGCCAAATTATAAATATAAATGGAACACGGGAGATACAGCGAGTACTATACTGGTTGGTACCACCGGTGTTTACCATGTTACCGTAACAACACGCGATAATTGCTTAACCAGCAGCGATACGGTATATGTAAAAATGAATCCCAAACCTCCTGTTCCAAAAATAACCGACTCAAAAGGATTCAACTTTCAGCAATTACCTGTTACCAACAAAATTCGATTTTGCTCACTCGATTCAGTTAAAATAACAGGAAGTAATATTTTTAATAACGCCTTTAGCTGGTCAGGCTTTCCTATTATGTCAGCACCCGACTCCAGTATTTGGGTAAACCAAAAAGTTGGTAAAAATATTTATGCCATAACAGTAACCAATTCGTACTCATGCACCAGTGTAAATTCGGTAACAGTTGAAATTGATACCATTTATCCCATCATTCCAAAAATTAAATTAAATGATACCGTAACTTTTTGTTGTGGGCAAAAAGCACTTTTATACATATACGACAGCATTACTAACCCCAATGCCAACCCGCTTTGCTTAAATTTATTAGATACCATAATTTGGAGTGTGCAGCCCAATACCGCCAGCGTATATAATAGCATTCCTTATAATAACTGTAATAAACCCACGTTTGGTGGATTCCAAACCTGTACCAGCGGAGATTATACGATTACGGCAGTTATTAAAATAAATAATACATGTGGAATTAATACTTACACAACCAGCAAGGTAGTTCATGCTATCGCTAACCCTAATCCCACCATTTTGCTTACATACACCGGAAGCCCACAATTATGTCCGGGAGACAGTAATCAATTTATTGTTCAGCATAGCCACCCTATTAATTGGACAGGGCCCGGTATAAACGCTTCCAATCAATCTAATGATACCTTGTGGATAAAACACCCGGGTTATTACACTATATTTTCCGTTGCCGTAAATAGTTTAACCGGGTGTTCTACACACACAACAAAGGTTTTTACCGTTAACAACAAACCAAATCCTGTTTTAACTAAATTCCCGGCTATTATATGCCCCAACGATTCGGTTAAACTTACGGTAAATATTACTAATGGTTTAAATTACGCATGGGTAGGGCCTTTTGGACCAATTGCCATAAATGCACACACCATTTGGGTAAAAATTCCCGGTTTTTACCACGTAGTGGTTACGGATGCCAGCGGCTGTGTATTAACCTCCAATACTATTGAAGTTAAGCAATACAATACTCCTTTTATAGTTCCTATTCCATCCAATTATTTATGTCCGGGCGGAACCGTTACCTTAAAGGTGGTAACAAACGACTCTACCCTCATACAGTGGTTTGCCCCACTCTCGGGAGGAGGAACGGTAAAAACAGTAACCGCAACGGGAATATATTCTTGCCAAATTACCATGTGTGGGATTACCACCATTTGTACCGTTCAAATACATGCGGCTAACCCAACTGCTTCAATAACTGCCAGTCAGTTCACTTTTTGTCCGGGCGATTCAACTATACTCACAGCCAATAGTAATATGGCCGGTTATCAGTGGCTGCCGGGTAACTTAACCAGCAGCGTGATCAGTATTTTTGAAACCGGAAACTATACACTTGTTACTACGGATGTACATGGGTGCCAGGCCACAAGTACCATTTCGGTATTCATGAATAATAATACTCCCCCTCCAATACCTGCAAGCAACAGTGTAGCCATTTGCTATGGAACCTCAACGGTAGTAAATGCCGTTGCCAGCGGTAGTGTTAGTTGGTATACCTCTGCTACGGGAGGAAGTAGTTTTCATGTAGGAAATCAGTATACTACACCTAATTTAACAGCACCGGTAGTATACTACGTAGCTAACATAGATACTTCTTACCTGTGTCCCAGTCAACGAGTGCCCATTACCGTAGATATTGTACCGGCTTCCTATCCAATTACTGCAAGTGTAAACGCTATTTCTATATGTGCCGGAGACAGCATCAAATTTTTTACGCCATTTGTTCAAAATGCAACATATCATTGGTCTGGACCAAATTCTTTTACCAGCAATCTTCAAAACCCTATCATAGCTCCGGCAAATTCCACACATAGCGGAACGTATACTTTATGGGTAAGCGGGCAAAGTTGCAGCAGCAATACGGTTCAATTAAGCGTTCAAATTGTTCAGTTGACTATGCCTACTATCGTAGCTACTGCAAGTGTGTGCGAAGGTGATACCATTTTTGTAAGTACTAGTTCAAACAGCGCAGCTGTAAATTATACGTGGACAGGACCCAATAATTTTACTTCAACGGCAACTCAATTTAGTATTGCACCTGCGCAGGCTATTCACTCCGGACCTTATCAATTAATTAATGAACTGAATGGTTGTTTTGGAGAATCTAACTCCGTAATGATACAGGTGAACAGCGTTCCTCAGGTAACTCCCATGGCCTATTCTTCCGGATGTGTTGGTGATTCTGCTATCTTTTGGACTAACTCTTTAACATCCAACATTACATATTACTGGAGTGGGCCAAATAATTTTTCTACCGGCCAACCAAGTTTTGTAATAAATCCAATTAATCAAAACAACTCAGGTACCTATACTTTCTTTGCATCCAATAACGGTTGTCCGTCACCGGTATTTACACTAAATATAAACTCTTATCCAATACCTCCACTTTGGTTAGGGCCTGATACTACGCTCTGTTTTCCAAACACCATTTTAACACTTACGGTACCAAACTACCCTTATATAACGTGGCAAGATAATAGTTCAGCTCCCTCTTACACCATTGTAAATACACCGGGTACCTACTGGGTACACGTTACTGATTCAAACGGATGTTCGAATGCTGACACTATTCAGGTTCAAATAATGGAATGCGATGAGTTTTTTGTATCAGAAGTTTTTACTCCAAACGGTGACGGTAAAAATGATTTTTTTGTAATTAAAGGTATGTATGGGAAAAGATTAAAGCTTACTGTGTTTAACAGATGGGGCAATGCTGTATATAAAAACGAGAACTACGACAACAGTTGGAACGGAAATTCCAACGTAAAAAATGTGTTTGGCAGCAACGAGAAACTACCGCCCGGCACTTATTACTACCTGCTTGAATTTCCGGATAAAGAACGAGAAAACAGAAAGGGCTATGTTGTAATTCAGTACTAGTGGGTAGACAAACTATATACTTACTAAAGTGCCAACCATTTCTCCATTCACCAGATTTAAAAGATTCCCGGGTTTGTTCATGTCAAAAACAATAATAGGTAAGTTGTTTTCCTTACAGAGTGTAAATGCCGTCATGTCCATAACCTCTAAATTTTTATTGTACACCTCGTCAAAAGTGATTGTTTCATATCGCTTGGCATTGGCATCTTTTTCGGGGTCGGCGGTATAAATTCCATCAACGCGTGTTCCTTTTAAAATTACATTGGCTTCAATCTCTATAGCTCGGAGTGTAGCGGCTGTATCGGTTGTGAAATAAGGGTTTCCGGTTCCGGCACCAAAAATTACCACACGTCCTTTTTCCAGGTGGCGTACGGCTTTTCGGCGTATAAAAGGCTCGCAAATTTGTTCCATTTTTATAGCGCTTTGTAAACGTGTTTGTACACCAAGTCCTTCCAAAGCACTTTGTATAGCCATACTATTGATAACTGTTGCCAACATACCCATATAATCGCCATGTACTCTATCCATACCTCCTTTTTCAGCCTGAATACCTCTGAATATATTTCCTCCTCCTATTACAACGGCTACCTCGCACCCTTGGTCATGAACAGCTTTAATTTCTTTGGCATACTGGTTTAATCTTTCCTGATCGATGCCAAAGCCCTTGTTTCCCATTAATGCCTCTCCGCTTAGTTTTAAAAGAATTCTTTTGTACCTCATACTTTTCTAAAAATCTGCTACAAGTTAAAAATATTTTATGGCGTGCTCATAAAAAAACCCTCAACAAGTGAGGGTTTTTTGTGAAAAAATTTACGAGAGAGAATAGCGTTTGAATGCGGTTACCGTGAGATCTTTATCAACAGACTGTAAAAACTGTCTAACGCTGAGTTTATTATCTATAAAATACTCCTGATTAAGCAGTGTGCTTTCTTTAAAGAATTTATTGAGTTTCCCTTGGGCAATTTTTTCTACCATGTCTTCCGGTTTTCCCTCTGCCCTAACCTGTTCTCTGGCTATATCCAATTCGCGTTTAAGCGTGTCTTGATCCACATCATCCTTATCAATTGCCACCGGAGCCATGGCTGCCGCTTGCATAGCAATGTTTTTGGCAACTTCAGGGCTCACGCTTTTGTTAAATCCTACGGCAACAGCCAAACGATTTCCGGGATGTATGTATGAAACAATGTGCTCAGCAGATAAAGATTGGTAATATCCAACATCAATTTTCTCGCCAATTTTACCTACCTGCTCCATAAATTTATCCCCTACGGTAATATTGTTATCATAAGGAAGTGCTTTTAGTGCGTCTATATCGGCCGGACTTTTTTCAAGCGCAATAGCGGCTACATTTTCTGCAAATGCAATAAAATCTGCATTTTTAGCCACAAAGTCTGTTTCACAGTTTACGCTAATAACAACTGCCCTTTTGTTGTCTGAAGATGTTTTAGAAAGCACCACGCCTTCTTTAGCATCTCTATCCTGACGATTAGCGGCTACTTTTGCTCCTTTTTTACGGAGGTAATCAATAGCTGCCTCAAAATCTCCATTGGTTTCTTCCAATGCTTTTTTACAATCCATCATTCCTGCACCGGTTTGTTGGCGCAATTTGTTTACTTCTGCTGCTGTAATTGCCATACAAATTATTATTTAGTTTATATTCTTTAAAAAAAACGGCCATACTGTTTCCAGAATGACCGCATTTATGTTACTTTATCTGGTTTTTACTTTTTTGCGCTCACTCTTTTACGGAGTTTTTTGCCTCCTTTTTCTTCTGCTTCCAATTCAACCTCCAGGCCTTTGATTTTAACTCCTTTGGAAAGTTCCTCAGCCTCCATGGCGCTTAATTCTTTTGTATCTTTTTCTTCAGCCATCGCTTCCTTATCAGCCTTACGGTCAGATAAACCTTCCTTAATGGCATCGCACATTAAACCTACGATGTAGGATATGGAAGTAGAGGCATCGTCATTGGCAGGAATAGCATAGTCTACCAAATTTGGATTTGAGTTGGTATCTACTATGGCGAATGTTGGAATATTGAGTCTTTTCGCTTCGGCAACGGCAATATGTTCTTTGGTAATATCTACAATAAAAAGTGCCGCCGGAAGTCTGGATAAATCGGCAATAGAGCCAAACTGAGTTTCTAACTTAGCTCTTTCGCGTGCAAACTGCAAACGTTCTCTTTTGGAAATATTACCGAAGGTGCCATCAGAACTCATTTTATCAATCTGAGCCATACGACGAACAGACTTACGAATAGTGCTGAAGTTAGTTAACATTCCACCCGGCCAACGCTCCGTTACATAAGGCATATTAATTTCCTTAACCTTATTGGCAACAATGTCTTTTGCTTGTTTCTTGGTGGCTACAAAAAGAATTTTTTTACCGGAGCGGGCAATTTGTTTAAGGGCATTGGCTGCCTCCTCAATTTTAGCTACGGTTTTATTCAGGTCAATAATATGAATTCCATTTTTTTCGGCATAGATGTATGGGGCCATTGCCGGATTCCACTTACGCTTAAGGTGTCCGAAGTGCGAACCTGCTTCCAATAACTCGTTGAATGATGTTCTTGCTGACATATTTGCTTTCTTATCTGATATTAAAAATTAACGTTTGCTGAACTGGAAGCGCTTACGGGCTTTCTTCTGACCAAACTTCTTGCGCTCTACCATTCTTGGGTCTCTAGTCAATAAACCTTCAGCTCTCAAATCTTTTTTAAACTCTGGGTTAACCTCTACCAAGGCCTTTGATATTGCCAACCTGATGGCTTGTGCCTGTCCGGTTATCCCTCCTCCGGTAACATTCACGTTTACATCATACTCTCCTAAGGTTTTGGCCGTATTAAAAGATTGAGTTACATAGTACTGCAATGTTGGTGTAGTAAAATATTCTTTGTAATCTTTACCGTTTACCTTAATCTCTCCCTTGCCCTTCTTCATAAATATTCGGGCAACAGATGTTTTCCTACGACCGGATGTATTAATAATTTCCATTACTGATTATTTTATTTTACTTAAATCGATTTTTTTTGGTTTTTGGGCATCCATTCCATGCTCTGTTCCGGCAAATATGCGAACGTTGGTATTGAGCACCCTTCCTAGTCTGCCCTTGGGCAACATTCCATGGATGGCATGACTAAGAATTTCTGTTGGGTTTTTAGCCATCAAATCTTTGGGTGATCTTGTACGCTGTCCTCCGGGATAACCGGTATAACGGATGTATTCTTTATCGGTTAACTTTTTGCCGGTAAAACGAACCTTATCGGCATTTATAACAATTACATTATCTCCACAATCTACATGAGGAGTAAAACCGGGCTTGTGTTTGCCACGCAAAATCATGGCAATTTTTCCGGCAAGACGGCCTACAATTTCATTTTCGGCATCAACCAACACCCATTCTTTCTTTACGGATGCCTTGGTTTCGTACTTAGTTTTATAACTTACTGCGTCCACGTTAATTAAATTTTTACAGGTTTCCCAAAAATAAGGGCTGCAAATGTAAGAAGTTTTTTAAAGCAGGCAAAATTTATTGTACTAAAATTCAGACAACTTAGGCCTAAATAGTCAAAAAATCCCGTCTAAAAACCAAAAAACACAGAAAAAGGAGCGCTTATATTTTTAAATAACTCAAAATCAGTTATTTAACTTGGTTTCCGTCGTTATCCAGTTCCACCAGCTCGTAACCAAGAGCCTTTAACTTGGAAAAATTGCTCTCTTTGTCGCCCAGTACCAGAATTACCATATTGTTGTATGGTAAATTTTTACGGGCAAGCTTATTAATTTCATCGGCAGAAATATTGTTTAGTATGGCTGTTTGCTTACTTACATAATCCTTACTCAAATTATAATCCATTATTCTTTTAATGAAGTACAGTTTTTGTGTAGGCGACTCGTATCTGAGGGCATCTGACTGAGACATGGCATTTTTAGTGAAGGAGAGTTCATCGTCTTTAATCCCCCCCTCGGCATATTTACGAAGTTCGTTCATAATTTCAACAATGGTACTGTCTGTCGTATTTGATTTAAACCCTCCGCTAATAGTAAATGGTCCGGTGTATTTTGTTCCACTAAATGCCCCTCTAGAGCCGTAGGTCCAGCCCTTTATCTCTCTTAACAAGTAATTAATTCTGCTGTTAAAAGCTCCTGAAAAACTGTAATTCATAATCTGACTTTTGTAAAACTCTCCTTCGGCGTCGTAGGGCAAGGCCATATATCCCACGCGAATCTCGCTCTGGGCGGCGCCCTTTTTATCTATGAAGTAAATTTTTGTTTTTTCTATTTTAGGATAAACAGGTTCCTTGTAATTTAAGTCGGGACCTGCCTTAATGGTAGATAAGAACATTAAACTCTTAGCCACGGTTGCCTTATCTATACTGCCGGAAACCGCTACAGAAATAAGTTTGCTATTAAGACATTGCTGATAAAATTTTTTCAAATCGTCTGCGGTAATTGCCTCAATAGAGCTTTTTGTTCCTATGGTTCTTATGCGTAATACATCCTCTTTTGAACGCAGCACAGCATTATATAGCTCGTTTGCCAAAGAAGCCGCCGACATTTGACTTTGGATAATCATGTCTAGTTTTCTTTTTCGTTCAAGTTCTATTTCCTGATTGTCAAACTTTGGCTGAAAAAGAATTTCTTTTAATATTTCAATGGTTGGGTTTAAATTTTCTTTCATGCTGCTTACCTGGATATAAATAGCCTCATCATCAGCGCTGATATCTATACTGCTTCCCAGCCTGTCTAACTTATTTTCTATTTCTTCGGCACTGGTTTTTTGAGTGCTTTGCTCCAAAACAGCCGCTAAAAGAGATGCTATACCTGCTTTTTCAAACGACTCATAACGGTGCCCATTTTTTATACTTATTAAAATATTTACCTTGGGGATTTCGTTATCCGTTACCCCAATGTATTCAATTCCGTTAGGTAATTTATCTTTAAAAAAGTCGGGAACAGGAACGGGTTTTGCCGGAGGAGGAACGGGCATTTTACTGCGATCAAAATTATCTTTGGGTTCGGTATACTTTAAATTTTTGTACTCATCGCTTTCGCTCTCAACCGTGCGTTGATACATTTGCCAGGTGTCCTTTGCGGCAACCAAATCTGCTTTCCCTTTGGGAACACAACTCAGTACCACAGGATTTTTTCCTTTAATGTATTTGTAGTAAACATCCATCACATCCTTTTTTGTAAGACTATTCATTAGTTCAGTTTCTTTCTTTATATAATTAGGATCGCCCGTAAAAGTATAATACGCCGCAAGGGCTGCTCCTTTTCCCTGTACGGTTGAAAGTCTGTTATATCTGCCACTGTTAAAGTTCGCTTTGAACTTAACCAAGTCATCATCGGTTACGCCTGTTTTTTCCCATTCATCAAGACAAGCAAATAATTCCTTTTCCAAATCTGCTAACGAGGAATTTGGATTTGCACGAAGCATAAACTCAAACTGCCCTGCCAATTCTCGCGAGTATTGAAAAGCATTTGCAGCAACCGCCTTTTTAGACTCCACAAATTCTTTATAAAGAGGTGCTCCCTTTGAACCTGACAAAACATTTGCCAACACATCCAATGCCAAATCTTCTTTAGTATTCATTTTCACGGTAGGATACGCTATTCGAAGCATGGGAAGCTTCACATTATCTTCATAAGAAATGTATCTTTTCTCGGAAAGAGAAACGGGATCCACCTGTTGAGGCTTAACCTCCGGGCCTCTTGGAATACTGCCAAAGTATTTTTGAATAAGCTTTAGGGTATTTTCTACATCCACATCTCCCGCAATGGTAAGAACCGCGTTATTTGGGCCATACCAGCGCATATAAAAACGCTTAAGATCGTTTACATCTACACGGTTCAAATCTTCTATATAACCTATGGTAGACCAACTGTAGGGGTGACCCTTTGGATAAAGCGCCTCTCCAATTTTTTCATTTACCAAACCGTAGGGCGCATTGTCATAGCGCTGTCCTCGTTCATTTTTAACGGTAGCTCGTTGAACCTCAAACTTCTGCTGAGTTACGGAGTCAAGCAAAAATCCCATACGATCGCTTTCCAACCAAAGCATTTTTTCCAGTTGGTTACCGGGTACAACTTCAAAGTAGTTTGTTCTGTCGGTATTCGTTGTCCCGTTCAGAGTTCCTCCGGCTTCCGTAATTATTTTAAAATGTTGGTCGTCAGCCACATTTTTAGAACCTTGAAACATCATGTGTTCGAAAAAATGTGCAAAACCACTTCTACCCTGTTGCTCTCTGGCACTGCCAACATGGTAAGTTACGTCAACATATACTATGGGATCGCTATGATCTTCATGAATCAATACTTCCATGCCATTGGCTAATCGGTAACGTTTATAAGGAATTACCAATTCGTTACCCGTTTTTTTAACCTCCTCAATAAACCTTGGAACTGTGTAAGTAGTAAAAGCAGGAGGGGTTTCTATCATTTTTTTCTGGGATGATAACTTGGCAGAAATGGAAACTGCAAAGACAAACAAAAAGAGCAACTTTTTCATATTCATAACATTAGTGGTCGGTAAATATACAACTAAGGTACAACCTATACACACAAATTTTGCCAAACGGCGTATAGCAATGATGAATTAACAAAGCTTTATAAACAAAGCTGATCTAAACTTCATTTTTATATATAATTTTGTAAAAAAATCGAAATATGTATCCCGAAGCAATAGTTAATCCCATGAAAGCCGAGCTAACCGATGCGGGCTTTGAAAATTTAAATACTCCCGAAGCCGTAGAAAACGCCATTAAGCAAGAAGGCACTGTTTTAATGGTTGTAAACTCCGTTTGCGGCTGTGCTGCAGGAGCTTGCAGGCCGGGTGTTAAGATGAGCTTAAACCACAACAAAAAGCCATCTAAATTAACAACCGTGTTCGCCGGATTTGATATAGATGCCGTTGCTACTGCCAGAAAGCATTTTGCCCCCTATCCACCAAGCAGCCCTTGTATAGCACTCTTTAAGAACGGACAATTGGTTCATATGGTTGAGCGCCACAATATTGAGGGAAGAACAGCAAACATGATTGCCGAACACTTAAAAGAGGTATACAACGAATTTTGCTGATTTTATCATAAGGTTAAACATATCTTTTTAAACAGGTTATCAGGGTTACCTTTTCCAGTCTAAGATATGAACTACAAAAACCTAATTACCATGAAAAAAATAATATTTGCTCCGGTTATCATATTAGTAACCATCCTTTCTCTTACAAATTCCTCGTGTGGAAGTAAAGAAAAAGAAGCTAATCCTCTTGCAGACAGCCTAAAAACCGTAAACAGCCAAATAAGTGGCGAACTGAATGAAAAAGAGTTGGCTCTTCAGGAATTTATTAGCGCTTTTAATGAGATTCAAGAAAACCTGAATACCATTAAAGAAAAAGAAAAAATTGTAACCGCTAAAAGCTCCGGTGGAGATGTAAAAAACAAGCAAGATCAAATTAAAGAAGATATCCAGGCTATATACGACCTGATGGGGAAAAACAAAAACCGAATCAACAGCCTATCTAAAAAACTAAAAGAGAGTAATTTGAAAATTGAAGGCTTATACGAAATGGTTGAGAATTTACAAAAATCACTAAACCTAAAGGATGAAGAAATAGCCGAGCTTAAATCGAAAATAGAAAGTTTAAACATTGAACTAAGTAGCCTTCAAACCAATTACAAAGACTTACAGGGCGAGAATGAAATAAAAACCCAAAGCTTAAAAACCGCCTACTATGCTTTCGGAACAAACAAAGAATTGCGTGAAAAAAATATCATTACAAAAGATGGAGGCTTTATCGGTATAGGCAAATCAACCAAACTAAAAGAGGATTTTAATCGCGAATACTTTACCAAAATTGATATTGACCAAACTACTACCATTAACATTGGCGCTAAAAAAGCCAAAATAATTACAACGCACCCAAGCGGTTCCTATAAAATGATAGGAGAAAAAACTGTAGAACGTATAGAAATTACTAATCCTGAAGAATTTTGGAGTGCCTCCAAATACCTGGTAATAATAATAGAATAACAAGTGTAGCCTATAAACTTTCAAACAGGCGGGTTTAAAAAAACCCGCCTGTTTAGTTATGGAGAATTTGTTTTTTTTAGTTTCTTTACAAAAACTTTTACAGATGGAATTATACCTTGATTCAGCCAATTTAAAAGAAATTGAAGAGGGTTTTAAACTCGGTTTTTTAAACGGCCTCACCACTACCCCCACCTTTATGCAAAGAGAGGGTATTACCGATATAGATGGTACTATTGTGAAACTCAGCAAAATGGTTCCGGTTCTTCAAATCGAAGCATTGGGTAATTCGGCCGAAGAAATACTTGCGGAAGCAGAAAGACAATTGGCACTTGGGCTCGATAAAAATAAAACAGTATTTAAAATACCGGTTTCATTAGAGGGCGTTAGAGCCTGTAAATTATTGAGAAACAAAGGCTACCTGGTAAATATACACTTGGTTTATACTCTTCAACAAGCCTACATGGCTATGCATGCCGGCGCTACTTATGTATGCCCCCTCGTAGGAAGACTTCAAGACCAAGGACACGATGCGCTGGCCCTTGTTGAACAATGTGTAAAAGCCGTAAACGGTTACGGTTACCAAACAAAAATCATGTTCTCTTCCGTAAGACACACCGAACATGTAAGAAATGCCATAAATATCGGAGTTCATACCATTACCGTTCCCCTTAAAGTGCTAAAACAACTTACCGAAAATAATTTTACAACAGTTGGTACCGACCAATTTATCATGGATACCCGTCTGATGATGGTAAAAGTGAAAGAAGCCATTAAAGGAATTAATCCGCTGGTACCTGAAAACATCAACATTACCGACGCTATCGTTAAGATGACAGAATACGGATACGGAGCAGTAACCGTAATAAAAGCCGACGGAAGTATACGAGGGGTGTTTACTGATGGTTCTCTGAGAAAATTATTGATGGAGCAAGGCCAAACAATTCTTTCTAAAAAGCTTACTGATTTAACGTACAGAGATCCTATCACCATTGATGGTGAAGCCCTCTTAAATGACGCAAACCAATTGTTTAAAAAAACCAATGTAGATACCATTGTAGTTACCAACGGTGGTAAACCGGTTGGCATGTTGGACATCCAAGATTTAAAATCTTAATTATCAAAAAATATTATAATGGCTGATTTTGAAAGCACTAAGTTTTTAGGACACTTTTGTTGTAATCAAAATGAGCTTCTAAAAAAACTGTCCGGACTAAAAGCCTTTGTTTTTGACTGGGATGGTGTTTTTAACGATGGCTTCAAAACTTCGCAAAACGGCAGTGGTTTTAGCGAAACTGATAGTATGGGAATCAATTTACTTCGATTTTCTCATTACCTTATCCATAAAAAACTTCCTATTTGTGCTATCATCAGTGGAGAAAAGAACGAAGCCGCATCTTTTTTTGCAAAAAGAGAGTGTTTCCACTACAACTTCTACAAAATCGCTCATAAAATAGATGCTTTAAATACAATATGTAAAGAGCATAATATAAGCCCCGAGGAAGTTGCTTACTTTTTTGATGATGTACTTGACCTATCTATTGCAAAAGTAGCAGGACTTAAAATTCTCATTCATAAAAAAGCATCTGCATTCTTCACTGATTTTTGCATTAAAAATCATTACGCAGATTACATAAGCTCATATTCAGGTGCTGAGAATGGCCTGCGCGAATGTTGTGAGATGATGATGGTAAATAGCGGAAACTTTGAAACTGTTTTAAAGCACAGAACAGAATACAATAATGAATACATACAGTACTTAGAGGAAAGAAAAAAAATAGAAACGGCCTTCTTCACTAAAAATGAAGAAGGAAAACCCGTAAAGTGTTAAAACCCCTAACTATAAAAAACAAAAAAGAGCCTTCATGGTATGAAGACTCTTTTTTTTGGAGGTCCGAAGCGGATTCGAACCGCTGTAGCAGCTTTTGCAGAGCTGAGCCTAGCCTCTCGGCCATCGGACCATAAAGCCCTAAAAAGGGTTAGCAAAAGTAACAAAAAATTCCCATATTGTAACATCAATTCTAAAATATGCCCATAAACAGCAAACTACCCCATGTAGGCACCACTATATTTACGGTTATGAGTGCGTTGGCAAAAGAACATGGCGCCATCAATCTTTCGCAAGGGTTTCCCGATTTTGATTGCAACCATAAACTTCAAGAATTGGCTACCCATTACATTAAAAATGGAAACAACCAATATGCCCCCATGCAAGGAGTTCCTGTTTTAAGGGAAACTATTGCCGAAATCATCAAAGAATGCTACGGAGCCATCTACAATCCGGATACCGAAATTACCATTACCGCCGGTGCCACACAAGCCATATACACTGCGGTTACAGCCCTGCTTGGCCTTAATGAAGAAGCCATTATTTTTGAACCTGCTTACGATTGCTATAAACCGGCCATTGAACTCCAGGGCGCAAAAGCTGTAAGCATTGCCATGGAAGGAGCTGATTTTTCAATAAATTGGGATAAAGTGAAAAATAAGATTAATGAAAAAACCAAAATCATCATCATAAACTCCCCGCATAATCCAAGCGGTTCCGTTTTAAATGAAACTGATTTAAAGACTCTGGAAAAACTTATTTCCGGAAAAAACATCTGGGTTATAAGTGATGAAGTTTACGAACATATGGCCTTTGAAAATCCTCACCAAAGCATTACCCGCTTTCCGGAACTTAGGAAAAAAAGTATTTTAGTTTCCTCTTTCGGTAAAACTGTTCATACAACCGGGTGGAAAATTGGTTATGTAGCTGCACCCGACTACTTAATGGCCGAATTCAGGAAAGTACATCAATTTCTGGTTTTTGCCGTAAACCATCCTCTGCAACTTGCACTGGCAGATTTTTTAGCTGACAAAAAAAATTATTTGGAGCTATCTTCGTTTTACAAGAACAAAAGAGATTATTTTAGAAAACTTATACAGGGTTCGCGCTTTGAGCTTTTGCCATGTAGGGGAACATACTTTCAGCTGGTATCCTTCAACAAAATAAGCAATCAAGCAGATACTGATTTTGCAAAGGAACTAACAATAAAACATAAGGTAGCGGCTATACCACTTTCCGTTTTTTACGAAAACGAAAAACAAGAGCGTCTTTTAAGATTTTGCTTTGCAAAAAAAGATGAAACGCTTGAAAAAGCCGCTGAAATTTTATGTAAAATTTAACCTTACATACAATAAGGCAGTTGTTAGCATTTTTTAATAGGTATAGTAAGCCAAGTATTTGATAAAAAGTTTATCTTAGTGTAAAATTTTACATTGAAACACAAAGCTTATTTATTAGTAGCTTTCTTTGTTTTAACCCGTTTATCATCTCAAATAAACGGTTATATGGAGGATATCGCTGAAAAGTCAATATCTCCCAAACACGAATCCTTTTATCACAAAGCAAGGCTCTCTTTCGAAAACAAACAATACAAAGAAAGCTTGCCTAATTTAGACAGTTTATTAAAATACTACTCGGAGAATACAACTGTCAAGTACATGACAGGCGTTTCAGAATTATTTGATTTAAGCAGAAGAAAAGCATCTCTTAATCGCCTAAAAAGCCTAAACACCGAAGCTCAGTTTCTGCCTGATTATTTCTATTGGCTTGGTTATGCTTACGAACTAAATGATAGCACCAATCGTGCCATGGAATGTTATCAAACTTATAAGAATATTTGCGAAAAGCCAAACCAAAAAGCAATATGCAGCTACTTAGAGGATGCAAAAAGACAGGAAGACAACTTACATGCTGCACAAAAGATGAGGGATTATCTGAATATTGTGAATATAAAAAACATTGGCCCGCCAATAAATACCGAAGATGAAGAGTATGTTCCCTTGGTGCCCTCCGATGAGTCTTTTATGATATACACTTACCGCGGAAAATACTCAAAAGGCGGTAAACAAAGTCCCATAAAAGGGAAAAGAGGTCCTACAAAAAAAGAAGAAAAAATATACTTTGAGGATGTTTTTGTTTCTTACCGAGTAAATGATACAACTTGGGGAGAACCTTCTTCTATTAAATCAATTAACACAAACCTGCATGATGCAGCTGTTACGCTTTCCTCAGATGGAACTTTACTTTTCATCTACAAAAATCTTGGAGCCGGAAACGGCGATTTATACATGAGTAAACTGGAAGGATCCTCCTGGAGCCAACCAAAGTATCAGCGTGGATTAAACTCCGACCGATGGGACGGAAGCGCCGCCTTTTTCCCGGACAATAAACGAATAATTTTTTCCAGTGAACGTAAAGGAGGCCTGGGAGGAAAAGACTTATATACTGCAGAACTGATAGGAGAAGACACCTGGGGAAACATCACCAACTTAGGACCAACAATCAATACCCCATACGACGAAGATGCACCATTTATTACGGCCGACGGAAGTATTCTATTTTTCGCTTCCAACGGTAAGCTCAGCACGGGAGGATACGATATTTTACGAAGTGATTTTGTTGACGGAAATTGGCAAAAACCTTACAACATAGGCAAACCCATTAATACCCCTCAAGACGATAAATTTTACACCGTAACTGCCGACGGAAAGAAAGGCTACTACTCTACCGAAAAAGAAAACGGATATGGAAGACAAGACATCTATTGTATTGAACCCGGAATTGCCGGTAAGCCCTTAAAACTCGTTCAAATTTCGGGAATTGTGACACTTGATGAAAAACCCGCCAAAGCCTTTATTCAGGTTAATAATCCCGGAAATAAATTGTTTAAACCTGTTTCTTTCGAGTCCAACTCTAGCAGCGGAAAGTTTTTAATGAACTTACCCGAAGGACAAAAATTTGAATTAGTTTTTACCTGCAACAACTTACCCGAACAACGTAAGTATATCAATACCATGAACATTGATTCATTTATTCCGGTAACCGTAATTGCCGACTTCTATACCGACGATTATCGCAAAAAAATTGAACAAAAAATGGATAGCCTAAATATGGCTATGGAAAAAATGGATAAAAACAGCAATTACGCCGATTTTTCATCAAAATATGGTGATGTTGTGATAGACAGTTTATATTACAAAGTTCAAATCGGAGCATACAAATTCATAGAAAACTTTGATTATACCAAAACCATGCAGTTGGGTAAAATCATTCGCAAAGTGTATGACGACGGTATTACCAGATTTACCGTAGGAAATTACAAAACATTTAATCAGGCTTTGATGGCTGCTCAAAAAATAAGGGAGTCAGCGGTTAAAGATGCCTTTATAATTGGCGTTTACAAAGGAAAATACATGTACCTGCAAGACATTCAAAAACTTCCGGCCTTAATTAATAAAAAGTAAACTCTATAACACTAAAGCATTCCGTAAAATTTAGTGTTTTTAAATTTTTCGTAAAAAGAAGGTGACTTTACATTAAATCTCCAGCCAAAGGCAAGGTTGCCGCTTATTGAGTTAACCCGAAACTTCATAAAAGAATTATCGTACCAGGCATAATCGTTACTGAAAGAAAAATACCAATAGCAACGCTTCAAATTAATACCGGCAGCAACTCTACCGGTTCCGCTCCAAGATATGTAGGAAATATTACTCGGAGTTCCTCCTACCGTGTAACGCCTCCATTGCTGTTCCGGCCCTAATGTAAAAAAACCGCTGGCAAACCAAGCCTTAAACAAAACTATTGTGGCAGCAACTCCTCCATGTACGCTTATGCCAATAGAGCGAAAACCATTCAAGTTGGCATAATGCCCGTACAGGTATCTTTTATCCGCTTCAAAAAAAGAACTATCGTTCGTAAGATTATATACATTTATATCACCGCCAAAAATCCAAGAGGCAGCCGACTTTAACTGTCTGTAGTTGCAGCCAAAACCCGATTTGAATGAAAATTTTTTGTGGTTGGTAAAATACATGAAACGGCTCATAAACAACGAGCTAACCATTTGAGGACGTAGATTGTATCTTACAAAGGCACCGGTATCACCTTCTCTTACGGGATATTTAGATTCATAAAAACCGGTAAACCGTCTGTAGTAATTTTCTATTACGTATCTATTGTCTCCTACATTAAAGCCTATATTGAATAATTTTGTTTTCCCCTTAACGCTTGCTCCGGTTGGCGGATTACTTCGGGTACTAAACCCAAAGGCAAACTTATCAAAACAAACATTCACTCCGGTTATCAAATTAGACTCCGCCATAAAATACTGTGCGCTACCCGGAGCCGAAGCATCTCCCGTATTAATTAGGCTTTCAAATTCATTTCCAAAATTGCGGTATGATTGATATAAACCCACGATAAAAACTTTTGTGTACCGGATATATTTGGTGGTATCCCATTCGTTTTTTTTATCGGTATATCTTTTAACGGAATCTGCCTGTTGACCTGTTAAACAAAAAAAAATAATCACAAAAAATATGGTCAGGCACTTTTGCATATTTTGGTTAGCTTTGCCCATAAAATTACAAAAAATGAACGTACCGGAGTATTTACACAAACATCTCGATGGATTACTTGGCTTGGCTATACAATACACTCCAAAAATAATTGGAGCCATCCTTGTACTGATAGTGGGCTTATGGCTCATTAAACGAATTGCCAAGCTGGCCGAAAAAGCCATGTTAAAACGAGAGCTGGATGTAAGCCTACGCACCTTCTTAAAAAGCTTAATATCTATTGGTTTACGTGTAATTCTTATTGTTACGGTTGCCGGAATGGTTGGAATTGGCACTACCAGCTTTGTAACTATTTTAGGAGCAGCGGGCTTAGCAGTTGGTTTAGCCCTTCAAGGTTCTTTGTCAAATTTTGCAGGCGGTGTTCTCATACTAATATTTAAACCTTTTAAGGTAGGAGACGTAATTGACGCTCAGGGAATACTGGGAAGGGTTACAGAAATCCAAATATTTAATACCATACTCACCACATTTGACCAACGTATTGTTATTTTACCCAACGGAAATCTTTCCAACAACGTTATAATTAACGTAACCCGTTCGGGTATTCTAAGAGCAGATATCCCAATTACACTTAGCATGGAAAATAACTTAGAAACAATTAAGAAAACTATAGATGAAGTATTAGCCAACTCTCCTCATATATTAAAAGATCCGCCCCCTGTTGTAGTTTTCACCAAAATTGCCGATGGCTCTATTACGGTTAATGTAAGGCCCTATTGCGATAATCAATCTCTTAATTTGGTTATGTCGGAAGTAAATATTGCTCTAAAAAAAGCTTTCGACGAAAAAGGAATTAAACAATTTATACCAAAATTTTAGTATGCGCATAAAAGAAGCTCAGCAAGCGGTTGATAGCTGGATAAAAAAATATGGTGTAAGATATTTCAGCGAACTTACCAATACCGCTATTTTAATGGAAGAAGTGGGTGAGGTAGCCAGAATTATGGCTCGAACATACGGAGAACAGAGCAATAAAAAGAAAGACAAAAAACACAAATTAAACGAAGAGTTAGCTGATGTTCTTTTCGTGCTGATATGCCTGGCTAATCAAACAGGAATAGACTTAGAAAAAGCTTTGGTAAATAACTTGGAAAAGAAAACCAAAAGAGATAAAGAAAGACATAAAAAGAACCCAAAACTTAAGCAGGTAAAAAATATTTCTTAAGCCAAGAATTTTTTAAAGGTTTTTTCCAAGTTGCAAATTCAACAGCGTCAGCTACTGAGGTATCAAATATTATGGTATTCTCATTTATTACCCCTTTATTCATGAGCTCTTTGATTTCTGACGAGTGTACAACAAAGATTTTATGGTCCAATTCATAAGCAACCAACAAACGGTTAAGCAGTTGAATAGAAAAATTTTGTTCCAACTCCTTGATAAACCTCAATAATTTGTCGATGCTGCATCCACTGGCATTATACGTGGTTTCATCAACCTTCACTACGATAAAATAGTTATGTAAAACTTCAAAGCTTGCAGAGAGCTTATTATCATGTGCCTTCCAAGAATTTACGAAGGAATTTCCAAGAGCTATTATATCAGAAAGCTGCTGACCTTCCAGTTTCTTACTACTAAGATATACCCAAACCTTTTCCATTAGTATTGTGGTGTTATACCGGTATAGTTATGCGGCGTTATCTGTTTTAACTCATCTTTTACAGAATCATTTACTCTCAGTTTGTCTATAAAAGCATGCAGAGTTTCCTTAGTTACTTTGACGTTAGTTCTGGTTAGTTCCTTGAGTGCTTCATAAGGCTTTGGATAAGCCTCTCTGCGTAATATGGTTTGAATAGCCTCTGCACAAACAGCCCAATTATCTTCCAAATCCTTTTCCAAAGCCTCATTATTAATAATCAACTTATTCAGTCCTTTTAAAATACTATTATAGGCAATAAGGGCGTGTGCAGCAGGTACGCCAAGGTTCCTTAATACCGTGCTATCCGTTAGGTCTCTCTGCAAACGCGATACGGGTAATTTAGCCGATAAAAATTCCAATACGGCATTGGCTATCCCTAAATTACCTTCTGCATTTTCAAAATCAATAGGATTTACCTTATGAGGCATCGCCGAAGAACCCACCTCGCCCTCTTTAAGTTTTTGCTTAAAGTAATCCATGCTGATATAAGACCATATATCTCTGCTTAAATCAAGCAAAATAGTGTTTATCCTCTTTAACGAGTCGCACCAGGCAGCCAAATTATCGTAGTGTTCTATTTGAGTGGTGTATTGTGAACGTTTCAATCCTAAATAATTATTCACAAAGTCGTTACCAAATTTTATCCAATCAATCCCTTTATAAGAAACTGCATGCGCATTAAAATTACCGGTTGCTCCGCCAAACTTTGCGCTATATGGAACTGCCCCTAATTGCATTAGCTGAACCTGCAGCCTTTCAACAAAAACCATTAATTCTTTACCAAGTTTAGTAGGCGATGCCGGCTGCCCGTGAGTGCGAGCCAGCATTGATATATTTTTATACTCCTTTGCTAAGTCACCAAGTTTTTGAACCAATACGTGTAAGGCAGGCAATAATACTTCATTTGTTGCCTCTTTCAATAAAAGAGGCACAGAGGTATTATTAATATCCTGAGAAGTTAGTCCGAAATGAATAAATTCAACATACTTATCCAAACCCAAAGTGCCTAATTTTTCCTTTATAAAATACTCTACAGCTTTAACATCATGGTTAGTTGTTCTTTCGTAATCTTTAATTTTAAGAGCTTCTACAAGTCCAAAATTAAGATGAATAGCCTCTAAACCCTTTTTTTGCGATTCGGTTAGTTTTGGCAACTGAGGTAAACCAATTTCACTTAATGCAATAAAGTATTTTATCTCCACCAACACCCTGTATTTAAATAGTGCCCACTCCGAAAAATACTTATCCAAAGGCTCCGTTACCGAACGATAACGACCATCTACGGGAGAAATGGAGGACAATAGCGATAATTCCATACACTTGTTTAAAAAGCCAAAAAGCAAAAATACACATAAAAAATAAGCCTTAAAAACCCTACATTTGCCAGGTGAAAGAAGCAGATAAAACAGTAGCTTTTCATACCTTGGGCTGTAAACTCAATTTTAGTGAAACCTCAGCCATTGCACGTCTTTTCTACGAAAAGGGATATCAAAAAAAAGACTTTTCGGAACCGGCAGACGTATATGTAATCAATACCTGCTCAGTAACCGAAAATGCCGACAAAGAAACCCGCCTGATTGTAAAAAATGCGCTAAAGAAAAATCCCGAAGCATTTGTAGCAATTATCGGATGCTACGCGCAACTTAAACCGGATGAAATTTCTAAAATAGAAGGAGTAGACGTAGTTCTGGGGGCAGCAGAAAAATTTAAACTCCTAAACTATATTAACCTGTCTGAAAAAAATACTCACGCCATTGTTCATAATTGCGAAATAAGCGACGTTAATTTTTTTATAGACGCCTACTCCTTGGGCGACCGAACAAGATCCTTTTTAAAAGTACAAGACGGATGCGATTACAGCTGCACCTTCTGTACCATACCGCTTGCACGAGGTAAAAGCAGAAGCGATACTATTGAAAATGTACTGAAAAATGCCAAAAAAATAGCCGCATCGGGTGTAAAAGAAATTGTTTTAACAGGTGTAAATATTGGCGATTTTGGCAAAGGGCAATTTATAGAACAGGGAAAAAGAAAAAGGGAAGCAAGTTTTTTTGACCTAATAAAAGAACTGGATAATGTGCAAGGAATAGAACGCTTCCGCATATCCTCTATTGAACCTAACCTTTTAAATAAAGAAATTATTGAGTTTGTATCTGAATCAAAAAAATTTGTTCCACATTTTCATATCCCCTTGCAAAGCGGCAGTAATGATATCTTAAAAAAGATGAAAAGAAGATACCTGCGCGAATTATATAAAGAGCGGGTTCAACTCATAAAAACATTTATGCCTCACTGTTGTATAGGCGTTGATGTATTGGTGGGTTTTCCCGGAGAAACAGACAAAGAATTTAATGAAACTTTTGATTTTTTGAACAACCTTGATATCTCTTACCTCCACGTATTTACCTACAGCGAGAGGGAAAATACCGAAGCAACTCAAATGAGCGGAATTGTTCCTGTTCACCTTCGCAAACTGCGAAACAAAATGCTCAGGATATTATCCGCCAAAAAACTCAGATATTTTTACGAACAAAATATAGGCCTGGTGAAAAACGTTCTATTTGAACAAGAAAACAAAGACGGTTTTTTACATGGCTTTACTGATAACTATGTGAAGGTAAAAACTCCCTACCGTCAGGAACTTGCAAACACCATTGTTCCTGTAAAAATTACCGACTTTTCTGAAGAGGGTATCATGAATTGCGAAATAACTTCTTTTTAATAACCCACAACATATTGGTAATCAGTTGTTTTCGAACACAAACTGCTTTAAAACTCAAATTTTAAATCTATAGTAGCTTTTGAAAAGTGAAATTTTTACTGAATCCCTCTCCAATTTTCGGGTATATGCCCACAAAAAACTTGGTTCACTAAACCTTATAAATGCGTTAATAACTTGGTTGATTTTTTATAAACTCAGCAAAATTTTAAGACCGCTTAATTAAAGATATTTAAGGATATATTTCTATGAAAAACGAAAATAAAATCAGAGTTGGAATATTTTTTGGCGGACCAAGTAAAGAGCGAGAAATTTCTTTTGCCGGAGGCAGAACCGTATACGACAACTTGAACAAATCTATTTTTGAAGCATTCCCAATTTTTGTGGATAGTTTTGGTAATTTTATTGAGCTCAACTGGGAGTTTATATACAAAGGCACTATACGCGATTTTTATCCCCCGGTTGATTTTTTACCAACCAACTCTCCCTTTCAGTACTATGCCGAAAACTTAGGTACACCGGATGAAAATCAACAAATTAAACTCATTGAAAAAATTGGGAAAAAAGTTCCCGTTGAGGAATTAACAAATAAAATAGATTTTGCCTTTTTGTGCTTACATGGACCTTACGGAGAAGATGGGCGAATACAGGGGCTGTTTGAATATTATAAAATTCCATACAGCGGCTCCGGGATATTACCTTCGGCTATTGGAATAGACAAGGGTGTACAAAAACGATTAATGGTTCAAAAAGGTTTTAACTCTCCTTCATTTCTTAGTATAGAAAGAGAGGAATGGATAAAGCATAAATACAAAAATTTATTTACAAAAGTTAAAGAAGAAATTGGTTTTCCCTGCGTGATTAAACCGGCCAATCAAGGTTCAAGCATAGGAGTAACCATATTAAATGCCCCATCGGAAATTGAATTTATTCAGGCTGTTGAAAAAGCCTTTTTTACGCACCGGATAGAAGCAAAGGAATGGCAAAACAAAAGTGCAGAAGATAAAATTTTATCCGTCAAAAAAATAAGCGATATACGGGAAGGAATTGGCATGCCCCTGCTTTTAAGCATATTTTCCGATAACATACCCACTTCTTTTGAAAAAACAGTGTATAGTCCGGATGAGTTAATACAAGTACTGGATTCGGAACTAAGGAGCGGAGAAGCCATGCTGCAAAGTGTTGACGGAGAAAGTACGGTTTTAATAGAAGGTTTTATTGAAGGGAAAGAATTCAGTTGCATCGTAATTGAAAATGAAACCGGAAAACCCATTGCACTACCTCCCACAGAAATAAAAAAGGGAAAAGAACTTTTCGACTATCGAAGTAAGTACCTACCCGGTTTATCCAGAAAAATTACTCCTATTCATTTACCTGATGAGCAAATTGAAGCCATCAGAAAAGAATGCGAAAGATTGTTTGTTGAACTTAAATTTGATGTTTATGCCCGGATTGACGGTTTTTTAAGCATAAACGGAAAAATCTTTTTAAACGACCCCAATACCACCTCAGGTATGATGCCCTCCTCGTTCTTTTTTCACCAAGCGGCAGAAATAGGTTTAAACCCCTCTCAATTTCTTACATTTATAATAGCTACTTCCTTACGAAAAAGAATTATTCAAGCAAAAGGCGATGTTGTTTACACTCCTCTGCAAAAAAAACTCGAAAAACTCATTGAAAAAGAATCGGGGGCTGCTTCTTATAAAAGTAAGGTTGCTGTAATTTTAGGCGGATATTCGTCAGAACGACACATCTCTGTTGAAAGCGGAAGAAATGTTTACGAAAAACTTGCCTCCTCCGAAAAGTATTTCCCCATACCCGTATTTTTAACAGGTAGCAACGAAAAACACGAACTATACCAAATCCCGATTAATTTATTACTAAAAGATAATGCCGACGACATTAAAGAAAAAATAGAAACGTTTAAAGTACACCCGCTGGTAGAAAAAATTAAAACCGAGTGTGCTTCCATCATCAATAAATTTACCAACAACAACATAAAAGAACCCGTTGCACATACCTATGAAAGTCTGGCAAAAGAAGTTAAAGAAGTTTTTATAGCCTTGCACGGAAGACCCGGAGAAGATGGCTCGGTTCAAGAAAATCTGGAAAGAGTAGGTTTAAGTTACAACGGTTCTAACAAAGAAAGTTCGAGTATCACAATTGATAAATACCGAACAAACGAAATTTTAAAACAACACGGATTTTTAGTAGCCGAGCATCTGCTTATAAGCGAAGAAGAATGGAACAAGGATAAGAAAAGATTTGAAGAAATTTTTAATTCGGTGATAAGATATCCCTTTATCGCCAAACCGGTGGATGACGGGTGTAGCAGTGCAGTAAAGAAAATCAGAAGTTTTACAGAATTTGAGGCATTTGCAAAACTCATGTTTAGGACTACTGAAGAATTGGATAAACAAGCCGCCGAGATATTACACATAAAGGATAAAGAGGAGTTTCCTCAAAAAAGAGTGATACTGGTAGAGGAACTGATTAGCAAAAAAGATGCTAAACATTTCCTGGAAATTACCGGCGGTATGTTAACCCGCATAAATGAAAAGGGCGAAACGGAATACGAGGTATTCGAAGCCTCCGAAGCCCTGGCAGATGGAGATGTATTAAGCTTAGAAGAGAAGTTTTTGGCAGGCCAAGGACAAAATATAACGCCTGCACGTTACGCAAAAGACAAAGAAACCAGAGATAAGATAAGCAACGAAGTTAAACAAACACTGGGAGAAGCCGCAAAAATATTAGGAGTAACCGGTTACTGCCGCATTGATGCGTTTGTTCGAATTTATGAAAACAATAAAGTAGAAGTGATTTTTATTGAAGTAAATTCTTTACCCGGTATGACGCCGGCCACCTGCATTTTTCATCAGGCAGCCATCAACAACTATAAACCCTATGAGTTTATAGATAAGATTCTTGATTTTGGCGTAAAACGAAGAGAAAAAATTTCTGCTTAATTAAAATTTCGCTCCCAAACTAAAGAAAATTGTTCTTCCATTACCGGGCATTAAACCCGGACCAGGATAGCCACCGGCTCTTCTGGTAAAATATCTTTCATCCGTTAAATTATTTACACCCGCCTTGAAATTGTAGTTCTTTGCAAAACCGTAGGTAACTGAAGCATCCATTATTTTATAGCCGGGAGTTTTTCCGATAGTTGCAGTAGCATTTGGTGCCTCTGTATTTGCAGCATCTGCATAAACAGCGTCAATGGCATTAAACTGGAATGTAACCGAGAAAGTTCTGTAAATATACGTTGCACCATAACGTTGCGTTTGCTGAGGAACGTACTCTACTCTTTTTCCTACCAAAGTTTTTGCCGGGTCATTTACCAAAGCCGGATTGTCCCAGCGTTTATAAGTTGCATCAATATATGAATAGGAACCATAAATATTAAAGTGGCCTAATTTCCCATTTCCTGTAATTAAGCCTAATATATCTGCCTCTATATAAGCTTCAATTCCTTTACTTTCAGAAGTTCCTATATTGGTTCTATAAGGAGCATTATTTTGAGTTATGGTACCTATTCGGTTATTGTAGTGTAAATAGAAACCGCCCACATCAAAGCTAATGATGTTTTTAAAACATCCTCTGTAGCCTGCATCTATATTATGTCCAAAGGCATCCTTTAAATTGGGGTCTATTACATCAGTGGTTCCCGATGGGGTTAACTCAGAAAAAGTAATTGGTCGGTAGTTTTGACTAAAATTTGCATAAATGTTTGTCGAGGAAGTTGTTTTTATCTCAGCGCCAACACCCATTAATATAACATTTCTGCTCCTGTTGTCAGTAGATATCTGGTTCTCTGTTCCGGAGGTTATTCTATAGTAGCCTTCTGCCGAATTGGTAATGCTTTCATAACGTATACCGGGAGTAATTGAAACATATTTTCCTATTTTAAATAAATGTTCGGCAAAAACTGCGTAATTATTGGTATGGTATACCAAACTACGTCCCCATTTCGGGTCAGTTAAACTTAAGTCTAAATCAAATCCCGTTGTTCCTTTTCCCAATTGGTTTCTTCTGGTTTCACCTTTATAGCCTCTCACTCCAAACGATAAATACTGTTTTTGGTTAAATAAGGTGTACGATTGCAGCAATCTTACTTCCGAGCCAATATTTTTATAGCCGTCTCTGTCAACCTGACGAGGGTTGTATGATTTGATTGTAGTATTAAATGTATCTGCAATAGTTAAAGGAGCTACAAAACCCACGCTGTTCCTTTCTGCCATAATACCAAAAACCTTTGCGGTTAAAAAAGTATTTTCACTAATTGCATACTCGAAATTTAGAGAAGCCACATTCCAGGGAACATTCATCCAGTTTCTTTCGCGATAAGATTTTCTGGAGTCTGCTTTAAACTGTTCATCTGTTAACCCACCCGGTTGTTTACTGTTATATTCCATTTTGGTGTAATCTGCACTCAATTTCATTTTAGAGGTTATCGAATACGTAATAGAAGCATATCCGGTATTGATTTCATAATTATTGTTTTTGCGCCATCCATCAGCGCTTCTGTGATGAAAAAAAGCATAGTATGAAACTTTATTGTATGTTCCACCTAAGGCATTATAAGAATTAAATAAGCCGTAAGTACCGGTAGTTTGTTGTGTTTCAAAAGATATAGGTTTTGTTGTGCTTCCCTTTTTTACAACATAATTCAATAAACCTCCAAACTGCGGCCCATATTGTAAAGAAGCTGCACCCCTCACAATTTCAATCCGTTCAATTGCTTCCAATGGCGGAGAGTAATACGCTTCAGGGTATCCGAATGTTTCTCCGCTTATATCAGCTCCGTTTTGGCGCGTGTTAAATTCCCAGCTTCTATTCGGACTTAAACCTCTTGTAGATACCCCAACCTGAATTCCTGAACCGTCGTTCTCCCAAACTGTAACACCGGGTACTTTACCGAAAACCTGACGGGAATTATTGATGGATAAATCGGCATCAATATTACCCAGTTTAATAACCTCATTCTTTTTTCCCGAAAAAATAATTCCATTCTGAATTTCCGGTAAGCGTTCAATTTCGTTTTTGGTAGGTTTAATATATAACTCTACTTCGTTTAAATTATAGGTTCTGATAGAATCATTTTTTTGCGATTTAAATTCGGTTACAGAAAATATTAGCGTTATAATGGTTAGTGGTAAAATTCTTTTCATTGCACTTGGTGTTTTAACGGTACAAAAGTGTTATTATCCAAATGCATGTACAATACCTAAAATAAGGTATAGATTTCTGCTATGTTTCTATTTTATTGATTTTGTGTGTTTTACAAATAAGCTAAGATGATAAAATACCAAAAAAACGGTAAGAAAATCATTAGCTAAAATTAGGCTAACAGTTATTTAATATCCCATATACTCCCAGGCCGATTTATAAAAACCTTTTTCTTCGCAATATTCGATAAAACCTCTGTAGAAAATATTGCTGCAAATAGTAGCGCTATCTCCAATTATTACCAATTTTTTACGGGCGCGGGTTAAGGCCACATTCATGCGGCGTAAGTCATTTAAAAAACCTATTTCTTGATTGTTATTGCTTCGTACCAAGGTAATATATATCACATCCCTTTCTTCTCCCTGAAAACCATCTATGGTTTTAATCTGCAAAGAAGAAAGCTTTTCCATGAATAAATCATAGTCTGTTAAATGTTCTTTTAACCATTCTGTTTGTTCTTTGTAGGGCGATATAATGCCTATACTTATCAAAGAAGCCTGCTCATATTTACCATAATTTTCCAGTAAAATTTTTATATGCTTAAAAAGTAAGTCGCCTTCCTTTGGATTGCAATAACTAAGCGTTTCGGGGTTTTGTTCTTCTGCAAAATCACAACCGGCAGTATCTATAAATTCAATGGTTTTATTGCAAACCTCATTATCATCGGCAATTAGTTTCTCGTTTGCAACGGAGTCATCTGCTATCAATTTATTTTCATAAAACACTTTATTACTAAATGCCATAATGGCTTCGTGCATACGATATTGTTTATTAAGTAACACTACAGCATCTTTGTTATTCATACACCTATCTAGCATGGTAATTCCCAGACCTTCATCGGTTGCTTTTTTACTCTTTACCACCGGTGGCAACTGGCAATTATCTCCGCACAAAACAATGCGTTCGCATTTAAGCAATGGAATCCATACCATGGGTTCAAGCGCCTGAGAAGCCTCGTCAAAAAAGAGTGTTTTAAATGTTTTTTTAGCAAGTAGTTTATTTGCACTAACCACCGGTGTACAGCAAATAACTTGCGAATCTTTAAGTAAACTATCGGTAATGTAGTCTTCCAGCAGGCGGGCTTCTTTGAGGCAATTTTTAGCTTCTGTATAAAAGGCGGCACGCTGTTGTGCATCTTCTTTTCCAAATACTCTTTTGTATTTACCTGCCATCCTGAAATACTCCTGTGCATTTTTACGCAGATTCTTAATATCCTTATAATAAGGTGAAGAACTTATTCTTCCATCTAACGAAGTACTCAATAAATCCTCATTTATGCGCGCCGGGTGCCCCAAGCGTAGTACGCTTACTCCTAGTTTGTTTAATTTTTCGCACAGCAAGTCAACAGCCGTATTTGTTGGAGCACAAACCAATACCTGATTTTCGGTTTGCAAAGTAACTCGAATAGCCTCTACTAGTGTGGTGGTTTTTCCGGTACCTGGCGGCCCATGCACTACGCCATAATCAATCACATTTAAAATAAATTCTACTGCTTTATTCTGTGAGGTATTTAAATAAGTTGCCGGATTAATAAATTCATTTTTACCGAATGATGGTTTTGCTTGGCCTTCTATTATCTCACGTAAATCCGCTAATCTGCAATTTTTTGCATTAATAACCACATCAAGCGCTTTTTGCATTTCGATAAAAGAATTTTCATCAAACTCTGCGTTAATTCCCAGTTTACCATCATAGGCCCAATCAGGTAATTCCTCTTTCGGGAATATTATTTTTACGGTATTTTTTTGTACGGACTTTATTACACCACTAACTTCATAATCCTGTGTGCCCGCATTAGAAAATAACGCCACATTCTTTCCTGCACTAAACTGGTGGGGCATATCAAAATGCGAGGTACGTTCAAACTCAACCTGCAGTAAATCGCCATAACCCAATTCTTCGTTTACAATTTTAAGCGGATACCAGGTTAAACCGTTTTTACGTCGCGTATCGATGGATGCTCTGAGGAATTGCTCTTTATAGATTTTAAATTCTTCGTCACGCTCAATTTGCAGTAAACTTTTGAGCTTCTGTAGCCGCTCATTTTTCATTGTCGCAGTTGCTCTTTTAGTTCAGTTCTTAGCTGAGAACTTGTTTTACGAGAGCCGTCGTGGCTCCAACCGGGCGGACCAAATACATACATAAACTTATCCTTCCAGGAACATTTCTTTCCTAAATCTTTTATAATCGCTGCCCATTCATGAAAAACCAGCTTACCCGGATGATATGTATTAATATTAGTTGTTAAACCGTATCTTACGGGGTCTTTTTCCTCTTCTGCCTGAAAAGTTCCAAATAATTTATCCCATATGATGAGCACCATCCCCATATTCTTATCTAAATAACGTGCATTACTGGCGTGATGAACACGATGATGAGAAGGCGTAACCAAAAAGTATTCTAAAAAACCGAGTTTGCCAATGGTTTGAGTATGCACCAAAATACCAAATATTTGCGTGGCGCTATACATGAACATAATATCTATTCCTTTAAAACCAAGTAAACTGAGTGGAATAAAATAAATAAAGCGATACAAGGGCTGAAAAACCGAAGATCGAAAACCTACCGTTAAATTAAATTCTTCACTACTGTGATGCGTTACGTGCACTGCCCAAAACAATCTGCAGTAGTGATCAACTCTATGCAACCAATAATACATAAAGTCTTCGGCAAAAAACAGTAACATCCAATAAAGAAAAACATTTGAATAGGAATCTATAAATCGAAACTGAAAAAAGTAATTTAAAACAAGCAGGCAGGCAGTGCGCATTAAAAAATCAAGCCCCATATTTAAAAGGGTTAAATACACATTGGCTAAGGTGCCTTTTGTAGTATATAGTCCCTTATGTTTAAAATGAGAATAAAAAATTTCTATCCCTATAACCAGTGCATAAATTGGTGTGGTAACGTACAATAAAATTAGTTCCCTAAACTGCTCCATAAGGGTGCAAATTTACAAATACATAATATTGAAATAAAACTAATATTGGAGTTCTACAAAACCCTTATATACCCTTCCTTCTTCGTTATTAAATTTTAATATCACATAATACGTACCTACAGGCAACTTTCCTCTTTGTTGCCCGCCAAAATTAGAAGTACCGTCCCAGCTATTATCGTAATTTTTTTTGCTGTACACCAAGTTCCCCCATCGGTTGTATATTTCAATTTCAGTATTGGGGTACCGCTCTAATCCCTTTATTTCAAAGGTTTCGTTTTTCCCGTCACCATTAGGCGTAATTAATTCGGGAATAATTCCCAACTCAACCAACAAAACTTCAATAGTTCGAGATACAGAGGCCGTGCATCCATCCGGATTTTGAATCATCAACGTAATGGTGTAAATACCGGGTGCCGTATACGTTGTATTTGCATTTAATGTATTTGCGTTGTTGCCATTGCCTAAAACCCATTGGTTGGAAATGTTATTTGAACTGGTGTTGGTAAAATCTACTTTCAACGGAGCATTTCCGGTTGATGGAGAAAATGTAAAACCGGCAGAAAGTGTGGACTGAACTATAGAAATGCTGGCGCTTGGATTTCCGCACATGGTAGAATATGTAACGATGTAAATTCCGGCCGAGTTAACCTGCTCAATATTAGTGGTGTTGGCGCTGGAACTCCAGCTAAAAGTAGGCGGAGCCTGATTAGCACTGGCAAAGAGAGTGGCGCTTTGCCCCTCACAAATTACGGTAGTAGATGCCGCCAGTGACAAGGTTGGAATCGGTAAAATATGAACCATTATACTACCGGTTGATATTCCGCAAGAATTAGAAGCCACCACAGAATATATTCCGGGAATTGTGGTCGTCATTACAGGACCCGTTGCTCCATTTGACCATGAGTAAGAGGTAGCTCCGCCACTGGCGGTAACTGTTGCTGTTTGCCCCTCACAAACCATACCCGTAGTAAGATTTAAACCGGGTAGAGGTCCATTGTTGATAGTATAGCTGGAAATACCCGTTCCGCACTCATTGGTTAAGGTTGCTGTATAAACCCCCGGCGCATTTACTACAATTGAGTTTACGTTGGTAGCCCCTGTACTCCAATTAATTGTTCCGGTTGCACTGGCCGTTATGGTAACACTTCCTCCACTGCATACGGTATTTTGAGATGCTCCCAAGGTTATCGATGTTCCTGCTCCTTCAGTTAAGTTAACGGTTCGTGTTACCGCACCACACTGATTGGTAAGCGTTACGGAATAAACTCCTCCGTTAGCAACGGCAATAGTGGAAGTGTTACCGGCACCGGTGCTCCAAGAGTATGTTCCTGAACTTCCGGTAGCAGTTAATATCACAGATTGGCTGTTACAAATTAGTGTAGAAGATGGTGTTAGGGTTAAAGATGGAGCCGGCTGTACAGTAACCATAGCTGTATTTTGGGCCACACAAACTGCTGTTCCGCTAACAGTATAAATGGTAGTAGCTGTTGGGGTTACAATTACCGATGAAGCATTGGAGCCTGTACTCCACGTGTATGTGGTAGCACCGGAAGCAGTAAGTGTTGCTGATTGTGCCTGACAAATAGTAGCAGAATTTACCGATATAACCGGGGGATTTACGACGGTTACCACCACGGGCTCTCTGAAATGACCCGGACAGGTTCCCACATAAAAAGTATAGTTACCGGCGGTTGTAAAAACACTTGTTGTAAATGCAGAGCCTGTTCCAAGTTGAGTAGTTCCTGCCGGTGAATTATACCAAACATAAGTTGACGCCAAAGGATTATTGCTTGAAGCTGTTAATGTAGCTGAAGTGTTTACGCATACTGTTTGATTGGCAACTGTAATATAATAAAACTTTACATCCTGCTCTTTTAAACCATCGGCTCCGTTAGTGGCTCCGTTTGGTAAAAAATTTCCCATGGGTTGGGAATTTGTTGTACCACTTAAGGCACCAAGTACATTTTGCACAGGCGTACCATTGGATAAAGCAATATAACCTCCGCCCCCCCCACCTCCGGGCCCTTCGGCTTCGGTATTAGAACCTGCAAATCCTCCCTTTACAATAATTTGATCTCCTCCCCTGCCGCCGTTTGCGTTAATGGTTACTCCTGATACAACACCTCCAGTAGCAAGCAAAATGGTACCCCCGGCTCCACCGCCCCCTCCTGAATCATTACCATTTACGCTACTCGAAAAAGGTCCGGGGTTAGGCCCTGTAGCAGTAACTCCATTAGCTCCGTTTGAAACGATAATTCCTGTACCGGTAATATTTCCGGTGTTAAGAAAGTATACAATGCCTCCTCCGTTTCCTCCCGTTCCACCGGTATTTTGAGCATTGATGTTATTTACATGACCTGCACCGCCACCGCCGCCCAGGTATATGCGACCTGTACTGTAATCAAGAGGCCTCCCTCCAAAACCACCATGATTTCGGCGAGAATCTCCACCCCAAGATGCAGAACCGGGAGGATTGGTATTAGGATTTAGGTTGGCCGACGAAAAAGCATAGCCACCTTTTCCACCACCGGAGGAAACAACCAAATGTCTTCCCGGATATTCCAAACTATAGGCTAGTGTATAACTGGGATTAATAACTCCGGAACCAAACCATCCGTTTATATTTCCCGCATTGGCTCCGCCTCCACCACCTGCGTTGTGGGAATTTCCGCCACCTCCGCCGTTAGCCGGAGCACCTTTTGCATAGGCTCCGTTAAAATTAGTTGCTAAATCAAGTGTATAACCTGCTATGCTCTCTCCTTTCAGTCCACCTTCGTCGGCACCTCCACCCAAATCTACAAAACGTCCGCCACCGTAATTTGAATTGTTTGCTGCTATACCTCCTCTAAAGCCAAGTCCCGTAGCAGTAACTGTTCCGTTTATAGTGGTTAAGCCATTAACTTCAACTGCTAAAATACCTCCTACTGTTCCGTTCCATGCGTCGGTTGTGAGTAATCCGGAAGAAGTAACCGTAAGCGAAGTATACCTCGGTACTCTTACTATTTGAGTTCTTCCCGAAGATAGGTAACCGTTTGTTAAACCACAATCAAGTACAATACTGGTAGCATTTGGAATAGCAAATACCTGGGCAAACTCATAATTACCCGCACCATTATAATTCAAAATCTCTCCGTAAGTGGAATCCTGCCCTCCAACGGTTGAAAAGGTTTTAATAGCCGCACCTTGCATTTGAATAATCATCAGTAAATCTCCAACCTGAAGGGTTCCTGAAAATCGGCTATTTTGATTTAAACCACTATTGGCTACAGAAATGGTTTGACTTCCTGCAGAAGCATTGGCGGTTAATTGAGTAAACTCGTTTACCCTAACATTGAGGGTGTTAATGTTTCCTGCTCCGTGCTTTCCTTTTTGTGAAAAAGATGAAAAAACCAAAGCAGACAAAAAAACAACGAGGGTATATCTTGACATACAAATATTGAAAAACATGATTATAACTCACCTAATTTAGTAAAAAAACGAATTGATTTAAAAGAAAAATGCCGGAAACCACCCCGGCATTTTTAAACGTAACAAATTGTTTAACCCTTAATTATGACAACTGTTACTTATATCTCAAAACAAGTACCGAAAAATCAGTTTAGTTTGAAAGGAGGTATTTTACCTTCTTTCATCAACTGTATGCTTTTCTTCTTGTGTTCTTCAAAATTGCCAAACGCTAAAGCATCCAACATCTCCTTGCGTGTCATCTTGGGATTACCAAATTGTGCCCTAATTTCTTCGGCACAACGGTCAACATATTTTTCAAATTTAGACGGTGCCCACAAGTACTCCTTCTTGGCAGCATCTTTTTGCTTTGGTGCAAACTCCTTAGGTAACTCACCCTGAATTTTAGCCTTTATCTCAATACCCTCGTAAACCTTTGGCAACTGCCTGTTATCAAAAATAAAGGGCTTACTGATAAGAATAACATGCTTGCGCCTCTTGGGGTCTATCATCGACATGCCCTCAATGCGCAAACCTTTTTTCTTCAAGGTGCTGTACTTTGCTTCAAAACTTTTAAGTATTTCGAACATGACCAAAAAAAGAGGACTACAAATTTACGTATAAAAGGTGTTAATAAGTTTATTTTTTAGACGAATAAAAAGTTTGTACATGAAGCAAGCCAATAAATCATGTTCAAAAGCTATTCAAAAGCTGTTATTTTTATGTTTATTTATTTTTAAGTTATTAATTATCAATATTTTGAAAAATAACATCATTTTGATAGCAAAACTGTAGTCCTATTCTATAATTTCGTTGAATGGGGTTTTATTTAGTACAAATAAGATTTTAAGCCGGAGCAAGCAGATTTATTTTAAGATATTAAAAACCAATAAGTTAATAAATTAATTCATTTTTAATAGTTAATTGCTCATAATGGAAAGGCTGAAATGAAAAATAGCGCACTTGAGCACAAAACTTAGCCATTGAATTATAAACTTATCTTTGCGAGCCTATTTTACGTACTTAAATCAAAATGATTCGTTCAGAGGAAATAAAAAGAAGGAGAACATTTGCCATTATTGCCCACCCCGACGCGGGAAAAACAACGCTTACAGAAAAACTTTTATTATTCGGAGGAGCTATACAAAGTGCCGGTGCCGTTAAATCGAACAAAATAAAAAAAACAACTACCAGCGATTTTATGGAGATAGAAAAACAGCGTGGTATATCTGTTTCCACATCGGTAATGGCTTTTGATTATAAAAACTACAAAGTAAACATTCTTGATACTCCCGGCCACGAAGATTTTGCCGAGGACACTTACAGAACACTAAGCGCCGTGGATAGTGTAATTATGGTTATTGATTGCGTAAAAGGAGTTGAGCCACAAACACGCAAATTGCTGGAAGTTTGTCGTATGCGGAACACTCCGGTAATTGTATTTATCAATAAATTAGACAGAGAAGGACAAAACCCTTTTGATTTGCTGGATGAAATAGAAAAAGAACTTAAAATTAAGGTTAGACCCATTACATGGCCTATCGGGATAGGAAAGTCTTTTAAAGGAGTTTATAACCTAAGTACCAAAACACTAAATCTGTTTCAGGGTAGCAGTAAAACCAGCATAGAGGAAGTTGAAACTATCAGCGATATTCAATCTAAAGAAATTGAATCCGGAATAGGAACGGATTTTGCCGAGCAACTTAGGGCCGATGTTGATTTAATTGATGGAGTATACGACGACTTAAGCATTGAAAAATACCTGAAAGGAGAAATTAGTCCCGTTTTTTTTGGAAGTGCCGTAAATAACTTTGGTATTAAAGAATTGCTGGATTGCTTTGTGGAAATAGCTCCTCCACCGAGAGCCAGAGAAACCGACAACGGAATTATAAATCCGGAAGACGAAAAATTTAGTGGATTTATCTTTAAAATACATGCCAACCTGGATCCTAAGCACCGAGACAGAATTGCTTTTCTCAGAATATGCTCCGGTACTTTTGAACGAAATAAATACTATTACCATGTAAGAGAAGGAAAAGAAATGCGATTTAGTAATCCTACCGCGTTTATGGCTCAGCAAAAATCGGTAATTGATGAGGCGTTTCCGGGAGATGTAATTGGCTTATACGATGCCGGAAACTTCAAAATAGGAGATACTTTAACGGAAGGACAAAAATTTCAGTTCAAAGGAATTCCCAGTTTCTCTCCTGAGTTGTTTCGATTTGTAACCAACCTCGACCCAATGAAAACAAAGCAATTACAAAAAGGATTGGAACAACTCACCGACGAAGGAGTGGCGCAACTATTTACCAGAAAAGTTGACGGAAGAAAAATAATTGGCACCGTTGGCGCCCTTCAGTTTGAAGTTATACAACATCGTTTAAAGAGCGAATACAATGCCAGCGCAGGGTTTGACAGTATAAACTTATATAAGGCACTTTGGATTAGCAGTAGAGAAAAAAAAGAACTAGACAACTTTATGCAAGAACGCTCGTCGCACATTGCATTTGATAAAGAGAATAAACCAGTATTTTTGGCCGAGAGTGCATGGCTTTTGCAAATGGCTCAGGAAAAATTTCCGGCCATTGAATTTCATGTAAAGAGTGAATATTAATAAATACATACTCCTTTTTATTTTTACAGGCTTGCTATCGGTAAAGGCACAGGTATTTGATATTGAACAAACCACACAGCTCATAAGACCCCGATTAAAAATAGATTCAAAATACACATTTAATACTCCATTTTCCGATACTACAGGCAATTTCAGTAATTTCGAAAACTCGGCAGGTTTTACCATCCCACTCAAAAGAACTTTCAAAACGGAACTAAAGCTCGACTTAAGCAGTTGGAAAATAAAAGATATTTTTAAAAACAGCGTTAGAATTAAAGCAAGTGAAATACTGGGAACCTTTAAAATTACCCAAAGGCAAACTAAACTTGGGTTTGACAGTGTACCCACCAAAAATTTTTACTATTTAAATGCAGGAATTATTGGGCTCTATCTTACCAAGAAGTATCGAATTTTGTTTTACTCCGCCAATATAAATATCCATGAAGAATCGAATAGTATAAAAACAACGGTACCTCGTTTTTCAGGATTAATTGGTCAATATCACATTCGGGGTCTTCGTAAAAGTTTTTACTACGGCGCAACATTAGTATACAGCGACAAATTACTTATACCCGCCCCTTTTATTGGCGGTACCGAACCTATCAGCAAAACATTAAGCATAAACTATACACTACCGGTAATGATAAACCTCCAATACCACCAAAAGAAAATTTTCTTGATAGCAGGGGTGAAAGCGGATGGTTATAGAACAGGCATTTTTTTTAAAGAAATAAGAACCAACCTTAACTATACCAACGCATCGGCATATTTTAATTTCCGTTACCGGGCTTCCAATACACTTCATTTACAGGCCGAAGCAGGATATCTGTTTTTTCATCGTATTCAAATGGATCGAACAGATAAATTTCCATACAAGTATCCTATTAATAACGCCGTATATGGCAATATCAGTATTCATGTTTATTTTGGAAAAAGCATGCTTGAAAAAATAATTGATCAGGTATTTTAAAACTTTAATACTTTTAAAGCATGAATCTCTCGTTTTCCATTAAATTTCAACATGCGGTAATACTAATATACTTGCTTATCCTAACCGGCTGTACTAAACCTGACGAAGATTCCCAACAATACTATCCGAAAGTGGCCGAGGCAGGGAATGAAGTTTTAACCAAAAACAACCTGGCAGAAATACTCATCAATAGCACTAACAAGGAAGACAGTTTAGCTTTTATTAAAAAAAGTATAGAAAAATGGGCAATGGATGCCCTTTTATATCAAGAAGCACTAAGCAAGCTGGAACCAACAGAAATAGATATTGAAAAGCAGGTATTGGAGTATAGAAAGCAACTCATCAATCACATATACGAAAGCAAACTCATAGAAAATAATTTAGATACGGTTGTTAAGAATACGGAAATAGAAAAATATTATAACGAGCATATAGATAATTTTATTCTACGAGATAATATTGTTAAGGTGAATTACGTAAAACTTCCCGTTCAATCAAAAGAAATACAGCGCATAAAAAAACTTATATTGGCCTCCAATGAAAAGGAGAAACAACAATTAGAAATCCTCTGTACACAGCATGCAGAGAGTTATTTTATTAACGACAGCATATGGCTTTTAACAGAAGAAATAAAACGAGAAATTCCATCTTTAAAAGAACAATTAGACTATAATTTATACAAAGGAAAAGTGATAGAATTCAGCGATAATGAATCTTATTACTTCATTAAAATTAAAGATGTAAAAACCAAAAACACAGCTTCCCCTATTGCTTTTGAGAGGGAAAACATTAAAACTTTCATCCTGAACAAGCGAAAAATTAAACTAATAGAAAACTATAAAAAACAGCTACTGGATAAAGCAAAAAAAGAAAATACTTTTAAGATATTTTAAATACCTTCGTTGTTATATAAACCTGCTAAAATACTACCTTTAACCCATGCATATAAATCTCTTGGTCATTGTTTTACTAATTTTAGGTTATTTCAACCAAATTAGTTGTCAAACAATTGACAAAGTAGTTGCCGTTGTGGGCAAGTACCCCATTCTTCTGAGTGACGTTCAAAACGCCATGCTGATGCAAGAAAAAAACGAAGAACCTCCTAATAGATGTATGGCCTTTGAACAAGTATTATTTCAAAAACTATTAGTTGCACAAGCAGATAGAGACAGTGTAACAGTAAGCGATGCCGAAGTAGAAAATGAATTAAACAAACGATTAAATTACTACATCAATCAATTTGGGAGCGAGCAAAAGCTGGAAGAGTTTTACGGAAAAAGAACCAATGTAATAAAAGATGAGTTCAGGGCCGACGTTCAAGAACAGCTGTTAGCTCAAAAAATGCAATCCAAAATAAATCCGGATAGCAAACTCACCCCGGCAGAAGTTAGACAATACTTTAATTCCATACCCGAAGACAGTTTGCCTCTCATAAATGCGGAGCATGAATTACAACAGTTGGTAAAAAAACCAAAGTTTAGCGAAGAAGCTAAGAAAATTGCCAAAGAACAACTTGAGGGCTATCGCCTGCGGGTTTTATCAGGTGAAAGCATGAGCACCCTTGCCAGGCTGTACAGCGAAGACCCCGGCTCTGCTAAAGAAGGCGGCTTAATTTCCAATGTATTCAGAGGACAAATGGTTCCTGAATTTGAAGCAGTTGCTTTTCGGCTTAAAACAGGTGAAGTCTCCAATGTATTTGAAACCAGCTATGGATACCACTTCATACAATTAGTTTCCAGAAGAGGAGATTTATTGGATTTAAGACACATACTCATCATCCCACGAATGAGCAACAGCGATTACTACAAGTGTAAAGTACAGCTTGACTCAATAGCCGAACAAATACAAAAAGGTACCATTACCTTTGAAGCGGCCGTAAAAAAATTTAGCGACGACGCTGAAACAGTTAATAATAACGGGTTGATGATTAACCCAATGAATGCTACCACCAAATGGACCATAGAGGAAATAAGCCAAATTGACCAAAAGCTTGTGCTCACTTTATCGGAGATGAAAATTGGTGATGTAAGTAAAACTATTGAATTTGTGAATTATGCCGATAACAAACCGGCTTTTCGGATCATTAAATTAAAAAACAGAATAGACCCCCATCGAGCCAACTTAAAAGATGATTACCAAAAAATATCGCAGATGGCCTTGTACGACAAAAACAGGAAAAACGTAAAAGAGTGGATAAAAAAACGATCCAAAATCACCTACATTAAAATAGAAGATGATTTTAAAGATTGTTCGTTTGAAAACAACTGGGTAATCTCTCATTAGGCAACAAGCCAAAATCTCCTCTATTCTCTACCTATTCTATTTATTAATCCAAACTGAGCAGCCACCACAAAAATTTCTTTTTTGTACATATAAAAAAAGGTAACAGAAAAAAGTGTCAGCTGAATTAAATACAGTAGTGCATTGTATGTAGGGAATATGAAAAACTGAATAATATTAATTAACAAATACAACAGTGGCATTATCCATATTTTGATAATGTTGTAGTTGTATACAAAAACCGTTCTGGTAAATAACCATGATAAAACAAGCTGAAAGAGCTTAATAATCAATCCTGTAAATATTACCCCTAAAAGACCGAAATAAGAAGCTGCATAGTACGTTAATACTATATGAAATACAGCACATATAAAAAATATCTTCAGCAAAATTTTAATATTTTTTGAATACAGGATAGTAGATGTGTAGAAATAAAGAATGCTTCGTAAACCAAATCCGGCTGCAAGCAGACCTATATAAGATGCAGCCTCATGAAAACTTTTTTGAGTTATAAGCAGATTGTATAAAACCGGAATAAATAAGCAAAATAATATAAGCAGCGTGGTATTTAACACGGTAAATACATTAAAATAACGATTACTCTCCGGGGTAGTTGCCAGTTTTTGCGTTTTACTCCATATCTCATAAACTTTAGGAAAGATAACTGCAGTTAAACTATTTTGTATGAATTCAATTCCAAAAAAACATTTCAATACCAAATCGTAAGTATTTAAATCCACTTCAGAAATATAACGCTGAAGCATAAATCGATCTACAAAACTAAGTACCCACAAAGAAGTAACATATATTACGTAAGGAAAACAAAACCGAAACATTTCAGGAAAAAATTCTGTTTTGATAAGCATTTTACCGTTTGATACAAATACAAAAAAGCCTAAGAAGAAGATTAATACACCACTCAGCAAACGCCCGTACATGGGCCCTATTATGCTGTCGGGAAATAAAAAAAGTCCGCCTATTGATATCAATAAGGTAGTTGTAAAGTTTATTGAATTTAACACAAAGAATAACAGAGGTTTTTTGAAGTAAATTAGGCTATTGGTAGCTGTTTTAAAGTAAGCATTAAAAAAGGCGGTTAAAACAGAATAAAAGCCATAGGGCCAAAACCCCATTTGGTATTCCTCCTTAAACACCATCTTCATCACAAACTCGCCTGATAGTGTGGTAATGAGCAGCCAGATGAAACCGTTTATTAAAAGAAATAACGAAGTGGTTCCTATAAATTCTTTTTGTTTTTGGGGCTGTTCGTATAAACCGGTATACTTTATTCCAAAATAGGTATCAGCCGAAAAAGCAAAGAAAATTTGAAATAAAAGCGAAATCGTTATATAAAATGAAACTTGGAGAAACTGTAACTGGTTAAGGTAATTTGTATAAAATGGAAGTAAAATTAAACTGGCCACCATAGGTAGGGCTCCTCCTATGGTGTATATTAAAGAAGATTTTAAAAATCCTTTACTGATCATGCAACGTTAAAAACGAAACCGGTGCGGTACTATTGTTTAGCATAAATATAAAAATCGCAAAAAGATCCTACCAGACCGTTTTTAGTTTCCGGATACTTGTTTTTTATGATTTCCTGCAGTTTAAATTGAGGGAAGTTTTCAGAAACAAAGCGAGTAAAACTTCTTCTATTTTCGTGCTGATAAACAGGTTCTTCCTTCTGATCGTAATCACTTGCATAAATAATCACATATTTTTCGGAAGCACCAAACAAATCGCTCAGGTATTTTTCAAAAACTTCTTTCTCTACCAGGTGATACAAAACGTCTAAAGAGAGTGTTAAATCAGCTTTTATAATTCGGTGATTGTCGGTAAAAGCCAAGCTATTGTACAATAAGAAACTTTTGGTTTTATCGGTACTGAATTTTCGTGAACACATCTTAACGGCCGTTTCGCTCACGTCTAAACCAATATAAGAGGGATACCGAGCCAAGGTTAGTTGGTTTCCGTCGCCGCAACCAAATTCAATTACAGATTTAATACTATTTTTTTCTACAAAATCGTTAAGAACCTGCGCTTTAAACTCTGCCAAATGTGCATACGAACCATCACCGGAATTACCGTCGTTCCGGTATCGCTCTTCCCAGTATACTGCAGACCCCCGGAAACGCTTTTTTTGTTGTTTTCTTTTATACTCGCGTATAAAACCTATTTTCAATAAACTTTCTCTCAGTCCCATTTATTAGTTATCTTCTTCTTCAAAATCAGCAAATCCTCCGTCTTCTCCGTCAAAATCCTCTTCCATATTATTTTCTTCATCCTCCCCTTCTCCTTCCTCTCCTTCCAAAGAGGCTATATCATCTTCTTCAATGCCTTCTTCGTCTGTGCCTATTTGTTTATATATTTCATCGTCATTCAACTCAGGGTCGTTCAAAAGAGCTGCCATGGCCATCTCAGGACTAAGTTCGTCCTTAATAGGTTTAAGCTGCTTATACTGTTTTGGTGCGGTTCCTACCGAGCGACTGCATACAGGGTAATTTTGACGAGGGTCTTCATTCACAATTTTAAGCATTTCAATCAAAAAAGACCACTGAACCTGCTCATCAAAAACGTAAACAAAACGCTGATGTGGCTGCTCAATAAACTTAGCTATTTTAGAAGAAGACATTAAATACTTTTTGGAAATGTTTTTACGTATGTCCTCTTCGTCGAGTTCCAAATCTTCTTTTCGAAGCGTTATTTCCTCTCCCTTTCTCCAGTAATCATCACTCACAAAAAAAGAAGCGGCATGTTTTTTATCAAACTTATAAGCGTCCTGAATTGCTTCATGAAATTGTTCAAAATTTTGAGAAGAGAGAATGTCAATATCTCTATAAACATCTTCGTTATCTTCCAAAAAAACCCGAAACCTGTATACCGCCATGGTTATTTAATTACGACTTAGTTTTATAAATTTCACTCTTCATAATACCCAACTTATTGAAAAAGTGTACAAAAGAAGTTCCCAAAACCCCTAAACCGTATTTCACACTCCTTCTAAAATTAATACTGCTGGCTTCCGGAAAATACTTGGTAGGACAGGTAACTTCGGCTATATCGAAGCCCGCATAAAATATTTGCGATATCATTTGATTGTCAAACACAAAGTCATCTGAGTTGGCATGGTAATTAATTTTACGCAACACCTCACTGCTGAATGCCCTGTAGCCGGTATGATATTCGGATAGCTTCTGATTAATAAGCAAATTCTGAGAAAAAGTAAGCATACGGTTAAATATGTACTTATACATGGGCATTCCCCCTTTTAAAGCACCTTTACCTAAAATTCGGGAACCGAAAGCCACCGGATACAAGTCGTTGGCAATTAAATAACTCAAACTCTGTATAAGCTTTGGGGTATATTGATAATCCGGATGAAGCATGATAACAATATCCGCATTGAGTTCCAGCGCCTTATCATAACAGGTTTTTTGATTACCACCGTATCCTTTATTCTTTTCATGAGAAATAACATGCTTAATACCTATGGATCGGGCTACCTCTACCGTATTGTCTTTACTGCAATCATCAACAAGCACTACATCATCCACAATATCAAACGGAATTTCATCATACGTTTTTTTCAAAGTAAGCGCGGCATTATAAGCCGGCAACACAACTACCAGTTTTTTTCCGTTAATCATGGTGACAAAAATAACAAACATTGTGAATTTAACACTTATTTTCTGACTAAGAAATCTTATTTTTAAACGGTATTACGTGAAGCTTAAAAAACTGCATACCTTATTAATTTCGGGCTTTATACCGCCTTTTTTAGCTACTCTTTTTGTTAGCGTATTCTTGTTTTTTTTGGTTCAAATTGTAATTACCTATCTGGACGAATTAATAGGCAAAGGCCTGAAAACAACCGATTTGCTGCAACTTTTCGCCTATGCATGGACAGCCATTATTCCTCAATGTATCCCCTTGGCCGTTTTAATGGCTTCTATTATGAGCTTTGGGAATTTAGCAGAAAACTACGAGCTGGCTGCCATGAAATCAAGCGGGCTATCGCTATTCAAAATAATGTCTCCCCTAATAGTGGTTATTTTACTTTTAGCATCACTCACCTTCCTGTTCAACAACTTCATCTTACCCATTGTTCATCTTAAATCCACCTCACTCCTTTACGATATTCGCCAAACCAAACCCTCTGTTAATATAAAAGAGGGTATTTTTTACAATAAAATTGATAACTACTCTATTCGGGTAGGCTCCAAATCAAAAAACAAAGACACCTTAAAGGATATTATCATATATGATCACAGCGCCAACAACGGAAACACCATACAAACATACGCCAAAGCAGCTAAAATGACCACCACCTCCGATACTGCCAATTTGGTGTTGATTATGTACAACGGAAACCGATACGAAACCATGCCTAACCGCTACGGAGAAAACAAAGCCAAAGCGCTCAGCATCCTTAATTATAAACAACTGCAGGTAAATATAGAACTAACCGATTATAAGCTAAAAAGAACGGATGAAAAGCTATTTAAAGGACATGAAGAAATGATGAATATCTGGCAAATAGACTCTGTAGCCGATTCCACAAAACGAAGAATTATGAATATTAACCATACCTTCTTCAAACAAAACCGCGACTTTTTTTATCCAAGAATTTATGCGCTAAGTATGGAAAAAATCAATCTTCCCTTGGTTAGTACCGATAGTGCATTAAAAAGAATCTCTACTAAAGAAAAAAAAGAAGTTATTTACGACTATGCACTTAACTTAATCAGAAACAATTTGGGAAGCATAGAAAATGCAGATAAAAACAATTCTATGGAACTGAGCAATATTAATAAATACAAAATAGAATGGCATAAAAAAATTGTGGTATGTTTTGCCTGTATAGTATTATTTTTTATTGGTGCTCCATTGGGTGCCATCATCAAAAAAGGCGGATTAGGTTTGCCGGTTGTGGTGAGTGTTTTTTTCTTTTTGGCTTATTATATATTAACCGAGGCATTCACGGCATTAGCTATTGAAGAAATTATCGTTCCATGGCAAGCTATGTGGGCGCCATTGTTTATGTTTTTACCACTTAGTATATTTCTGACTTACAAAGCAGCCAACGACTCCGCACTGTTTGACATATCTTACTATACTGAAACTATTAAACAGCTATTTCAAAAGTCAAAAAATGAAAATACTGCTGCTGTGTAACAAAGCTCCTTACCCCGCCAATGATGGAAGCAGTATTGCTATTTACCACATGGCTATAGGTTTAATTAGTTGCCAATGCGAGGTTACCTTGCTCACTATTAATACAAAAAAACATTTTAAGCCTGACTCTGAAGTACCTGAAAATTTCCGAAAATCAGTACATTATCAGTCCGTTTATCAAAATACCAACACCAGCATATGGGGTGCTTTTGTGAATCTTTTTACTAAAAAATCTTACTTTGTAAGCCGCTTCTACTTCCCTGCGTTTTCAGAAGCACTGGAAAAAACACTTATTGAAGAAAAATTTGATATCATACAACTGGAGGGCTTATTCATGGCCGTATACATCCCATTGATTAAACAAAAAAGTAATGCCAAAATTGTTTTAAGAGCACACAACATAGAGCATATTATTTGGGAGAGGCATATCAAAAACGAGAAAAATGTTTTCAAAAAATATTATCTACGACTTCAGAATAATAGGCTAAGAAATTTTGAAACACAAAGCATTAATCAAACAGATGCCGTTGTTTGCATAACGCATACCGACGAGCATTTCATTAAAAGAATTAATTCTAAAAAGCCTGTTTACACCTGTATTACCGGAATAAATCCGGAAGATTATATTTTACCCAACAAAACTTCAAATACCGGAAAAAATATATTTTATTTCGGAGCCATGGATTGGATGCCCAATGTAGAAGCCGCCGAATGGTTTTTGGAAAACTGTTGGAAACAAATCAGCAAAAAACACCCGGATTGTATACTTGTAATAGCAGGCCGAAACATGCCTGAATCAATAAAAAAGTACAAAAACAAGCAAATTTCAATAATAGAAAATGTTGAAAATAAAAATGATTTTTACGCAAATCATGATATCATGCTGGTACCTTTGCTATCCGGAAGCGGCTTACGCATAAAAATAATTGAAGGAATGGCATTTGGTAAAGCAATTGTATCCACATCCATAGGGGCCGAGGGTATTAAGACGCAAAATGGCAAAGAAATTATATTAGCTGATACCCCCCAAGAGTTTATTGACTCAGTTTGCTGTCTGCTAGAAAATGAAGACAAAAAAATTACCATAGCAAATGCTGCCAAAAATTTTGCCCAAGAAAATTTCAACCTGAAAAAAGTTTCCGAAAAACTAATTTCGTTCTATAAAGAAACATTTAACTTTGACTGAACTTTTATATATTATCATAGGAATCTGCTTACTGGGTATCATTCATAGCTACATTTTATACCCTTTACAAATGCTTAATTCTAAAAAGAAAAAGGATAATGAAATTAATCCGATAAATTTTGAGCCCGAAGTAGCTCTACTAATTGCCGCTTATAACGAAGAAAAAGTTATAGGAGAAAAAATAAAAAGTATTTTGGATGGAAACTATCCGATAAGCAAACTATCTATATACATAGGCTCCGATGCATCAACCGACAAAACCAATGAAATCATCAGCTCATATGCATCACAATATCCTCAGATAAAACTGATAAACTTTGGAGGAAGAACCGGAAAAGCTGCAATCATAAATAAATTGGCAAGTATGGCTCAGGAAGACATTTTTATCTTAACCGATGCCAATGTTATTTTCAGCAAAGACACCATAAGCAAGTTGGTCAAAAATTTTTCAAATCCAAAAGTTGAACAAGTCTGCGCTAACATTAAAAAAGTATCTGCTAAAAACATAGGCATACAATCTTTGGAAAAGGGATATCTGAACATAGAAAACAAAATTAAAAAGGCGGAAAGTAACCGATGGGGAATTGTAATGGGTGCAGAAGGAGGTTGCTATGCCATTCGAAAAAAATCGTATAGCCCGGTTCCTCCCAATTATTACATGGATGATTTTTATATTACCATGGGAGTAATAAATAAAGGGGGGCAAGTTTTGTTTGAAGAAGACGCAATTTGTTATGAAGATTTGCCGTCTCAGTCTTCCGAAGAGCATAAACGTAAAATCAGGATATCAATAGGAAATTACCAAAACCTTTCTGTGTACAAAAATCTACTTTGGCCACCATGGAAAGCAATTGGCTACGCTTTTATATCGCATAAAGTGCTCCGTTGGTTTACTCCATTCTTTCTCATTATTATTTTATTGTGCAGTATTTTACTTTCTATGCATTCCAAATTTTTCCTGATTTTAACTTGCACACAGTTGAGCTTATTCATATTACCTCTTTTTATTCCCCTACTTGGAAAGATGAAGCCCGCTTTATTCATAGCTCATTTCTACAGCATGAATTTTGCCCTTCTTAAAGGATTTATAATTTATGTAAAGGGAGTTAAATCAAGTGTTTGGGAACCTACAAAAAGAAATGCTTAGATACATCACACATATTATACTATTCCTTTTGCTTGCCGGTTCTGCTCAGGCCCAAAATAAAAAAGGCAAAAAAAATGACCCTGTAAAAGACTCTAAAAAAACTAAAATCATAAACATAAAACAAGCCGATATTTTAGAATTTGACCGTTCAAAATCCGATGCTCAAATACTAAAAGGAAATGTTATTTGTGAACACGAGGAAACTCTGCTTTACTGTGACAGCGCCCTGCTTTTTGGAAACAAAAGAATGGAGGCCGGAGGTAACATTAAAATTATAAAAGGAGATAGCATTACTGTTACCGGAAACAAATTACTATATGATGCAAATACCAAAATGGCCATACTGGAAGGGAGTGTTGTTTGCACAGAAAAAGACATGAAACTAACCACTCCCATACTCACCTTTGACGTAGCCAATTCCATTGCAAACTATTACAACGGGGGAGTTATTGTAAACAAAGAAAACACCCTCTCCAGTAAGAACGGACACTATTTTTCATCCAGCAAAGACATTGCCTTTAAATATGATGTTGTTCTTACCAATCCGGATTACAAAATGATGTGCGACACGCTTCGGTACAATACCATAAATAAAACTGCTTACTTCTTAGGCCCCAGCATTATAATCAGCAAAGACGATTACATATACTGCGAAAACGGCTACTACGATACAGAAAATGAAAAATCAGCTTTTAGTAAAAATGCTTTACTGGTTACTAAAGAACAAAAACTAAGGGGAGATAGTCTTTTTTACGACCGAAATAAAAAAATTGGGAAGGCTTTTAAAAATATTGAGTTAAGAGATTCTTCCGGACTATCAGTGCTATACGGCCAGTTTGCCTTATATAACCAAAATGATTCCAGTGCTCTGGTTACCGGGAATGCCATATATGCCCGCATTATTGAAAAAGACACTCTATTTCTTTATGCCGATACGCTTTTCCATAAAGACGTGGATAGTTCCAACAACATACTAAAAGCATTTCATCATGTAAAAATTTATAAGAGTAATTTACAAGCCAGCTGCGACTCAGCATCTTACTCCAGTAAAGACTCTACCATGAGTCTCCATAGGAATCCTGTTCTTTGGTCTAACCGATCTCAAGGTACCGCAAAACATATTAATATTTATTTAAACAATCAATCCATTAAAGGATTTTTGTTAAAGGAAAACGCATTTTTTATAAACCAAGCTGATTCTGTTACGGAAAAATATTATAACCAATTAAGCTGTAAATCTATTGAGGCTTTTTTTGAAGATGACAGCATCCGAAAAACCATATTACTGGACAATGTGGAAGTTCTTTATTTCGTGAAAGACAAAAACCGTTACGTAGGATTGAATAAAACTACCTGTAGCCATATGCACATGTGGTTTAAAAACGATGAAGTTGAAAGAGCAACACTATACAGTAAACCGCAAGGAAGTATCACGCCAATTAAGGAAGTAAAAACTGAAGATCTTTATTTAAAGGGCTTCGAATGGCGATATCAAGAAAGACCTCAATCTAAAAAAGATTTATTACCGAGAAATGAAAGTGTCAAGAATAAATAAAATAATATCTATTCTTTTACTGTTATTCGGAATTTTTACAAATACAAAATCTCAGGTAATTAACATTGAGGGAAAGCGATTTTTAAAAGACACAAACGGCTTCGTGGGCCGAGGAGATTTTGTTTTCAATCTTACTCAAAATACTCAGCAAATTTTAACTTTCGGTATCAACTTTCATTCCCAATATAGATACAACAGACATAAAATTTTAGCCATTAGTGATTTGGCCGTTATTAAAACCCCCAACCAAGACTACGTAAACTCCGGTTACCAGCATTTAAGATACGGCTACAAATTATTTCCCCGGCTTTCTGCAGAAGCCTTTTTGCAAGCTCAATATAACAGAGTTCTTCTGCTAGATTATCGTTATTTGGCAGGCATAGGACCTCGCGTAAGAATAATAAAAAAAGACAGACATAAACTATACGTGGGTTGTATGTACATGTTTGAGCAGCAAAGCCAAGCATTTGAAACCATTAAGCAGCAGAATCATCGAATGAGTAGTTATGTAACTTTTAATATAGGACTGAGTAAATTTGATTTTAGCAGCACCACATTCTACCAACCCGTATTAAATGATTTCGAAAACTACCGCATTGCCAGCGACAACAATATCGATGTAGGAATAAACAACCACTTTAATCTGAAAATAGGAGTCAACCTATTGTTTGACACACGGCAACCTCCCGGCGTACCCGAGTTAGTTTATGTAATCAGAAACGGAATAAGTTTCCGTTTCTGACAAAACACTATTGTTTTACTACTTTAAAAACTCCAGAACCCAATCCCTCACGATTTTGTAATCTGATAAAGTAAATACCCGGAGCAAAGGTAGCCGTTTGAATCTCAACATCATGCTTACCATTCATTACCTCAAAAATTACCTTTCCTGTAACATCCGAAATTTTAATGTCTGTTCCGAATGGTATGTTTTTAAGTTTAATAAAATCCGTGGCCGGATTTGGCATCAACAGTACATCAGCAAATATCGACTGTTCATTTAATCCGGTACATTCCACCACCGTCATCAACAAACTGGTTGTATTACTGCATGAATTTGCATCGGTATAGCTGTAGGTAACAGTATAAACCCCTACTCCTACAGATGGATTAAACTGATTTCCTGAAACTCCGTTTCCGGAAAATGTGCCGCCCGAAGGAGTGCCTATTAGTGTAGCCGGTTGGGCAGTACGACATATCGTGGTTCCGGAGCTGGCGGTGATATTGAGAGAAGGCAATGGATTTATAACTGCAGTTACAGGAACAGCAGCGCTTACACAATCATCTTTTTTAACTTTCCAATTATAAAACCAATAATAAAACCCGCTTCCGGCACTGGAATTGTGAATACTAACGCAAGAAGCAATATTATAGGGATAACTTACTCCGGTATTACTTCTGTACATAGAAAGATTCGTGTTCTGGCTTAAGCCCAACCTATAGTTATTTCCGGGACTAAGAGAGAGATTTAGAGTAACTGTATTTAAGCCACTAACCAAACTAACCGGAAATGAATTTAATACCGTATTATTTGAATTACGCAGTTGAATAGTAGCATTTCCTGCCGCTGCAGCATATACGTCAATAGTTTCCAGCATAGCTCCACTAAGCACATTAAATATCAGGTAATGTGTATTGTTATTCAAATTTCCTCCTCCCGTGTTCGTTAAAATACCCCCATTTACCGATGCATTAGTTGTTGTGTTCACCACATAATAGGTAGTTGATGAAGTAAGTGTTGGTGTTGTAAATAATGTTCCGCTTCCTACCTGTGTGGTAAGAGAAGGATTACTATACCATTTAATTATATTCGGTGCCGAAGCAGTTAAGGTTAATGCACCACTAACACAGGTTGATGCGCCCGTTGTCAGAGGATTAGCAGGAGCATTTATGGTAATATAAGAGGTTTTAATAATGCTATCTACATTACTGTTGCAACCAACGGCTTTTAGTTTAACATGATAGGTTCCATTTGCGGTGTAAGAATATACCGCATTGGTAGCCGTAGATGTACCTCCATCACCAAAATCCCAGAAGTACGATGAGCCGCTAACCGTGGTGTTATTAAAATTTACGGTAGCCGGCAATGAACAATAACTGGTTAAATTGGCTGTGAAATCAGGATTAATAACTGAAGGATTATATTGTGCGCCAACACCAACCGCATGCCAGGCATTGGTAGTCTGAATTACTTCATTACTGCACACCCCAAACAAATCTTTTGCAGCCTGAATAGATAAAATTCTTGCATTGGCAAAGTTAGTATTGGGTGTATAATAAACCGTTAAGGCACGAAAAGCTATTTTAGCTGCATTTTGCATCCCGATACCATTTACCGTGTAAGAGCTGGAAACATCATTCGTTCCCGTACCTCCCGCAGAGAGAAGATAAAACCAAAAATTACTTACTCCGCTGTTAGTATGTACTCCTCCATTATCATTAGGACCTGTGTAATAGTATTGCCCTTGATAAGTGTTAGGATGATTAAATTGCTTTGGATTTTGCATGTTTCTTATACCGTTACCATTCGGCGTAATATCTACGCCTATTTTCCAATCCCAATTATTTGGTCTTCCATAGTTTTCAACCATGGTTCCAAAAATATCGGAATAGCTCTCGTTCAAAGCTCCTGATTCGTTACTGTAAATTAATTGCGAAGAGTTTGACGTTAAACCATGAGTAACTTCGTGACCACAAACATCCAAACCGGTTAAAATAGTAAAGGTAGTTCCGTTTCCATCTCCGTAGGTCATGCGTTGCCCATCCCAAAAGGCATTGTTGTAGTTGGTATTATAATGTACATAACTAAGCAATTTAAATCCGTTATTGTCTATACTGTTGCGGTTATGTATATTCCAATAATAATCGTAGGTCATTTCGGCGCCCCAATGAGCATCGGTAGCTGCCTGATCTACATTTACTACCGTCCACGAAGTACTACTATTTGTAAAATCGGTAGCTGCATTATAGTTAGAGGTATTGTTCAAATTATATGTTTCAATACCATTCCCCCTTTGTGTTTCTCGAAGTCGGTACAAGGTGGGCGTTTGTTGGTCGCAGGTTATGGTTTGGGTACCGCTGTATTTGGTTGATGCTGTTGCAGGAACATCGGCAGTACATATAAGATTATGTTCATCCAGTATTTTTCCGCTAGATGCGTGAACAAATACGTTAGCTCTATACAGAGGTGCATCGGCATATATGTTAAACATCCAAGCCGGAAAAAATTTGCCTTCTTTTTCGAAAACAACTTTTTTACCATGAGGATAGTAGGTAAAATCAGGTTGATTTAATACCCTACGCATGTGTTCCTCCTCCTCTTTGTTTTGCCACATATAATGGCGAGCGTTTACCTTAGCCAGCGCCTTAGAAAGGGCAACTTGTTCCGTTAATGAAAATAACAAACCTGCGGATGAAAAATCCTCCATATCCCCATTAAATGAAATAAGTTTTCCCTCTTTACAGTGAGCTACAATTTGTTTACCGTAAATTGGCAAATCACCCAGTTTAATACCGAAACGATAATGCATATATCCCAAAACATCTTCTTCTTTCCGAATCAAAAAAAGTTGGGTTCCCCCTTTTGACATGAGTAAAGACTGTATGTATGCTGCTGATTCCGACTCAGGAACCTGTAATTGCTCCTTGAGCTTCAAATAAACAGGTTTATTTTCTGAATCAAATACAAGTTCTTGCGCATAAGATGCCAGTTTAAAATGTACCTGAGCCTTTGTAAAGAATAAACCTAAGGCGAGGGCAAGAAAAAAAGTAATAATTTTTTTCATGTGTTTGGGGGATTTTAGTTTATGTAATTAAAAATTAACTACACAAGGTAGTGAAATGGTATCAAAAAAGCAACCATCTGGGGCAAATTGTTAATTTATTGTTTATTTAGTGAGAACTTTGTTCCTATTGCAAGCAATAGTTGTTTTTCGTTATCTTTAGCACTACATCCAAAAAAATTACCATGAAAAAATATTTACTATCGTCTGTTTTGTTTTTATTGTCGGCAGGTTCGCTTCTTGTTGCACAGTGTATGCTTTATCCTGTATCGCTTGAGCAACGGGTAAACAATAGCCAAGTGATTATTCAAGGCAAGGTGCTCAGCCAAAAATCATTTTGGAATGAGGCTCATAACTATATATATACCTCCAACAAAATTGAGGTTCATACTGTGTTAAAAGGCAACTTAACTTCCCCCTTTATTGAAATTATTACCGACGGCGGAGAGGTAGAATTAATGAAGCAGGTAGTTGAACCTGCTCTTAAACTTATTCCCGATGAGGAGGGTGTTTTTATGATTAACCCTACAAACAAAACTTCCCAGTTTGGTTATCCGGTTTACACAACCTATGCCGATGAACAGGGATTTATTAAGTTTAACACCCGAGAGAATAGTGCCAAAGATCATTTCAATTACTACCCGGATATAAACCAAAACTTATACAAGAGCATAGGGGATATTTTGAAAACATCTTTGCCTGCATACAACAACGCACAAAATGCTAAACTGAATAGTAATTTATCAATAGCTGCAGCCATATCAAATATCTCACCCTTAGTAAGTACTGCCGGTACATTTAGTATACTTACAATAACCGGAAGCGGATTCGGAACTGTTCAAAACTCTTCCAATTTCGTAGAATTTAGAAATGCCGACGATGGGGGCTCTACTTTTATCCAACCTCACCCTTCACAGTACGTAAGCTGGACCAACACACAAATTCAGGTAATGATTCCTACGCGTGCCGGCACCGTTAGCGGAACAGCAGGAACAGGGCAAATTCGCCTCACTATAGCAAACAGCCCTACGCTTAGCGTTCAAACCTTAACCATTAATCACGGTGAACTTAACGTATTTAATACAAGTAACAGTACTATATATAATACTCGCCATGTAAGTACCAATGGGCAAGGAGGAGTTACCTGGAGAATGTTTACCGGGTTTGATGCCAATACGGCTGCCAAAAACTCTTTTATAAGAGCTTTAAATTCATGGAGGTGTAATACATACATTAACTGGCCTTTAGGGCCCACAGCCACCACCAACACCATTGCATTAGACGGGGTAAACGTAGTTCGATTTGATATAGGTACCGAGCTTCCATCGGGAGTACTTGGACGTTGTACAAGTTATTTCAGTGGCTGTTCAATGGGACCGAACGTATACTTCTACGTATCTGAACTGGATATTTGTTTTGATGACGGCACCAACTGGCAATACGGGCCTGCCAATGCTACCGGCAGCCAGTTCGATTTTGAATCGGTAGCGTTGCATGAACTGGGGCATGGGCACCAACTTTCCCATGTAATTAACACAGCCAATGTGATGCACTACTCTATAGGCCCTGCTCAAAATAAGCGGGTTTTATCAAGCACCGATATTATTGGCGGAAACAACGTAATGAGCCGAAATACATCACCCGGCGTTTGCGGCCAAAACCCCATGACACAGATAAGCGCTTCTACCTGCTCCATAGTTGTTCCAACAGCCTCATTTAATATTCCTGCTTCCATTTGCGTTAACCAATCGCTTAATTTAACCAATTTATCAAGTGGTTCACCAACAAATTATACCTGGACCATGACGGGAGGAAGTCCGGCTACTTCGTCGCTTCAAAACACTTCTACCAGTTATGCATCTCCCGGAAACTATACCATTACACTCGTTGTTTCTAATGGCGTGGGCGCTTCCAGTCCTTTAAGTAAAACCATCAGCGTAGTCAGTGCTCCGAATATTTCAGTATCTTCCGCATCAACCTGTGCCGGAAATCCGGTTGTTCTTACAGCTTCCGGTGCCAGTACCTACACCTGGAATCCGGGCAGTTTATCGGGTGCCACACAAACGCTTAATCCTCCAAACACTACTAATTACACCATTATAGGGAGTAATGGAACCTGCACAAACAGTGCCATGGCAACTGTTTCCGTAACACCGCTGCCCACTATTACCGTTAATAATGCAGTAATTTGTTCTGGCTCATCTACATTAGTTTCTGCATCCGGAGCCTCTTCCTACACCTGGAATCCGGGTAACTTAACCGGGTCATCACAAAATTTGAGTCCCTCTTCTACTACCATATACACCATTACCGGCAGTAATAATGGATGTACAAACACAAAAACGCTGAGTGTAACGGTGAATAATTGTACTTCGTTAAGCGAAACAGAAATTCTTTCAAAACTAAATATTTACCCTAACCCTGTTAACAACATACTGAATATTGAATTTTCTGAAAAAATACAGGCAAACATAACAATTATCAATACTCTGGGACAGGCAGTTAAGCGCTTTCATGTAAACGAAGAAGATAGTGTTAAAGTTAATTTTAGCAACCTGCCCGCAGGAATTTACCTTGTTGGAATTAATATGAACAATACTGAAGAAAGCAAATACTACAGAATTGTGAAAGAATAGTGTTGGTTTGCATTACCTCACGATTGATTAAATTAGCTGAATTACTCAAAAAATAGTGACAATATTCTTTTGATGGGGGAAAAGCACCTCAAGTTGTTGCTCATCCTTTTTTTTCTTTTTATTGTATCTTATAATAATGCTCAGAAAAAGGATAAAGATTCTACAACCGCTTTAGAAGGTCTTCAAACAGATGTTTTTCTTCATCCGGGAGACCAGCCTACGGCTTATACTCTAAAGAAAAAGGAATGGATTTATGCTCAATCTCCAACCTCATTACCTTTTCCCAGTTGGGCAATGGTAGGAATAACAGACAAAATCACACTAGAGTTAGATTTACTACCTTTTTTCTTTGGTTTTTTAACCCCCAGTAGATTACCAATATTAAGCACAAACGTTAGATATAAGTTTTTGGAACAAAAAAAACTAGTTCCTTCTTTTGCCAACGAAACGATGCTGTTCCATATTTGGGATACCATCACCAGATATGACGATAAAGATTTCAAGGTTAGGAAAAAAGGCACAGGAGGATTTACCAGATTTAACAGCTCATGGAAAATAAAAAAACATTTACATGTACACGCATCTATTGGTGCTGTATACCAAGAGGATTTATGGATGAGCAATAAAGACACCATAAATCCAATAAGTAAATATTACAAAAAGGTAATAAGCCCTGATTTCTCAGTGGGTATAGATTACAGACCTCATAAAAGAGTTTCCTATTATGCGGTATACTCCCTGGGAAGTACTTTTACCTATATTGAAAACTTACCACATAAAAGGCAGTTTACTTATGGTTTTCGATTAGCTCCTTTTTATAAAAACAGGTATGGTTTTTTACGATGCCTTAGAGTTGAACTGGTAAGTATTTTCGCCTATTTTCCGGATATTAATGTATACAAAGATTTAAAACTTCCTATTTACGGTTATGTGTACTGGCAATGGGTTAATAAAAAAAAGCATAAAGAAAAAACAAATTAATGCCACAAAAGTCAGCATATTAAAAACTATAATTCCCCTTTAATTCTTAAATTCACGGAGTGATTGGCAGATTATATCCGTATATCATTTTAAGCATTTTGGCATTTCCGATAATTTTTTTAAAACTAGACTCTTTTCATATCCGCTGGTGGGATGAATCTGTTTACTCCGTAAATGCCTATGAAATGATTCAAAACGGAAAATACTTCAGTCCTTATTTTGAAGGAATACCTGATTTTTTTAACACTAAACCACCTTTGCTGATTTGGTTTCAAATTTTGTTTATTAAATTGATTGGCTTTAACGAGCTGGCTGTTCGCTTACCATCGGCAATTGCAGCAGTTATAAGTGTTTTTATTGTTTTTTACTTTGTAAAAAAGTGGCATGACGAGCAAACAGCTTGGTTGGCTTCCTTAATATTGCTTTGTTCTAAAGGGTTTATTGGTTTTCACACAGCTCGTACCGGCGATACAGATTCTGTTTTTACGCTATTTTGTTTATTGGCCAATGTCTCATTTATACATTTCATTATAAACAACTCCGGAAAAAACATACTACTGTTTTTTTTATTTATGACTATGGCTTTTTTAACTAAAATGTATGCTTGTCTTCTGTTTGTACCAGCGTACTTAATCATTCTTATCATTCAAAAAAAAATTAAAAAATTTTTTCTGGCTCCGTTAAGTTATATCGGAATTATATTTTTTTTAGCTACCATTTTTTTATTTTTTTGGCTGAGAGAACAAGATGCTCCCGGATATATATGGAAAACTATACAGACTGATGCAGGTAGATTAACTAGCGTAACTGACAACCATTCCGAAAACTGGTACTTTTATATTGAAAATATAGTCAATGATAAGTTCTCTATTTGGTTTATCCCATTCATTTTTGGAGTAATTATCTCGTTTAAAAAACGAGAAACATCATCCGTCAATTTATTTTTAGTAATCTTATCTGTTACCTTTATTTTCCTTATAAGTGTTTCCCAAACAAAATTGCATTGGTACGATGCGCCTGTGTATCCTTATTTATCAATCATTTCAGCAGTAGCCTTACGAGAGAGTGTTCGGATTATAAATTTTACATCCATTGCAAAAAATATAGGATTTTTAGCCTTAATTTTTTGTTATCCCTACTATCAGATGTTCAGACAATCACAAGGAAATACCATCAAAAATGAAGAAAGAGAACTGGAAGCCTCAGAACAATTCTTATATATAAAAAGCAAAGAAAAACAACTTCCCGATACTCTAACGGCATACTATGCGTATTGGCCGGGTTCATTACTGTTTTATAAATATAAATTTGAACAGCAGAAAAAAGTGTTATTACTCACCAAAAAAGGCGTTTTTAAGGAAGGAGAAAATGTATTGGTGTCTAATGACAGCTTGTATAATATTATAAAAAGCAATTATCTATTTACAGAAAAAGAAGAGAAAATAATAGGAGAAAGTAGTATAAAAATTATCTCTATAACAGGAAAAATAAGGGATTAAATGCAAAAATATATTAAATAGTATAACTATTTTTAAAATTATGTACCTTTGTAACTGCAAGTAATGTCAACCCGATTAAATATCTGCAAACAAATTTCTAAAATTCTGCTGATTGTATTAATTGGATTTAATGCTGTTTCGGCATTAAGTTCTACTAAATCATTTTTCAGATATTCGGAATCAGAGGCTAATACCGGACACGCAAAAGGTTTTCGTGAAAATACCCGTTTAGCAGAATCTTTGCTTTCCACTCTATCAAATTTTGAGGAAGCTCAGGAAAACGAAGAAAATAGTGACGAAAATAACGAGATTCCTTCTGTTAATTTAACACAGGAATTAACCTATCATCTTGTAAAAAATACCTTTTCTCAACCTATTTTACGGCAAAACAGCTCTGTAAGTACACAAAAACCACCCCTTTACATACTTTTCCACTCTTGGAAAAGCTTTCTTTCATAAAATTCTCTGATAAATAGTCTGCAATTTTTCTGTTAAGTAATTAATAGAACATTTTGTGCATTTCTTAATAAATCTCATTAGAGAGTTTAATAACAAAAAATTATGAATACCAATAAAGTAAAAAATATAATCATTTTATTAATCTTATTATTAGGTATTAATAGCTGCAAAAATTCCGAGAATAAAAAGAAAGAAGAGAGTTTTTATGCTACTCGCCCCATTATTAAAGACACACTAGTATACCAAGAATATGTTTGTCAAATTCGTTCAATTCAGCACATTGAACTGAGAGCATTAGAAAAAGGATATATTCAGAAAATTTTTATTGACGAAGGGCAACAAGTTAAAAAGGGACAGCTCTTGTTTACTATTATACCTGTAATATACCAGGCGGAAACTCAAAAGGCTCAGGCAGAAGTAAATTTTGCTGAGATAGAGTACCAGAACGCAAAAGCATTGGCCGATAGTCATATAGTTTCAAAAAATGAACTTGCATTAGCCGAGGCTAAACTAAAAAAAGCAAAGTCGGAACTTGCTTTAACACAGGCTCACTTAAATTTTACCGAAATAAAAGCTCCTTTTGACGGTATGATTGGTCGTTTTTATGATGTGAGAGTTGGCAGTCTTGTTTCTGAGGGCGATTTGCTGACTACATTGTCGGATAACAGTAAAACATGGGTTTATTTTAATGTTCCCGAAACTGAGTATTTAAATTATATAACTAATAAAAAGAAGGATAGCGTCATCCGCGTAAAACTAAAATTAGCAAACAATCAGGTTTATGAGGAGGATGGAAATATTGAAACCATTGAGGCTGATTTTAATAATGAAACAGGAAATATTGCTTTCAGAGCAACTTTTCCAAATCCTTCCGGAATACTAAGAAACGGTGAAACCGGAAACATTTTAATGCCTGTAAAACTCAATAAAAAATTATTTATACCTCAAAAGTCAACATTCGAAATATTAGATAAGAAATACGTATTTGTTATCAATAACGAAAACATTGCCGAAGCTAAAGAAATTGAGGTTGGCCACGAATTACAGCATCTCTATACTGTTGAAAAAGGAATAAATAACAAAGATGTTATTTTGACAGATGGACTACGCAAAGTGAAAAATGGTCAACACGTCAATTATGTATTATTATCTCTAGATAAAATAGTAGAAGAATTAAATCACATGCACGCAGAATAAAAATATAATACAAATGTTTGCAAAATTCATTCAACGGCCTGTACTGGCTATTTCTATATCAGTAGCCGTTATTTTTTTAGGAATTTTATCTATTAAATCCAGGCCGGTATCTCAATTTCCGGAAATTGCTCCTCCAAGGGTAAACATATTCATAGCTTATCCCGGAGCAAGTGCAAAAATCCTTATTGAGTCAACACTAATTCCTCTGGAGAGAGCCATAAACGGCGTCCAAGGAATGCTTTATCTTACTTCTGATGCCACAAGTGCAGGAGAAGCCGTTATTCAAGTAGTATTTGAACCGGGAACGGATCCAAATATGGCAGTTGTTAATGTAAAAACAAGGGTAGACGCTATCATGAATAATCTGCCACCTCTAGTACAAAGAGAAGGATTGATTATTACTCCTATTCAACCAAGTATGCTAATGTACGTAAACCTATACAGCACCGATAAAAATACTGATGAAAAATATTTATACAACTATGCTTATACTACTATTATACCGGAATTACAAAGAATTAACGGAATGGGTAGAGCTCAAATTCTCGGAAGCAGAACATATGCCATGCGTGTATGGTTACTACCTGACAGAATGAGAGCTTATAATGTGTCAACTGAAGAGGTAATGAAGGCTTTAGAAGAGCAAAGCATTATAGGAAGACCCGGGAGGCTTGGTCAGGCATCGGGTAAGAAAGCTCAATCGCTTGAATATACCTTAACTTATAAAGGCAGGTTTAATAAACCTGAAGAGTATGAAAATATCATCATTAAAGCAAATGCCGAAGGGGAACTACTTAAACTAAAAGATATTGCAAAAGTTGAATTGGGTAGTGAATTTTTTGATATTTACTCCAATAAAGACGGATATCCGTCTGCGTCTATTGTTCTTAAACAAAATTTCGGTACAAATGCCAGTGCAGTAATTGAAAAAACTAAGGAAAAACTCAAAGAATTAGAAAAAGATTTTCCTCCGGGAATGAAGTATGAAATAAATTATGATGTTTCAAAATTTGTCGATGCATCTATACATAAAGTTATTCATACACTCATAGAGGCGTTTATATTGGTAGCACTGGTTGTGTTTATATTTTTAGGTGATTTACGCTCAACCCTAATCCCTATTATCTCTGTACCGGTATCTCTAATAGGAGCCTTCATGTTTATGCAGTTGTTTGGATTAACCATAAATCTCATTACACTGTTTGCGCTGGTTTTAGCAATAGGTATTGTGGTGGATGATTCTATTGTTATTGTTGAAGCTGTTCATGCCAAAATGGAAGAAAAACATTTGTCTCCCTACGCAGCTGTTAAAGAAGTTTTAAAAGAAATTAGCGGAGCTGTAATCGCCATTACCTTAGTTATGACAGCCGTTTTCATCCCGATTACTTTTATGACCGGGCCCGTAGGTATCTTTTATAAACAGTTTGCAATAACCATGGCCAGCTCCATTATACTATCGGGAGTTGTTGCATTAACATTAACCCCCGTACTCTGCGCAATGATTTTGAAAAAAAATCATCACAAAAAGAAAACTCCCATTAACCAATTTATTGATTGGTTCAACAAACACTTTGATAATCTTACAGGGAAATACACATCCTTACTAAAAATAATTGTAAACAGAAAGGTAATTACTTACGGACTACTTGGATTTTTCTCTATTGGCATACTGGGAGTAAATCAAACATTGCCGTCCGGATTTATTCCTAACGAAGATCAGGGACAAATTTATGCGATTATACAAACACCACCGGGAAGTACTCTGGAAAGAACAAATGAAGTCTCACAAGAACTACAAAAAATAACCAAAGAAATCAGTGACATACACTCTGTTACCTCATTAGCAGGATATGAAATACTTACAGAAGGCCGAGGATCAAACGCCGGTACTTGTTTAATAAACCTAAAGAATTGGGAAGAACGAAAGCGTTCTATAAAAGAAATTATTGAAGAATTGGAAGAAAAGACAAAGAATTTAGGTGCTATAGTTGAATTTTTTGAGCCACCTGCCGTTCCCGGATATGGTTCATCTGATGGTTTTTCGTTGAGGCTGATTGATAAAAATCCTACCACAGATTACCAAGAATTTGATAAGGTTAACAAACTTTTTATGGATGCATTAAAAAAACGAAAAGAACTGGAAGGTTTATTTACTTTTTATGCCGCAAATTATCCCCAATATGAAATTGTTATAGATAATGAAAAAGCTATGCAGAAAGGAGTTTCCATTGGTAAAGCAATGGAAAATCTTAACATATTAATTGGAAGCACGTACGAACAAGGATTTACCAGATTTAACTCCTTTTTTAAAGTATACACACAAGCATACCCCGACTACAGAAAAATACCAACAGATCTTCTGAATCTTTATGTAAAAAATGATCGTGATGAAATGGTTCCTTACTCAAGCTTTATCAGCTTAAAAAAAACACAAGGACCCAATGAAATTACCAGGTATAACCTCTATACATCCTCCGCAATAAGGGGAGTTCCGGCGGAGGGTTATACAACCGGAGATGCTATCGAAGCAATTAAAAAAACAGCCTCAGAAGTTTTACCACATGGTTATGACATAGCTTGGGAAGGCATTTCATATGATGAAAATATAAGAGGAAATGAATCTCTTTATATTTTAATTATTGTACTGGTATTTGTTTATCTGGTACTGGCTTCACAATATGAAAGTTTTATTATTCCTTTTGCTGTATTACTATCTCTTCCTGCCGGAATATTTGGCTCATTCTTTGTATTAAAAATATTAGGACTGGAAAATGACATCTATTCACAAATTGGGCTAATTATGCTGGTAGGATTGCTTGGAAAAAATGCCGTATTAATTATCGAGTTTGCTATACAAAGAAGAAATCAGGGAATAAGCGTAAAGGAAGCTGCCATAGAAGGCGCTAAAGTTAGGCTAAGACCTATTGTAATGACTTCGTTTGCATTTATTGCAGGTTTAATCCCATTGGCAAGAGCAACAGGAGCAGGAGCAATAGCTAATAGAACCATTGGCTCATCTGCACTTGGAGGTATGCTTATTGGTACTCTTTTTGGAGTAATAATCATACCGGGATTATATTATATAATAGGAAGTTGGGCAGATAATAAAAAGTTAATAAGAGATGAAGCTGTAAATCCTTTAAGTGAAGAAATAACTAACAGTAACATAAAAAAATCAAACCTTCTTCATATAAAAAAAATATCAAGGATATTATCTAAAATAAAAAGAAACAAAAAATGAAAAAAACATACTGGATATTAAACATTGGGGTTGTCATTTTCACACTACTTATTGGTGGTTGCAGAATAAGTAAGGAAGAAAAAAAATTAAGTATCGATATGCCTAAATACTACCCTAATACAAACGATACAATAAACAGCTCAGAAATAAACTGGCAGGCATTTTTTAATGATACCGCACTCTCGTCTTTAATTGATAAAGCCTTAAAAAATAATCAAGAACTAAATATTTTTTTACAAGAAATAGAAATAAGTAAAAATGAAGTAAAAGCAAGAAAAGGAGAGTATCTGCCTTTTATGGGATTAAGTGGTGGGTCAGGATTTGAAAAAGAAGGAAAATACACAAGGAACGGATCTGTTGATGACCAACTAAACATAATGGATAATCATAAATTTCCGGTTCCTCTGTCTGACTTTAGAATGAATGCGTATACATCTTGGGAAATTGATATATGGAAAAAATTAAGAAATAGTAAAAAATCAGCTATGCTGAAATACATGGCCGGAATAGAGGGGAAAAATTTCTTAGTAACTAACTTAATTGCTGAAATAGCTCAATCTTACTACGAACTAATCGCTTTAGATAATACGCTAACTATTCTTGAAATGTATGTAGATATTCAATCTGCTGCTTTAAAAGTGGTAAAACAACAAAAAGAATCAGCAAAGGTATCACAACTGGCTGTTAATCGTTTTGAAGCGCAATTACTAAACACTCAAAATCTTCAGTTCTCAATCAAACAAAAAATTATTGAAACAGAGAATCGCATAAATTTTCTAACAGGGTCATATCCGCAAACAATAAAAAGAAATTCTGCCAACTTTTTAACACTAACATTTGACTCAATAAAAGTAGGAACTCCTTACCAATTAATTGAAAACAGGCCTGACATCAGAAAAAGCGAACTGGAAATACAGGCTGCATTAATGGATATAAAAAGTGCCAGAGCTAATTTTTACCCATCACTTGGCATAAGAGGTGGAGCAGGGCTTCAGGCATTTAAAGCCACTCTTTTATTGAGTCCGGAATCTATCCTATACAATTTGGCAGGAGATTTAATTGCTCCGCTTATTAACAGAAACGCTATAAAAGCTCTTTATAACTCAAGCAAAGCCAAACATTCACAAACTTTATATAACTATCAAAGAAGCGTTATGAACGCATATATAGAAGTTAATAATCAAATAAATAAAATTAAAAATTACTCCAATAGTTTTAACACTAAACAAAAGGAAGTTGATATTTTAACGCAGTCTATTAATATTTCTAATGGGCTATTTAACTACGCAAAAGCGGATTATGGAGAAGTATTATTTACACAACGTGAAGCGCTTGAATCAAAAATGGAACTGGTAGAAATTCGCCTCAAACAACTAGAAGCAAGAATACTACTATACAGAGCTTTAGGGGGAGGATGGAGATAAGATACGTAGACACATTTGCCTTGTTCTCTCCTGCGTTAAGTCTTATCAAATCAGAAAATTTTTACCAATTCAAAATGCATTCCATCTAATCTGGAGAAATGACCACCCCAATAAAACCCATGTTTATTGGCAATTTGCACCAGTGGCCGTACCGTTCCTTTTTCGTTTGCTCCAGGAGGAATAACACCTAGGCCATTCCACGCCATATTTATATCAAAAGCTGTTCCCCAGGCATGGCGACTTAAATTGTTGGAACCTCTCATTAAACGAGGTACAAAGCACCCCCCATAACTTAACACTAAATCCATCAACCCGGCTTTATGCCAATCGTTAAACAAATTCATCATGGGCTTTGCTGCCTTTTTATGAACTTCTATAGATTTTGGAAAGTACGGACCTATTAATTTTAAATGAGGAATTTCAATACGTACAATGTTATCACTTTTCCAATTTCCCTTAATGTTAATTTTGCCATCTGAAGCAGCTGTATATTCAAACTTACCGAAAAGGCGTTGCATATCGGCTGTGTTTAGTGGCTTAAAATTAGGCGGTGGAGGCCAATGAAAACCTGTTTTATCTTTATCAGGCGGATTTTGAATGAGCATATAGCCCAACTCCATAGCCTTTTTAAAAGTAAGTTGCCCCACCACCCCATCGGGTTTTAAATTATGCTTAGCTTGAAAGTCTTTAGTAGCCTCATAAGTTATTTTACCAAAGCGCCCATCGGCTTTTACTTTTGTATAGCCCAAACCGGCTAAAAAATATTGCCATTTTTTTACTTCGGCACCCGTACTCTGAAGTTTTAACGCATCCATAGGTTAAATATTAGGCCTCTACCTCCGTAACTATGCTTGGGAATATGCGCACATTATTATTTTCTTCTCTACGGAACTGGTAAGTAAATTTATAATGGCTTTCCAAGCCGGATTTGTTGGGTAACCCGTTAATCATCATTATATTTCTGTTTTTAGCAAAACGCAACAGCTCACGAAGGTAGTGTGCCGATATTTGCCCAACTTCATCAATAATACAGTGTACCTTAAATTCTTTACTGCTTCTATGCGACGATTCTTTAATAAACACATGCAATAAGGTAATATAGATAATTGCTTTTACCAGGATATCTGTTCCGGTGCTACCTATGCTATCAATACGATGCGTCCAACCGGTTTCATTCATTCCTTCTTTGATATTAAATTTGAGCTCAAATAAATCTTGCAGTCTAATCTCTTCCTGCTCCTGTTCCTTAATGGCAGTTCGTAGTTGCTCGAGTAGTTTTACTGCTCTGGCACTTATTTCTCTCTTAGTTCCGGTAGCAAAATCCGTATTGAATAATCCTTCGTTATATACCAGTCCATTTTCTTCCCTAAACTCCTGAATTTTCTTAAGGAGCTTGTATACTTTGTTATCAGACTCTTCCAGCCTGATTTTGATAAACTCAATGAGCTTGCTTTCTTCAAACTCTGCCTTTTTAAAATCTTCGGCAATGAGTGAAATAATATGTTGTATTTTATCTTTCTGACCGCTTAATTCTTTTACTTTCGTAGCAATACTATCGGTAACCAGTCCTATTTGAGTTGCGGTTTCGGCTATGGAAAGCTCTATTTTATTTTCGTTTATAAAGGATCGTAGGTTTTGGGCAAAACGTTCATATTCTCCCTGTGTGGCATCGTTCCTTATAACAAAATTGAAGTGATTGTCGATTCTAAACTTACCTGCAAATTCATTTACATATCGCTGAAAAGCACCGTATTCTTCGTTAAAATGAGAATCATTCTTTAGTAATTGCGTACATAAATCCATTATATTATAGTTGGTACGCTTAGGCTCTGCACGTTCTATAATATCTGCATATTTAGCGTATACCGGTGTTTCTCGAAAGTTATTACTAAAAAAGTTTATTCCGTTATTAAATTCAATTAACTCCTCATCAAAAGCGCGTTTTTGCTTGTTCAGCTCCATTCGCTTTAAATTATATTTTCGTGTAGCTTCTTCCAACTGCTCCAATAACTGAATGTTTGCTTTTACAAACTCTTCTTTCTTTTGTATTAAGTCGGGCAACTTGTCAAAGAGCTCTCGCTTATCTTTTAGGTAATCGTTAACCAACTGGCTGTATTGTTCTATTTCTTTGAGAGCCTCCTGAATTTCTTTAATTCTGTTCTCGGTTTGTTTCAACTGTTTGGCATCAACCCCTTTATTTTTAAAGTTGCTTTCGCGTTCTTTGGTAAGTTCTTCTTCTTTTTGCTCAAATTCTTTAATACGGTTTTTCTTCTCCACCTCCATCTCAGACACTTCTTTTTCTTGTTTGGCTTTTAAATCAGCCAACCTCTCTTCATTATACACTAAAAGCTTTTCCAGTTGCTTGTTGAAATCTTCGAGCAGGGTGTTTTTCTTTCTGTTTAAGAGCGCTAATTCTTCTTCTATTATATTCAATCGCTGACGGTTACCCATGAGCGACTCCTCTATTTCTTTACCTGCTTTTACTCTCCATTCCTCCAATTCAGAAACTAATTTTTTCTCTCGTTTATCGGCTAATTCGAGTGAATAAGAAAGAACTTTTACCTCTTCTTTCAATTCGCCAAGCTGTTTTCCAAATTTATCGGCGGCAAGCATTTTTTCTTCGTTGTTAGCTGCCTGAAATTGATTCATAGCTTCTTCCAAATCGCGAATTTGGGCCAGGCGTTGATTTTTTTCGTGTTGATATTCTTCAATTGATTTAGAAACTACTTCAACAGGCTCAAGGTTAAGACTGATACCATAAAGCGTATTGGCTGTTTCTTGGGTTTGTTGAGGATTTAAATCGGTACGAAAGAGTAGTTTTTCATTTACAACTTTCCCAATGGTTTGGTGCCAGTTTTTTACATTTTTCTCCAAGTATCCATAAAATGCATCGTGCTGAATGTTTAACTTATTCTCAATTTCCTGAATTTCTGCTTTTACCTTTAATATTTCATTATTGGTTTGGTTAATTCTGTTGCTCAAAGACGACTTTAACTTTTGCTCCAGGGCTTCCCATTCTCGTTGAAGGGTATTCACCATGTTTTGTTTAATGGCCTTTTCGCTTTTGTTTTTATAGCTAATAGCCCGCAATTCTGCCAACTCATTTTCCAGACTCTTAATTTCATTTTCGTAATAACGGGTATTTTGTATTACTTTTTCTTCACTTTTTAATTGATTAAATTCAATTTGTTTGGCCGTTATTTCTGCACCAATTTCTTCGAGCATTTCCTCGCGTTTTACCTTAAGTTCTGCCTCACGCTTGCTGTATTCATTTTTTTGCAAGAGTTGAAGTTCATTGTAATGATTAAAAACCTCGGCAGTTTTAGAGTTAATTCTATTGATGTAGGCTGTTTTATCGTTTCTAAGCTGTTCAATTAGTGAGCTGTATTTTAACTCTATGCTTGATACGTTAGAAGTAAGGCTCTCGTACTCTCTACGAGCAATATTAAGTTCAACCTGCAATTTTTCTCGCTCGGCATTTTTCTCTACTGCTTCATCAATATTTTGTTCTTTATAGGCTTTCAGTTTCTTATTTGCATCTCGTATGGTTCTGTCGTAATAACCAATTTCCTCTCTAATTTCATTTTGTTTATTTTCAATGTTGGCCTTAAGTTCTTCCTGGTCGTTGAGCAACTGTTCCAATTCTTCTTCTTTTTTACGAGATGCTTCTCTGATAGCTTCGTTCTGACTTTCCGCAAAACGCAAACTGCTACCGAGCTTGTCAGCCATCTCCATCTGAGAACCTTTAAGCATATGAACTTGATCGTATTTCTTATCAATCAACTCCATAAGCTGCTGTGTGTCTTTTTTCAGATAAGTTTCAATATCCGTATACTTTTCGTTGAACTGACGTAACTGACGCTCTACTTGTTCAAGTTTAATACTGCTATTTTCGGTTGTCAGCGAGTTAGCTATAAAATCCTTAATAAAGCGACTATCTATACTACTCTTAGAAGATAAAAATACATTGGTAATTGATTTGGGGATATTCTGATACTTTTCATTTCCTTTCAATAAATGGAATCGGGATAGTTGCTTATCAGTTTCAGTTCCATATATTATATTTCGATAACGTTCAAATGTATCGATTTGATTGGATATGTATATCCCGCGTTTTTCAATACCGGCGATAATTTCCTTGATTTTCATGGCTTCATTATTATTATTGAAAATCAAATCAGGATCATACGCTGCATCTACGAAACGAAAAACAAGCTTATTATGGCGGTAAACGATTACGAAAAAAGGCTTTTCTTCGGTAGCTATTTCATATATGAGATATGAATTTTCGTAACGAAAATAATGTTCTTCAAATGGTTTTTGAGAAGATGAAATTCCTAAGCCCCTGCTGTTTGCACTATAAAAAAACAAAATAGCACGCTGAAGAGAGGTTTTTCCAAAATTATTGGTACCAACAAAACAGGTATTGCCGCTTAATTCAATATCAGCGTATTTTACGTTAGCGATATTTATTTCAACAATACGATTTAAAATTCTACAATTTTCCATTTATATTCCTTTGTTATTTATTTTTAGTTGTATACAATTCCTTGTGCTTCATCAGACGAGCCGGTGTCGTCATAAATGGCTATGGCGTTGATAATATCAAGCAAGTAGTTATATGAATCCAATACTTTGTAGGTTTCGGTTTTCTCATCTTCCAACTCCAAGAAGGAGTCTCTGCTCATCAGCTCACAAATTTCCCTTACTTTATTGTGGAGTGTTTCTGAACGATAAAGTGGTATTTTTTGCAGCTTTTGTTTTAGACGCACGTTGGCATTACATTCTTCGGCAATTTCGGTGGGTCTGAATCTGCTCCCTATTGTTATTTTATTATCCATACTGGCTAATAAATCAACAATGTCAATATAACGTTCAAAACGCTCGAGTTTTTTTTCCAACTCACTATTGGGTTCATTCAGTTTGGAAAAATAGAAGTAATTATTTCCTCTTTCAATATTGTAACGAATTACATTAAAGTATGCTTGCAATCGCTCAAAGTTTTCGGGATTATTAATAATATCGTATAAACGATTCATTCCATCTCTGGTTCCGTTACTTGAAATAAAATTGCCGCGAGCCATAATGGTAAAAATTTCGTGCGTTTGGCGGGGCAAATTAAAGTCTTCTGCTGTCATATCTCAGGTTTTTTATGCTACTTTAGTTTTTTCTTTTTTCTTTAGTGGTAAAATAAGAGTGTAACCTAACTTTTTCTTGTTTCCGGCAGCATCAAGATATTCGTAATACTGCAGTTGGTATTTGAAATCCAATTGGTTTTGATATTCCATAGCTATTTCAACAAACAAGGAGAGTTTTTCTTCAAAACTTACCTGCCCTATTGCTTTTGGAAATTTATAGTCCATCAAATACTCAAAAAGATTTTGTTTACTCTGACCTAAAAAACGGTCTACTAATTTTTCTGTATCAAGTTTTATTTGTTGTTCAAATCCTTTTTCTTTAAAGTTGCCCGCCATTTTGTCTGCCAATCCGCGAACCATGAGACGTGTGAGCTTGTACTTTTGTGCGACTTTGCTGCACAGCACATGCCCTTCATCAGTAAACAGGAAATCAATGGCTACCTTGGTTTTGGGGGAACGATGACCATTGTGTCTTAGGGTATTAATCGAAGACACAATTTCTTTGAAGTTGGTTTTGTAGTGCAGGGCGCCATGATCTTTAATTTCTTTAAGCTCCTGAGCTTTCTTATATACATCAAGTTGAAACTGAATTTTGTTAATGAAATCGGTTATATCGGTTTGTACCTCAATTAAGTAATCAAGATTTTCAATAAGTCCTGCCTTAAGCGATTGTACAATACCATATAATTCAGTATCGTTGGTAAGATTAAATAAAGCACGTGTATCCTCAATAATATCATTTGTTTTATTGATGAAGTTTATGATATTATCACGCTTATCGCGATAATCTTCTAACTTTTGCAGTTTAATTCGATAATTGCTTTCATTTTTATAGGTGTCGTCTACATTCTTTTGTAGTTTAATTATTTCACGGGTAATAGTAGCGCCTATTCGTTTCAAATACTTTTTAATACTACGTAAAAAGCGAATTTCCCTGGCCTCCTGATAAAAGCGTATATAGCGATTAAGCTCATTCAAGTAATCATTGATAAAGCCGGGAGTAACTTCTCCTATCTCCATGAAATCTTCAAACATGGCTATTACGGCATCATTCAGGCTTACAATGTTTTCGTATTCATACACCAAGTCAAGCGATTTAAGTTTCTGTAATTGCTCGTGTGTAATATCTCCTCTTGCCAGCAATTCGTTTACCGTAATATTATCGCGATTTGCGAACAAAAACTCAACGATAGCCCGATGCTGGTACAACTGATTAATTATATCGTTAATATTAACCTGTAAAGCCATAGTAATGTTTTATAGCAGACCAACTTATTTGGCCTATTCAGTTAAAAATACAAAGGTTGGACGGTTTAAACACCCTGCTTTATTAACAAATTAAGGAATAATTAACGAAAAAGCTTTTAAAACAGGCGAAAAGCCTCGGTAATAAAGGCTTTACATAAAATTTACCCGGGAAGTTAAATTATGAACACCTGTTATATAGTTCTAACAGCTTGTTAATAAAACTAGGCCATTGGTACTTCTTTTTTTCTTCGGCTACAGCTTTTTGCATTTCAATTTCTCTGTTATTAGTGAAGAAATCTGCGATACTCGAGGCTATTTCCTTAGGTTCGGGTGGTATGGCATAACCACAAATCCGGTGAGGGACAATCTCTTTTAAACCTCCCACATTGCTAACTAACATAGGCTTATTATAATAGTATCCCACCATGGTAACTCCACTGTTGGTAGCATTTCGGTAGGTTTGAGCAACCAAATTAGCCGAACAGAAATAAACCGATACCATCTCATTATCGATAAATTTATCGTGCAAAATCACCTTTTCTTTGAGGCCTTTCTCTTCTATCAGTTTAAGATAGGGGGCTTTATCCTCGTAAAATTCGCCGGCTATTAAGAGCCGAACATCCATAGATTTTACAATGTCAAAAGCCATTGCTTCCAATAAAATATCAAGGCCCTTATAGTGCCTGATTAGCCCAAAGAATAATACGATAGGTTTATGTAAATCAAGCCCTAGAAGCTTTCTCGCATCCTCAGTGCTAATCGGAGGTCCGTAGGTTTCATACATGGGGTGCGGCGAATATACAGATATGGCCTTATTCTTAAAAAGCAACAAATCTTTCTGTACTTTCTGACTCATGGTTATAAATCCATGGCAGGCATTAATAAAATAACGGGTAAATAATTTATCACCTACACGCTTCTCGTGTGGAATTACATTATCAGTTAGAGCCAATACTTTGGTGTTTTTTCTTACCAAACGCCCTACTGTTCCCAAGGAGGGACCAAAGAATGGAAGCCAGTACCTGAATAAAATAAAATCAGGCTTTTGCTTCTTTATGAAAGAAGCTGTTTTAAACCAGTTAATCGGATTAATGGTATTAATGAGTGTATGAATTATTATATCATCAGGCGCCTTTGCATTTTTTTCGAACTGACTGCTTCCGGGAAAGAGAAAAGAGGGATACTGGAGGGCGTACGAAATAATTTGTGCATCGTGCCCTGATTTACAAAGTTCCCTGCATAAATTTTCGTTAAGTTGTGCGGGGCCTCCCCTGAGTGGGTAGGCAGGTCCGACAATAAATATTTTAAGTGGTTTAATCATCGTTTCCCTGCAACACACTCCAACAAATCTTCCTCTTGGAGATACTCTTGGGCAAGCTTTTGAAGCTGCTGTGTTGTTACCTGCTTTACAGTATTAAAATAGTTATCATAATAATCATATCCTAAACCAAACATCCAAATTCCCTTAAATTTTTCAGCTAATGCAAAGGGGCCTTCAATACTTCGGAGCATCTGGCCAAGGATATAATTTTTTACCGTGCCTAACTCATCTTCTTCAATTTTTTCCTCACGTAGTAATTTAAGTTCGTGGTATATTTCATTTAAGGCTTTTTGAGTAACATCTGCCCCTACTTCTGTACTTATATAAAAATAACCGGCATGTTGCAGTGAAGTTAGCCCCGAACCAATACCATAGGTATATCCTTTATCCTCCCGGATATTAGCCATTAAACGAGAACCAAAATAGCCTCCCAATATGGTGTTTAAAACCTGGAATGAAAAATAATCCGGGTGTTTTTTATTAAAAAGTATACGCCCTATACGTATGGCAGATTGTATGGCATCGTCTTTACGCAGTAATTTATTTTTTTCTGACGAAGACTGAATATCAAATTTTATATCATTAATCGATAAATTGCTTCCCCATGAATTTTTTCCGATACATACATCCAGTTTCTCGTAAAAATCAGAATTGATTTTTCCGGAAACAATTACGGTACAATTTTGGGAAGAGTAAAATCGATTATAAAAATTTACAACATCTGAAACATTAATATTTTCAAAATCATTCTCTTTAACTTCTCTTCCATAAGGATGAGTTGTTCCAAAAAGCATTTCGGTAAAATAACGTCGTGCAATTACGCTTACTTTTTGAGAGTTAATCAAGTATTTCTGCTTCTTATTTTTAATGTAAATCAAAAATTCATCTTTCGGAAAAACCGGATAGCAAATTATTTCCTGTATAACACTTAATGTTTCATTTAAATATTTGTTCAGAGTATACAAGGTAATAGAGGAGAAATCTTGACCTGTATTAAGCTCCAAAAAAGCGCCGTAAAAATCAATTTTATCGGAAATTTGTTTAGCAGAGTACGAACGGGTGCCGGTTTCGGTAAGATTATTCGCTGCCGAAGCTAGCAGGGGTTTGTCTTGATAATACATTCCCGCCTTAAAAATAAATTCTATTTTCACCAGCTCCTGCGAACCGGCATTTACCGAGTAAACCGGGATTCCATTACTTAATTTTTTTTCTGAAGCTTTTATCACTTCAATATTTTCTATTTCCTTAAAAACGGGCTCTACTTTTCTGTTTATCATAGTTTAAAAATATACCGGCGCATAATAATTTATTCCGGGAGCATTTAGCTGATAAAAACGAACAGACTCAAACTCTACATCCATTTCTTCTTGCTTAATATTCCAAATAAATGCCTTAAATCTGGCAAATTTTTGAGGAAGCGGTGGTGTAACAACCGAGTAAGTATATAGCTTATCGTTATTGTAGTTAAGTTTTATCCAGTTTAAAGCGGTTCGTTTAAAACAATGCTTATTTCCGGATAAACTGTCTATTTGAACAACCAGCCATGCTTGCCAAGGAACAGGAACTTTATGTACCTTAAACGTAAAATCAACACGAATGGGGTTTTTACAGGGGAAAATCGAATTTGTTGTGTCATTATAGAACTCAAAAAACTCCATATTTCCTTTTATAGATTTATTGTTAACTTCAAACAATAATTTATTTTCAATTTTTTGTTTTCTTCTTAGCAAGCGAAAAGACCAATCTTCCTCGCGGTCAATTTCCTCGTAATACTTCTCATAATAGGGCTTTTCACCTGCTTTGGCAATTGCATAATCGCAATTCATATGAAGTAATTCAGGGGCATCCATAGCATTTAAGGCGCCATCACTCCTGTAATTCATAAACCCATAAATAAACTCTCTGCACCGATGCCCCCCTATGGTTATGGGCATATTTTGAGATTGCTGTTCGGTAAGTAATTTCTCATAAAATCTGGTAGGGAAAGTATCATATATGTACAACTCATGTTTTCGAAAATTAAGCTTAATAAAAAATTGGAGAACAAAGAAAGAGCAAATTACTATTGCCAACGAGTTTAAAAATATCGACTGAGAAAAATCGAGTAAATAAACAAACATCAAGGCAAGTGTGATGTAAAAGAATAGAGCCGTTCTATCTTCCGGATAATTAATCTTTAATATTTTTTTCATCAAGTATATTCCAACAAATTCGGCAACAAACAAAAAAAGATAAAAAACATATGTTTGACTAAATAAACGGTTAATGGCATTTTCTGACTTAAAAAAATAGACGATAGCCGCTAAAACAAGAATTACACTAATAGAAACAAAAATAATTTGAACCCAAGCAGCCCAACTGCCGGTTACCATGTATATAAGTGTTTTAAAAGTTACGTGCCAGTAACTCTCGCCTGCGCCATGGGTTAACCCCTCGTGTTGCTTCAAATAAATAGAAAATTTAACCCAATAAGCAATTAAAAGAAGGTTACATATCAAATTAATTAAATTAACGGGTTTTAAAAATTTACCATTAAACAGCTGATGAATTATGAGTAAAAATAAGATCAGACAGAAAACAGGCATCATGATAAGACTTGCCGCCATGGCAACCTGCATCCAAAAACAAATATAAATTAAGTACCTATAATTTCCATATTTTATATATGAGGGAATAAAACTAAAAGCCATTACTGCGGAAGCAAACGATATTCCGTAGCCTCTACAAACAGAAAAAAAAGTAAACCAGTTATATGAAAAAATAAACAAGGCAAGTAAAACTATTTTTGCGATGGGCTTTTGAATATTTTTAAATATCCGGTATAGCCCAACGAGTAATAGCAGAAAAAAAATAAGATTAGGTAAGCGCAAAGCAAATTTGGAAGAACCAAAAATTGAATAAGAAAGATGTGCAAGCGCACTGTTTAATATGTGATTATTGGTATCTAAGTGTGCGTAGTAAGGCATATAATGGCCGTTTTGCACGATAAAGAAAAAAGTAGCGGTTTCATCGTGTGTAAAAGGTGTTGTTTTGGCTCTTATAAGAACTAAGGTAAATGCCAGCAACGAAGCAATCAAAAAAATGGCTGTATATAAATTGTTTTTCGCGTAAGTAACACCCATAGCTACTCCAACAAATATTGATGATGTTTACCAAATTTTTGAAGTGTTCTGATACCGGATGAACTAATATGTTCAAACTCTTTGTCGCAAAAAATATTGACTATTCTTATATCGGGTTTTAATTCCTGCAAATACCTGTATTGATTTTGTTCGTATTGGAAATCTGTGGAATTTCTCAGTCCTCTTACTACAACCACATCGTAACCTAAAGAATCTATAAAATCCGTGAGTAAACCATTATATGTTTCTATTTGCCTGTTCTTGATTATCCAGGGGATAGGCCATTGTTCAAGTTCTTTTGACGGATTTTCACCAAAGGCAATAATAACCTTATCAAAAATTTTTTCTGCCTTTAACAATACGTTATAATGTCCTTTATGAAATGGTTTAAAACTACCGGCAAATACACCAATGGATGGATTAAATTTCTCTAAGTAAGCTATAATGTTATTTAAACTACCTTCTTTATTATTGATGCTTTTTAATGCTTTAAGCCTTTCTTCTTTATATTTTTTAAAATCTATATGCTGATGCGTATTAAATGCATTTCTCTCTTCCATCAACTGATCGGAAAAAGAATTCATCGGATAATTTTTTACATCGCTAATCATGTTGTTCAATTCTTTAAGTAATGCATAACCGTACAATTCTCTTTTTTAAATAATTCTTGGGCAACGTTAGCTAAATCGGAGAGTTTTACGGCATTGTATTTTTCTATTTCCAGATTAATATCTGAGGCATCGTTCAATAGCTCGGCAACGGCTAAATTAGTTGCTTTTGTAAGTACATCAGTTTCTCCAAAAGTAATAGAAGACTCTATTTTATTCTTACATTTTTGAAGTTCTATCTCCGTAATGGTATTTAATTTATCAATTTCGTTATTTACTTCTTTTTGAGCTTTTTCAATAGAAACTCCATCGTTTAATTTTCCGGAAATTACAAATAATCCGGGGTCAAATTCTCCACTTACGTAGGCATTAATTTCGCTAAACAGTTGTTTATCCTTTACCAAGGAATTATACAACCGGGAAGAATTCCCTCTGGAAAGTATATCAGACAAGATATCGGTTGCATGATATTTTTCATCTCTCCTGGAGCACATGTGCCAAGTCATGTACAGTGCGTTGGCAGGAACATCTCGTTTCACAACGAGTTCTCTCATTTTTTCCTGAACAGGTTCAGCAGGGATGTTTCTGGTATGTTTGGGTTGAGGCAAAATTTCGCCAAACCATTTCTCAGACAATTTTACAATTTCATGTTCATCTATATTACCGGCAACAACCATAATAGCATTAGATGGATGATAATGTTTCTTGAAAAAAGATTTCACGTCATCCATCGTGGCATTTTCAATATGTGAAATTTCCTTACCTATAGTTGCCCAGCGATAGGGGTGTTTTTGGTAAGCCAGGGGTCTCAATAATAACCAAACATCTCCGTAGGGCTGATTCAAATAGCGCTGTTTAAACTCTTCAATAACTACGCTTCTTTGAACTTCCAGACTTTTTTCGGTAAAAGCCAGGCTCAACATACGGTCGCTTTCAAGCCAAAAAGCAGTTTCAATATTTTGGGCAGGTACTGAACAATAATAATTTGTGATATCATTTGTGGTAAAGGCATTATTTTCTCCTCCTACCCGTTGAAGCGGTTCATCGTAATTTGGTATATTAATGCTTCCTCCAAACATTAAATGCTCGAATAAGTGGGCAAATCCTGTTTTGTTTTCGTCCTCGTCTCTGGCCCCCACATCGTACAAAATATTTACACAGGCCATTGGCGTGCTTTTGTCAACATGTGTAATGATTTTTAGTCCATTACTTAAAGAAAACTTTTTAAAATCAATCATACTATACCGGTGTAAATTTACGTCTTTTCAATTAGAAGGTTTAATCATCATCCTTATCCTTACTATCATCTTCCACTTTATTGTTTCTTAGAAAATTATTTTTGCTGGCCTCGCTTCCTATGGAAAATTGAAAGGAGGGTCCTTTTTCTACGTCTTGCTTTCTGTTTTTGGCTTTCATTTCTTTTATGATATTATTAAAATCTTTATTAGAACTTATAACTTTCATATTTCCGTTCAAATATTCAAAAAAGTACCAGGTATTTGGGTCGGGTGCCAGATATATATAAAGGCGGTCTTTTTTATTTCTGGTTTTTTCTACTTTAATAATCCCCGGAAACTCTCGGTTTATCTCATTTTTCATAATATTTCCAAGACCAATATTGCCTCTGCTTATAAACGACTTTTTCTGGGCGTTGTACTGCATATTAATCTTGTTAAAGAAAAAAGTTTTTTCCAGTTCGTTCGGAAATTTTTTTATCTCGCCATATAAATTCAACTCAGAAAGCAATCGGTCGGCTCTTTCTCTTCCTACAATTTCAGCAAGTCCTTTGGCATAGGTTTCTGCACCAAAATCAGTTGCCGGAGCGCTATTAGCATATACCTGTAAATCCTTAGCCATTGCTCTCAGTGCTTTGCTGTCAAAAAAGAAATTAACTGTCATCAATAAATTAAAATCGGCCGAATCGTTTACAAAATGCGTTACGTTTCCTACTGTGTTAAGTTCAACCTGACCCAAATCGGCACCCAGTTCAAACTTACCTTCTCCATATACATTACAATTTTCGGTGTTCAGACTTAAATAATTTCCGGGAAGATTTTGCTCCACTAATTTTTCTTTATTGGAGATTTGGTATTCTTTGGCTTCCACATCAAACGTCAAAAATCCGTCTGCGGCAATCAACTGCCTGTCGCTTCTGGCATTTTTAGGCGATAAAAAACCTGAATAAACCGCTGTAGTATCGAGGGAGTACATTACGGCATTAACAACAGGCCTTCCGTTCATATCAAATGCTTCTTTAGGAATCGGAATCAAGATATCTTTTGGATTTATTTCTCCGTTAAATTTCAGATAGGCTTTTTTAATTTTGTTACACCCGTGTACAATTTGTGTTCCTCCGTCAAAAAACAAAAACTGATTGGCTGCCTCCATTCTCACATTACCGGCAAAACTGAAGTAGTCATTTAATTTAAATCCGGCCTTATCGGATATTTTACCCTCGGCAACAGTTTGAAAACTTGTATCGGGTTTTATTACATTGAAGAATATGTTGAATGCTTTTTCATTTTCGTCTATGTACTTATAATCTCCCTTTGCTATGAAAGATTTTTTCGCAAATATATTGGCTGTAACATTTCGAATGGTGTGATATTTAGTTACTTTGTTAGCCAGAATTTTCGCATTTTTAAGTGTATCCATTACTGCATTTTTATAAATAGTTACCTCTCCATTGTCGGGGAATATTCGCGAATCGGCTACATTTATAAACGGAACATTTTTACATTGAATAATATACTTTCTTAAATTATACTTTGCCGCAGGGGCAAAAAATCGGAGAGAATCCTGCTTGGGATGTATACTTATAAATTCCGGGCCTTCTAAATCCACCGCATTTTCGACCTCAGAATCCAGTTTCTTTTGATCGTCGCCCAGTTCAATATTTTCATTGTCCATATACCACTTAAAGCGATCCATATAAGCGATATATTGGTTCTTATCAAATTTCACATACGAACCCGCCCCGTTTGTAACAAATTTTCCCTCTCTTTTATCAAAGTCTATAGTGGAGTTCACATTTACCGTAGAGAAGGATAAGCCTTCTTCATTAAGTGCCTGTAAGTGAAAATCGGCGGTATCGGCAAAGAATTTTCGCTTGATAAATAATATATTTCCCGAAACCAAATCGGCTTTCTCAAAATCAATTTTACCATTTCCGGTAAGTTGTGAGGTGGTTAAATCAAAACGCCCTTTGAACTTAGCATCTTCCTTGTACATACTGTAGGGCTTTTTTAAGCTATTTGTCTGAAAAAGTCCTTTGTAGGGCATATAATGAATGTATACCGTATCGCCGTGTGTAACCGGAAATTCATAGGGTTGCTCCTGCTCTTTTATATCAAAGGTTTGAGCTACTGCATTGGTAGAATCAGGAAAGAATAAAAAATCATTTGATTTAGAACGGGAAGGACCAAAAATTAAATCGCCGGAACCTCTTAAACCTTTATCACTTAATCTAATTTCAGCTTCGTAATTGGCCTTGCCTCCATACATGGAAAATCCTCCCTCCGGTGTATTTCTCACAAATCCGAGGGAGTAATCCTTTTGTAATTTCAGGGTTTCTTTAAAAGTTGGAAAAATTCCGGCTGAATTAAACTCTCCGTCAAATTTTAGGCTTTCATTTTTAAAATCGTCCAAACTGTCTAATTTAAAAGGATCCAATTTAAAGTAAAATTTATCCCGGTTGTATACGCTTTTAAATGTTGAACGTTTGTCGTAATAGGCATAACTTTCTTTAAAACTATGAAACTGCGGAAAAGTTGGTGCTTTTGCCCAACCGCTTTTATTATTGGGGCCGTCTATTCTTAGTTCTCCGTTAGCATTTTCTATTACGGTTCTTACTCGCTTATAATTATAGTTTCCGTAAATATCGGGTTCATTAGACACAACATAGATTCTAATAGAATCAATAGTAGCCATTTGAATTTTAAATTTTTCGTAATCAAATACAAAGTCTTTACCATGAAATTCGAGTTTTCCGGAAGAGGTAACACCGCTGAATTCAAAATTTCTATTTTTCTTAACAGTTATTTCTCCGTTTTTAGGAAAAACGAATACTTTTTGGGTGTCGCTGAGCAATATTTGTTTTACTCCGGAAATTTTCAAATCAAAGCTATTATTTATAAGATTAAGCGTGGCATTATCTTTTCCGGGATTGTTAGAATGAAAGGTTAATATATCGTAGTCTTTCTTATGCTTATAGTAAGCTATGTAGTCAAATAGCCTGTCTTTTATAATTATTTCATCGGTTTCGGGCCTAAAATCTATCAGTCCATGTATGGCTACCTTGAATAAAATAGGCCTGAGGTCAACAGCAAGGTACTTAATGTATTTGGCAAAATCAACCGCCGTAAATTTCAATAACTTCCCACTTACTTCGTAATACTCATTTAGTTTTTGAATAATACTTATTTGATCTGAACCTATAATTTTCTCATACCTGGCTTTGGTAAAAAAATTAGCCGACTCAAAAAAAGCCTCCCCCTGCATGTTGTTGGGTAAAAAATTAAAACTGATTTTTGGTTCATCAACATTCCACACCAACTGTTCAAAATGCATATCTAGTTTATGAAATGTATTGGAAAAAGGAGTTTTTTGAAGCCCGTCATCGGAACGTAATAAAGTTACTTTTCTTTTATCTACCTGATAGGTGAAACTAAGGCCGGGATGAACAATAGAATCTTTTCCTAAATTGAACTTAATATATGCCGGATTGCCCACTATCTTTTCTTTTGTCATTCCAAAAGCTCTGGCGCTCACTTCCAAAAATTTTTGACCGTTTCGTTTTATGATAATTCGTGCAGGATTTTCAGATGTTCCTGACCCCACAAATTTAGGACCGCGCATACCAAAACCACCATCATAATCAACATCGGGATATATTTCTTTCACTAATAAACGTTTGCTGTAAGAGTCAAAGCGGGGATAGCTAGGATCTCCGGGTTCACTCATGATGCGATCATTAAGCTTTCCAAGCTGTGGCTTGTCAAAATATTGCTTACCCACAAACGTAACGCTATCACTGGTATAGCTTCCGGTTTTACAATCTAAGGTAAAACGTTTAAGCGTAGCATATACTCCGTCATCTAAACCGGTTCTTTTCCAGGGAACTTTTCCTCCCTTACAGTAAAAAATTCCTGTATTTACATAAAAAACTCCGGATGTGTTTTCTACAGATATACTATCCCCGCGTGGGTTTGTTCCAATAAGTGTAACGTCTTTAAACACCACCTTTGGCACCGAGTCGTAAGCAAAAGTATAAGAAGTCTGAAGAACGTAATAAACATAAGAGGGTGATTTGTAAAATACATTATTACCAAAAGCAAGTTCTCCCAGGGTAAAATAATCTTGTGCGGGTTTACTACTTTTTAGTTTCAGTTGTTTCTCGGCACAATCCTGCCATTTTTCAAGATTATCAATAGGCTGCTTACTTTCTATAAAATTTTCTAACACTTTAAAATAACTCACAAAAAAGGGAGAGGGTTTTAATTTTCGGGAGGCCATTATATTGGCTGTTTTAATAATTAGTTCCTTGTAATATCCTGCAAAGTAGTTTTGATTCCATTTGGCCGTTATATCCTTCATCAGATTTTCGGCTTCCATTCGATTTCCGGTATTATCAATATAGTATATATTTAAATCGCTAAGAAATTTAGCCGTATCATTGGAGAAATAGTTCGTTTTTTGTGACCAAAGAAAAGACGAAGAAAAAACAATAACAAAAAGAAGAAAAACTCGCATAAATGGGCAATAATTACTGTAATTCATAGGTTAAATCAGCTAATTGGTTCAAATCATATAGTAATTGTTCGCTTACCTGAACCCTGTTTTTTTTAGAATAAAGTTTTAACTGAATATTTTCTTTTTTATCGGTTACCAATACTTCCACATTACTTTTTCCGGGGTAATTGGTAAAAATTTGTTCCAATTTTTCAATAAGCTGTTCATTTATTCCTTTAATATCCATCGACAACCTCAAATTACTGAAAATTGATTCTTTTACATTTTCCAGCAAATCCATTTTGGTAACTTTTAATTCATATCCACCGGGTTGAATTCTTTTTTCCTGCGCCTTTCCACGGATGTGTACATATATATTTGGTATCATGAATTTGCTAAACTGCAAATATTCATCGCCAAAAAGAACAAGTTCATAGACGCCGAAATAATCTTCGATTGACAATTTTCCAAAGCTCTTCCCGTTTTTAGAAACTTTATGTTCCGGGTTTCTTACTATTCCTCCAAAACTCAATTCCCTTCCTTTGTAATTTTCTATGGCATTTCTCAGTTCTAAGCAGTTAATGTTGCAGTGGTGGTCAAAAACTATTTTATAAGGATCCAAAGGATGTCCGGAAATAAAAAATCCTACCACTTCCTTTTCTTTAGCAAGTGCCACTGTGGTTTCCCAAGGTTCTACCTTTGGCAAAGAGGGTTCTGATACCTGTATTTCATTTTCTTCCCCAAATAACGATGCTTGTGAGTTTTCATTTCCTGTTTTATTCTTATTGCAGAATTTAATCATTAATTCCGTCAGGCTCGTATGTGTATCGCTCTCCTCTTTAAAAAACATAGCCCTGTGAACTCCTTCAAAATTATCAAACGCACCGGCTAAGGCTAAATTCTCGATGGATTTTTTATTTATCGTTTTACTATCAAGTCTGGCTGCTAAATCAAAAACACTGGTAAATTTTCCATTTTCTTCTCTTTCTTTAACCAAGGCGCTGATTACATTTTCTCCCACCCCTTTAATACTAGCCATTCCAAAGCGTATATCACCATTGGGCATAACACTAAATTTAGCATAGCCTTCATTTACATCAGGCCCCAATACTTTTATTCTCATTCTCTTGCACTCCTCCATAAAGAAGGAAATTTTATCTATGGAACCACTATGATTAAGCACGGATGCCATAAACTCACTGGGATAATGAGCCTTTAAATAAGCTGTTTGAAAAGCTAAATAAGCGTAACAGGTGGAATGCGATTTATTAAATGCGTAACTGGCAAATGCCTCCCAGTCTTTCCATATTTTTTCGGCAATTTTAGTATCATGTCCGTTTAATTGACATCCCTCTAAAAATTTGCTCTTCATTTTGTCAAGCACGTCTTTCTGCTTTTTACCCATAGCCTTACGAAGTGTATCGGCATCGCCTTTGGTAAAATTTGCCAGCTTTTGCGACAACCTCATTACCTGCTCCTGATATACGGTAATTCCGTAAGTTTCTTTCAAAAACTCTTCCATTCCCGGCAAATCGTAGGTTATAGCTTCTCGTCCGTGCTTTCGGTTTATGTAATTTGGTATATATGCCAGAGGACCGGGCCTATATAGGGCATTCATGGCAATTAAATCAGAAAAAGCATCCGGCTTAAGTTCTTTGAGATACTTTTGCATACCCACACTTTCAAACTGAAATATCCCATTCGTTTCTCCACGTTGAAAAAGTTCCAATGTTTTCTTATCAGAAAAATCTATGGCGTCAATATCAATTTCTTTATTATGGCGTAGTTTAATAAAGTGAATAGCATCTTTAATGATGGTGAGCGTGCGTAAACCCAAAAAATCCATTTTAAGCAGTCCGGCACTCTCTGCTACCGAATTATCAAACTGCGTAAGCAGCATTTCACTGTCTTTAGGTTTTGTAACAGGAACGAATTTTCGCATATCATCCGGTGTAATAATTACGCCGCATGCGTGTACGCCGGTATTTCGAACACAGCCCTCCAGGTTATAAGCATTTTTTAATACCGTTGCCTCTAAATTATTTTGTTCTGCTAATTTTCGAAAATTATGCGATTGCTCAACTATTTCTCTTCTGTCTTTAATCTTTTCAAGATACTTTTCGCTTATTCCCTGAGGATGGAGCAGCGACTTTAAATCGGCTTCCAAGCTTTCCGGAAAAGACTTAGCTAAACGGTCGGCCTCCTGAAGCGGTAAATTTAGCACACGAGCTGTATCGCGTATGGCAGACTTGCCCCCCATGGTTCCGTATGTTATTATTTGGGCAACCTGGTTGTATCCGTATTTTTGAATAACATAATCTATAACCTTATCTCTTCCTTCATCATCAAAATCAATATCAATATCGGGCATGCTGATACGATCGGGATTCAGAAAACGCTCAAATAGTAAATCGTACGCTATGGGATCTACATTGGTAATGCCTAAACAATAAGCTACAGCCGAACCTGCAGCACTGCCCCTACCCGGCCCAACGCTTACACCCATTTCGCGGGCTTTGGTGGTAAAATCCGAAACAATTAAAAAGTAACCGGGAAAACCCATGCGTTCCATAGTTGCCAACTCAAAATCCAAACGCTCTCTAACCTCCTGTGTTAAGTCAGGGTACCTTTTTTTGGCGCCTTCGTATGTGAGATATCTCAAATATGCATTTTCTCCTCTTTTTCCACCGCCTTCATCATTAGGGTCTTCATCACGTGGGTCTTTAAACTCATCGGGTATATTAAACTTTGGCAGCAACACGTCTCTTCCCAGCTTATACGATTCTATTTTGTCAACTATTTCGAGCGTGCATTCAAGAGCTTCCGGTAGGTCATGAAAAAGTTTTTGCATTTCGGCAGGAGATTTAAAATAAAACTCCTGGTTAGGCATTCCATAACGGAATCCGCGTCCCTTACCAATAGGCGTTTCTTTTAGTTGACTTTCTTTTACACAAAGTAAAATGTCGTGTGCTTCAGCATCTTTCTTTTCCAAATAATAATTATTGTTTGCCGCAAAATATTTTACTCCATGCTTTTTGGCAAACTTTAATAATACCTCATTCACAAAATCTTCATCTTCTAAACCGTGTCTGTTAAGCTCTACATAAAAATCATCTCCGAAATTTTCTTTATACCACAAGAATGCCTGCTCAGCTGCTTCTTCTCCCATATTTAGTATAAGAGAAGGCACTTCTCCTTGTATAGAACCTGTTGTAACTATAAGATCACTTTTATACTGAAGCAAAAATTCCCTATCTATCCTTGGTACATAATAAAAACCTTCTGTATATCCTTCGCTGCTTAGTCTGGAAAGATTCTCATAGCCTCTTTTGTTTTTTGCAATTACAGGAATGGCATAACCATTATCTTGCCGGGTTTTATCTTTTCTATCTTTACACAAATACAATTCGCAACCAATAATGCACTTTATTTCATTCAGCTTCTCTGTCTTTTTTTCTCCTTTTTCAACCGCTTCGTTATGTGAACGAATATTTTTGTTTTGCTTATCAACCGCCTGCCAAAACAGAAAGGCTCCGTACATATTTCCGTGGTCGGTAATAGCTACTCCGGGACAATTGTAGTCTGCGGTTTTTTTAACCAGTTCCTGAATATCGGTAGTTGATTGCAGTACAGAAAACTGGGTGTGATTATGCAGATGAACAAAATTTATCCGCCCATCGGAAACATGAGCTGTTTTATCCTGATTTGAAGAAACACCATCTGACCTTTTTGTTTGTTCCGTCTTTAATTTCCATTCTTTTTCTTTTTCTCTGAGTAATGATAAATCCGGAGACTGATAAAAAATTTCTTCTCTGTTCTCATTACTCCAAGCGGGAGGGGAAATTATTCCCCTTTTAAGAAGTTCAAACAAAACCCTACTGTTGGCTTCTACATCAAAAGCGGCGTTATGAGCCTCTGAAAAGCCTTCACCAAATAGCTTAACATACAATTCTGTTAAGGTTGGCCATTTGTATTTTCCACCCTTTCCGCCGGGTATTGCGCAATAGTTGGTTGTTTCTTCGTTTTTGGTATCTACTACTTTTTTTTCGTTAAAAATATCGGGAATTCTCACTCTTATGAGCTCGGCGCCAACTATGGATAAATCAAAATCAATATTATGTCCGCAAATAAATTCTGCTCGCTGCAATACTTTCGAAAAAATATCGAGCACTTCTTTTAGGTCAACTCCTTCTTGTTGAGCCCTTTCGTTAGTGATACCATGTACCTGTATTGCTTTAAATGGGATGGTATATCCCTGAGGTTTAATAATGAACGATTGTTGGTCTATCAGGCCTCCATTCCGGTCATGTAACTGCCAGGCCAACTGAACCATTCTTGGCCAATTGTCAGAGTCGCTTAAGGGGGCGTGATAATTGGCTGGTAAGCCTGTGGTTTCGGTATCAAATATTAAAAACATACGTTTATTATAACGAAAAATAGGTGCAAGGGATTATAAATTTAACATTTTTAGGGTTACCCGAAACAGCCTGTTGAAAACAATAGAAACCCATTGCCAAACAAGGATTTCAGAAAAAAATAATCAACAATTTTAAGGATAAAAAACATGTATGTTTGTTCTTTTTTCTATGCTTTATCATTTCAAGAGAATAAAATGTTGGGAGGCATATTCTTTATTACAAGCATTAAAATGCCACCACTCGGTATGAATAGGATAAAGACCTCCTTTCAGCATTACTTTTCTTAGTAAAAGACGGTTTTGATACGCTGTATCACTTAATTGTCCGTTTTTTAAAAACTCTTCCTCAAATTGCGGCTGTGAAATTTTTCCGAAGAAATCTACTTTGCTGCCCATATCAAGCGGTTGATTAATTTCGGTATCAATAATGGTTACGTCAATAGCCGCACCATAGTTGTGAAGCGAAATGTTTTCCGGTTTAGCAATGTAATTAATCCTTAACCTTGGGTCTATTTTTACGGAATCCCAAAGTAATTTTTGAATATGATGAGGCCTGGCGGCATCGCACACCAACAAACTAAGCCTGGGATTTAGTTTTTTTAAATACGCCTGCGAATTTTTAAGTTTTTCGGCTAGAAGCGGCACCGAATAAGCCCGAAATAGCGAATCATAAATTACTCTATGTAAAAAATTTGCCGTATCCGCATACATCAATTTTATCCGAATATCCGGAACAGCTTCCTGTAAATCAACCAGTCCTAACTCTTTATAGGCAATTTCATAGCTACTTAAATAAGAAACAGTATTATTTTTATGATTGGTATCAATAGTTTCATGCTTGAATGAAATAGTATCTTGCGGCTCTAAGGGGCTCGATTTTTCAGGCATCTCTACGGCTTGTTCCTTAACGCAAGACAGAAAAAATATACAAGAGCAATATTTGAGAATTTTAAGCACTAAATGCAAAAATAAATGTAATTTTGAACATCTTTACCCATGCCATCCTTTGATATAGCCAGCAAAACAGATGCCCAGCTTTTAGACAATGCTATTAACGTTGCCAAAAAAGAAATACTGAATCGTTGGGACTTTAAAGACAGTAAAACTACGATTGATTTGAATAAGAAAGATTTAATTATTCATATCGTTACCGAAAACGATATGCGTTTGCGTGCAATAGTAGATGTAATTCACTCCCGCATGATTAAGCAGGGACTTGATCCCAGAGGCCTTGATGAGAGCAAGGAGCATTACCCCAGCGGACCCTTTATTAAAAAGGAAATCAAAGTAAGGCAAGGAATTGATAAGGAAGTCTCGAAAAAAATTTTAAAAGACATTAAAGATAGTAAACTTAAAGTAACGGCTCAGATTATGGACGACATCATCAGGGTTAGCAGCAAAAGCATAAATGAGTTACAAGCAGTAATTGCTCTGTGCAGAAAGGGAAACTATGAAATTCCTCTCCAGTTCATAAACATGAAATAACTTAATTGGAAATTTGATGATAATACGAAGCAAAGCACCTTTCAGATTAGGCTTAGCGGGAGGAGGAACAGATGTAGGCCCATACTCTGATATCTATGGAGGAGCTATCTTAAACTCTACACTTAATCTTTATGCATACACCTCCATCATTCCCCTACAAAACGGAAAAATAGAAATCATCAACGAAAATAGCGGAAACAACGTTGCTTTTGACAGCGCAGAGCAAATCGCGGCAGAAAATAACTTCGAACTAATTGCAGGCGTATACAATCGGGTTATTAAAGAGTTTGTAAAAAAACCTCTCTCTTTCCGATTAAGTTACTTTATGGAAGCACCTCAAGGCTCAGGACTTGGCACTTCATCTACTTTGGTTGTTTCTTTGTTGGGCGCTTTTGCAGAGTGGTTACAACTACCTTTGGGTTCATATGATTTAGCACACCTAGCTTACGAAATTGAACGAATTGACTTAAGAATGAAAGGGGGCAAACAAGACCAGTACGCAGCTACTTTTGGAGGTTTTAACTTTATGGAATTTTTTGCCGAAGATAAAGTTATCGTAAATCCCCTTCATCTTAAACCGGAAATCATACACGAGTTGGAAATGAATTTGCTTTTGTACTTTACAGATACACAAAGACACTCTGCAAATATTATACAAGAGCAAGTTAAAAATGTGAAAGAAGGAAACAAAAAAAGTGTTGAAGCCATGCACAAACTAAAAGATCAAGCCGTTCAAATGAAAGAAGCATTGCTTAAAGGAGAGCTTAATAAACTGGGAGAAATATTACATTACGGTTGGCTTAACAAAAAACTAATGGCTGAAAGCATAAGTAATGAAACTATTGAAAAAATATACAAAACAGCTATTGAAAAAGGGGCTACCGGCGGGAAAATATCGGGTGCCGGAGGCGGAGGATTTATGTATTTTTACTGCCCGGGTACGGTAAAACAAGAAGTAGCCCGAGCAATAGAATACCTGGGAGGAAAATCTCAGGCATTCCAATTTACCCCACAAGGATTAACAACCTGGACTGTTAAATAATACGTATGGTAACTACTCAAACAAACTTTCATTTTTCCGGGCAAACCATGGTATACCACGGTAAAGTAAGAGACGTATATCACATAGGAGAAAACTATTTGGTAATGGTGGCCAGCGACCGCATCAGCGCTTTTGACGTTATACTACCCAGAGGAATTCCCTACAAAGGGCAGGTACTTAACCAACTGGCAGCACATTTTTTGGAAGCCAGCCGCGACATATTGCCCAACTGGTTAATCAGCTCTCCATTACCTTCCATCAGCATCGGAAAAAAATGCATTCCTTTTAAGGTAGAAATGGTGATTAGAGGCTACTTGGCAGGGCATGCAGCCAGAACATACCAAAGCGGACTCAGAAGCCTTTGTGGAGTGAAGCTCCCCGAAGGATTGAAAGAAAACGATAAACTTCCTGAACCAATTATAACACCCACCACCAAAGCCAGCGAGGGCCACGATGAAGATATCAGCCGCGAAGAAATAATAAAACAAGGTATCGTAAGCGAAGAACACTATATTAAATTAGAATCTTATACTCGATCCCTTTACCAAAGAGGCTGCGAAATGGCAAAAAAACAAGGACTAATACTGGTAGACACTAAATATGAATTTGGCTTATTTGATAACGAAATTTATCTGATGGATGAAATACATACTCCCGATTCTTCTCGCTACTTTTACTTGGAAGGATATGAAGAACGCCAACAAAAAGGACTTGAACAAAAACAGTTAAGCAAAGAATTTGTCAGGAAATGGCTTATTGAAAATGGCTTTCAGGGAAAAGAAGGACAACAAGTACCCCCTATGTCCGACCAATGGATAGAGGAAATAAGCAATCGCTATATTGAACTTTACGAAAAAGTAACCGGAAAAAAGTTTGAACCGTACAAAGAAAACTATTCAAACAGCGAGGTTGAACATATTATCAATAAAAAACTTGCTGAACTAATTTAAAAAAACACTAAAAAATAAGGTCGGTAACTTTTAGCGTCAATAATGCTATATCATCCGTAAACTCCACTTCTCCTCTAAAATTATTTGCTCTTTCTAAAACAAGCCTGTTTATTTCCTTAGGCTTTACGCTGGCATTATCCGTTATTACCGTTTTAATATCATCAACAGAAAAGGCCTGATGTTCGTTGTTTATGGCATCGGTTAAACCATCTGTGTAACAAAACAAGGTAATGTCCATTGCGTAGTTAAAAATATCTACCTCAATATCGCGCAAATATTCTTCTACTCCCAGTAATGTTGTTCCCTTAGTAAGCAAAATAAACTTATTATCGTAATACAACAATGGGGCATTATGTCCTGCATTTATGTATGTAAGTTGTTGACTTTTGGTATTTATTTTTCCTAGGAAAAATGAAACAAACTTCTCGTAATGCGTGTTTGTTATTACACGGCGGTTTAACTCAATAATAATATCTTTAAGATTATGTGTGTAATTACTTAAACTTTGTAACGTTGCTTGCAAGTTACTCATAAGTAAAGCAGCCGAGAGTCCTTTCCCGCTCACATCGGCTATACAAAAAATATATTCATGATTATTGAGTTGAATAAAATCGTAATAATCGCCTCCTACCTGTTGGTGCGGTAAATAGAGGGCGCTTACACTGAATGATTCACTATCAGGAAGATCTTTCGGAAAAAGCATTTGCTGCATACTCTTGGCAAAATCAAGCTCCTTATCCATACGGGCTTTTTCAACGTTTTCGCGAAACAATTTTTTATTTTCTATGGCAACAACTATTATGTTGGTTAAAGTTTGTACATAGGGCAGATGTTTAATCGCATTACTAATTTCAATTTTGTCGGGATTAACATCGCCAAGCAACACAAAGGCTAAGGGTTTTTGCTTATGATATACAGGAATTACTATTTCAAAACTTTTACTGAGCTCGCCTTTATTGTAGGTAATTGTTTCGATTTCCTTTATTTCCAGCAAAAACTCTTCGAAGATAGGATTGGATGCATAATCCGGAAGACCATACTTCAGTAAACACTCCCATCGGTTGGTAAAACTAAACAACACCAGCCTCCCAACACCAAGTCTATTTTGCAAAATATCACGATATAGCTCCAGTAACTGAGCCACCGGATAATTATTATTTATAGCCTTGGTAATTTCCAGCAGGGCATTCAGCTTAAATTCACTTTCCGATTTGGAAGTTTGTGTCATGTATTACAATAAGTATACTGCGGCTTCTTGTTTGTTGCTAAAATCAGCTTCTATATGCTCTTGAAGTGTTGTACTTAGAGACAACCCTACAAAATCAGCTTTAACCGGATATCGGGTGTGGCTTCTGTCTACTAAAACCAGTGTATTTAATCGTTTTACCGGCTTATTCAGAAATACTCTGATAGCATACATAATAGTCTTTCCGCTATTAAGCACATCATCAACAATCAAAACACTTTTATTTGCATAATTTTTAGAAGAAGCTGCAATAGCAACCTCCTCTTTCCAAGGTTCTTCTTTATTTATTTTAAGTTTTTCGAGCGTTACTTTTAAATGCGATATTTTTTTAAGTCGCTTTACAATTTCCTCGGCCACCTTGTAACCATTTCCTTCTATACCAATTACCAATAACTCATTTTCAGAAAAATTAACTTCATACACTTGGTATGCCATCCGGTTTAGTTTCTGTTCTATTTCTTTAGCGTTAAGTATTTTTGTCTTACTCATTTGTAATTTTTAATAAGATTTTTAAGCTTGTCTTTAACGCTATCGGAGGGCTCACACAAAGGCAATCGAACGTATGATTGGGTGATTCCCAATTTTTTTAGTGCATATTTTATGCCTCCGGGGTTTCCGTCGGCAAAAAGTTGATCGGTTATGTCTACTAATTTATAGTGTAATTTACGGGCAATATCATAATTTCCTTTGAGTGCTTGACGCACCATTTCACTATAATCATGTGGGAAAGCGTTGGCAACAACTGATATTACACCCACACCACCGCAAGCAATAATGGGAAGTGTAAGATTATCGTCCCCACTTATTACCATAAAACCGGAAGGTTTATTTTTAATTATTTTCATTATTTGCTCAACATTCCCGCTAGCCTCTTTGGTAGCAACAATATTTTTAAAATCGGAGGCTATTTTAACCTGAGTTTCCCAAGTTACATTACTTCCTGTTCTTCCGGGAACATTGTACAATATCACGGGTAAAGGACTTGCTTTAGATACAGCCTTGTAATGCTCATAGTATCCACGTTGATTGGGCTTATTGTAATAAGGAGCAACAGATAATATGGCAGAAAATCCTTTTAAATCAGTACTCTTTATCGTACTTACCACCTCTGCGGTGTTATTACCGCCTATGCCTAAAACCAAAGGTAATTTTCCTCCGTTGGCCTTTAACACCGTTTTTATAACCAGTTGCTTCTCCTCTTTATTAAGGGTAGCTGTTTCTCCGGTAGTTCCAAGCACCACAATATATTCTACATTACCTTTATGCAAATGCTTTACCAACTTTTCCAATGATTTAGTATCAATCTTTCCCCTTGCATCAAATGGTGTTACAATAGCCACACCGGTACCGTGTAAAAAATTTTTCATGCTCAAAGTTAGTAATTTTATAAGATTAACAAGGTATTTAAAGCATCAAACAAAGTTTTGGATGAATGCAAAAGCATTTTTTTTAAATTAAATTTGCTTTGTATATTTACTTTCTTGTTTGCCTGAAAACTTATGAATTTGGAGTTTAATAAAAACGAAGACAAAATGAAGCTGCTTATCTCTCAAATGGAGCAGCGCCTTTCTAAAATATATCTTGGTGGAGGAAAAAGCAGAATTGAAAAACTGCATGAGCAAGGTAAAATGACTGCTAGGGAGCGTATTGATTTTTTATTGGATAAAAATTCTCCGCGTATAGAAATAGGTGCTTTTGCCGGATACGAAATGTATCCGGAGCATGGAGGTTGTCCGGGAGGAGGTGTAGTAGTAATGATTGGGTACGTAAGTGGAAAACAATGTATTGTGGTAGCCAATGACGCTACCGTTAAAGCCGGTGCCTGGTTCCCAATAACGGGTAAAAAAAATCTCAGAGCACAGGAAATTGCCATGGAAAACAGGCTGCCGATTATTTATTTAGTAGATAGCGCAGGCGTTTATTTACCCATGCAAGATGAGATATTTCCGGATAAAGAGCATTTCGGTAGAATTTTCAGAAACAATGCCGTAATGAGCAGCATGGGTATTTTACAAATTGCTGCTGTTATGGGAAGTTGCGTAGCAGGCGGCGCTTACTTACCTATTATGAGTGATGAAGCCATGATTGTAGATAAAACCGGCTCTATCTTTTTGGCCGGAAGTTATCTGGTAAAAGCCGCTATCGGAGAGAATATTGATAACGAAACCTTAGGCGGAGCAACTACTCATTGCGAAATAAGCGGCGTTACAGACTATAAATGTAAAGATGACGCAGACTGCCTGAACAGAATCCGAAATATTATGAGTAAAGTTGGGGATTATGAAAAGGCGGGATTTAACAGAATAGAAGCAAAACAACCCAAAGCAAACGAAAAAGAAATTTATGGAATAATTCCTGAATCAAGAGATAAACAATTTGATATGCGTGATATTATTGCCCGTCTGGTAGATAATAGCGAATACGAAGAATATAAAGAACTCTACGGACAATCCATTATTTGTGCCTATGCACGAATTGATGGTTGGGCAGTTGGCATTGTAGCAAATCAGCGCAAAGTTGTAAAATCAAAAAAGGGAGAGATGCAATTTGGCGGAGTTATATACAGTGATAGCGCCGATAAAGCAGCCCGGTTTATCATGAATTGTAACCAGAAAAAAATTCCACTGGTATTTTTACAAGATGCTACCGGTTTTATGGTAGGTTCCAGAAGTGAGCACGGAGGTATAATTAAAGACGGAGCAAAAATGGTAAATGCCATGAGCAATTCGGTGGTTCCGAAGTTTACCATTATTATAGGGAACAGCTATGGTGCCGCCAACTATGCTATGTGTGGAAAAGCCTACGACCCCCGTTTAATAGTTGGATGGCCAACTGCCCAGGTTGCAGTAATGGGAGGCGCACAAGCTGCCAAAGTTTTGGTTCAAATTGAAGTAGCTGCCTTAAAAGCAAAGGGTGAAGAAATAACCCCGGAAAGAGAAGCTGAATTATTTAATAAGATAAAAGACAGATACGACACCCAAACCACTCCGTACTATGCCGCTGCGCGCCTATGGCTGGATGCTATTATCGACCCTATGGAAACCCGCAAGGTAATAAGCATGGGAATTGAAATGGCAAACCACGCGCCCATTAAAAAAGCCTATAACGTGGGGGTTTTACAGACTTAGGAAAATAACGAACAAATAAAAGTGTTCCATAAATTACAGAAACACATAGCAACATAGTCCGAATTGCTAGTTGTTTAGTATATCCTCTAAAGCAACTTGATACGAATCAAAATAAGAGTTTATTGATCCAAAATTTTCACCATCTAATATAAAATCTTTTCCTTCTACAAAGCCTATTTGAGAAAAGGGTACATGGCTTTGTTTTAAGGTATTTTCAAGCAAATCTTTATCGGTGATTTTAATACTTACCACAGCCCTACCCTGAGCCTCACCAAATAAAAAAGCATCTTTTCTTATAGCGCTATTTGATTTAATGTTTACCCCAAACTTATTTGGCAAACCACACTCTAATAAACATAAAAACAATCCTCCATCACTAACATCATTAGCGCTTACAACAATACCCTTTCTTACAAGTTCCTGAACAGCTTTATGCAGCAGGTGCTCCTCATCCAAATTAAAATACGGGGCAGGTGATTGTTTAATCTTATGATAAGAATACAAATACTCCGAAGAAGCTATGTCGTTTACTTGTTTACCAAGCAAATAAATTAAATCTCCCTGATTTTGAAAAGCCAAACCTGTATGATGTTTTTTATCTTCTATAATGCCTATCATACCAATAGTAGGCGTTGGAAACACCGGACCTTCATAACTGCTCTGGTTATAAAAACTAACGTTTCCTCCGGTAACCGGTGTTTCCAACTTTGAACAAGCTTTACCCATTCCTTTTATGGCACCAACAAATTGCCAATACACTTCGGGGTTGTATGGGTTACCAAAATTTAAGCAATTTGTAACGGCACTAGGAATTCCACCGGAGCAAACAATATTCCTCGCCGCTTCGCAAACTGCAATGGCACAACCTGTTTCGGGGTCGGCATTAACGTAACGGCTATTGCAATCCACACTCATTGCCAAGGCTTTTTTTGTTCCTTTTAAATTAACTACCGAGGCAGAAGAGGGTTTGTTGGTGCTTCTGTTTACTGTTCCCACCATGCTATCATATTGATTGTATACCCAGCGCTTAGAGGCTAAATTGGGGTGTGATGTCAAATGCCTCATTACCGGCTGCAAATCTTCGGGTTCTTTTATATTATTTATATCAAATTTTTTATTTTCACTATAGTAGGCAGGCTCTTTATAATCCCTTTTGTAAACCGGTGCACCACCTCCCAAAACCAGCGATTCTGCAGGAATATCAGCAACTAAATCACCATGAAAATAAAATTTCAATCTATCACCCTTAGTTACTACGCCTATTTGCGCACAATTTAAATCCCACTTATCAAAAATCTTAAGGATTTCCTGCTCTCTGCCTTTCTTCACCACAACGAGCATACGTTCCTGCGATTCGCTCAGTAAAAATTCAAAAGGCAACATTCCTTCTTGGCGAGCGGGAACTTTATCCAGCCATATTTCCATTCCATGCTTTCCTTTGGCACTCATTTCACTGGTACTGCATGCTATGCCGGCTGCTCCCATATCTTGCATACCAACAACGGCTCCTGTTTTTATAATCTCAAGAGTTGCTTCAAGTAGTAACTTTTCCTGGAAGGGATCTCCAACCTGAACGGCCGGCAAATCTTTTGCACTTTCCTCCGTAATATCTTTTGAGGCAAAGGCGGCCCCTCCCAAACCATCTTTTCCGGTTGCAGAACCTACTATAAACACCGGATTTCCCTCTCCGTATGATATTGCGCTAACGGTTTCTCCTTTTTTTACAATTCCCACACTCATGGCATTCACCAGAGGATTTACGTTAAAACTATCATCAAAAAAAACTTCTCCTCCAACCGTAGGTATTCCAAAAGCGTTTCCATAATCACCAATGCCCTTTACCACGCCCTTAATCAGCCATTTTGTTTTTTCACTGTTAATATCGCCAAAACGCAAAGAGTTGAGTTGAGCAATGGGCCTGGCTCCCATGGTAAAAATATCTCGGTTAATCCCTCCTACTCCCGTGGCAGCTCCCTGATAGGGCTCAATGGCACTTGGGTGGTTGTGACTTTCTATCTTAAAAGCGCAGGCTAATCCGTCTCCTATATCCACCAATCCGGCATTTTCTTCTCCGGCCTTTGCAAGCATATGCGGACCATCTTTTGGCAAAGTTTTAAGCCATACTATGCTATTCTTATAGGAACAGTGTTCGCTCCACATTACCGAGTACACAGAAAGCTCAGTAAAGTTGGGTGTTCTGCCCAATATCTCTTTTATTTTTTCAAATTCTTCGGGAAGCAAACCAAGTTGTTTGGCTTGATCTAAGGTGGCTAATTCTTCGGCAAATTTGTTGTGGCCCATAAGGATTTAGAATATAAAGGGCCAAAGTTAGAAAGCGGGCGCTAATAAACCCGACAAAAAATGAACAAATTATAAAACAAGCCTAAAAATCAAACTTGTAGCCTACGCCTTTTACCGTTTTAAAGTAATCTTCTCCTATTTTTTCGCGAAGTTTTCGGATATGCACATCGATAGTTCTGTCTCCAACCACTACCTCATCGCCCCAAACTTGCTCAAGTATATACTCTCTGGTAAATACTTTTCCGGGTTTGCTGCTAAGTAGAGAAAAAAGTTTAAACTCTTTTTTCGGGAGGTTAATTTCCTGTTCTCCCTTATAAATAACGTGTTTTTCCTTATCTATTTTAATATCGCCAAAAACCAAACTTGTTTCCTGGACTTGGTTTGAATGAAGCCTTCTTAAAAGAGCTTTAACCCTGCTAATAAAAACTCTAGGTTTAATGGGTTTGGTAATGTAATCATCTGCCCCAACTTCAAAACCGGCTATTTGAGTATAATCTTCGCTGCGGGCAGTTAGGAATGCAATCAACACATCTTTTAATTCTTTCACATCTCTTATTTCCCTGCACGTTTCTATGCCATCCATATCAGGCATCATTACGTCCAAAATAATCAAATGAGGGTTCTCTTTCTTCGCTATTTCTACTGCGTCTTTACCGTTGTTGGCAAAAAAAACGGTGTATCCTTCTTTCTTAAGATTATAACTCAAAAATTCAACAATATCAGGCTCATCATCAACCAGCAGTATTTTATAATTCGACTCGTTCATAGACACATTGTACGCTGCGAAGTTATTTATAATTAGAGTGTTGTTAAGTTAATAAATCTTTAAATTAAAGATAAAGCAAATTTATCAAAGTTAATGTTTTGGTAACATATAATTTAAGCGTGGATAATTAAGCGTCTGTTCCTTTGCGGCGAATTTATTTATTTATAAGGTATTTATGTATTCAAAAATCACATTTTCATTACTAACATCTCTTTTCATTTTCACGAATTTGTTTTCGCAAACCGGAAAAATAAGTGGTACTATTTTGGACTCAAAAACAGGAGAAACACTTCCGGGAGCCATGGCCTTGGTAGAAGGCACCAACAATGGAGCCATGGCAGATTTTGACGGAAAATTTGTTATAAATAACGTTCCTGAAGGGAAAGTAAATGTAATTGTAAGCTACATTTCGTACAACAACAAAAAAATAACCGACGTAATTGTAAAAGCAGGTGATGTTGTTAATATTACTGTTATGCTAGAACCTTCAACATCTCAAGATTTACAGGAGGTTGAAGTAGTAGTTACCTTAAATAAAGAAAATAACACGGCGCTTGTATTACAGCAAAAAAATAATGCCAGTGTAAGTGATGGAATTAGTGCAGAGACCATAAAACGTTCTCCCGACAGAAATACCAGTGACGTACTAAGACGGGTAAGCGGAGCCAGTATACAGGATAATAAATTTGCGATTGTTCGCGGGTTAAATGAACGATACAATGTGGCCTACCTTAACGGCGCTCCTCTTCCGAGTACGGAAAGCGATAGAAAAGCTTTTTCGTTTGACTTATTTCCTTCTAACATGCTGGATAACTTGGTAATTACCAAAACAGCCAGACCCGATTTGCCCGGTGAGTTTGCCGGAGGTATTATTGATATTACTACCAAAAATATTCCGGAAAAAAACTTTTTTACCATTTCAGGAGGTATTGGCTACAACACCGTAGCAACAGGCAAAGAACAAAAATATTACAAAGGAGGTAAAAGAGACTGGATGGGCGTGGATGACGGGTCAAGAAAACTTTGGGCCGAAGTTCCGGCATTTGAAGATTTTCCTATAAATATTCATAAGCAAGCCGAATTGGCTAAAACGCTTCCGGTGAGCGACTGGGGCGTGTACAATAAAAAATTTGCTCCAAACGCCTCCTTTCAGGCTTCGGGGGGCTTAAATATTAAACGAAAAGAACGGGAATTTTTTGGCTTATTGGCTTCTCTTTCTTACAACTCAGTAAACAATATGATTGCCACCGATCGTATTTCATTCTTATCCGGTAGCCCCAACGATCCTGCAGATCCATTACTTCCGGATAAAATATACTTCGATAAAAATTTTCAAAATATCATCATGTTGGGTGGGTTATTAAATTTTGGTTTCAAACTAAACGAATTCCATTCTATCAATTTCAAAAACTTGTATAGTATTTATACGGATGACCGCCTAATTTACCGCTCGGGTACTACAACACCCAATGAAAGTAATAAAAATATGGTTCGTAATTACGCCATGTGGTTTACTCAAAACAATATTCTTTCCTCACAAGCAATTGGCGACCACTATCTTGATAAAATAAAACTCAGAATAAACTGGAACGGAAACTATGCCAATGTAAAAAGGAACATTCCAAACATGAGAAGGCATGTGTACCAGCGTTTAACAAGGGTTGAACCAATTTTTGTTGACCCATCGGAACCGCCCATTATTAACCCTATGGATACCGTTTTTGGCGCCTCCTTCGGAACACCTAAATCTAACAGTCCTGATTACTCCGGTGTTTCAATGTGGGCATTATTAAACGAAAATATTTACAGTGGCAAAGCAGATGTATCAAGAATATTTAAAGTTACTCCAAACATTAGTATTGAAGGGAAAACAGGTGGATTATACCAATTAAGAGATCGAGACTTTAATTTCCGTCAATTTATTTACAGCCCATATCAAATTTTAGGCGGTTCCGTTGATTTTGATGGAAGCCTCGCTTATTTGGAACCTGATAAAATTTATACCCAGCAAAACATGGGTGTAATAACTCCCAGCTCTACCTCTAACCCAAAAAATATCGGTGGATTTTTAATTGGTGAAACAACCTACCCAAACAGTTCTTATCAGGCACAGTCTAAATTATTTGCCACTTTTGCCATGTTTGACCTAAAGTACAAGAGTAAATTACGTATAATTGGCGGTGTGAGATACGAGAGCTACTATCAAAAATTAAGTTATTTCGACGACAAATACCTCATCAATAAATTAGTTATTGTTCAAGATACCGTATGGAAAGATTTACTTCCTTCCGTAAATTTTGTTTATTCTCCCAATGATAAATCAAACATCAGGCTTTCCTACTCAAGAACACTTAACAGGCCCGAATTTAGAGAATTAGCCCCCTTTAACTTTTATGACTTTAACATAAACTACTCGCTGGAGGGAAATCCTCAACTCAAATATTGTAAAATTGATAACTACGACGTACGTTACGAAATTTTCCCGGGAGCCGGACAATTAGCCTCCATTTCCGGATTTTACAAATTCTTTAACGACCCCATAGAAATATTCCAATCTGTAAACAGGGGCAATCTTAAGTATGGAAACGCACAGGATGGTTATGTATATGGAACTGAATTAGAGTACAGGGTAAACATTGGTAATTTCTACAAAAATGATTCCAACACAATCGGAAAAATTTTAAATAACATTACACTTTTTTCTAACCTGGCTTTATTCAAATCACAAATTATTGGAGCTGCAGACTACACATATAACAGACCACTTCAGGGTCAATCACCTTATATTATTAACTCCGGTATTATGTACGTTGATAAAAAGTATAACTATAGTGCCTCTGTTATGCTTAACCGTATTGGGCCTCGTATAGCTTACGTAGGTAACTATCTCTTTCAGGAGATTTGGGAAGGTTCAAGAACTGTATTGGATATGCAGTTAACCAAAGGCTTGATGAAAGACCGTTTGGAGATGAGATTAAATATTCGTGACATGTTAGCCAAAAGCCAACCACTGGTATTTTACCAAAACTTTGATAACAAACCATTCTCTTACAGGAATGGAAACTACTCCGACTTCTGGCGTTCGAGGTTGGGAACCACCTTTACCTTTCAGTTGAGCTATAAATTTTAACGTTAACCTAAACAGCTTAACAGTCTGTTAATGTAAAAACGGACATTTATTAATCTTACATTAACGAACAAGGAACATATAAGAACTTACTTTGCTGAATAATTTTAAAAAATAAATTAACGATGAAAAAAGTTTTATTAACTGCCCTCAGCCTAGCTGCCATCAATTTTTGTGTGGCACAGGCATTCTTTATGCCTACAACTTATCGCGGAGCTTTTGCTCCCGCACCAACCCCCATGTGGACAGACGGTTGGACTGAGTGGGATCCTCAAAACAAAGTGTATCCTGCACCAACCGTTACAGTGAGTTCAAATATTACCAGTAATACTACTTGGTCTACCGGTCAAACTGTATTGCTGCAAGGTCCTATTTACGTAAAAAATAATGCCGTATTAACCATACAACCCGGAGTAGTTGTTCGTGGTGATAAAGCTGCTGCCGGTTCGGCTCTTATTATTACTAAAGGTTCTCAAATTATTGCAAACGGTACGGCTACTGCGCCTATCGTATTTACTTCTGACCAAGCTCCCGGATCTCGTGCTATTGGCGATTGGGGTGGTTTAGTACTTTTAGGAAATGCTGCCACAAATTATTCAGCCGGTGTTGGTTACGTAGAAGGATTACCTCAGGGTCCTGATACTGAATTTGGAAATCCAACTCCCAATAACACGGAAAGTTCAGGTTCTTTACGTTATGTTCGCCTCGAGTTTGGCGGGTATGTATACCAGCCAAACCAAGAAATAAACGGGTTTACATTTGGAGGCATTGGAAGTGGAACTACCTTGGAATATCTTCAATGTTCTTTTGTTAACGATGATGCTTTTGAATGGTTTGGTGGTACTGTAAATGCTAAATATTTAGTTTCTTACCGTAACTTGGACGATGATTTTGATACCGATGCAGGTTTTTCAGGGAAAGTACAATTCGGCTTAGTTGTTCGCGACCCGGCTATTGCTGATAATCCTTCTGTTTCAACCTCCGAAGGTTTTGAATGTGACAATAACGCTGCTGGTACCAATACAGTTACGCCCGCTTCTGCAAATATGTTCAGCAATATTACTCTAATTGGCCCATACAGAGGTGTTCCTACCAGTACTATTGCTCCCGGATACAGAAGAGGGGCTCGCTTAAGAAGAGCAACTGAAACAAAGATCTACAATTCTATTTTCCTTGATTTTCAACGTGGTGTACATATAGATGGTTCAATATGCGAAACTAACGCAGGAAACGGTAAAATAAAATTCAAACACAACATAGTAGCCGGTACACCTCAACGTGCCGTTGAACAAAACACAGCGAATACATTTGCTACCAACGCAGGAACTACTACCGTTGCTTGGTTTCAAATGAACGGAAACGATTCTATTCACTCATCTGCTGCCTCATATAGTACAATATTAATATCGCCATATAACTACACTAGTCCTGATTATAGGCCACACGCAAGTTCGCCTGCCCTATCTAGTGCTAGTTTTACAGATGCTGTTTTAGCTGCCAATACCCAAACTAATACAGCTGGCTTGTACACTGAAATAGAAAAACAGATTGGTTATGTATTAATTTATCCAAACCCGAGCAACAACCTTACCTATATCGTTATTAGCAGCGTAATGGATACCAAAGCTAATATCAGCGTTGTGGATATAACCGGAAAAGAAATACTGAATGTAACTAAAAACGAAAACTTATACGAAGGTTTAAATGAGTTTGAATTCAGTACGGCTAATATGCCAAACGGAATTTACTTTGTAACAATAAACACCGCTAAAGGTAAAGAAACTGTTAAATTAGTAGTTACTCACTAATTAATAGATATTAATTTGAAGAAACGCCTGCTATTTTTGCAGGCGTTTTCTTTTTTATGGATAAAAGAATTAATAACAGATTAGAAAGAGTTTGTAAACTATATCAAGAAAATAAATACAAGGAAACTATATTAAGCGGAAAAAAAATAATAGACAGCCTTATTGTGATAATGCACGATGCTATATACAAAAAGAAAACTGAAAAAATCCAAAAAACTCCAACTACACAATTAAAGAAAGTTTTATCTTTTGCTGAATCCAGCCCGGAGACAAAAAAAATCATCGGAAAAAAAAGCATTAAAAGCGTTCTAAAATGGTACAATAAATTTCAAGAATACCAAAATAACCCGGAATCAAAACCTGCCAAAAAACCGGAAAAATTCGGGAAAAAAACACTTCAAACGGCCATTTTACTACAGCATAGTTCAGTTAAAGTAAAAGCCTATTTTCAGGAATAGTTTAATTTATAATGTTTAATTAACATTGGTTTAGTGTTAAATTAAATACCTATTGGGACATTCGCCGATTATATCCCAAAATTGGCAGATTATTTAAACACATCTATCGTATTGTATGACACTAAGCTTTCCGCTGTTTACAAGCTGATTGACCACTTGAAAAGTGTTTTCCCGAAGTTTCATGTGGTAAAATCAGAAGCAGAATTTTTTGACCATCTCAAAGAACACCAAGTGGATATTGCATTAGTTAATATTGACGTTTCTCCATTAGATGGAATAGCCGTAGTAAAAGAACTTTCTACCAAGGAACTGGAAGGGGAACAACACCGTCGTTTCTGTATTATTTATTCAGAAAAACAGGATGATTTTTTACAGGAACTGGCTTATAACAGCGGGGCAGATGCTTTCTTAAACATAAAACAAAGTCCGGTACTTTTTGAACTTATTATAAAATCAATGGCAAGGAGAGTTTCCTCAAAAAAACACTTACAAAATATTTCGAAGGAGCTCCTAATTGATGAGGAAGAATATGTTGTACTAAAACAAGGTCAAAAAATTGAGCTTCCCAAAAAAGAATTTAGTATGCTACTGTTACTATACAAGAATAATCATAAGTTTTTTTCGAAAAAAGAATTGGCCTTACAGTTATGGAAAGATGAAGGAATTGCCAACAAGCGTACCATAGATGTACACATATACAACATACGTCAAGTTTTCGGCAAACATATTATACAGTCACAAAAAGGTAAAGGGTACCGAATTAATAAAAAATACTTTGCTTAAAGTATATCAAAAATATTTTTAACGCCAACCGTACGCGAACAGGTGAAACCTTCGGCATACTTCATGCCCGCCGGACGGCCATAAACCATCATTTTAGATTTAATGTATTCTAAAAAATCTTTTCCAGAAATGGGCGTTTCCGGCTCTTTTGAACTGGGATTATAAAACTGGGAGGAAAAAGCCATAATTGCCTCCATTTTTTTGTCTGTAAACTCCGTAACATCTACCACAAAATCGGGCTCCAAACAATAGTCTTGTATATAATTAAATACTGCTCTGGGCCTCCAACATTCTTGCTCAACACCTTCCCAAGAAGTTTTAATCTTCAAAAGTCCGGAATAAAAACAAGCATCTTCAGTTAGTTTTGCCGCCCGTGCATGATCGGGATGCCTGTCTTTTACAGCATTACATAACACAATTTCCGGTTTAAATCTTCTAATCTGTTCTATTATAGGAATAATATATTCTTTCGTATTCTCAAAAAAACCGTCCGGAAATTCAAGCTGTACCCGTGTTTTAACTCCTAAAATTTGGGCTGCTTTTTCGGCTTCTAGTTTTCTGCTTTCGGCGTCTCCCCGAGTTCCCAACTCTCCGCGAGTTAAATCAAGAATTACAACCTGTTTTCCTTCCCGAACAGCCTTTAATATGGTACCGGCACAAGAAAGCTCCACATCATCAGGGTGTACACCAACCGCCAAAATATCCGTCTTCATTAAACCTTAATTTTTTTTAGTAAATCCTGTATCTGATTATTGAGTTTAGGAAGATTCCTGAAAAGTACGTAGCTCCTTCTGTACTCTCCTATAGAAAAAGCAGGTGAGCCTTGAACCACTTCGTCTTCCTTATCTATATCTTGGCCAATTCCACTTTGAGCAGCTATTTTAACTCCATCAGCAATTTTTAAATGCCCGGAAATGCCTACTTGCCCACCTATCATACAATTTTTACCTACTTTACTGGAACCCGCTACTGCTGCCTGTCCGGCAATAACGGTGTTTTCGCCTATTTCTACGTTGTGGGCTATTTGAATTAAATTATCGAGCTTAGCGCCTTTTCGGATAATGGTAGAACCTAATGTTGCCCTGTCAATTGCTGTGTTTGCGCCTATTTCTACATAATCTTCTATAACCACATTTCCTATCTGGGGTATTTTTCGATAATTGTTTTCACTATTAGGTGTAAAGCCAAAGCCATCACTTCCAATAACGGCACCGGCATGAATGGTACACTCTTTCCCAATCCTGGTATTAGAGTAAATTTTAACTCCGGCAAAAATGGTAGTATTATCTCCAATAGTAGTATTATCTCCGATAACCACATTTTGGTATATCTTAACGTTATCACCAACTTGAACATTGTCTCCCAAATAAGTAAAAGCTCCTATGTAGCAACCTTTTCCTACTTTGGCAGAATTTGATATATAAGAAGGTTGTTCTACACCTACTTTATTATTGGTAATTTGGTTGTATACTTCCAAAAGCTTGGCAAAACTTTCTCTGGCGTTGTCAACAAAAATGAGGGTACAACTCTCTTTAACCTTTTTTTCGGGCTTTAAAGATTTATCAACTATCACAATTGTGGCATCTGTTTCATACAAGTAATGCATATACTTGCCACTGGCTAGGAAAGAGAGCGTTTTTGGTTTCCCCTCCTCTATTTTTGACAGGTTATTTACCACACAATTTTCATTCCCTACAATATCTCCATTTACCAGAGTAGCTATTTGTCTAGCAGAAAATTCCATAATACTGATTATAAATTATCCGATACTGTCTAACAGTCTTTCCAAAATTTGTTTTTCGGTTTCCCAATTTAAGGCTTTTTTTGCAGCCTGTAAATTTTTCTTCCATAAAATTTGTTTATTGCTTTGCAACATCTCATTTATTTTTTCGGCAATGTGTTTAGGCTCGTAATTATCAATGAAATCACCTATCTGATAGCGGCTAATTATTTTTTCTATTTCGGTTAAACGGCTGGCTAAAACCGGTACTTCTGCTTCTATATAATCAAATAATTTGTTGGGTAGGCTGTATACGTAGTTTAAATTGGTTGGCTTATCTATACTAATTCCTAAATCTGCCTGCTTGGTATAATGAAACAACTCTTTTTTTGGAAGTCTTTTTATCATGAGTACCTTACCTTCCAAATCCGGAAGCCTACTTCGTTGTTCAAGCAAATCCCACACATCACCGGAACCTATGATACAGAGAATAGCCGCATCCACAAACTTCATTGCCTCCATTAATTCTTCTGCACCACGCTGAACATTAATCCCCGCTCCCTGTAAAATGATAATTTTTTTGTTTTCCGGCAGTTTAAGTTCACTTTTTGTTTTAACCGGCATATCCGAAACAGTTTCCGGAACGTTTCGAATAACGAAAAAATCAACATTATACTCATGTTTAAAATGCTTGGCAATAGAGTCACTTACGGTTATACGATATTTTACCTTAGGCACCAGTTTCTTTTCTATTGTTTTCCAAATCCGTTTTTTAATAGGGCTGTTAATCAATTCAGGAACCTCGCAAAAGAGCTCATGACTATCGTAAATCAATGGCTTTCGCTTTAGTTTAGAAACCAAATAATTGGGAAGTAGTGTATCCAAATCATTAGAATAATATAAATTCACTTTTCCGGTAAAAAGGAGATAGAAAAATAATCGAATATTGAAAAATAAATAAAACAAAGGGCCTTTTGTAAAAAGCAAGCGCATTCGGTTGATTTTGTACGGCCAGGCAGGTAAATCAGGAGATTTTTTTAGCTTTCTGCCTACTAATACCACCTGATAACCTCTGCTGTGCAAAACGCCACAAATCCTTTGAACGCGGGCATCGGTGTACAAATCATTTATTACGCTAACTACAGCCCGTTTATTATGAGTTGTAAACAAACTACCTGTTGATATTGCCCCAAAGATAAAAATTAATACCTACACAATTTTAATATTTTTGAGCCATGCCACCCTTTGAAACAAATAAAAATCTCCAAGACCTCCATACTTTTCAAATTCCGGTATACTGCAATTTTTTTACGGAGATTTTTTCGGAAAATGATTTTTTGGAACTTCAAAAAACAACCGTATTTATTAATAATCCAAAATTGATTTTAGGCGGAGGCAGCAATGTTTTATTTACAAAAAATTTTGAAGGGCTTGTAATAAAAAATTCCATACCCGGTATTACCATAACATGGCAAGACGAAAACTTTGTAATAATTAAAGCCGGCTCCGGAGAAAACTGGCATAATTTTGTAATGCATTGTATTGAAAAAGGATATGGCGGACTGGAAAACTTGTCCTTAATTCCGGGATGTGTAGGTGCAGCTCCTATGCAAAATATTGGTGCATACGGCGTTGAAATTAAAGATTGTTTTTACTCGTTGGAAGCTCTGGATATGCAAAGTGGCGAAAAGAAAATTTTTTTTCGGGAGGACTGCCATTTTGGATACAGAGAAAGTGTTTTTAAAAATTTATACAAAAACAAGTATTTAATTACCTATGTAAGTTTTAAGCTATCTAAAAAACCAATTGTAAACACCTCCTATGGCGCTATTCAAGATGAGTTAAACAAAGCAGGGGTTAAAAATCCAACCATAAAAGACGTTTCAAACGCCGTAATTACTATTCGAAAAAGTAAACTCCCGGATCCTCTTGTAATAGGCAATGCAGGAAGCTTTTTTAAAAATCCTGAAATCGACGAAAAAAAATACCTGCAGCTTAAAAAAGAGCATCCGGGTATTGTGGCCTATGCACTCGAAAATCAGAAGTATAAACTGGCTGCCGGCTGGCTTATTGAACAAGCAGGATTAAAAGGGAGGGAATATGGAGGGGCTGCTGTTCACACAAAGCAAGCTCTGGTTTTAATTAATAATAAAGGGGCCGACGGCAAAAGCGTATATCAACTCTCTGAAATTGTAGCCAAAGAAGTATTACATAAATTTGGCGTTAAACTGGAAAGAGAAGTTAATATTATTGGCGAAGAATGAAATTTTTGGTATTATACGAAGAACTGGCAGCCTATTTTATAAACTGCCTTAATTATTTAGCCAATACCGAGAATGCTGAAATTTTAATTTTTTGTAAAAAAATAAATCCGGTTGCTCCTTTCCATTTTAACAACATTCACAAAAATATTCGCATGCTGGAAAGGGAAGCCTTTAATGAGAACAGTTTATCTGAACAAATAATTCAGTTTAATCCGGATTTTACCTACCTGGCAGGTTGGATGTATAAACCCTATTTAAAAATTATAAAAAAACAAAAACTAAAAAATGTAATCATTGGCTTAGATAACGCCTGGACAGGAAGTTTAAGGCAGATTATCGGAGCAGCCTACTTCCAAAGCTTTCATAAAAAATATATAAAGGCCGCTTTTGTTGCCGGAAAACAACAAGCCTTATTTGCCGAGAAATTAGGATTTAGAAAAGAGTTTATCTCCGAAAATTTATATTGCTGCGATAACGAGTTGTATACTCATTTCTATGAAACGTATAAAAAAAATCAAATACAAATTCCAAAGAGATTTTTATTCGTAGGCCGATACGTACCGGAAAAAGGTATAGAATTATTGTGGAACGCTTTTATTAACTTACACAAAGAAATTCCGAATGAGTGGGAACTTTGGTGTGTGGGAAAAGGACCTTTGCAGGCTCCCAATCATCCCAAGATAAAACATTTGGGTTTTATTCAACCAAACATGATGGGAGAAATTATAGAAAATACCGGTGTTTTTGTGCTTCCATCTCTATTTGAACCTTGGGGTGTAGCACTTCATGAATTTACTTTGTCAGGATATCCCGTAATATGCAGTAACCGAGTGGGAGCCTCTTCTAAATTTGTTTCCGATGAATTAAATGGCTTTACTATAAAAGCAGGCAGTTATAATGAGCTTTTGAATGCGTTAAAAAAAATCGTAACTTTATCAAACGGGGCGATCGCTCAAATGGGGAAAGAAAGTCACCGGCTCGGAAAAACGGTTGATACCCTGGTTTGGAAGCAGTGCCTTCTTAAGCTTGCTTATGGTTCAAATACGTAAAATTTTGGTAACGGGCGGTGCCGGAAATATCGGTGGTGCTCTAGTTCAGAAGTTATTATCCAACGAAAAAAATATGGTGGTGGTAGTAGACGATTTAAGCACCGGATCTTTATCTAAGCTGCCCTCTCCCAATAACGACCGATTTAAGTTTGTAAAAGCCGACGTGAACAAACTGGATGAGATAGCCCCCATATTTTATTCTTTTAATTTCGACTATGTTTTTCATTTAGCTGCCGTAGTAGGTGTTCAAAGAACACAGGAAAATCCGATAAAAGTTTTAAATGATATTGAGGGAATAAAAAATATTCTCAATCTCTCCAAAAATTCATCAGTAAAACACGTATACTACTCGTCCTCTTCGGAAGTATACGGAGAACCCGTTGAGCTCCCGCAAAACGAACACAAAACGCCTCTCAACTCAAGAGTTCCCTACGCCGTAGTAAAAAATTTAGGGGAGTGTTTTTTTAGAAGTTATCATCAGGAATTCGGGCTACCCTATACCATTTTTCGCTTTTTTAATACCTACGGGCCGGGGCAAAGCACCGATTTTGTGATATCCAGATTCTTAGCCGCCGCACTAAAAAATCAAGACATAACAATATACGGCGATGGAAAACAAACAAGAACCTTTACTTATGTTGATGATAACATAGAAGTTATCAACCAAATTTTTGAAAAGAATCTTGTGGTAAACGACGTTATAAACTTAGGAAACGATGAGCTTACGTCTATCATTGATCTGGCAAATTTGATAATTAACTTAACCGGCTCATCCTCCAAAATAGTACATTTAGCTCCGTTAAAAGAAGGTGATATGACTCGCAGGCAACCGGATAATTCGAAAATGAAACAAATACTGAATAAAAACCTGATTCGGGTTGATGAAGGAATAAAACTCATGTTGCACAATCCCTCTTTTTTAAATTCCATAGGCTTGCAAAATGTGCGGCATTAACGGTGTATTTTCTACTGTATTAAGCAGGGAAGAAATAATTTCCTGTATCTCTAAAATGAATCGGGCTCTGGCCCATCGAGGACCGGATAATGAAGGCTATTACTACGGAAACAACTTTGCATTAGGGCACACCCGACTATCCATAATAGACTTAAGTGAAAATGGAAATCAACCGTTTTTTTCGGAGAATAAAAAACTGATTATCACTTTTAATGGAGAAATATACAACTACAAAGAACTTAGGCTAGAGTTACAAAGAAGTCCTCAAGGAAGTAATTTTTCGCCTCATTTTTTTAAAACACAAACCGATACCGAAGTAATATTGGCCGCCTACCAGCGATGGGGAATAGACTGCTTAAAGAAATTAAACGGAATGTTTGCTTTTTGCATTATAAACCAAGAAACCGGTGAGGCCCTCTTAGCCAGAGACAGGCTGGGAGTTAAACCACTTTATTACAACTACTCCGAAAAAGGATTTCTATTTTCGAGTGAAGTGAGAGGGATTATTCGAAGCGGTATAAAACAATTTAATCTGAATAAAAGTTTTATTTCCGAATACATTCAATACCAAACCATTCATGCGCCAAACACGCCCGTTAAGGGAATTTACCAACTCATGCCCGGCCATTACTTGGAATATAAAAACGGCAAACTTACCGAAACCGAATACTGGAATCCTAAACACTATATACAAAAGAACAGCCATCTCTCTTATCAGGAAACCTGTGAAAAAGTAAGCGAATTACTGTACAGCTCCGTTCAAAATAGGATGATTTCCGATGTTCCGCTGGGTGCATTTTTATCAGGAGGAATAGACTCAAGTATCACTGTTGGCTTGATGGCCAGGATAAGTTCAGAGCCTGTTCATACATTTCATATAACAAGCAGCGAAAACAATTATTCCGAGTCGTCTTATGCAAAATTAATCGCTAAAAAATATAACACTAGGCATACCGAAATTTTTTTACGTCCGGAAGTGTTCTTAAAAGAACTGGAACCATCGCTACAGGCCATGGACTTTCCTGGAGGAGACGGGCCAAACACCTATGTTGTATCTAAATCTGCCAAAAACGCAGGAATAACAGTTGCCCTAAGTGGTATTGGCGGTGATGAGTTATTTGCCGGATACCCCAACTTTTTACGTCTAAGAAAACTTCATCGCTCAATTATCCTAAAAAGTTTACCGCCTCCATTATTAAAAATAGCCGGGAAAATAATAGAGTTAACGGGAAAAAATCAATCTACATTAAAAAAGGCAGAGCTTTTAAAAAACCTATCTTTTACATTAAGGGAGAGCTACCCACTAAGCCGGAGCCTTTTTACCAAAAATGAATTAAAAAAAATTTGTGGTAAAAATAATGCCTTGGAAAATATCAAAAATCTTATTAGCGACATAGAATTTCCGGAAAACAAAATACTGAGCGGAATAACATGTATGGAATTAAAAACATACTTATTGAATGTACTCCTAAAAGACTCCGATCAAATGAGTATGGCTCATGCCCTAGAAATCAGAGAACCATTACTGGATTATAGATTGGTTGAATTTATTTTATCGTTAACTGATGAAGTAAAAATGCCCCATACACCCAAAAAACTTTTAACAGACAGTACCAAAGGTATACTTCCGGAGGAAATTATTCACAGGCCAAAAATGGGGTTTACACTGCCTTGGCAGCATTGGATGAAAAACGAACTACGTTCTTTTTGCGAAAAAAATATTGTTGCACTTAACAAAAAAGAAATACTTGAACCCCAGGCTGCATTAGTACTTTGGAATCGTTTTCTTAAAAACGATCCGGCAATTACTTGGTCTAGGATATGGCATCTTGTTGCGCTTAACTACTGGATTGAACTGAATCTGGAAAAAAATAATGGCTAAAGTAAAATTATGCATACTAACGGAGTGGTATTTACCCGGTAACAAAGCCGGAGGACCCATCAGATCATTGTACGCGCTTTCCTCCATTCTTAAACACGATGTTGATATATATATTTTAACCACCAATAAAGATCTTGGAAGCAATACCCCCTACCCCGAAATAAAACCTAATGAATGGTTTAATAAGGATGGGATAAATTACTTTTACCTAAACTATCTGAACCTGAAAGCTGAAAAAATAAAAGAAATCATAAAAGAATTGAAGCCGGATATCATTTATCTGAACAGTTTTTGGAGCTATCTTTTCTCTATATACCCTATTGGGCTCAAAAAAAAGGGACAACTGTCCTGTAAGGTGATACTTGCTCCAAGAGGCATGTTAGGAAAGGGTGCTTTAAATATTAAGCCTTACAAAAAAAAAGCCTTCATAGCATTTTCAAAAGCCCGAAAACTTTATGCTGATATTACTTTTCACGCTACTAACAAGCAGGAAGAAAATGATATAAAAAAACATTACCCTGCCTGTACTATATTCACTGCGGAAAACTTTAACAATGCGGCTTGCGTAAATGTTAAACGAAAAAAAGAACTGTTTGAGCTGGATTTATTTTATCTATCTAGAATTAGCCGGATAAAAAACCTGCATCTGGCGTTAAACAGTTTAAGTAAGCTGCCAACCGGAATTAAAGTAACCTATACCATATATGGTAATATAGAAGATAGTAATTACTGGAAACACTGTGAAGAAATTATGAAAACGCTTCCTCAGAATATAAAAGTTAATTATGCCGGAGAAATACCTTTTCATCAGGTACAAAACAATATTCAAAAACACCAATTCTTATTTTTACCCACAGCAAACGAAAATTACGGGCACTCTATTGTAGAAAGTCTTTTATGCGGCTGCCCGGCTATCATCAGCGACCAAACTCCTTGGAATGACCTAGAAAAATTCGGGGCCGGATTTTCGCTCCCTATTAAAAACGATTCGGAATTAGTAAAAAAACTCCTTTATTGCGCTAACTTAAATCAAGAAGCCTATGATGAGATGAGCCGTGCTGCTTCTGAATACATAAACAAAAAAATTGATTTACCTTTGATAAAAGAAAAATACCTTAAGCTTTTTAGCTGTGACTGAAACAGACTTATCCAAATTTAATAACGATTGGTATAACCCGGGTGCCGGGCTTATAAAGAGAAGCGTTTGGTACTTCATAAATGCTCACATTCTTAAATCAGCCATGCCTTTTTCCGGTATTCGAGTTATGTTACTTCGTTTTTTTGGCGCGCAAATAGGCAAGAAATGCGTAATAAAACCTCATGTTTCAGTAAAATACCCATGGAAGCTGAAAATGGGAGATTACGTTTGGATTGGGGAACAAGTATGGATTGATAATTTAGACAGTGTATCTATTGGCAGTCATGTCTGTATTTCGCAAGGAGCCTTAATATTAAGCGGAAACCATAACTACAAAAAAAGGGAATTTGACCTGATGATAAAGCCAATTAGCATTGAAAACGGAGCTTGGATTGGCGCCAAAAGCGTCGTTACGCAAGGAGTTACTGTTGGTCATCACGCCGTGTTGCAGGTAAATTCAGTAGCCGTAGGAAACTTAGAAAGCTATGGTATATACAGTGGAAACCCCGCCATTAAAATAAAAGACAGAAAAATAGATGGCTAAACCATTTTAAACTTGCCTGTTTTTTTAAAAAACTTAAATTTGTTGCCATGGATACCAGTGGTAAAATTGTTATATCTAAGACAGATACTACCCCTCAGGCTATTTTTGACTTAAAAAATGCAAGTCTAGACTTGGAAGGAAAAATAGTTGCAGAAAACCCTATGGACTTTTTTGACCGCTTAAACAGATGGACGGAAGAGTTTAAAGCAAGCGGAAATAAAGCCCCTTTAACAGTTAATCTTACCTTAGATTATTTTAATACAGTGGCGTCCAAAATGCTGTCTAAGTTCTTTTACAGGCTCATGGAAATGGGCGCCGTAATCAACTGGTACTACGAAAAAGATGATGAGGAAATAAAAGAAGCCGGTGAGGATTATAAAATAATGCTCAACTACGGTAACATTAATATCTTAGAAAAGTAAAATATCTAAAAACTGCTGTTAAATCCGAACAGTATGCCTTGCCCCATTTTTTTGTTGCCTTGAAAGGAGATTGCGTAATCCACCCTTAAGAATCTGAATATATTTTTTAAACCAACATTTACTTCGTAGTAGTTGTTTACCCTATCATTTATTAATACATGAAGGCCGGCTACTTCCTGAACAAACAGGCGGTTGATGCCCGGTATTTTATTTAAAATAAAACCATTAAAGTGTTGTTCTATATGCGATTCAGCATACCAACGTCTTGTACTCAAGCTATAGTAGGGAAGTAAACGAAAAGAGTTCATGTAGTTTTCATCAATTATAATGGTTTGATTGCCGTTAAAATGCTTATAGTCCATATAGTATATCTTTTTTACCCGAGTATACATACCTCCTTTTACATGATACATGAATACACCGAGCAAACCCAAAGACAACTCGTCATGTAAATCAGCAGCCAATAAATCAAAATCAGCCGAACGGGCATTTAAAGGAACGGCCCTCCTGAATAAAACAGACAGTTTAGGAAACCTGTTATGCGCATAAAATCGGTTACCCGCTATATTATAATAGCGTTGCTTAAATCGAAAACGAAGTTGAATCTCGGTAAGTAATACGTCGTTTTGTTTAAAGAGTAAATCTTCTCTGCTTGGATGGAGCGGGTCATTTGACGTAAATAATTTTTCTTTGTTATCTATTATCAACAAATCAGTAGTATTAAACAATGGCTGACGATTAAAATAATCCACAGAAACCCTGGCATTAATGCCCTTATAAAGTTCACTTTTTATAAAAAACCCTGCTCCCCCCTCTCTGTATAACTTCATATAATTCTCGTTCAAGAAAAGGGTATATACGGTATTCACAAACTGTCCAATAGGTTTGTTTCTGTTGTACTGCTCCACTATGCTTTTCACGTACACACCAAAACTTCTGAAGTTATTGTGATCAAATAAGTGCGTCCAGCTTAACTCGCCTCCGGCCAAGCGGTTACTAAAACCATATCTTGCCTTTCCTTGTACTAAATGGTAGCTTAAATTTTCATACGTTTTGTATAAACTGAAGTTATAACTTAAATTTATACCCTCCACCGTATTGTATTGAACACCCGCATCTGAAATGCCGGGCAACTGTATTCGCAATCCCTTATTTCTTCTTTCGTATGTATACCCGTTCCATAAATTAATTAGTTTAAAACGACTCTTTCTCCTGTCTACAGAATCTATATATGTTGGGTCTTCAACCTTTGCGGCAATACTGTCTTTTTTCCGGTAATCATTTTTTTCTTCTTGCGTAAGCGGAATCGGCCTGTTTTGCGCCCACCATGCACTATCTTTTTTATTGGCATCCTTTTCAATCACCACCAAATCTTCACTAAAAAAATCTGTCGAAAAATTGGGGCTAAAATTGTAATCAGACAATACCGTATTAAAATACCCATTGCCCGAAAAGCCCATAAACGTAAACACAAACTCAAAATTGCTCGACTGCGGCATCCACAGGGTATCTCCCCAAACGGGGGTATGTAATTGTGTTATCCTAACGGTATCAACAAAATTTATTTTATTCTTCTTGGTTAAAAACAAATTTAATCCGGTAATTCGCCAAGAGTTTTCCTGTATATAAATAATGCCACTGAACACCGGATCTGTTTCACGCTTTGGTATCACTTCAATTTTATTTACCTCTTTACCATCCTCAAAATAAGAACCCAACAACTTAAAACGATAATATAAAAACGCATTATTATTAAGCGGCGATATAAAAGGACGGTTACTTACATCCTGCATTTTTATCAGGTTTTCGTAAAAATTATAATTCAGATAACGATATTGATTAAAGCTGAAACTTTTGCTGGAACCGCTAACTTTGCTGCTCCTCATTACTTCTTTTATGCGAGTATCTCCGCCGTAATAAAACTCATTATGGCTTTCTGATAAGTATAAAACCCCAAGCAAATCGGTAGAATCTTTTACCTCATCGGAAGCCAGCTTAATCAACTTCATCATTTTTTTAGATACATGATTAAGCCTTTGTAGGCCTTTTATGTAGGCTTTGCATGAATAATTATTGACTTGTTTTAAATAATATTTTCTTTTCTTAATAGCATTCCGCATAATTATATTGGCAGGATTCTCTCCTGCTTTAACTACCACTTCCTTTAGCGACACGCCTTCTTCCAATAAAATCACCTCCAATTCGATATCATCAGAATTTAGCATCAAGGGAACTTCTTTTTTGCCATAACCAATATGTTGAACAACCAAGGTGTAAGTTCCTTTTGTGAGCTTAATATTGAAATATCCTTTTTCATTGGAAGTAACGCCGTTTGTTGTACCCTTTACATAAATATTAGCAAAAGGTATGGCCTCTTTTTTTTGGTCTATTATTTTACCGCGAACAACTAAATACTGCGAAAAAAAATGCGCCGGAAAAAAAACTAAAACTAAAACTCTGAGTAAATACACAAAATATTTATTTCTTCTCAAACAACGTAAATGCGTAAGATAATATATTTGCTCCCATTTTAAGAGCCTTTAAGCGAGTTTCTTCACTATTATTATGAATTTCGGCACTCTCCCAACCGTCGCCTAAATCACATTCATAATCATAAAAACAAACTAACCTACCATTATACACTAAACCAAACCCCCTTGGAGGTTTATTATCATGCTCATGAATTTTGGGCAGCCCATTTGGAAATGAATATTTTTGCTGATAGATGGGGTGGCTAAAAGGAAGTTCAACAAATTCCAATTCCGGGAATACTTTTTTCATTTGAGGACGAATAAAGGGGTCCATTCCATAATTATCACTGATATGTAAAAAACCGCCTGCTATAAGATATTTTCTTAAGTTATCGGCCTCCTGCTGGTTAAAAATTACGTTCCCGTGTCCTGTCATATGAACAAAAGGATATTTAAAAATATCGGGACTTCCTGCTTCCACAATGGCTTGCTCGGGGTTAATGCTCATTTTTAACTCTTTATTACAAAACTTAATTAAATTAGGGAGAGATGTTTCTAAATTGGCATACCAATCGCCTCCCCCATTATACTTTAGCAAAGCCAGTTGATAGGATTGGCCGTAAACTACGCCCTGAACCATACCAAACAATAAAAACAGGATACGTAAAGTTTTTGCGAAGTCCATCATTTATTTTAATAAATAAGCATAAAGATAAAAAGTTATTTACTAACTTGCTGCAACTATCGTATTTTGATAAGTAAAAATCGTATAAGAGTTTTTTGCTGTTTACTGTTACAGTTTTTTCTTGTAAGCGCACAAATAAACAACAGGCTGTCTTTTCAAAATTTGGAGCCGGAATATTTTAAGGTAAAATTTATTCAGTTTTCATACTACTCCCCCCACTGGAATCACATGTATTTGGGGATAAATAACGGCCTTGGCGTATACAACGGATATGACACTAAGGTTTACTCAAAAGATACAACAAATCCGGAGAATGGTCCTCTCAGTAACATATTAATGGAGTTTTATGAAACCAAAGATGGTATGCTGTGGTTTGGATATATGGATATAGCTGCCATCAGTTATTTTAATCCGGCAACCAAAAAATTTACTCATTTTGAACACAATCCTAAGGATTCTACCTCATTTCCAAACACAGCAATATCTAGGTTCCACGAAGATAGCAAAGGAATTCTTTGGGCCGGCACTTGGGGTGAAGGATTTATCCAATTCAACAAAGAAAGAACAGGATTTAAACGATACGTTCAAGATTTAAACAGAATCGATTGGTTGGTTACCAATAATATTCGGGTAGTACAGGAATTTGAACCCGATAAATACCTGATTGGCAATTTTGATGAAGGCAGGGAGAGTAAGTTTATTGAAAAATCTAAGGTTTATGATTTCTTTCAACTACGTATTTTCGACTCGAAAAAAAATATCTTTTACTCGTTCCCGATAAACGAATACAAAGGTAATTTAAGCGACTTGGCTTTTTTGGAAATAAAACATATACTCACAATATGCCATTTTATATATCAAGATAAAGAAAATAATAAACTATGGGTAGGCACGTACAGCGGTTTAGTGATGATAGACTTAAAGAACAAATTTTGTACACGTATAACCCCAAAAAGTTTCGACGAAAATCAATCGATAAATTTAGATAATACCATTAATTATATCACAGATGAACACGGCAGGCTGTGGGTATCAACAACCAACTCAGGAATTATGGTAGTGGATACAAAAACCAACAAATCCTACTACAGCAGCCACTTAGAAAATTGCTCGGATTGTGTTGGAGATAACAAAGTTTTATCCTTCACCAAAGATGGCGATGGTAATATATGGGTAAGCAATGCTTCCAGAGGAGTAAGCATCTATCATCCATTTAAAAATAAATTCAGGCTCGTTTCCTGGAATAAACTTAATGCTAAATTTTCAAATTCATCCAGCCAACTTATTCCCTGCAATTTCATTTTACCCAGAGGAAAAAAATACCTCTATATATCCAGCGCCTCCGGAATAAGCATATACAACTATCAATCGGATAGTTTAATTGAAACAATCTCTAATTTTAATGATTACTCCGGTAAAAGCAGTTATTCCGGTTTGTCTACATTTAAGCTCTACAACAATAAAATATACTTCGCCGGCTATGGCTTAAAAAATTCCAATATGAATACCTTAGTTGTATACGACTTAAAAAGCAGAAAACAAACTTGTGCAGGCAATCAACACATCTATAGCGTATGTTTCCCTCTCGATACCCTAAATGAAAATATTTATGCTTTGAGTAATAAATACAGCGACTTATTCAAGTTCAATAATTCTTGTAAACCGGATACTTTCCATATTTTTCCCGATAAAAAATCTCCCGAACCTTTGTATAGCCACTACTTAAATAATGGCAATTGGTTTTTTAGCCGAAATATTCATTCTTTTATTGTCTTTAACCCCAAAACCAAAGAAACTATAGTATACTCCGGAAAAAATGACGGAGATAAATATTTTCCTGATTCCACCATCAATAGCTTTTGTTACAACAAAAAAGGAACCATGTGGATTGCCACCCAAAATGCCCTATACAGCTATGATGAAAAAAATGGAGAAATAACTAATTGGAACAACCTACTTAATATTGAGCGAAGAGGTTTTAATTATGTATCAGAAGATGCCTCAGGGTATGTTTGGCTGGCGTTTGGAAGAGATATTTATCGCTTCCATCCAAAGGAAAAAAAATTATTTTCTTTCTCCAGAGCAATCGGTTTACCATACTACGGATTTGAAAACTATAGGCATCATTTATATAGTTGTATTGACAGTAATACCCTGTTTTTTCCTACACATAAAGGATTATTGTACTTTAATACTTCCAACATAAATCTGCCCACTACTGTTCCTAAGCTTTCTATATATCGGCTAAATATCAACGATTCGTTGGCTCCCGAAAGTATTTTAAATGAATTAGTCTCCGGTAAGCTAAAATTATCTTATCAGGAAAATAATTTACAATTACTCTTCTCTACCGGCCAGTTAATCACGCCCTATCCTACTCGTTTTTACTACATGTTAAACGGCTTACACAACGCCTGGCAACTGAACGAAACGGGTAATAAAATAAGCCTGTATAACCTTGCCTGGGGAAATCATGAATTACGAGTAAAATGCGAAAATACCTACGGAGTAGAAAGTAAAGAAGTAATCATCCGATTTACCATATCAAAACCTTTTTGGCTTAGTTGGTGGTTTATTCTATTAAGTTTGGGCTCTCTTATTACCCTTATTTATGCTTTTGTAAAGCAACGAGAAAGAAAGCTTATGGCCCGTCAGCAAGAGCTGGAAAAAATCATTAGTGAACGCACTCAAGAGATAAGAGAAAAAGCTAAAGAAATAGAGTCGCAAAAAGAAGTTATTGAACAAAAACAGGAAGAAATTTTAGATTCAATATACTATGCCCGCCGAATACAAAATGCTCTGCTGGCCGGAGATAATTTACTTAATGAAAACCTACCGGCATACTTTATATACTACCAACCAAAAGATATTGTTAGCGGCGATTTTTACTGGGCAACCCAGCTGGGCAACCGTTTTTATTTTATAGTAGCAGATAGCACCGGACACGGAGTTCCGGGAGCGTTTATGAGTTTGCTTAATATTAACTACCTGAACGAAGCCATTAATGAAAAACAAATAGAAAATACCGGCGAAATATTGGACTATGTCCGAAATCGCTTAATTAGAAGCCTATCCGAAAATAACCAACAGGAAGGAGGAAATGATGGCATGGATTGTACCCTTGTGTGTATAGATACTCAGAAAAAAACATTGCAATATTCCGGTGCTCAAAACCCTATTATGCTATACAGAAATGATGAATTACAAATTCTTGAAACTGACCGAATGCCGGTAGGAAAATCACCAAAACAAGAAACTCCATTTAACACCTATACCATCCAACTAAACAGGGGCGATATTGTATACCTCTCAACCGACGGATACTCCGACCAATTTGGCGGAGAAAAAGGAAAAAAACTTAAGTTTAAAAACTTTAAAAATTACGTAAAAGAAATTGCTTTGAAAAAACCGGAAGAACAGCATGAACTTTTAAAACAATCTTTTAACTCCTGGAAAGGAAGTCTGGAGCAGATTGACGACGTATGCGTTGCCGGAATTTTCTTTTAGTTAAACGGATTTGTATTGTTCATACAATTGCACCACCTGCTTAGCCTCTTTTACATCATGAACCCTCAACAGCTTAAAACCGTTTAACAAAGCCATGGTATTCACTGCTGTAGTCCCGTTCAAGGAACTTACCGGACTGCTGCCTAATACCTTGTTTATCATACTTTTTCTAGATATTCCGGCCATTACGGGATAACCTATCTCTACGTACTGATTAGCATACTTAAGTAACCGATAATTATCTTCTAACGATTTACCAAAACCAAAACCGGGGTCTAAAATAAGCTGATAAAAACCCATTTCATTCAGTTCAGCTATTGAATACTTAAAAAAATCAGTTACCTCGTTCACTACATCTTCGTACACCGGATTGTCCTGCATGGTTTTGGGTGTTCCTTTTATATGTCCTAAGATATAGGGTAGTTTTAATTGAGCCACCGTTTTAAACATCATCTTGTCAGCCCGGCCTCCATAAATATCGTTAATTATATCGGCACCCATTTCAGCCGAACGCAGCGCTATTTCAGAACGAAAGGTATCTATCGATATAAATACCTCCGGAAAAACCCTTCTCATTTCTTTCAACACATCTTTCAGCCTATTCCACTCTTCTTCCATACTCACCTCATCAGCTCCGGGTCTTGTACTAACCCCACCTACATCAATAACATGAGCTCCCTCGGCTATTTTTTGCTCTACGTCTCTAATTACATCGCTTACCCCAGAAAACTTCCCACCATCATAAAAACTATCGGGTGTTATGTTTACAATTCCTACCAGCAAAGGATGTTCAAAACTCAGTATTTTACCATTGGTGTGATAAATCATTATGATTAATTTTGAAGCCTATGCAAACCACTTCGCAACAATACGATGCGGCCATTAAGCAGTGCAAAGATATCTTTTTAAAGAAAATGAAAGATTACGGAACAGCCTGGAGAAACTTAAGACCGCGTTCTTTAACCGACCAAATATTCATTAAGGCTCAACGCATTAAAAGTATTGAAGAAAAAGGAGCACAAAAAATAGAAGATGATGTAAAAAGCGAATATATCGGAATCATTAATTACTGTGTTATTGCACTTATTCAGCTGGAGCTTATTAATGATAGCAGGCTTGAACTTCCCTACACAGAAGTAGAAAATTTATTTGATAAACACGTATCTAGAACCAAAAAACTGATGGAAGACAAAAATCACGACTATGGAGAAGCCTGGAGAGATATGAGGCTGAGCAGCCTTACCGACCTTATATTAATGAAAATATTCCGCGTTAAACAAATTGAAGATAACGAAGGAAAAACCATTATAAGCGAAGGGGTTGAAGCAAACTATATGGACATGCTGAACTACAGCGTTTTCGCACTTATAAAGTGTGGATTGTAACCGTTAAACAAAATATCTTCCACCATGTACAAACGTACACTCCCGGTATAAATAAGCTTTTTTCGTCATATTTTTTTGATTTCTAAGCTATTTGAGTTATCTTCGGGATAATCAAAATCGGGCTCATGAAAAAAACTATACTTTTTTTCGGGTTATTAACCGGAATAACTTTACATGCAAAAGACCATTTCAGAATAATACAGGCCGATGCACAGTCTGTCACACTGGAATATTCCTTCGAAAATTTGGTTCAAAAAAATGAAGATATAAACGGTAAAAATTATCTATTACTCTCCTCTCCGGGATGTGTTCCTGTGCTTAACGAAGGGTTTCCTCAAGTACTCCGAAATGCCGTTTCTATAGCTGTACCCGAAAAGGCAAAGTGTCAATTAGAAATCACTCACAGCGAGTTTTCTGAAATTAGCAATGCAGAAGTTGCTCCATCTAAAGGAAGCCTGAAAAGGAACATAAACCCCTCCGATGTTCCTTATACTTTCGGCAACATATACCGCCAAAATGTGTGGTACCCCGCTTCTCCGAGCGAGATAACGGCAGATTATACGTTCCGCGGGCAACATGGTATTTCTCTCAGCTTTTATCCCGTTCAGGTTAACCCGATTAATAAAAAAATTAAGGTATACAGCAAAGTAATCGTAAAAATCAGTTTCAAAAATTCAAAAGGGAAAGCCCTAAATTTTGAACATCCCGTGTATAACTCCGCCGAAGAAAAAGCCTTCATGGAACAGCGCTTTTTAAATCTGAATTACTCCTTTTATGCCGGAAAAGCTCAATACGCTCCAATAAATGAATTCGGAGATATGCTGATTATTTGCCACCCTCCCTTTATGAACCAGTTTCAACCTTTTATTAATTGGAAAAAGCAGCGCGGAATACATACCGAAATCGTGTCAGCCGCTGTTACCGGCACTACTGATGCTGCCATTCAAAGCTATATCCAAACATATTACAACACCCACCCTAATCTTTTGTATGTGTTGCTGGTTGGCGATCATCAGCAAATCAGAGCCTATAATGCCGGTCCGGCAGGTTCAGAAACAAAATGGAGCGATACATACTACTGCTTTGTAAGCGGAACAGACCATTACCCCGATATTATGATTGGGCGCTTTTCATCCGGCGACAGCACCGATATTGCCACCATGATTGAAAGAACACTGGAATATGAAAAAAATCCCGTGCCCGGCGATTTTTATACCAAAGCCCTTGGAATAGGTTCTGACGAGGGACAAGGGATAGGAGATGAAGGAGAAGCCGACTGGCAACACCTTCGTAACATTGGAAATAAACTTACCGCTACCGTTACTCCTACCGGATATTATTCTTATTTCCACGAGTTTTACGATGGCAGCAAAGGAGGAAACGATGCCAACGGAAATCCTACATCCAGCATGGTTTCAAGTGCTGTGAATGGGGGTGTTTCTTTATTTATGTACACCGGCCATGGTTCTCAAAACTCCTGTGCAACCAGTAATTTCAGCAGCAGCAACATTAATTCTTGTATCAACAACGGAAAATATCCTTTCTCCGTTCAGGTAGCTTGTAACAATGGCACATTCATAAACGGAACTTGTTTTTGCGAAGCTTTCTTGCGAGCAAGAAACAGTAACGGTCCTACCGGCGCCATTGCATCGGCCGGTTCATCTATACTAATGGCTTGGGCGGAACCTATGGACACCCAAGATGAAATAGGTGATATACTCTCTAACCAATACACCAATAACAAAAAATACACTATTGGGGGGCTCTTTTATAACGGACAAATGCACATGTTGGACATGTATCCCACACCAACCGGAAAAGAAGTAATGGAAACCTGGGTGATGTTCGGAGACCCCTCCGTTACCATGCGCACACAAAACCCTTCTACCATTACCGCCAGTCATTTTCACTGCGTAAAAGATGTAGCCACTTCTTTCTCCATAGTTACCAATGCCGGACCAAATGCCTATGCCACGCTGATACAAAACAATCAAGTGATAGGACAAGGAGTTTTAACCGGTACGGCAACAACCATAGCTTTTACCAATACTTTCAGCATAAGCCAACCTATTACGCTAACCATTAACGAGTTTAACAAAATTCCGTATATTACTACTTTACCTGTATGTATTACTGCAGGCGTAAACGAGCAAATTGGCAAAACATCTTTTTCTGTAGTAAACCCCGTAAAGGATAACACCTTAAAATTATTAAAGTCAAAGGAATATACCGGAGATGTAATGCTTAGCTTATCAGGAATTGATGGAAAATTATTATTTAGCGGCAAGGTTGAAGCATCTAATGAAGAAACTATTTATGTTCAGCTACCTCAAATTTCGCCGGGCATATACTTACTCAATATAAAAGATAACGGTACACAACAAACTATTAAGGTAATTGTGGAGTAAGTAAAAATCTTTTCATGGTAAAAAAAACTGCTTTACAAGCAGGTTTTTTTGTTCAGCAAACCAATCAAATTTGATGATAAAGCTTCTTTAAGGTAAATTTTATTTTATTAAACAGAACTACTCTAATTCTTTTATAAAGGGATATATCCTCTCCCTACTCTATCACCATCTTTTCGTAAACCTTTTCTTTACCATCATCAAAGATGAGAATATACAGACCTTTAGATAACCCGGTTATATCAACTTCTTTTAAGCTATCAATAAAAACATTACTCAATACCTGTTTTCCTTCAAGTGAGAATATATTTAACTTTCCACTCACGGGTGTTTCCACAACGATGCTTGTTGATGCAGGATTTGGATAAACTTTAATCCTCTTTTTAAAAGTATGATGTTCCGAAGCAGTTGTTGTATTTTCAACGGGTAAGGTAATAAAGCAAAAATCATTTTGGTTTAAATAAAGTGTATTTGTTGCTATAACCGGATTCACCAATACATCGGGGTTGTTTCCGGGATACATGGCCGCACCGGTATTCATATTTCGATTGTATTGAGGATAGTTAGATGAAGATATGCTGACTCTTATCCTATGCCCTGCTTTAAAAGTTATGCAGGTAGCAGGCAAATCTACAGTAGCCGTATAAATAGTTCCCGGTGTTATGTTTGAAGTATCTGCGGGAGCAAAACCGTTTCGAAAGCGCATACGTATCACGCCGGTATTCACGAGCATAGACTTTCCGTCAGGATATACATCGCATAATCGTACCATAAAATCGGTATCTTTTCTGTTTGATGAAACCTTAAGCGTTACTTTAGCCTTTCCCTTCACAACCACATCTTGATTTAAAACCGGTGTAGTAAATAATTGAACGTCGCTTCTGTTTTCTACTGCTGTGTCTTGCCTCCATGGCCCCTGCTTCAAATCATTCCTTAACGTAGGTCCGCCAATAGTTGGCGAAGGGTCATTAGGATTATAATTAAAACTTAAAAAATTTGAAGTGCCTGTTGGTGTACTAGTACTTAATGAATTATCTGAATGAAAATAATAATTTACGGAAGTTAAATTTCCGATGGGCCACGTGGCAGATGTTTGCCAGTTGTTATCTCCCATTTGATAATAGGTTACATAAGGGGTATTATCGTAGCCATTTGGTACATTACGCAAATAAAAATCAAAAAAACGAAGCGCCAAGGAATCATTATCCATCTGCGCATTGGCATACTCCAACTGTCCCTGTTTTGCAGAACCTACGTAGGCTGTTCCATTTCCTCCATGTGCCCAGGGCCCCATTTGAATACGATGTTTATCCCGCACATTACTTGGAGAAAGTGTTCTGATGCCGTTAAAAAAACGCAACATACCATCTATATTATGATCGTACCAACCTCCAATCATAAGTGCAGGAACAAAAATACTGTCAGGTCGGTAAGTAACGTTTTCGGTATATTGCCAGAGCGAATTTTTGGTATGATTGGGCATAATGAACGAAGACATTCCAAAGCCTAAGTTGTCCAACTGTTGTAAATACTCCGTTCTTAAGCATCCGCCAGGATAATATTCCAAATAATCATATTGAGGAAAAGCAACCAGCGGACAAATACAGGTTAAATGCGGTGGATTCTCCTTAGCCGTTGCATACTGAACCCTGGCAAGAGCCGAAGGACCCCAGGTACCAATTTTTCCGTTACACCAAGGCTGAGAAGCTATCCATTCCACTACATCTCGTCCATCTTTTCCCATAGACTGGTTTCCGGGATGTGCCGCCCCTAGGTTACTAAAACGGCCTCTCCAATCCATAATTACAAAAATATAATCACTGGAGTTGATGTTATACTTAACACCCAAGGGAAGTCCTCCTAATTTAAAAAGGTTTTTGTTGTATGGCGTTTGTATTAAAATTACCGGGCATTGACTGCAAGACGAAGGCTTATAAACATCTACTTTCAAATATTTATTTACCGGAACAGGAACCGAGTCAACAAATGTAGGGCTTATAATCTGTGAAAAAAATCCTGTTGGAAACAGTAAAAACAAAATTTTAAAAAGTTGGATATTTTTCTTCATGGAACGTTTGATTGCCAAAAGATACAAAAGTTTAATCTATCGGATTGTTAATTCTTAAGCTCGAATTGTTTAAAACATACACTTACAAGCATTTTTTTTGAACTAAATTTAACGCAAACCAAAACCACCATTAACCATGAATAAAAAATTTACCCTTTTTATACTTGCCTTTTATTGCTTTTTGCTTAATGCGCAAGTCCCTACCTGCTCGTTAGATCCTGTATTTATTGCCATGCCTAAGTATGGCGTGTGGCCGGATAGTGCCACAAATTTTATGTCCGGTACAGTAGGGGTGCCCTATATACAAAACATTACCGTAAAAGTACCCTTAGATACTATTACACAATTGGGCAAATTATGTTTTAACCGGGTGGTCGTAACAACTCCTACCAGTGCGGTAAATTACAATCTTCCTCCGGGCTTAAACTTTGGCAGTTCTACCTCTGTTGTAAATAATGGGACGGTAAACGGAGCTCCTTCACTAAAATTTCCGGGCAATGCCAATAACTGCGCCAGTATTTACGGAACACCTACTGTGGCAGGTAGCTATACCTTAGCCTTAAAAGTAGATACGTACGCCACCTTATCTTTTGGCACATGCCCTGCTTCACCTAACGTAAATGGGGGAGTTAACTTCAATACTACCTATCTGAACTACTATATCATCAATATCAGCCCAACTGCCGGAATTAATGAGATAGCGTCCAAATCCTTTTTCAATCTAAAAGCAGAACCGAATCCGTCTGCTGCAAAAACAACCCTTTCATTCCATTCAAATGTCAACAAAAAAGCAATTATAGTTATCAGAGATATGATTGGTAAAGAAGTATATCATAAAGAGGTGGAAACTCAGGCTGGCACAAATGAGTATACACTTGAAGCCAGTCAACTTAGTTCAGGTGTGTTCTTTTGTACACTTCTTTTAGACAATTATTCTGAAACTATCCGACTGGTTCGTCTTTCCAATTAATTAAATGAGTTCTCAAACTTTTGATTTACTTATATTGGGTAGTAGTTCTGCCTCTCCTACGTCCGAAAGAAACCAAAGCGCTCAGCTATTAAACATAGCCGAGCGTTTTTTCTTAATTGATTGTGGTGAAGCTGCCCAAATTCAATTACGGAAGTATAAAGCAAAGTTTCAACGTATAGACCATATTCTGATAAGTCACCTGCACGGCGATCATTTCTTCGGACTACCCGGGCTTTTGGGTAGTATGCATCTGCTTGGAAGACAACAGGAACTCACTATTTACGCTCCAAAGGAACTAAAAACTATTATCGATAAAATACACGAAGCTTCTGAAACTAGGTTAAATTACCCCGTTAGGTGGGTATTCACTCAAAATAACCAACAACAATTACTATTTGAAGATGAAAAAGTGGAAGTATATTCTTTTCCTCTAAAGCACCGCATTTTTTGTACGGGTTTTTTGTTTAAGGAAAAACCTTACCCCCGGAAAATAAGTAAAGAACTGCTCGAGAAACATGGATTATCCACCGCTGACATCCATTTATTACGAGCCGGTAAGGATGTTGTAAATAAGGAAGGGGAACTTATAAAAAATAATGAAGCAACGCTTAATCCACCCAAAGAAAGAAGTTATGCTTACTGCAGCGATACCATATACGATGAATCACTGGTACAATTCATCAAAGAAGTTGATTTACTTTACCATGAAAGTACCTTTTTAGAGGATAAAAAAGAAAGAGCCAGGGAAACCTTTCATTCTACTGCCACACAAGCTGCCGAAATTGCGAAACTAGGTGGTATAAAAAAACTTCTGCTGGGGCATTTCTCTGCCAGGTACGGTAACTTACAGGCATTTAAAGAAGAGGCTCAGGGCATCTTTAAAAATTGTGAGTTGGCACTAGAAGGTTGTGTATTTAAACTGTAATTGAGGAGAAAGAGAACGGATGCATTCTTCAATACTGCAACTCCACAAAACCTTTGTAAACCGTATTATCTTTATCTCCAAGCTCTAAAATAACATAATAGGTTCCCACGGGTAATTTTCCGTTGCCGGTAATAGTGGTAACATTCGGGTGGCCGTCCCATTGATTGTTATAGCCTTTTATGCTGTAAACCAAATTACCCCACCTATTGTAAATACTCAGCTTATTTTGAGGATAATTCGAAATGCCTTTAATCTCAAAAAAATCGTTTTTTCCGTCGTTATTAGGTGTAAACAATTCCGGTACCGGACCAAATGCCCAATCAGCTTTTATTTCCAAGGTATAAGTTCCTCTACAAATGCCATTATCGGCAGTTAAAGAAACCGTGTAAATGCCCGTACTAAAAATTTGATACCCATTCACAGAATTAGCTGTGTTTCCGTTACCGTAGTTCCAAGTGTAAGTATTACTGCCGGATGTTAAATTAGTGAAGTTAACCGCTAATGGGGCATTCCCACTTACTATATTGGCAGTAAAAAGGGGCACTACGGCTGCATTAGCAACCGTAACGGAAGAAGATGATGCCCCGCATTCATTTGATATAAGCGCGTAATATACGCCGGGCTGGTTAACCTGTATTGAAGCGGCAGTAGAACCTGTATTCCAGGTATAGCTGGAATTGGAAAATACACTCAATGTTACAACTGAAAGCGTGTCGCACAGCAGCGGCGAGCCGGGTAAAATACTTACACTGGGTTGAGGCACTATGTTCACTCCAATAGTAGCGGATTCTACCCCGCAATCGCTGCTAACACTTACGGTATATATGCCGGAATTATTTACCGAGGTTGTAGACGTTTGGGAACCATTACTCCACAAATAGTTGGTTGAACTTGAAACAGCCGTTAATACAGTACTTGTACTGCAAATTACCGAAGGTACCGGAACCACAGCTAATGTTGCACCCTGTCCAACTCCTACCGTATAACTAACATTAGTAAAACCACAGGCCGAGGTTACAGTTAAATTATAAACCCCCGGAGAGCTTATTAATTCCACATTACCTGTTCCTCCTGTAGACCAATTATTGCTCACAGAACCGCTTGCAATCGGATTTGTTAAGGTATAGGTTAGAGAAATAGTTTGCGAAGGGCAAATACTTAAACCGGTAATTGCACTTACCTTAGGCGGTTCTTTCACCAGTATTGTATAAACCGAACTGGCCGAGGCGGTTATACTTCCGCACGTTTTGGTTACCACACAGGTAAGTGTAACAACACCACTCTCCGAGCTACCTGCAGTGTAAGTATTGGTGGTAGAAGTGGTGATAGAAGTTGCAAAATTACCGGAACCACCCAACCAGGTTATCTGATTAAAATTTCCACCGGTAACACTTGCGTTGAGCGTAAGTGAAGCTCCGGAACAGATAGTATTATTTGGAGAACTTAGGGAGATAGACATCGGAATAAACGGTGCATTACATCCGCGGTTAACATAGGTAGGAGTTCCGGCAGCATCATAATCTATGGCTCCTCCGTCATATGCGGGCGTAGAATAATTTCCGGCAACCGAATAAGAAACATTACTGGTGTTGGTAAGTAAAGCAGGTATATAACTAACAGAGCCTGTACATGCCGGGCTTCCGGTTACCGTAAACTCGGTTACTCTCGGTGTAAGCGAAGTAGTACTATTCGCATTGGCAAAGTGTCCCTGAAAATTTCCGGGATTTTGAAATATGACAACAAGCGTATCATTTAAATTCGTAAACGAATTGGCACTGGTACACATATCTGTTGAAAGCACCATTAATACGTCCCTATTAGCCGGCAATATTCCTCCAACGGGTTCAAGCAACAAACCACAACCCATAATAGTTGCCTGAAGAGTAGCTACATTAGCGGCAGTTAGTGCATCCGGTGTTGCTATACCCCTAAATGTGTTATTGGGCCATTTAAAGGTAATATTCGATATATGGATAGGTTGGTTTCCTACTCTGAATAAAACCATTTCATTTTTGCCTTCGCAACTGCATGTTGGAGACAAAGAGTTTGTACAACCTGAGCCGGGAACGCAGGCATCAGCCAGCATACTCTTAATGTACATACACTGCGATTGGCTACTGTATGGAATAAACAAGAAAAAGAAAAATATCAACAAAAACCTCAGCATACAAATTGCTCTACCAAAATTATTTTATCAAAGAAAAATGCATATTAAGACAAAATTAAATTTTTAACTCCGGTACTCATTCCATTATTATTTAACAATTATAATTGAATCAGACACAATTACTAACTTTACTCCAATTCAATAAACTTCTTTAACATATTCATAGCCGCATTGGCAGTGGCTTGGATATTTCTTTCCCGATTATCTCCAAACTGAAAACTTTGGCTATTTGTTTTATGTTCACTACAAACAGCTATCCATACAAAACCAACAGGTTTTTCGGGAGTCCCTCCGGATGGGCCGGCAACTCCACTAACCGATAGTGCATAATCTGCATTAAATAAACGTCTGGCATTTTGGGCAAGTTGAATAACGCACGCCTCACTAACAGCACCATACTTCTCAAAAACAGCTTCATCCACTTTTACCATGCTGTGTTTTGCTTCATTTGTGTATGGAACAATACCTCCTTTAAGAATATCTGAACAACCGGGTATAAGCGTAAATAAAGAAACTATATACCCTCCGGTACAACTTTCAGCAATGCAGAAAGTTTTTTTTCTTTTGCGAAGCATATCGCTCACCATACCCTGTAAAGTAGGCATCTCTTCGCCATAATTCTCAAAACCATACACATGTTCTTTAATCAGGGGAAGTAGCCTTTGTATTTCTTTTTCTACAGCCTCTTTTACTTCCTCCATGCTATTATTGCTTTTTGCCGATAACCTTAAACGCACCAAACCCGGCTGTGGCAAATAGGCTAATTTGATGTTTTTTTCACCTAATGAATCTTCCCAATCGGCAATTTTTTCTGCTAAAAAACTTTCTCCAATACCCTGGGTAAGTATGGTTTTGTGATAAATAAACGGTAGCTTAAAACTGCTTTTAATGTAAGGCAATACTTGCTCCAACATAATCGCTTTCATTTCATACGGCACGCCCGGCATAGATACAAGAAGCTTGTTATTCTGATGAAAAAGCATGCCGGGTGCCGTACCGTTTTTATTTGGAAGTACCCGGCAATTCTCGGGCAGTAGCGCCTGCTCTTCATTTATTTTCGTTAATTCTCTACCTCTTTTTTTAAAAAACAGTCTCACTTCCTCTAGTGTTTTTTCATGGAGAACCAATTTAGTATTAAAAAAACGTGCCAAACATTGTTTGGTTATATCGTCTTTCGTTGGTCCCAAACCCCCGGTTACTAAAATAATATCCGCACGGCCGGTAGCTAAAGATAAACTGTCCAAAATTTCTTTTTCCGAGTCGGCAACTGTGCTCATATATTTCACCTCAACGCCCAACATATTAAGCTCTCGAGCCATCCATACCGAATTTGTATTCAATATTTGACCTATCAGTATCTCATCTCCAATATTTAGTATTTCTGCTTTAACCATGTGCGGGGAATAATTTTATTTTTAAAAACAAACAATACGGAATAAAGTTAAATAAAAGCAATTACTTTTGCAGTAAAACCATAACATGCGTTATATTCTTATAGCTTTTATCATACTTGGATTTTCTGCCGTTCAGGCACAGAGTCTTAAAAACAAGCTGAAACAGAAAAAAGATTCACTTGCTAAAAAAATAAGTGGAACCGACAAAAATACGCTAACCAACGAAGAGGTTATTAGCGGACTTAAAGAAGCTCTTACCGTAGGAACTAACAGCTCCAGTTCCATAGCAAGTAAGGTAGACGGATTTTATAAAAACCCTAAAATATTTATTCCCTGGCCCGAAGAAGCCAAAGAAATGAAAACCCGACTCACTAAAATGGGAATGGAGAAAAAAATAGTAGAATTTGAAACCAGTTTAAACAGGGCCGCAGAAGAAGCCTCCAAAAATGCAGCACCTATTTTTACCGATGCCATTAAAAACATGAGTGTAAAAGATGGCTTTGCCATTCTTAACGGCGGTGATACAGCCGCAACAAATTATCTAAGAAAAACCACCTATAAACCACTGGAAGAAAAATTTATGCCCGTGGTAAAAGAAGCCATTGAAAAAGTAAAAGTTACCAGCTATTGGAATCCCTTGGTTACTGCCTACAATAAACTTCCTGATGTAAAAAAACAAAATCCAAATTTAGATGAATACGTAACAAACAAGGCCATTAACGGATTGATGATATTAATAGCCGAAGAAGAAACCAAAATAAGAAAAGACCCCGCTGCTCGCGTAACCGAGCTGCTTAAAAAGGTTTTTGCAAAATAAACCTGCCGGCAGTTGATACCCGCCAAATAGTATTATATTTGAAAAACCAAACCAGTAAAATGAATTTGAATTTAAAGAACTTAACCCCTTATCTGGCAGCTATAGTCCTTTTTGCCATACTCACGCTTATTTACTTTCGCCCCCTTCTTAGTGGAAAAGAACTAAAACAAGGTGATATTGACCGGCACAAAGGAATGAGTAAAGAAATTGTTGACTACCGGGAAAAACATCAGAGTGAACCTTTGTGGACAAACTCTATGTTTGGTGGTATGCCGGCATACCAAATATCTACCTTATACCCCGGCAACTGGCTGTCTTTTCCTGACAAAGCATTTAAACTCTTCCTTCCCCATCCCTCGGGCTATTTATTCCTCTACTTCATAGGTTTCTTTATTCTTCTGTTGTGTATAGGTACCGATAGTTGGCTTGCCATTGTTGGGGCACTTGCCTACGGTTTAAGTTCTTATTTTTTGATAATTATTGAAGCCGGACATAACTCAAAAGCAAACGCATTGGGTTATTTGCCCGCCTTGGTAGGTGGAATTATCCTCTTATTTAAAGGCCGCCATTGGCTTGGCTTTGCATTAACAAGCCTTTTTACCGCCATGGAGTTAAATGCCAATCACGTTCAAATATCGTACTACGGATATATCCTAATCAGCTTCCTTATCTTTGGTTACTTTTTACAGGCAGTTAAAGCTAAAAGCATTAAGAGTTTCTTTGTGGCCCTTTCTCTGTTTATTGTGGCAAGTTTTATTGGTGTATTGCCTAATGCCGGGAATTTACTGTGTACCAATGAATATGGTAAATTAAGTACCCGCGGAAAAACAGAATTAACCATAAACGAAAAACTTGAAAAAAACAGCACTAACGTTACCTCCGGGCTCGACAAAGATTATGCAACCCAGTGGAGTTATGGTATAGGCGAAACTTTTACTTTTTTAATCCCCGATTATAAAGGCGGTGCCAGCAACTCCATTAAGCGTGCAGACCCTAATTCACTGAAAAAAGTAAATCCTGAATTCAGAGACCAGATAGCCGGCATGAACGCATACTTTGGCGACCAACCTTTCACTAGCGGTCCGGTATATATTGGCGCTATTGTGGTTTTTTTAGCCTTACTGGGTATGCTTATAGTAAAAAATTCGCTCAAATGGCCGCTTTTCTTTGCAACACTTCTCACAGTTGCACTTAGCTGGGGCAGCAACTTTCCTACACTTACGAATATTTTCATGGATTATATACCCGGCTACAATAAATTCAGAGCCGTAAGCATGATTTTAGTGGTGGCAGAACTAACCCTTCCTTTACTAGCGATGATGGCCGTAAACGAACTATTGAAAAAGAGTAACTGGAAAGAAAAAATTCCTCTTAAACTGAAAGCAGACGGATTTGAGCTAAAGAAAATATTTTACGTAGCACTTGCGCTTACAGCCGGTTTCTGCCTGTTGAATTATGTTGCTCCGGAAGCATTCAATAATTTTCAGTCCAACAACGAAGAGCAACTGTTGATTTCAGAATACGTTAAAAGCGGATATCCCGAAGATCAGGTAAAAGCCGTAGTAGCACAAATGATGCCCGAACTGGAAAAAGCCAGAATGGCTATCGTAAAATCAGATGCCATCAGATCGTTTATATTTATCTTATTGGCAGCCGGTTTTATTTATTTATACTTTATACAAAAAATAAAACGCGAACTTTTAATTGCAGCTCTGGGTATTTTTATCTTGATTGATTTATGGACTGTAGCCACACGATATCTCAATAAAGAATCATTCGTTCCAAAATCACAAAACGAAATGGACGTAAGTCAAAAAACCGAAGCAGACGAAATAATTTTGGCAGACAAAAGCCTGAACAAGCGTGTACTCAACTTAACGGTAAATACCTTTAATGACGCATCTACTTCTTATTATCACCAATCCGTTGGCGGATACCATGGTGCTAAACTAAAGAAATATCAAGAGCTAATTGATTTTCATTTAATGAAAGAAATAAATCGCTTTTACAAAGAGGGCGGAAAATACATTGGAGAGGATAGCCTTATGAACTCATTTTTAAATTCTCTTCAGGTACTTGATATGCTTAACACAAAGTACATTATTATTCCTGCCGGTGAAGGAGGAAGAAAAGCTATTCCTCTGCTTAACAAAGCAGCCAACGGCAATGCCTGGCTGGTAAATGAAATTAAAAGCGTTGAAAATGCCGATGAAGAAATTACTGCTTTGTACGATATAGATACTAAAAAACAAGCTGTAATTCGTAACAACTACGCTAACGAATTAGGAATAAAAAGCAACTATGCCGCAAAGGGAACCATTAGTTTACAGAGCTATGAACCCAACTACCTTGTATACGAAAGCCAAACAGATTCAGAAGCTTTGGCTGTGTTTTCGGAAATATACTACCCTTATGGATGGAATGCCTTTATTGACGGGCAACCGGCAAAACACCTGTGTGCCAATTATGTTCTAAGAGCCATGCCCGTTCCTGCCGGAAAACACAAAATAGAATTTCGTTTTCAGCCTAAAACCTACGAAACAGGAAACACCATAGCTATGATTGGCTCATTACTGCTATTTGCAAGTATTGGTTTAACCGGCTATTTAGATTTTAAAAAGAAAAAAACTGTTAATTAAATCTCAAAAATGGGCCTAGTTGTCATACTTGTTATGACATAAAGACCTTAATTTTGAGATGGTACATTTATTGAACTGAATAAAATAAAAAATTTAAACTATGGCATTAGAAATCACAGACTCCAACTTTGAAGAGTTGGTTTTAAAAAGCGAAAAACCGGTATTGGTTGATTTTTGGGCAGAGTGGTGCGGCCCCTGCCGAATGGTGGGTCCTGTTGTAGAGGAACTCGCTAAGGAATACGAAGGTAAGGCTGTAATTGGTAAAGTAAACGTTGACCATAATTCAGAGGTTAGCAACAAATTTGGTATTAGAAACATTCCTACCCTTCTTTACTTTAAAAACGGGCAGGTTGTTGATAAACAAGTAGGTGTTGCCCCAAAAGGAACGCTGGCAGCTAAACTCGATGCTCAACTCTAATCTCTTTTAATAAGACCCCTTATCAATAAAAACCACTTCTTACAAGAAGTGGTTTTTTTATATCCCGCTTAATTAAATCATACATTAGTTACCAATTCGTTGTATTTTATAAAAAACACCCCACAATTAAACAAAATTGATATATTTGCCAAAACAACCTAAATCCTTATGTTTAAGAATATTACAGCCATTTGCTGCCTCGCCTTGGTTCTATCGTCTTGCGGAGGTGGAGAAAACCAAGACGATAAAGTAAACACCGATGTGCCCGTGGTAAAAGACACCACTCCCATTACGGTAGATGAAGAAACTAAATTTAAGTTTGATTTCGCCATAGCCAATATACCCTCTCCCGTAGAAGGTGTAAACGAGATATCCAAGTGGGGGGTAGGATATAATAACGAGTTACTCAATGATCCAAAAAACTCCTCAAAATACGCCTCGGAATTCTCAAAAGCCATCAATTTGGGTATTTACAATATTGATATGTCTTACGGAATTGTTAACGAACGCGGGCAAGATGTACTGAAATACATGAAAACGGTACTCATACTGTCTGATGCTCTAGGACTAAAGGGAGCCGTAGACCAGATGATTGGCAAGCGAGCTGAAGAAAACATCGGAAGCAAAGATTCGCTCTTGAGAATTTTGGATGAAATATTGGTTAAAAGTGATTCATACCTTAGAACCAATGAAAGAGTTTATACCGCAGGAGTGGTTTTTGCAGGCTCTTGGGTAGAAGGCTTGTATCTTACATGCAAAATTGCAGAATCTACTTCTAATGGAGAAGCCAGAGAAAAAGCATATAAGCATCTTTGGGAACAGCGTTTCCATCTGGGAAATTTAATTACACTGTTGGATGACTATAAAAACAAAAAAGAAGCCGTAGAATTAAATAACGAATTCCGTACAATTCATAAAGAAATAAACGACATTAAAAACCCAAAAGATTTAGATGACAATAAGTTTAAATCCATAAGTACTAAAATATACGCACTTAGGGGAAAACTTACAAACTAGTCGAAATAGAGAATTTTATATTCCTTCAAAATCCAACATCCATGTGATGTTGGATTTTTTGTATAAATTTGATTTTCAGGTATTTAAAATAATAAATGAGGGTAAGAATAAGCATATCGGCGTTGTTTTTATTACTTACCTGCTCCTATTATTCTCAAAATAAATATACACTTAGTGGTTATGTAACAGAAAAAGGCAGTAAAGAAAATTTACCCGGCGTTGCCATTTACATTCCAAAACTTAAAACAGGAACCAATTCCAATAGCTACGGCTTTTATTCCATAACACTAAATTCAGACTCTTTGGAAGTAGTGTACAGCTATGCAGGATACAAATCACAAAGGGTAAGTATCTTTTTAAATAACAACCTAACATATCATGTAGAACTTGGCCCCGAAGAATTAGAGGAAGTAACCGTTACCGCCCAGCAAACCAAAAAAGAAAGTGAAGAAAGTCGCATGAGTACTGTTGATATACCGGTAGAACAAATAAAACAGATACCCGCACTACTTGGAGAGAAAGATGTGCTGAAAGTAATACAACTTTTACCCGGTGTTCAAAAAGGCAGCGAAGGAAGCGCCGGTATCTATGTTCGGGGAGGCGGGCCCGATCAAAATCTTATCATACTGGACGAAGCTCCGGTATACAATGCAAACCACCTCTTCGGATTTTTCTCCGTATTTAACGGTGATGCCTTAAAAAGCGTAGAACTGATTAAGGGTGGCTTTCCTGCCAGATACGGAGGAAGACTTTCTTCAGTAATAGATCTTCAAATGAAAGATGGCAATAAAGAAAAGATAAAAGGAGAAGCAGGAATAGGTATTATCTCATCCAGACTGACGCTGGAAGGGCCCATTATAAAAAACAAATCTTCATTCCTGGTTTCCGCCCGCCGGACATATATAGATGCTGTGGTTTATCCTTTTTTGCCAAAGGAAAACAGAGGGGGATATTTCTTTTACGACTTCAATGCTAAATTAAACTACACCTTTAACGACAAAGATCGTTTATACCTAAGCGGATACTTTGGAAAAGATCGTTTTTATTTTCGGTCTAAATTATCAGAAAGCGAATCCAGAGCTTCGCTCCAGTGGGGAAATGCAACAGGAACACTTCGATGGAATCACCTATTTAACAGCCGTTTATTCTCCAACCTTTCGGTTATTTTTACCAACTATCGACTTGGTATATATTCCAGCGATAAGTACGGCAGCGACTATTTTTCTCTACAATACAAATCAACCATTCGTGATTTAGGTATAAAGTACGATTTCAACTACATGCCTAATCCCAATCATTACATCCGATATGGCGGAACCCTTATCTGGCATCATTTTATACCGCAAGCCACTGTTATTAAATCATCCGAACCATCCTCCAATTTTAATACCACCTCTAAAGCCATAAATACATTTGAGGGAGGTGCTTTTGCAGAAGACGACTGGCGAATCAATCAAAAACTTAAAATGAATATAGGATTTCGTCTTTCCGGGTTTTCAAGCAACAATAAGTATTTCATAAATCCCGAGCCAAGAGCTGCTATCCGGTATTTATTTGATAACGATTTTTCCATAAAATCATCCTACGCCATGATGAACCAATACCTGCACCTACTTTCCAATACCGGTATTGGTTTACCAACCGATTTATGGGTGCCCGCAACCAATAAAATAAAACCACAGCAGTCTCAACAACTAGCATTAGGGTTGGCAAAAGACCTGACCGATAAAAATATTACTATAACCTTGGAAGGTTATTATAAATGGATGAGCAATGTACTTAACTATAAAGAAGGAGCCAGCTTTTTGGAAATTGGAAGTAATAATGATAATGAGGCCGTTCAAAACTGGGAAAACAAAGTAGTTTCAGGAAAAGGATTAAGCTATGGTGCCGAGTTTTTAGTTCAAAAAAAAGCAGGAAAGTTTACCGGATGGGTTGGCTACACGCTTTCCTGGACCTGGCTTCAATTTGATTCTCTGAATTTCGGTGAAAAATTTCCTGCACGATACGACAGAAGACATGATATTTCATTAGTGGGCATATATAAATTAAGCGAACATATTACGCTATCGGCCACCTGGGTTTACGGAACCGGGAACGCCATCACTCTACCTCTTGCCATATACCCTGTAGAAGCCCACTCTCCGGAAACAGGAAACTTTGGCGGCAATTACTATTTTCCCGGATTTGTAAACGACTACGGTAAAAAGAACTCTTTTCGCATGGCTGCCTACCACAGAATGGATATCGGCATTCAATTTCATAAAAAATTAAAGCGCTGTGTAAGAACCTTCGAGTTTAGTGTATATAACCTGTATAACCGCATGAATCCTTTTTACTACTATACAGAATACGATGAAAAAGCTCAGCGATACAAATTAATGCAAATATCCTTGTTCCCAATATTGCCCAGCGTTTCGTGGTCGTATAAATTTTAATTGAATGAAAAAACTCCTTTTAATTACATATCTGATTATATGGCTGATAAGCTGTCGTAAAGAGGCCAAGGTAAAGTTACCTCAGAGCAGGTCGGTTCCGGTTGTATACTGTTTTATCAGCCCTAACGATACCATACTTAGGGCCAGGGTGTATCAATCCATGCCTTTGTACAAAACAGGCAACCAAAAAGCGCTTGAACCTGTTCAGGATGCAACGGTTACACTATCTGATTTCAGTTCAACCCTCAGTTTCACGTTTAATACAAATAATTTATACTATGAAAAATCAAACATTAGCTTACCTATCCAGCAAGGAAAATCTTATAAAATTCAAGTTATCCTGAAAGATGGAACAAGTTTATATGCAGAAACAACTGTTCCGACAACTCAAGTTATGATTCAAGAAATAATAAGCGAAACCATTAATGAGCAATACGGCAGCAGCAAGTTGTTCAGAATAAAATTTAACGACGAACCGGGCAAGAAAAATTACTATCGCTTATGTATTTCGGCAGTTGCTAAGTTTTTTTATCAAAGCGACACCTCATTTTTTGATGTTGGCGTAAACGAGTTTGCCTCAGACAACAATAATGACGGAACCCTACTTAGCATAAACGCTAGATTTTACCCTCCGTTTGAAGAGGATTCCGTAGCTTACTACCGCACATACCTACTGAATTGCAGCTCCGATTATTATCATTTCCATTACTCTCTCAAAAACTATAACGGAACCGATCCTTTTTCGGAACCAAGCCTCATATACACAAACGTAAAAGGCGGACTGGGTTGTTTTGGGGCCTATACCCAAACTATGAAAACCCATAGTAAGTAAATACCCATTTTCATAAATAAAAAAACCGGGAAAAATTCCCGGTTTTTTCATATGTGTGAATAAGTTTTCTCTGTTAAAAATGCCACAAATCGTGTTCCCAGCGGAAAATATCTCCCTTTATTCTGTCGCTTTCCAGCAGGGCATCTATACCCTTGGCATATTCTTCTATTCTCCTATCATAAACATTTGTTTCTTTTGTAATAGTGCTGTTAAACATGCGTTTCCAAAAAATATCCTCGAAAGTTCTTCTTTCGCTATCGTTTTTTACGTTGAACACCTCATGCTTGGCAAAAAAAGGACGACAGGCGGGGAAATAAACCCAAAACTGCTCGCGCATTGCCTCTTTCTCCTCATCAAAAGTAAATACACCTATGCCCAAAATACGAACCTCTAAAACAGACTTTTGCTTATCAAAAAACCAATCCTCTTTTAGTTTAAAAGTTCTTATATTTCTATATATAGACGTAGAGTCACAGGTAAACACACGGGTTTCTATCTCATTACCCTCGGCATCCACACTCATTTCACTGATAGAATCGCATTTTTTGATTTTATCTCTAATTTGAGAAAGTTCAAAAGGCACCAGAAATTCTTCCGACGTAAAGGCCAAAAGCTCTCCGCGCAGGATATACTTAGCTAAGACTTGGAAAAGAGAATTTCTACCAACAATAATTTCAATGGGGTAATAAAGTGGCTGGTTTATTTTTTCACGCATATCAATATCTCTCCACACACGCTTTTCCCAGGTAACATCCCCTTCACGAAGGTGGGTGTAGGGTATAAAACGTCTGTTTATGGCATTTTCTTTGTCATAAATGGCATCTTTATAATCACCGGGATTAAAGATGGTTGGTCCTTGCGAAAAAACATTTCCGCAAAACAACAGAGATATGAGCGCAAGCAATTTTTTCATATTACTTTACTTTTATGGTAACGCCGGGTATACTCCTGATTGAGCCATCAGGCCCCTTAGCCTTTACGTTTTCGATAAATATTTTACTGCCAACACCGGCTGACTGTAAAATAGCACGAGCACCGGGAGAAAGGGCATTTCCCTTGCAAGGTTCTGATTTAAGGGCTCCTTTTACAACAGCAGTTAATTCAAACTCGGTTACAACAAATTTGGCATCAAAATCAAAGCCGGGTAAGTCAGCCACCACACCACCTATCGCAGCAAGTTCTATTTTCTTCATATCCACATTACCTGATTTACCTCCTACCTTGGCTACCGGATCGGGAATTTTCTTCACACGGAATTTGAAAGAACCTTGGGGCTTAACTCCGTCTTTTGTTTTAGCAGAAACGTTAATGGTAGCTTCACCAGGAGACAAACCTTGCACTTCAAATTTTCCGGCACCTTTGGGCGTTAACTTAATACCTCCCGTAGCAGAAACCTGTAAGTCAGTTGGAGAAACACCGGCAGCCGATACACTAATGGGGTTAGGCACACCGATATAAAATACATTCATTTTATCAAGTGCCACAGCGGCAGAAGGAGCTGCAACCATGTATGTGGCGTTAAACGGATAATTTTCGAAAGTGCCATCGGGCTTTTTAAACTTAATGATACCGGCATACTTTTGCTCACCCTGACCACCGGTTCTAACAACATATTTACCCATACCTCCCTCAATTGGAATAGGAGTTCCACCACCATTAATGGAATCACCTCCCATTAGCACCTGCATCATGTCATCTGTCATGGCTGTAGAAGAAGCCGCTAAAAATATGTCGGCTTTATACTCCTGCCCTGCTTGAATGTATGAAGAGGGTGCAATAACCTTGGCGGTAAGGCGGTCAAATTTAATGGCCAATTTTCCGCTGGCGCCACTTAACACTTGTAATAGTTCAGCTTCCACATTCTTGAGGTCAGCTTGCATCTTATTTAAGTTGGTATACACAGCCGCAAGTGGTAAGTGATAAAAATTATCCATTTCCCAATTAAACTCAATACCATCTTCTTTTCTCTTGCTGTCTGTAGGATTAATGGAAGCAATTTTTTTCTTCAAACTTTGGTAGTCATCATCAATAAGCTTTGTCTTGGGCTCTTTTTGCATATCATCAAGCATACGAACAAGCTTATCATGCAATCCGGCTAACTTAGTTCTCAACTCGTAAGCCGTAAAAGCATCTTTCTTAGGATTTTTTGGTTCTGCAATACCTAACACAAAACTGGGTACGTCGTAATCGTCAATTTTATCCATACGACGAAGATTAAAAGTATCGGCTACTTTTTCGTCTTTATTTACCTGAGGCTCGGTTGCAGCCACAATTTTAGCTCTCACTTGCTTGATGTAGCCAAACACCTCATCGATATGCTTTTGAGCTTCCAGAGCTTTTTCGTAATAAGGCTTTGCTCCGGGATTTCCATTAATGGTAGCCTCAAAAGCCTGTATTACACGCTTGTTATTTTCTATAAGATTTAGCTTAGATTTTTCCACACTTTCATTTACAGCGAGATATCCCTGCAAAATTTGTTTGGATACGTTCATAGCCAGAAGAGCGGTAAGTACGAGGTACATCATACCAATCATCTTCTGCCTGGGGGTTTCTTTTCCGCCTGCCATTTTATTAGAATACTTTTAAGTTTTCTTATTAATTCTGTTTTTAACTATATAACCGAAATATGATTAATTAGATACAAATTTCAGGTTACGCTTTGTTACTTGCTGTAATTCATTGCACTCAACATATTACCATAAATGGTGTTAAGCGCAGTTAAGTTACTTGACAAGGTAGCCATTTCCTGACGGTACTTACGTGTATCTTCCACCGAATCATGCAAGTTCTTCATCAAGTCAGCCAAGCCTTCATAAAACTTATTGGTTGCGTCTAAATGATCTTTGCTTCCTTGCAATTGCAGTTCGTAAGTAGCATTAAGGGCAGAAAGGTTTTTAGAAACTTTATTTAAAGACTCACCGATAGAATAACCGGCATCATTAGAATTTGCCAAATCTTCCATTGATTTTGCTGCGCTCTTATACGTTTCAGCCAAAGTAGATACGTTTTGAGAAGCGTTTTTTACGCTGCTTACGTACTCGTTTGTTGCAACATGAGCATCAGAAATATCAGCAATTTTGTTAGCTGTTTCGCTTAATGAGCGCATACCGGCCCCTAAGCTTTCAATTAATTCAGGTCCAATCTTAGCTTCCTCCAACATGTTATCTAATTGTTGAGAAACAGGGAGTCCCGAATGCTCGTCAACAGGCTCTTCATGTCCCATGCCGGCTAACTCAGGATAAGCAAGTGTCCAGTCATAATCTTCATGAGGGATATCTAAACCAAACAGGAAGAACAACAAGGCCTCGGTTCCTAAACCACCAATAAGAGCGATAGAAGCGCCCGGCCAGTGCATGATTTTAAACAAAGCCCCAATAATTACGATAGAGGCTCCAAAACAAGATGCTAAGTGAAGGTACCTTTTAAACCCTGTTACTTTTCTCAGTTTGCTCATAGTTGTTGTGTTTTTGTGTTTTTGTTGTTAGTGATTGATTGTTTGTGTTTGTTTTTTAATTACTAAATATCGTCTCCCTTAGCGCGACCCAAATAGGTCATCACGTTACGGAACCCGAGATAACATTTAGCAGTGTCTTGATATTCGTATGTTCTTGCACTGGTTTGCAGATAATAACCAACATCTTTCCACGACCCCCCACGAATCACTTTCCGCTTCAACACATTGGCGTCTTTTTCTTGAGCCTCGTAAACATAGTCCGGGTTTAAATCATGTTCAAAGTCGTAGGCTGATTCATCAAAAGCATTGCTGGTCCACTCTGAAGCATTACCGGCCATGCAATACAAGCCATAATCATTTGGGTTGTAGGAGTAGATGTATACCGTATGGAACCCACCGTCATCTATATAAGATCCGCGCATTGGTTTGAAGTTTCCGAGGAAACATCCTTTAGAGTTACGGATGTATGGCCCACCCCAAGGATAAGGAGATTTGTCCAGACCACCACGAGCCGCATATTCCCACTCACTTTCTGTCGGTAAACGGAAGTCGTTTACAATAGATTGTCCGGTTCCCATCAAGTAATTATTTAATAGCAGCGACCTCCATATTGAAAAAGCGCGAGCTTGTTTCCAGGTTACGCCAACTACCGGATAGTCATCGTAAGCCGGATGCCAAAAATACATATTGGTTAAAGGCTCATTAAAAGAGTAAGTATAGTCATGCACCCAAGCCAAGGTATCCGGATAAACATTAATTACGTCTTTTATGATGAACACCGAACGGTCAACTCCGTTACGAACGCGTTCACGATAATTTCCGGCACCAATAGACTCTTGATCTTTCACGTTATACGTACCCAAGGTTTTGCTGTCCTTAGCAGGGTCTCCAACTTGGGTGGACATGCCTCCCGGAGCTCCATTTTGTCCGTCATTAAGGTGTACACCATTAATGTAATCAGCTTTTTTGTAATCATGAGCGGCATCTTGCACATCTGCTGATTTATTGGGGCGGAAGCGATTTGATTTAGAAGCGGCTAACTTAAGGTCTATACGGTAGTACTCATAATTTAATTTACGAGTATCTATTTCTTTACGATTGTAGAAACGCTCGCCTTCGGGAAGGTATAGCGGCTGCAAATCGGCACGATAATCTTCATCTTCGCTGTCCCACTTTATTTTCTTTTCCCAGTTAATATAAGGGTCCTGAAGATTATTATCTCCTTTATATATAGGCCATACAGAAAGGAAGTCATCCTGAGATATCTGGTACTGTTCGGCCTCTCCGTTAGAACCATAAGCCAGCAATTTGCGGGCTATAGAGTCACGAACCCAGTATACAAACTGGCGGTACTCGTTATTGGATATTTCCGAATCATCTATATAAAAGGCTTGTACGGAAACCATTCTGGATTTGGTTGTATGAGCCATAGGAGCCTCTTCGTCATCAGGGCCCATGTGATAAGAACCCATGGGGATATAAAGAGTTCCAAAGGGATCGGGCTGATACCATTTATCGCGAGGCTGAACGCCTATAAGTTCGGCGGAGTGCTTATTGCAACCCGCCACCAAGGCGACAAACGATGCTAATACCAGTAGTTTTTTCATAATCTTTTGTTTTTATAACCTCAACTAAGCAAAAAAGTTACACATCATTATTCTTACACAAGTTATTAACAGTTTTTAGTTAGTTGTAAGTGGCTTTAACGTTTTTAAAATAAAAAGGTTACATTTTATTACTTTAAGAAACGATCATCGCCGTAACTAGCCATTTTTTTCTGCTTAAGGGTATAACAAGCTCCTAGGGTAATTTCGTGAGTACCAGAAGAATAGCCTCTTATTTTAGAGGTTGTAAAGTCGAACGAGTAAACCAATTTAGCAGTAATTCCTCTGGGGTCATTATGCTGCCATCCAATCATTGGGGCAACCGCATCGGTATGACGATATGTTGCACCTACAATCAGATTTTGGTTCCACATATAAGTAAGATTTGCATCTACCACTGTTGCATTCACGTCTGAACGAACCATGATGTTGGGGATTAACCAGTCGCGGGGTGTTAAGTCAAAATAATATCCGGCCATTAAATAGTAGTGTCTGGTCATTTTAAACTTCACATCTCCACCGGCTTTAAGTGTTTGGGCAGGAAGGTGGGTAGAAGAAAGACCTACGTAGTATTTATTATGCTTGCGTAAGAAAGCACCAAATCCAACGTCGAAAGTAAGCTTACTCAAATCAGGGTTATTACCCCAGTCTCCTGAACCGGGTATTCTTGGGTCTACCATCCCTGCATCGGGCGGCAACCAAGATTCGTTAATTTGTTTTTGAACCATCCCTACGTCTAGTCCAACACCCAGGGTTCCCAAACCTCCCAACTGCGTATTAAACGCCACAGGTATTCTTAAAAAGAGTGTTTTCATAGGTCCAATAGCATCCTGCATCACATTTATACCTATACCCAATGGCATATCGGGAAGGCGCATATCTCCTGTAAAAGCAAATGAGGTAGGCGATCCGGGGAAACTGGCCCACTGTTTGCGGAAATGAAGCACGCCGCAAATATTTCCTCTGGTTCCGGCATAACCCGGATTGTACAACAGTTTATTAAACATAAACTGGGTAAACTGAGGATCTTGCTGTGCTTTTAAAACGCCCGAAAATGCTGCAATTGCAAGGCTTACTCTTGTAATTAATTTTCTCATAAGGTTGGTTTAATAATCGTAAGTACAGTTTTACTCAACGTACTTAGGGTGCTAAATTAGTTAAACTATTTTAAAAAACAAATAATCAACAAGTTATTTTGTTAAAATTTTAACATTTTGAGAGCTTAAATTCGATGAAACGAATTGTTTACTCCATCAAAACCATTTGCCAGGTATTTCTGCTTCGTTGTTCTAAAATTAGCTTTTTGTCTTCTGCCAATTTACCTACAATTTCGGAGTCGTAGTTTCGAACAGTTAACAAGTTTAAGTTTTCGTTGTATAGTATTTTGAAATGATTTTTAAGTTCTTCTATTAAACCATGCAGTTTTTGAGCATCCGAATCCGTACATATACTGAAGCTGATGGCTGAGTTTTGCATCAGATTTACTTTAAGTCCGTGTTTTGCAAGAGCCGAAAAAATAATACTGAGTTTATCCTCGGCAATAAAACTAAAGTCCTTTGGCTGAAAGGAAATAAGCACCTGATTTGTTTTTAGAATATATCCGGGAACAGGCAAACGATTTTCTGTATTACAAATGATGGTGCCTTCCTCTTCGGGTTTAAGAAAAGACTTAACATAGAGGGGTATATTTTTATTTTGAAGAGGCTTTATGGTTTTTGGATGTATAACACTTGCGCCATAGTAGGTTAACTCAATAGCTTCGTGGTAAGATAATTCATCCATTTTTTGAGCATTTTTGAAATAACGAGGGTCGGCGTTTAAAACGCCGGGAACATCTTTCCAAATAACAACTCTTTTTGCGTTTAAGAAATAGGCCATTAATGAAGCCGTATAATCGCTTCCCTCCCGCCCCAATGTGGTTGTGAAATTTTCGGATGTGCCCCCGATAAACCCCTGTGTAATAATGATTTTTGATTCTTGTAAAAAGGGCAGAAAGTTATTTTTAATGAGATGTTCACTTTGCTCATAGTTTACGTTTCCTTCGCGATAATTATCATCTGTTTTTATGTAATCCCTGGCGTCAAGCCACTGGTTTTGTATGCCGCGAAAGTTTAGATAAGCAGAGAGAATGCGCGTGGAGAAAATTTCTCCCAAGGAAACTATTTGATCATAATGTTTAGAAAAACTATAAACAGGTTTTTCTTCCAACTGCCATTGAAGTTCTAAAAAATCATTTTCCAGCTGTGTGTATACATTTTGTCCCACATCAGGAATAAGTTGTTTCAGTACGCCAAAATGAAATTCTTTAAGTTCTGAAAAGAGGGCAACCGAGTCATTGTTTCCGTAATACCAGGCCTTTAAAATATCTTCCAATTTATTGGTTGTTTTTGCCATGGCAGAAACAACCACTACCGTGGGCTCTTGGGATGTTTGGCTCCGGATTATATTAGCCGCATTAACGACAGACGGCGCGTCTTTTACAGATGCGCCGCCAAATTTGAATACTTGCATAATTCCTTTTAGTGCCCTTCTCCGGGTGCGTGGTTATGCCCTTCGTGCCCGGGTTCTGCCGCAGGCATTGATTGTGGTTGGGCTTGTTGTTGAGGCTGATTTTGCTGTGGCAAACCTACCGCACTTTGCGAGCGCTCTTTTACCTTAGAGGAAGAACCTTCTTCTACTCCTATAACAGAGCCTCCGCTTTTAGGAGCCATTAAAATGCTTAGGAAAAACAAGCCTATGGCCAAACCCCAGGTTAATTTTTCGATTACCTCGGTACCGCGTTTTACACCCATAATTTGTGTGGCGGCGCCAAACTGGCTTTGTATTCCTCCTCCCTTGGAGTTTTGGATTAGCACTACCAAAATCAGCAGTAAACAAACAAGTACTAATAAAATTGAGAATATAATCATGGTTTTTTGATTTACTGGTTTTTCTTTAAATAATCAATTTGGGAAGCAAAGTAAGCACTTTTATTCGGAAATTTCAAACTTAAAATTTCATACGTTCTAATGGCTTTTGCCGTATTTCCTTGCAGAGCATATATTTTTGCTAAAGTTTCGGTTACCAAATCCTCGTTTTCGGCCAAACTCTCCTTTGCCTTTTGGTTAGCAACAAAAAATTTAGTGTCTTGCTTTAATTTAATGGCACCGGGATTTAGTTCAATAATTCTATCAAGAATTTCCTGCTTGTGTTTCTTTTTTAAATCTGTTTTTTCCGAAGTGTGTTTTTGAAGTCCCTGATTTTCCTGAACAGGTTTAAGCGGGGTTCCACCCTCTACCGAAATGTCGGAATTTTGTTTCATCCACTGAAGCCATCCGGTAAACGACGAATTGGGAGGAGGAGCATTTTCTTTTTTAAAGGTTTCGTGTGTTTTTAGAAGTTGTTTCTCTACAAAAGATTCCACAATTTCCTTCTCCACTTCTTTTTCTATCTGCAAAATGAGTTCAGCTTGCCTGATTTCTTCGTTGCCGGGAAACTCCGGCTTTTTATGCTCGGTTGATTTTTCTGATGCCAGAGTTTTTTCAAGCAAAGGCTCTTTTTCGATATTTATTTCTTCTCTGGCTTTCTCTTGTTTTTGAGCCTCAATAAGCGGCAATTCTTCGGTAGTTTGAACAGCAGAATTTTTTTCCGTCAGATTAATCTCCTGTTGTTTTTGTTGCTTTTTAAAATTCTGCTTGTATAGCAAGTCGTACAAGCGTTTGCGACTAACCGAGACAATAGCGGCTTTTTTAATGGAGTTTTGAAACAGAGAGGCATCGTTCTCTTTGGAAGATAAGGCTAACAGCAGATGTGCCGTTTGAAAATAAGGAAACTCATCGGTTAATTTTTTAAGTTCCGATGGGTTTGCCTGAATAACCGCTGCCGGATTTTTTACGAAGCTATGTAGTAAATCTGCCTGCACTACCAATTATTAAATGCTCGGTTAAAAATATCTTCTGCCAGTTGCCTGTTTATCTCTTTAATTAATTCCGCTTCTTTTGAGCTTAAGTTTTCGTTGCTTGAATAATCGGCAAAACGCGAAAAGGTTTGCTCAAAATTTTTGGTTTCATCAAATTTATTAAAATATTTTACGCTAACGGCAATGGTAAGGCGGTTATTTCCTGCCCTATCGTTTGCCTGAATAGCCACCGGAGCTACATTATAATCGGCTATAAATCCTTCAAAAGCCAGGTCGCCGTTTTGTTTAACGAGAGCCAAACCACTTTGAGAGGCTACCATATCTCTTAAGTTCTCCGTGAATACTTGTGGCAAAGATGGCGGGGCAAGAGAAGCGTTGTTGGTAAAGAAAGAAACCGATATTGTTTTTGCTTCGGGAGGTATGGTGGCTCCGCTTAAAGAAACTTTTGCCTTACATCCTGTATAAAAAAGAGTTGCAAGAAATGCTATGTAAATCAAATAGTTTCTCATACAATTTCAATTATTGCCAGACTTATATCGTCGGTTTGCTCAAAATTTTTCATGTGCCCGTGAAATCTATTCTCTATTTCGGCCATTTGTTCTTCTCGGCTGAAACTTGCAGTTTCAGTTAACCAATTTTTGAATATTTTTGATTTTAGCTTTTTCCCTTCCTGCCCACCAAACTGGTCGGGGATACCATCGGTAAATAATATCACTCGGTCGTTCTTCATTAATTCGATGCGTCCGGAAGTAAACTCTTCGGTTTTTTCAGATAGTCCTACCGGTTGTTTATTCCCTTTAAACTCCCGCAGTTGATTATCACGGAGCAGGTATACAGATTGATTAGCTGCTGCATAGTTCAAGCTATATTCCTCTATAATCAATAATACCAAATCCATTCCGTCTTTTTTATCGGCTCCACCGGCATCCTGATTTAAGCTGCTCACAACGCCTTCTCTTAATTTATTAAGTATAATAGCAGGTTCTAAAATTTTTTGCTGATTTACAATACTGTGTAAATGATTCATCCCGATAATACTCATAAAAGCACCCGGAACGCCGTGGCCGGTACAATCTGCCAGTACAAACACGTGTTTGTTACCGGACCTGGCATACCAATAAAAATCGCCACTTACGATATCCCTTGGTTTATATAAGATAGAAATACCGGGTAGTGTTTTTTTAATGCTTTCAATGGAAGGTATTAATGCTGATTGTATACGATGAGCATAAGTAATACTGTCGCGAATATCTTTATGTTTTTCTTCGATAAGATTTTTTTGAAAGGAAATAGTTTGATTTAGTGATTTAAGCTTTTTGTTGTTTCTGAAAAAAACATACAGGAAAAGTGAAAGAGCCAGCATAAAAATGGCGCCGAGTAAAATAATGCCGGCTTGTTTTTGTTTTTGTTTTTCCGCCTTTTCTATTTGTAAATCTTTTTCGAGCAGTTCGGCATTTTTTTGCTGGATTTCCAAATTTCTTTCCAGCTTGTCTATTTTATTTTTTGATTCTTCGTTATAAAAAAAATCTCTCAAACTAATTGATTTTCGGAAATATTCAAATGCCGATTTATAGTCGCCCATTTCGGTATATATTTCGGTATAGGTAGAATATATTTCTTGTTGTAATTTTTTATATCCCTCATCTGTAGCCAACTTAAAAGCTGAATCGGCTATTTCCAGGGCCTTTTTATACTTCTTCTTCCCCTTATAAAGCAGAGCAAAATTATTGAGCGATCCGCAAATTCCTATTTTGTCGTTTATCTGCTTTCGGTAATCAAGCCCTATTCTGTAATATTTTTCGGCAGAGTCCAATCTTCCCTGCATGTTAAACAATATCCCAATATTATTGTAGCTGTTACCTATATTCATAATTCGATTATTGACAATATCATTTTGTAAACCCCTCTTAAAATATTCCAATGCTAAATCAAGCTCTCCCTTGCTGGCATAAGCTATACCCATGTTATTGTATATATCGGCAGGGTTGGCACCTATGATTTTTTTGCTTTTAATAAGCGTTAATTGTTTATTAAAATATTCAATGGCTCTTGTAAAATTACCTTGTGATATAGCTATTAACCCAAGCTCTCCGTAGGCATCATTAAGAAATACAACCATTTTATCTTTGTTGAGCGTATAGTTCACTACTTCGTTGCAATAGTATATGGCAGAATCTATTTGTCCCAAATTTCTTAGAACTGTCACCTTTAAAAGGTACCTTCTTGGGGCAACTTCGTTCTTAAACCGCTTGTAATGTGAAATAGAAAGATTGATGTCCTTAAGCGCCTGTTTTGAATCCACAAGTTTCTCTATATTGGCTATAGCATGATATATGGCTGATACCAGGCTATCCTCTCCCTGGTGCTTTACCAATTCCTTTCTCAAGGAGTCTATAGTTCTTTCGTCCTGTGAAAAAGAAAGAGCTATAGGAATTATCAAGAGTGCAAGGATATTAAATATCCTACTCCGTAATACTGTACTCATTTATTTTTCTGTAAAGTGTCCGTTCGCTTATACCCAGTTCCTGCGCCGCATATTTGCGCTTCCCTTTGTGCTTTCGCAATGCTTTTTTTATCATATCTATTTCTTTATCTTGCAAAGAGAGTGTTTCTTCTACTTCTATAGTTGGATGTGAAGCATTTTGAACGTATGGCTGATGTATGGTAATAGCGCTTTCTCCACTGTTAATGATATTGGGGTTTTCTTTGGGTAGCACTTTTATGTTAGTGTCAGAAGACAATACAATATCGTGCACCACCTGCTTAAGTTCATTAAGCTCTTTTTTGAGGTCAAGAACTATCTTATAAAACAAATCTCTCTCACTAAAATCTCCTCCACTAACGTTCGTTTCTGTGGAAGAATTTTTAAGTGCGGGCACGTAGTTTGAATTATATTGGGGAAGGTAGTTTAATAATTGCTGTGCGTTAATTTCCCTATTTTTATCAATAATACAAATTTGCTCGGTTATATTTTTAAGCTGACGTATATTTCCGGGCCAAAAATAATTTACCAATACATTTTCTGCATCGGGCGTTAGTCTAACAACAGGCATACGATAACGTGCGGCGCAATCGTTCGCAAATTTTCTGAACAAAAGAGGGATATCTTCTTTGCGTTCTCTTAGCGGTGGTAGGTATATGGGAAGAGTATTTAACCGGTAAAATAAATCCGATCTGAATTTACCACGCTCGATAGCCTGATAAAAATTAATATTAGTGGCAGCCACTACCCGAACATCTGTTTTTTGCACCTTACTACTACCCACTTTAATAAATTCTCCCGACTCTAAAACACGAAGCAGCCGTGCTTGCGTAGATACGGGTAACTCTCCCACTTCATCTAAAAAAATTGTTCCGCCATTTGCCACTTCAAAGTATCCTTTTCGGGCATCGGTAGCTCCGGTAAATGCGCCTTTTTCATGGCCAAAGAGTTCGCTGTCTATAGTTCCTTCGGGTATAGCTCCACAGTTAACGGCAATATAAGGGCCGTGTTTTCTGGCGCTGTGTTGATGTATAATTTGCGGGAAAACCTCCTTGCCGGTTCCGCTTTCTCCGCTTATTAAAACATTCAAATCTGTTGGAGCAGCCTGTATGGCAACCTCTATGGCCCTTTCCAACATGGGATTATGGCCAATGATGCCGTATTTGTTTTTAATATCTGAAATATTCATACTGCCTGGCATTCTTTTGCCCGTTTTGATAAATAATTTTAAACAACTTCTCCAATTAGCGTAGTACTGGTACAGTCCTTCACCAATACATTTACATACTCCCCTTTTCTGTAATTTTCCTTTGGAAAAACCACAACCGTGTTTTGCGTATTTCTCCCCATCAGCATATCAGCTGATTTTTTGGAAACTCCCTCAATTAATACTTTATGAACTTTTCCGACCGCCTGTTTGGTTTTTAATGCACTATGTTTTTGTTGCAGAGCAACCACCTCATTAAGTCTTCTTTTCTTTACTTCCTCGCTGATATCGTCTTTATATTTCCTTTCTGCCAGTGTTTTTGGGCGCTCACTATACATAAACATATAAGCAAAATCATACTGTACCTCTTCCATCAAACTCAAGGTATCTGCATGTTCATCTTCTGTTTCGCTGCAAAAGCCTGAAATGGTATCGGTGCTAATGCCGCAATCGGGAATAATTGTTTTAATTGCTTTTATTCTATCTAAATACCACTCTCTGGTATATCCTCTGTTCATCATCTCCAATATTCGATTATTGCCGCTTTGTACAGGTAAATGAATGTACTTACAAATGTTTTCATACTTCGCCATGGTATGTAAAACCTCATCCGTCATATCTTTTGGATGGGAAGTTGAAAAGCGAACTCGCAAATCGGGATGAACGCCCGCAACCAACTCCAATAGTCGTGCAAAATTTACCGCAGTCTTTCTTTGTTCATCCGTCAAAATATCTTTTTTCAATCCTCCGCCGGTCCATATATAAGAGTCTACATTTTGTCCGAGCAGGGTAACTTCTCTGTATCCCGCTTCAAAAGCTTCGCGGGCTTCTTTTACAATGGTTTCCGGGTTTCTGCTTCTTTCTCTTCCGCGAGTAAAAGGCACCACACAAAAACTGCACATATTATCGCAACCCCTAGTAATGCTTATGAAAGCAGAAACACCATTTCCTCCCAGGCGAAGCGGGCTTATATCAGCATAGGTTTCTTCTTTACTCAAAATCACATTAATGGCTTTATGCCCTTCTTCTGCTTCGTTAATTAAGGAGGGCAAATCTCGATAGGCATCAGGACCTACAACAATATCCACTAATTTTTCCTCCTCTAAAAATTTGGCCTTTAGTCGCTCCGCCATACAACCTAATACCCCAACTAATGCCTTGGGATTTTTCTGCTTTACTTTTTTGAAATCATTAAGTCTGTTTCTCACCTTTTGCTCCGCATTTTCACGAATAGCGCAGGTGTTTACAAAAATTATGTCCGCTTCTTCATAATTGGCCGTTGTGCTGTATCCCTGCTCACTGAGTATGGAAGCCACAATCTCACTGTCGCTAAAATTCATTTGGCAACCATAACTCTCCAAAAAAAGTTTCTTTGTTCCGGCCGGTAATTTTTCATTTGTTAAAAGAGCTGTTCCTTGTTTTGTTTCGTCTATGACTTTGTTTTCCGAATTCATGTTTAACAGAAACCGCAAAGTTAGATAATTTTATGCCAAAATGACAGAATTTAACTCTTTTTGATTCGATTAAGGGTATAAAAACGGGTGTTAACCTAATTTTTTGGAATTTGTCTTTTAAATTTTATTCCTTTGCGAAAATTTTCACGCACTTTTTTCTTTTAACATGAGCAAAAATTTAGTAATCGTAGAGTCACCGGCCAAAGCAAAAACAATAGAAGGATTTTTAGGAAAAGATTTTACGGTTAAGTCCAGTTTTGGCCATGTACGCGACCTTGTAAAAAAAGGGTATGGTGTTGATTTAGAGAATAATTTTGAACCCACGTATGAGATTCAGCCCGATAAAGAAAAGGTGATATCAGAGCTTAAAAAACTAAGTGAAAAGGCTGAAATGGTTTGGTTGGCTTCCGATGAAGACCGTGAGGGAGAGGCTATCAGTTGGCATTTAATGGAGTCTCTTGGTTTAGATAAGAAAAAAACGAAGCGCATTGTTTTTCACGAAATTACAAAACCGGCCATTGAAAATGCCATAAAAAACCCCCGAGAAATTGACATTAATTTAGTGAATGCTCAACAAGCAAGGAGGATACTGGATCGTTTGGTGGGCTTTGAACTTTCCCCCATTTTGTGGAGGAAAGTACGTCCAAGTTTATCGGCAGGGCGGGTGCAATCGGTAGCTGTAAGATTGATTGTTGAACGAGAAAGAGAAATACAAAATTTTGTTTCGGTAGGTAGTTTTAAGGTAAATGCCATTTTTTTGGTAGAGGGTAAAGCTGTTCTGAAAGCTGAGCTCGACAAACGATTTAAAACCGAAAAAGAAGCAGAATCTTTCCTTAATAAATGTATAAAAGCTTCCTACACCATAGGAAGTGTAGAAACAAAGCCCGGAAAAAGAACTCCGGCGGCACCCTTCACAACCTCCACACTTCAACAGGAGGCCGCCAGAAAACTTGGGTTCAGCGTAGCGCAAACTATGATGTTGGCTCAGCGTTTATACGAAGCCGGAAAAATAACGTATATGCGTACGGATAGTGTAAACCTTTCAGAAACTGCCTTAAATCAGGCAAAGGAAGCTATAACGAAAAACTACGGAGAAAAGTATTATAACCTCAGAACTTTTAAAACAAAGTCAAAAGGAGCTCAGGAAGCGCACGAAGCTATTCGCCCTACATACATCAGTAATCAAGAGGTGGATGGCGAAAGAAATGAACAGCGTTTATACGAACTTATTTGGAAAAGAACCATTGCCAGCCAAATGGCTGATGCTGAGTTGGAGCGAACTACCGTAAAAATTAATATCAGCGGAACAGAAGAACAATTTACGGCGCAAGGAGAGATATTGAAATTTGATGGCTTTTTAAAAGTATATATTGAAGGTACCGACGACGAATCGGAAGATGAGAATGCAGGAATGCTTCCACCGCTTAAACAAGGAGATGCATTGCAACTGGATGAAATTTCTGCTGTTGAGCGTTTTACCCACCACCCTCCCCGCTACACCGAAGCCAGTTTGGTAAAAAAGCTGGAAGAATTGGGTATTGGACGACCCAGTACTTATGCACCCACTATTAGTACTATTCAAAAACGTGGTTACGTTGAAAAAACCGATTTGCAAGGAACTCAGCGTAATTATAGTGTACTAACGCTAAAGAATAATAATATACGAAAAGAGGTTAAAACAGAAACCACCGGAGCAGATAAAAACAAACTACTGCCTACCGATATTGGTATGGTGGTTAATGATTTTTTAATTCAATATTTTCCCGATATTCTTGATTTCAATTTTACCGCACGGGTTGAAGAGGAATTTGATGAGATTGCCGAAGGCAAACTCAGTTGGCAAAATATGCTCAAAGAATTTTATAACCCTTTTCATAAAGTTGTAGAAAAAACCATCGATAAGAGTGAGAGAGCCAGCGGAGAGCGCGTGCTTGGAACAGATCCTGTTTCCGGTAAAAAAGTTATTGTTCGAATCGGGAGATTTGGCCCCCTCGCCCAAATAGGAGAAAACAACGAAGAAACAGGTGAAAAAGCTCAATTTGCAGGCTTGAGAAAAGACCAACGAATGGAAACCATTACACTGGAAGAGGCGCTGTTATTATTTAAAATGCCCCGCGTAGTTGGAGAGTTTGAAGGAAAAGAAATGAAGGTAGGTATAGGCCGTTTTGGACCTTATGTTGTACATAACAGCGTATTTACTTCCTTGGGTAAAGAAGACGACCCTTATACAGTTGATGCAAATCGTTGCATCGAGCTTATTTTAGCTAAAAGAAAAAAAGATGCCGAACGAATCATCAAAACATTTGATGAAAATCCCAATTTACAAATATTAAATGGTCGTTGGGGACCCTACATCGCTTTGGGTAAAGAAAATTTTCGTATTCCAAAAAATACCGAGGCAAGCAAGTTGAGTTTTGGCGACGTAGTAAATATCATAGGGGGTATAGATGCCTACGAGCAGGCAGTTGCAAACAGCAACGGAAAAACTAAGAAGAAAAAAGAAGTTGCAGAAAAAAAAGAGGCTATTAAAAAAGTAACCAAAAGCTCAGCAACCAAGAAATCGACAGTAAAAAAAGCAGCTGCAAAAAAAACTACAAAAAGGGCAGCTGCAAAAAAAGCAAGCACAAAAAAGAAGGTGAAAAAATAATGCAGCCGTTTGGGGCTGCATTAATAATTGATTCGCATTAAATATCCGAGTAGTTTATTTACCTGCTGATTACCACTTTTTTAATAATTCTATCTGTTCCGTTGCTTATTTCTACAAAGTAAACTCCGTTGGGAGCTGCAGATAAATCCATGTCAAACACCCTGTTTTGAACCCCGGGCTCTGAAACACGCAATAGTTCCTGCCCCAAGTAATTATACACCCGCAACTTTAAATTTTGAGGCTGGTTTAGTGTGGTGATTATTTGAAACTGACCGGTATTAGGGTTAGGCATTAAATTAACATTAGAAAAAAGGCCCATTGCTTCTTCAGATAAGCCCACAGGAGGTTTGCAACTTAAAATAGGATAAATAGCCAACTGCACATTACGCTTATGGTAATCTTTAATCTTTTTCCAGCTGTTTGATGAATTTCTGACAAAAACTATGCTATCCTTGAGCGGAGCATTAAGCCAGTTATTGGAAAATATCTGAACGCTATCCTGAGAACTGAACCAAGGAACCTCAATACCCACGTAAAAACCACTGGTTGGTATAGGATAAGCCTGGTCGTACTCAAATTTATAGGCATATACATCTTTAGCTGAAAAAGTATAACTGGGATTTGCCGCCCAAACTACCTGATTTGTAGGAGAGCCTATGGTAGACCACGTTGGCACGGTGGTAGCGGTAATATCAACCAATGGCACCGTTAGCTGTTTAAGCAGGGCAACCGGACCGCCATTGAAAGAACCACTCCACACATTCATTTGAACATTTACACTCGGAGACTTGGCAACCGTTCCGGCTCTGTTAAACAAAACTATAACACCACTTATCTGGGGATTGGTTGTATTGCTGTACTGAGCAGCCGAATAAAACTGAGCAAATTCTTTATCCTTATAACAGTTGCTTCCCGTTAAAAAGCCGGTGATTGGTCCTCCGCAACCCGCAACTGCCGTACTGGTGGGGGCATTAAACACCATTAAAGTATCGGTTGCTCGGTTAATTCTAAAAAGAGTATCTAAGCATTTAGGTTCAAGCGGGCAGTTGATTGTGGTAAAAGTTAGAGTATATACAGATGAATGAGTAACTGAGTTAGAGGCGTACAATTCCAATGTATAAGTTCCCTGATTAGCCAGATTAAAAGAGGGTTGTGCAACGTAATATCCCGAATTTACGGTAGCTGTATTAGGAATTAAGTTCCAGGTAAATGTTGGCGCCGGATTTCCGGTAGAATAGTTAACCGGGGTAAAAGGTTTTCCAAAACAAGGCGGGGAGCTGAATGAAAACTGAGCAACAGCCAGAGCACCGGGAGGAACAACGGTAGATGTACATAAAGCGTGTGAACCCAAGTCGTAACGATAGTAACACTGACTCATGGCAGTTTGCATTCGGATAGCCTGCTCGTTAGTAAACATGTAGCGACAGGCATCGGGAGTATAGTCCATAATATTCATAGTCATTTCTCCACCCGGACTGGATGAGGGATGGCAGGAATTAATCTTATATGGGTATGCTGAAGGGCAAACCGTGTTAGGACCCGTTGCCGGAGGTGTATCGCTGCAATAGTCGGTTCCGCAGTTGGCGTCTCCCCAAATATTCAAAACTCCTAACCAGTGTGCTATTTCTCGAGCAAGAATTTTACCATGATTATAGTTTGCTACTGAACCCGGATCAGAAGGGCTACCAATGGTACCTGCGTTTACCCATACTCCATCCGTTGAGAAAGTACCGGCAGCACCAAGCCCCTGAAGGGTGGTGTTGGTTGGATAAGTAGCATACCCCATAATACTAATACTGGGACTTACTGCGCTAATCCATATATTCAAGTACTTATTGGGGTCCCAAATAGTATTGGGTTTAATAACTGTTTCCATGAAGTTTTTGAACTGCGCGTCGCTGGTCATGGTGGTAGTATTGGCAGAAAACACTGTACCTACATCTATCCTGTTTACACCCGCTTCAAACAATGGTGCATTGGTGGGGTCGTTAAGCGCCAAACAAAAGGTTATGCCCGTATTGGCAACAAAGTTGGAATAATGGGCAATGGCCGGTGTTACCGAAGCTGTTCCTGCAAAAACCTGATTTAATAGATTTATTTGAGATTGTAACTTGGAAAGAGCCAAGTTTGGAGCCGTACCAATAGTTTGGCCGTTGTGCATAATATGAAAAACAACCGGTATGGTATGTTGAGCAAAAAGCGATTTAGCTCCTACTCTATTTTCCTTAAACTTCTCTACTTCCGAATTAAACCATTTATGCCAGGCTTCGGGCGCAGGCGGAGTACCGGAAATATTGTTATAGGTATTGATCGAATGCTGGGCTTTTATGAGGCAAACAGAAAAAAGGGCCACCAAAGAGGCCATTAGTAAACTTTTTTTCATACACTAGATTTAATCCTTTAAAGATAGCTAAAAAAAAGCAAAAGTGCTCGCCGGCCGATTAAATATTAACCGAGAGTTTTTAAACTTTGGTTGTTAACGAGTAAGGAAAATATGATTTAGGGGGTATTTTTCTCTATAAGCTAAATATATCCTTTATCCTGACAGCCTGTCTCCTGGATATTTCCACCTCTTTTCCGTCTTTTAACTTCACCATAAGCCCACCGTTAAACCAAGGTTCTACACCGGCAATCCAGCTTAAATTTACGATATGTTTTCGGCTGGCTCTGAAAAACTGACGTTCATTGAGCCTTGTTTCCAGATTATTTAAACTTCTTAAAATTAGGGGCTTGTTGTTGTCAAAATACACACGAACATAGTTTCCTTCCGACTCAAAGAGGCGTATGTCGGCAAGTTTTACAAACCAGCAACGGTCGCCGTCTTTAATAAAAATAAGTTCATTTTCATCTAAGGGTCCGTTAAATTCCGCTTTTACAACACTTTCCTTAATCGAGAGTTTTTTTATGGTTTCGTTTAAACGTTGTGGCTCTACGGGTTTTAAAAGGTAATCAAATGCATTTAGCTCAAAAGCTTTAATGGCATGTTCATCATAAGCAGTTACAAATACCACATCGGGAATAGCCGAAATTTCCTCTACCAGTTCTAAACCGCTTTTTCCGGGCATGTTTATGTCTAGAAATATGACATCGGGTTTAAGGCTTTCGATTTTTTCTTTTGCCTCCGCAGCATTTGCGCATTCTGCTATAATTTCAACTTCCTTGTGTGATTCCAGCATTTTTCTAAGTTCGGCCCTGGCCAAACGTTCGTCATCTATTATAATTGCTTTCATATAGTGTTAGTTTAAGGGTATGATAATTTCAGTAGTAACGGTTGTTTGTTCTTTGTTTTCAAATATTGCTAACGAGGCATTGCTCCCGTACATGAGTTGCAGCCGTTGCAAAGAGTTTTGGTAGCCTAATCCTGTTTCCGGCTTTTCTTTTCGTAACAAGCCCGTATTGGTAATTTGTATCTTAAGAAATTTTGTGTCGTTGGTCGTTTTAATACTAACCTCGCCACCCTCGGGTAATTTGGATATGCCGTGTTTTATGGCATTTTCTACCTGACTTTGTATAATCAAAGGAGGCAAGCGTTTAGACAAGAGTGAGGCTTCTGTTTCTATGCAAAAACGCAATCTTTCTTCGTAGCGTATTTTTTCGAGTTCCAGGTAATCTCTAACCAGATTTAACTCTTCTTCCAGAGTTATTTCCCTGTTTTTATTCATTAATAAACTGTTACGAAGTATGTTGGATAGCCTCGTAATTGCCTCTTTTGCCCGGGGAGCATTTTCATCAATAAGAGCTCTTATACTGTTTAAGCTATTGAACATAAAATGAGGGTTTAACTGAGCCTTCAGGCTATTTAATTCGCTTTCTTTACCTGCCGACTCAAGGCGAAGATTATTAATTTCCGCCTCCTTATAATTTACAAAATAGTGGTAGCCGAAATAAATAATATTCCAAACAAAAAATATTACCGAAAAATTAATAACGCCCGATACGGCATTCAAAAAAGTAATTTCTTGATTAGACAACTTAAAAAAAATGGTGTAAGAAACCAAAAATAAGTATAGTACGCTTCCTTTAAGCAAACTGGATACTATAATGTATAAAGCCTGATAGTAGAGATTCAAATCAAGAGCTTTCCATTTTTTAATAAGTGTACGACTAAAATGGCTTATGGTTATACCACTGGGTAATAAAAACAAATATACCAAGTAGTCCCTCCATCCTACTTCTGCCGATAAAGAGAAAAAAACGAGGTTAAGTACCGAATAAAATGCCCAACCAAGAAATTGGCAAAGCCAGTAAATTTTATTTCCGGATGCGGTCAATTTTGGATTAAAGATACATAGAAATGACCGTATGTTGAATAATCTGTATAAATGGCTAAAGACGTTTACCGGCGTACCAAATCAGTTATGGAATGTGCATGTATTTATGTGTTTGCAGCGAGATGCGCCAAGACGGGTTTTTCTTTACAAAGTCAATTATTAGGGGTAACAATTCTGAACTTTTACTCCATTCTGGCTGTAGGTATCGGTGAGCTCGCTCGTTTGTTTTAGCGGCTTGTTCCTGAGCCCAGATAAAATCATGTTTGTTATGAACAATCACTTTCAGTTCGTCGGCTCTCATGTATGCCTCGTTCAAAGGCGGTTGATTTTTTTTAGGAGAAAGGCATACCCAATCCCACACACCACTCAGCGGATAGGCTCCGGAAGTTTCTATAAACGTTTTTATATTTTTTTCTCGGAGCTTTTCCGATAAAGGAAACAGGTTATAAAGCAAAGGCTCTCCACCGGTAACAACTACTGCCTTTGCGGGTGTTGCCAAAACATTTTCAATCACAGCAGCAGTATATGTAAGCGGATGCAAATTTGCGTTCCAACTTTCTTTAACATCACACCAGTGGCATCCTATATCACAACCTCCCAGTCTGATAAAATAAGACGGAATGCCGGCATTATATCCTTCACCCTGAATGCTATAAAATTCTTCCATCACCGGAAGTAAATTACCAAGGGCTACCTGTTTTGCATCTTCTTCTCTTAAGTTATGTAACTTATATTCCACCAAGCAAAGGTAATGTAAAGCATTATTATTCGTAACTTTGGAACGGAGTATTTATGAATATTGGCATTGTTTGTTATCCAACCTACGGAGGAAGCGGTGTAGTGGCAACAGAACTGGGCATGGCACTGGCTAAAAAAGGTCACAAGGTTCACTTTATGAGTTATTCTCAACCTTTCCGGCTTAACCAGTTTAACGAAAACCTTTTTTATCACGCCGTTAACGTAAATGATTATCCACTTTTTGAATATCAACCTTACGAGAGTGTCTTAGCCAGTAAAATTGTTGATGTGGCGATATACGAACGTTTGGATGTTTTGCATGTTCATTATGCTATTCCACATGCGTCGGTGGCATACACGGCACAGCAAATTTTAAAGTCAAAGAAAATAAACTTACCTTATATTACCACCTTGCACGGAACCGATATAACATTGGTGGGCAGAGACCCCTCTTTTGAACCGGTAATTCGTTTCTCTCTCAATAAAAGCAATGCTATTACGTCGGTTTCTAATAGTTTGATGAAAGAAACTCTGCAAACTTTTAAAATTGATAATAAAATTGAGGTAATACCAAACTTCATCAACATCGAAGAATATAAAAATGTTCCTAAACCCTGTTCTAAAAAACATTATGCGCCAAAAGGAGAAAAAATTTTGGTACATGTTTCTAACTTCAGAAAGGTAAAAAGGGTTGAAGATGTGGTATCGGTGTTTAACCTTACCCGGGAAAAAATTTCCTGTAAGCTTATACTTGTCGGCGAAGGTCCGGAAAGACCTCAAATAGAAAAACTATGCAGAGAAAGCAAGTATAGCCAGGATATTATAAGTTTGGGAGGCATACCTAACCCACTTGATATTTTGTGTTTGGGGGATTTATTCCTTTTGCCCAGCGAAACCGAAAGTTTTGGATTAGCTGCCCTGGAGGCTATGGCAATGAAAATGCCTGTAATTAGTACTAATGCGGGAGGACTACCCGAATTGAATGTGAATGGAAAAACCGGTTATACCTGCTCTGTTGGAGATGTTAGACAAATGGCTAACTATGCTATTGAGCTTTTAAGTAATGAGAAAAAATTACAAGAGTTCAAAGCAAATTCTTTTAAGCAGGCCCAAAACTTCGACACTCAGAAAATATTGCCACTATACGAAAAACTTTACAGGCAGGTGGCCGAAAAGCAATCTGTGCGAATGCTGAAATAAAACTTACTGCACCGTTATATTATCCAAATAAATGTTGGAATCATGTACTCCGGCTTTTCCTTTATGCTTAAAAGCAATAAAAAAGTTTCCGGTATAACCGCTCAATATACTAATGCTACTTAGGTTTATAACTCCCGAATTAGTTTTTCCGTTCGGATAAAAGCTGCCAGTTCCGTTAGCATAATTAGCACTAACGGCAGTCCAATTGGCAGTGAGCAAATTAGTTCCGTCAAAATCTGTACTGATGTATGCCATGATAGCGTCTTGGTGTCCCGAATCCCAGAAACCAAAGCCTGTGGTGAATGAAAAAGTTAAACTGCTGTTGTATATAATTGGCGGTGTAATAAGCCACATGGTATTTTGTGGTTCTCCACTACTAAAAGCACTGGCCTTAAGTGCTTTATTACTTCCGTTTATGTCTGTTTTCCACAACACGCTTCCTTCTTCGGCTATGTTCAACCAACCGGTATTTGTGTAGGTTAAGTTAGTAGCCGTTATAGAGCTAAAATCTTCATTTATGGAAGAAACAGGCGAGCCAATTTGGTAAGTTGGTGTTGGGCAAGCTCCTTGGTTCATTTTTACTTCATTAAAATTTCGGATAGTAAGTTGCATGGTGCTATTATACTGACTTACTATAGCGGTTATTTTTCCACTTCCAACGGGAGTTTTCTCGTTGGCAAAATTTGCATAACCGCTGGTGCGAACAGTTAGAACCTGGGAGTTGCTTCCGCAAGGTTTTATAGATCGGTTTATGGAAGATTTTGTAATGGCATTAGCAAAGGGAACATTTTTGTCGGCCGAAATAAACTCTACATTTTCAATAGTAACTAACTGAGATTGTAAACTGCTGCTTAAAGTAGGAACCGAACCGGTTAGCACATCATTAATGGTAACGGTTTTTGAAGTAACAGAATTTCCCGAAGATATTTTAACTACACTGCGCTCCACATCAACAGAATCTAAGTAAATCATGTTATTGCCGTTTACCACGTACTTATTGTTCAAATTAATGCGTATGCGGTCGCCAACATATAATCCTCCGGTACTCAAAAGGTTTACCTGAATGGCGTCTCCTACCTCATCCCGAACAAAAACAGTTTTATATATATTACCGCTGGTTTCATCGGCGGTAACTAAACAGTACAAATTTGTATCACCAACACCTAATTTGTAGTAGCTCCCGGAGGTTGGCACTCTGGCCTTAAGATGTTGTATAAATAACTTTGCACCATCGTTGGGATTTTTTAACGGGGGTAAATCATACTTGCGTTTGCAGGCAAAAAATACAAAAAGTGCAAGTAGCGGAGTTAAAATGGTTGTAATACGAATTATCTTTTTCATGTTGTATATTTTAAAAACTAAAGTTGGCAATAATCATATAAGTAGTTCCTTGCATATAGAAGTATTTGTTTGGAAATCTGTCTATAACGGCCATGTCCCAGCGTAACTGCTCAAATCCACTCACAATAATATTTTTGTTATTAAGCACATTGTTAACACTTAAGTTCAAGCGAAGGAAATATTTACGCATAATTCTCCACGATTTACCCCCATTAAGGTTTACTAAATAGTAGTTAGGCAGGCGTTCTTGGCCAACTATTTTTAAGGCTTGCTCTTGTTCATTTGTTTGGAATTTCCCGGCAGATTCGGCTGTTCTCCTGTCGGGATTGGGCTCAATATAATTCAAAGCAAAATAATTGAAATTAACTCCGGCGAACCAAAACTTTTTTCCATTATAGCGATAGCCTACACCGCTTACCAATTGAGGGCCATTTCCGATTCGATAATTTTTCAGATAAACCGTTCTGTTTTCAAATAGTTTTTGGTTGTTGTTATCCTGATAGGCTTCGGCAACCGGACGATTGTTATATACGAACTGCCCGTAACCAAAAGCTCCCTGAATGGTGTGTGAAACCTTGAATGTTTTTTCCACACCAAACTCTAGTCCACTAAAACGCTGGTCTACATTAGTCATAATGTAATTAACGTTGTTGTTATACTCATCATGCCAAAAAGAGCGAACCCATGTTTGGTCATTCATTAAAGTATGATACAAAGTAAAACGTAACTTAAAGGTTGGAAACTTAGCAAGGTAATTAACATCTCCGGATATTACTTTTTCGCTGAGAGCACCATCCACCAAATCATTTCTGATTCGGGGGGCTTTAAAAATATTAGCAGCTTCGGGAGTTCGGCTCAAATACATGGCATTGGCCGTAATAAAATTACGCCCGTTTATTTTATAAGTGATACCACCTTTCACTCCCGGATTCAAAAAGTTTCTCACCTCGCTTTTTCCTTTACTGGTAGTTGGAAATTTGCCGTTTGCCCAGTAGCCCTCACGCCAAATTTGGGTATTGCTTAAACTTGCCGCCAAATACACATCCACTTTACTGAAGGCGTATTCTGCCTGCCCCCATGCCTCGGTACGATTCATATTGATGGAGAAAAAGTAGCCGTACTTATCACCTTCGTATATTTTTTTGTTGGGTGAATCTAAATTGTTTTGTTGAAACTCATCACTTACGCCTAAATTTTCGGCAAACTGATCAATATCTATCCAGAAGCTGGCGCCGAGTAAGTCTTCCAATTCTCTGTATTTCTTGTTACGATAAATCGTTGAGTTAACTCCGGCACTTATAAACAAATCGTTTATACGCTTATTATAAACTGTATTAAAAACAAAATTTTTAAGGTCTTCCACCCTGTTCTCAAGCACATAACGGGCACGGGTTTCGGTTGTATTAACACCATTTCCAAGCTGGGAGGGGTCAGTATACAGATTTTTCTGATTCATGGCAATAAGCCTGTCCCAATCAACCTGGGCTGTAGTATTGGGATTATTTTTCCAGTTATCGCGAATGGTGTTACCCATGGCTGTATCTCCACTCATATAGTAGAAACTTGGAAAATAGCGGTAATAATCGGGCCGAGGATTGGGAGCGTCATTCCAATTAAGCCCGGTTATGCCGGCCTTACCGAAATTGTATGATACAGAAGTAGCCAAATGTTCTGCAGGTCCTATATTCCAATGGTGGGTAAGCATAAGTGTTACCCGATTATTTCTGCTTACCGAGGTATTTCGAACTTTTCCGTTTTGGTAGCCCCACAAAGGATTATAAAAGTTAGTCCCCGTAAGTTCAAAAGCTTCCATTTGTGCGGCTCCTGCTCTACCCTGCTCAACAGGTGCCGTAAAACCGGTAAAACTGAACAAATGCTTATCGTGTATTTTTTTGTCAACGGAAAGATAAAAAGCCTTGGCATCAAAATACGTTCCGGGTATATACACCTCATTACCTGTTCTGCTGGAAGCAGAAACGGTTAAAGCCCATCCATTTTGCAACATGCCGGTAGAGTGCGTAAGCATAAAACGATTTCTAAAAATGCGGTTGGCATTGGCATAAGAAATGCGGGTTCCCTGGCGGAAAGAAGAAGCTTTTGAATCAATATTGGTATAGCCCCCAACACCGGAAAAATTTAATCGATTAGGTACAATACCTATTCTATTTTCAACAAAGCGGGTAACGTCGTTGAGCCCTCCCCAGTTTGACCAGGAACTGAAACCGTATTCGGGATTGTTCACATTTATACCATTAATCATTACCAGCTGATTTTCGGCCATGTATCCCCGCATACGATAGCGCGCAACACCAAACTGAAAAGAGGCAAACTGGGTAAATACGTCCCTGCTCGACATTAGTAAGGCAGAAACATCCTGCTGTTCCAAATCATTATCGGCCTCGCCTCCGGAGGTGCTGAATAATGGAATGTAAAACCGCTTGGAAAGGGTATCTTTTTGATTGTCGCGCGCATGCTCCTCTACGTGTGCAGAGTCAATTTGAGCATTTACTATTTCAAAACAGAGTAAGCACGAAAGAAACAATAAAAATTTACTGTTCACGTAACTTGAAGTTTTCAGTTAATCAAACTGCCGATGGTTTCGGTCGAGCAGAGAAAAGAACAAACTCGCCTCTAGGGATATCACCGGCAATTCTCCTGAGCCAAAAGTAGAAAAATTGAAGCATGCGATTATTAACTAATTATTAACATTCTTTTACGTTTACGGGCATAGTGTTTGTTTCGTTAACTTTGCAAACTCTAAGATTATTACTAATGAATAGGTTTTACACTCGTTTCATGTACCCAAGCACTGTTACTCTTTTATTTTTTCTGAGCAGTTTCTTGTGTTTAAGCTCTTATGGACAACAACTGGATAAGAAAAAGAATTATTACATCACCGGAATAGGCTTTTACAATGTAGAAAACCTGTACGACACCATTAACGACGTTTGGAAAAACGACGAGGAATTTACTCCAAGCGGAAAAAATGCTTGGAACGGAGAAAGATACTGGACTAAAATAGACCGTCTGGCTGAGGTCATTAGTAAAATGGCAACTGACGTAACACCCGACGGATTGGCCATTGTTGGTTTATGCGAAATTGAAAATAAAGCGGTGGTAGAAGATTTAGTAAAAAACAAGCGTATCAAACAACGTAATTATCAGGTTATTCATATCGAAGGGCCGGATGCGCGAGGGGTAGACCCCTCTTTCATATACAACCCAAATTATTTTACTCCGCAAAAATGGGTATCTTATCCGGTAAAAGTTGTAACCGATACAGCTCACAAAACAAGGGATATTTTGGTAGTAAGCGGACTTTTTGACGGAGAGCCTTTAAGTATTCTGGTAAACCACTGGCCCAGCCGCCGGGGAGGAGAATTAAAAAGCAGACCTAACAGAAACGAAGCCGCTAGAACCGCCCGACACATTGCTGATAGCATCATGGAGCAAAATCCAAAAGCGGGAGTAATTATAATGGGTGATTTAAACGACGATCCCACCAACGAGTGCGTGAAAAAATATATAAGAACATATGATGATATTAAATACGCTAAGTTTGACGAATTTTTTAACCCCATGGAAAAACTCCATAAAGAAGGAGTGGGCTCCCTGGCTTGGGCAGATAGCTGGAACTTATTTGACCAAATAATGCTAAACAGAAATTTAGTCCCCGGAAAATATGAAAACTGGAATTACTATGCCGTAAGAGTATATAACAAGCCCTTTTTGCGATCAGATTTCGGAAACTTTAAAGGATATCCCTTTAGAACATACGGTGGTGCGCAATACACAGGAGGTTATAGCGATCATTTTCCGGTTTATGTGCTGTTAGCTAAGGAAAAGAAGAATTAATATTTCACAAAACAAGCATATTCTTTAACCCAAGAAAGCTATTCCGATAGCAAGTTTACTTTAAAGGGCGGCATCATTCTGTTCTTAAGTAAACTCGCATAATTTTAAATACATTTGCTTTTTGTTTAATGTGGTATTTACGTAATATTTTACTGCTTGGGTTTTTGGCTATAACAATAGTCAAAGCCCAAACGGATTCCTTGCAGTGGCTGTATAAACAAAGTATACAGACTTTTAAGCGTAATGAGCTAGATTCATCTGAATTGTTATCAAAAAAACTAATAAACGTGGCCATAAAGAAGAAATCTATCACCTTCCAACTCCTGGGCATGGATGTGCTGGCCAATGTATATACCGAAAAAAAAGATTATAAAAATGCATTTTCTCAACAATACGCCATAGTTAATTTGTGTACGCACGACAGTTTGGCCCGCAAAAAAGCTAGAGCATACAACAATTTGGGGGCATTACATTTTGAACAAAAACAATTCACCGAAGCATTAGACTTTTTTAAAAAAGAAATTGTTTTGCGCGAAAAAATTGCCGATTCTCTTAGACTCGCCAACAACTACATTAATTTAAGCTCCGTTTACCGAAATTTAAATCTGCCCGACTCCGTTAGATTCTTTATAGAAAAATCCGGTATAATTGCCAAGAAACTAAAAAAAGAATTGGTTCTGGCCAACTATTATAATGTACTCGGAAATTATTTCTTTACCACTTATCAAAACACAAATAAAGCCTCTTTTCTCGACTCTGCAACATTATACTACAACAAAGCCAACGAAATTTGGGAAAGAAAAAAAGATATACGCAATCAACTTAAAGCAATTACCAATCTAGGCTATGTTCATCAAACCAAAAAAGACTTTAAAAATGCCATCCACTATTTCAAGTTAGCAGAAAATGTAGCCGACTCTCTAAACTACCCGGAAGCAAAATCAGTTATATATGGCAATTTGGCGGAAACACACTATGATTTAAAGCAATACAAAGATGCCTCAGAATACTTTAAAAAGCTCATTCAAGTTAAAGATTCCCTGCAAAAAACAGAATTAAAAAACTATGCTGTTGAACTAAACAAAAAATTTCAATTGGAAAATAAATCTCGAACAATTCTCGAACAATCTTTGGAGCTGGAACAAAAAAATAACAGAATTGCCAATCAGCAAAAGCAAATATACCTATATGTACTGATTATTGTACTGGTGTTAATAATAACTGGTATTGTACTTGTATACTTTAACTTCAACAAAAAATTACACAAAAAAATTGAGGAAGCAAAAGAGAAATTCTTTATCAACATCATGCACGAAATAAAAACACCACTCAGCATGATTCAAGCGCCGTTAAAAACTCTTAAACCAAAACTTAAAAACGAAGAAGATATTTATTACCTGAACCTTGCTGAAAAAAACACCCATCGTTTAAATGAGCTTCTTACCCAAATGTTGGACCTTTCCAAAATTGATTCGGGAAGTTATAAACTTAAAATAACGATTGGCAGTCCTAAACAAACCATATTGGAACTAACTGATTCTTTCCAAAAATCTGCCCTTGAAAAAAATATACAGCTACTGACCGAAATAAATTTTCCGGACGGAAACTTTGATTTTGATAAAGATGCATTGGAGAAAATTCTGAGCAACCTTATTTCAAATGCCATTAAATATACGCCCAATGGAGGATTGGTGGGAGTAATTATTAGCTCGGAAGAACAAGAAAATACTTTTATACTTAATCTTGAAGTTTGGGATAGCGGTCACGGTATCCCAAAAAGCGACCAGGAAAAATTATTTACCCGCTTTTACAGAGGTAAGCAAGCTTTCTCCTCAGAAAAAGGAATTGGTGTTGGTCTTTCCATGGTGAAAGAAATTGTTCAGGCCTGCCGGGGAAAAATTTGGTTTACCAGTGAAGAAGGAAAAGGCTCTCGATTCGGCGTAAGTTTGCCTCTTAAACTATCTTCTGCCAACATTACCAACACTATTGTTTCAGTAAGAGAAACTGAAAAACCATTGGTATTAATCATTGAAGATGACCAGGATATCAGCGGTTTCTTAATTAATTATCTAAGTTCAAAAAAATATGAGACTGTTCACGCCGCCAATGGAAAGTTAGCCCTGCAGGTATTAAAAAATACAGTTCCGGATATTATTGTTACCGATTTAATGATGGATGAAATGGATGGCCTCACATTTATAAAGGAAACCAGAAACAATAAAGGCCTAAGCCATATTCCGTTAATCGTTCTTTCGGCAAAAGCAAACCCGCAAAGCAGAATAGATTGCCTTAATGCAGGGGCGCAGGCATTTATAACAAAGCCTTTTATTCCTGAGGAACTTTTCTCTATTATTGAAAATCAACTAAACTTAATTGACCAGTTAAAAAAGGAAACTAAAAAGAATTTAAACGAAAGCCATTTAAGACCTGAAGAAAAATTTAAAAGCAAAGACCCTTATTGCCAAAAACTGTTTAATCTGATATTTGAGCAATTTGAAAACCCAAATTTAAATGTTGAATATTTAGCTGATTTAATGGCAACTAACCGAAGTCATTTTCAGCGAAAAGTTAAAACCTTAAGCGGATATTCACCGTCCGAAATCATAAAAATGGTACGGCTCGAAAAGGCCATGGAATTTTTAAAAGATAAAAAAGGAAATGTTACCGAGGTAGCTTACATGTGTGGTTTTTCTTCACAATCTTATTTCACGAAATGTTTTAGCGAGTATTTCGGATTTTCTCCCTCCTCTGTTTCGTAAAAGTATACAATACCCATGCAAATGGGTTGCTATAACATGGTTTTTCTTATTTTTAAAAACTTGTAAATCAGTTAATTAAAAAAAAGCAACCTAATTACATATTTCTGCAACCTAATTGAATGCCTTTCCAGAGAAACGGCCCTTACTTTGCTTCAACAACAAAAAATTTAAAGCTATGAAAACTGCCAAAAAAATGCTAAGTGCCTTGCTTATATGCTCGACACTTATCACAGTAAACTGTAAAAAAGAGAAAAAAAATGACCCAAAAAATTCTAATAATCCAAGTGGGGGCGGAAGTGGTTCTAAAAACTATGTGCTGGTAATAGAAAACGGAGCACAAACCGTGGAAGTTGGAAAATCTATTAACTTGAGTGCTCATTTGGTTAAGTCAGACGGCTCGGTAGTAAATGTATCGGGCGTTAGCTGGAGCAGTAATATTGGCGGTATTTCAGGTTCTGTTTTTTCAACAAATACAGAAACCACCGGGATAATCAGTGCTTCTGTTCAACACGAGGGTGTAACCTACAGCGCTTCCATCCCTGTTAACATTTTACCGCTTAAAACCACCCTGCCTTTTGTTGTGGCTCCTTCCTCCATCATTTGGGGAGTAGGGCACGGAGGCATCCAACTAGAAACAGTATATCTGGGTGGTACAGCTAATTTTTCATTCAGCTCGGCAAATAGCAACATAGCCAGTGTGTCAGCATCAGGCTACGTTACCTGCAATAGTCCCGGAAATACCAAAATTACGGTTAGCGCAACTATTAACGGGCAACCCTACGAATTTATAGTGCCTGTTCTAGTAGTTGGTGAACCGGAAGTTAGTCCGCCGGTAACTCGCATTACTCTCTCTCCTCCGGTGGCCGAACTTTTTAGAGGAGAAACCCAGCAACTAACTGCAAAAGCCTATAATAAAAATGGCGACGAGGTTACATCCAGCGTAAATTTCCAGTTTACGGTTATCCCCATGGAAGAGGAAGATGTGGAACCAGGCGACCCTATTACTGTTGATGCAACCGGAAAAGTTACGGCAAAATCGGTCGGCTCGGCTTATGTAAAAGTAACCGGTGCCGGTTTAGTGGCTAAAGCCGAAATTATTGTAAACCCCGATACCGTGATATTAGTAAACCCTTTTTATCAGGAGCTTGGTGGTTTTGATCCTTTTACCATGCAACCAAATCCGGATGATAAGGTGTTTACGGCTACAACCCACAAAGTCAATAGAACTGCTTACAAAGCAGGAAGTTCAAACTTTTTATCTACTGTTCCGAATCCAACTAATCTTGATTGGGAAGTAGCTTCTACCGGCATTCCTGAAATTGATAATTTATACAATGTGGTAACCTTAAGCAACAAAACCACCAATAGTGTTAAAGCAACCAAGATAGCAGGAAAAAGCGGTGCCACTGTACTAATTGCTCATGCATGGCCATACGGCGGAATTGCAGCCATAGTTGTATACCCCTAACTCATTTTCATAAAATCAAAATCCAGTAATATGAAAAAATTAGTCTTATTATCGGTAATTGTTTTGTTTTCCAAAGCGCAGGTAAATTTTCCGGCCAACCTGAAGGCATTTTACCCTATGAATGGTGATTATTATAATGCGCAAGGAAACCTAAACCTTAATCATGATTTTTATACGGCTGCGTTTGCTACTGATACCATGCTGGAAGCTGCCAATGCAGGAAGTTTTAACGGAAGCCAGCGCGTAAACTTGTACAGGCGAGTGGTAAATAATGATGCCGCAAATTTTACCATTGAATTTTGGTTTAGAACCACCCAAAATACAAATGGAGTGTTTTATTGGGAGGGTCAAATAAATCAACAAAGCGTTTGGATACGTTTAGAGCCGTCAAACAACCGGATTTTTGCAAACGTAGGTCCTCCCGGAAATTTTTTGAATATAGGAACAACAGCTGCTTTTAACGATGGCTACTGGCATCATTATGCTTTAACTGGATCCGGATCTAATACCTTGAGAGTATACATAGATGGAGTATTAAATAATACTGCTACGGGTAGTTTTTCCGGGGCGCAAACAACTAACTTTGCACGTTTTGGCTGCAGGGATGATATTACCCAATATTACAACGGCAGGTTAGATAATGTAAAAATATGGAATACTGCCCTCAGCGCTTCCGAAATCAATGGGATATACAACTCTCCTTTCGTATATCTTAACGCTCCGGTTTCTGCGAGTATTTGTTCAGGAAGTAGTATGCAAGTTCCATTTACCGTTAGCGGAGGTTCCGGAGCTTTTCAGCCGGGTAATGTATTTTACGCTCAACTATCCGATTTGCAGGGGAGATTTAAATACCCTTTAACGGTTGGAACATTAACAGCTACCGGTTCCGGAAACATTTCGCTAAACATACCTGCTGAAATTGCTACCGGTGTATACAAAGTAAGAATTCTCGCCACAAATTATCCGGTTTGCTCTACTAATACACAAACTATATCCATAGTAAGCGCCAATGCCTTCCCGGGTTACGATATTTATTCTAATCTTGTCATTCACAATCCTTTCAACGGGAACGTGAACGATGTTTCCGGTAACAATATCACCGGAACGCCCAACGGAAGTATTACATACACAAACGGACACCTTGGCAACCCAAATTCTGCCATTTTATTTAACGGCAGTAATACATACATTGCTCTTGGCAACCAATGGCCCATCAATATGCTTGCCGGCACAACCCAACCAATCAGCATTAGTTTCTGGATAAATCAATTATCTACACCCTCGCAATGGGGAAATATTTTTTCCTGTTGGGATGGAAGTAATGGTCTTTGGGCCGGAACAAGTAATTCAGGCAACATTCGTTTCCGTATAAATAATAGCAATTTTGTTGAGGCTCCTATCACAAACAACAACTGGATACATGTTGTTTGCGTATACAATGGTTCAAACATTCGCATATACCTTAACGGCACACAAGCTACTGCAGCCCTCGCAAATGGGAATCCTATTTCTATTGCAGAAAATGCAGAAATAGGACGACAACAAATTTATAACAATAGCTACTTTCATGGCGCTTTAGACGAGTTTAAATTTTATGAACGTGCGCTTACTGCCAACGAGGTAAAAATTCTATACAATGGCCCCTCCATGGCGTGGAGCAACAGTCCTATTTGCAGCGGCAATCTTGTTTTTGATTCACCAAATTATGCCGGACTTAATTATAGCTGGGCAGGCCCTAATTCTTTCGCTTCCTCTATTCAAAACCCAACAATTTCACCATACAACTCCTTTGTGCATAACGGAACGTATACCCTTCAACTTACATTAAACGGTTGCCCGGGAATACCGCAATTAGCAAATGTAACCAATACCAATATTGCTCCTCCAACGGTTTTAAGCACCAGCGTTTGCCCCGGTTCTGTTATTAGTGCTACGGCAAGCGGAGCAATGTCCGGGCATCAATATTACTGGTTTAACGACGCAGCCGGAAGCGTTACGCTGGCTGCAAATTCTTCTACATACAGCCAAACAGCAACAACAAGTCAAACTATTTATGCAGCTGTTTTTGACGGAAGTCAATGCTTTAGCGGTATGACAGCAGTGACGCTCAGCGTGCATCCTCAGCCAACTGTTAGTGTAAGTGGTGGAACCATATGCTTGGGTAAAAGCTTTACCATATCTCCTAGTGGAGCAAACACCTACACTATATCCGGCGGCAGTGCCATTGTATCTCCAACAGCCAATACCATTTATTCGGTAACAGGAACAAACGTACAAGGCTGCATTTCGGTAAACACAGCCACATTACAAGTTACCGTAAACCCAACACCCGGAATTTCCGTTTCAGCAAACATAAACCCCATTTGCTCAGGACAAAGTTCAACCTTAACGGTATCGGGAGCAACAAGTTATACCTGGAGCAATAGCTCCAATAGCGGTAGCATTACCGTTTCTCCTGCTTCAACAAGCAATTATAGTGTGGTTGGAAGCAATTTATTTGGTTGCAGCGCAAGTACAGTTATTACCGTAACTGTAAATGCCTTGCCTACAGTTAGCATCAGCGGAAGTTCAGGAGTTTGCTCAGGTAATTCGATTACACTTACAGCCTCCGGCGCCTCTACATATACCTGGAGTAATGCCTCAAACAGCCCTAGCATAACCGAAACTCCCCTATCCAATACAAACTATACCGTTTACGGAACCGGAGCCAATGGTTGCCAAAACTTTTTTGTAAAAAGTGTTAGCGTGTATAGTATACCCATAATAAGTTCATCAAGTGGCACCATATGTTCAGGTAATAGCTTTAATCTAAATCCAACTGGAGCAAGTACTTATACCATCACGGGGGGCAGTGCGTTAGTAAGTCCAACAACAACTACACAATACAGCATTAGCGGAACAAGCTCTCAGGGATGTATAAGTTCAAATATTGCAGTGAGCACGGTTGTTGTTCATGTTTCTCCTACTATTAGCGTAAACAGCGGTAGTATCTGCAGCGGGGGGCAATTTACCATTACACCAACAGGAGCTACAACCTACACCATTAGTGGCGGGAATAGTGTTGTTGGCCCGTCGGTTACAACGGTGTATTCGGTTACGGGTACCAGTAGCCAAGGCTGTCTCAGTTCCGGCATAGCTTTAAGTACGGTGGTGGTAACCCCCCTGCCCGTTATTTCAGTAAACAGCGGAAGTATTTGTTTAGGACAATCATTTACCATTAACCCATCGGGCGCAGCAACTTATACCATTGAAGGTGGAAATTCAGTGGTAAGTCCGAGCATAAGCACAAGCTATACTGTTACCGGTACCAGCACCGCCGGATGCGTTTCTGCAAACTCAGCTACCAGTAGCGTAACCGTTTATAGTTTGCCCGTGGTGAGTTTAAACAGCGGAAGTATTTGTCCCGGTCAAAGTTTTATTTTTACACCCACAGGAGCAAACAATTACAGTATAAGTGGCAACAGTTTTACTGTAAACCCTTTAAGCACACAGGCATATACTTTAACAGGAGTTAGTGCACAAGGTTGTCAAAGTCAAAATACAGCCAGTGCAACGGTAGTTGTTTTCCCTCAACCCACTTTAAGTATTTCAAGCAGCAATACTTTATTATGTTTAGGGCAAAGCGCCACTTTAACAGTGAACGGGGCAAACACTTACACCTGGAGTACCAGTGCTAACGGAAGCACTCTGCTTGTTAATCCGGTTGCTACAACTATTTATACTGTAACCGGCACGGACGGAAACGGTTGCGAAGCTCAAGCAAGTATTACGCAACAAGTTGAAAATTGCACAAACATAAAGGAAATAAGTAATCAGGTAGGATTGATTATATACCCCAATCCTGCCTTCAACTATATTCAGTTGGCATGTAATGAAACAAGCTTGGCTGAAATATATGACCTGCATGGAAAATTAATTGCTAGCTTTATGCTACAAGCGGGCATAACACAAATTAACACGTCCGAATATACCCGAGGAATGTATACCATAACAATCTATACAAAACATTATAAAACCAATTACAAACTCATTTTACAATAACTATGAAAAAAATTAAAATAACAGCTGCCGGTATTTGTTTAACTACAATCCTGCATGCTCAAAATATAAAAGATGCCAATGTTTACCCTAGCAATTTAGAAGAAAACATGTGGTTTGAAAAATACGACAAAACAAGCGGACAAATAAGTGGAATAAATTTCTTGGTTTTGGCCGATGGCGACAATTCAAAAGATGTTACGCCAGAATTTAGTATCAAGCTTTATTTATATCAAAAAGGACAAGATCCTATTTTTATTAAAACCCTACATTTAAAAGGCTTATACCACATGGGAAGCAAGGAGTATAAAAATATTTCTGTAAGCCTAAAGGATAAAGATATACCCGCCGGAACATACAGACTGGGAGTATACGTAGATGCTGATGACCAAATAAAAGAAGATGCCGGCGATAATGCTATTTTATTTAAGGGAGACATAGTGATTGGTGAAGCGGATTCCGACAAGCAAAAAGAAACTGGCACGAACGACGGCTGGGGCTGGTAAACCGGAAATAACCTACTTAAATGTCAACAAAAACCACCCAAGGGTGGTTTTTGTATTTAAAAGTTTATTTACTAATTTGGAAGTAGAAAAGTATAATTGTACTTCTCATTCATCACTCAACAGTGGATTAATTTGCGATATAGCACCTGTTAAATGCTAGTTAGTGATCACCGAAAGTAACAAAAATAAAAATGGAAAAAGAAATAACACTTCAACCATTTACCGAAAAAGATTTCGGCAATTTAATTTCTTGGATTGACAACGAAAAAGAATTAATTCAATTTGCCGGACCAATTTTTAAATTTCCTTTGACTGTTGAACAATTAAAAAACTACCTGGAAGAACCAAACAGACACCCCTTTAAAATCATAATCAAAAACTCAAATTTAGCGATAGGGCATTGTGAAGCTTATACATGTAATAACAGCGTAAGACTCTGTAGAATTATCATTGGAAATAAAAACTATCGTGGACAGGGACTTGGTTATACAGCAACTAAATTACTTATTAAATGGAGCATAAACAACTTAAAACCTAGCACTATAAATCTGAATGTGTATGATTTTAACACAACTGCAATCAAATGTTATGAGAAAATTGGATTTAAAAGAACCGAAGAAACTAAAACAACAACACTTCAAAATGAGACTTGGACATCGATTAAAATGATTTTAGAACCGAAAAAATTAATAGAAATATATGAAGAGAGGTAAAGGAAAAATAACAACAAGCTAATACAGTTTTTTCTGCCCCTACCTTCCGAGAAAAGAAAAACACGAAAACGGTAGCAGTCAAAAAAACATAACAGATAGAAAAATGAAACAGTTTTTTAAAGATATATTTGGATATAATCATCACTTTAACCAAAAATTATTAGACGCTTTTATAGATAATCAAGATAAGCCTTCCGAGAAATCCCTAAAATTACTTCACCACATTTTGAATGCCCACCAAATTTGGAATAACAGAATTGACCCAAAACAAGTAACATTTGGCGTTTGGGAAATTCACAACATACAAGACTCAAAAAATATTGATGAAGCAAACTATGAACAAACACTGCACATACTTGATACCTTTGACCTGAATGAAACCATAAATTACTCAAATAGTAAAGGACAGGTATTCAACAACACCGTTACGGAAATTCTTTTTCACGTAGCCAACCATTCAACATATCACAGAGGACAAATTGCAACAGAATTTAAACAAAACGGACTCAATCCTTTAGTTACTGATTATATTTTTTACAAACGATAACAAAAAACTGTATGGTGCGAAAACAAAAAATGAACTGACTAATGTTCGAGCCGGCGAAACAGGTTTTTTCCCTTACTTATACCCATTCTTGCAAAATAGCTTTCGATAGATTAATTTCGTTTAACAATATTTTTTTCATATCAAAAAATGACAGGTGATATAGCACAAATTATTGCCTTAACCGCTTTTGGCAACGACTTTCTGAAAAACGGAAATTTAATTAGCAATTTCAATACCGAAAACTCAACATTTGAATTTTGTAATAAAGTTATTTTCAGAGAATTTGAAAATCCATCATCAGATTCAAAACTAAAAGAAAATGTGATTGCAACGAATCCAACGGATTGGTTTCAATACCTGAAAAACGAAGGATGCAAATATTTACGACTCTACTACGAGTATTCAAAAGATCAAAGTTTTGTAAAAGATCATAAATTAGCAGGCCTGGTAGGAGGCGGAGGAAGTTGGTTAATTGAAGCTGTTTACGATAACCACTCTAATTACTGGAATAATACATGGGAGGTAACAAACCAAGAAGCAGAAGACAACAAAATATGGAGCGTTAGCTACACACTAACATTCAAAAATCTTCAAACTAGCAATTTACAAATCGACAATAACAAGATAAAAGAAAATCTTCGGCAAACACTTACGGATATTGCAGATTTTGCTACAAAACAAGAATTGGCTCCCTGGGCAGAACTATTTGAAAAAGCAAAATCCGTACTGGAAAGTTCAACTCCTGAAAGTGATTACTATCACGCTGACTTAATTCCTCTCAGCAAGTTTTCTTTAACGGCAAAACAAATTATTTTTTCTGCCGGTTCGGCTTGGGTTTTTGGTGGTATGGGTTCTTGGAATGATTTAAGCTTTTATAACGAAGAAGATATCGAAATGTACGATACTCTATCGGAAAAATTATATTCAAACATAAACCAAGCTTTTATTGCCGGGATAAACTCTTTTTGATATATGAAAGAGGGTTTGATTATAGAAGTACATTTGTAATTTTTTTCGATATAATTTTATAAAAAATAAGAATTAATCGATATTCTCCTGCCTGCTAGTTGATAGTCCTAACTTCCACAAAACTATTTGCTTGCAAAACTACTCTCAATGGTATAAATTTGAAAAAAATTCTGTTAGAGGCATATAATTATGCAAAAATTCCTCAAAACATATGAATTAACTACAGAGATTTTAAACTTAATCTCCTCGACAAAATCATACTGTTATATCGTTTCTCCCTACATTAAAGTTTGGCCTCAACTAGAACGCGTTTTGGACATCGCCTCCAAACAGGAAACTATTTTGACGTTCATAATTCGTGACGATGTTAAATCATCTGATCTTGTTCAAAAACTTAATGGCGAATACGGATTTGAAGTCATTGTCATTAAAGACTTGCATATTAAACTATATTTAAACGAAGATAAATGTCTGCTCTCGACAATGAATCTATATGACGCATCACAGCAAAATAATCTAGAACTAGGCTACTACGTTGGCAATTCGGCAGAAATCAAAAATAGTATTATTGAAAAATATATTTTAGTTGATAAAACCGCAGTAAGGTATCCTGGAAAGTTTGAGGATAAGAGAAATAAGGTTCTCGACAAAGTTTCCATGGCTAAAAAAATATTGGAACAACAGGGTTACTGCGTAGACTGTCAAAAGCAGATTGAATCTGATTTCAATCCATATTCTCCACGAAAAGTAAGGTGTCGAGACTGCTACTATAAATCAGAGGAATCAAATGCAAATATTAAGTTTTGTCATTTCTGTGGACAGACTCACGATTCGAAAGATATGAAACCATTTCATTATGACTGTGTTAGAAAACTTAAACTATACAGATTAGAAATAAAAAACTATCGATAAAGATTCTTTAGACATTGAAACTGTTATTAGGATATTGCTCGATTAAAACAAATGATTTACTAGTCGACATGATTTATATGTGACCAGTAAATGCTTTAGTTTTTAGTTACAGAATACTTCAAAATATAACTAAAACAAAACCCGTAAACTCTAGCTAATATTCCTCTATTCTAAAAATTCACAACCGGCAAATCTTACCCTCCCGATTAGCAATAAAACTTTTTTACAATATCCAAAAAACAAAAACCCCGACACACAGTGTCGGGGTTTTTATGGGCATGATATTTTTACTTTATTAAGCCTCCTGCTCCACTTCTTCTTTGCTGGCCATTAAGCGTTCAAATTCTTCTTTGCTTCCTACTACCAGTTTATCATACTGGCGCAAGCCGGTACCGGCAGGTATTAAATGTCCAACTATCACATTCTCCTTTAATCCGTTCAAGGTATCTACCTTACCGTTTACGGCTGCTTCGTTAAGCACTTTGGTAGTTTCCTGGAAGGAGGCTGCTGATATCCAACTATTGGTTTGGAGCGAAGCACGGGTAATACCTTGCAGTATGGGGTTAGCTGTAGCCGGAACTGCATCGCGGGCTTCTACCAATTTTAAATCCTTACGTTTTAAAACCGAGTTTTCGTCGCGCAATTTGCGAGCAGTAATAATTTGACCACGTTTAAGCTCAGTACTGTCTCCGGGATCAACCACCACTTTTTTACCAAACACATTGTCGTTCTCCGTCATAAAGTCAACCTTGTTCACCAGTTGTTGCTCTAAGAACATAGTATCTCCTGGATCTACGATTTCTACCTTACGCATCATCTGGCGCACAATTACTTCAAAATGCTTATCGTTCAGCTTTTGTCCCTGCAAACGATAAACCTCCTGAATTTCATTCACCAAATATTCCTGAACGGCAGTTGGGCCTTTTATTGCCAAAATATCACCGGGGCTTATGGCACCATCGGAAAGAGCATCTCCGGCCTTCACAAAGTCATTCTCCTGAACCAAAATATGTTTACTCAAATTCACCAAATAACGGCGCTGCTCTCCGGTTTTTGCTTCCACCACTACTTCACGATTACCACGCTTAATTTTACCAAAGCTTACAATACCATCAATTTCACTTACTACTGCCGGATTGCTTGGGTTACGGGCCTCAAAAAGCTCAGTAACACGGGGTAAACCACCTGTAATATCGCCGGTTTTTCCGGTTACGCGCGGTATTTTTACCAACACCGTTCCGGGTTCAATCTTTGCACCTTCGTTAATTACAATATGAGCACCCACCGGTATGTTGTATGTTTTTAGTGCTTCACCTTTTTTGTCCACTATTTTAATGAGCGGACTCATGGTTTTATCCTTACTTTCAATAATTACTTTTTCGCGGAAGCCGGTTTGTTCATCACTTTCTTCACGATAAGTAACATTTTCTTTTATATGTTCAAACTCGGCAGTTCCACCAAATTCAGATACGATAATGGCGTTATACGGATCCCAATCACATATCATCTCACCTTTTTTAACTTTGGCGCCGGGTTTTATGTATAAGTTCGATCCGTAAGGAATGTTACCGGTTGTAAGCGTAATTCCGGTATTTACATCCACAATACGTACCTCGGTAGAACGGCCAATTACTACGTTTACCTTTTTGCCGTCGGTATTCACACGTTCTACGGTTCTGAGTTCATCTATTTCCGCAATACCATCGTACTTAGCTATCAAACTTGACGAAGCGGCTACGTTACTTGCCGTACCACCCACGTGGAAGGTACGTAAAGTTAACTGCGTACCCGGCTCACCGATTGACTGGGCTGCAATTACACCAACTGCTTCGCCCAATTGAACCAAACGTCCATTGGCCAGGTTGCGGCCATAACATTTGGCACAAACACCCATTCTGGATTCGCAGGTAAGTACTGAACGAATGTCAACCGTTTCAAGCGGAGATTCTTCAATAATTTTAGCTATATCTTCTCCTATCAACTCTCCGCCGGCAATAATCAATTCTCCGGTAGTGGGGTGGTATACGTCGTTTAAAGCAACACGGCCCAAAACGCGGTCATACAGAGATTCAACAACATCATCGTTATTTTTCAGCGCCGACATGCTTAATCCGCGCAGTGTTCCGCAATCTTCTTCGTTTATAATAACATCTTGTGCTACGTCAACCAAACGACGGGTAAGGTAACCGGCGTCGGCTGTTTTAAGAGCCGTATCGGCCAAACCTTTACGGGCACCGTGGGTTGAAATAAAGTATTCTAAAATGGACAGTCCCTCGCGGAAATTAGATAATACAGGGTTCTCGATAATAGAAGCGGTAGTATCACCGGCCTTTTGTGGTTTTGCCATCAATCCGCGCATACCGCTAAGCTGTTTAATTTGTTCTTTACTACCACGGGCTCCGGAGTCAAGCATCATGTACACCGAGTTAAAGCCTTGACGGTCGTTACTCAATTTATCTAAAACCTGCTTGGTTACTTTGGAATTGGCGTGTGTCCAAATATCAATAATTTGGTTGTAGCGCTCGTTGTTGGTAATAAAGCCCATGTTGTAATTGGCTATTACCTCATCCACCTGATCTTGGGCATCTTTAATAATCTTCATCTTCTCATCAGGTGTTTGAATATCGGCAAGATTAAAGGATAATCCTCCCTTAAAGGCGGTGCGGAAACCAAGTTCTTTGATATCATCGAGAAACTTTGCTGCCACGGCCATACCACAACGTTTAACCACGTTACCAATAATATCGCGCAGAGACTTTTTAGTGAGCAACTCATTAATAAAGCCTACTTCGTGTGGAACTACACTGTTGAAAACAACGCGGCCTACAGTAGTATCAACCAATTTTTCGGCAAGCTTATCTCCTTCCAAGTGGTTAGATATTTTTACCTTAATCATGGCGTGAAGGTCAACGCGCTTCTCATTTAATGCAATGATAACTTCTTCCGGGCTGTAAAATATTTTGCCTTCTCCCTTCACTTCATCTCCCTTTATGTTTTTCTTGGCCTTTGTTAAGTAATACAAGCCAAGCACCATGTCCTGTGAAGGAACGGCAACCGGGGCACCGTTGGAAGGGTTAAGAATATTGTGCGATGCCAACATTAAAATCTGAGCCTCCAAAATTGCAGCATTTCCTAAAGGAACATGAACCGCCATTTGGTCACCGTCAAAGTCGGCATTAAAAGCGGTACAAACCAACGGATGCAACTGTATCGCTTTTCCTTCTATTAACTTAGGTTGAAATGCCTGAATACCTAAACGGTGAAGTGTTGGAGCACGGTTTAACAGAACGGGATGCCCTTTAAGTGCGTTTTCCAAAATATCCCATACAATGGGTTCTTTTCTGTCTACTATTTTTTTAGCGGATTTAACTGTTTTCACAATACCGCGCTCAATCATTTTACGAATAATAAATGGCTTAAAAAGCTCAGCAGCCATTTCTTTTGGCAAACCACACTCGTGTAATTTTAACTCGGGACCCACTACAATTACCGAACGTGCAGAATAGTCAACACGCTTACCCAGTAAGTTTTGGCGGAAACGGCCTTGCTTACCTTTTAATGAGTCGGAGAGTGATTTAAGCGCACGGTTACTTTCTGTTTTAACGGCATTGGATTTACGCGAGTTGTCAAAAAGAGAGTCTACCGACTCTTGCAACATCCTTTTCTCGTTGCGCAAAATCACATCAGGTGCTTTGATTTCGATTAATCGCTTTAAGCGGTTGTTACGAATAATAACACGGCGATATAAGTCATTCAAATCTGAAGTAGCAAAGCGTCCGCCATCTAACGGAACTAAAGGACGCAATTCGGGCGGGATAACCGGAACCACCTTTATAATCATCCATTCCGGTTTATTTACTACATTTTGGTTTGCCTGACGGAAAGCTTCAATAACTTGAAGGCGTTTCAAGGCTTCGTTTTTACGCTGCTGTGAGGTTTCATTACTCGCTTTATGACGAAGCTCGTATGATAAGGAATCTAAATCCAGGCGGGATAATAAATCCTGCAGTGCTTCAGCTCCCATTTTAGCAACAAACTTATTGGGGTCGGTATCGTCTAACAAAGCATTTTCTTTTGGTAAAGAGTCTACAATGTTTAAGTACTCCTCTTCACTCAAAAAGTCGAGATAGCTTACTCCTTTTTCGGCAGCTATACCGGCATTAATTACTACATAACGTTCGTAGTAAATAATCATATCCAATTTTTTTGTTGGTAATCCTAACAGATAGCCTATTTTATTAGGTAACGAACGGAAGTACCAAATATGGGCAACGGGCACCACCAGGTTAATGTGGCCCATACGCTCGCGACGAACCTTTTTCTCGGTTACTTCAACTCCGCAGCGGTCGCACACAATGCCTTTATAACGGATTCGCTTATATTTTCCGCAGTGGCACTCGTAGTCTTTTACCGGACCAAAAATACGTTCGCAAAACAATCCGTCTCGCTCGGGTTTATAAGTACGATAGTTAATGGTTTCGGGCTTCAGCACCTCGCCGCTTGAACGCTTGAGAATAGTTTCGGGCGATGCCAGGCTTATAGTTATCTTAGAGAAATTTGCTTTTTGTTTGTTATCTCTTCTTAGCGCCATGTTTTTATTTTATGGTGTTTATTAAACTTCGTTTTTAAATTAACAAGTAAAAGGCTTAGTCCATGGTTACATCCAGAGCAAGACCTCTGAGTTCGTGCAACAATACATTGAACGACTCCGGAATGCCCGGTGTAGGTATGTTTTCTCCTTTTACAATAGCTTCATAAGCCTTAGCACGTCCTACCACGTCGTCCGATTTAACGGTGAGTAGTTCCTGCAGTACATTTGCAGCACCGTAAGCTTCCAGGGCCCAAACTTCCATTTCACCAAAACGCTGACCACCAAACTGTGCCTTACCGCCCAGAGGTTGTTGCGTAATAAGTGAGTACGGACCAATAGAACGGGCATGCATTTTATCGTCTACCATGTGTCCTAATTTCAACATGTAAATTATTCCAACGGTAGCGGGTTGGTCAAAACGTTCTCCGGTTCCGCCGTCGTACAAGTATGTACGGCCAAACTGAGGTAAGCCGGCTTTTTTAGTATACTCATCTATTTCTTCAATAGAGGCTCCGTCAAAAATAGGCGTAGAAAACTTGAGTCCGAGTTTTTGTCCGGCCCAGCCCAAAACTGTTTCGTAAATCTGCCCCAAGTTCATACGAGAAGGCACACCCAGCGGGTTCAGCACAATATCTACAGGTGTTCCGTCTTCCAGGAAAGGCATGTCTTCTTCTTTCACGATTCTGGCAACGATACCTTTGTTTCCGTGGCGTCCGGCCATTTTATCACCCACTTTGAGTTTACGTTTTTGTGCAATGTATACTTTAGCCAATTTTACGATACCGTTGGGCAGTTCGTCTCCCACAGAAATTTGAAATTTCTCGCGCTTGTATTTACCCAGCAAGTCGTTATACTGAATCATAAAATTGTGTAGTAAACGCTCTACCAGTTCGTTTTTGTCTTTATCGGTAGTCCAATTGGTTGGGTTAACTTCCGAGTAATCGATACGCTCAAGTAGTTTTTGAGTAAATTTGGTACCACGTGGAATTACTTCTTCACCCAAGATATTCGTAACACCTTGCGATGTACGCCCATTCACTAAGGTAAATAGTTTATCTACCAATTTGAGTTTAAGGTTGTACACATTTTTCTCGTGCTCGGCATCCAATTTTTCCAGTAACGGCTTTTCTTCCGCTTTGGTTTTCTTGTCTTTGATGGCACGTGAAAAAAGTTTTTTATCAATAACTACCCCTTTAATAGAAGGTGATACCTTTAAAGAAGCGTCTTTCACATCTCCGGCTTTATCTCCGAAAATAGCACGAAGTAATTTTTCTTCCGGTGAGGGGTCGGTTTCTCCTTTCGGGGTAATTTTACCGATTAAGATATCTCCTTCTTTCACTTCTGCACCAATTCGAACAATACCGTTTTCATCTAAATCTTTGGTAGCTTCTTCACTCACGTTGGGAATATCCGGAGTAAGCTCTTCCAAGCCACGCTTGGTATCGCGAACCTCCAAACTATACTCATCAATGTGAATAGAGGTAAAAATATCTTCTCGAACAATTTTCTCGGAAATTACTATCGCATCTTCAAAATTATATCCTTTCCAGGGCATAAATGCCACTTTAAGGTTTCTTCCTAAAGCCAACTCTCCATCTTGCGTGGCATAGCCTTCGCAGAGTACCTGCCCTTTTGAAACCTTATCTCCTTTTTTTACAATGGGCTTAAGGTTTATACAGGTGCTTTGGTTAGTTTTTTGGAATTTTGTGAGCTTGTAGGTTTTTACATCTCCTTCAAAGCTCACCAGTTTTTCCTCTTCGGAACGGTTGTAGCGAATGGTTATTTCTCGCGAATCTACATATTCAACAATACCATCATTTTCAGCATTGATAAGAACACGCGAATCTTGAGCCACACGGGCTTCTATACCGGTTCCTACAATTGGAGATTCGGGTCTTAACAAAGGGACGGCTTGGCGCTGCATGTTAGAGCCCATAAGAGCACGGTTGGCATCGTCGTGTTCAAGAAATGGAATTAATGAAGCTGCTATGGAAGCAATTTGGTTGGGTGCTACATCCATTAAATGAACATCTTTTGGTTCAAGAATGGGGAAGTCTCCCTCGCAGCGAGACACCACTTTATTTCCAACAAAGTTTCCTTTGTCGTCCAAATCTACATTTCCTTGAGCAATATTTTTTTGATCTTCTTCCTCCGCAGTAAGGTAAACAACAGGTTTACTGAGTTCTACCTTTCCGTTGTTTACGGTTCGGAAAGGCGTTTCAATAAAACCAAGTTTGTTTACTTTGGCAAATACACACAACGAAGATATCAATCCAATATTTGGCCCTTCGGGTGTTTCGATGGTGCACAAACGTCCGTAGTGCGTGTAGTGTACGTCGCGCACCTCAAAACCGGCACGTTCGCGAGATAAACCTCCGGGACCAAGGGCAGAAAGACGACGCTTGTGGGTAATCTCAGATAAAGGATTTGTTTGATCCATGAACTGAGATAACTGATTGGTTCCAAAAAATGAATTTATTACGGAAGATAGTGTTTTGGCATTAATTAAATCGGTTGGCGAAAACACCTCGTTATCGCGCACATTCATACGTTCGCGGATAGTACGAGCAATACGGGCCAAACCAACACCAAATTGAGCATAAAGCTGCTCACCTACAGTTCTAACTCGACGGTTAGAAAGGTGATCAATATCGTCTACATTTGTTTTTGAGTTTATTAACTCAATCAGGTACTTGATAATTAAAATGATGTCTTCCTTGGTAAGAACCCTGATTTCCATCGGGATATCGATACCAAACTTTTTATTGATACGGTAGCGACCTACTTCTCCCAGGTCGTAGCGTTTATCAGAGAAAAAGAGCTTATCTATTACGCCGCGGGCTGTTTCCTCATCAGGAGGTTCTGCATTACGTAACAAACGATATATGAATTCGATTGCTTCTTTTTCGGAGTTAGTAGAATCTTTTTGAAGAGTGTTGTAAATGATAGCGTAATCAGCATTATTTACGTCTTCTTTGTGGAGAATGATGGATTTTACATCCGCATCAACGATTAAGTCGATATGTTCTTCTTCCAGCACCGTTTCACGGTCTATAATAACTTCATTACGCTCAATAGAAACTACTTCTCCTGTATCTTCGTCAACGAAATCTTCAATCCAAGTTTTTAGTACGCGTGCAGCCAATTTCCTGCCAACTTCACGCTTAAGGCCTGCCTTACTAACTTTAACTTCATCTGCTAAACCAAATATTTCCAGAATTTGCTTATCACTCTCGAAACCGATTGCACGAAGCAAGGTAGTAACAGGTAATTTTTTCTTTCTATCAATGTAAGCGTACATTACATTGTTGATGTCAGTAGCAAACTCTATCCATGAACCTTTAAAGGGGATTACACGGGCACTGTATAATTTAGTTCCGTTGGCATGGCGACTTTGACCAAAAAATACGCCTGGAGAGCGGTGCAATTGAGACACAATAACACGCTCGGCGCCATTTATAATAAACGAGCCTTTGGGAGTCATGTACGGGATGGTACCCAGGTACACATCCTGCATAATGGGTTCAAAATCCTCGTGCTCGGGATCGGTGCAATACAAATACAGCTTGGCTTTTAAGGGAACGCTGTAGGTTAACCCTCTCTCTATACACTCATCAATGGTGTAACGTGGGGGGTCGATATAATAATCTTTAAACTCGAGCACAAAGTTGTTTCGTGCGTCGGAGATGGGAAAGTTTTCGGAAAACACCTTAAACAAGCCTTCTTTTTTACGGTTGTCGGGGGTTGTTTCCAGTTGGAAAAAATCCTGAAAGGATTTGATTTGGATATCCAGAAAATCCGGATAATCGATTGGGAATTTGTTTGACGAGAAGTTTACTCGTTTTTGTGTTTTAATTGCTGCCAAGGTAATTCAGGTTTAGTTAATACTATTGAAGACCATTCGCGTTTTATTGTTTTTTGCTGCATAATGCTAACAAGAAACAAAAGGAAAAAACGGGCGGTTAACCCGCTTTTCCCTTGTTGAATGAGGAAACTTACTTAACCTCAGCTTTAGCTCCGGCCTCTTCCAAAGCTTTCTTAATCGCTTCGGCTTCTTCTTTTCCAATACCTTCTTTAACCGGTTTTGGAGCACCGTCTACCAAGTCTTTGGCTTCTTTTAAGCCAAGTCCGGTAAGATCTTTTACTACTTTTACAACACCTAATTTTGCTGCGCCTGCATCCTGAAGGATTACATCGAAAGTAGTTTTAGCGGCTGCGGCTTCTCCGCCACCTGCTCCACCACCTGCTACAACAACTGCAGCTGCAGCTGGTTCAATTCCATATTCATCTTTCAATATTTGTGAAAGTTCTTGTACTTCTTTAACAGTTAAACCTACTAAGGTTTCGGCTATTGATTTTACGTCTGCCATTTTATTCGAGTTTTAATTGATTACTAATTGTTTTTTGTTTTTTAATTTATTTAAGCAGCGGCTTCCTCTTTGTCTTTTTTGTTTTCGAGTCCGCCAATTACGCGCTGCAACGGTGATTTGAGTAGAGACACCACTTCGGCAATAAGTTCATTTTTAGATTTCAACGCCGCTAATGCGTCTATTTGGTTATCGCCTAAGTAAATAGTTTCTTCTACAAAAGCACCTTTTAGTAACGGTTTGCTGTCTTTACCGCGAAATTCTTTGATAACTTTTGCTGGCCCGTTGGCTGTTTCGCTGAATATCAAAGCGGTTTCTCCTTTAAGTGCAGGAATGAGTTCGGTAAGTTTGCTTTCGTTGGCGCGCTCTATGGCTTTTTTCAGTAGTGAGTTTTTTACTACTCTTACTGATATCTTTTTAGCAAAGCAAGCTCTACGAAAGCTGTTTACCTTTTCTACGGTTAAAGAGGAACAATCTGCTAAATAAATTTTACTGTTGGCATTTAATTCGCCCACCAGTTCTTCGATTAATTGTGTTTTTTCAGCTTTATTCATGCAATTTATTTTTTTACCACAAAAACAGGATTTTTATAAATCCGATTTATTTTTTAGCAGTGTTTAATTAAACAATTTGGTATCGATGATGATGCCCGGACTCATGGTGCTGCTCATGGTAACCGATTTTACATAGGTTCCCTTGGCACTGGATGGTTTCAACTTCATGATGGTTTGGAGCAATTCATTTGCATTTTCAGCAATTTTGTCGGCATCAAAAGATACCTTGCCCACTGCGGCATGAATGATTCCGGCTTTATCTACCTTAAAATCTATTTTACCACCTTTTGAATCCTGAACAGCTTTACCAACGTCCATGGTTACAGTTCCGGTTTTAGGGTTGGGCATTAAACCGCGGGGGCCTAACACACGTCCCAAAGCGCCTACTTTACCCATTACGGAAGGCATGGTAATGATTACATCCACATCTGTCCATCCACCTTTAATTTTCTCTATGTACTCGTCTAATCCAACGTAATCGGCACCTGCTGCCTTTGCCTCGGCTTCTTTATCCGGTGTTACCAGCGCCAATACGCGCATGGTTTTACCGGTACCATGAGGTAAAGTAACGGTTCCTCGTACCATTTGATTAGCTTTCCGGGGGTCAACTCCTAAACGGATCGCCAGATCCACCGAAGCATCAAATTTAGTAGTGGTAATTTCTTTAACTACTTTGGATGCTTCGGCAACGGAGTAAGCTTTGTTGGCATCATATTTTGCCATCGCAGCTTTTCTTTTTTTAGTCAACGTTGCCATTTTCTGAAAGCTTGTTTTTTAAGTTAATAATTGATTTAAAAAGGTTTAGTGCCTGACACGGTAACACCCATACTGCGGGCAGTTCCGGCTACCATGTTCATTGCCGATTCAATTGTAAAACAGTTCATGTCTACAATCTTATCTTCGGCAATTTTCCGTATTTGATCCCAGGTAATGGAACCTACTTTTTTACGGTTGCTGGTAGGAGAACCTGCCTTAATCTTAGCAGCCTCTTTTATTTGCACGGCAACGGGCGGACGCTTGATAACAAAATCAAACGACTTGTCGGTATACACATTAATTACTACCGGTAGTACCTTACCGGGAGATTCCTGAGTTCTGGCATTAAACTGCTTACAGAACTCCATAATGTTTACACCTTTGGCACCTAAAGCCGGACCAATAGGAGGCGAAGGGTTGGCAGCACCACCTTTAATTTGCAACTTTACAATTGCTGATAACTCTTTTGCCATCTTTTTTGTTTTTTAAATTTGGAAACGTTTTAAAGCATTTCCGGTTTTTATTTTTAGTTATTAACAAGTTCTGCCGAGCTTAATGACTTTGAGTTGGAAGCAGCAAAGTTTCTCAAAACACCCGAGCCTACTATTGTCAATTTTTTTCGTTCATTTTTTATTACTCTTTTTCTACCTCTCCAAAATTTAATTCAACAGGTTGTTTACGACCAAAAATTTTAACGGTAACTTTTATCTTCTTCTTATCTTCCATAATCTCTTCAATAACTCCGTTAAATCCGTTAAAGGGGCCATTAATCACTTTTACCGATTCACCCACTATGTAATTAGTGGCTACCGTTCCTTCACTTTCGGTGAGCTCATCTACTTTTCCTAAAATCCTATTCACCTCGCTCATACGCATAGGAACAGGATCTCCTCCCTTGGTTTCTCCCAAAAAGCCTATTACACCGGTAATATTTTTGATGATGTGAGGAATTTCTCCCACCAAAGCGGCTTCTATAAGAACATAGCCCGGATAGAAAGAGCGTTCTTTGGTTGTTTTTTTACCGTTTCTTATTTGAATAATTTTTTCGGTAGGTATAAGTACTTGCGAAACATAATCGTTCAACTTGAGACGAGAAATTTCCATCTCAATATATTGTTTCACTCGTTTCTCCTGCCCACTGATGGCACGGACTACGTACCACTTTTTAGCAGTTGAACTTTCTGTTTTAACCTCTTCAGCCATTGTTCTTTGCTTTTAAATTAACTAACCAGGCTATATGCCGCCTTCATCAGATTTTCAAATCCAAGGTCCATTAAAAACACCACCAATGCAATAATAACAGAAGATACCATTACCACAATGGCGCTTCCCTGCAACTCTTGCCATGTTGGCCAACTAACCTTCGTAAGCAATTCGCTTTTGGTTTCACTAATGTATTGAGACAGTTTACTCATTTTATTTTTTCGCTATAATAGCGCACGGGCGGAGAGATTCGAACTCCCATCAACGGTTTTGGAGACCGCTATTCTACCATTGAACTACGCCCGTAAGCGTTAAATAATATAATCCCTTTTATAAACGGCAAAATGGCTACCCCTAAAATGAGAGCCATTTTGCCGATTCCCGTTATTATGCGGGATAACTATGGCAATTAATCTAATATTTCAGTTACCTGACCTGCACCAACGGTACGACCACCTTCGCGTATAGCGAAACGAAGACCTTTATCCATGGCGATAGGGTTAATCAGGTTTACTTCGATGGTAACGTTATCACCGGGCATTACCATTTCACGACCTTGTTCCAAAGTAATTTCTCCGGTTACGTCGGTAGTACGGAAATAGAACTGAGGACGGTACTTATTTTGGAACGGAGTGTGACGTCCACCTTCTTCTTTCTTAAGGATATACACCTCTGCTTTAAATTTTGCGTGCGGCTTAACAGAACCGGGTTTCGCAATAACCATACCACGACGGATATCTTTTTTCTCGATACCACGAAGTAATAATCCTACGTTATCTCCTGCCTCTCCGTAGTCAAGAATTTTGCGGAACATTTCCACACCGGTAACAGTAGAAGTTAATTTCTCTGCTCCCATACCTATGATTTCTACAGGGTCGTTCGTATTAATAACCCCGGTTTCAATACGTCCGGTAGCTACGGTACCACGTCCTGTAATAGTAAACACGTCTTCGATAGGCATTAGGAAAGGCTTATCTTTATCACGGGGAGGAAGAGGGATGTACTCATCCACAGCGTTCATTAGTTCAATAATTTTTTCGCTCCATTTTGGGTCTTTATTTAATCCACCCAAAGCAGAACCACGAATAATTGGGGTATTATCACCATCAAATTGATAGAAAGTCAACAATTCGCGGATTTCCATTTCAACCAAATCCAATAACTCGGCATCTTCCACCATGTCAACTTTGTTCATAAATACCACAATACGAGGTACACCTACCTGACGGGCAAGAAGGATGTGCTCGCGTGTTTGAGGCATAGGACCATCGGTTGCAGCTACCACCAATATAGCTCCGTCCATTTGAGCGGCACCGGTTACCATGTTCTTTACATAGTCAGCGTGTCCGGGGCAGTCAACGTGGGCGTAGTGACGTTTTTCTGTTTGATATTCTACGTGCGATGTATTGATGGTGATACCGCGTTCTTTTTCTTCGGGAGCATTGTCAATTGAAGAGAAATCTCTCACTTCCGATAAACCTTTCTCTGCTAAAACAGTAGTAATAGCAGCAGTTAAGGTTGTTTTTCCGTGGTCAACGTGACCAATAGTTCCAATGTTTACGTGTGGTTTGGAACGGTCGAATTTTTCTTTTGCCATAGTTTATTTTATTTACGTTTTTGTGTTTATATGATTAGTTTTCCTTCACTAATTTCATTTTTTTCGCTTGCTTCTGACGTTTTACAATAAAAAACACCAGAAGATAAGTATAGAGCTCAAGTGGAGCTGTTGAGCAGGATTGAACTGCCGACCTCTTCCTTACCAAGGAAGTGCTCTACCACTGAGCTACAACAGCTTATTTAAAAGAACTTAATCCGCCCGATACGCAAAAAGTCCCTCGTTTAGGGACGCCCAGCGATTCACCAACCGTGATGCACAAGCCGGCTTACTCGCTGATTCGCAAATCGTACTGCGAATTTATTTTACCAACCACACCAATCTTCTTTTGAAGAGCGGAAGACGGGTCTCGAACCCGCAACCTCCAGCTTGGAAGGCTGGAGCTCTACCAATTGAGCTACTTCCGCTTCTGTAAACCGAGGCCTAGCCGGGCTGCTTATTTTACAAGCTAAGACCCGTATTGCAAAACCTTTGTTTAGCCGTGGGGCAAGATGGATTCGAACCACCGAAGACATAGTCAGCAGATTTACAGTCTGCCCCATTTGGCCACTCTGGTATTGCCCCAAAAGAGCCGAAGAAGGGACTCGAACCCCCGACCAGCTGATTACAAATCAGCTGCTCTACCAGCTGAGCTACTCCGGCGTTTTTGCTTAAATTATTAAAAAGAACTATCCCCAAATTTTAAGGGACTGCAAAATTAGTTATTTATTTGTATCTGCCAAAACAAAAAAGCAAAAATATTTACTTGTTTTTTTAATTGAAAGCTAGGGTTTTAAAAGGACGAAATGCACTAAGCAATATTCCTGTTTTTGATGGTGTATTCTGCAGGCAAATAATTGTTTATTCTGTTTTGAATAAACTTGGCCCAACCTATTCCACAACCCCCATAAGTAATCAAACTTAAACCTGTATTGTCTGAGCTTAATTTAAGCATTTCGCGTTTAAGAAACAGTAAGGCCTGCTCCCTAGAGAGCTTTACCTCAGAAATTTCAGTGTTTTTATGGATACTAAGAGCAAACTCATGAGCCGGAATAAAATCATTCTGCTTAAAACCGCCTAACTTAGTACCGATTTCTTTGATATAGAGAATTTCAGAATACGCCTCAATAAGCCTTAAAACATTGTTATTCAGTAATTTAAAATCATTTTTAAAAATCATATCAAACTCATCTTTCCAGTTTTTTTTCAGAAAAGGGTCAAATAAGGCTTTTTCTTTTTCGGTTGCTTTTTTCCATTTAGCGGTTTTACCTGATTCTTTTTTAAAATTATCCCTATTATTACCCATATACTTTAAGAAGGCACAAAAAAAACCTTCTCCTCTCAAATGGTAAGGATAAAATCTGTAACCCATTCCGGAATCGATAACACCCCAATCCGTGGGTATGTTGATTTTTAACAATTCAAACATGCCTGTTTTTATCAAAAAATTTACCACCTCTTCATTTTCACAGCAAGAATAACTGCATGTGCTGTATACTAATACAGCCCCCTCTTTTAAGACAGGAAAAAGTTCTTCCAACATTTTTTTTTGTCTCAACGAACAACTTTTTGCATGGGCCAAACTCCACTCATCCATAGCTTCAGGTTGTTTTCTAAAGAGTCCGCTTCCGCTGCAAGGAGCATCAACCAATACCAAGTCAAAAAAGTCTCTTATGTTAGAGAATGTTTCGGAAGAAGAGCAGGTTACCAAAGTGTTGCTTGTTCCCCATTTGGCAATGTTTTGAGCCAATACAGCCCCGCGCTTTGGAACCAGTTCGTTTGCTACCAAGAGGCTTTGTGAACTCAGAAGTGATAGCAATAAGGTAGTTTTACCTCCTGGAGCAGCGCAAAAATCGAGTACCGATAAATCTTTTTCAAAATCACAAACTTGTTTTAATGCAAAATCAAGAAACATAGAACTGGCTTCCTGTACATAATAACAACCGGCATGAAACAATGGATCTGCAGTAAAAACAGGTCTATTATCAAGATAGTAAGCATTCTCGCACCAGGGCACTTGTTCGCCAATGTTTAAACCAGTATTTGCCTTTTTGAAGGGGTTAAAGCGTACCGAAACAGGAGGGTTTTCTTTATGACTTTCAATAAACTTATTCTTATGAAATCCCGGGGCATCGTCCAAACTGTTTAAAAAATCAATCGGAAAATCAAGCATAAAGGAATTTATTGGACTAAATTTACCGCGTGCAGGAAAAAGAATACGGCATAAAAGTAAACAAAATTAGGCTATCAGCAGCAGAAGCGATAGTTAAAATAAAAAATTGGTGTGCTTATCAGGAAAGATATCACCAAGAGGTAATGGATAAATTACTTTCCTACGGGTTATCCCCTAAAGAGTGCGCTGAAATTACCGCTTTACTTGTTGAAGAAAATTATTTGAACGAAGAACGTTTCGCTATTGCTTTTGCCGGAGGAAAGTTTAGAGTTAAACAATGGGGTAAAAACAAAATAAAAGCGGAGCTTCAATTCAGAAAAATCAGCGAGTACAGTACTAAAAGAGCATTAAGTTTAATAAGTGAAGACGATTATAAAAACTCATTGGAGCAGTTGATTATAAAAAAAAATAACCAAATAAAAGAACCCGATAAGCGAAAGCGATTTCATAAGTTGTTGAAGTACGCCTTAGCAAAAGGTTATGAAAAAAATTTAAGTGAAGAACTCATAAACAAAGTAATTTCATGAATCTAAATTTTGAAAATAAAACGGCCCTGGTTGGTGGTAGTACCCAGGGAATTGGTAAAGAAACCGCCATAAGTTTGGCTTCCTTAGGATGTAATGTGATACTACTTGCCAGAAACGAAGAGGAGCTCATTAAATTAAGCAAAACACTTCCGGTTTCTAAAAGCCAACATCACAATTATATATGTGCCGATTTTACGGAACCACAAAAGCTGAAAGAAAAAGTTGAGAACTACATAAGCCAAAAAGGGCCTGTCAATATCCTCATTAATAATACGGGTGGCCCGGCTGCAGGACCCATACACTCGGCTAAAACAGAGGAATTTCTATCTGCTTTCAACCAGCACCTGATATGTAACCATATTCTTGCCCAGGCTTGCATTCCGGGAATGAAGCAAAGTAATTATGGCCGAATTATTAATGTGATATCTACTTCAGTAAAACAGCCTCTTCATAATCTGGGTGTAAGCAACACCATTCGTGCTGCCGTGGCAAATTGGTCAAAAACTTTGGCTAACGAACTCGGAAAATGGAATATTACCGTTAATAATGTACTTCCCGGAGCAACTTCAACACAAAGACTCAAAAGCATTATTGAAAATAAAGCCTCTAAAGTTGGTGTAAAAACAAGCGAAGTAGAAGATGAAATGATAAAAGAAATACCCTTGGGCCGTTTTGCCGAACCCCAGGAAATTGCCAATGCCATTGCTTTTTTGGCAAGCCCTGCCGCTTCCTACATCTCAGGCATAAATTTACCGGTAGACGGAGGTAGAACTGGATGCCTATAACCTGTTGACTATCAACATTTCATTGTTACTAAAAATAACCTAAGCCTAAACTTGTACGGGTTCATTAGGGCTATTTTAGCAGCATGGTAAAATTTTTAATCGTAACCTTTAATGCATTTTTGCTGTTTGTAATTAGTTTTTTTGCCAAACCCGATGGCATAGGCATATCAGCCAACTTCCCCACCGGTATGAAACCCGGAAGCGAGGTAGATATAGAACTCCGTATTAAAAAAGGGGGCATGGGAGGTTTTGCAAAAATGCAACTGGAAGTTCCTGAGGGATTTAGCGCTACAGAAATTGACAGCAAGGGTGCCAATTTCAGCTATAATCCGGGACTTGTTAAATGGATATGGCCTGCCCTTCCGGGCGATGACGAGATAGTTTTGAAATTTAAGTTGAAAGCCGATGCCTCTATGAATGGTACTAAAACTATCACAGGAAAGTTCTCTTATGTAGAAAACAATGCTAAACAGGTGGTAGATATGCCCAATGCAGATATTATAATAAGCAATGATGGCGGTGAAGTGGCTGTTAGCAATAATAACAACACCACAACAACTCAAAATCCCCCCTCCTCTTCAAATCAAACTGTTAGCAACACTCCAAAATCCGAACCCCCCGTTGCCGAAACAAAGACACAAACACCTCCTGCAGAAACCCCTACAACCAGCTTAAACGATGAACCGCCGGGCAACGTAACAGTAGTGCGCTACATCAAACCCGGAAGTAATCCCGATGAACACCTTATTGAATTAAAAATAAGCAAAGGCAACATACGCGGATTTGCCAAGCACAGCGATGATTTACCTAGCGGATACACGGCAAAATCAGTAAAAACAGCAGAAAGCTCATTTTCCGTTGCCGATGGAAAAATAAAATTTGTTTGGGTTACGCTTCCAAACGATGAGGAGATAACCATTTCTTATTTACTCAGCGGCAGAAGCAGCTCCATGGTTGAATTGAAAGGTGAATTTTCATACTTGGCAAATGACCAAAGTAAAAAGTTTATCATGCAAAAGGTAACACTCCCCAACACACCTTCGGCAGAACAGGTGGTTTCTAACGCCCCGACAGTAACGCAAACACCCGTTACAAAAGAGCCTGCTGAAGATACAAGTAACAAGAGTAATAACGAACCAACTGCCGGAAATAATGCAGCAAATACCTATAGCGAACAACCGGCAACTGACAATAGGAATAATACAGAAAACCCCTCCACAAAGGCAACTCGGGTGGGCGAAATTAACTATCGTGTGCAAATAGGCGCTTTCTCCAATCCGCAAGTTACCGCAGGACAATTAAAAAGACAGTTTGGTGTTAGTGGGGATGTTATAAGTGAAATGCATAACGGGCTTAATAAATTTATGACCGGAAACCACGGAGAATACAAACAAGCCCGCGATCACAGAGATAGAGTAAGAAACAATATTCGCAACGCTTTTGTGGTAGCATATAATGGTCCTAAACGAATTACAGTGCAAGAAGCACTTATGGTAACGAACCAAAAATGGTTCAAATAATTTTCTTATTTTTACCCTGTTGATATGCTCAAAAAATGGGGGTTCTTAATATTTTTGCTTATTACGGCAACCTCTTTTGCCCAGCAGGATACCTCTGCTTTAGATAAGCTTAGTCCCGAAGAACTCCTTCAGTACTACATAAACGAACCCGAACCTTTCTCAAAATTTAAGGGTCCGGAGGGTGTCGGAGACTCCTTATTCACAGAGCTAAATACCCAAGTTATTCCAACTCAAACCGTCCATGCAAAAGGTTTATACCGAGAGTCGGAAGATGATTACGCTAAGCAAGGTTTTGAAACAGACAGTACCAATACTGCCGAGCAAAAACTAAAACCAAAAGTAGCACTGGGAGCGGGCCGACTTGGTTTTTTTGGAGATGTGTATACCAAAAAATTTCAATCTCCACTTACTGCTCGCTACGCCTTTGACCTCAATATATCGCAAAGGCTTACCCGCTATCTGCAACTCAATTTCAATGTATTATTTGGAAAACTAGGAGCAAATGAAAGAGGCCCCGGCAGAAATGCCAACTTTATTTCCGAAATACGAGCCGGTGGCGTAAACCTACTGTATGACTTCGGAAATTTTATTCCGGATAAATACACAGTGAGACCCTATATATCGTTAGGTATTTGCGGTTTTGAGTTTTTAAGCAAAACGGATGTAAAAGACGCTAACGGAAACACATACTACTACTGGAGCGACGGAAGCATAAAAAATATGCCCGAGGGTGCCCCCGGAGCCCAATATGCAATAAATTTAAAACGAGATTACGTCTACGAAACCGACGTGCGCGAAAGTAATGTTTCCTTGTTCGGGAAATACCCTGAGCGCTCTTGGGCCATGCCTGTTGGTGCCGGATTTATTATGAAAGTAACCGACCGAGTTGACTTAAAAATGAACTTCCAATTATTTTTTACGGCAACAAACTACATTGATGGGATTACCGAGTTAAACGGCGGAAATAAGAAACGTGATAAATTCTCTTACACCTCTGTTTCACTTCAATATGACTTAATTGCTAAACCCATCAAGAAAAAAGTTAAAAACAAAGAGCAGTACGATAACATGGATTGGTTGGCAATTGACAATATGGATTATGATAAAGACGGTGTAAAGGATGCTGACGATAACTGCCCCGGAACGGAGGCCGGAGTAAAAGTTGGGCCGGATGGATGTCCTCCTGACTCTGACGGAGATGGTTTTCCGGATTATCGCGATGACGAGATAAATACGCCCGAAGGCTTAATTGTTGACACCCGAGGTGTTGCAGTAAATGATGATTACTGGAAAAAATGGTACGACCAATATATGAACGACAGTACCGGTGTAGATGCTGAAATTGAATACGTTGGAAATTCTTTTGCACTAGGATCCAAAAATCAAAAATTAAAGGAAGATAAAGAAGTGTACACTGTTGAATTGGCAAGATACCAAGGATCTATTCCTTCAGACGAAATGGCTTTTCTGCTGAGTATTGGTGATATAAACTCTACCACACTGGAAGACGGAACTACTATTGTGTACACCTCCGGAACATACAAAAAAGTAAAGAGTGCCATTAAACGACGTGATGAATACCGCGCCATGGGGAATAACAAAGCCTTAGTAGCTAAAATGAAAGGTAAAAACATTACCCAAATAAGCGACGATGAACTTGCCAAACTGGTTGAAGAGGAAAACCGAAAAGAAATTGAATTAGCGCAACAGCAGGCAAAAGACTCGGTAAAAGTTGCGGGCAATAACAATAATCAAAATACGGGATCCAACAACAACTCAACGGTAAATAACAATAGTAGCAACGATAACTTGGAAAATATCCAAGAGGATAGTTTTGGGCCGGATGATATTGTGTATCGCGTGCAACTGGGAGCTTTCAAAAATAAAATATCCACCAATGTATTTAATACCAGTGCAGGCGTATTGGAGCTTAAAACCGGAGAAAACATGTATCGCTACGTAACTAAGGGGTATAAAACAATAGAAGAAGCTGCCCAGGTTAGAGCAGATTTGGTTATTCAGGGATACAGTGATGCCTTTGTTACTGCCTATAAAGGAGGTAAACGCATTCCCATGAGTGCCACAAAAGCTACGGTAGAAAAGGGCTATAAGGAAGACTTAAACGAAAACAAAACATTCAGCTCAGTAAACAAAAAGCTGGTAACCTTTAAAATTCAGCTGGGCCCCAACAAGAAGCCTAATCAATTAGAAAGTTCCAGAGAACGATATAAAGATTTGGCTAATGTTGAAGAACAAACAACCACTACCGGAAATGTTCGCTTTACCAGCGGTAATTTTACCAGCTACGACGCCGCTCAAAAATACCTGAAAGAACTGGAAGGAAAGGGCTTTAGCGAAGCATTCTTAATAGCCACCTTTAAAGACGACTTAATCTCCATTCAGGAAGCCATGGAGCTTTTAAAATAAGTTAAAAGCCAGGTTTTGGCATAGTAATTGAAATTATTTAGTAACTTTAAACTTAAAATTGTAGTGTCATGAAAAAAACAGTATTAACCGTTACATTATTAATGGCCTTGTCGTTTACTATAAACGCTCAGGACAATGGTAAAACAAAAACTAAAACTACCGAAAAGAAAACCGAAAAGAAGGAAGTTGTAAACGCCGATGGAACCACCTCGGTTGTGGAAGTAAGTGTTTCAGAATCTGCCCCTGTTGAAAACAAGGAAGAAGGTCAAAAACCAAAAACCAGAATGGCCATTAACGAAAAAGGACTTCCCGGAGATTCCAAATCGAAACCTAAAACTAACAACCCTAAATAAAGAAAGCCACAAAAGGCTCCTATGATCTCGTACTATTATCAGGTCTTAATCCTGGTAAAAAGGCTGCTTATACTTTATGCAGCCTATTTCTTTTCCAGGATTTTGTTTCTCGTTTTCAACTACAAATTTTTCGAGAACTCTTCCGTTTCAGAAATACTAGCCTCCTTCTTTTTCGCTATTCGTTTTGATACCTTTAGCATCATCTGTTTCAGTGGGTTGTTTGTGGTGCTATCACTTTTACCGTTAAACATCTACACAAAAAAATTGTACCAAAAATGGCTTTACTTGCTGTACATTATACCCAACGGTTTGGCCCTCCTATTTAATTTTATAGATGTAGCCTACTATCCTTATATCAGAAAACGTTCTACCGGCGATATCCTTTTTCAAGCCGGAGGCCAAACCGATTTAACTAAATTACTTCCACAGTACCTTAAAGAAAATTGGCTTTTACTTATACTGCTTGTTGCGCTAATATGGCTGATACACAAATTGTATAAACGCATTCATATACCTAACATCCATTATGAATATACCCGTAAAAATAATTTTTATCTTTCAGCACTCTTCATCTTATTCAGTGGATTAGCACTGCTGGGCGTAAGAGGAGGCACCCAACGAATACCTATAGATGTAGTAGACGCCGGAAAATATGTAGCTAATCAGCATATAGATTTACTGCTAAACAGTCCTTTTACTATTATAAAATCGATTGAAAAAACAGAACTACGTCCACTACATTTTAATATTGAAAATAACGAGTCGGATAAAGTTTACAGCCCCTATCACCATTTTCATGACCTGAAACCAACCAATAAAAACCTGGTTATTATTATCCTGGAGAGTTTTTCAAAAGAATATACCGGGCTTGGGAACCGAAAAAGTTATACCCCATTTTTTGACAGTTTATGTAAACACTCACTGGTATTTACTAATGCCTTTTCAAATGGAAATAAATCTATAGAGGGAATTCCCGCTATTTTAAGTTCCATGCCATCACTTATGGAAAATCCTTTTATTAACAGTGCCTATTCAGGTAATTATTACGAATCTATTGCTTCCTTACTGAAAAAAACAGGCTATCAAACCGCATTTTTTCATGGTGGAATTAATGGCACAATGAATTTTGACAGCTACGCCAAACAAGCGGGTTACGACGCTTACCTTGGAAGAGATGAATACAACAACGAGGCGGATTTTGACGGATACTGGGGTATTTATGATGAACCTTTTTTACGGTTTACCGTTCAAAAACTCAATAAAATAAAAGAACCTTTTCATGCAGCTGTATTTACACTAAGTTCGCACCACCCCTACCCCATTCCAAAAAAATATTCAGGAAAATTCCCCAAAGGCGACTTGGAAATTCACGAAAGTATTGGATATGCCGATTATTCTTTACGGAATTTTTTTTATGAAGCCTCTAAACAAACATGGTTCAACAACAGTATTTTCATACTATGTGCCGATCACGGAAGCATCAGCAACGACAGTTATTACTACAATCAAGTGGGGCATTTCAATATTCCGGTAATTATCTATCAGCCGGGCGAAAATAATTTTACCGGCTATTATCGTTATATATTTCAACAAACTGATATCATGCCCAGCTCTCTCTACCTATTGGGCTTTAACAAACCCTTTTTTGCCTTTGGTAAAAACTTCCAAGATACTGCAAAGCGTTATGTAAACTATTACTCCAGCGGAATACACTATATGGCTTCGGATAGTTTTTCTTTCCAGTTCAGTAATTTCAAATTAGAATCGGTTTTTGAATACAAAAAAGATTCCCTCCTGCAAGAAAATCTGATTAAACAAAGAAAATGGGATGAAGAACTCTCCTATTTTAAATCATTTATCCAATCTTATCACAACAATCTGATATACAACACCTGCAGAACAAAATAAATATTACGTATTTTCGTTTGTTTAACGTTGAAGCGCACTATTTTTTACATACTCATTTTTTTGTTACTCAGGTCATTTGCCTATTCTCAAACAGCTACCATAACAGGAAACATAAAAGATAGCGAGGGGGATCCTGTGGAAAGGGCCGGCGTAGGAGTTAAAGAAGATGCCTCTTACTTTACCTATACAGATGCAAATGGCAATTATACCCTTACCATTCCGGCCGAAAAAAATATCACTATACTGATTAACTCCATCAATCACCAAATTTTCAGTAAAAAAATTCTTCTGAAAAATGCCGAACGGTACGTACTATCACCTACTCTTGTGTTTAAGAATACGCTTGATGTAATTGAATTTACCGATACAAAAGCAAGAAGTGAAGAAATTTATCATATAAACCCCAAAGTGTTTAGTCAACTCCCCAGCCCCACCGGAAACATTGAAGATATTATAAAAACCCAAATTGGGGTAAGCAGTAATAATGAGTTAAGCAGCGGTTACAGCGTTAGAGGCGGAAATTTTGATGAAAACCTTATTTATGTTAACGATATTGAAGTTTACCGTCCCTTTTTGGTAAGAAGCGGGCAGCAAGAAGGACTCAGTTTCGCCAATCCGTACATGGTACAAAACATTCTTTTTTCGGCTGGGGGGTTTGAAGCCAAGTACGGGGACAAACTTAGCTCGGTATTGGATATTACCTACAAGAAACCACTGTCTTTTGGCGGCAATGCCTCTGCCTCACTCCTTGGAGGAAATATACAGGCAGAAGGAGTATCGGATAACAGATTAATTGCCTGGAGTTTGGGGTCAAGGTACAGAACCAACACCTACTTACTGAATACCCTGGATACAAAAGGAGAATACAGGCCCTCCGCATTCGACTTCCAGAGTTTTGTAACCATGGATATAAATCCGAAATTCAAACTAGAGATGCTTGGCCATATAGCCAGCAATAAATTTTTAGTTATTCCTTCCTCACGTCAAACAAATTTTGGTACCGTAAATAATGCACTAAGACTTACCATTTACTTTGATGGTCAAGAATTAATGCAGTACGAAACATATATGGCCGGCGCCTGTGCTACCTACCGCCCCAAGCAAAATACCAAGCTAAAGTTTATTACCTCAGCCTATCGTGCCAACGAACGGGAACTGTATACCGTTCAAGGGCAATACTATATCGACCAGTTAGAAGCCGATTTTGGAAAAGAAACTTTTGGTCAAGTAATTTTTAACCGAGGAGTTGGCACCTTCATAAACAATGGAAGAAACTATTTAAATGCGAGTATATATAATTTAGAACATAAAGGAACCCGATATATTTCACCAAAATCAGAGTTTCTGTGGGGTGTTCGAACACAAGTAGAACAAATTTATGACCGACTGGGCGAATGGAAAATGGTTGACTCGGCCGGATTTATAGTACCCTATAACCCAAACAGCATTGAGCTTACTGATGTTTACCGAAGCAGAATACAATTAAACAGTTTCCGTCATCAGGCATATATGCAGTACAACAAAAGCATAGTATTACCCGATACTTCCGAGCTTAGCTTAACTGCAGGAGTTAGAGGAAACTACTGGACAGTTAATGAACAATTTATTTTTTCTCCGAGGGTAACTCTTTCCTATAAACCAAACTGGAAACGAAACTGGCTATTCAGGCTATCCGGAGGAATGTATTATCAACCGCCCTTTTACAGAGAACTCAGGGACATTAACGGAAATTTAAATACATCAGTAAAAGCGCAGCAATCGTGGCAGGTGGTATTTACTTCCGATTATGTTTTTAACATGTGGAAAAGACCTTTTAAACTCATTATGGCCGGCTATTTTAAAGATTTAAGAAGTATCATTCCTTACGAGATAGACAATGTGCGCATACGTTACTTTGCCAATAACAATGCCAAAGGCTATGCTGCCGGAGCCGATTTTAGAATAAACGGAGAGTTCGTTAAAGGTGTTGACAGTTGGGTAAATATGGGATTTTTACGTACCTATGAATATTCGCCGGATAACATTCACTACAAATATTACAACAAAGACGGAGAATTAATTATTAAAGGATATACCTTTGACCAGGTTAAAACCGACAGTGTTCGCGTAGATCCAGGCTATATTCCTCGCCCTACCGACCAGCTGGTTACCTTCGGCATGTTTTTTCAAGACTATATACCCAACCTCCCCTGGTGTAAATTTAATTTAACCATGCAATTTGGAAGCGGGCTTCCCTTCGGTCCTCCTACGCATAAGCGCTACCAGCAAACTCTTCGAATGCCTCCCTACCGAAGAGTAGACGCAGGATTTGCGTTTAATGTACTAAAAGAAAACCGAGAAATGAAAACAAAAAATCTGTTTAATAATTTAAAGGAAATGTGGATTTTTATAGAGGTGTTTAACTTATTGCAAATACAAAACACTGTGTCCTATGTTTGGGTACAAGATGTTACCGGAAACAGATATGCCGTACCTAATTATTTAACAAACAGGCAAATTAACCTAAGGCTACAAGTTCGATTTTAATGAAAAAGTATAGCATTCATACCATTGAAATGTTTACCAAGCTGGTAAACCAGGAAACAGAAGGCTTTAACTATATTGTAAACGAAGGTTACCCCGAACTAATGGCCACGCTCAATGCCATACGCGACGATAAAAAAGCCTTTGATTACCTTATACAAAATAAACATTTTGAGTTGGCTGCCTTTGTTAATTCAATATGGGACGACTCGAAAGCTTTTAAATTATTGATTGATTGTAAAGCCTTTGATTGGGCAGCATGCTCTAACATAATTAACGGCGATCATAAAGCCGAACAAGCACTCATAAAAGCAGGAAAAGGCCATTTTGTTGCTTTGGCATATGCTATACAAAAGCGTATACATGAAGATGGTGACAGAAATATTAGTCCCTTTTCTGTTTTTCAAAATGTATTTAATTTTAAAAAAGCCTTTAAAAAAGCCTTCGGAAAAGATGAGAATTATTGACAGTATACCACACCCCAGCATGAGTATCAGTATTTTTCAAATGAATGACAAATACATCGTTAAGTTTGAAGCGGGTCCCATGGAACAATCATACAAGTTTTCTGTTACAGAAATGGGCGGTTTGGAAAATTTAAAACAAAAAGTAAGCAATGAGTTTATAGAAAAAGTAAGAAAACGTTTTAATGAAATGTATACAGACCTCAGTAATTTGGTAAGCAAATAGCTCATTATCTTTATCACAAAAAACTTATTTCCGCTCAGGGAACCGGGTCGTAACCCTGTCCTCCCCAAGGATGGCAGCGGGAGATTCTTTTGATACCCAACCAAATTCCTTTTAAAAAACCGTATTTTTTCAATGCTTCGAGCGTGTATTCACTACAAGTTGGTTGATAGCGGCAAGCGGCAGGAAGCAGGGGAGATATAGATGCTTTGTAAAATTTTACCAATATGATGGCAATGTATTTTATAACTTATTCTTTAACTCGTTAGAAGATTTTATGACTTTCTCCTTTAATGATTCCTTAAAAGCTATCAGTTTTTGCAGCATGGCAGCATCAGCACACGACACTATCTGAGCAGCCAATATTCCGGCATTTTGGGCAGCGTTAACCGCCACTGTAGCCACCGGAACGCCATTAGGCATTTGAACAATACTCAGTAAACTATCCCAACCATCTATACTATTACTACTTTTTACAGGAACACCAATAACGGGCAAAGGAGTTAATGAGGCCACCATACCCGGCAGATGTGCAGCACCACCGGCCCCGGCTATTATAACCTGTAGACCTCTGGTATGAGCATCTTTAGCATAAGCAAACATTTTTTCGGGGGTTCGATGAGCCGATACAATATCCATCTCATAAGAAATTCCTAATTCTTTCAGTACATCGGCAGCAGCCTGCATAACCACTAAATCACTGGCGCTGCCCATTATTATGCCAACTTTATTATTACTCATAAATCAAATATGCAAAGCTCTTTTAGCAGTTGCATCTAAACAAGCCTCTTTTAAACTTTCCGTAAAAGTTGGATGCGCATGACAAATTCGGCTTATATCCTCTGCACTAGCCCTGTACTCCATGGCTACTACGGCCTCCGCTATCATATCGGCTGCACGAGGTCCAATCATGTGAACCCCCAATATCTCATCGGTAGCTTCATCTGCCAACACTTTAATAAAACCATCGGTATCCATGCTGGCGCGAGCCCTTCCACTTGCTTTAAACGGAAAATTCCCTACTTTATATTTTTTACCTTGCTCCTTCAATTGTTCTTCTGTGTAACCCACCGCTGCTACCTCAGGCCAAGTATACACAACTCCCGGAACTAATAAATAGTTAATATGAGGTTTTTGTCCGGCCAATAACTCGGCAACATAAACACCCTCTTCTTCTGCCTTGTGTGCAAGCATGGCGCCCTTAACCACATCGCCAATGGCGTAAATATTATCGGCAGTTGTTTTAAGGTGGTTATCGGTAATAATTCTTCCGCGTTCGTCTACTTTAACACCTGCATTCTCTAGATTTAAACCTTCTGTATATGGCCTGCGCCCCACCGACATTAAGCAGTAATCTCCTTTCAACTCCACTTTTTCGTCTTTTGCATTTAATACGCTTAACGTAACTTCCTTAGCTGTTGATTTTATACCCGTTACCCTGTGCTTAAGTAAAAACTCAAAATTTAAATTTTTCTTAAGCACGCGTTGCAGTTCCTTACTCAAAGCGCCATCCATTCCAGGAATTATTCTGTCCATAAATTCAACAACTGTAATTTTGCTTCCCAGTCTGGCGTACACGCTTCCCAGTTCCAAACCTATTACTCCTCCCCCAACAACAATCATATGTTTTGGAACTTCCTGTAACTCCAATGCCTCGGTAGAGGTAATAATTCTTTTTTTGTCTATTTCTATTCCGGGTAAAGTAGCCGGCTTTGAGCCCGTAGCGATAATTATCTTAGATGCTTCTATTGTTTGAGGTTCCCCTTTTTCGGGTTTAATTTGTATAGCATTTTTGTTAACAAAACTCCCGTGCCCCGTATATACTTTAATATTATTTTTTTTCATTAAGAAGTTAATACCATCACAGGTCATTTTCACTACACCTCTTTTTCTTTCAATCATCTGCTTAATATTAACCTTGGGAGATTTTACCTCTATGCCATGTTCGGCAAAATGATGTACCGCATTATGAAAATGCTCGCTGGAATCTAATAAAGCTTTGGAAGGAATGCAACCTACATTTAAGCAGGTACCTCCCAAGGTTGAATATTTTTCTATTAAGGCGGTTTTCATTCCTAATTGGGCACAACGAATGGCCGCTACATATCCACCGGGACCGGACCCTATAATGGCAACGTCAAATTTTTCCATATAACTTATATCAAAGCGCTATAAAAGTAATTATAATTTAGCGTTTATAAAAACGCAAAAACCAATAATACAGTAGCACAGCCAATGCCATTGCTACAGCGGTGTAAGACAGTATATCGCCAAATTTGACAAAAAAAGTAGTTTTATTATTAGGTTTCAGATTAGCTTTTATCGCCGCTTCTGTCCACCAAAGTTGTGGCTGCTCAATTTCACCGGTTTCTGTTATGAAAGCGCTTATACCCGTGTTGGCGCTTCTGGCTATAGCGCGGCGGGCTTCAATAGCTCGTAGTCTTGCATAATGCAGATGCTGTTTGTGTCCGGGTGTATTTTCCCACCAGCCATCGTTTGTAATAATGAAAATAAAATTAGCCCCGTTTCTAATGTAGCCTGTACAATAGTTTGCGTATATACTTTCATAACAAATTACGGGGGCAATGGCTATTTTGTTGGTTGCCTTTAAAACGTCTCTGCTTTCTTGCGTACCCAAACTGCCACTGGTTCCACCCATTTCTATGGCCAGTGATTCAAAAGGTTTAAATAACCAGGGAAAAGGCATTAATTCCACACCGGGTACCAGTTTGGACTTGTGGTAAATCTGAATACCATTTTTATTAAGAAGTGCCGCCGAATTATAGTAGTCATAGTACAATCCTGTTCTCTGATCCAATCTGGCCGTATAACTTGTGGGTTCACCCGATTTATAGTATTTGTAGGAATTTATTCCCGTTACAATATTTAAGTCCGGGTATTTTTGTATTAGTGAATCGTAAAAAAACTTTATGCTTTCCTCTCTAAGCGGAAAATCTTCGTTCACATCATCCGAAACAAAAGTTTCCGGAAGCACTAAAAAAGAGGTACTGTCGGTTATTTTAGTTCTTATTTGATTAAGCATCTTTATAAATTGAACGGAAAAATCAGAATCAAATTTTTCATTATAGGGATCAATATTGGGCTGAACAACCAAAATCTGCTGAGCAGGCAGCTCTGAACGGTTTTTATAGGTGTACAAAATACCGTACGAAACAAAAATCGGAACCAATATAGCTGCCAAGGGCTTTAAAAAATTTCTCCAAGTAAAAGCGTTTGAAGAGAGCGCTCTGAAAACCAAAATGTTTACCAGTAATGCCCAAACCGTACCTCCGGAAGCACCGGTATACTCATACCATTGAACCCAATTTGTTCGATAAGAAAAAACATTCCCTATATTCAGCCAACTCCAAGATAAATCCCATAAAGTATGTACATGCTCCCAAGCAAGCCAAATGGGTATAAATAACCATATTGACTTAGAATTTCCTAATTTATTCTTGCAGTTGGAAAAGGTAATAAAAACGATGGTCATTAACGCGGCATTAGCCAAAAAAGCCAGTATGGCACCGCCTTTACCAAACTGCACACAATACACCCACCAGGTAACTCCTACATTCCAAAGTAAAAAAACTAAATATACCAGCCCATAAAATTTTAGCCTTCTTCGTGGTATATCTCTGTTTTCATGAAAATATTTTTCTATAAAAAATAAAGGGACAAATCCGGTAAAAATAAAGGCAGTTAAATCAAAATACCAGGCAAAGCTTAGAAACAAAGAAGAACATAAGGCCAGATAAAAATTTTTGAACTGCATAACGAAGGCGAAGTTACGAATTGTTAGTAACTTTGAAGCCGTGATAATAGATACACATACCCACCTGTATTCCAAAGAATTTAGCTCTGATCGGCATCAACTTATACAAAAAGCTATCAAAAACGGAGTTTCCCGTTTTTATTTGCCCAATATCGATTCTGAAAGCATAGAAGCCATGCATGCGTTGGAATCTGAATTTCCGCAGCATTGCTATGCCATGATGGGCTTGCACCCCTGCAGTGTTAACGAAGCCGTAGAACAGGAACTGCAAATCGTTCGTCAATGGCTCGAAAAGAGAAAATATGTTGCCATTGGCGAAATTGGCATTGATTTGTACTGGGACAAAACCTTTGTAGAACAACAACAATATGCATTTAAAAAGCAATTAGCCTGGGCTATCGAGTTTAATTATCCGGTTGTTATTCATTGCCGAAATTCTTTTACCGAAATATTTAATGTCCTAAGCTCACTTGATAAATTACCATACGGCATATTTCATTGTTTTAGCGAGGGAATTGAAGAGGCCAATAAAATTATCAGTCTTAAAAAATTTAAACTGGGTATTGGAGGTGTTCTTACCTTTAAAAACAGCGGATTAGATAAGGTGTTACAAGAGATAAGCCTGGAGCATCTTGTTCTGGAAACCGATGCACCTTACCTGGCTCCGGTTCCATTCCGAGGAAAGCGAAACGAACCCTCTTATATTTTAGAAGTGGCCAAAAAACTGGCAGAAATAAAAAATTGTTCCATCTCCGAAGTGGAAGAGATTACGACAAAAAACGCATTGGAACTTTTTAAAAACTGAAAGGTTTAATTGCATTAACTTTTTTTAATGCCATTTTTCTGCTTTTCAACGCCCCATTAACATTAATTCGAACAATAAGACGTAACGCACGCTTAGTAAATGTGGTACAAAGAGTAAATTGCTCATTAATAAACTAAACCCTATGAAAAAGTTAAGTATTTTACTGTTTGTAACAGTTGTTTTATTCAGTTCTTGCCGAGTGGTAAGACCCGGTGAAGTGGGTATAAAAACTACCTTTGGAAATATTGGAAAAGTAAAAGTTAACGGAGTGTTTGTGTACAATCCATTTATAACCAAAGTAGTTAAACTTCCTGTACGCACGATAAACAGAGAAGTAAACCTGAATTTACCTTCAAAAGAAGGATTAACCATCAACTCAGAAATATCTATACTATACAAACTAAAGGCGAATATGGCCCCGGAAATTTTTTCGGAAATAGGAAAAGATTATGATAAAGTAGTGACCGCTGTTTTTCGCTCGGCAGCTGCCGACGTTACTTCTAAATTTTATGCTAAAGACATGCACAGCGGTGAGCGTGATAAAATTGAGAAAGAAATCGCCTCAAAAATGAACGATATACTCAATAAAAAAGGATTTGTGATAGAAGCCGTGCTTATGAAATCCATTACACTTCCGGCCGGACTGGCTGCCGCCATTGAAAGTAAATTAAAATCAGAGCAAGACGCCCAGCGCATGGAATTTATTAAACAACAAGAAACCCTGGAAGCCGAAAGGAAGATTATTGAAGCAGAAGGAAACAAAAAAGCATTAATCATTGCTGCTGAAGCTAAAAAAGCCATTGCTGAAATAGAAGCACAGGGTAAAGCCAAGGCCCTTTTAATTGAATCTGATGCCCAAGCCGCGGCAAACAGAAACGTGGCTCCCAGCCTAAACCCTATGCTAATTCAGCTCAAGCAGGTAGAGGCATTTCAAGCTCTTTCAGAATCGGAAAATACGAAGGTTATTATAACCGATGGTAAAACACCTCTTATGGGAATACCCACCGGAAACAAGTAAAAAATACAGATAAAACAGCACGTTCAATGAATCAAGTGTGCTTTACCAGCTACTTAACAATTTACACCACTTGTGAAACAAAATAAATAACAAAACTTATCATTGTTACCTTTAATCATAAACTCTTAAGTCATGAAAAAGATTTTTAAAATAGTTACAGTTTACGTACTATTCATAAGCGCTGTGTACGGACAATCAGAATCTATCGCACCCGTTGCTCCAAATGCCAAGAACAACTTTGCTATCATGGATATATACATGATTAGCCCCAGAAACCTCAACGGTTTGGGTTTTGGGATGGGAGTATTTAGCCCTGCCCTTGGAATTGGTGCTTCTAACAAAGGACTCAATATCCGCTTAGGAGGCGATTACTTTTTTTCGGGTTTAGATAGAAAAACCATACACAATGTGCCTTTACTGGCTCCGCAAACCGGGAATGCAAAAGTTAGATTAACACAAAACTTTTTGGCAGTAAATGCAGCCGCCCGATTATCTTTACCATGGAATGAAAAGGTAAGTCCCTATGCCGATTTTTTTGCCGGCTTTGGAATGCACACAACAGGCATCACCGTAACTCCCAACGAATACCAACTTGGTTATGAGCGAAGCACCTCCAACAACATAGATGCTGTTGCTCGCTTTAATTACGGCGCTGCTGCAGGCATCCTTATTTCTCTGCACCAAGATGTAAAACTTAATGCCGCTATTTTGTATACCCACACGGATAATCCCGGCCAAATAACTGATTTACGAAGTGCAGGAGTGGAATCGGGAAATTTATTGCTAAATAAAAAAGGACTAGAAAACGGTTCCTATTTTTTCAAACTGGGTATTACCGTATTGTTACGCCCTTCCGGTAAAACATCATCCAATTGCCCTTGCAATTGTCGTACTGCAACCACAGTAGGTGTAGGAAATTTTATTGGCGGCAGTAGCGGGGCTCCTAACCGAATTGGTACGGGTGTTAGAATTACCAGATAAAAAAATGCTAAAACTTAGCGCCAATGCTTATCAGCAAACCGCTGTTTACCAAATTAAGCTTAGACTGGGTGCTAAGTGTGTTAAATAAAAAGTAATTCTCTGTACTGCTTGTTCTATACCAAGTGATATCGTAGAAATAGCTACTCTTAGTTCTAATACCTACTCCGAAACTAAGCGTATGCCGGTCAAAACGGCCCGAAAAAAATCCTCCAAACGGACTTCCGTTTAAGGCATAACCGGCTCTCAGCATCACCGGACGTGTATTAAGTTCCGCGCCCATTCTTAAATTGGAAGCATATTTATACTTATTTCTGATAACGGCATTTACTCCTTCAAAAATTTTCGGATCATCGCTGGCCAACTTTGCTTGTTGGTAATTTACGCCCTCATAATCAATTCCTATCGCAGCAATTTTACCCAACACAAAGGCAGAACTCAAACCAAAGCGCATGGGGGAATTAATTCTATACTCAAATCTTCCCTCCTCTTCATTTGAAGGGAAGGTACTGGTTATTTCCTGCTGAATATTTTTATCGAAGGTAGCTACCATCCTGTACCAGTAGGTATCTGTCAGTCTGTAAAAAGTGGGGGAATGAACATATGCACCAACTCTAACCTGACTGTTTAAGCGAAAAAGCGCACCTATTTTTAAGTTAATTCCATATCCGTCGGTTTTAAAATATTCCGTGTATCTAAGTGAATTAAAACCTCCCAAGCCCGTGTAAAAAAACGGCGGCTCATCTATGTATGTTGATGTAACTGTTCCCGTACCCAAGCCATTCACTCGCATGCTATCTTTAGAATCAGCCTCGCTATGCGTAGTAGTTGATTCAAAACGTACGCGTGGAATACCTAAACTCAATCCTAAATAAAAATTATCATCATGGCTTTGCGCCAATGAAAAATTGAGCTCATTCATTCTCCCCTTTGTAACCATTGAGCGACTTTGAGAGAGTGTTCTTCCCATATCTACAAAAGAAAAAAACTTCCCCGAAGCGCTGTCGTAATCTAATACATACGTATTATAACCAAGGGCCTCATAAGCCTGATTTAATCCGAAAATAGAATTTTGCTTAGTTGCCAAATTAAGCATATCTCTTGCCATGGTAGCAGATGCATCCGCATCAGCCATCTGAATCTGATTATTGAAATCAATTAGCTGATTGTTGCTAAAACAAAACAAGTTGCGTTTGGAAGGGTCTTTTTCCGAATTCCAACTAAATGCCAATCCAAAGTTGGAAAATCGAAAATTAGCATCGCCTGTTCTGGTTGTTTTTCCGTTTAGTATGGCTTGATTGTTTACAAAAGCCAAGCCACCGGAATACACCGCCTCTCCTTTTTTAAAGATACCAATACCGGCCGGGTTATAAGAAGTACAACTAACATCGCCTCCTAAAGCCCCCATGGCTCCACCCATGGCTATGAAACGGGGACTTCCTCCCAGGGAAGTTCTGGAGTAGCGGATAGCATCCAAATCATTCTGAGCGCCGGCATAAAAGAAAGAAAAGAGACTCCCCAAGATAAGAGCCGAAATTTTTTTTAATGTCATAGAAAATTATCTGGGCCTTGATATGCTTCCGCCACCACCGGATGAACTACGTCCACCGCCACCACCGGATGAAGAACCTCCTCCAAAGCCACCACCGCTTTTAATAAACGAACCGCTTCCGCTACTTTCGTAGCCTCCGCCACTTTTTACGCTATTACCTTGTGTACTGCTGTTTCTGCCTCCTCCGGAACCGGAAGAAGAAGATTGTGTTGTACCCACATTTATGGAAGAACCGGTGCTTTTTCCTGACCCCCCGGTTTGAACGGCAGTACCCTGATTTCTTCCTCCGCCTGAAGAAGCTCCCGATGAAATACCCGAGTTTCCGGAATTTTCATATCCACTTACTGAACCGGCGGAAGAAGAACCTACACGTCCGTTTCCAAAGTTGGAATTTTCAGAAGAAATGTAATTTGAATTTGCGTTACCCGAAGTTCTTCTGGTTATTTGATTAAACTTTGGTGTATTTTCATTTGCCTCGGCCACTTGATTGATAAATACCGCACGTTCGTTATCCATTCCGTTGGGAACTGCCATGCCTGCTTGTGAACCACGGCCGCTATTACCTCCTAGGGAGGATTTTCTTGGTCCGTAATAATAATTACTGTTTTGATCTAAACCATTAAAGTAGCCCCAATTGTTGTTGTTGCCCCAACCATTGTTCCAACCCCATGGGTTATAGGCATACGGGTTATATCCCCAACCGTTATTCCAACCACTGTTCCAGCCCCAAGGATTGTAGGCATAGGGGTTATACCCCCAGCCGTTATTCCAACCCCACGAGTTATACATATAAGGATTATATCCCCAGCCATTGTTCCAACCCCAGCCATTATTCCATCCATTTCCGTAATACATACCTATACCGGGCTGCCAGCCATTGCCCCACCAGTTGTAAGTACTGTAAATACTGGTTCCATAGCAGTGCGGGTTGTTATTATACCAGTAAGAATTGGTATACCAGTTATCGTAATAGCCGGTTCCGTATACAGGATTATGAAATCTGCGTAAACGCGAAGCGTAAGCATAATCATAATAATCATCTGTATTGTAGGCCGGGTCCTGATAATATGGATTTGCATCGTCTATGGCTTTCTGCTCCATATAATGAGCTTGCTTTGCCGCCTCTTCCTCAGCTTGTTTTTTCTTCAAAGCCTCTGCCCGGGCTCTGGCAATTCTTTTCTCCTCAATAGGATCAGCATATACATCATCTGAAAAAGGTACCAATTTGGTTGAATTACAAGCAGAAACCAAAAACCCTAACGCTGCGAAAATGAAGTATGAAACAATTTTTTTCATTATATTTAGGTTTTAAAGGTAAAACTCACTAAACTTTTATACGTAAATTTACGAATTAAATGTATTTAAAACCAGCTATTTTATAACGATTTAACAAGTGGTATGTTTAAACTGATTTAGCGGTAAAACAACCTTCTTTTTTCTTATTGAAGTATCTATGAGTAAGCTAATTACACCTCGCGAACAAGATTACAGTAAATGGTATAATGATATAGTGGTTCATGCCGACCTTGCGGACCACAGCGCCGTAAGGGGCTGCATGGTTATAAAACCCCATGGCTACGCCATATGGGAAAAAATGCAACAGCAACTCGATAAAATGTTTAAAGAAACCGGCCATGTTAATGCCTATTTCCCATTATTCATCCCTAAAAGTCTTTTTGAGGCCGAAGAAAAAAACGCCGAAGGCTTCGCCAAAGAGTGTGCTGTGGTAACGCATTACCGCCTTAAAACCAATCCGGAAGATAAAAGTAAATTAATAGTTGACCCGGCAGCTAAGCTGGAAGAAGAGCTGGTTGTAAGACCCACCAGCGAAGCCATAATTTGGAACACCTACAAGAACTGGATACAAAGCTACCGAGATTTACCTATTTTAGTTAACCAGTGGGCCAACGTTGTTCGATGGGAAATGCGGACACGCCTTTTTCTCAGAACAGCCGAGTTTTTATGGCAGGAGGGACATACCGCTCACGCCACCAAGGAAGAAGCACTGGAAGAAACAAAGAAAATGTTGGAAGTATATGCCGAGTTTGCCGAAAAATACCTGGCCGTACCGGTTATAAAAGGAGTTAAAACACCCAACGAGCGTTTTGCCGGAGCTGATGATACCTATTGTATAGAGGCCCTTATGCAAGACGGGAAAGCCCTTCAGGCCGGCACATCGCACTTTTTAGGGCAAAATTTTGCCAAGGCTTTTGATGTTAAGTTTGCAGATAATCAAGGCAAGCTAGAATATGTGTGGGCAACCAGTTGGGGGGTTAGCACACGTTTAATGGGCGCCCTAATCATGAGCCACAGTGATAATAACGGCTTGGTTATTCCTCCGCTGCTTGCTCCTACTCAAGTTGTTATTGTACCCATCTACAAAGGTCAGGAGGGGCTTGAAAAAATAAGCGTTTATGCACGTGAATTAAAAGCCGAACTGGAAGCTAAAGGAATTAGCGTAAAGTTCGATAATAGAGATACACAACGTCCGGGCTTTAAATTTGCCGAGTATGAACTGAAAGGCATTCCGGTTAGGGTTGCCGTTGGTGAACGCGATTTAGAAAATAAAACATTGGAAGTGGCAAGAAGAGACAAGCTTACCAAAGAAACCATATCAGCGCAAAGGGCATCCGATTACATACAAGAACTGCTTAGAGACATACAACAAAATTTATACAACACCGCATTGGAAAGGAGAACTAAAATGACTCATTTAGTGGATGATTATGAGGAGTTTAAGAGAATTTTAGATGAAAAAGGAGGTTTTATATACGCCCACTGGGATGGAACACCAGAAACCGAAGAAAAAATTAAAGAAGAAACCAAGGCCACTATTCGATGTATTCCATTGAATAACAAGCAAGAAGAAGGAAAATGTATTTACTCGGGTAAAAAAAGTACCCAACGCGTGGTATTTGCCCGTGCGTATTAATAGTTATGGAAAATGAAAGAGCATCTGGATAAACAAAAACAAAACATTATTGCCTTGTTAAAAACCAAGTCAGTAATGAAACAGGATGTTTTTACAAACACCATAAACTGTTTTGACCAATTGAAAAGTACCTGTAAAAAAATATCGGAAGATCTTTACCGCAACATCAGAGGTGAAGACAGCAGGGTAACGTTGGCCTATAAAGAGCTTAACCAGCACTCTTTTCAAATGAAAGTTGCCGGAGACATGCTCCACTTTGATATGCATACCAATGTTTTTGACTTTGAAAAATCTCATCCCATTTTTCGTTCAGGTTACGTAAAACAAAACCCCTTTAATTCATATTGCGGAATTATAAGTGTTTATAACTTTTTATCTGATTCTTTCAAATATAATCGCTCGAGCGACGTTGGTTACTTAATAGCACGCATTTTCATAAATCGCGAAAAAAGGTTTTTTGTTGAAACCCGCACCGAATTAAACCATCGGTACAGTAATTTCAGCAACGAGCCCATAACAGAAGACAACTACATGGATATAATTAACGAATTAATCATATTCAGCATTACGGTAGATTTAACTATTCCTTCGCACGACATTGTTAAACAAGTTAGCGTTGCCGAACTTCAGGAAAAAGCTAACAGCGCAGTACTAAGAACCGGAAAGCGACTTGGATACTTAGGACATGTGTCGGACGGGGGTATTGAAAACGATTTTAATTTATAATTATGCGAATTAATCCCACCCCTTTAAAAGAAGTTGCAGGAATTATAAATTCCAAATTCATTGGTAACGAAAACCACCTGATTACCGGATTCAATGAAATACACCGCGTTGAAAAAGGTGACGCTGTGTTTGTTGACCACCCAAAATATTACGACAAAGCACTAAAAAGCAATGCCAGTACCATCATTATTAATCAGGAAGTAAACTGCCCCCAGGGAAAGGCGCTTATATTACACAACGAGCCATTTACTGCTTTTAATACGCTAACATCGTATTACCAACCTAAATATTTTTCTACCAAAAACATCAGCGATACCGCAAAAATAGGTAAGAATGTAACCATTATGCCGGGCTGTTACATTGGGAATAATGTGGTAGTAGGCGATAATTGCATACTGTATCCAAACGTAGTTATTTATGATAATTGCATGCTGGGAAAAAATGTAACCGTACATGCCGGCAGTGTTATAGGCTCGGATGCGTTCTACTTTAAAAATCGTGAAACTTCGTTTGAAGCACTTAACTCGTGCGGAAATGTGATTATTCATGATAACGTTATCATTGGCGCAAACTGTACTATAGACAGAGGGGTTACGCAAAGTACCATTATCGGAAAAAACACCATTTTAGATAATTTAATACACATTGGACACGATGTGCATATTGGCGAAATGTGCTTATTTGCTGCGCAAGTAGGTGTAGCCGGATGTACCACCATTGGCAACAACGTTAAAATATGGGGGCAGGCGGGTATTACCAGCAACGCCCATATTGCCGACGGAGTAACCATTTACGCCCAAAGCGGCGTAACCGGTAATTTGGAAGAAGGAAAAACTTACTTTGGCTCTCCGGCCTACGAAGCAAAAGAAAAAATGAAAGAAATTTTCGCTCTCAAGCAACTTCCTTCGCTCATCAAAAAACTGTACGACAAGTAATTTTTTGAAAAGCTTGCAGAAGAAACCTCTTTAACAAAAACTTTTACCAACCAAGTACCCAGGCAAATATTAACGGAGCCACAATGGTTGCGTCGCTTTCCACAATAAATTTTGGCGTGGTTATATCTAACTTACCCCAAGTAATTTTTTCGTTGGGTACGGCTCCCGAGTATGAGCCATAGGAAGTAGTGGAATCCGATATCTGGCAAAAGTAACTCCAAAAGGGAATGTTTTCCATTTCCATATCCTGATATAACATGGGTACTACGCAAATAGGGAAATCACCTGCAATTCCGCCGCCAATTTGAAAAAAACCTACTCCCTTACCGGAACTGTTTTTTACATACCAATCTGCTAACCAGGCCATATACTCTATGCCACTTTTCATGGTAGAGGCTTTAATATCTCCTTTAATTACATAAGAGGCAAAAATATTTCCCATGGTACTATCCTCCCATCCCGGAACTACTATGGGCAGATTTTTTTGGGCGGCAGCCAGCATCCAACTGTTTTTAGGATCTATTTCATAGTATTGCTCCAATTCACCGCTCAATAAAATTTTATACATGTATTCGTGCGGAAAATATCTTTCTCCTTTCGTATCCGCATCTTTCCATATTTTGTGTATATGTTTTTGTAAACGACGAAACGCTTCCTCTTCCGGTATACAAGTATCGGTTACACGGTTATAATGATTTTCCAATAAATCCCATTCATCTTGCGGGGATAAATCGCGGTAATTAGGAACCCTCTTGTAATGACTGTGAGCCACTAAGTTCATAATATCTTCTTCCAGGTTGGCTCCGGTACAGGAAATAATATGCACTTTATCTTGCCTAATCATTTCCGCTAGAGATTTTCCAAGTTCTGCCGTACTCATGGCACCTGCCAAGGTCACCATCATTTTTCCGCCTTCCAGTAAATGAGCCTCATAGCCTTTGGCAGCATCTACCAATGCAGCTGCATTAAAATGTTTATAGTGTTGGTTAACAAAGTTAGAAATCGGTCCTTTGTTTGAAATAAGTTCTTGTGTCATGATATATTTTTAAAACGTCTGCAAAAATAACAAAAGCTGCGTAAAGCAAGTCTTAAAATTATAAAAACGATGTGCGCAGAGTTTACAAAGACTCTTCTGTTATCAGAAAGCCTTTTTAATAGCGTATTAGTTTCAAATCTTAACTCCAATTATCAGAATATCGTCAACCTGTTCGTGCTGACCCTGCCACCGGGCGAGAGCTTCTTCTAACTGTTGTTTTTGTTGCTCAATAGGCGAGGCGCTAATCTGTGTGATAAGTTTGCGGAAATTTCCTACCATAAATTTTTTGCCTTTCTCTCCCCCAAACTGGTCGGCATAGCCATCACTAAACAAATAAATCAAATCATCTTTTTCAATCTTTATCCGATGATTATCAAAATCTTTTTTCTCGCCTATAAATGCTCCGATAGGAAATTTGTTGGCCGGATATTCTTTGAGTTCACCATTCCTGACCAAATAAAGGGAATTATATGCAGCGGCATACTGCAGTTCCATTTTTTCAAAATCAACGCAGCAGAGGTTCATATCCATACCATCCATTGCCTGATCTTGACTTCTGTTGGCATTTAAAGTTTGAACCACATCATCCCTCATTCGGTTAAGCATTTCTCCGGGTTCGGTAAGGTTGGTGTTTTTAACAATATCGGTTAGTATGTTATGGCCCAGTAAACTCATAAAAGCTCCCGGTACGCCATGGCCGGTGCAATCAACCGCCGAAAAATAAACGTTGTTTCCTTTTTTATGAAACCAATAAAAATCACCACTAACAATGTCTTTTGGTTTAAACAATACAAACGATTGAGGAAGCAGCGACTTGATATAATTATCGGGAGGTAAAATAGCATCTTGTATACGCTTTGCATACAGTATACTGTCTGTTACCTGTTTATAAAGGGTATGGAGCTCGTTATTTTTTTGCTCAATTTCTTCTTTTTGCCTAACTACCTCTTCGGTTCTTTCTTGAACTTTGCGTTCCAAACTCCGTTCGTTTTCAGCCAGGTTGTCACGCATTTTTATGAGTGAATAACCCAGTGTGTCTTCTTCGCTTAAAGGCTTGTACTCGGCATTAAAGTTTCCGGAACCGGTTTCTTCTGCAAAGCGGGTAGTTTGCTGCATGGATTGAATGAGGTCATTCAACGCGCTTCCCATCTCTCCTATTTCATCGCCGGTGGATCTGATGCGCTCTTTTGGCAGCACGCCTTTTCCCATAGATAGGAGCATAGAGCGTAATTTAAATATTGGTTTGGTGATTGATTGCGTGGTAAACAAAGCAATTAAAATACCGCCAATAACCAAGGTAATTCCCAGCAACTGCACAAAGCGTTTTAAAAAACTGAAGGAGTTAAACATTTCCTGTTTAACGGCCTCGGCTGCATTTTGCTTAATTTCAATAAGTGCGTTCAACTCTTTATATAAAGATGATAAACTAGTCTGACTGTCTTCGTAGGATATCCTGGCTACACTGGTTTTTATAGCATCCTGATAGTCTTCAGATTGAGTGAGCTGCGTCATAATATCGCTCTTATACAGCCTGAAAATACTTTCAATTCGAAGAAAAATTCCTTTAAGTTTTTTTCTTTCTTCCTCAGTCCATTTCTTGGAAATATCAATCAGTTCGGCTTTTTGAGCCGGGTATTCCTTATCAATTATTTTCTTTAAATCGTCTCTAAAAGCTATATCGCTGCTGGTAGAACTATTAAACATCCACTGCGTAATATCCGTTCCGGAGCGCTGAATCAATAGATTAAGTTCTTTTAACTCAGCCACGCTGGGAGCCAACTGTCCAACCACGGTGTCGGTTTTATTTTTGCTGTCGTTAAGAGTAACTACCGTTAAAACAAAAGCAACGGAAGTAAGCAATATTAAAACCGCAAAACCCGAACCAATTTTTTTTCCGATAGTAAACCTCATACGCTCTCTTAATTATCGGAAATGGGTATGTTTAATTCTTTGCACTTATTTTTGAACTCAGCCTTTTTGGACTCGTCGCTTAATATACGGTATACATAGTAGAGAGCCTCAACCGATTTGGGATTCTTATTGTTTTTCTGATAAACCTTCAAAATAAACTGCTCAGCTTGTTTGGCTAACTTAATATAGTTGTCCATAATAACATCTAACTGATTAAAATCCGGCGTATCATCCATTTTTTGAATCATATTAATAGCCGTATTCAAGTACATAAGCCCCATGTTAAAGTTGGCAGATGGTTCATCGGGCTGTATTTCAATTACTTTTAAGAGAGCTACCTTGGCAATTTCCAACGAGCGGTTGTCTGAATTATCTCTGTTATACCTGTCCGAATAAATAGAACCGGCCGCCAAATAAAACTCTTTATCTTTTTCCGAGGTATTAAAGGTTGGCTCGGCCATTTTCATTACTTCTTTGTATTTATCAAAATAAATAACGCTTCGTTCAAAATTTACCGAATCCTGCAACAAAGCCTTAGCTATGTTATAGTAATTGCTGGCAATGTTAACCAAGAGTTTGGCATTGTTTGATTTGTAGTCTTCATCAGGATTTAATGAATTAGAAGTTTTAAGTGCATTTATGATGCTATCTCTTAAAAAGTTTACAGGACTATTTCTGTTGGTACGCTTAAATAACTCAAAGTAGATATAGGCTTTAACCGTATGAGCTTCGTACATAGATGCTGCCTCCGGATTAGCCATGGCGCTATCAATGCAAAGCTTAGCCTGGTCTATTTTTTTCTCGCTAAGCAAGGTTTGGGCTCTGTAAACCTTGTTTTTTTGAGCGCCAACCTGCAGGCTAACCAGCAACAGTACCGGTAGCAGCAAACGAAACGTATATGTACACAAGTTTTTCATGTTACTTATGTTTAATCAACGTTAATAGCCAAAGCCTTAAAATCATCATTTGCCTTTAAGCCAGCTTTAACAGCGTTATTTTTACTATACTCAAATTTTGGTTTATTTTCCTGTACCACAAAGTTTATAGCAGCTCCTGCTTTGGCCCCGTTGGCCATTTCCGTAATCAGCAACACGCCATTACCCTTCGATTTACCGGTAACCGTTCCGGCCTGTTTAGATAAATCGGGCAGTAAGTAAACGATATTAGCACTTATTTTAGGATCGTAAGAGGGCGTATTAGCTACTTCGATATCCTGCGTACCCACTTTTTTGCGAGCGGCAAGCGATTTTATTTCATTTATCAGGTTGTCATTTTTCCCTACAACATATATCATAAAGTCGCCTGTTTTTTTATTATCGGGCCACTCAAAGTACTTGGTAAAGTTGTATATAAAAATAGCTTTTAACTTGGCATTAGCGTCGTATGTATTGGGTTGCTGAAAAGAAAAACAAGCTAACGCAGTTAAAAAAAACAGATATTTTAATCTGAGTTTCAGTGTCTTAAAAAAATTTATAAACACACAAATATACATTTTTAAGCGTTAATCCCAAGTATAAAATCCTTACATTTACCTAAGAATATACGGTTTGGGTACTTCAAACAAATACAAAGATTATTCCGATAACGAGCTGATTAACATTTTTTTACAGCAAGACGATAAAAATTGCATCGGAGAGCTGTATACAAGGTACGGGCACCTTGTTTTGGGTTTGTGTTTTAAATACTATAAGAACAGAGACGAGTCGGAGGATGCCGTTATGGGTATATTCGGTCAGTTGTTAACCGACCTGAAGAAACACAAAGTACAGTTTTTTAAAAGCTGGTTATACACCTACAGTAAGAATTATTGCCTCATGGCCTTGCGTAAAAAACAGGCTCAGCTTAAAAAAGAGCTCGATATAAAGGAAAATGAGATTTTTCTTATGGATTACAACAGCGTAGAGCATCTTAATGAAAAAGAACAGCAAATTAATTTGATGCACATGGCTATAAATGAGCTGAATAAAGAGCAAAAATGGTGCATTGAGCTATTTTATCTGCATCAAAAGTCATATAACGAAATTGTGCAAATAACAGGTTACAGCAGTAATGAGGTAAAAAGTCACATTCAAAATGGAAAAAGAAACCTTAAAATTAAAATGGAAACCAAATTAAATGAACAAGCCAATTAACTCAAATAAAACTAAAGATTTCAACTCTCTGCTGGAAGAACTAAAAAATCCATCCGGTGAATTAGACGCTTTTGAGCAAGAAGCGTTGGAAGGTTTTGCTTTAATTGGTAATGAAAAAGAAATAAGAGAAAGCAAACAAAAAGTAGATGAGCGGATGGAGGAACTCACGGAACAAAGAAAGCGCCCCTTATACCTTTACTGGGGGGCGGCCGCAGGAGTTGTTCTGATGCTGGGGGTTTTTGTTCTCTTTAAAAACAATTTTACAGAAAAATCGCCAAGCTTGGCCCTTAATCAACCTGTTCATGAAAATTCCTCTGATCTGAATAAAAATACCGTTTTACCTCCATCGGAAAATTCAACTGCGGAGGCTCCTGCAAAAGAAACGAAATTAGAAACCGCAAGAAGCAACAAAAACCAGGATGATGTAATTCCTCTCAAAGATAAAGAACCGGCAGAAGCCGCTAAAAAAGAGGTCGGTAGTGCTGCAGAAAGCGAAAAAAGTAATTCCTATACACTAGGCAACAGTTCCACCGCCTCCGGAAGCAGCGAAAATATTCCTGTTGCCCCTGGAAGTGCTGCCGCCAAACCAGCTCCGGAAAATCAAGCAGGCCCCCCCGCTCCTCCCGAAGATAAAAAACCGAAAGAAAAAAGCAGTGCCGAAGATGCCGATATGAAAAGCAGAGGTGATGAAGAAGGCCCTGTTACGCCAAAATCGTTTCTTGAAAAGAAAAAGAAATCGGCGGCTCCGGCTCAAGCAACAAGAACGGAACCTGAAGGAAGCTACGAAAAAAGCAGCATAGGTATAGCCAGCATAACTATATCCGAACAGGAACTCAAAGCTAAAATAGATAAGTACTTCGGTAAACCGGAAAACAGAAAAGCTTTCTCTTGCAATCTAACAATCGGAAGCTCCGGCTCGGTAGATGAAATAGTTTTTGAAGACAAAAAGGAATTAAAAAAATCGGAAATAAAAGAGTTGGAAAACTTTTTAAAAAAATTAACATGCTTTAAGCCTGCCGCCTACGCTCCATACTCAGTATACAAGCTCAGTTATAAGCCATAACAAAGCAAAACCCGCTGTTTCATTACCTTTATTTTCCAAGCCTAAATAACTACCTTTGGTGTTGAAATTATGGGCAATATCATTTCTGTTTTACCCGACCATGTTGCTAATCAAATTGCTGCCGGAGAAGTAGTACAACGCCCCTCCAGTGTTGTGAAAGAACTTCTTGAAAATGCCATAGACGCAGGAGCAACAGAAATAAAACTGATTATCAAAGATGCCGGAAAAAGTCTCATTCAGGTAAATGATAACGGTTGTGGTATGAGTGCATTTGATGCCCGCCTGGCTTTTGAAAGACATGCTACCTCTAAAATAAAAACAGCCGACGATTTATTTAAGCTACATACCAAAGGTTTTCGCGGAGAAGCCTTAGCCAGCATTGCCGCAGTGGCACAAGTAGAACTAAAAACCAAACAAACCGGCGATGAAGCAGGACAGCACTTGATTATTGAAGGCGGGCGCTTTATTTCACAAGAAAACTGCCAGTGCCCAACCGGCTCTACCTTTATTGTAAAAAATCTTTTCTATAACATCCCTGCCCGAAGAAATTTTTTGAAAGAAGATAATATTGAACTCAAACACATTATGATGGAATTTGAGCGAGTTGCGCTTCCTCATCATCATATACACTTCTCGTTATACAGTAATAATAACCTTATTTATAATCTGCCCTCAGCCAACCTCTTGCAAAGAATTATGGGTATGTTCGGGAATTCTTACCAGCAGAAACTCGTTCCCGTGGAAGAAGCAACACCTTACCTGAAAGTAAGCGGTTATGTGGGCAAACCCGATATTGCAAGGAAAACAAAAAAAGAACAGTTTTTCTTTATAAATAATCGTTTTATAAAGTCGCCCTATCTCAGTACTGCAGTTTACGAATGTTATAAGGATTTGATTGCGCCGGACTCTCACCCGGCCTGGTTCCTTTTTATTGATATTGCTCCCGATCAAATTGATGTAAACATTCATCCTACCAAAACAGAAATTAAATTCAGAGACGAAAAAACTGTTTTTATAACACTGCTAAGCATCGTTAAACGTGCGCTCGGAAAAGCCAATCTTGCTCCGTCTATCGATTTTAATACCGAACAGATAACCGAAACAGCATTCAGCAGTAATCGAATTCCGGTTGAACCAAAAATTTCTTGGGATACTTCTTACAATCCGTTTAAAACATCAAGCAATACCCAGTTTAATCGAGAACAAAACAATCAAAAAAACTGGGAATCGCTGTTTGAAGGGTTTAAGGAAAATAGCGGAAAAGAAGTTGTTATTCAGGAAACTCTTACGCAAACTCACGAAGAAAATATTTCCTATAAAACCTTTCAGCTCTTTGAAAAATATATTGTATGCAACAGCCGCGAAGGTGTTTTGATTATTGACCAACAACGCGCTCATGAAAGAATTTTATACGAACATTACCTGAAAAGTAAAAACGAAAACCCCTTGCCTATTCAGCAAATTTTATTTCCCGAACAAATAGAATTTGGCAGCCGAGATTTTGAATTGGTAAAAGAACTCTTGCCCGAATTTAAAATACTGGGCTTTGACATGGAAATATTGGGAAAAAACAGTTTGGTAATAAACGGAATCCCTCCCGAACTTGAAAATACAAACCTTCAACACGCAATAGAAAATATCTTAGAATCATATAAACTAAACACCATAGATGCCAGACCAAGCCCTCATGAAAATTTATGCCGGGCATTGGCAAAAAGTTCTTCCATAAAGCACGGCAAACCCTTACAAAACGAAGAAATGCAACTTTTGATAAACCATTTAATGAAATGTGAAAATCAAAATTTTACCGCCGAGGGAAAAACTATTTACATGCATATTGAAAAGGAACAAATAGATAAGCACTTTAAAAAACAATGAGTTTTAATAACGAATACAGACCAGGAGGCTTTGGCTTTTTACCGGTTGTTACCAAAAATATTATTATTGCCAATGTTGTATTGTTTTTACTAACCTACCTTTTACAATCAACTCAGGGAATAAACCTTTACCATTACCTGGGGCTCCATTATTACTTGGCAGAGGATTTTAAACCTCACCAGTTTGTTACCTATCTGTTCATGCATGGCGATTTCAGACACCTCTTCTTTAACATGTTTGGCGTTTTTATTTTTGGTCAGGCACTGGAGCAGGTATGGGGTCCAAAGCGTTATCTCACTTTCTATATTTTAACGGGGTTTGGTGCAGCTTTGGCCCAGTACCTCATCATTCACTTTGAAATAAGCGATAAACTTTTACAAATAAACGAGTACATAAATACCCCCGGAGTTTCAGTAGAAGAAAAATCACAACTCATCGATTTTAAATATCATTTACTGAATAACAACTTAATTATAGGCGCTTCAGGTTCTTTGTTCGGATTGCTTGGAGCCTTTGGAATTCTTTTCCCCAATCAGGTATTATACCTCTATTTTCTTTTCCCTATTAAAGTAAAATGGTTTGTAATTATATACGGCCTTATAGAGTTAATATCCGGCCTTAGCAATAATCCGGGTGATAACGTGGCGCACTTTGCTCACCTCGGAGGATTGTTTGTAGGAATTATTATAGTGTTAATTTGGCGAAAAAATAACCGATATTATTACTAAACACCATGTCTTTTTTAAATGATATAAAAAGGAATTTTCAAAGCCAGGGGGCACTAACACAAATTATCGTTGCTAACATAAGTGTTTTTTTACTAATTAACCTGGTAGGAAATATAGCTCACCTAAACCTCCTCCCCTTTTTCGCTATGCCGGTTGGAAGCTATGATTTTATCATCAAATTTTGGACACTGTTTACCTATATGTTTACCCACGTTAATTTAGGTCATATATTTTGGAACATGATTCTGTTTTATTTTACGGCACAAATATTTTTTACCATTATGGGGCAACATAAGTTGCTTTATTTATACGTAATGAGTGGCTTAAGTGGTGGAGCATTAGTATTAACTTCTGGTATTTTATTTCCTGAATCGTTTGGAAATGCTTTATTACTGGGGGCTTCGGCATCGGTATTAGGTGTAGCTGCCGTTATGGCCATTTATGCCCCCAACTACACCGTTTACTTGTGGGGAATACTGCAAATGCCCTACAAATATTTCTACCTCCTTATTTTTACGGTTAGTACACTTATTGATCTTTCCGTAAACACCGGAGGAAAAATTGCACATATTGGCGGGGCTCTGTTCGGGGTGTTATATGGTTATCAGCTTCGCAAGGGGGTAGATTTATTTGATTTCATTTTCTTTAAAAAAAATAAAAACAAATTAAAAGTAGTAAGTTATAACCCTAAAAACAGTTCTAAACCAATACAAAATAAAGAAGCTATGATGAACGAGCTGCTCGATAAAATAAGTAAAAGCGGATACGACAGCCTCACCAAAGAAGAAAAAGAAACACTTTTCCGATTGTCAAAAAAAGAATAAAGATTAGGCTGCTTTTCCTAAGTTCCGCAACTCTCTTGCGTGCAATTTAATAGCCTGCCTAAAAGTTGGTATTTCCTGATAAACAATATTAAATTCTGTGGCTGTTTCCCGAACAATGGATGAAATGGCTCGATAATGGATATGACAAATCCCCGGAAATAAATGGTGCTCTATTTGATGATTTAAACCTCCTACAAACCAGGAGAGAATTCGGTTATTCCCGGCAAAATTAGCCGTTGTTCGGAGTTGATGTATAGCCCACTCATTTTCCATATTGCCTTTTTCGTCAGGTAACGGAAACTCGGTTTCCGGAACCACGTGAGCGCACTGAAATACTACCGAAATAATTACACCACATACCAAGTGCATCGTTAAATAACCCGATAAGATAAGCCACCAGGGTGCTTGAACAAAAACAAGCGGTAACACCACCATCAATGTATAATATACCAACTTAGCCAAAATCAATTTCCCGATTTCTTTGGCGAAGGAAGTATTACGTGTTTTTAAAAGCCCCATAGAAGCGTAGCGTTTAAGCTGGTTAAAATCTTTCGTAATTGTCCATAAAACCGTAATAAAACTGTAAAAAAACCATGCATAAATGTGTTGGAAGCGTTGTATTTTATAATGGCGGTCATGCGGAGAAAAACGCAGTAGCCATATGGGAGCATCAATATCCTCATCTTTTCCGCTTATGTTTGTAAATGTATGATGCAATACATTGTGCTGAATTTGCCAGTTAAGCGGACTCCCTCCCAGCATGTACATAGTATAAGACAAAAGCTTATTCACTAAAGAATTACGTGAATAGCTTCCGTGGTTGGCATCGTGCATAATAGAAAAGCCAACACCTGCCATACCCACGCCCATTACTACATACATCAAAAATATCATCCACCAACTAAAAGTTATCAAGTTAAAAATCATCAAAAAATAAGGGATGAGGTATAGCGAAAGCATCACTATTGTTTTTAATACCATCTGAAAGTTGGCATTTCTGGAAATATTATTCGATTTAAAGTAGTTATCAACCCGACTTCTTAGTGTATTAAAAAATTGACGATTGCTGTTATTAAACCTAATGGTTGCTGAATTCATAATTTAAAGCATGCAAGTTAGGAATTAAAACAAAGTAAAAGAACCGATTTAGTCGAATTATGTAAACAAATCGTCTTTAATAATTAGGGCTTCCCTTAAAAATTAAACATTTAAAAGATTTTGTTAAACAAAACTAATTTACTCTCGATATTTCTTCGGCCTTAGCAGCCAATAATCTTTTGGATTCTTCTCCCACCTTAAGATGATTTTTTTCAATCCAGGAAATAAAATGGGCAATAAAATGATTCGTCTCTTCAATGTGTATTAAACGAATATCGGAAGTTTTTCCATTTTTTCTGATAATGTAAAAAACATCATAACGAAACTCTACTCGTTCAATTTCAGATGCAAAAATTTTATACATGCCATTAGCCGAAATCAACACATAATTTGCGTAAATAGAAACAAAACAAAGCTTACGGTAATAGCGTAGGGTCAGCACTAAAAGCTCCGTAACGGCTATAATTATACAAACGGGAAACAGGTAAACCACCTTTGTTCCCGAAACATACAACATAATTCCCAAACTCAAAAATACGGCTGCCTTTAATACCCCAAACATGATAAAACTGTATGGCATATAAAAATACCTTTGAACGGGCAGTTGAGCACGATAGCTGGTATTGGTAAACTCAAAACAACTCAAAAAAACAAAAACGGTGCCGCTTATTATCTGGAATATTAAAACCTCTTTCCAACTAAACAGTATGCCAAAAAAACCTAAAACCGACACTCCCAATATGAGCACCAGCAGTAACATTTTATAAAGAACTATGTGTTTTAAGAACATGCTGCCGTATGGTTGGTAGTATGGTTTACGAAATTATGAAAAGAAGGTTTGGTTAACAACAAAAATTCTGCTCAATATTTTTAATTCCTGCAGGCAGAGACTTGCTCAATATCAGGGCATTCTTTACCTTAGTGCCTATGATGTTTGTATACCCCGCCTTTTTGTGGGCGCTCGCTGCCGTTTCGGTTCCCATCATCATCCATCTATTTAATTTCAGACGGTACAAAAAAATTTACTTTACCAATGTTCGTTTCTTAAAAGAACTGGAAATTGAAAGTAAATCAAAGTCCAGGTTAAAAGAACTACTCATTCTATTGTCACGTATTCTGGCGTTTAGCGCTCTGGTATTAGCCTTTGCTCAACCCGTATGGCAAGACAAACAAACTGCAGGTACACAGGTAGGAGCAGCAACCATAAGTCTGTATATCGACAACTCCTTCAGTATGGAAGCCGTAAACCGCAAGGGACCTTTACTTGAAAATGCGAAAATAATGGCCCGAGAACTCGTTCAAGGGTTTGGTAACAACGACCGTTTTCACCTGATAACAAACGATTTTAAAGGCAAACATCAACGTCTGTTCAGTAAGGAAGATATGCTTCGCGAAATAGCTGAAATTAAGTTATCTCCGGTTCCCAGACAATTCAGCGATGTTTTTAAACGACAAACCGAATTCATAAATGAAGAAAAAAATTTGAGGCTTTTCGCCATCAGCGACCTTCAAAAAAGTACCTTTAACCTTAACGAATTTTCTTCCGACAGCACACACGCTTTATCTATATGGCCACTAAAATCAGGTGAAACTCACAATGTATTCATAGACTCTGTTTGGCTGGAAACTCCCATTCCTCAAAAAGACGTACTGCAAAAACTACACGTAAAACTCACCAATTCATCTGCCAAAAGTATAGAAACGGGAAATGCAAGATTGTATTTGAACGGTTCTCAATCAGCAATAGGTTCGTACAGCGTAGATGCAGAGAGTAGTACAAGTTTTGTAATTCCTTTTACCTGCAAAAATAACGGCCTGTATTACGCATCTGTTAAAATAGATGATTACCCCATTAGTTTCGACGATGAGTTTTTTTTCGCTTTCACTACCCGCCTGCACATCAATACTGTTCTAATAAATGGAAAAGATACAGATACCGAAAAGTATTTTATTTCCTTATTTGAGAAAGACAGCCTATTCCGGTTTACCTCTTTATCCGAAAACGCAATAGATTATTCCAAGCTCAAAAACGCTGATTTTATCATCTTAAATGAAATTCAAAATCCAACAAGCGGGCTGGAAGAAGAACTCCTTAATTTCTGTAAAAAAGGGGGCAGTATAGCTATCATTCCTCCGGCCAATGCAAATGTTGCTGTTGTAAACCCCTTTTTAAATAAATTTTCCTTGCCTGTTATTCTCTCGGTTGATACAAACACTACAAAACTTGAAAAACCCAATAAAGAAAACCCGTTTTTTGAGGGCGTATTCGAAAAAATAGACCCGCAAATTAATGTTCCTGTTATGTCAAAACGATACCTGTTTTCCAAGCCCATGCAATCTTCGACTTCATATATATACAGCATACAAAACGGAGAACCCTTTCTGATAAAACAAACTTATGACCAAACGCAGTTATTTTTATTCACCTCATCATTTAATGCAAAATTCAGTAACTTTTGTAAACATGCTCTTTTTGTTCCTACGTTTATTCGAATAGCTATCAATAGCATAAAACCCCGGCCTTTATTTTACATACTCAACAACCAAACCGCTATTTCCCTTAAACCCGAATATAATGCTGCAGAAAAGCCCCCTCTTATTAAGGCTAAAAGTGATGGGGCAGAGCTTATTCCCGAACTAAAAATAAGAGATGGTCAACTAAACCTTTTACCGGGCGAGGCCATTCATGAGGCCGGTTTTTATGATGTACTGTGGATGAATGAAATTAAGCAAAACCTCGCTTTTAATTACAATCGAAAAGAATCATTCATGAATTTTTATACTACCGACGAGCTTAACCAAATAATTCAAAAAAATAACCTGAAAAAATTTCGAGTTTCGGAAGAAAACCAGTCAAACAACATAAAAAAAACTATTCAACTGGGTGGCGGCGGAATAAAACTGTGGAAATGGTTTATTATATTATCTTTACTGTTTGTAATAGCAGAAATATGCCTAATCAGGTTTCTAAAATAAATACATTATGGCCATATTAATCAAAAACGCGCTAATTATTTCTCCCGGAAGCGAACACCATAACAAACGCTCCGACTTACTGGTTGAGGCTGGAAAAATTGTGACTGTCAAAAAAAATATTGTCAACGACAGCGCTAAAATTATTGAAACCGACGGGCTCTGCGTATCTCCCGGATGGTTAGATATGCAGGCTGACTTTTGCGAACCTTCCGAAGAACATAAAGAAACCATTGAAACAGGGTCTAAAGCCGCTGCTGCCGGAGGTTTTACAGGAGTATGCCTGCATGGAAACGGAAACCACAGCATAAATAATAAAGCTACCGTTGAGTTTATTCTTAATAAAGCCGACAAGCTGGTTAACCTTTACCCTTTTGGCTCCATTTCTCATAAAACAGAAGGCAAAGAACTTGCCGAGATGTATGATATGAAATCAGCCGGAGCTGTTGCCTTTAGCGACCACAAAAACCCCATCATGAACCCAAGCCTTTTGATAAGAGCCTTACAATACACATCCGGATTCAACTCTTTTGTTTCGGTGCACTGTAATGATAAATTTCTGTCTCAAGGAGGTCAAATGAATGAAGGTGTTGTCTCTACCTCGCTCGGACTTAAAGGGATACCGGCCATAGCCGAAGAACTTATGCTGGAAAGAAATATCTCCCTGCTGGAATATGCCGGAGGAAAATTGCATGTAGCTACTATCAGCACAGCCGGTAGTGTAGAATTAATTCGTAAAGCAAAAGCAAAAGGACTCAATATCAGCGCAGGCGTGGCTGCCATAAACCTGCTTTATGATGATGGCCAATTGAAAGATTTCAATACAAATCTTAAAACCGACCCTCCGCTACGAACAAAAAAAGATGTAGAAGCACTCAAAAAAGGAATTGAAAATGGTGTTATTGATGTAATTGTAAGCGATCACCAACCACAAGATGTAGAAAGTAAAGAACTGGAATTTGACTTAGCAGAATTTGGCATCATCAATATTCAAACAACCTTTAATTGTATAGCCGAAGCATTTAAGGATAGAGATATTTCCAAGGCCATAAACGCCCTCAGCATCAATCCGCGCAAATTGCTTGGCTTACCAATTAGCACCATCAGCGAAGGAGAAGAAGCTAACCTGACTTTGTTTAGTACATCCCTTCGCTCCGAGTTTAACCAAAAAATAAACAAATCAAAATCAACTAACAGCCCGTTCTTAAACCAAACACTTTCCGGAAAGGTTATCGGAGTTATTAATGGAAGTAAAAGTTACTTTAACTCATAATGAAACAGCTGTTTCTTCTCATACTTTCTTGTTTGCTGGCAAATTTTGCTAAAGGTGAAGAATTACCTAAAATATACTTCATCAATAGCGCCGGCTGTATTATTGATTCAACCGAGTTAAATACCTATGCGGAACTTTCACAGGAGTTTGTTTCTCAAAAAAAACCAAGTCCTTTTCTTTACCTGATTAATAAAAAAAGAAAAAGCAATAAAAAAGTAGTTGCAGCACTGCTTGCTTTTCCTTTTCCTTTTGGTATTGTCGGTCTTCACAGAATTTATTTAGGTACCGCCCCATACGTACCGGTAGTTTATATAGCCTCTTTAGGAGGAGTTTTTGGTATTTTACCTTTTATAGACTTTTGTATACTGGCGCTGGATAAAGATATTGAGCGCTACAATAATAACCCAAAGGTATTTATGTGGGTGAACGATTAGCCACCTGACGCATGTGCGGTATTGCCGGAATTATATTCAACGAGCCTCAGAACGAACTACTGGGAAAAAAGGCATTAGCCATGAGTATGGCGCTGGCTCATAGAGGCCCGGACGATGAGGGAATTGTGTTGTTTGATGATAGCAACTCCGTATGTTTTAAAACGCCCAATAGTGCTACCTTTAAAAATAAAAGTGTGCCCTACATACCCGAAAAGGAAATTAACTACCCCTCCGGATATACTGCCGCATTTGCTCACCGCCGTTTATCTATTATTGAATTAAGTGAGTTGGGCCACCAGCCCATGTGTACCCTCGACAAAAAAATTTGGATTACCTATAACGGTGAAATATACAATTACCTTGAACTAAAAGAAGCGCTCATGAAAATGGGCTACACTTTTTTATCTTCAAGCGATACGGAGGTATTATTAAAAGCTTATTGCTGCTGGGGAACGGCCTGCGTTGATAAACTTAACGGTATGTGGGCCTTTTGTATTTATGATCGTGAAAAAGAACTTTTCTTTGCCTCCAGAGACAGATTAGGCGTTAAACCGCTTTACTATTCCATTAATAAAAATTTTTTAGCCTTTGCCAGCGAACAAAAAGCCTTTATTAAAAGCGGATTAATTAAGGCTGCTATAAACAAAGAGGCGCTGTACAGATACTTGAATGAAGAGGTACTCGAATTTAACGAAAAAAATTTTTTTGAAGAAATTCATGAACTGCTTCCGGGGCAAAACTTCATTTATAAGCGTACCGAAAAAAGTTTGAAAACCTGGAATTACTTCATAAAAGAAGAGTTGAACGTAAACCATAACAATAACCTAAGTCATACTGAACTGATACAAAAAATTAAAGAAAAACTATTTCACGCTGTTGAAATACGCATGCGCAGCGATGTAGAAGTAGGCAGTTGCCTGAGCGGAGGAATTGACAGCAGCGCTATTGTAGGCATTATGCGTTCTTTTCATCAAAAACCTATTCATGCTTTTACAGCCGTTTACAGAAAAGGAGTTACCAATGAAGAACCCTTTGCAAAACTGGTAGCAGCCAAAAATAATTGTATTCACCACACTGTAGAACCTACTGCAAGTGATTTTGAAAAAGATTTTGAAACGTTAATATACGCACTGGATGCACCTATTTGGGATAGTAGTACTTACTCCCAGTTCAGAGTAATGAAACTAGCCTCCGAAAACAACATTAAGGTAGTGCTGGATGGCCAGGGAGCAGACGAATTATTTGCCGGATACCACCATCACTTTTTATCTTTATGGAAACAAATAAGCAGCGAACAAGGAATTATAAAAGCCCTAAATGCCTGCATGCAAACAAAAGGTATAGATAGGCCTCTACTCTTTTGGTTAAAACAAGAAATTAAAAGCAGGCTAAATACCGGTAATAAATATCTTTCATTAAAAACCGAATTTAAACCAATCACAACAGGTTCTTTTGAAAAAGACCTCAATAAACAGTTAATAAAAGATTTGGGATATATACGCCTGAAATCCTTTTTACGTTGCGAAGATCGCTGTTCCATGTGGCACGGCATTGAAAGCCGAACTCCTTTTAGCGACGATATTGATTTATTAAAACTCATGTTCAGCTTTAACGGAACAAGAAAAATACAAAAGGGCACCGGTAAATATTTATTAAGAGAAGCCTGTAAAAGTATTTTACCCAATGAAATTTATAGCCGAAAGGATAAAATAGGCTTTGAAACCCCCATGAATGAATGGCTGGGAAATATGTCCGAAAAAATATTTTCACAACTTGATCAAAATGATTTCCCGGAGGTTAAACTAAAAATGTTTAAAAATGAATACCGGAAAAATTACCTTCCGCACAACAAGTTTTTGCTAAAACTGTTTACGCTACACACATGGAACAAAGTATTCAAAAGTTAATGGTCTGTTTGTTTTGAATGGTTATAACTGGATATTGGTAAGAACGTACACCTACCCCATGGAATTAGCTGTGGTTAGGGCTTTATTAGAGTCGGAGGATATTGTTTTTCAAATAAAAGATGAACTAAGCATACAAATAAACCCCTTCTATTCGAATGCACTGGGAGGGATTAAGTTGTATGTGCAAGAAAAGGATTTAGAAAAAACTCTTCATCTTTTAAGCGAGACCAACCATCAAGAAATAAATACGAATGAAGATTAAGAAAATTTTCTCTTTTTATACAAGCCATGCTTGATGTTGTATCGTATGGAGTCCCAATAATCCTTGGTATAGTTTACAAAAATTTCTTCTCCGGCTTTAATATTTCTGGTTGCTACAATAAAACAACGGTTATCATGCACTTCGTATACCGAGTTATTTGTAAGGCCCTTTACCCTAACCAGTCCTCTGGCATCGTTGGCATAACGAGCTTTATATTGTTTGGTAGAATAAGCGTCAATACATTTTTTTCTTGAAACAAAAAATAGGTAACCGTCTTTATCGTCTTTTACACGTTGGTTATATTCTTTCCAATCTATAATTTCTCCCTTGTATTCAATTATTTTAGTGCCTTTTTTAATGTCGGATGTGGTATATAAACCTTTTCCGGCTCCGGGTAGTTGCGATTTTTTTACTATAAGCGCCATATATGAGAAGGCGCAAAAATAAATAATCTTTACTTAAATTACAGACAAATTCGAGGAAATAATTTTTCTGATTTGTGCTATGGTTATCGGCCTTCGTAAATGCCCATTTTTACCAGCTCTTCCAAATACATTTTTTTGCCTTTGTAAATAGCAATTACAAAGGCATCTGTTTGGCCTGCGGTAATGGCTTTTTTATTCAAGTCCCAGGCCTCGCGTAATGTTTTAAATGAACCTCCCACCGTTATGTGGGTAATCTTATTATTTACAATAGTTTTATCTATTTGTCCTAAACCGGTTAAATGTTTGTACGTATAATTTTTTGGGTATTTATAAGCGGCAACCTGCACCCTATATTCTAAACCCTCTATAACTACTTCGCCATACTTTCCGGCAAATGTTTTGGTATTGGTATGGCGGGGGTTTTTGGTAACAAAGTTATCAGTTACGGTATCTTTCTTAACAACAGGTTCCGGCTTTATAATGTCGAATTTTATATCAATAATTTTTTCCTGATATTCGGTTATGGAGTCGGCAGCAAGCTCTACATACTTAACAGGAAGGGTATCATAGGTATAGCTTATTCTGTATCGGCTTCCGGCCGGTAGTGGAATTAAATAATTGCCGCTTACCGAATTGGAGGAGGTTTGATTATACAAAACGGTATCGCTTTTTATTACATTTATTTTTATTCTGGCCTCTACGGGCTTTCCTTCATAACTAACATTTCCTTTTACCAAAAGCATTTTTGGGCGGAAGGAACCAAAATCTGCTTCCACCAGATAAATATCTTTTAAACCCATCCCTCCTGATTTTCCGCTACTGTAGTAGCCCCGCTTACCATTTGCAGCCAAAACAAAATAAATATCATTGTCGGGTGTGTTAATAGGATATCCTAAGTTTTCTGTATTTTTAAAAGTAGAGTCTGCCAAATCCATGGAAGCCCGAAAAATATCGTAACCACCCATGCTGTTTTCATTATCTGAACTGAAAAATAAAGTTATTCCATCAGGGTGTATAAAGGGGGAATCTTCGTCGTATTTGGAGTTAATTGTTGGCCCGAGGTTTACCACATTTCCCCAGGTGGAGTCTGCCATCAAGCTGGCCTTATAAATATCTTTTCCTCCAAAACCTCCGGCTCTTTCGCTGGAAAAATAAAGGGTTTTGCCGTCCGGTGAAAGACTGCAATGGCCATCCCAGGCAAATGAATTAACGGCTCCCATCAACTTAACAGGTATGCTGAACTCCTCTCCATTCAGTTTACTTTGGTATATATCGCCATGATCATCGGCATTATCTCTGTATATAAAAAGGGTTTGGCCATCATGACTAATAGAAATGGCCGCGTCGTTTGTTGTGGTATTAATATTTTCTACCGGTTTTGGTTCCTCAAACTGACCATCTTTTTTTACTGAAATAAACACATCCTCGGCGTACACACCACTTTTTGAGGCCTCGCCGTACGCATTCATTCGTCCTCCCTTACTACGTTCTCCTCGATATGTGTATATGAGCATACTTTCATCGATAGACACCACGGGGGCATACTCTTCATTCTCGGTATTTATGGGGCTTCCCAAATTAGAAATTTTTGCCTGAACCGGATTAGCATAAAGCTTCTTAGCTATCTCTATGTGTTTTAACAAAAGTTCGGCTTGTGGTTTTTCGTCCGCACGGGTGCGTTTATTGGTTATGAATTTTTTAGCCATTTCCTCCGCTTCGTCAAATTTGTAGTTAAGGTGCAAGGCTCGGGCCAAATCATATTCTATCAATATTATTTTTTCATTTTTTTGGTAAGAACTTTGCAGATATTCAAGGGCATCGGCGTGCTTATCGCTTCTGGAAAGAGCTGTTTTTCCATACATGTAGCGAATAAAAGGTTGATTGGGGTGATTTCGGTTTATCGCTTCGTAAATAGGGAAGGCCATTTCGTGGTTACCTTCCTCATATAGCATAAAAGCGTTTTCAAAAGAATCGCGCTCCGTTTTTCTCCACTTAGAAGTATTGGTAACCTGAGAAAATGCTACGGAAAAAAGGAGGCAAAAAAGCAGTAAAAATCTAATCATAGCACTAAAAATACGGTAATTTACCCCACTATAACCTGATTAATTTAAAATTTACCACAAACCCATTGTTAATGAAGTTAATGATATAAATACCTTTAGGTAAGTCTCCAAGACTAAAAGAATAAAGATTGGTGGTTATTTCATCAGTTTCTGTACTTTTTATAATCCGAGAGTCAGAGACTGAATAAATATTAACATACCGAGGCTTGTTATTACATTTAATATAGCAAAGAGGGTTTTCTTCCTTTATTACAGTAGGATATATGAGCAGATTTTGTGATGGGTTAAAGTTTATTTCCTGTACTCCAATAATTTTACCACCGTAAACAAACGAAGAATCATACTTAACCAAAAACACATCGTCCAGAATGCTACCAAAGCTTTTGGTATAACCTACCCCAATAAATCCTCCATCGCTAACCTTAACCAAATCATATAGCTCTTCATCTTCCGACTCTCCAAAACTATGTCCTACTATGTAATAGCCTTGGTCACTTAAGATTAGATTTTTAGGATCTCTTTTAAAACTAGGGAAGTTTATATCGCTGTATGATATTCCGTATCTTCCTGTAGTATTTTTCATTAGTGTTATTTTAACGCTTTCCTGAGCGAGTCCTGAGTTTCCATAATTTCTTAACCAGATAGAATCTCCCAAATTATCCATTTTAAAAATAAAAGCATCCGTGAACGAAGTTGCATAACTCTCTGTTCCACCTCCTAAAATATATTCATTTGCACTTTCCACTACAATATCATTGGCAAAATCTTTTTTACCGGGCATTCCATATTTTTTTGCCAGCAAGGAATCGCCACTTAAATTAGTTGTAAAAAGATAAATATCACCGGCTATGTCTCCCATACTGGAAGTTTGCCCTGTTAGAACAATTTTTGAATCGGGTGTTAATTTGATTGAACGAAAATCATCATCTTCTGCTCCTCCGTAAAATTTTTGCCACAACAAATCTCCATTGCTCATTTGGGCTTTTAAAACCCAGGCATCATATTTACCATACCGTGCGTTGAAGGATTTTCCACATAAAAGTATATTTCCATCGGGGGATAATATCAAATCCATCCCAAAATCCCAATCAGTACCTCCAAAAGTTCTTTGCCAAATAAGTTGCCCGTGTTTATTGGTTCTAACCAACCACAGGTCGTACCCCCCATTGCCCATAGAGTTGGTGTGTCCTACAAAAACAAAGCCACTATCCGCCGGGTTTACTACCACTCTTCTTGCTTCGTCCGTTAGTGCGCCTCCATAATTTTTCTCCCACACTTTTTGTCCCATACTATCTACCAGCATTAAAAAACCATCCAAAGCACCGTATCCATAACTGCTGGTACTTCCGCAAATAATATACCGGCGGTTGTAGGTTTCTTTTACGCCATAGCCTATGTCAATACCAAATCCGCCAAACTTATTGTAAAACTTATTTGGAGGCTGAGCCGATAAAGTTCCCAGCAAACAAAAAGAAATTACGGTATATATATACTTTATCATTTTAACTTTTTTGCTACGCTAAAAAACAATCCTTGTCCAAAAGCCACCTTGGGTAAAAAATAACCTTGCAAACTGTTGCTGCCCAGCTTAAAAAAGAAACCGGCAGATGAATAACAAACCGATAACCCGGTATTAAGCCTACTGTAACCGCCATATCCCAAGTGAAAATTAAACAGCCATTTACCTTTCATCCATTCAGGCTCTACAAAAAAATACGGACGATAACTCGCATTAAAAACATATCGAAAACCGGTGTTTAAATTAAAGCTGTTGGTAAAGTTTATTTTATTAATGAGTATAAGATTTGTTGGAATATTGATATTAAAATTTTCTTTTCGTCCGGTTACAATTTTTTGAAGTATGGTATCTTGATTTATTTTTTGAATGGTAGAATCCTGTAAATCAAGAATATTTTCTATTCTGTATCCTTGAAAATTAATGAGGGTATCACTGCTGTACTGCACACTGTTTTTGCGCCAGTGAATAAATCCTATGTTATTGGCATTAACCAAAAGGGTACATTTCTTTCCGATTTTGCTTTTGTAAGGTGTTTCAAAGTAAATATCCACATTTGCACCCAGTCCGTTAAATCCAAACAACTTTTTATTGCTGGTATCGCTTAATGCCAAATTAAAATTAGAATTTAGCCTTATTTCATCAGCATCGGCAGAGGTAAACATGTAGGCATTGCTGCCCGTTTTAAGATAAAAAAGCTGTTCGCCTTTTAAAAAAGAAAGCGCTACGCCAATTTTGGCAACGGAATCTACACCATGTATAATGGCTCCGAATTTAGCTTCCTGAAAACGCAAGGCGTTTACATTAATATTGGATAAATCGGCAGTGTACCCTTGAAAGCGTTTGTTTCCATAAAAAACAAGTCTGTAAAAATCAGCATTAAAAGAGGCGTTGAGTACTTCGTGATTTTTAAAGCTAATCAGATAATCTACATTTTTACTTCCTCTGATAAAAGAAGCCGCTCCGTAGTTAAGTAAAATTCCAAAATTATTTTTTGCCCGTAAAGCTTTTTCGGAAGCATCTTTCATTTCTTTATCTATGTAGCCGCCCCAAATAAGACGATTTACCATATCACTTTTAAACGCATCGCTACCGGCCTCGTAATCCAGATTTAAAGAAATGCTCCGGCCGGTAAGATTGTAGTTGATGAACTCGGAATTATACTGAGCATCCAGATACCCGCAAAAAACAAAACTAACCAACAGATTTAAAAACGTACGCATGCTCATTTCCTTCTCACATTATAATTTACTTCTAAAATTAATGCTACGTCTATTTCGTACGTATCCATCAAATGAATGTCGGGTGGGTTTGGCGGCATAAGTAATTTGGCTTTTAAAAGAGCCTTTTTGCTTTGCTTAATATGTGCCATTTTTTCTTTATTAAAAGGTATCGCTAATTTTCCGATGTTGGGAAACTGGACATAATTCAAAGAATTTAATGCTCCTTTAGGTATTATGTTTTGACCCGGAACAAACAAAGAGTCTATAATCGTATTGTTTTCATCCTCCAAATACACCTGCAATAAAACATCAAAGGGATAGCCATTTCGGAAATTTACTATGATATTACCGTAGTTAACATTATCCACTTGACTCAAGTTGGAGAGATTAATGGGCACCTCCGACTGCAAGTAAAACGCATCGGCATTAAACTTTAAAGGAATGGTGATATCGCCATATATTTTTATTCCTGTATTGTAATACGCAAAATCGTTATAGGCAGATGTATTGCCTAATGGATTAATGGTAATTTGTCCGCCATAAGTTATTTTGTTTGGAAGGTTAGAAAGAAAAGGCAGTATATTGCTGTTGTTTTTATTTAAGGCAACCTGTTTTACGGTTGCATTAATTTGCCCGTTTACGTCGTATGCCCTATTTAAGTTTATTCCGGAAAGCGAAGCAGCATTTAGTGCAACGGTGTTATTGTTGGGAGTATTAATAGATACAATGTTATTTAAACTTCCGTTAAACTCTGCTCCAAATTGATTGAGTATATTAAAATTAAAAGTAGCATCGTGCAAAAGAAAATTAGATGCGCTAAAGTTATTAAACACATTAAACTGAACGGTATCCAAATTCAAATCAACCGTTTGCTGTCCAAAGTATCCTTTTACATATTGGGGAATAATGTCTTTGTAAGTAATTTTTGCTGTTACCCCTTTTCCAAAAGAAACCTGAACAGGTTGTCCGTCAGGACGTACACTTACCGAGTAGCTTTGAATCAGTGTATTGAACTGGGCCGCTCCTCCTGCTGTTAAGTCAATGTAATAACCGTCTAACGGATATTGTTTAATCAAAGAATTATTACCCGGAGGCACATCTTCGCTTATTTCAAAAATAGCATTTCCTTTTTTAACACCCGGTAATCGGTAAATAAAATGCAGGGGGCCCGAAACGGTATTGCTGAACTCCACCATCAGCATGCCTTTTCTTACCACACCATGTTTTAAAGCGACTCCGTTGTTTATGTTAAATTGCAGGGGAGAAGGAGGCAGGAAAGGCATATTTTGTCCGGGATTTAGAGTGGTAGTAGCAAAACTTGGCCAAAAAAATTGTTGCGTTATGGTAGTATCAGGTAACTTAATTAGGGAATCTACTTTTATGAATGCAAGTTCTCTGTTTATATGGAGTTTTAATAAGCCCGCAGAATTGTCGAACAAACTGTCTCCCAAAAAATTTTTGATGTTGAGTTTGCTATTAACTATGGGACCACTTAAATCTACATCCCAATTTGTTACGGTTGGCTTGCGACAACCCATAAATAACAAAAAAAGTAAGAAGAACAGATATACCGAAAGCCTACTGCGCATTTTTACAAATATAGTGAAATAAAAAAGCTAAGTTGCTAAATTTTAGGGCATTAAATACGCAAGAGAAATGATTTTTTGACTATATTTGCTTGGCCGCTTGCATATGCGAATAAACTCTCGGTTTTACATATCCTGGTTACTTGGCTCTGTTGTTATGTATCTCCTTTTTTATCTGTGGCACGGTATATTTTTAAACGATTTTAAAAAAATAAATTTCCCCTTTGAGTGGCTTATAGTTTTTACCGCTGTTGCCTATATTGTAATTTCTTTTGTTCTATATGCGGTATATGAATCAAGACCGCTAAAAAATATCTATAATTTTTTTATACGCGGTGTTGCAGCAGGTGTTATTACGGGTTTCATCATATTTATTGTATCTATTGTTGTTACCATTTCTATTTCCAAAAATCTCAGTCCAAAACATCTGATGCTCGACTGCATTTGGCAACTGTGTGAACAAACAGTGGGTGGCTTAACATTGGCTACGGTAAAAGCTTTTGTTCCTGATTTCCGACACGAAGAAATCTGAATTTTCACAAATTCTCCTAAAGGCAGCATTATTTAGTCGAATAATTCGTCGGCATTTATTTGTTTTTTAAAAAAAAATCTTTTTATTTGTTGTGTAACACTTGAACTATGACCGGTACTTTAGATATATCTATTGAAAGAATTGCCAAAAGTAAGGTTGGCGATTATGATGTAAATAATGTTCCTTTTGGCAAATGCTTTAGCGACCATATGTTTATTGCCGAGTACGATCACGGAAAATGGCAAAAGGCTTACATTATGCCCTATCAAAATGTGTCCATGAGTTATGCCATTTCTTCGCTGCATTATGGCCAGGCAATTTTTGAAGGAATGAAAGCTTATAAAAATGATAAAGGAGAAGTATCACTGTTCAGACCCTTGGAAAATTTTAAACGTTTAAATAAAAGTGCAGTAAGAATGGCTATGCCTGAGGTGCCGGAAGAGTTGTTTATGAATGGTATTATCGAACTTCTTCGGTTGGACAAAGATTGGGTTCCTACCAGCGATACCGGAAGCCTTTACATAAGACCTTTTTTAATTTCTACCGACGAGGCTATCGGCGTTAAAGCAAGTGATTCTTATAAATTTATCATCATAACCTGCCCTGCCGGTAAATACTACAGCGACCCCATTAAGGTGTTAGTAGAAACTAATTACATACGTGCCGTAAAGGGCGGCATTGGCTTTGTGAAAGCTGCCGGAAATTATGGCCGAAGCTTATACCCAACTAAACTGGCACAAGAAAAGGGCTATCAGCAAGTAATTTGGACCGATAGCGAAACACATCAATACGTAGAGGAGAGTGGCACCATGAATGTAATGTTTGTGATTGGTGATACATTGGTAACTCCCGGTTTAGGCGATACTATTTTAGCTGGTATTACAAGAGATAGTGTTCTTACTCTGGCCCGTGACTGGGGCATGCGCGTAGAGGAAAGAAAAATAAGTATATACGAACTTATAGAAGCTCACGAAAAAAATATTCTTAAAGAAGCCTTTGGTTGTGGTACAGCAGCTACCATAGCCCAAATTGTGGGAATAGGATACAACGGCAAACACTACGAGTTGCCTCCGGTAGAAGGTAGAAAATTTTCCAACAAAGTGGATGAGTTGCTCAGAAATATCCGCAAAGGAAGAGCTGAGGATAAATTCAACTGGATGCTGAAAGTAGCCTGAAAAATCGTCTCGAAAAGAATCAACTTTTAGTTTTTACTATACTTGTTTACTTATTGCTACCTGAAAGGGAATTCGGTTAGCAATAGATCGGGCAAGCGTAACCTCATCGGCATATTCCAGTTCATCTCCCACAGCCAGCCCCCTGGCTATGGCGCTCATTTGCACATCATACGATGCTAATTTTTTATACACGAAAAAAGAGGTTGTTTCTCCTTCCATTGTAGCGTTTAATGCCAAAATAATTTCGTTTATTCCACCCTTGGCAACTCGTTCTACCAAGGCATGGATAGTAAGTTCGGAAGGCCCTATTCCTTCCAATGGAGATATTAATCCTCCCAGCACATGATAAACACCCCGGTACTGGCCGGTGTTTTCAACCGCCATTACATCCCTAAAATCCTGAACCAAACAAATAACAGAAGAATCCCTTGCGGGGTTAGCGCAAATAGAACAAAGATCTGTTTCGGCTATATTATGACAACACTTACAAAATTGAAGACTGCTGCTCAGTTTTGATATAGCTTCGTTAAACTGATGTATGTTCTTAGAACCTTGTTTTATGAGGTGTAACACATGCCGCAAAGCCGTTTTTTTACCCACTCCGGGAAGAGAAGAAAAAGCCTCAACAGCTTGTTCCAATATTTTTGAACTGTATTCCACTATAGTTTCCGAAAATTACGAATTTACTCAGGCTCAATACTAAGGTGTTAATAAATACTTATTCAGGGCTCTATGTTTAGAAAATGAACTGAATGGGATTTTTCCAGAATACACTATTTGTGAAATTTGAGTTGATGATTTCTCCGCTGGCTATTATTTTGTTTATGGCCCTATATTTTGCCTCTTTATTGGCTATAGGGTACATTACCTCGCGAAACAGTTCGGCCGGAAGCTATTTTTTAGGAAATAAATCCTCTCCCTGGTTGCTGGTTGCCATTGGCATGATTGGCGATTCTCTAAGCGGGGTTACCTATATTTCAGTACCGGGTAAAGTGGGGGTATCTCAATTTTCTTATTTGCAAATAGTGCTTGGATATTTTGCCGGATATTTTATCATTTCTCACGTACTGCTCCCGCTTTACTACCGCCTAAACCTCACCTCCATTTATGAATACTTACTAAAAAGATTCGGCCCTGTTACCCAAAAAACAGGAAGTTTATTATTTATTATATCACGTTTACTGGGAGCAGCAGGAAGACTTTATTTGGCTGCCGGTGTAATTCAATTTTTTGTATTTGATAGATTATTTGAAAATAAGGTACCTTTTGCGCTCAGTGTTTCGGTTATTTTACTTCTTATGCTGCTGTATACATACAGAGGTGGCATAAGAACACTGGTTTTTACCGATACACTTCAAAGTGTTTTTTTAGTAATGGGAGTTGTGTTATCAATAGTAGCTATTATGAATAAAATGGATATTTCGTTGGTTGATACCGTAAAATTGGTATACAAATCGGAATATTCCACCAGTTTCTTTTTCAACTTCCGTGAATCCAACTTTTTCTTTAAAGACTTCATAGGCGGAATTTTTACAGCCGTTGCCATGACGGGGCTCGACCAAAATATGATGCAAAAAAACCTCAGCTGTCGCTCATTAAATGAGGCTCAAAAAAATATATTTTGGTTCAGCATAAGTATGGTTATCGTTAATATCTTTTTTTTATCGCTGGGGGTATTGCTCTATACCTACTACCAACATAGCCAAATTCCATTTCCAACAAACAGCGAAACCGGTAAAATACTAAGCGACCGGGTATTTCCCTACTTAGCCTTAAACCACTTGGGTATGTTTGCCGGATTGGTTTTTATCATTGGCTTAACCGCCGCAACATTCAGTAGTGCCGATAGCGTACTTACCACTCTTACTACCTCTATGTATATTGACGTTTTGGATTTGAATTCTAAGCAGAAGTACAATGACTCTCAAAGGAAATATATTCGTACAACCATCCACATTGCATTTGCCATATTGTTGTGGATAATTATTTTACTATTTGAAAAACTTAACAAAAGTGCGCTGGTTGATACTATTCTGTTAATTGCCGGATATACCTACGGTCCGCTACTGGCACTTTTTACTATTGGCCTTTTTACCAAAATAAATTTCAGAGATAAACTAATTCCTGTTGCCTGTTTAACGGGACCTTTCATTTGCTATTTACTTAATGAAAACTCCGCTGTTATATTGGGCAACTACCGAATTGGAATGGAATTGATAATAATAAATGCAGCTATTACCATGCTGCTTTTGCTGCCGGCAATAAAAAGAAAAACACTGAGTTAAATCTTATTGTATTTCTAATGAAACTATACAAATATCGTCTGTTTGGCTGGCATTAGCTCGCCACTTGTTAAGACGATTCAATAGTTGACGTTTTCTTTCTTTGAGCGGAAATTCGGCTAACTCAATCAAAATTTCTTTGTAGCGTTTATTGCCAAGCCGTTTTTCGGTTGCCGAGCTAAATTGATCTATTGGCCCGTCGGACTGCATGTAAATCATATCTCCTGCTTGCAGGGGAATTTCGATTGTGTCGTAATTCGACTGAAAATTCTTGTTTTCAATACCGATAGGTTTTCGGGTACCTTTGTATTCTATCACTTCTTTACCTCTTACAAGATATAATGTTTGCATGGCTCCGGCAAATAGTAGTGTTCTGTTTTTCTTATCCAAAGCGCAAAGCGAAATATCTAAGCCATCGTTAACGTCGTCATCTGAATTTTTCTGATGAAACGAATTATAAATGCTATTACTCAAGAAATCCAAAATAATACCCGGATTGTAATTTTGCCACTTGTCAATAATGGTATTGAGATAGCTGGTTGCCAAAATAGAAAGCAGTGCACCTGATACACCATGCCCCGTACAATCCCCAACGGCAATAAGCGAAAGATTGTTTAGTTCTTTTACCCAGTAAAAATCTCCTCCCAGCGCATCGCGCTGCAACAAAACCGCAAACGATTTGGGAAATACTCTCTTAAGAGAATCTTCGTTTGGTAAAAAAGCATCTTGTATACGCTTGGCATAATTAATGTTATCGGATATTTTTTTATTTTTTTCGGAAATGATATTTTTATTGATTAGCTGGTCAATAATAAGTTGCGTTGAAGAAACTATTTGATTAATGGTTGTTTTTAAATCATTAAAGTTTCCAGGCTCACTTGAAAATAAATTAATAGAAGCGTATATTTTATTGTTGATATATATTGGTATTGCATAGCCTGAACGGATACCCTGATAATACCAATTTTTTTCATCTTCATTTAAATCGGCTTTTAAGTCAAAATCGGGAACATCGTATATTCCCTTTTCCATAAAGGCGCTGAGTATAAAAAGTTGTGAAAAAGGTAAATCGCGGTAACGAACTTCTTTTTTATTCTTGCTGATGTAATGCAACAATCCAATCTGCTTATCAAAATCATATTTAAGTACAGAAGCTCTTTCTATGTTGTTTAATTTACTAAAAAGTAAATGCAATAAATCATTAAACACTTCATCAATCAATAAGTTATTGATTAACGTATTCTGCGCTTCGTTAATGATGGCTAAATTTTTATTCTGCTTTTCTATCTCAATATTTTTTTGATCAATTAATTGCTTGTTTTCGAATTGATTCAAAGCTATTTGCAATACGTTGGCTATTTCTTCAATGGTACTTAGTTCGTAATTAGAGTAAACATTTTGTTTTTGAGAATACACCCCAATAAATCCGGCATTAGTAAGTTTGGGCTTTATACAAGCCACAATCATACACTTCATATTGATTACCGGTTGTTGAAGAGATAACAGCATCTTGATTGGTTCTATGTCTTCCTCTTTCCAATCATTCAGAATCCCGTTTTTAAGCGATAATATAAAATCAATCTGACTATCGTTTAAGCTAATTTTATTTTCAAACGTGAATGTGTTGAATCGGTTAATGATGTAACTGTTAAGCGTTTTATTTTCAATATCCAAATAGTTAAAAGTGTACGATTTAGCACTTCTACTTTCTTGAATAATTTGCTTTAATATGGAACTATTCAGTTCATCGAAAGAGGCTGCCTGAATTACCATTTTTTGAAAACGATTGCGTGTTTCCAAATTTTCATTTGCTACCTCCAGTTGCCTCGAATACGCCTCTATCTGTCGGTTTTTTCGCTCAATAATTTTATTTTTTTCAAATTCTATTACGTATGTTTTGATGTAGTTACAAATGTCACTGATAAAGTGTGTATCACTGGTGGCGAAATCAAAATGAAAATCGGTGTACAGAGCCATAAAACCTATCGTTTGTTCTCCATCCTTAAATTCGTGTACCAAAGCACTCTGAGCCATTTTAGGCTGATCCAATAAATAAAGCGCCAAAGTATCTTCCTTTGTTTTAAAATGATGATAGGTTGATTTTAAAAATTTACGTATTCCCTCCTTTATGCTATTGTTAATCGGTTGAGCATTATGTTTTACCTTTTGGGTAAACACATCTATGTAATAGGTATTAAGAGTTGTATCGCTGTCTATAAGGTTAAGCGTAATAAACTTGGTACTTTTGGCCAATTTAATTAAACTCGTTAGTACAATGTCCGCAAGAGACTCAATAGTTCGGGCAGCGAGAATGGCTTGTTTTAATTCGTAATTACTTTTTAAATCTTCGTAATATTTACTGAGTTGATTTTCTTCCTGAACTCGTTCTGATATATCCCTGCAAATCGCCTGCGCTCCAATAAATTTTTTACGAAGCGTATCTATTTTAAAGATAATCTGCTGCCCCAGCCATAATTCTTTTCCTTCTTTAGTAATAACCGGAAATTCAATGTATGTTTCATAACGATTATTTTTTATTTCATTACTGTTGTGTTTTAATACTCGCTGAACATGATCCGGATGTATTAAATCTTTAAAATTTTTGGAATAAAACTCATTTAATGTATATCCGGTTGCCTTGAGTCCCATCTCGTTTATATAAGTAAAACGCCCCTCACTGTTGGTAGTGTATATAATATCTCGGGCATTTTCTACAATATGTTTAAATTCTCTTTCTTTTTCCTGTTTTTCTGTTACATCCGTTCCTATAGATACGGTACTCCCATTAGGCAAGCGATTATTATCCCACTGAATCCAAATTCTACGCTTATCTTTGGTTTCTAGATATACTAAAGACGTTTTAGCAACTTGACCTCTGCGAAGTTTTTCTTTTAAATTCTTTTCACCCTCTATAAGTTTACGCACTTTCCACCAGCCATCACCAAGCAACTCTTCATCCGAGTACCCCAGTGTTTCTTTAAACATGTTGTTTACAAAAACTATTTCCGCATTTCTGTTAGAAACTATTACCAAAGCCTTTGTTGAATGAAGAATGGTTTCAGAAAAAGCAACCCTTTGATTATTCTTGATAAACAAAATTAGTGATACAAAAAATACAAAGGCAGCAGCGAATAAAAACAATAATGGGTTTATCTGATAGTTTTCAACGGTGAACGCAATTAATCCGTTAACAACAGATATACCTGCGGTAAAAAATAAAAATTCTTTTACTGTGTTTACAAAAGAACCGCATATAAACAAAAAAACCAGGTAACCACATACGTAAAACCAATGAAGTCCGCTCAGATACAAGCAAAAAGCCAATCCGGCACAAACCAAGGCATAATCGGCAAAAATCAAATATTTTACTATGTTCAGATTACTTACCCTAACAAACGTAAAACCAAACATGGCCAACGTAAGCAGGCCTACTGAACCCAGTATTAAAAGTTCTATCGGCTCAGTTGTACCCTCGCTTATCAATTTCTTCAATACCGCGGCAAGTGGCAGGGTAATAGAACCTAGCAAAAGAGTAAATCGGATAAGGTTTAAATGCAAAAACGGCTCGTTCTTAGAAATATTGATGATACCTCGCTGCTCCCTATTCAGAAAATAACCCAACGAAATAAACAACATCAGGTAAAAAACAGACACTGAAACGACTAACAAAACTTGCTGATTATCTGAAAGTTGAATATCCAAACGCTACTTAAACACGCTAATTTAAATAAAATTATATAGCTGAGTTATTAAAAAGCTATTCTTAATATCTTTTTTTTAACCTACTGAAAACTAAAACTTTAATTTGAAATATTTAAACCAAATTTAGTAAAGGCTTTTCATGCGTTTTAAAAAATTATTACTGCTTTTATCCATTTTGCTGTTACACAAGCAGGTTTCATCGCAAAGTAAAAGCGAAATGATAGAGGAAGCACAACATCATTTCGAAAATAAAGATTATGAAAAAGCTTACTTTTTGTACGATAAATTAAACGCCAAGTCGCCTAAGGATCTCGATTTTAAGTTCAAACTTGGAATATGCTGCCTTAATTTTCCGGAAAAAAAAGCAAGAGCCATTGAAATTTTTGAGGATATTAAAAAGAACGTAAAAACATACGATGCTCCCTTTTACTTGGGAAAGGCGTATCACCTCAACTACCGCTTTGAGGAAGCTATTAAAGAATTTGAGGACTTTAAACTAAACAACCGGAACTCTACAAAAGTTGAAAAAGCACAAAACGAAGAGGCTACGCAGCTTATTAAAAACTGCCGGGCAGCTCTTATATTAAAAGAACAACCCTCTTTAGGAAAAGTAGAAAATTTAGGAGGAAATATAAACTCAGAAGCTGAAGAGGGTGTTCCGGTAATTACTGCCGACGAGTCGTTTATGGTTTTTACCTACAAAGGGAAAAACAGCATTGGAGGGAAATTGAATAATCGGCTTGAGCCCGATGAAGCAGAAGGAGATTACACCGAAGATATTTTTGTAACTTTTATGCAACCTGATTCTTCTTGGGGAACACCGCAAAGCATTGCCAGCTTAAATACTAAAGGTAATGATGCGGCCATTTCCATATCTCCCGACGGGCGCTATCTCTTCTTATTTAAAAGCGACGAAAAAAACTCCGGGGATATATATATGAGCGTATTAACTGGTACAACTTTCAGTACACCGGAACCTTTAAATCAAGAAATTAATTCTGATTACTGGGAGGGAAGTTGCTCCATGTCGGCCGACGGACAAATTTTATACTTTTCCAGTGAACGGCCTGGCGGATACGGAGGGAGAGATATTTGGGCCAGTATAAAAATTAACAACGACTGGGGACCTGCCATTAATCTTGGCCCAACCATTAATACCGATCAAGATGAAGATGCTCCCTTTATACACCCGGATGGTATAACTTTATTTTTCAGCTCCAAGGGCCACAACAGCATAGGTGGGTACGATGTATTTTACTCCGTATTTAAAGAGGATAAATGGACAAAAGTTACCAACATGGGGATGCCTTTAAACACCACAGAAGATGACCGATATTACGTAATTAATTCGCGCGGAGATAAAGGTTATTTCAGCAGCAACCGAGGAAACTACGGCGGCAAAGGCAAGCAAGATATTTACATATGCAAACCCGGATTTGCCGGAGATAAACCTATTTTAGCCTTATTAAAAGGAACCGTTTATGGCGATGATAAGCCCGTAGCCGCTACACTGGAAGTTACTAAAAACAGCGAGAAAAAACTCATTGGTCCTTACTTTGCCAACGAAGAATCCGGAAAATACCTGATGGCCGTAAGCCCTGGTTCATCCTACAGAATCGTAGTTTTGGCAAAAGGTTACGAGCCCTTAACGGAAGATATAGATGTGGAGCATTTGGATAAATATATGGAGATTAAAAAGGATTTCTATTTGTACTCCGGCAAACCATCCACTGCATCAACAAATACAACAAGTGCCAATACTCCTTCACAAACCACTGCCTCTGATCCAACAAAAACAACAGCAGTTAACATAAATAATCAGCCTGATAAACCGGAAAAAGACAATATTGCTAATGCTCCTTGCAGTTCCAGCCCGCTGCCTGACTTTAACCCCATAAAAGGAAAGTCATTAAACACTCCGGAAGTATACAAACAACTACTGGATATAGCAGGCGATTATTGTGCCGATGGATTAGTATTTAAAGTACAAATAGGTGCATATCGTATGCCTCAGAATTTTAAATACAAACACTTAAGTGAGTTCGGGAAAGCCGATGTACAAAACTATCCGGATGGTATTACCCGTTTTACTCAGCAACAATTTAACACTATAAAAACAGCCGAGAAATTAAGGCAAAAAATCATTGCCCGCGGACAAACCGATGCCTGGATTGTTGCCTTTGTAAATGGAAAACGCTATACACTGGAGGAGCTTATTATGCTCGACTTTTTAGGAAAATCTATCAATTAAAAATTTTCGGGGCGTCTCCATTTTATTAAAAGCTCAAACTCAAATTTACATTAGGTAAAAAAGGAAGTTGATCTATTCGCTTAAAAGTAAAACGATCTACGTAAAAGATGTTTTTACGATTAAACAAATTGGTTGCGCCAAAATTTGTTTCCAACGTTGATTTTGGTGAGATTTTATACTTGTACTTGCAGCCAATATCAAAACGGGCAAAATCAGGAAGCCTGGCACTATTTAGTTGGCCGGGTATGTAGTTTAGTAACCCATTGGCCGTATTGAAATTATAGTTAATATTCCCTTGCGGATTAAATTGATTATAAAATCCCTGTGTTGGCGTAAAGGGGAATCCGGAGCCGTAGTTAAAACGGGCATTTATTTCCCAGTTATCTGTTTTTCCGAATGTATAAGAAGCCACTAAGTTAATATTGTGCCTTCTGTCGAAATTCGGAAAGTACTCCAGCACTTCCTTTGTTTCATTATTTCCAAACCAGCGCTTATTAAACCCTAGTGAATAAACTCCCCACAAATAAACCTTTTTACGCTCAAACTTCAATGCAACATCAAAACCCTGAGCCATACCTTGCTCAACAATAAATTCCTTTTTTTGGATATCCGGCCTGTCTTCGTTTAGCGTGTTATCATCAAAAACTTTTTCTCTGTTTACATTTACAACTTCATTAAAAATTTTCTGATAGGCTTCTATATTTAACTCCAAATACTTAAACAAATCAAACTCAAAACCGGCCACTCCGTGCGTTGCTCTCTGAACAGAACTGTTTACAGGGTTTAATTTTCCGTTTCTATCTAAATATTGCGACGACATGGTAAATTTATCCGGCCCGTTCATAAAGCCATAAAACAAGTTAACCACATCGCGGTCGCTGTTGGCGCTGAAGAGAGATTGGCTGTAAACTCCCCCGGCCATTTTATAACGAATGTTTTTGGTAAAATTTACCTTTAGTGAAAATCTAGGTTCGAAGGATAAATAATTTAAAGAAGCATAATATTGAATCCTTGAACCGGGCTCAAACACTACCTTTCTTTTTTTGTCTATTAATTTAATTTTAGCGTAAGAGCCTATGTCAGTGGTTGATTTAAACATAGATACCTCCGATAAATAAGGGTTAGTTACGCTATAACTGGTATTGGTGATAACCCCCTCAAAGCCAAAACGCAATTCCTGCCTGCCAATAAATTTAGTGAAATTAAATCCGGTATTTACGCCACTTACTCCGCTTGCTTTGGCATCGCTTTCTAAAAGAGGATTGTAAAAAGAAATTTTATAATTGGAATAAGCAAAAACACCCTCTATCAATAAACTGGAAAAATCCGGAACCATCACAAAATTTAACCCGGCACCATTATTGTTCCATTGAAAGCGGGCTATGTCAGAAAAGTCTACCTTATCATTAAAGGTAAAACCAAATACGTTTACTTTAGTTCCGTTAGCCGATTTAATAGATGCTTTGCCGTATACATCGGTAAAATAAAATGGCAATTGGCCACTTTCATTCGCATAGTTGTATAACACCTTTGATGTTTGAGGTAAGTAAGAATGTTTGGCTGAAAACAGGTAAGAAGCGCTAATTCCTTTTTCCTCATTAAGTTTAATAAAAGGACCTTCCAAAGTAGCCTTTGTACCAAAGGTTGATAGTGCGACACGCCCTGCGTGTTCTTTTTTATTACCATCCCGCGTTGTTACATCCATAATAGAAGAAGTTCTTCCACCGTACTCAGCTCCAAAACCGGCAGAATAAACATCGGCGCTTTTCATTATTTCACTATCAAAAACAGAAAATAACCCAATGGAATGGAAGGGATTATAAACAATTAACCCGTCGAGCAATACCTTATTTTGAACGGGCAATCCGCCTCGAATATATAGCTGGCCGCCTTGGTCGCCGGTAAAAACCACCCCCGGAATTACCTGTAAATACTGAGCCAAATCGGGTTCTCCTACACTGGGAAGTTTATTAATTACAATAGGATCTATTTTCTGCACTCCCACATTCGTCTTTTCTATTTTATCGGCGGCAGTAGTAGAAATCTCTATTTCGTCTAATTTTACCCCGCCCTTGTTTGCGTAAAAATTTTTAGAAATCATATCTCCGGCCTTAAGAGTAACCGGATATTTAATGGTATCAAAATCTAAACTTGTTATCAGCAAGGTATAAGTCCCGGGCTTTACGCGGCTGATAACGTAATATCCGTTTAGGTCGGTATTAGTACCAATAACGGTTCCTTTAAAATACACATTAGCAAAAGGAACGGGCTCCCCGTTAGCTTTATCGTAAACAAACCCTTTAATAGTGGCAGTTGTTTGAGCAATAAAAACAAACGGAAACAGGAGTAAAATCAGAAAAAAGAGAGCCCTCATAAAATGTTAAAAACTCGGCAAAGTTAATTAAATTAAGCAGCTAAACATCCAATTATCAAATTATTTCGTAGCTAATTCAAGGCGATAAATCTAAAATTTAGGGTAGTGAAAACATAAGATGTTACCTATTCATACAATATAATTCATACAATTTTTGAAACTCACACTTGATTATTTAAGTAAAATGAACTAAATTTACTCATCGCCAAATTAGAAATCCTATGAAAAGAACTTTTACAATTTTGTTTCTATTCTCGTTGTGTTTCACAATAGAAGCACAGACTTACACGTGGACCAACGCCGATAATGATTTTGATTTTGAAAATCCCAATAATTGGAGTCCTACCCCAATATTTGATAACTATCCAACTTTCGGAGAAGACGTGAGATTCGATGGGAGTGTTTCAAACGATGGGGTAGTTATTCCTGTCGATTGGAACATCAACAATATTTCGTTCCTTAATGGATACTCTGGCATTGTAGATTGTTCAGGTGTCGATTTTACCTGCGTTAGTTTCAACATGCAGAGCGGAACTTTTATCGCCCCGATGAACGACTTTAATTATTCCGGAAACTTTATAAAAACCCCATCGGCAACCTTCACACACAACAATGGGAATGTAATTCTTACAATCACGTCTACCGGCGTAAGGAATATTAATGCTAATGCTTTGTTCAATAAGTTTGAAATCAAAAGCAGTTTAACGGGGAATAGGACTGTTTTGTTTGGCGGTGCAAACGGCACACCCACCTGTCAAACCCTAACTTTCAATGGTGGTTCTAACCCTGCTTCCTATAGAGGCCTTGTAAGGGTAACTGATAACCTGAACATATCTGGTACAGCAGTAACCGCTGCACCGAATAACACCGGTACTGTTGAATTCATAGGCGGAAATAATAAGACTGTTACAGGAGCCTCAAGCGCCTCATGTAATCCTATTCATAATATCACGGTAAATTGCACCAGCGGCATTTCAATGAGTGGACACATAACCGTTTCCGGAACATGGAACAATAGTAATATAGGCTCTTTTACGACAGGAAATTCCACAGTTACTATCATTAATGGGACCATCACATCGGGTACAACATCAACTACTCGCGCTTACTTTGATAACCTTGTTTCAGGGGGAAGCTCAGGTTTAACCATAAACGGGACATCACAAATAGAGCTCAGAAGAAGTTTAGTTAATAACAGTAATATCAACTCCAACAATAGTTTGATACGGTTCAACGGTAGCTCTACACAGAGCATAACTGGTACTAGCTCTACTACGTTAAATGCAATACACATTAATAACTCCACATCTATATCAGGAATTAACGTTACTATACTCGATTCCGTTAAAATGTCTTCCGGCACTTTCAATACAGGGGGATTACTAAGATTAAGGTCAACCTCAAGCAAAAAGGCTCGCATAGCTGAGATTACCGCAGGATCTATCTCCGGGAACGTTACGGTAGAGACTTTTGCTCCCGGGGGAGTTACTGACTGGACAGTGCTTGGTGCAAGTGGTGTTAGTGGACTCTCCTTTAATGACTGGTATGGGCAAATTCCGATGGCAATTGAGGGTTCTACAACTGGTGTAACATCCGTAAACGGGCAATATTTCGAATCTGTTCAAGGGTGGAACGAAACGGATAGTTATGGTTATGACACCACTATATCTGTTTCTTCAGCAATTACTCCAGGCAGAGGGTATTGGGTTTTTCTTGGAACCAACTTATCTACAACATCTGACATGACATGGTCGGTTACTGGCCCCTTGGTTACTGGTAACGTTACTATACCACTGACAAAATCTCCCGGCGGCCAAAACGGATGGAACTTGATTGCTAACCCATACGCATCTCCAATCTCTTGGACAAAACTAAGGGCAGGGAATACTAATGTGGCTGATGCTATATACATATATAACCCTGATCTTGGCATTACAACATCGTACGTAAACGGTGTTTCAACACCGGCTTCTGCCTCTGCAAATGATGTAATACCAATGGGTCAAGGGTTTTATGTAGAGGCTCTTGCTAACACAAACTTAACTGCTATGGAGTCAAACAAGGTTCATCACAATACAGGTTCAAACCCTTTACTCAAAACTAGTGAACAAATTGAATTAAACTCAAATAGTAACAACAACATAGGTCAAGTAATTAGGTTAAGCATAGAAGGAGGGGGATGGTATGACGATGCTGCCATACGTTTCCATAGCTTTGCCTCTGCAAATTTTGATTTAAACTACGACGCCCGCAAGATGTATTCTTCTCCGGGTTATGTTTATTATCCGGGTATATGGTCAAAACGTACAGTCATAGCTACACAAAGTAATAACGAAGATTATTCAATCAATAGTCTACCTTTCCCCGGAAACCAGAACGTGGTAATTCCCGTAATTGCCAGGGTATATAGTAGCGGAATGCACACAATTACTGCCTCCCAAATAGAAAATCTGCCCGTTGGATCCTGCCTACAGCTAAAGGACAAATACTTGAACATAACTCATAATTTAATGTCCGGCCCATACGTGTGTAGTATGAGTGATACCACATTCTACCCTCGTTTTGAGCTCACTATTTGTGCAAATACGATAACTAATATAGATGAAAAGGACAAATCTAGCGATTTAAGTCAAATCAACATAAGCAAAGACATTAACGGCATTTACGCAGATTTTAAATTACATCAACCGACAAAATCGAAAATATCGGTTTATAACGTGTTAGGTCAGAAAATTTCAGAAGAAAAGAGCATAGTGGTAAGCAATGAAAGAGTCTATATAGATATCCATACTTCCGATGCCTTGGTCTTCGTAACAGTTGAAACTCCAAACGAAAAAGTTACCAAAAAATTTGTCATTAACAAGTAAACAACCGTTTATAACAGTAGTTCATATGAAAACGGAGGTCTTAAAAAAACCTCCGTTTTTTTTGAATTAAAATTTTATGTCACTAATTTGAAATTGTAAATTAACAGTGAGCCTGTACGTCTTCCTCCGTAATTTCCTTTCCGCCAAGTATGATAAGGCGCTCCATCACATTTCTGAACTCACGAATATTTCCCGGCCAATTTCGCTTTTGCAGCGCTTTTATCGCTGATTCCGATATAGTTTTCTTAACGCCCATATCGGCGCATAATTGATTCAAGAAATAATCTGTCAAAAGAGGAATATCTTCCTTGCGCTCATCTAACGAGGGAACATGTATGGGAATTACACTTAAGCGGTGGTATAAATCTTCTCTAAAGTTACCGCTTTGAATTTCTTTTTTTAAATCTTTGTTGGTAGCGGCTATAACCCGAACATTCACCTTTATTTCTTTATCTCCTCCTACTCGGGTTATTTTATTTTCCTGTAGAGCACGTAATACTTTTGCCTGAGCACTCAAACTCATATCGCCAATTTCATCCAAAAAAAGAGTGCCTCCTTCGGCCAATTCAAATTTTCCTTTGCGCTGTGCTACCGCACTGGTAAAAGAGCCTTTTTCATGCCCAAACAATTCGCTTTCTATCAATTCGGAAGGTATGGCTGCACAATTAACTTCAATTAATGGGGCCGACGAACGCTGACTTTTATCGTGTATATGACGAGCTACCAATTCTTTTCCGCTTCCATTGCTTCCCGTAATTAAAACACGCGCATCGGTAGGAGCTACTTTTTCAATCATTTCTTTAACCTTGGCCATAGCTCCCGACTCCCCTATCATTTCGTATTTACCTGAAATTTTCTTACGCAGAGTTTTTGTTTCCTGAACCAATTCTGTTTTTTGCATAGCATTTCGAATACTCACCAGCAAACGATTTAAGTCAATAGGTTTTGCCAGATAATCGTAAGCTCCTTTTTTTACGGCATCAACGGCAGTTTCTATATTTCCGTGGCCACTCATAATTATCAGCGAACTTTCTACCGCAGAGTCGGAAAGTTTTTGTAAAAGTTCAATACCATCCAGTTTAGGCATTTTAATATCACTCAACACTACATCATAATTGTTTTTTAAGGCCATTTCCAGGCCTTGAGCACCGTCCTCTGCCTCCTCAACGGTATATTTTTCAAACTCCAAAATCTCCCTTATTGAGCGCCTGATTGCCTTTTCGTCGTCTATTATTAATATCTTTGCCATAAAGCCGCAAGTTAAGAAAATTGATTTTTATTTTTTTCGATAAGTTCAGCCAAAACACCCTCCTTGAGGGAGTAAACAGAAACTTGAAATTCTTGTAAAGATAATTTTTCAATAATAAAATCCATGAGCAAACAGGATATGACCATCATATCAGCACGCATTTCAACCAATCCGGGCATTTGCAGGCGCTGCTCGTAGGTACTGCTTTTAATCATGGAAGAAATTTTGTCATAATCCTCTCTTTTTACGATATAACATAGTTTATCCTCGGTAAATTTCTCTCCTCCTAAATTGGCATGAATCATCTCCACCACTGAATCAAAAGCTCCGGATGAACCTATTAACTTTACCGGTAAGTGAGGATTTACGACCTCCAACAAATCTTTCAATTCTTCCTCCAAAAAGTTAAATACCCGAAATTTTTCTTCATTCAGTAAGGGGTTCGAAAGTTTAAATTTTTGCAATAGCCTGGAAGCACCGTGTCTGTAGCTTTTTTTCCATAACAAACCACCATCACCGCATAGTATGTATTCATTGCTTCCTCCCCCTATATCCATTATCAACGCCTTTCCTTCTATTGGTTTTGCGGCCATGTGGTTTCCCTTGTATATAAGCTCTGCTTCCCTCATCCCATCAATAATTTCAATCTTTATTCCTGTTTCTTCAAAGGCCTTCTGTATAAACGAAGAACCATTTTGTGCATCGCGAATAGCTGATGTAGCAATAGCCACTGTTTCATTCACATGGTAGTAAATCAGGTAATCTTTATATTTTTTAAGAGCCTGAATACCTCGCTGAAATGGAATTTCAGATATCAGTGACCTGTTGATACCGTGTTCACCCAATTTTACGGGGATTTTACTGGAAAAAACCTTTTTAAATCCTCTTTCTCCAATATCTGCAATCAGCAGGTTAAATGTATTAGTACCACAATCTATAACAGCCACCCTCATATTTGTTAAAATTATTAACTTTTTTTCAAAGACATCTTGTAAAAGCAGGCTTTTTTAACTACTTTTATTACAACTAACATCTCGCTATTTATTTTAAAACATGAAAAAAATTATTACCCTCGCTTGCTTGTTCGTAAGCACTATTGCCGCTGCCCAAAATGTTTACAAAGACTATATTGACGGGCACATTTACGTGAAATTCAAAAAAGGCAGTATTAAAACGCTTTTTAGGGAAGACCCGCGAAATGTTCCTTTAAACAAAGTATCTGCTATCTCTGAACTAATTTCAACTTACGGAATCAACAAGGCCGAATTTCCTTTCTATCAGGCCGACGATGATGTTTTTCTTACGCATGTAATGGAATTTCGATTTTCTAACGTACAAGCCGTAGAAAACCTTATCAGAAGCTTAGAGACAAATCCAAACGTGGAATTTGCCGAAAAAGTCCCTTACATGACAGTTGATGCTATGCCCAATGATCCTACCTTTGGTACGCATCTTACCCAAATTAATGCTCCCAATGCTTGGAATGTTTTTAATAGCACTGCAAATGGGCAATCTAACATCACTGTGGCCATAGTAGATAATGCAGTTCGTGTAAGCCATACTGACCTGACTGCCAATGTATGGGTTAACCCCGGAGAAATTCCGAATAATAGCATAGATGATGACGGAAATGGATATGTAGACGATATCAACGGTTGGGACGTGGCAGATAACGATAACAATCCTATACCAACCAATAACGCCATGAACCACGGTACGCATTGCGCCGGAATTGCAGGCGCCAGAACAGATAATGCCACCGGTGTTGCTTCCATAGGATGGAATATTCGTATTATTGGAGTTAAGTGTCAGAATGACGGTGGCAATACTACCTCTATACCTTACGGATATCAGGGAATTATATACGCTGCCAAAGCTAAAGCTCGTGTTATCTCCTGCTCATTCGGAGGAACCGGCTTTTCTGCGGCCGCGCAAGGTGTAATTGATTATGCCTGGAACAAAGGCAGTATTATCATTGCCGCTGCCGGCAACAATAATACCAATACGCAACACTACCCTGCCGCCTACAACAATGTTTACGCTGTTGCCTCGGTGAATTCCAGCAATGTTAAATCCAGTTTTTCAAACTACGGAACTTGGGTAGATATCTCCGCCCCCGGCGAAAACATAAACAGCACCGTACCACCCAATAACTACCAAAATCAAAGTGGAACATCCATGGCCTGCCCTTTGGTAGCAGGCTTAGCTGCGCTTATGCTTTCTAAATGTCCGTACATGCTGCAAAACGACGTTTTAAATTGCATCTCAACTACTGCCGTAAACATTTATACAATAGCCGGAAATTCTGCCTTTGTTACTGGAAGTCAATTAGGTGCCGGACGCATTGAAGCATTCCAGGCAATGAACTGTGCAGCCGGCTTTTTAAATGTTGCACCCATTGCTAATTTTTATACCCTTACCAGAAATACCTGCCCTAATACTCCTATTACTTTTGTAGACAGTTCTTATTACAACCCTACCAACTGGTCATGGAGTTTCCCCGGAGGAACGCCGGCTACTTCTACCTCTTCAAACCCAACAGTAAGCTACGCAAATCCGGGAACTTACAATGTATCTTTAACCGTTTCCAATTCCAATGGTAATAATGTTAAGGTTAAAAATGGGTATATCACCATTGCCGGACCCATAAACCTGCCACTGGTTGAGGGATTTCAAAATCCACAATTTTTACCGGCCAACTGGACTCCCTATAATTTAGAAAATGATAGTGTTTTTTGGAAAAGGAAACAGGGCGTTGGTGGTTTTACGGTAAATGCCTCTGCCGCTTGTGCCATGTTTAATAACTATGATGATGATGCCACCGGATACCGCGATGAAATGCGTACGCCTCGCTATATATTCAGCAATGTGGCATCGGCTAGGCTCCGATTTGACGTTGCCTATATCCCCTACGATAATTTATACTCCGATACCTTGGTTGTTAGGCTTTCTACCAATTGCGGAACCAACTGGAACACCATTTATACAAAAGGTGGCAGTACCCTGGCAACCGTTGCAGGCACTCAGCAAGCAAGTATATTTATTCCTACAGCAACTCAGTGGCGAAGAGATAGCATTGACATATCCTCACAAGCGGCCCTACAACCCAATGTAATGATCGGGTTTGTAAACCATGGGCACTGGGGGCAGGCCTTGTATGTTGATAATATTAATATTTTCCTCCCTCCCCCTGCTATGGCAGTAAACAACCCTACCTCGGGCTGTACAGGAACGCCCATGAGTTTCACAAATACTACCACCGGAGCCGCCGGTTATACTTGGACCAGTATGCCCGCTGCTTCAATATCAGCACCTAACGGAACAAACACCAATATTACCTTTAGTAGCCCCGGTACCTATTCTATCACCTTAACTGCCAATAATGGTACGGTATTGTCAACGCTTACCAAAACGGTATCTATAGCTACTCAACCTACCGTATCACTTACTACTTCTACAAACAATATCTGTTCGGGAACTACCGTAACGCTTACTGCTACCGGAGCAAGCACCTATAGTTGGAGTACCAGCCAAACAGCCTCCAGTATAACTGTTGCACCCACCACAACTGTTACCTACAGCGTAACCGGAACCAATGGAACCTGCAGTGACACAAAAGTTGCTACCATTAATGCTACCGTTACGCCAACCGTAAGTGTTGCCAACCAAACAATTTGTGCAAGCGGCACAGCTACACTGAATGCCAGTGGTGCAACTACCTACTCCTGGAGCACGGGGTTTGTAGGTAACCCGCTCATTGTTTCTCCATCCAGCAATACTGTTTACACGGTAATTGGTAATAACGGAATTTGTGCCAATACAAAAACGGTTAGTGTTACCATTGGCAGCAGCGTTACCATTATACCATCTGCATCTTCTAACACCACCTGTGCAGGTGGAAACATCAACTTAACTGCAACCGGTGCCACTACATACACCTGGCAACCCGGTAACATGAGTGGTAGCAGTATTTTTGTAACGCCTATGTCTACAACCACTTATACTGTTTCCGGTTCTAATTCGGGATGCAACGGACAGGCAGCTATAACCGTTACCGTAATTTCTCCGCCTGCACTTAACATATCTCCTGCAACGGCATCAACCTGCGCCGGAGGTAGTGTTACATTGAATGCCAGCGGATATGCAACCTATACTTGGCAACCGGGTAATTTAAATGGATCTTCCATAATCGTTTCACCGGCATCAACTCAGGTTTACTCAGTAACAGGAAATCTTGGTAATTGTGTAGGAAACAATACAAAAACTGTTACGGTTGTTGCTAACCCAACGCTAAGTGTAAGCGGAACAACGCTTATCTGTCAAGGAAACAATGCTGTATTAAACGCTACCGGAGCAAGTACCTACAGTTGGAATACCAGTGCAACCACAAACAGTATATCGGTAAATCCTTCCGGTACTACCACCTACTCGGTTTATGGATTTAACAGCACTTGTACTGATATGGCCAGCATAACGGTAAGCGTTAATCCAAATCCAACTGTTTCGGTTAGCACTCCATCCAACCCAATTTGCATTGGTGATGCCATAAACCTGAATGCAAACGGAGCCAACACCTACAGCTGGAACACGGGTTCCACTTTTAGTTCCATCTTTATCTCTCCTACGGTAACTACAAGTTACACCCTAACCGGAACCACCGACGGTTGTTCACATACCATTGTATTTACCCAGTCAGTAATAGCTTGTGGAGGAGTGGGTATGCAGGAGAAAGAGGTAGCAGAAGATGGTCTGTTGGTGTTCCCGAATCCTTTCCACGGTATAGTAAACATTACTTACCTGGGCAATAATTTCAGCTACCATGTTTATGATAATGTTGGCAGGTTATTAGTGAAAGAAAACAAACAGGTAGATAAGGCAGTTATTGATTTAACCCGATATGCTAAGGGTGTATACTACATCGAAATAACAAATGAAGCCAATAACCAAAAAGTTCGCAGAAAGATAATAGCAGAATAGGCAGATTTTATTCCATGAAAAAAGTCCGCCGGCAAGCCGGTGGACTTTTTTATTTTATATACTTTTGCAGGATGTTAAATGCAAACCAAACTATCACAAAACACATTCAGCTGGCCTTAAAATCGCTGTATGATTTAAATAATGAAAAAATTATTCTTCAAAAAACAAGAAAAGAATTTGAGGGAGATTATACCCTCACGACCTTTAATTTAGCAAAAAACACAGGAAAAAAACCGGATGAACTTGCTGATGAAATTGGCAAATACCTGAAGAATAATACAAGAGAAGTTGAAAATTATGAAGTGGTAAAAGGTTTTTTAAATATACGCCTTTCCGACAGTTTTTGGCTTTCTTTTTTGAAAGAATGTATCAGTTCAAATTATCAGGGGTTAAAGGAACCAAACAGTAGCGGTAAAGTAATATTGCTTGAATATAGTAGTCCCAATACCAACAAGCCTCTCCACCTGGGGCATATTCGTAATAATCTGTTGGGGTATTCAGTTGCAGAAATTTTAAAAGCAGTCGGGCATCAGGTAATAAAAACAAATTTAGTAAACGACCGCGGCATCCATATTTGCAAAAGCATGCTGGCATGGCAAAGGTTTGGAAACGGAGAAACACCCCAATCTGCCGGAATAAAAGGTGACCACCTTGTAGGAAAATACTACGTTGAATTTGATAAGGCTTACAAAATGCAAATAAAGGAACTGATCGAGAAGGGCATTGAAAAGGAAGAAGCGGAAAAAACAGCTCCACTGATGCTGGAAGCACAGGAAATGCTTAGAAAGTGGGAAAAAGGAGATGAACAAATAATAGCTCTTTGGAAAAAAATGAACGAGTGGGTATACGAGGGTTTTGCAGAAACATACAAAACACTTGGAGTTGATTTTGACAAAATTTACTACGAAAGCGAAACATACCTGTATGGCAAAGAAGTGATAAAAGAAGGTTTAGATAAAAAAGTTTTTTACAAAAAGGAAGATGGCAGCATTCGAATAGACCTAACAGCCGAAGGCCTAGACGAGAAAGTAGTTTTACGAGCAGATGGTACCAGTGTGTATATTACTCAGGATATAGGAACTGCTATTATACGTTTTAAAGACTACCCGAACATTACCCAGGCCATTTACACGGTTGGAAATGAACAGGATTATCATTTTAAAACGCTATTTAAAATACTGGAAAAACTTGGATACCATTGGGCAAAAGAATGCTATCACCTAAGCTATGGCATGGTAGAACTGCCCGAAGGGAAAATGAAGAGCCGGGAAGGAACTGTTGTGGATGCAGACGATTTACTGAAAGAAATGTTTGAAACTGCCAAAAAAACAACAGATGAACTTGGAAAAGTAGATGAATTTAGCCGGGAAGAGTTAGAGAAACTTTATAAAACTATCGGACTTGGGGCACTCAAATACTTTATCCTGAAGGTGGATCCTAAAAAGAAAATGCTGTTTAACCCGAAAGAAAGCATTGACTTTAACGGGCACACCGGACCATTTATTCAGTACACACACGCAAGAATCAAATCTGTTCTGCGTAAAGCAGAAACAGAAAATAATCCGGTTGACGCAACTATCCAATTAAATCGTTCCGAAAGAGAGTTAATAAAGTATATTTACGAATTTGAAGCTTCCGTAGAGGAGAGTGCCAATAATTACAACCCGGCAATTATTGCAAATTTTATTTATGAGTTAGCAAAAGAATTTAACCGTTTTTATCATGACTATAGCATACTAAAAGAAGAAAATGCGGCTATTAAAAAAATGCGGTTAGAACTTATTAAAAAATGTGCCGAAATTATTAAAAATGGTATGCTTTTATTGGGTATTTCCGTACCTGAAAAAATGTAACTTTAGGTATGAATACTATCAAACACTTTGGCAGAGGCTTTTCAAATTGTTTTAAGGCCTTTTCGGTTTTATTTGAAAAAGGACTTTGGCCGTTTATGATAATACCGGTTGTAGTATGGTTAGTAATTTTGGCGTTATCTTTTTACGGGCTTAATGCGCTGGCAGATTACTTGGTAACAAAAATAAAAGACTATGTTATCGGAGAAAGCTCTCTGGATAAATCCTGGCTTTCGTTTATTTCGCCAAAGTTTACAGGCGCAATGGGTTGGATATTTGCCGGTGCAGTTAAATTACTTTTTTGGTTTTTTGGCGGAATATTTTCCAAATATATATTACTTATGGCGCTGTCTCCTCTTTTTGCCTTATTGTCGGAAAGAACAGAAGAAAAATTGGTGGGTTCTCATTTCCCGTTTCGATTAGGCCAACTCATAAAAGATATTGTTAGGGGAATTGCCATAAGCTTGCGTAATTTATTTTTGGAATTGTTTTTTTCACTTCTTCTTTGGCTCATTGGATTTTTATTTCCTCCGCTATTTTTCGTCACCTTTCCGCTAGGGCTCATTGTTGGTTGGTACTTTACCGGCTTTGCATTAATGGATTATAACTGCGAAAGACACAAAATGAAACTTATAGAAAGTGTTCGTTTCATTAAAAGAAACAGAGGTTATGCCATTGGCATTGGTTGTGTGTATTCCCTCTTCATGTCCATACCAACCATAGTAGGTACTTTTTTGGGTATTTTAATAGCGCCTGCTATTGGTGTAGTTGGAGCTACCATCAGTTTTTTAGAAATAAGAAAAACAAACAACTAATCCTTCTTTACGTACTTTACATTCAATAAATTCATGGGATTATTTCCAAGGCCGCTTATACGCTTATTTACTATGCGTATAACTTCATCATAAAAAAGCGGTATTACCGGCGCATCTTCTATAATCATCTGATCCATCTTTCTGTATAAAGCAATACGGACAGAGTCGTTTCGCTCTTTTAATGATTGCTCAAAAGCCTTGTCAAATTGAGGATTCGCATAATGAAAATAATTGAAACCCTTGGGAGCAAAATTTTTACTGTAAAACATACTTAAAAAGTTTTCTTCGTCGGCATAATCACCCACCCAGGATTTTTTAAACATCATATATTGGCAGTTATTTACCGCCTGTTTTAAAACCGAAGCCTTTTCTATACTGATTTTAACTTTAATATTATTCTCGGCCAACTGCGATTGGATATACTCAACAATTTCTTTAAAATTTTCTGTGGTATACAACGTAAGTTCCGGCAATCCCTTTCCTCCGGGAAATCCGGCATCGGCCAATAAACTCTTAACCTTATCGGGATTATATGTATAGCCCTTTACAACATCTTCATTAAAACTTTTTAAACCATGGGGGATAAATCCTGCATGAGCAGGTTTACCAATACCGTTACGCAGGTGTTTTATCAATTTATCCCGATCAAATGCGTAATTGATGGCTTGCCTGATTGCTTTAAATCGAAGAGGAGAGGATTTTACCATATCCATATTCGGATCTATCAAAATTCCGATATAATCTGTTTTTAAAAAACGTTCACGTTGTAAATAAAATTTGCTTGCATAAGCTTCATTTAATTCACCATCTTTATTCAATACCTCGTTTATATTAAATGCATCGGCACCACTCACCATGTCTAATTTTCCATTCAAAAGTTCCATAAACGCCGTTTGTTTTTCTTTTATAAAAGAAACCGAAACGGCATCCACATATGGCAGGGTATTCCCTTCTTCATCTCGTTCAAAGTAACCGGGATTTTTATGCATAATTAACTTAGACCCCTCATCCCACAACTTAAATATAAAGGGGCCGGTACCGACCGGATTTTTCCTAAAATCGTCTTTATAATATTCAATTGCTTCATACGGAATTACACTAAAATATTTCATGGTTAACATACTTAAAAATGCTCCAAAAGGCTCTTTTAAGTGAATGATAAATATTGAATCATTGGGAGCCTCAAAGCCTCCGTTTTTAGAAGTGTTAACATTTTCTAGTAGCGAAAGTGCACTGCTTACCTTACTATCAAAAAGCCTGTTATAACTATAAACAAAATCAGAGGCCAATACCTTCCTTCCTCTGCCCCCTTCAAAACAAGGGTTGTCATGAAACCAAACATCGTTTCTTAGCTTAAATGTATACACCAAGCCATCGCTACTAACGCTGAAGAATTTCGCTATACAAGGCATTACCGTTAAATTATCATCCATTTGAACCAACCCGTTAAACAACTGATTAACACCCCATATATTCTCAAAATTAGAAGCCATTGCCGGGTCTAACGAAGTAATACCTGCAGTTTCATTATATGAAAAAACGGTGTGTAGACTTTTTGTTTTTTCCTTAGTTCCACAACCGGAAAAAAGTATCGAAATAACCGACAGAATAAAAATATTACGCATGGTACAAATATTAATAAAATGAAGCCATAGCCGAGATAACGCAAGTTGCAATTTTACACAAAAGCCTGTTGGAAAAGAAACTACAGGGTAACAGCATAAAACAAAAAAGCCCGACTTTTAAGAGTCGGGCTAATTCAATCAGGTAAGTTTATTACTTTTTCTTCTTACCTTTTGAAGCTGCAGCAATAGAATCTGCCATACGGATAGAGTCCTGCTTCATTTTTTCAGCTTCTTCAGCGGCTTTGCGAGCTATTTCTTCTTCGGCAGCCTTAATAGAATCTTGCCTTTGTTGCTCAATAGCCTGAATAGAATCTGCTCTTCTTTTTTCAGCGGCCTGAATTTCTTCTTTAGAAGGACCGCAAGCTGTAAAACCTGCAAATACTGCAGCAACAGCGATAGTGTTGAACACTTTTTTCATATTGATTTTTAGTTTAATTGTGGTGCAAATATATATCTTTTTCAATTACAAAATAATATCCTTTCATCAATGGGCCTATTTATTTTAGTACCTTTGAAGCCTGAGTTGTATGTACCCCCTTTTAAGAGCTATATTGTTCCTTTTTGAGCCCGAAAAAGCCCATCATTTCACCTTTAAAATGCTCATTTTAACCCGTTTTATTCCCGGATTACCCATACTACTCAGAAAAATATACCAAGTAAAACATCCCGGTCTTAAAAAAAACTTATTTGGAATTACCTTTGAAAACCCTGTTGGGCTGGCAGCAGGACTTGACAAAGATGCGATTGCCTTTAATGAGTTGGGTAATTTGGGCTTTGGTTTTGTAGAAATTGGCACGGTTACCCCTAAGGCCCAAACTGGGAACGAAAAACCCCGACTTTTCAGATTAAAAAAAGACCATGCGCTTATAAACAGGATGGGTTTTAACAATCTCGGAGCTCAAAGTGCAGCCATTAAGCTTGCAAAAGGCAAAAACAAAGGGCTGATTATAGGCGGAAACATAGGAAAAAACAAAGCAACCCCTAATGAGGAAGCCATTAAGGATTACGAATATTGCTTTAATGAATTGTACCCCGTGGTTGACTATTTTGTTGTAAACGTATCCTCTCCCAACACGCCAAACCTCAGGGAACTTCAGGAAAAAGAACCTTTAAAAAATTTATTACAGCACCTGCAGGGGCTTAACAAGGAAAAAATCTCTCCAAAACCCATTTTACTTAAAATAGCTCCAGATTTATCTGAAAATCAATTAGATGAGATTGTTGAAATCGTTTTAGAAACCCAAATCGATGGGGTTATAGCCACTAATACTACCATAACAAGAGAAGGACTAAGCTACAATACTAAAGAGATAAAGCAATTTGGCACCGGAGGATTAAGCGGGAAGCCCCTTGCCGGAAAAAGTACAGAAGTAATCAGCTACTTAAAGAAAAAATCGCGAAATGGTTTCCCAATTATTGGCGTAGGCGGAATACATAGCCCCGAAGACGCTATAGAAAAAATAAAGGCCGGAGCCGACTTAATTCAACTATATACCGGATTCGTATACGAGGGGCCATCTCTCGTGAAAAGAATAAATAAGGAATTAATTAAACACTATGCTCAAATTAATTGAATGTCCACGTGATGCCATGCAGGGCATTAAAGAATTTATCCCCACCAAAGTAAAAGCAGATTACATCAATCAATTGCTTAAGGTGGGTTTTGATACCATTGATTTTGGAAGCTTTGTTTCCCCAAAAGCTATTCCTCAGCTTAAAGATACGGCTGAAGTTCTGAGTATGCTTAACCATGAAAACAGTCAGTCTAAATTATTAGCTATTGTAGCAAACGTAAGAGGTGCCGAAGATGCCTGTAATTTTGAAGAAATAAGCTATCTGGGTTTTCCTTTTTCGGTTTCAGAAACCTTTCAGCAAAGAAATACAAACTCGGGGATTGAAGAATCATTAAATAGAGTTGAAGAAATACAAAACCTCTGTATCAAATACAAAAAAACAGCCGTTGTATATCTTTCCATGGCTTTTGGTAATCCCTACGGAGATAAATGGACCCCTGATATCGTATGCGATTGGGCAAAAAAACTGGGAGATATGGGAATTCGCATACTTGCCTTAGCCGATACCATCGGATGCTCAACCCCTGAAAATATTAAATTACTTTTTGGAACTTTAATACCCGAATTAAAAAATATTGAAATTGGCGCCCACCTCCACTCTACACCCGAAACAGCTACAGAAAAAATACGTGCGGCATGGGAAAGTGGTTGTAAGCGTTTTGACTCGGCTATACACGGTTTTGGAGGTTGCCCTATGGCAACGGATTCCTTAACAGGAAATATTTCTACAGAGAGCATACTGGATTTTGCCGAAAAAAACCATATCCATACCGAATTAAACGTAGAAGAAATCGAATACGCCTATAAAATGGGCTGGGAACTGTTTAATAAATACCACTAAGCCTGTACTTACTGATGCTCATCAGAATTAACGAAAAAAAAATAGACCCTCATCTAATTAATGCCATAGTTAGTTGTTTGAAAAATGGAGGCGTTATTATTTACCCTACCGATACCGTATACGCTCTTGGTTGTGATATTTCAAATGCAAAAGCTATTGAAAAAATTTGTCGGCTAAAAGGGATTCGTACAGAAGATGCCAATTTTTCTTTTGTGTGTAACAATTTAAGTCACTTGTCTGAATATACAGAAGCTATCCCCAATCACATATTCAGAATTATGAAACGAGCACTACCCGGCCCCTATACTTTTATTTTAACAGCAAGCAGCAAAGTTCCTAAGCTGATAAAACAAAACAGAAAAACAGTAGGTATTCGGGTTCCGAATAATGTAATTTGTCAAGCTATTGTGGAAGAGTTGGGAAATCCGCTCATTTCTACCAGCTTGCACGATAACAGCGATGATATACTCGAGTATTTTTCTGATCCGGAAATTATTCATCAACAATACGAGCATAAAGTAGATATGGTTGTAGATGGAGGTTTTGGAAACATATACCCTTCTACTGTTATTAACTGCACGGGAGAAGAACCTGAGATTATAAGAGAAGGGATTGGTAAAATTGACGTGTTGTACTAATTGCTCCTTTTTCTTCTAAACACAATATTGTATACCGCCATAAAGAAATAGCGTATGTCGGTTGTGTAAGGTTTTGCTATTTTCTCAAGCATATACTCTTTCTCTGCCTGTAAAACCGAATTTACATCGCTTTTTCTGTTTAAGGCTAAATAAGGAGGGATACAGCCGGGCTTAAACTTTAATCTTAGTTCCTGCATTTCGGTTGGTATATCTTGAAAATAGCGAAATGAAACCGGACGAACACCAACCAACTTCAGATCTCCTTTAAATAAATTTATAAGCTGGGGTAGCTCATCTATCCAGTACTTTCTTAATACTTTTCCCCAAGGGGTTAATCTAAAATCATTTTTAATTTTCCCCGTTTCTGAATAACCGTTTTGCCTCAAAACATAATCTTGCAGGTATTCGGCATAAGGGTGCATGGTTCTGAATTTATATACGTAAATCTCTTTATATCCCTTACCTACCCTCCTCATTTTGAAAAGAGGCCCATAACTGGGTCGCATGTTGTACTCAGGTTTTTTTACTTTGGTGCACACCGCATAACTTAATCCATTAAAGGCCTGCACATCTTCTATGTTAAAGCCGCAACTAACCAGCCTGCCCAAAACCTCTGCTTTTGAAAGTAATCTGTTACGCCCCTTGGTAACCAAGAAATACAACTTTTTTAAACCCCAAACTTTTGGGAATACACGAAGAAATACAAACTCGATTGAAAACCATAAGTAGCCAATCATAAAAATTTTACCAATTTTGTGTCTGCTTTTACGTGAAGTTATTGTTTCAAAACAAACTATAAACTTTCCTCCGGTTGGTAATTTTTCATTTACTGCTTCGAAAAATTTATTGATGTATCGAATATTATTTACTCTACTTAAGTTTAATATCGATTCCAAATCTGCCTGGTAATTTCGTATATTAAATTCATTAGTGGTGGAAATAACCAAGGTGTTTTCTTTGCCGATATTAATATACTTCTCAAAAAAAGCAAGAGATTCCTCACCGGATCTTTGAATGATTGCCCCAATTAATTTTGGATTGTTATGTTTAAAAGAGGTTGAATCCGGTTCTGAAGATTTTATTACCTTCAAAAATCCGCCGGGCTTTACTTTCAGAAAACTATTTTTTTGCAGATTCAAGGCGTAGGCACTATCGGACTGTTAATATAGTAATAAAAAACAAATTACCCACCCTATAAATCTGCCAAAGCAATTAAAAATTTTTCGATTTTTTGTTTAGCCTGAGACGGGGTACAATTATAATTATTAAATAAAACCGAAAAGGAAATTAAACGACCTGTTTTTGTTTCCAAATAACCACAATAGCCCCTAGCCCTGTTAATATAGCCTGTTTTTGCCCGCATTTTGTCCTCAATGTAGGTTCCTTTTCCTACATTTCTCATACTTCCTGATTTTCCGGCAATAGGTAAAGAAGAATAAAAAGTTTTATATAAATTCTCTTCTGTTGCCAACTTAGCCAGCAGTTGGGCCTGCAAGTTGGTAGTTACGTTGTTGGCTCTGGAGAGTCCGCTGCCATCGTTATAGTATATTTCAGAAACATCTATTGACTTTGAAATAAGAAACTTCTTTACGGCATCTGCACCCAAGTACCAGCTGCCCTTTCCTAAGGCACGCAAAATACTTTCGGCATATAAATTATTACTGAATAAGTTAGTTACCTGAACTATTTTATCAAGAGAAGGTGAATAATGTGTGTAAATAGTTGTTTTAACAGATGTGCTGTCGACGCGCGTATAATTGCTTTCGCATTTAGCCATTTCGCATTTAATGCCTGCTTTTTGCAGGGAGCCATGCAAAAATTCGGCACAAAGAAGTGCCGGATCTGGCAAAGCTGCCTCCACCTCGTAATTGATTTTATTTGGCGGTAGCTTTCCTGCTATTACTTTATCAAAGCCGAACGGATCTCCGTAAACATAGGCTTCATCTTCAGTGCCGCCGGCTATTACCTTATTGGTTAAGGTCAATCGATTAAACATACCGGGCGGCAGAGTACCTGTAATTTCTGATTTATTGCCGGCAGCCGTTGTTTTAAAGATAATTTTAAATTTGTTATCCATAAAATTCAATCCAAGAGGCACAGCACCAAAATAATTACTGATATCTGCCCAAATCCAGTAATTCGGGACTAATTTTTCCCATACAGAAGCATCACCTATTATTCTCCCCTTTATTTCTTTTATTCCAAATTCTTTAATTGCCTTTGCCCATTTATCGGTAATGGTGTCTTTCTTATAAAAGTACTCCGACTGCAATGTGGGGTCTCCTCCTCCAATAATCAAAATATCTCCGTTAAGCAGGCCGTTATCTTTATTAAATGTGCCCGTGTAAACTATTTTGGTAGAGAATCGAAAGTTTGATCCTAAAACTGAAAGAGCAGCGGCAGTAGTAAGGGCTTTTTGAGTGCTTGCCGGCATTACAAAGGTTTGGTGATTGTGAGAAGCAATTACACTTTGTGTTTTAATATCATAAACACAAAAGCTGGTAATGGCACCTTTTAACTCCTTATCGTTTTTCCAACCTTCTACAATTGTTTCAAGTTGAGCGAAAAAAAATACAGGAAAAATGAGCAGCAAAAAAACAACTATGTATTTTTTTACCAAATTTCTACGCGTTTACCTGGTTCAGTGTATAGTTTGTGGCCGGGTTTTACATCAAAGGCTTCATAAAACTCTTTCATATTGCTTAAAGGTGCCCATGCTCTAAAGTAACCGGGACTGTGAAAATCAACCGTTAGCAAACGCTTAAGCTCTTCGTCTCTGCAAATAGTTTTCCAACCTTGGCACCAGGCTATAAAAAAACGCTGTTCTCCTGTAAAACCATCTATAACAGGGGATTTATTTCCTTTTAATGATTTTTTGTACGCATAGTACGACATGGTTAAACCACCTAAATCGGCAATATTTTCTCCTTGAGTCATTTCTCCGTTTACACGTAATGTATCAATAGCTACATACGTATTAAACTGATTTATAATACCTTGTTTTTTTTGTTTAAACTTTTCCAAATCTTTTTGAGACCACCAGTTCAACATATTTCCGTCTGCATCAAACTGAGAGCCCATGTCATCAAAACCATGCGTTAGCTCGTGTCCTATAATAGAACCCATAGTTCCATAATTAGCGGCATCATCTGCTTCGGGGTCATAAAAAGGAGGCTGTAATATAGCTGCGGGAAAAGTTATTTCGTTGGTAGTTGGGTTATAGTAGGCATTTACCGTAACGGGTGTCATTTGCCATTTATATCTGTCAACCGGTTTGTATAATTCACCTAAATTAAGTTTGCTCGAATATTCGGCAGCCTTGCAAACATTGGCCCAATAACTGCTGTTATCAAACTTTAAACCGGAATAATCTTTCCATTTGTCCGGAAAACCTATTTTTCGAATCAGTAAATCCAGCTTTCGGTGAGCCTGTTTTTTTGTTTGCTCATCCATCCAATCCCTGCTATCAATACGCTCTCTGTATGCTAAAACTAAATTGTCAATCATTACATTTAATTTATCTTTAGCTGATTGCGGAAAATGTTTATTTACGTACTCCTCAGAAATAAGATCTCCCAAGTGGGTATTTATTGTGTTGTGTACTCTCTGCCAACGGGCTTTCTGTGTTTTTATTCCGCTTAATACTGTTCCGTAAAAATCAAATTTAGCGCTTGAGAAGTCTGTAGAAAGATAAGAAGCTGCCTCATTAAGCAACTGCCACTTGGCATAATTTTTTAAAACTGACAAGTCGGTAGATGCAACCAGTTTATCCAAATTCCGAAAATAGTCTATATTTGATAAAATAAGTGTATCGGGCGGTTTAACACCAATAGATTTAAAATAGTTTTTGATGCTTAGGCTGGGAGAAAACTTCATAAGTTCAGCCAAAGAAACAGGATTGTATAGTTTCTCGATATCTCTCATTTCAGGAGCTGTTTTTCCATGCTCAAGCATTTTCTTTTCAAACAAAAATACTTCTTCGGCTATTTTATTTGCTTTATCTTCCGAAACGCCTGTTAATGTAAAAACTTTAGAAATATATTTTTTATAGGCTGATGTTATTGGAGCAAATCGCTCAGCATAATAAAAATCTTTATCAGGGAGAGCGTATCCCCCTTGATTCATATACAAACGATTTACTTTGCTATTTTTCAAGTCTGCTTCTACCGCACAATTAAAAAACATGCGTACTCCCACAACATCCAGTTTATGCCATTCGGCAATTAATTCGTTCTTCGATTTAACTAAATCTAATTTTTTAAGAGTTGGTAAAACCGGCTTTACCCCAAGACTGTTTGCCTTTAAAGAATCCATGGCAGTCGCATAAAAATCTCTCAACTTTTGTCGATTAGTTCCGTTTTTAATAGCTGCATCCTGAAGTAAATTCTCGTATATTAGGTAAATATTTTTTAGGTTATTATCATTAATTTCATTAAAGCTTCCATACCTCGAATCCGTTTCTGACATTTTAAAAGTTTTCATCCAATTTCCATTACAATAATTATAGAAGTCGTTCTGTGGCAAAACATTTTTATCCATATATGACAGCTGTATTCCTGATTTTTGTGAAATGGTAAATAACGGTAACAGCGCAAGCAAAAAACTAATTTTCTTCATAATAAACATTTAAACACTAATATACTTCCAAAACTTTAAAAGGCGATATGTAAACTAAAATTTTTCTGATTTTTTTGTAACCGAGAGAAATTAATACCTCCTCATACTCTTTCATTTGTTCATAATGATTCTTTTTATCTTCTTTCCCGGTTTTATAATCAATTACGCACACCTCATCATTCAAAAAACATATTCTGTCGGGTCTAAGTACCTTTCCCGAATTCGAAATAAACTCGCGTTCTTTCTTGATAATGGCAGGCTCATTAAAATAAGGCTTCAGAGTACTGTCTTGAGTTATCTGTAAGAGAATTTCTCTGTATTCTGAAATATTTGAGCGATGAATAATGCCCCTAACAACGGCATAATTTAATGCTTCAGGTGCATCCTTAGCATAGGTAACCTGCTCAAGTATCTGATGGATTAGTATACCCCTTTCTTCGGGTTTTAAACCATCTTTTTCGTAATCATTTGTGGAATTTTTAATTTTTATAGTTTGATTATTTCTATCGAAAAAAATTGGTTTTAACAGATATTCCTTAGTTTTTTGTGTATGCTTTTCCTGAATTTTATCCAATGGAGTTCCCAATTCAAACAACCATTGTTCCCCGGAAAAATTTCCATAAGTTTGGATAGATTCCTTTATCCACTCACTAATGTTATTTCTGTTTGTGTTTTCAGATGGTCCGCATATTACATACAAGCGCTGCACAGCCCTTGTAAACGCAACATATAATAAGTTTAGATTATCCAGATTTGTTTCGGCTGTTTCTTCTTCTACTTCTGTAGCAAAACCGGCCTCCTTAGCCTTATTTCCCAGCTGAAGATAGGCTGCCGGGATAGGGATGTCGGCATCATTAACAGAAACCCAAGCATTACGCACCTTAAGCTGCCAATTACAAAATGGCACTATTACTACGGGAAATTCAAGTCCCTTGCTCCTGTGAATAGTCATTATTTTAACAGCATCCAATTCTTCAGATATCACAAGTGATGCTTTTTCGGATTGTTTTTTCCACCATACAAGAAATTCAGAGTAGCTGGTGCCGTATTTGTTCATAAATCGGACAACTTCATCAAGAAAAAATTGCAGGTATATCGCCGATCCTGGAACCGAATTAAGAGAAAAAGTTGAAATAATAGCATGAACACTCTCTAATAAGTTCATGGCAAAAAAATCTTTCTGCCTGATGTCAAATTTTATATCACCCAATAAATCAAATAAATTCTTTGATTTTATTTGAGTGAGGTAGTCAGTTAATACTGAATTATCAATACGTGATAATATAATAGAATGGTTTAATATTGAAGCAGCGGCTACTTCATCATGGTTATTTACAATATATCTTAAAAAAGATATGATAAAATTCACTTCAGCATTTTTAGTAATCAACAAAGAATCGGAGGAAACGACCGGAACATTTTTCTCCGATAAGTAAGAAGCCAATAAACTGCCTTGAAAATTAGTGTATGTAATCAAACAAACATCTTTATAGGAAAATCCCTGCTGCAAGCATTTGTTTATATGGTTAAGTGTTGTTTCACAATGAAAATTTTCTAAATCAGAAGAAGATAGTTTTTTATAAAGAACCTGTACATATCCTTGCTGCTGCGAAACAATTTGCTGTTTAACGGTGCTATATACTTCTTTGAAAAAACTATTCAAATATTTTTCCGACAGTGTAGAAAAAATCTGGTTATTAAACTCAACTATATTTATAAAACTTCTGAAATTTTTATTGAGAATTTCTTCTTTAAAATTTCTTTTTAGCGCATGTTCTTGTTCTTCCAGTTCAGAATTTTTATTATCGCCCTGCAACTCAGGAAGCTTCATAAACTGTGTTACATTAGCGTTACGCCATCGGTATATACTTTGCTTGCCATCTCCTACCAATAAGTTAAATTTACCTTCTGCCAAACCATTATGTACAAGAGGAAGGGTGTTGAGCCATTGCAAGGTACTGGTATCTTGAAACTCGTCAATCAAAAAATTGGAATATCGATCGCCCAAGCGTTCGTATATGTAATTTACAGGTTCATGTTTAATAAATTCATGTATACGGGTGTTAAATTCCTCAACAAACACCAATTGTTCTTCTTTCTTAAGAATATCCGTTAATTGTTTTATTTTTTTAAGTAACAACACCGGATATATTTGTTTCCCCAGCAAACTGTAGCGTTTATATTTTATCCATTCTTTGTCTAATGTTTCGTTAATCCGCTGAAGAAGCTCTTGTAATTTACTGCTTATGGTATCAATTATTTGTTTTGTTTGTTTATCTTTAGAATCAGCATACCATTTGTTGGTATCAAGCGTTTGTTTAACATAACTGTTTCTTGGATCATCTGTTAAATTCCCCAAAACACACTTATTAAATAAGCCAACAGGACCGGAAATACCCCTATAAAAATCTTGCGCTGTTAATCCGTTTTCTTCTATAATTTTTAGTGCCTCTTGGGCCGGCTTACGTAACTTATTTTGGAAATCTTCTAAAAAATTTCTTCTGAAATTTCTGAAATTATTAAGTGATTCTTCATCCGTATATTCTAATTTGTTAAGGTGTTCCAGTGCGTTTTCTTTTTGAATGCTAAAAACAAACTCCTCAATACTTTGCTGAGGGTCCCAGGTTGAATTGGCATCAATATTAGAAAAAACAAAATCTTTCATCAAGGCGGTAATCTCCGAATCAGTCCCAATTTCATTAATAAGTCCTGATACCACCCTTCTATAAAATTCCTGAGTATCGGTTTGCAACTCAAAATTAACCGGCAATTTTAAATCCTGGGCAAACGTTTTTATAATTCTATGAGAAAAACTATCGATGGTACTAACTGAAAAATCAGCATAGTGATGAAGAATATAGGTCAGCAATTCATTTGAACGAGATTCTAATTCATCATAACTCAGACTTAATTCGCTTGCCAAATCTTTTTTTAATCCAAAATCGGAACCACTAATAGCCATTTCTTTCAGCGCAGAAAGTATTCTATTTCTCATCTCTGCGGCTGCCTTATTGGTAAAAGTAAGCGCTAATATGGATTTAAAATTTTTGCTGATTTTTCGGTCATCATGAAGGGCAAGTTTAAGATACTCTTTTACTAAGGTGTATGTTTTCCCGCTTCCGGCACTGCTTCTATATACAACAAATCGGGATAATGATTGCATAATGAAATATTAGCCTGCATTAAAGCAAAAAAGGCTGTATACAATATACAGCCTTTTTTGCAAATATTAATAACCCCATTAATCTTCTTCCTCTTCGTCATCATCTCCTTTCTTTCCGCCTCCACCGGTTCCACCACCACCGCCGCTTCCTCCTCCATCTTTGGGGGCATTAGGATCAACGTAATCAAAGCTCAATACCCTGAAAGTTGTACGACGATTTTTTTGATGTAAAGCTTCTTTTTCTTCTTTGGTTTTTGCTTTGGCAATTTCTGCATCAGAAATTAACAGCTGAGTAGGTCCGAAACCCTTGGCAGAAAGTCGAGCAGCTGCAATACCTTTTTCCTTAACTAAATAGTCAACGCAAGACTGAGCACGATCCTGAGAGAGTTTCATGTTTTTATCTAACTTACCGCGGCTATCAGTGTGGGCATTAAGCTCAACTATAATGGTAGGATTGTCTTTTAAAATATTAAATAAATAGTTTAATGAGTCTTTAGAGTTTGGTAATAACTCTGCACTACCTAAAGCATATTGTATCTCCGGCATACGCAAGTTTGGAATAACCGGCTTTACTTCAAAGTCAGCAACAAAGGTGTGCGACTTATCTTTACCTGCGGTTGAAATTATTTTTTGGTCTTTGTTAGCCAAGAAACCATCGCGATTATGCGTAGCTGATTTAGATCCCTTACCTGTTTCTGTAGAAATAGTATACGTTGTATTCTCTTTCAGTTTTGGCAGGTTGTAAGAACCATCTTTTCCGGTAACAAATTCTTTAATACTTCCATCGCTACCTACAATTTTCACTTTTACATTCTCAACAGGCTCACCTTTTCCTTTTCCGCCTTTCATGATATCACCCTCACTCACTATCATACCTTTTACTTCAAAATTGAGCGGCGGTAAGTTAAAGCTCCAAATATCATCACTTCCCTTACCACCCTCACGGTTACTGGTAAGAAAACCACGTTGTTTTTTACCCTCAAATATTATGCGGAAATCATCAGCAGTAGAGTTAAGAGGTGCTTTAAGATTTTCTACAGGCTTTGTAAACTTGTAATTATCTCCTTCAGCAACGAAGATATCCAAACCCCCCATTCCCGGGTGATAATCCGAAGAGAAATATAATTTTCTGCCGTCATCGGAAAGTGTTGGATAAAGCTCATCTCCCTCTGTGTTAACGGCAGGCCCGGCATTAACAGGCTTGCCCCAAACGTTTGCTTTAGCATCAAAAGAACTAAACCAAATATCAGCTCCACCGTAACCACCTTCCATTCTGGAAGCAAACACCAACATTTTACCATCTGCGCTAAGATACGGGTGACCAAAGGCAATTGTATCTATGCAAAAAGGAAGAGGCTGAGCTACACCCCAGGTGCTTCCCTGCTTTTTAGCCATGTATATCTGCGGCTTTAGCTGTTTGTTTGGAGTCTCCGGGCTGCGGGTAAAAAATATCATATCGCCTTTTTTACTAACGCAAGCAACGCCCTCATTGAACTTACTGTTAATGGTAGGAGCAATCATTACAGGCGTAGACCATTTACCATTTTTATCCACCTTTGTTTCGTAAATATCGGATTTGTTTCCTCCGGTATTGGCATCTATTTCCCCTCCGGCATTACCGGGACGGCGCGATGTAAAAAGAATGGTAGAATACTTTTTATCGGCAAAAGAAGGCGCATAATCTGACTCTTTTGAGTTGATAAGTGCCATGTTTTCCATTTTATATCGAAGAGGCTGGTCTTTCCACATTTGAGCCAGCTCACAAGACTTAACACCTAAATCGGCCTTTTTGGCATTACCACCCTTTGCCTTATAGTTATTAAACTCCACAATGGCCTCCGGATACTTCCCCTGGGATTTTAATACTTCAGCCAGGCGATAATATACAATCGGGTCGTCATAATTTGCTTGAATAGCTTTTTGGTAATTGGTTTCAGCGCCTTTATAATCATTAATTTCATGACTGGCGTAACCTGTTTTGTATAAAATCATGGCCTTTTTATCCTTAGAGGCGCCGGCATAAGCCTGTTTGTAATAGGTGATAGCAGCATGATACTGCCCTACTTCAAAGCAAGCATCGGCTTTTTTCAATACCTTTTGCGAAAAAGCTCCTGTGCTTGTTAAAATAAATAAGCTTGCGGCGATTGTTAAAGTGGATATTTTTCTCATACAATACATTAGGGTTTTGAGGGGCTAATATAACTATAAATTCATTTATTAAAAAATTTTAACAGAATTATTTTGAATAGGATAGACTAGATTATCTAACTAAAGTTTTAAAAAGCAAAGGGTTATAAAAAGAAAAAATCCGCTTTGGCGGATTTTTAAATTTTTTAGTGCCCGTGGCCTTCCTCACCCTTTGGTTCCTCTTTAGCTGATTCTTGATGAGAGGCTCCGCCATGGTGTTTTTTAGACAATTCCTTTTGTTGCTCGGCAAAAATAGGATCAAGCTTAGCAAACCTACCGGAACCACCTGCATAGGTTCCCTCTGTTAGTACAATAAATATGGTATAAAGCATGAACACTGTGTACGGAAGCAGAATAACATATTTGAAAAACTTTACTTCATGACCCAAGTGCATAAACCACCATACGATAGCCGCAGCTTTAATAATAGTTAAGCCTATAAAGAGTACTTTGAGACCCAAAGTTCCTGTCCATCCCTGACTGGGAGCATAAAAACCAACTATTAACTCGAAAATAGTGATAAAAAGCATCACCCAAAAAACATTCCACAAAGTACGGCGAGCCTTTTTTCCGTAGGCCTCGTCGTGGTTATACATTGTTTCGTATGAAGGATAATCGTCGTGAAATTCCATAATAATCGTTTTAAATTGTTTATTAAAGCAGATAGAAGAAAGTAAATACAAATACCCACACAAGATCTACAAAGTGCCAGTAAAGACCAACTTTTTCGACCATTTCGTAATGACCGCGACGATGATAAACGCCCTTTAACACGTTGAGGAATATGATAAAATTAAGCACCACTCCTGAAAATACGTGAGTTCCGTGAAAACCGGTTATAAAGAAGAAGTAATTGGCAAACTGGGGCACACCATACTCGTTAACTACCATATTAGCGCCATGAAACACTTGCTGTACATATTTTCCTTGCTCCATATCCCAAACATTACGCAAGGCTCCTTCTTCTGTTCCAATGATGAAGTGATACCACTCCCAAGCCTGAGAGCCAACGAAAGCAAGTCCACCTACTATTGTCCAAAACATCCAAATAATAACCCCTCTTTTGTCCATACGCTTACCTGCTTCCACAGCCAATACCATGGTTACCGAAGACATGATGAGGATAAAAGTCATTAAACCCACATAAGCCAATGGTATATGTTCATGAACAAACGGGAAGTGGGTAAACACATTCTCAGCCTTGGGCCAAACCTCAGCATATTTGTGACGGATAAAACCGTATGAAACCAACAAACCACCGAAGGTTAAGGCATCGGACACCAGGAAAAACCACATAAACATTTTTCCATAACTAACCCGGAAGGGGGACTGTCCGCCGCTCCAAGCCTCTTTCACGTCAATTTCAGCAGTATGAGCCATAAAATTTTGTTAAGAATTTTTAAAATACGGGTACAATTTTAACGAAAAAAATACAAAAACAAAAACAAATATATCCATAAAACATCTAAAAAATGCCAGTATATGGCGCAAAGCTCAATACCTAGATAGTCGCCTGCATGATAGCGTTTTTTTAGGGATTTGAATAAAGTTATCAACAGGGCCCAAATACCACCTGCAAGGTGCAAAATGTGTACTAAAGCAATTAGATATAGAAAGGAGCCTGAGGCGTTGCTGTACTTTCCTAAAAAATATATGCCCTGCGCCGTAAGTTGCTTCCAACCAAGGTATTGCGTATAAGTAAATGCTATACCTAATAACAAGGTTATAAATAAGAACAGCGTGGTTTGCTTAAAAGCGTTTTTCTTAATGGAAAATTGAGCAATAAACATGGTTATACTGCTGGTTATAATAATGGCTGTGCTTAGCATTGCTACAGGCGGCAGCTGAAAAACCAGCCAGTTCCCGTTATTTGCTCTTACAATATAGGCGCTGGTGAGTCCCGAAAAAAGCATGATAATGCTTACAATGCCAATCCACAGCAAAGGCTTGGCGGTTTTTCTGCGCATGGCTTCCATTTCAGCTTTATGGGGCGACTGCTTTTTAATTTTGGGTTTAGCGGTTTCCATAATTTATTTTATGCTTTAGTCATGAGTGCTAATTGAACTACAGGAAGGTATACCAAACTAACAATAAACAATTTTTTTGCATTTTGGTCGGAATCTATTCTGTAAAAATTATATGCTTGCAACAACATGGTAATACCACACAGTACTACAGCCAAGGTGCTTATTAGCCCCACCATATGAAACATGAAAGGAAAGGTACTCACAATCAACAAAAAAACGGAGTAAATAAGAATCTGAAATTTAGAAGAAGCATCTTTACCACCTTTTGATGGCAACATGAAAAAAGAGGCTTTACGATAATCTTCGTCGTTAAACCAAGCCAACGACCAAAAATGTGGAAATTGCCAAAAAAACTGTATACTAAACAGCAGTATACCAAAAAATGAGATACTGCCAAATCCGGATGTTGATGCCACGGCTCCAATGAGTGTAGGGAGCGCTCCGGGAAAAGCTCCAACAAAAACGGAAAATGGGGTAATTCTTTTTAAAGGCGTATAAACAAGGGCGTAAAGTACAATTGAAATGAACCCTAAAATACCGCTTAAGGGATTGGTATAAACCCACAATAATACAGTTCCTAAAACGCCTAATATGGTACAGAATACCATAGCTTCTGTTTGAGAAAGGGCACCCGTAGGCATTGGTCTGTTTTTAGTTCTTTCCATGAGCTTGTCCAAATCTCTTTCCAAAATTTGATTGAAGCCATTGGCGGCGGAGGTTACCATAAAACCTCCTAAGGAAAGAGCCAGTAATTGCTGCCATAAAACATTGTCGGATACTGTTAAGTAGGTTACCACAGCAGAAAAAACAACCAAACTTCCCAACCTGAATTTGGTTAAATGAAGGTAGGCTGTAAACTTGGTGTACCCCACTGCCTGAGTTTGAATATTAGAACCGGGATTGTTCAATTAAGCGGCACAAATTTACGGCATTATTTTTATTAGATTGTGCTTGAGCTTGATTTTGTGGTGCTTTTATTGCAACCCGAAATTAGGACTTACTGAGCAGCAAATCTCCTTACTATACTTTTACTTTTTCCTTAAGTAGTGCAATTTCCAGAACTTCGTTCATCGTTTTTACGTAATGAAATTGCAAACCCTTGATATAGTGAGATTTAATGTAATCCACATCTTTTCGATTGTCCTCACATAAAATGATTTCCTTTATTCCGGCACGTTTAGCTGCCAAAATTTTTTCCTTAATTCCTCCAACGGGGAGCACCTTACCCCTCAGTGTAATTTCTCCGGTCATAGCCAAGGCCTTTCTTACTTTTCGTTTGGTAATGGCACTGGCAATAGATGTTAACATGGCTATTCCTGCACTTGGTCCATCCTTTGGCGTGGCTCCCTCGGGCACATGAATATGAACGGAAGTTTCATCAAAAACAGCAGAATCTATACCCAATAGATGGGGGTGAGCCTTAATGTATTCCAAAGCAAGGGTAGCACTTTCTTTCATTACCTCTCCCAAATTTCCCGTGAGGGTAAGCCTTGGATTCTTGCTTTTACTTAAACTGGTTTCAATAAAGAGTATATCGCCACCTACCTGAGTCCATGCCAAACCGGTTACCACGCCGGCTATATCATTTCCCTGATATTTGTCTTTTACATGGGTTGGCCCCAATATTTTCACCAAACTTACCTCATCAATTTTAGGTAATTCTTCTCCCTTAGCAATAAAAACGGCCACGTGACGAATAATCTTAGAAATCATTTTCTCCAAACCCCTCACGCCGCTTTCTGCCGTGTAATTATCAATAATAAATTCTATCAGTTTATCATTCAACTTCACTTTTCCTTTCTTTAAGCCGTTTTCTTCGTTGGCTTTCGGGAGCAAGTGTCTTTTAGCAATCTCTATTTTTTCTTCTACGGTGTAGCCGCTTACTTCTATTATTTCCATTCTATCACGAAGAGCAGGCTGAATGGTGCTTAAGTTGTTGCATGTTGCAATAAACATAACCCTACTTAAGTCATAATCCAACTCAAGAAAATTATCATAGAAAGTTTTGTTTTGCTCGGGGTCAAGCACTTCCAATAATGCAGAAGACGGATCACCATGAAAATCTCTACCGACTTTGTCAATCTCATCCAAAATAAAAACAGGGTTGGAAGATTGCACTTTTTTAAGATTTTGTATTATCCTGCCAGGCATTGCCCCAATATAAGTTTTACGATGCCCCCTAATTTCACTTTCATCTTTTAACCCTCCCAAACTCATTCGAACGTATTTTCTACCCAGTGCCTTGGCAATGCTTCTGCCTAAGGAGGTTTTCCCTACACCCGGTGGGCCATACAAGCAAATTATGGGGCTTTTCAAATTTTGCTTTAGTTTTAAAACAGCTAAATGCTCAATAATTCTTTCCTTTACTTTTTCGAGACCAAAATGATCTTCATCCAGCACTTGTTGTGCGTGTGCAATATCAAAATTATCGCTACTTACTTCATCCCAGGGTAAATCAATCAGCAGTTCCAAATAGTTTGTTTGAATAGCATACTCTGCAGCGTTAGGGTTCATTCTCTGAAGTTTTGAGATATTTTTTTCAAAAGCTTCTGCTGCGTACTGAGGCCACTTTTTATTTTTAGCTTTTTCTTTAAGGTCATTTATTTCCTGCTCAAAATTATTACCGCCCAACTCTTCCTGAATGGTTTTCATTTGCTGATTCAGAAAATACTCCCGTTGTTGTCTGTCTATATCCTGTTTTGTTTTATCCTGAATTTTATTTTTAAGCTCCAGCATTTGTAAATCTCGGTTCAAATGCTCCAATAATTTAAGTGCGCGTTCCTTAACATTGGCAATTTCAAGCATTACCTGCTTCTCGGCGGTAGTGCTGTTCATGTTGGATGAAACAAAATTAATAAGAAAATTATAGCCTTCTATGTTATTGATAGCAAAAGCTGCATCGCTTGGTATGTTAGGAGACTTTCGGATAATTTGATGAGAAACTTCTTTAATATTACTTATGATTGCCTGAAATTCTTTATCGTCCTTATCCGGTTTTATTTCGTTAAATGGCAATACTCTTGCTCTTAAATAAGGATCTTTTTCAATGAATGACTCAATCTTGAAACGTTTTTTCCCCTGAATTATAACGGTAGTAGTTCCGTCGGGCATTTTGAGCAAACGAATAATGTTGGCAACGGTACCCACCATGTATAAACTGTCCTGATCGGGGTCTTCAACCGTATCACTTTTTTGAGCAACTACCCCCACAATTTTATTACCTGCGTTTGCTTCTTTAATCAGTTGTATGGATTTATCCCTTCCTACAGTAATTGGTATAACAACCCCGGGAAACAATACCATGTTCCTGAGCGGTAAAATTGGCAGAATTTCAGGCATTTTTTCCGCCTCAAAGTTTTCTTCGTCGCTTGGAGTGAGTAGCGGGATAAAATCCGTATCATCATCCATCAGCGACCGAAAACGGCCAAAAGGACTATCATTATAGTTCATCATATCCTTACAATCAAAAATACCGGAGTTTTAATATCATTAATTGTGCCAGTATTTAATGGCGACTAATTGTCAGGTTTTTGTTTTCTTACGTAAAAATTAAAACCATTAAGTGAGTATAGTTTGTGTAAATCCGAATAATTTTTTAAACCATTTTCGGAAGTACACTTACTAACAACATAGGCCGGTTTATCAATTTCTCCCTCCAGCATCCACATTAAATTCGCTAATGCGTAATAGTTAGGCTTAAAAATAGTAGAATCCTGAAAAGAGTAAAAACGTTCTATGTATTTTGACCGATTAGTATTAGGCTCTATTTCGGGTTTTTTAGCCGAATAAAACAAATATGCATAACTTTTAAAGTCGTGTGTTTCTACATACGCATCTTGTGTGGAAACAAACCGATAAAAATCAATGGCCGGTCGCTGTGAAACAAGTTCAATCTTAGGTACGAATGAATAAATTGCAGCTTGAATAAAAAACAAATGAATGACAAAACCCAGTAGTAATTTTCGAAAGTTTGCTCCAAAAAAACCTTTATAAATAAAAAACACAGACACACCAAACAATATAGGAACCATTAAATACCCCGGATGCCATGATAAAAAAACCTGTAGATTTTGCTTGGCAAACTCATCCTCTATTAGCTCACTTGATTGAATAAGCGGTTTTATTTTCGCAAAAACAGAAAATAAAAGAAGAAGAGAAAGAACAACAGAAGATACAATTATAAAAACAGCTTTAAGAAGTGAGTGCATACTGCGATTCGTTTTAATATCAAGTACAGCGAGGGTTGCAACAAAGGATAATGGCACATAACACAGAGAAGAGTAATGAACAATCTTAGTATGCACTATGGAGAATATGATAAGTACAACAAAAAATAAGGATAGCATCACCTTTTTAAATTTCAATTGTTGCTCATTTAACATGGTATTTTTAACCACTCCCTTCAGAAAAAATATTGAGGAGGGAAAACAACCAAACAACAAAACCAATAAGTGATAATAAAATGGGCCTCCATGTCCGCTATCGGCTGTTTTAAACAGCCTAACTTGGTAATCAATAAAAGCGGTAACAATTTCTTGTTTTCCCGTAAACCACATATAAGCAAACCACGAAATGCTTCCCAATATTGTAAGAAAAATAAACCAGTAAAAACTCGGAGTTTTAAGTATAACAAGCATACGGCCATAAAGTACGTATGCCAGTATGGTTAAACAAACTATTAGTAGGGCCGCCGGACCTTTAGTTAAAACTGCCAGCGAGAGTGAGATTGCAGAAAATGTATAGGGCCAAAAAGCACGTTTGCCTTCATATTTGGTTCCGTAAAAAAACAATATACACGATAGAAGTATGAAAAAATTAAACCAAGGATCTATTATACCCGATTTAAAATAAAGATGAGGTAACATGGTAGCCAAGTGCAGGAAAGACCAGATGATTCCGAACTTGATAGTAAATAATTTTTTTCCGACAAGGTAAATTAAAAGCAAGGTAAATACGCCACAAATTGCATTTGGAAACCTTGCGGCAAATTCATTAACCCCAAATAGGTTCATACTCAGTGCCTGAAGCCATATATACAGCGGGGGCTTTTCCCAAAATGGTTGAAAATTAATTTGAACTGTAGTATAATTTCCGGTAACCAACATTTCTCGGGCACACTCGGCAAAATTAATTTCATCCCAATCAAACAAATTGCAATTCCCTATCAGGGGAATAAATGCCAACGAAGACACTATTACAACCAATAGTACGGCAAAAAAATTATTATCTACTTTTCTAATGCCTATCAATCTTGCTAAACAATGGTTTATTCCAGTTTTTCAAAAAATTTTTTTGGTAAAAAATAAAGTAAAATAATAAGGCATAAAAAACGCCCACCACGCTCCCTGCTATTATATCCTGCACCCAGTGCTGTGAGAGATATACCCGGCTAAATGCGGTAAATACGGCCAATAAACTAAACGCAACCTGCGTTCGACGGCTGATAGAAGCCAATGCCAGAGTAAAATACAAGGCAAAAGATTGAGTGGCGTGGCCGCTCGGAAAACTTCTAAGTATCATTAACTCCGCTCCGTCAACTTTATTAATTTCATGCGGGTCTGTCCATTGAAAAACAAAATGAGGGCGGGGAGCATCGCTGAATAAGGAGTACTTAAGTATACTCGTGGTAATGGCTGCAGCTATAAATACCAGAGTTAGATACGCACCTAATCTTACATTGTACATAAAAACAAGCAGTAAAATAACTACACCCAGTATACCATCTCCAAACCATGTAAGGTAGAGGAATAATTTATCTATCCAATAGTTTCCAACAAAACTATTAATAATTAAGTGCAACTCGTGCTTTTGATAACGTATAACAAAGAAAGAGGTTATCAGTAAAAAAAATAAGTATATGAGCAGCGGAAGACTTTTATCGGAAAAAAAACGCTTAGTCATTTTTTAATAGTTTTGCTTGCTCCCAAAAAACATTCATTTCATCCAAAGAGCATTCTTTCAATGTTTTCCCCTGCTCCTTCACTCTCTTTTCCAAATAATTAAAGCGCTTAGTAAATTTTTTGTTGGTTAATTCCAAAGCATCATCCGGATTAATATTTAAAAAGCGAGCATAATTTACCAAAGAAAAAAGTATATCACCAAACTCTCGTTTGGCCTTGTCCATATTTCCTTCTTTTCTTTCCTTTTCAAACTCGGCAAGTTCTTCTTTCACCTTTTCATATACCTGCTCAGGTTTTTCCCAATCAAATCCAATGGCACTAACTTTTTCTTGTATTCGGTAAGCTTTTAAAAGCGCGGGCATACCCGACGGAATACCGGAGAGAGTGGTTTTATTACCATTTTTTTCACTCTGCTTAATCTGTTCCCAATTTTTCTTTACCTGTTCTTCTGTTTCTGCACTCACATCGCCATAAATATGAGGATGACGATAAATTAACTTATCGCACAAATCATCTATTAACTTTCTTAGTGTGAAAAACTGTTGCTCCTCACCTATTTTAGCGTAAAAAACAATATGTAAGAGTAAATCACCCAGTTCTTTTTTTATTTCATCGGCATTGGAAGAAAGGATTGCCTCACTAAGTTCAAAAGTTTCTTCTATGGTAAGATGCCTGAGTGTTTCCATTGTTTGCTTTTTATCCCAGGGGCATTTCTCCCTCAACTCATTCATTATGTCCAGCAGACGATTAAAAGACTGCAGTGTTTCGTTACGACTCATAAACAGGCAAATTTATGAAATATAAAAGGGCACATTCTTTTTTTAGATTTTTTACCATAATTTAAGGACGGATAAGCAACATGCTCAGGGATTTAATCTCAGTTTCCTCAAAAGCTTCGGAATAAGTTTCGTAACCATCTAAACTGGAAATTAATAATTGAAAATCATCTAAAGCCAGTTGGTTACGGCTGTTTCTATCTATCAACTTCACATTCCCGGCGCCCAATTCGTTCAATGCCTTTACTTCTTCCCTTAAATCAAAATTACCTTCAATAATGCCGTTATAATCCAATATAGTTATGCTAACTATGCTGTTGCGTACAATTTTCTTCGCATAAAAAAACAAAAACACATCGCTCACAGAAGTAATAATCATGATGATATTATCTATGCTATCCGTTTTATTGTCGATAAAAACACCTACCGGTATTTTACTATCCATTATAAACTGAGAATTTTTGGCATCCAAAAAACCTTTCCCCTTAAATAAAGAACCTTTACCCAAAAGAGCCCCGATTAATTTCTCGGGTTGTAGTGCCGTGGATGTTAGCCCTATCACTTTTCCCAATATAGTTCCGCTAAATAACGATTGACCGGCTCCCACCAGCAAAATATCATAGTTTCCCGAATTGGCGTCCTCCAGTATGGTATCATTAACATTGTTGTTTACTTTATAAAGCGTTTTAATCGGTAAATTAAGCTTAGCCGATTCCTGCTTTATGGGTTTAAAACTCTCTTTTTCGTACTCATCCAGCTGGTACTGATTAATATCCGTATTAGGGGTAACATGCAAAGCTGTAATTTCGGTAGTAGATTTGCTATAACCGGTAAGCAGGTTAACCAATCGAAGCAATTTTCTACCGCCGTTTGCGTTTGCAAACGATAACAAAATCCTGAAGTTTTGTTTCTTCACTTCCTGTGTTTCCTCTTTATCTTTTTTGAAAATAAAATTAATTAAATCTAATAAAGGGCCAGTCATAACAGTGGTTACAAGGGCCATAATAACCATAATAGCAAAAATTTCGGGAGAAAGTATTCCTAAATCGTACCCAATGTTTAACACAACCAGTTCCATTAAACCACGTGTGTTCATTAAAGCTCCTAATGAAAGGCTGGTTCTCCAGTTTTGACCTAAAAATTTTGCTGCCAACGTGGCTCCAATCAATTTTCCGGTTACCGCCAAAGAAATGATGAATGCGGCTATTTTCCACAAATGCTCTTCGTTAAGCAGAGTTATTTGAGTACGCAGTCCGGTAAATACAAAAAATAAGGGGAGTAGTAAGCCTAAAGAAACAGACTCTGTTTTTTCAATTAATATTTTTCTGAAGTTTACGGATGGGGGCATTATAACGCCGGCCAAAAAAGCACCAAATAGAGCGTGAATACCTATTATTTCAGCCATAAAAGCCGATATGAGAAGTATGCCAAAAATAGCGGCAACAATATTTAAACTCAGAGCCTCTTTATGAGAGTATATCTCACCCATTTTTCTTAAAAAAGGATGCACCAATTTTATCATCACAAACACAAAAGTTACTGCCAGGGATATTGTAAAAAACGAAGACGCCACAGAACCGGCTTTTACAATGGCTATTACAGTAGCCAACACACACCAGGCGGTTAAATCATCGATGGCAGCGGAAGTAATAGCCATTGAGCCCAATTTTGTTTTGGTAAGATTTCGCTCATGAATGATTCGGGCTAGAACCGGGAAAGCCGTTATGCTCATGGCTGTTCCCATGAATAAAGAAAAAGCCAAAAAAGAGGTGTTTTCGGTAGCAAAATCGGTATATAACCTGTAGGCAATATAAACCCCCAAACTAAAGGATAAAAATATTCCGGTGTGACTGACGATTAGGGCATCATGAACTTTATTTTTAAGCACCTTTAAATCAAGTTCCATACCAATTACGAACATAAACAACACCAATCCCACCTGGCTCAAAAAGTGAAGATTACCCAATGACGATTGAGGAAATAAATACAAATTAAACTCCGGAAACCAGTTCCCCATAAAAGAAGGTCCCAAAAAAAGTCCGGCAAAAATTTCGCCAACTACTGCGGGCAGGCCTATTTTCGAGAATATAAATCCAAAAGTTCGCGCACAAAAAATAATGGTAATGATTTGCAGCAATAGGATGGCTAAAGGATGGGTAATATTTTCTTTTACTAATTCTTGAATTTGAGCGTATATATCAAGTCCCGCATTTTTTCCAGCACTTTGCATCGTTTCACTTTCCAAAGAACTTCCCTTTTGTATGTACAGATAAATTAAGGAACTAAAAAAAGTAGCCAAAAACAAGTAGTAAAATATATTTTTATAGCGCAGCATTCTTTGTAAATAAGCCGAAAGTAACTTCGTCTAAAATTAAGGGAAAACTTTTACTCCGTAAACCGGACAGAGCACCGAATTTTAACTATTTTTGAAATCCTATGAAAAGAATATTTCTGCTATTGTTGTTTTTAAACATAGCAGTCATACTACCTAAGGCTCAGGATAAAAATATAAACGGAAGCAACTGGTACATAAAACCATACGCCAATGCTGCCATTATTATGCAACACCGCGAAATACTGGCTAATTTAATACAAGGCTACCCAAAAATTTACGAGCTAAATATCGTAAAGCCCACAAATGGGGCTAAACTATGGCATTTAGAGAATAATTTACCGGAAATCGGATTAACATTTAGTGTTATTGATTATGCCAACCCCGGGCAACTGGGATATGGAATTATTGCCGCACCCTTTGCCGAAATTCCGCTTAATAAAAATATTTCAGCAAAAAGGCTGATTATGCGGTTATGTTGGGGGCCTGCCTTTGTTACCAATCCTTTCAATATAAAAACCAATCAAAAAAATTATGCCATTGGCAGCCACTTAAATGCTTATGTACAGTTTAAGTGGTTTTGGAAAATTCCGATAAACAACAAAATAGAATTAGAACCCGGTTTTATGTTTAACCACATCAGCAACGGCAGGGGGCAATCACCCAACTTAGGTTTAAACGTATTGGGTATTGGTCTTGGCATTAACTTTAAGGCAATATCAAAACAGGAAGAAAAAATTATTCTACGTGATAGCAGCACCGCCGCCAAAAGTAAGCACGAATGGTGCGTATGGAATGCTTATGGTTTTAATGATGGAGAGATTAAAGGAAAGAAACAACTAGTGAGTACCCTTTCCTTTGAATACCACTACAACAAACGAAACACCCATAAGTTTGGCGGCGGATTTGATTGGTTTTATGAAGAGAATTATATAAAAGATTTGAAAACAGAAGGGATTAAAACAAACCATGTAATAGATAAAACCCGTTTCGGGCCAAAAATTTGCTATTCGTATAATATTGGAAGAGTCAGTTTTCCGATTGAAATGGGTATATACCTCCGCCAACTAACTGCTCCCGATGGCTTAATTTTTCATCGGCTCGGAATTCGTTACTATGGTAAAAAAGGGTTGATGATTAATTTTGGCATGCGCTCTCATTGGGCAGTAGCCTACAATTTTGATTATGGGATTGGATACCGGCACTACATAAAATAAAAGGAATTGAAAAATATTATTGCGATATATCTATGCCTTATCTTACTTGTTTCGTGTAACAAGCCCGGAGCTCCCGATTGTTTTAAAAGAACCGGAATACAAACAGAAAAAATCATAAATCCGGGATTTTTTAATAGCATAGATCTCGAAGCTCATTTAGAAGTAACCGTTAACAAAGGAAACGAACATAGCGTTAAAATTATGGGAGGCAGAAATACCATAGAAAAAATAAATATTTCTGTAACAAGCGGTACATTGGTTATTAAAAACCTTAACAGTTGCAATTTTGTAAGAGGATACAAAAAAAGTATTCGGGTAGAAGTAACCTGCCCTTACGTTAAATACATTAAAACAAGTAACACCGGAAATATTACCACATCAAATAATTTTTCGCAAGATACGCTGGTTGTGAGAACAGAAGGAGGAGACTGTACAATCCAAGGAACTTTTAATGAGGTTAGAACCAGCTCTCATGGAGCCGGAAATTTTTATTTGAAATGTAAAACCAATTCGTTGCTCTGTTATTCTAACGGAACAAATTACTTATATGGGTACGATGCAGAAGTAACAGATTTCGTTTTTGTGGAAAGTATTTCTATCGGGCAAGCATATATAAGAGCGCCTGAAAACGGGAAGCTACATTACCATTTACACAAATCAGGAAACCTTTTTTACAAGGGAAATCCCTCCGAAATACTTGGAAAAATTGAAGGAAGCGGAAAAGTGTATAAAGAACCCTAACAAATCACAAACCGCTAGCTTATAAAATCAGAAGCCCTACATTCTCTGCTAGGCAATACTGAATAGGCGCCATCTCTTTTCATAAAAAGAATAGTATCGGTGTAATGCAGCAGCAAGTCTATATCGTGTGAAGCTGTGAGAATGCACTTTTTTTCACTCCCTGTTATATTTTTAAGGAGTTCCATAATTTGATGCTTGGCTCCGTAATCGAGGAAAGCCGTAGGTTCATCAAGTAGCATGATGGGCGTTTTTTGAGCCAATCCCATGGCAATAGCTGCTTTCTGGTAATTCCCATCGCTTAGTTCATATAATAATTTATGCTGCTCTTTCCCAACTCCACAAGCCTGAATACACTGTTGGATAATTTCTTCATCTACAGCGGATATACGATTAAACATATCAGTGTATGGTAAACGTCCCATTCCTACCAAATCTCTTGTACGAATATTAAATCCCCCCACTCTACCGGTAGGCACAATTGAAATTTTGGAGGCCAACTGTGCCTGTGTGAATAATCGAACAGATTGTTTTTCAATCAAAACATCTCCCGCTAAAGGCGGCAAAACACCGGCAATTGTTTTAAGTAGCGTTGATTTTCCCACCCCATTGGCCGCTACAACACCTACAAAAACAGACTCCGTAAATTGGATGTTCACGGGGCCAAAAATTTTTTCTTGTACATTTGAGCCCTTGTAACCTATTACGAGATTATCTGTTTTTAATATATACTTTTGTTCTAACAAATTAGTAGTTTTTATTTTTAAATAGCAGGTAAATCACAAAAGGAGAACCTGCAAGTGTTGTTATAAGATTAATTGGCAGGATGTTTCCCTTCATTAAATTATGCGCCGCAAAATCACAAAGCAACATAAATCCGGCACCCAATAAAGCCGAATAGGATAACTGCTTTTTTTGATCGGATGTTTTAAACAATAAGCGCGTCATAATAGGTACGGATAAACCAATAAAAGCAATGGGGCCGCAAAAAGCAGTTACGACACCCGTTAAAGCGGATGAAACAATAATGATATACATGCGATAACGTTTCACATCGTAACCTAAAGATTGAGCATAAAGGTCTCCCAGCAAAAAAGCCTGGATAGGTTTCAGTAAAAAAACGAGGCTCAAAAAACAAATAAAACACAAAACTCCCAGCCAAAAGAGGTCTGTATACCCGGTATTACCCAGTGAACCATAGCCCCAGGTAATAAAAATACGTAAGCTTTTGTCATTAGAAAAATACTCCATTAATGTTTGCAAAGAACCAAACACTTGCCCTAGCATTAAACCGATTATTAACAAGGTAACATGATTGCGAACTCTGGAAGAAATAAAAATAATCAACAAGGTGCACAGCAAACTGCCTGCTAAGGCAAAAAGCACCAACATAGTTTGATTAAATACAGAAAAAAATGTGATACCGAAAGATACTCCTAAAAGCAGGTATATGGAAACAAAAAAGCTGGATGCGGAACTAATTCCCAACACATAGGGTCCGGCCAGGGGATTGCGGAATAATATCTGTAACAAATTACCGGCAACAGGTAATGCAAGTCCGCACATAATAGCTGTTAAGGCCTTAGTCAATCTGATATCTTTAAAAACAAAATTGTCCCAGTTCCAATTCGATAATTCCATAAAACCATCACCCGCAAAAGCTATATTTAGCCACAAACATAAAAGCAGCCATAAAAAAAGTAATGCGTATGAAAGCGATTCTTTCAATTCAATTTTTTGTAATAATACATAATTGTATCAGAAGAAGTGAATTCCTGAGGATGGAAAATTTTCACCAAATCGTTCAATATCTTATCCGGATAAATCATTCCGGTTTCCCAAAATGCCGAGTACTTAAATGAATTTATGTGGCGAGTATGATTATAAATATTTCCTTGTTTAAAGGCTTTAAACTTGGCGTAGCGTTTATCTTGCTGTAAAACTTCCTGCATACTGTTACACATAGATGGATTAAGCCAATAATCAGCCTCATGAGCTTTTTGATACACTTGCTCAAAGCTCAGAGGGAAACTTCCTGACGAACTATCGTTTTGCCAAATATAACATGCATGAGCATCTTTAATGAGTTTGGCCATATAGCTCTTGCCTCCGGGTACATACCAGGTATCGCCGTACTTAAGCTCGGTAAAAACAGTAGGGTTATATTTGAAAGCAGCAGCTCGTTTTTGAATTGCTTCGTAGTTAGCCATAACTTTATTAAAAATTGAGTCGGCCTCTTTGGTTTTATTTACAAATGCAGCAAAAAATTTTATCCATTCTGCTCTTGCCAGAGGCGTTTCTTCCAAGTGGTCAATACACAACACAAAAGGGATTCCGGCATCCGTAATTTTTTTATCCGGAAATTCTCCCGGCCGGCCCATGCCAAATCCAAAAACTATATCCGGATTAAGTTTTAAAAGCTTTTCCTTATTAATTTCAGGTCCCTGCTGAACCTGTTCAAGCAAATTTTTCTTGAACATGTCATTAACTTCAGTATTCACATAATAATCTATATTTTCTATGGCCACCACATTAGGCAAGGCTTGTAATGCCGAAAACATAGAGGTGTAAATGGTGCTTAATGATGCGATGCGTTTGCAGGGAGTTTTAATAAAAACTACGTTTTTTGTATACGGCAGTTGGGGCTTTTGTTGTTTATAAAGAATAAAAATTGACGTGGTATCATCCGATTCAGCCAGGCTTTTATAGTAAATTACGGAATAATCGGGTTTTTGAATTAATGAAAATCTTTTAGCAAATGTTACTATTGAGGAGTCCTCCAGTTTTAAATTCAAAAAAGTGTTTTCATTTTTTACCGTGCTTTCTTTACAGGAAAAAATGAAAAAAGTTATGAGCCATAATGTCCAGAATCTTTTCATGCCAAACAATCTAGTGCTACCTGAAATACTGTACCACGGGGAGCGTTATTAAAAACCGATATAGTGCCCCGGTGTTTTTCAACAATATACTTAACTATATACAAGCCTAACCCTGCCCCCTTGCTTTTTCGCGTATCTTCATTTCCCGAGCGATAAAATTGTTCAAACACTTTTTGTTTTTCTTCATCTGCTATTCCAATTCCTTCGTCTGCTACTTGGATAATTGCCTTTCCTTCTTTTTTAAACAAGCGCACCTGAATACTTATGTATTCTGCAGAGTATTTTATGGCATTATCCATCAAATTAATTAAAACCGATTGGAATGCCATACGATCTATGTTACAATAAATTTCCTCATCAAGAAATAAGCGAACACGAGCATCGTCAAGCATCGTTTTAAAATGAGTATTTGCAACCAGTTTTATGAGTTCAGCAGGATTGAGTTTTTCGGTAGATAAAGCAAAATCTTGTTTTTGCAGTAGGGCAGCCAAAAGTATATTATCAATTAATGAATTTAATCGATTATTTTCTTGTAAAGCTGATGATAACAGCTCTTGTTTTTTTTCCTGTGTTAAATGATGTTTTTGAAGTGTTTGAATTTGCAATTTCATAGTAGCTAAAGGCGTTTTTAACTCGTGCGTAACACTTAACAAAAAGTTATTTTTTTGACGCAATAAATCATTCTCTTTCTTATTGGCTTGATATACCTGTCTAACTCCAAACAGCAGTAAAAGCAGAAATATAGTTCCCTCACCTACTATCATGTACGTTCGCTTTAGTCTGCTACTTTCCAGTTGAAGAAGTTGCGGCTCTAACACTTGTGGGTCAGAAATTGTGAGAGCTAGTATTTTTTGTTTTTCTTGCATAATTTCATTCAGCTGCCGAACCATCAGCACTTCCCACCATAAGAACTGTGCAACAACGTATAAAAAGAGAATCGTTATAATTAATTTTGCATTAAGCTTCATGGTTGATGGTTAGATTTTCGGTTTCTTTCATTAAAAGATGCATAGCGGTAACGATATCTAAAGCTCTGTGAATAGAATTTACATTTTGAATCAGCAAGGACAAACGATTATTCTGTTCTTTTAAATTACAAAGCGACGGATATTTTTGAACAAATTGCAATACCGCTTTGAACATGGGAGAGTTGTAGTAATCGCTATCGGGATTAGCTATAAAATAAATGCGCATGAAACCACTTTTAAGCACTATTTTTTCAAAACCTAATGCAAGCGCTATTTTACGCATTTTTATGAGATTAATTAATTCCAATGCTTCCGCAGGAACGGGTCCAAAACGATCACGTAGATTGTTTTCAAAATCAATAAGTCCCTGATCGGTGGTGATATTATCTAATTCACGGTATAAATTTAATCGCTCCGAAAGGCTGGCAACATAGGAATCGGGGATTAAGAGCTGCAAATCAGAGTCAATAGTCACTTCTTTTACAAATTGCCTTGAGAAGACGGAGGTATCTGTGAAATTTTGCTCTTCTATGCTCTCCTTATACCATTTCTCCTGTTTTATTTCTTCTACCGCCTCATTCAGTATTTTCATATAGGTATCAAAACCCATGTCGTTAATAAACCCGCTTTGTTCGGCTCCCAGCAAATTTCCGGCACCTCTGATATCTAAATCGCGCATGGCTATTTGAAATCCACTGCCTAAGTCGTTAAACTCAACTAAAGCACGTAATCTCTTTTGTGCCTCCGAAGTAAGTACAGACATTGGCGGTGCCAGCAGATAACAAAATGCTTTTTTATTGCTTCGCCCTACCCTGCCACGCATTTGATGCAAATCGCTGAGGCCAAAATTTTGAGCTTGATTGATTATGATGGTGTTAGCATTAGTAATATCAATACCACTTTCTATAATGGTGGTGCTAACCAACACGTCGTATTCGCCCTCTATAAAGCCCAACATAATTTGCTCCATTTTATCTCCCTCCAGCTGTCCATGACCAATTGCCACCCGAGCATCCGGCACAAGTCGCTTTATAATTCCGGCTATTTCAGAAATATCGGCTACACGATTATGCACAAAAAATACTTGGCCACCTCTGCGCAGCTCGTAGGAAACGGCATCGCGAATGAGCTCTTCATTAAACGTGTGAATTTCAGTTTGTACGGGAAATCGATTTGGCGGAGGAGTTGCTATTACCGATAAGTCTCTCGCGCCCATTAAACTAAACTGAAGCGTACGGGGTATAGGCGTTGCTGTGAGAGTTAATGTATCTACCGATGTTTTTAACGAGCGTAATTTTTCTTTAACGCCAACACCAAATTTTTGCTCTTCGTCTATAATCAATAATCCCAGGTCTTTAAAGGATACTTCTTTGGAAATGATTTTGTGAGTACCTATCAGTATATCAACACCTCCATCTTTAACCTTCTGAAAAACCTGTTTTTGTTCTTTATTTGTCCTGAAACGGTTCACGTACTCAACATTACAGGGTAACCCCCTCAATCTTTCTTTAAAAGTTTTGTAGTGCTGATAAGCGAGTATAGTAGTAGGGACCAGCACGGCCACCTGCTTGCTGTCGCATACCGCTTTAAAAGCTGCCCTGATGGCAATTTCTGTTTTCCCAAATCCAACATCCCCGCAAATTAATCTGTCCATTGGTCTGTCTTTTTCCATATCCTTCTTCACATCTGCCGTTACCTTTATTTGATCGGGGGTATCTTCGTAAATAAATGAAGCTTCCAACTCGTGCTGCAAATAGTTATCTTTTTGGAAAGCATGCCCTTTTGCGGCCTTACGAGAAGCGTATAATTTAATTAAATCAAATGCTATTTCTTTTACTTTCTTTTTGGTTTTAAGCTTGAGAGTTTGCCAGTGCGTGCTTCCAAGCTTATCTATGCGCGGAATATTACCCTCTTTACCACTGTACTTACTTATTCTGTGTAAATTATGAATACTTACGTAGAGAATATCGTTGTCTTTATATACTAACCTTACCACCTCCTGTTGTTTTCCGGCGATAGTAATTTTTTCTAATCCTCCAAAACGACCTATTCCATGGTCAATATGCGTAACATAATCGCCGGGATTGAGGGCCATGATTTCTTTGAGGCTGAGTGTTTCATTTGTTTTGTGGTGAACATCTTTCAGTTTATAACGATAATATCGCTCAAAAATCTCGTGATCGGTAAATACAGCTATTTTTCTTTGATGATCAATAAAACCGGCCTGTAAATTAAATGGCAGCCAATCAATTAATGATTCGTATGTCCGATGGTCTTTTGCCAGTAAATCATTAAATATGGTTATTAACCTATCGGCTTGTTTTCTATTATCTGTTACAAAAAAGTTTTTATATCCCTTGGCCTTGTTTTCTTTAAGATGAGTTATCAGCAGTTCAAAGTTTTTACTAAATCGGGGCTGTGGAGACTGATTATCTTCTACTACCGGAAATTTGAAATAGTTATTAACTCCAAATTCAGCTATTTGAAATTTTAAAATCTCGTTCAAAAAATTACTATGCTTAGCGTATAAATTAGATGGATCTGTTTGCTTAATCTCGGACGTTAAATTGGCAAATGTTTCCTCTGCCTGTCGGTAAATTTTTTTCAGTAAGTCGGCGCAATAATTTATATCTTCAATAAACAACCAGGTATTGTTTTCGTTAAAGTATGAAAATAATAATGTTTTCTCGGTTGTTTGTATGGAACTGTTTATATCGGGTACCAGGGTAATAAATTCAAACGATTTACTTGACAGCTGCGTTACCGGATCAAAGGATTTTAAGGACTCCACCGAGTTGCCGAATAACTCAATTCTGTAAGGCAAATCATTTGCATAAGAATATACATCTACAATTCCTCCTCTTACGGCATACTGGCCGGGTTCAAAAACAAAATCGAGCTTATTAAATCCATAACCCCGCAAAAATTCCTCCATAAATTCAATACTTAATTTTTCTCCTCTCTTTAGCTGCAGAGTATTTTTGCGTAAATTTTTCTTATATAAAACAAGTTCTGCCAGAGCCTGCGGATAAGTTACAACAATACCACTATGCACATCATTGCTTAGAAAGTTTAATACAGCCGTTCTTTCCTGAACATTTGCATTGCTGGTTTTTTCTATCTGATAGGGCTTTTTGTATGATTCGGGGAAAAATAAAACGGGAGTACTCGGGAGTAAGTTTTGAAGATCGTTCAACGTATAGGCAGCTTCCTCTTTAGCGTTTCTAACAACTAGTATGTTCTTATGTGTTCTCTGATAAATATTAGCTGCATAAAAACTCAACGAGGAACCACAACAACCCCTTAAATAAATACTGCCGCCTGCTTCATTAAGTCCGAAAATACCTATGAGCTCGCCACTATGACTATTCTGAATCATGAAGGGGGGCAAATTTACTAAATACATTCATCATCAGGTGTTTTGTGAATTTTGCTTGAACTACAAATTTTAGATTTTAGGGATTTAACTATTCAAAAGGAGCATTATTAACAATTAAAATTTTGGTTAAGAATTTTATTTTTTTAGTTTTACAGAAATAAAATTGTTTCTTTGTTTATTAATTAAATCGTTTTAGCAACATGAAAAAGAAATCTATTCTCTTAAGCTTGCTCACAGCAGGCGTGCTGTGCAACGCACAAGTTCGTATGACATTATACGAAGAGTTTACCGGAGAAAACTGCCCTCCCTGTGCAGCAACAAATCCCGGTTTGGATGCTATTTTAGCAGCCAACGCCAGTAAAGTTATTGCCCTAAAATGGCAAGTTCCAATTCCTTCTGCTCCAAGCAATACTTGGTCGCTTTACCAAACAAATAAAACCGAAATTGACTGGCGTTACACAGCCGGTGGTTATGGTTATCAAAGTCAAAATACTCCCACCAACTCCGCAACTAACGGAATTAACTCGGCTCCTCAGGGAAGATTTGACGGACAACATCAGTGGGTTTTCGGTGCGGCATCTAACCACCCGGCCAACGTAAATGCCACCGTTATAAATAATGCAGCTAATGCAAGCACTCCTTTCTCTATTCAAATGTCAACAAACTGGGATCCTACTTTCAGCAACTGTGCTGTTACGGCTACCGTTACGGCGAGTGCTCCGTTTACCGCTGTGGGAAGTTTAGTATTTCGCCTTTGCCTGGTTGAAAGAAGAATAGAGTTTGCTACACCCTCCGGAACTAATGGCGAAAAGCTTTTCCATGATGTGGTGCGTAAATCGTACCCCACTATTCAAGCCGGAACAGCTCTTCCTTCAGGATGGGTTGCCTCACAACAATTTACCTTTACCGTAAATTGTGCCATTCCTTCTTATATAGTAGATAAATCGGAAATGGCTTTCGTAGGCTTTATTCAGGATGACGGAGACAAAAAAATATGGCAGGCTCACAGAACCAATCAACCTTCTATACCCAATGATGCTAAATTAGTGTCTATAGCCATGCCTTCTTTTAGCTGTGCCAATGCCATTAATCCAAGTATCGTTGTGTACAACCAAGGTCCAAATGCCATTACCGACATGACTATTGTACCTGTTATTGATGGCGTTAACCAAACACCATTTAACTATACAGGAAATATTGCCAGTTTGGCTACATCAACCATTACACTTGGTTCTTATACAGCTACTCCGGGCAACCACACTGTACAGGTTAACATTACCGGTGTAAGCGGAGGTGATGTAAATACAGCGAACAATTCAAAAACAACCCAAGTAGCGCTGATTCAAACTTATTTCCCCGGACCGGTAACACAAGCTTTCCCAACAAATCCATTCCCTCCTGCCAACTGGTTTATGACTAATGCAGATAATGGTCCTTCTTGGTCAAGGAATGCTACAGCCGGTTACAATGGTGCAGGTTCGGCTAAATACGACTTTTATAACAACTCCGTTATTGGAGATAAAGACGAACTGTACGTTTTACCAACAGATTTAACCGGAGTTAATTCCCCCATCCTTACTTTCGATGTGGCATATGCCCAATACTCAAATGAAAATGATAGGCTACAGGTAATGGTTTCAACTAACTGTGGAGCTTCATGGACAACCATTTTTGATAAAGCGGGTTCCGTACTTAAAACAGTTAACGCCCAAACGGGAGCATTCACTCCTAACGCAAATAACCAGTGGAGAAATGAAAGTGTAAACTTACCTCCTTCTGCAGCAAATAACCCAAGCGTATTGGTTAAGTTTGTTGCTACTGCCGACTATGGTAACAATATGTATATTGACAACGTTAATATTCAAAACAACTCCACATCGTCTATCAATACACACAACGCAGATATCTTCAATATACAGTTATATCCAAATCCTGCTACCAATTCGGCTAATTTTGATATAACCAGTAAAAAAGCTACCAGCGGCTTAGTTAGTGTATACAATGCTTTAGGACAATTAGTAATTGAGAAAAAAGTAAACGTTGAAGCAGGTTATAACCATATAGAATTAAGTACGGAAGTACTTTCGAGCGGAGTTTACAATCTGGTATTTAGCTCTGACCTGGGTACGCACGTTAAAAAGTTGAATATTTCTAAATAATTAGAAAAAATTCTTGCAATAAAAGAGTAGAGCCCGGGGGAATTCCTTCGGGCTCTTTTCATGTTTTATCATTTTTTCTTAACTTAGTGCTTAATAAATCCTAAATCATATATCATGAAAAAACTATTACTTTCTTTTCTTAGTTTGGGAACCTTACTAGCTTATTCTCAAAGTACCATATTAATAACAAATGTTACGGCATCTCAAACTTTGGCCAATACCGCCACAGTTGACTTGGTGACCATGCCTGCCACAAATCATCAGGTTACTTTTGATGTAAAAAACATTAGTGCAAGTCAGCAAACTTACAAGGCTAAGCGCTACGACGTGGTAAAAAATGCCGGCGCTGATGCCTACTTCTGTTTTGCCGGAACGTGTTACGGTCCTTCAACCATGGTATCTCCCGATAATTTGGTTTTAAATGCCGGACAAAGCGCTTCCCAGTTGGCAGGGAACTATAATATGTTGGTTGCAGACTTAGATGAGGGCCCCACTGTTGGGCTGAGTATTATCAAATACACTTTTTTTAATGTTAATACGGCTTCTGATTCCGTTCAGATTACCGTAAGATATAACGCTCCGGGAGTGGGATTAAAGGAGAATACAAATTCCACCATGAGTATTTCGTCACTGCACCCAAACCCTGCTTCAAGCCACAGCTTTATAAAAATTAAATCAACCGTTACTCAGCAAGGAGATATGAGAATATACAATTCTTTGGGTGCGGTAGTTTCTGCAAGCAAAATTAATTTGGTTTCCGGAGAAAACGGCCTAAAAATTCCGCTTGAGGATTTAAATACGGGTATTTATTTTGTTGAAATAAGTAACGGAAATAATTCTATAACCAAAAAGTTAATCGTAAACAAGTAATTTAAACTAACCTATTTAAAGTGAAAGCCAGTCTCGGAAAAAGACTGGTTTTTTTATTTTATGTTTTAACAATAAAACTATTTGTTTTGAAATATGATTTATTATCTTTGGTAGTAATTAAAAAAACAGAAAATGAAGAAAACATCTATTATCCTTGGTATCATGCTTTCGGGAGTTTTGGGTTTCTCTCAAACACGCATGACGCTTTATGAAGAATTTACCGGCGAAAATTGCCCGCCTTGTGCGGCAACAAACCCCGGACTTGATGCTGTTTTAGCAGCAAATCCGACTAAAGTAATTGCACTTAAGTGGCAAGTTCCTATCCCCTCGGCGCCAAGTAATACTTGGTCGCTTTATCAAACCAACAAAGCCGAAATAAACTGGCGTTACATGGCTAGTGGATATGGGTATCAGTCTCAAAATACTCCAACAAACTCGGCTACCGGAGGAATTAACTCCGCTCCTCAAGGCAGGTTTGATGGCCAACATCAATGGGTATTTGGAGCAACGTCTAACCATCCGACCTATGTTAATAATACCGTAATAAATAACGCAGCTAATGTGAGTACACCTTTCTCTATAAACATGAGTACAGCGTGGGATCCTACCTTCAGCAATGCCGTTGTTACGGTTACTTTAACTAGTTCCGGAACATTTAACGCGGTGGGCGCTTTAATGTTCCGTTTGTGCTTGGTTGAAAGAAAAATTGAATTTGATGTACCATCCGGAACAAACGGAGAAAAACTGTTTCACGATGTGGTACGCAAATCCTATCCTACTGTAATGTCCGGTACAAACGTTATTGGAATGGGAACTGCCATACCTAATTCATGGGTGGCAAGCCAAACACACACACTATCTATCAACTGCGCCATTCCAAGCTATATTGTAGATAAAGGTCAAATGGCGTTTGTTGGATTTATACAAGACGATGGCGATAAAAAAGTTTGGCAGGCAGCCAGAACAGCACAACCTGCTATTCCTAACGAAGCCAAAGCTATTTCTGCGAATGTAAATAGTGTAATATGCACATCAACCGTACAACCTTCTGTTACTATTTTAAACAATGGAGCAAATGCCATTACCGATATGACTATTACTCCATACCTGAATGGCGTTCAAGGAACCGACATAGTATGGACAGGCAACTTAGCTGTGGGAGGAACCACTACTATTCCGATGAATGTGATATCTCCTGTTAACGGTTCCAATACTTTCTCTTTCAACATAAGTGGAGTAAGCGGAGGTGATATCGTTACCAGCAATAACAGTAAGAGCACCGTGTTTTTAAGCGCCCAAAGTTTCAATACCGTTCAGGTAAACGAAGGCTTCCAGCCCACTACATTCCCACCAACTGGCTGGTCTCATTTCTTCTCATCTACCCCAACGTTTGTTAGATATCAGTCTACTAACGGTGGTGGCTTTGGAGCAAGCACAGCGTCTGCCAGAATATTTGTAAATGGTGCTCAAAATGGTGTGCCTCATCATTTGATATTACCGCCAACAAGCCTTACCGGAACTGTTGCGCCGGCAATTAAATTTGACTTAGCCTACTGCCAAGTTAGTGCAAGCAACAACGATAAATTAGACGTTGCGGTTTCTACCAATTGCGGAACAACATGGACCAATGTATACACCAACCAGGGAAGCACCATGGCTACTGCTCCAACCAGCAACACCAACGTGTTTTACCCAACGGCAACCCAGTGGACTGCGGTTACTATACCCGTTCCATCTTTAGCCAACAACCCTAACGTTTTGGTTCGTTTCTCTGTTACGCCCAACTATGGAAACAATTTATTCCTAGATAATATCATGCTTTATGAAACAGGAAGTTCCGTTGGAATTAATGAAGAAAATCTTGGATTAGGATTTGATATATACCCAAATCCAGCTACTGATGATATAAATCTCCGAATTAATTCGGCACAGGCATCAAAGGCAAAGGTAATTTTATATAATTCCCTAGGACAGATAGTATATTCTGAAGAGATTAATATTCAGCAAGGTTTTACAGGACTTAGAATAGATTCAAAAAACATTGCCGCCGGCTTATATCAAGTTGCTCTTGAATCAGAAAATAATAACATGGTAAAGAAAATTACCATTGCTAAGTAGAGTATACTTAAGCCAACTCCGTATTTTCATAAAAACCCCGCATTTAGCGGGGTTTTTAATTTTATTTAGTACATTTACACAGTAAACAAAGCAGGGAATCCGGTGAAAATCCGGAGCTGTCGCGCAACTGTAACTATTTCACGTTTTTGCTTACAGCCATTGCCTAAAGGCGAGAAGGTGCAGAAATAAGGTAGGAGCCAGGATACCTGATAAACAAATTACCTCGCGTAAAGGGAAATGTTATGAAAAAAAATTATTTGGGTACCATCTCGTGTCTGTTTTTTTCGGGAAAAAACTTTTTAAGTCGTAAGTCTTTTTTTCTACTGTTTCTTCTGTTAAAAGCCATTTCATGTAACGCCCAGTTTCACGGCCCTGTAGGAAGTTTAAGCACTCATGCCATGCATAGAGACAGCAGTAAATTTATTAACTGGGCAAAGACATGCATTGTAACCCGTGGTCCTCAGGATATTTCCAATCTTTCTTTTGGTTACGCCAGTACAGGGCATGATACCAATGCAATAGGAAAAGCAGGAAGCAGGCCGGTTGTAAGTTTAGGGGATGGAGGAAATGCCATTTTGAGTTTTTGGCCGCCTATTAAAAATGGACCGGGACCCGATTTTGCCGTTTTCGAAAACGCCTTTACCGATGATTTTTTAGAATTAGCATTTGTGGAAGTTAGCAGCGATGGCATAAATTTTTACCGTTTCCCTGCCACTTCAAATACTCAATACACCCTTCAAATTGGCCCTTTTGACCAAATGAGCGAAGCAGAAAAAATAAATAACCTTGCCGGAAAGTACCGGGCTAATTACGGTACCCCGTTTGACCTGGAAGAATTATCCTCGACCCCCGGATTAAACGTTAACGCAATCAGTCACGTCAAAATAATTGATGTGGTAGGTTGCATTCAAACTCCCTACGCAAGTTATGATCATTTAAACAAACCCATTAATGACCCTTGGCCCACAGCATTTGCAAGCGGAGGATTTGACTTAGATGCTGTAGGAGTTATTAATCAACAAGAAACCGGTTTTTTTTCAACATACACAAACAACTATTCTGTACAATGTTTCCCTATACCGGCAGATAACTACATAAAAATCAGTTCTTCGATGGAGTGGAGTACTTTAAAAATAGTTGACGAGACCGGGAGAGTGGTAGCTCATTACGAGCAACAAGAAAAAAACAAACTGCTTGATGTTTCTGATATAAAAAGCGGAATTTATTTTATCACACTAAGTACAAAAGAAAGCACATTCGTAAAAAAAATTATAATACAACATTTATAGTGTTTTCCTGCATCCACAACCTGTTTTATTACATTTCACCAAGAGGTGGCTACTTATCTTATCAGAGATATAACTTTTAGAACCTTGGGAAGTGGATATAACAATTAAATTATCGAAAGGAATTACTTCTTTAACCTCAATTTTTTTGTTTAAAGTGATTCCAAGTTCTGATAATCGATTTAAAAAATCCTTATCGTGCCTGTTAACTCCAACAACAACACACACACAACCGGGCACACTCCTCGATAATGGCCTCCTGTCTGAAAAAGGAAACTTTCCCATTTTGTCAGGTATCGGATCTCCATGCGGGTCAAAAAGAGGGCTTCCAATTGCTTCATAAATTCGATCTATCAGATTGTCCGATTTCACATGTTCCAATTGCTCCGCTATTTCATGAACCTCTGCCCAGCCAAAACCCAATTTATTAACCAAAAAAGCTTCCCAAATACGATGACGCCGAATAACATCAAGTGCATTAGTTTTACCTTTTTCAGTAAGTTTTGCTCCCAATCTTTTATTATAGGTTATTAGATTTTTAACCCGTAAAACGTTCAATTTATCCAATACAGAAGATGGCTTAATTCCTAAAGTAAAGGCAATTTCAGTTACCGATGCTTTTGCGCCTGAACCGGTTATACTAAATATTGCTTTAAGATAATTCTCTTCTTTGTGCGTTTGGTTCATTATACAAATATATCATTTTTTAGGTATACCTAATTTATATTTTATGCATATTATAAATTTGTATTTATATGAGTCGAATTATTTTATATATAACATGTTGGTATGTACTTACGATTCCTTTGTTGCACGCTCAAAACAGCAAAACGTTAAAAGGAGTTATTCAGGACTCAGAAAAAAATCCACTACCTGGAATTACCATATATTTAAAAGAAACAAATCAAACTATTTACAGTAATAAAAAAGGGGGGTTTAAATCAGATAGCTTACCAAAAGATAGCAAAGTAAACTTAGTTATTAAACAAAATAAATGGCTATTAAGAGATAGCTGTATACAAATTTCTCCTTCACAACAGGAAATAATCATAACTCTTGGCTCACAGGAAAAAACACTTAAGGAAATTGTAATAACCGGAAACCTAAGAGAAACCGGTAAAGATGATAGTCCTGTTAATACAGATATTATTACTCCTAAATTTTTACAAAAAACGGGTAGTGTAAATTTACTCGAAGCCGCTTCTTTCGTAAATGGAGTTAGACCACAAATAAACTGTAACGTATGCAGCACAGGAGATATTCATATTAACGGACAAGAAGGCCCTTATACATTAGTTTTAATAGACGGGATGCCTATTATTAGCGGTTTATCTTCTGTTTACGGATTAAGCGGTATCCCTGTTGGTATGATTGAACAGGTTGAAGTTATAAAGGGCCCTGCATCAAGCATATATGGTTCTGAAGCCATGGGTGGTGTTATAAATATTATCACCAAGAAAGCTACACTGAGTCCTAAATTCAGCTTCGACTACTTTGGAACAAATTACCAAGAACATAATCTGGAAAGCGGTATGAGATTTAATTTAAAAAATAGTCGTCACATAAGTGGTATAAGTAGTTTTTGGTACAATAAACCCTATGATATAAATAACGACGGGTTTACAGATATAGCCTTGCAAAAAAGAATATCTATTTTTCATAAAATAGACAACGAACAGAAAAATGGAAAAAAAGTTTCCATTGCCGGGAGATATTTGTACGAAGACAGATGGGGAGGACAGATGAATTGGGAAAGAAAATTTAAAGGATCTGACAGCATATACGGGGAAAGTATAGAAACAAAAAGGATTGAAATAATTAGTAATTATCAGTGGCCCATAAAAGAAAATATTACCACTCAGATTTCCTATAACCGACACTTTCAAAATTCGTTCTACGGCACAAACCAGCTAACAGCAGAACAAAATGTAGGATTTTTTCAAACATTCTGGGACAAAAAAATAAATTCCAGACATCAAGCCGTAGTGGGAATCACATCCAAATACCAATATTACGATGATAATACCATAGTTACACAAACAGACTCACTAAATAACCGTCCGGAGATAAATCTTCTTGTTGGTTCGTTTATACAAGTTGAAAAAACATTAGATAAAAATTCTAAACACTTAATACTGTTTGGTGCAAGAACAGATTTTCATCCTATACACAAATTCATACCCTCTCCCCGACTAGCTTATAAATGGACTCCCAATTACAGAAATATTTTTCGTTTGAATGCAGGAACAGGATTTCGTATAGTACAAGTATTTACAGAAGATCATGCAGCATTAACCGGATCAAGAGAAGTTATTTTCGCCGAAAAATTAAAACCTGAACAATCTTTATGCTTCAATGGTAACTATCTATACAAAATGCCCTTGCTTGAAAAAAACATCTTAAATATTGATGTAAGCCTTTTTTACTATTACTTCTTTAATAAAATAGTTGCGAATTACGACGAAAATCCAAATAAAATAATATATAGAAACCTTGACGGGAATGGCACGACAAAAGGAGGATCATTAAATGTAAAACTAATATCTTCCGGAGCAGTAAGTGTAAATGCCGGGATAACCTATGCAGATGTAATAAATACTATTGTTGATTCATCAGGAAATACATTAAAAACGCAACAATTAAATAGCCCGAAATGGAGCGGAAATTTTGTAGCCAGTTACAACATCACTAAACTAACAACAAGAATAGATATTAACGGTATTTTTAACGGCCCTCAGAGGCTTGCTATACTACCAAACGATTTCAGACCGGAATACTCTCCATGGTATTGCTTACTTAATTTGCAGATAGTAAAAAAAATCCGAATACTTGGAGAGTTTTATACGGGAGTTAAAAATCTATTGAACTTTATTCCTCAACATCCCATCATGCGACCCTTTGATCCCTTTGATAAAAACATAAATGACAGTATCTCTAATCCTCATGGCTATACATTTGATACGTCCTACAACTACGCCCCCATACAAGGAATTCGTTTCTTTGCAGGTTTACGAATAAGCATCCAATAAAAATATTATCAAAAAAAGAGCAGGTAATTGTTACCTGCTCTTTATATTTTGCAACTTTATACTTCCTACTTCATCAAAGTTACATGTCCTGTTTTGGTGTGTTTCTTACCGTCTAATGATTTAAAGTTTACTTTGTACACATACACGTCATTCTTACTCATTTCTCCACGATAGGTTCCATCCCAACCTTTGGTTTGATTTTCTTCATAGTACAATTTCTCTCCCCAACGATCGTATACCGTAACCTCTACATCTGTTATGCCTATTCCATAAACAAGGAAGGTATCGTTCTTACCATCATCATTCGGGGTAAAGATGTTGGGTATGTATATGGTGTAATCGTTCGTTATCTCTATACAAACCTCGTCCTCAGCAATACAACCACTGTCAGGAAACTTAGCCTGAACCCTGTAACAGCCGCTTGTTTGAGGAATAATCTGTGAATTCGGACAATCTGCACAAACTACTCCATCCCCACTCACCCAAGTAAGCTTACCCTGACCCTTCGCATCCAAATATATCACCTCGTCTTTATTATATATCATATCAGGCCCTGCATAAACTGTAGGTGTTGGTTTAACTTGAACCATTACCGTACCGGTTTGCTTACAGAATCCTCCATGAGAAACAAACACCGTGTAAATGGTCGTAGAAAGAGGCTTCACAAAAGGCGAAGATATTTTGGGATTGCTCAAACCTTCTTCCGGAGTCCACTGGTAAGTATCTCCTCCGCTGGCATTCAGCTTTCCGGTTTCCCCACGGCATAATGCCACACTATAACCGGCATTGGCAGTTATCGTAGGTACTACGTCTATTAAAATTTCCTTGGTCATCATACAAACTACGGTTCCATCAGTGTTAATACCCATTACAGTATAGTTTGTACTAACACTGGGGGTTACGTAAGCCATGTTAGTTCCGGGGCCGGCGAATGTAACCGCAGGGGCCCAACTGTAAGTTTGTGCACCCGAAGCAAAAATGGTTGTTCCCGAACCGTAACATACCTTTTGAGGTGATGTACTTAGTTCCATCACAGGGTATACCAGGACTTTTATCGGTATTACTTTATCTGCATAACATGGCCCATTTTGACCCATTACCGTAAAGTTGGTAGTTACCGTTGGTTGTATTACTACAAAGTTTGAGTTCTCATTATCCACAAAATGACTTGGGAACCAGGTATACGTTCCTGAACCATTTACATTGATAGTGGTTTTTTCTCCTAAACATATAGTCGTACGGTGCGGAATGGCGTGTATAATCGGCAACGGTGTTACTCCTACCTGACGTATAGCTATAGAAGTACAGGTTTGTGCAATTCCAACAACCGTATAGTTGGTGGTAACGGTTGGAGAGGCTACCACGTTAGCAGCAACCGAAGTACTTAAAGACGAGGAAGGATACCAAGTGTATGACTCCGCTCCGGCAGCATTAAGCCCTATAGACTGACCCTCGCATATAGTGGGTGTTAAAGGTGCTACCGTAATTATCGGATTAGGTACAACTATAACGGTACCCGTTTCGCTAGGACTGTTACAACCCATACTTCCACCAAAAACACTGTAAACAGTAGTCATTCCCGGGCTGGCAGATACCGTGCTTCCGGTAGCGCTGTTTAAACTGCTGGCAGGTGACCAAGTGTAGTTTAATGCACCCGAAGCAACAAGGTCAACGGACTTACCATGACATATACTACCCGATGTTACACTTATCAGCGGGTTATCAATTACCGCTACCGTATAAGAAGCAAAATTATAACACTTACCATCAAAACCGGTTACTGTTCCTGTCATTACCGGCGAATTTCCGGCAGATGTAGCTATAATTTGGTTACCAACTGTTTGGTTAGCACTCATTCCTACAAAAGCTCCCCAGTTGTAAGATAATCCGCCGGTTGCAAAAAGCGTGGCTGTATTGGGAGAACCATTGTAGTTGAACATACAAACCGTAGGCGTATTTACTGCAACATTAATATTTGGCAAGCTATGTACCGTAACCGTAACGGCAGCAACATGGGTACAGGTCGATAGCTCTCCTATTACCGAATAAGTCATATTGGCCGGAGGATTAACCGTTACCACAGGACCGTTGGTGGTACTGATGTTTACTGCAGGTGTCCAGGTATAGTTAGCCGCACCAACGGCAGTTAGGCTTATACTCTCTCCAACGCAAATAGTAGGTGTGCCGGGAGTAATCGATACCGTCGGGTTAGGAACTACTTGTAAAGTAGCATTTTGGGTTGCACTCTTACATCCGTCTTGTTCGCCTATTATACTGTAAACAGTCGTATTGGCAGGATTGGCTATTACCGAAGGCCCCATATTCGTATTCAAGGAAGCAGAGGGTGACCAGGTGTAGCTGTTTGCTCCGCTCACCGTTAGGTTCATACTTAAACCGGCACACATGCTGGAGGTAGCAGGAGCAGGCACGATAGTCGGGTTAGGTATAACAGTAACATTATATACCGCCGAGTTTGTACAAATACCTACTGTTCCTACAACACTCATCGTACCAACAATCGGCACTCCGGTAACAGGAGGAGTTAATGTAATATTAGGACTATTCAAATTAGGTGAAGCAAAAAATCCGGGAGGAACACTCCATACATAGCTTCCGGCTCCACTCGCTGTTAAAAGAACAGCATTAGGCGATCCATTAAAGTTCTGAGAACATAATGTATTGGTACCGGCAATACCAATGTTTGGCAGTGCAATTACCGATACGGTAGCTACAGCTGTATTGGTGCAACCTGCTCCGCTGGTTACTACCACCTGGTAGTTACCGGACATAGGCACAGTAGCATTTAGTATTACAGGATTTTGCTGGGTGGAAGCGAATGACAGCGGCCCTGTCCAGCTATAAGATGCGCCACCCGTAGCGGTTAGATTAATCGTACTGTTTTCACAAACCGTAGGGCTGTTTACCGTAATAACTGGCAAAGGATTTACCACCACATTGGTAGTTGATGTGTTTGAACAGTTATTGGCATCTATTACCGTTACCACGTAATTGCCTGCATGAATCATCTGTGCATTATTAATTACGGGGCTTTGTGCCGTAGAAACAAAAGCATTGGGCCCACTCCACGCATAACTGTTAAATGCGTTTACATTTAAACTAATATTCTGACCAACGCAGTAAGGACCTGTATTACTAGCAAATGGTGTAGGCAGAGGGTTCACCACAACATTGGTTACAGCAGAAGCCGTACAAGTTCCAACCGTTGCTATTACCGTATAGCTTCCTGACATGGCAGGGGTAGAGTTCGCTATTACCGGATTTTGCTGGGTAGAAGTAAATCCGTTGGGCCCTGTCCACGAATAATTGTTTGCAGGATTCGTATTTAGCTGAATATTGGCTCCGGCACAGTAGGGACCTGTGTTAGAGGCACTCGTCGTTGAACTGATAACTGAAACACTCACCGTAGCTACATTGGTACAGCCCTGAGCGCTCGTTACAGCAAGGGTATATACACCTGCCATAGCTGCCGTAGCTCCCGTAATGACAGGATTTTGTACATTAGAACTAAAACCGTTCGGACCAGTCCATGTATAAGATGCAGCTGCATTAGAGGTTAAATTGATATTTTGACCCACACAAACCGGGCTGTTGCTGACGGGAATAGGATTTGGCAAAGGATGTATGGATACCGTAGTACTGGCCGTTTTCTTGCAATTTCCTATGGCTGTTGTTATGGTATAAACTCCTCCCATAGCCGGAGTTGCATTGGGTATAGTGGGGTTCTGAACTGTAGACGTAAATGCCGATGGGCCTGACCAGGTAAAGCTGGTGGCTGTTTGTACGTTGGCTGTAAGCTGAATAGTAGCACCGGGACAGTAGGGGCCTGTGTTTCCTACCACCGGGTTTGCTAGGTTAATAACCTGCACATTAGTAGTAAACTGACTTCCTGTCGGGCAACCGGGATAATGTATGTACAAGGTATAGGTTATGGCATGGGCAGGTGTTGCTGATGTAGTTACAGTCGGGTTAGCCACGTTATAGCCACCGTAGTAATAGAAATAAGGATTGGCAGTATAATGATACCAGTAAAAATAACTTGGGTTACCCGAGTAACTTACGCTCAGGGTTATCGGTGAGCCCACACAAACGGGACCATTGTTACTTACTGATACTGTGGGGCCGTTCATAGGATTAAGCTGAACTGTTGCCTGATTGGTACATCCAAAATTGTTTACAATCATGGTGTATATACCTGCGCTTGATGATTGGTAATTAGGTATGGTAACTATGGGACCTCCTGCCGAGTAATTATTTGGGCCTACCCAGGTTATTTGACCGGGGCCTCCGCTTCCGGTTAAGGTGGCATTACCCCCGGCACAAGTGGGAAGAGCCGAGCTTGTTATCGAAGCAGTGGGTTGAGCGAGGATGGTTACAACAGAAGAAGTAGATGCTATACATCCCGCATTACTGATGGTGTGTGTTACCGTATATTGACCCACAGCACTAAAGCTTACAGGACCGTAATTGGCAGAAAAACCGGTGGCAGGAGCATTTGCCGATGGGGTAAACGCATAAGTGTGGCTTCCGGCAGATACTGCCGCATTAAACGTCATTTGGTTCCCATTCAAACACTGCGTAAAAGATTGAGCAGATGTAAATGCAGGGTTGGGACCATTAGGAGTAGTAATGACCGTAGAAAACGTCGCCGGACAGTTCTGCGGATTAGTTACTGTTTGGTATATCGTGTACGTGGTATTGGGAACCAAGTTGACGACAGTACTCGTCGCAGTCGTTGAAAAAGAAGGAGGTCCTCCAGGACCGACTATCGTATACGTCTGCCAGGCCGGAGGACCGGAGCCCGTATTCGTTATCGTGTATGTGGTACAATTATTCTGGAGCGTAAAACCTGCGTTGGGGAACGTACCAAACTGAAGGTTTACGGTTTTAGTGATAGGAGCGCATGAACCTACAGGATTCATTACCAAGGTATAATTACCGGGCATGGTAGTAGTGATAGTTTGGTTGGGGTTGTTGGTAATACCGCTACCCGCAGGTCCATTCCATGTATAAGGACCAAGCCCGGGAGGGGCCGACATGGTTGCTGTATTCACTCCGCAAGCAGCTACCGCTACAATGTTCGACCCCGCAGGAAACTGTATATTGTTCACCGTTACTGTCATCGGTAAACATTCGCAATCCACAAAAGCGTAGCCCCAGTGGGCATACCAAGAGCAGTCCCCGGTTTCGATTTGTATGGTTACGCAAGAACCCAAATAAGGCGTTAAATCAACGGAACGTATCTGCCAGTTCGGAGTGTGCGTAATTTGGTTTGTAGTAACCCAACCGGTTGGGTTTACTGTACTGCACATGGAACTTGGAGGAAGAACCATTACCTGAGGACAGTTAAGTACGTTATTGTTGCAGTCAATAAGCCTTATCTTTAGATAGGGATTTTCGCAACAGGCATGGGCCCCGTATAGAGCAGCTCTATAGGCCAACCTAAAAAGAGCATTGTTAGGAGTAACGGGGAAGGTTTGACTAATTCTCACAAACTGACCCCCTGCCAAGTTATTACCCATTTGTAAAACCTTGTTACCTCCAAAGGGTGATGCTCCGATAACTCCTAAAGGAGCAGGCTCCGTCCAAGGTGTTTGACGAACCCATATTAAATTGCTGCCGGGGTTTCCTGCAGGTGGAACAGAACAGTTACCATTAGCAACAACATTAACCATACCTTGCGTTACCGTCCAACCGGTTAAGGTATTTCCTACAGCGCAAGCGGCTGTAGTACAAGTAGCCGAAGGAGAGGCCTCAAAATCTTCGTTAACACAAGGAGCAGCATTTACCTGTGATGTTGGTAAAACCGGCTTGAAACCCAATGAAGAATTGTTATTGGCGGACTGAATTCCATACTTGGTATTAACAAAACTTCTCTTTTTTGAGTACATAAAAACATGGTACTCTACTCCTGAAAGCTGCATGCTTAAAGCTTCCTGGCGGGCAGCCTGCTCGTTAAAACCCGACAAAGAATCCTGAGGAAACACATAACTCAGGTATCTGTTCTGAGGATTTAACTGCGCTAAATCATTCTGACTGAAGCCTGATGGGGCCGGCTGAAAAACTGATTGCTGTGAAGTTCTGCCATTTTGGGCAGTTAATGTAGCAATGGCCTGTAACAACAGGATGGCGAGTGTGAAATAATTTTTTTTCATGCTGTGTTTTGTTTTTTGCAGAATACAAGAACCCTGCATTGCTAAGTTACTACCCAAACGAAAAAAATGTTAAAAAACCAGTAGCTAATAAGCTCTATTCACTCATTTTTAGGTTTATTTCACCCAGTTAACAAGTTGTGAACAGAATACATACAGCTATTTTAGGAAAAACTGACTGAAAATCAGAAATAAATAAAACAGATTTTTAGGGCCATTAAACTTTAATATCCCACCAAAAGAAAAAGGTTAGCCCGTGGTAAAACCGGCCTTTAAGCTTATGTGTTTGGTGACTCTTCTTTGGGTGTTTGGGAACTTTCTACCGCTTTCTCCTCTTGCTTCTCAAAAGGGCGTTTACCAAAAATTTCCTCTAAATCTTCTTTAAATATGACTTCCTTTTCAAGCAGTTTCTCAGCTAGAATAGTGAGTTTTTCTTTGTTAAGCTCAAGGATTTTCTTGGTACGCGCATATGCAACATCAATCATTTTTTTGACTTCCTCGTCTATAATTTTTGCAGTTTGCTCGCTATAAGGTTTGTTAAAACTGTACTCACTTTGTCCGCTGCTGTCATAATAACTCACGTTTCCTACTTTCTCGTTTAAGCCGTAGTATATTATGCTGGCATAAGCCTGTTTGGTTATTTTCTCTAAATCACTCAAGGCTCCGGTGCTTACTTTACCAAAAATTATTTCTTCAGCAGCTCTGCCTCCCAGTGCTGCACACATTTCGTCCATTATTTGGTCGGCAGTAGTTATTTGACGCTCTTCGGGTAAATACCACGCGGCACCTAAACTCCGCCCGCGTGGTACAATGGTAACCTTTACCAGCGGACTGGCGTGTTCCAGCATCCAACTTACGGTAGCATGACCGGCCTCGTGGTATGCGATAACTCTTTTTTCGTGTTTGGTAATTATTTTATTTTTCTTTTCTAAACCGGCAATTACCCTGTCAACGGCGTCTAAAAAATCTTGTTTGGTAACTTGTTTTTTGTTTCCACGAGCTGCAATGAGTGCAGCTTCATTGCATATGTTTGCGATATCTGCTCCACTAAAACCGGGAGTTTGTTTGGCCAAGAAATCTATTTCAACGCTTTCGTCTATTTTTATTTTTTTGAGATGAACTTTAAAAATTTCTTTTCGCTCGTTAAGGTCGGGCATATCTACATAAATCTGCCTGTCAAATCTACCGGCACGCATTAGGGCTCTGTCTAAAATATCAGCTCTATTTGTTGCTGCCAAAATTATAACACCACTATTGGTACCAAAACCATCCATCTCCGTTAAAAGCTGGTTAAGAGTATTTTCCCTTTCATCGTTAGCTCCTGCTGATATGCTCTTTCCTCTAGCTCTACCTATTGCATCTATCTCGTCTATGAATATAATGCAAGGAGCTTTTTCTTTGGCATTTCGGAAAAGATCGCGAACCCGAGAGGCACCAACACCCACAAACATCTCAACAAAATCAGAGCCGGAAAGTGAAAAGAATGGCACTTTGGCTTCTCCGGCTACAGCTTTTGCTAAAAGAGTTTTACCGGTTCCGGGAGGTCCAACCAGCAAGGCTCCTTTTGGAATTTTTGCTCCTAAATCAGTATATTTTTTCGGATTTTTCAAAAAATCTACAATCTCCATTACTTCCAATTTGGCCCCATCTAAACCTGCTACATCGTTAAATGTAATGTTTACCTGAGTGTCCTTATCAAACAGCACGGCTCTTGATTTTCCGATACTGAATATTTGACCCGGGCCTCCGGATCCACCTCCGCCCATACGACGCATCATGAATACCCAAAAAGCAATCATGATTATAATGGGAAGTATCCAGGAAATACTTTCTGTCCAGCTGGATTCTTCTGTACTTCGGGCGTAAACTTGGTTTTCTTTTGGAATACCGGCATCGTTCTGAATTTTTTCTATTCTCTGTAAAAAATTATCTACGGATGGTACAGACACTACAAAATGAGGTCCTCGATAATTTTTGTCGGTAAATAATTGCTGACCGGTTTTGCTATCGGCGTATCTTTTGCTGTAAAGTATGGTATCTTGGTGGATAGTAATACGAGCAATGGATTTGTTTACTATGTTTATGTCTTTTACATCTCCCTTTGCGAGCATTTGCTGCTCAAAATTAGCCATGGAAACTTCCATTAAACGAGCCGAAAAACTTCCGCCGTAAAATGTAAAAAATAAAAGTGCCACTATCACAAGGCCGTAAATCCAATAAAAATTGTTCCCTCCGTTCCCTCCTCTGTTGCCCTGGCCAAAAGGAGAATTTTGTTTGCCAAATTTTTCTTTCATGCGTTCAAATTGTCGCCTTCTCTCCTCCTCTTTTGAGATATTGCTGGAATTATCTGTTTTTTTCTCGTTTTCCTGTTCCTGTGTCATAAGTAATTAATGAATCGTTTTTACTTCGGCGTCACCCCATAATCCTTCAATATTGTAATACTCCCTTATTTCTTTTAAGAAGACGTGAGCAACAACATTAATATAATCGATTAGTATCCATTGACTGTTTTGATAGCCTTCGCTATGATAGGGTTTTTCTGCACATTGTTTTATAACGGTTTCTTCCACGCTGTTGGCTATGGCATCCACGTGAGTAGTACTGTCTGCATCACAAATAACAAAAAAATCGGCTATTCTGTTTTCCAGCTTGCTCAAATTGAGTAGGGTTATATTTTTAGCTTTCTTATTTTTCATCCCCTCAATAACCGAGTTTAAGAGTGAATTGGCAGAAGTTTTTGGTACTCCCGCTTTTTTCTGCCTTTTGAGCTTAAGTTTTTTCTCTGAGTTGGCGATTAAATTAGCTTGTTTAAGTAAGGATTCTTTCTGATCTTTCTTAAGAACTTTTTTTTGTTTACTGCTTTTTTTTACTGAAGCACTTTTAAGCTTAGCGATAGAATTATTTATTTTACTTTTTGACGAGCTTTTCGCCGATTTTCTTGCCGATTTTTTAACGGCCGATTTTTTTGCCATATTTTTTTGCCGAAGCCCTTTTAAATATTATTTCTAAAGTATATTACGAACCAACAAATTTAATATTTTTGACCTAATGAGCGCACTATTTGTGGGAGAAAACAAGTTTTTTTTACCTGAAACCCAAAGCACCAATTCCTATGCCATAAGCCTGTTAAAGAACGTTAACCTGCCGGAGGGGACATTAATTTATACGCACCATCAAACAGCTGGAAGAGGAAGGCGAAATCACGGATGGGAAAGTGAACCCGGCATGAATGTAACAGCCTCTTATACGCTTAAACCTACCTTTTTGGAAGTAAAAAAAATTTTTTCGCTATATGTTATTTCTTCACTCGCCATTTATGACGTTCTGTCTCATTTTTTACCCGATGGCCAATTTGACATTAAAATAAAATGGCCAAATGACATATTGATTAATGGTAAAAAAATTGCGGGAGTATTGAATGAAAACATTTTAAAAGAACATCACATTCAGCACAGTATAATAGGCATTGGAATAAATATAAATCAAACCAAATTTCCGAAAACCATAAAGGCCACCTCACTAAAAATACTCACCAATAAAGATATAAATCTGGAGAGCGTTTTCGAAGTACTTAATTCCCGCTTAGAAAAACACTATATGAAGCTGAAAGCTGAACGTAAAGCAAACAAAAACCATTATGATTCTGAAATTATTAAGCGTTACTATAAGAACATGTACAAATTAAACGAAACCTGCCTACTGGAAACTGCTAAAGGGCTCGGCAGCTACATAATAAGAGGAATTAATGAAAACGGCCTGCTTCTTGTTGAAGATGATAAAAAAATTGTTCACGAATTTGACTTACACCAAGTAGTATGGAAGATCTGAGTTAAGGTGTTAGAATTCCTATTCGATATCTACCAAAACATTGGTTGCCTCATGAACATATATATCTTTCGCTAAATTTTTAACCCAGCGTGTTTCCCTGCCTGTTTTTGACGTATCGCTTTTATATTTTGCCAAGTCTTCATCTAAAAGTGATGCATTGAAACCCTTAATTTCTTTTCTCATATCTTCATACTTCTTATTCTGTTTGCGGTAGTATTCCTGCTCGGATCTGAATTTTTCAAGTTTTAAACTCACTTTCGTTTCGTCTTTTCTTGATTTAACTTCTTTTGAGCGCTGCTCCATCAGCTGAAACTGCTCATTTTTCTTTACGCGAGCCAGACTATTTTTTTTCAACTTATCGTAATTGATATACTTAAACTCACTGTAGTTAGCTTTATTGATTTCGTCCCAAGGCATTGGATATTGTAGCTCACGTTCACCCAAATCTATCAGCGCATAAGGGTCAGGCAATTTAATATCAGGCGTAACGCCTCTCAGTTGGGTTGAGCCTCCGTTTATACGATAAAATTTTTGCTGTGTTATTTTTACCTGACCAATTGGTTTTACCGTATCAAACTGAGGCATCAGGTAATAGTCCAAATCAACAAAGGATTGAACGGTTCCTTTACCAAAGGTGGGTGTGCCTATAATAACTCCTCGCTTATAATCCTGCATGGCAGCGGCTAAAATCTCGCTGGCACTTGCGCTATTATAGTTTACTAAAATGGCCAATGGTCCATCCCAAACTACATCAGGATTATAGTCTTCCATTACTTTGGTGTAGCCATTTTTATCTTTAACCTGCACAACCGGCCCTTTAGGAAAAAATAATCCAGCCATTTCCACTACTTCTTGAAGGGAGCCGCCTCCATTATCCCTAAGGTCAATCAGCAGTGCCTTTACATTTTCTTTCTTAAGTTTTTCAATTTCTTTTCGCATATCTGTAGCACATTTGTGTGCTCCATTTCTGGTAAAATCAGCATAAAAAGAGGGTAAATGAACATATCCTATCTTCTTTTTGTTTTCAAGCAGGGCAGATTTGGCAAAGGTTTCTTCAATCGGTATAATGTCTCGAATGATTGGAATTACCTTTATAGTTCCGTCGGGCTTTTTGACTGTTAAGCGAACTTCTGTTCCTTTTTTTCCTTTTATTAGCTCAATGGCCTCGTCAATATCCATATTGGTAACTACAACCGGTTCACCATCTCCTTGAGCTACTTTAGTGATTTCGTCTTTCGCCTTCAATTCTCCCTGCTTGGCGCTGGGGCTTCCCGGAATAATTTCGGTAACAATCAATTGTCCATCTTTTGATTGCAAGCGTGCTCCAATACCTTCAAATTGTCCGCTCATGGCTTGATCAAATTTCTTTTTGTCTTTAGGGACAAAATACTCGGTATGCGGATCAAATGCACCGGATACAGCATTGGCATATATGGCAAAACGTTCTCTGGGGCTTAATTTATTGTAATACTTGAACAGGTTATCGTTTGCTTTCATGGTTGAACGGCGGGCATTTGCTTCCAGTGAGTCGAATGATTGTATTTTGAATGCGGTATCTTTTTTTTCAATGGCCGTTTCTTGCTTGCTCAAGGCGTCGTCCAGTCTTATTAAAACTTGATATTTCAACATTCTTTGCCATTCTTTTTTTGACTCTTCAGTGTTTAATGCAAAGTCGGTTTTATCTGAATTTGTTTCATATATCTCATCAATAGTATAATCCAATGGTTTCGACAAATATTCTTTGTACCAGGTTTCTCTCTCCTTTATCCTGTTTGTAAGCAACTGAACCGAGAGATTGAAAAACTCGGTGCTCATATTCTTGATTTGATCATCCAGTTGAGTTCTATAGGTTTTTAATCTTTGGATGTCCTCCTTTATGAAAAACTTCTTGCCACCGTCAATTCTCTTAAGATACAAATCATAAGCCTTTTCACTAAAAGCATCGTCGAACTTAACGGGACTGTAGTGACTTTGGTTAAGCCCCCAAATAAGTGACTCCATCACAAGTACATTCCTATCAAATAAGTACCCGTAACCAACAAACGAGCTCAGGAACAAAAACGCCGGAAAGACAAAAAACCAATAAAACTTTTTTTTACCTGTCATATAAGCAATAATTACAAAGTTAACTTTTAGATACAGTATGCGCAATACGTCCATGCAAATTATTTACCGAGTATTTTCCCAGACTGTTTAAATTTTGTTAAAGGAATGTGGTACAATAAGCATACTTTAGCTGTAAAGCAAAAAAGCATGATTGATTTTACCAGAGCCGAGATATTGCACATTGCCCTGCATTTTGTTGGCAACAAGGGCTTAGATGAAAAACTTATCTTAAGTGAAGATAGCCTGAATTTTAAAGACGATTTTGTAAAACAAACCTTACTGCGATATTTTTTTTCGCCGTTTAAGAATGACGTTTTCTTTCGTTTTAAAAACAAAAGCGAACTCAGAAAAAACAATGTAGAAGATGTTTGCAAACAGTTGTTCTCAAACCAAAAAGGCTTTTTGGAACATAGCATTAGGCTTGCCGAACACCTCTATAATCAAAGCATACATCCAAAAATAAAAAGTGGAGAATTTTACGCTTGTTACATTAAGGACGTAAAATGCCAAGGCGAGTTATGTGACGCCATTGGTTTATTTAAAACAGAAAATAAAGAAACTTTTATAAAGGTTTTTCCGGAAAAAGGTGGCTTTGGAGTAGATTGTGAGGAAGGCATAAACATTAATAAACTGGATAAGGGGGCGTTGATTTTTAATACCGAAAAAAATAACGGGTATAAAATAAGCCTTGTAGACAACAACAACAAAAACGCCGAATGCGCCCTATACTGGGAAGAAGATTTTATGGGTGCTACGTTAAAAGAAAACGCCTACTATTTTACAAAGAATTTTATTGATACTACCCGTGGTTTTTGCGAAGAAATGCTCACCGAACAGAATAATGTAAGTAAAGAAAATCAACGCATGATGCTAAACAAAAGTACCGGCTACTTGAAAGAAAAAGACAACTTCAACATCCGGGAATTTGAACGCGATGTACTTGTTGAACCCGAACTAATATCCGCATTTAGCGAGTATCGTCATCAGTTTAATGAAAAATTCGATTTGCAGAGTATTGATGAGTTTGAGGTTTCTCCCACTGCGGTTAAAAAAAACCAAAAGTATATGCGAAGCGTTGTAAAGTTGGATAAAAACTTTCATTTGTACATTCATGGCAGGCACGACTATGTAGAAAAAGGTTACGACGAAAAAAAGGGACTTAAGTACTATAAACTATATTTTGTAAACGAGCAGTAGCTTTGAAAGTTATTGTAAAGCGACTTTTAATTCCATTTTTATGTGAGGGATACCATCCTCTTGATATTCCTCTCCAATTTCGCAAAACCCCAAACGGTTATAGAATTTAATTAAATAGCACTGTGCTGAAATAGTTATACTTTTTGCCTTAAAGAGACGTATTGTTTCTTTGATAGCCTCCGCCATTAATTCGTTGCCCAGGTTTTTTCCCCGATATTGGCTCTTTACCAAAACTCTCCCAATAGAAGCATTAGGGAATAACACTCCCGGAGGAACAAGTCTTGCATACGCTACCATTTGATTACTTTGCGAGAGAAACAGATGGAAACACTGAGTATCAACACCATCCATATCCTGATAAATACAGTTTTGTTCTATCACAAAAACTTCCGAGCGTAAATGCAGTAATGCATATAGTTCATTCTGGTTTAACTCATGAAATTGTTTAAGCTGCCAATTCATTAATAATTTCCTATTGATAGCATCACCAAGGTACAAGCTTCCACACATTCTATCCCTCTGCTTGTGGCCTGGGAAAAGAACTCCGGGTTTTCTGTACCGGGATTAAATATAATGCGTTGTGGTTTTAACGAAAGTATATACGGTATCCATTCTTGCTGATTTTTTGGGGAAAGATATAGGCTTACCGTGTGGATATTTTTAAGTTCCGGTTTTCCCTGTAATATTTCCAAATTACTTATGCTTCCTTTTTTTATCCCCAACGGATACACGGTATAGCCATGTTGCAGCAATTTTTTTACCGCCATATTGCTATATCTCTCCGGGTTATCTGATGCTCCTAAAACCAAGGTGGGTTTCATATAAAACTGTTTTTATTCTTCCAAATAATTTAAATCTTTTGCAAAGGTTTCCTCTAGTCTGTACCACGCCCAAAAACCGAGTATAAAAACTGCCACACCAACCAAAATAGCGGAAAATACATTTCCAATGATGTCAAAACTGCTCAAAAACTGAAAAGAAGTAGTAATTAAAATTGTACCTCCTCTCACAAAATTTGGTACGCTGGTAGTAACTGTTGCTCGTAAATTAGTACCAAACAACTCAGATGCGGTAGAAATAAAAACAGCCCAATAACCGGTGGCAAAACCAATTAATATTACCACCGAATAAAATAAAACTACCGAGTTTTTTGCTATGGTAAAATACATGATAATAAACAAAACAGCGAGCAACAGAAACAATAACAAACTTTTTTTTCTGCTCCTCCACCGTTGACTGATTAAACCGCTAACAATATCACCAATTGTAATACCAACGTATGCCAGTGTCATAGCTAAGCGGGCATTTTCCGGCGGAGATTCCATCCCCAGGCTTCTCATAAGTTCCGGACAAAAAGTAATCAATATGCCCATAACATACCATACCGGCAAAGCAACCAATATGATAGTAATAAACTTCTCAAATCTTTTAATACTCTTAAACAACGCCAGAAAATCACCCTTTTTAACTTCTGATTTTTTCATGTCTTTAAACATTCCCGATTCTAAAATACCTACGCGCATTAAAAGCAGCGCCAACCCCATTACTCCTCCGATAATGTACGAAACACGCCAATTTCCGATAGATATACCTACCGTTCCGGCTACCACAGCACCAAATAAACCCACCGAAGCAACAATAGTAGCTCCATATCCCCTACTCTCCTTATCCATGCTTTCACTCACTAAAGTAATGCCGGCACCCAACTCACCTGCCAGTCCAAAACCTGAAATAAATCGTAAAATGGCGTAAGTTGTAGTATCCTGAACCATTGCGTTTGCCAAATTGGCAACAGAGTACAAGAAAATTGAACCAAATAAAACAGAGAGTCTTCCTTTTTTATCGCCCAACACACCCCAAAAAACACCTCCTACCAGCATACCAAACATTTGCCAGTTTAACAATGAAATTCCGATTTCTTTCACCTGTCTACTTAGTTCATTGCTGTCGCTTATACTTTTAGACAGTATGTCGGTTAGGCTGGAAACTCTCTCCATGCCAAATAAAACCAAATCATAAATATCTACAAAGTAGCCCAACGCAGCAACAATTACAATTTTATTGAGGGATTTTTTGAGTGCGTTCATATTATTTTTTAGCTTTTTTAATTGCCTTTTCTATCGCACTATCTGTACATGCATTAGGGTAGTTTAGTCTGATAATATCACACACAGTGGGAGCAATTTGTGTTATCGTAACGTACTGCAGCGAGCTCCCTTGCCTAACAGAATTTCCATAAAAAACGATAGGAACATGGGTATCATAAGAATAAGAAACACCATGTGTGGTTCCTTTTTTACCGTAATCCATCCAGGCCGGATTCATCAGATAAGCAATGTTTCCGCTACGCTGATGATGATAACCATTTTGAATTAAATGTCGTGGGTCGCGACCATAATAAGCGTGATTTTTTATTACCTCGGAAGGATACGCTTCCATAATACCTTTTTTAGACAATAAATAATTTGATACGTTTTGTTCCAGAACTGAAATTGAAACAGTACTATTTTTTGAATTTTTCAAAAATAGTTGCTCGTTACTGCAATTCAACAGTAAGGTTGAATCACCGTAATTAGTATACAAGAATTGCTTACAATAGGCGGCTACTTCTTTTGAAGAGAGATAGCCGGCCGGTATATCCTCATCATTTAAATGTGCCGGAATATCTGCACCGCCATGGTCAGCCGTTAAAAAAAGAAGATATTGATTTTTTCCTACTTCTTTATCTAACACATTAATTAATTCTTCCAGGTCTTTATCCAGCCTCAGATATACGTCTTCAATTTCTACCGAACGTGGCCCATAGCTATGTCCGATGATATCCGGGCTTGAGAAACTTATTGCCAGCAGGTCGGTATATTCATCTTTTCCTAAACCCTCATTACGCAAACAAGCAATAGCCAGCTCTTTGGTAATGCTATTTCCGTAAGGGGTGGCTTTAAGAATTCCCCAATCTTTTTTGCTTATCTGTTTTTCGTATTCGTATGGGAAAACGGGGCTATCTTTTTTATTAGGAGCCTTTTCATAAGGATTTTCGTCGGGTAGTGAATTGGTGTATGAGGTAATAGGATACAGGGTTTTCCATCCCTGTTTAAGATATTTTTCCGGCAATTGCTGTTCATTAAAATTAGTAAGCCATTGGGGTAATTTTTTTAAGTACCAAGAAGAGCTAATGAAATAACCGGTAGAATCATCATACCAAAATGCAGCATCGGCAGCGTGGCCGGCCGGTAAAATAGCGCTACGGTCTTTCAACGCAAGGGCAAACACTTTAGATTTTCCGTTTGAGCTTATTTTTAATTCATCGCCCAATGTACTGCTCAATTGCCAAACAGGAGATTTTTTTCCTCCATGAGAAGAGCCCCCGATGCTTTGCACCAATTCATCATCCACACAATATCTCATTTTTCCGGTTTCCTTGTCATACCAGTCATTAGCAATAATTCCGTGAAAACGAGGAGTTGTACCGGTGTATATGCTGCTATGTCCCGGACCGGTATAAGTTGGGACATAATTAAAATGGGCATTTCTTAGATAATAACCCTTGTTTACCAATTTTTTAAATCCCCCTTCTCCAAAACGATCCCAGTAACGATAAATGTAATCATTGCGCATTTGATCTACCACCAAACCAACTATCAACTTTGGCTTTTGTGCAAGTGAGTATGTAAACTGAAAAATAAGTAATATCAAAATAACAAGATGTTTCATTTACTGTCTAGTTTTTGGAAAACAGAGTTATTACTTTTGAACTCGGGTACCAGCTTTTTCATGTGAAATACTATTTTTTGATTATCCTGAGTTTCAAAAAGCTCTATGATTTGAGAAATTGTTTGGCTAATTTCATTGTACGGGTATTCCCTAACTTTTCCGATTAATATTTGCGGATGATGTGTTGGAAGCGTATTCTCGGTATCGGCCAAAAGCTCTTCATATAATTTTTCGCCGGGGCGCAAACCGGTGTAAATAATCTTTATATCCTTCCCTTCCTGTAAACCCGATAGCTTAATCATCTTACGAGCTAAATCAACAATTTTTACTGATTTGCCCATATCAAAAACAAATATTTCTCCACCGCTTCCCATACACCCTGCTTCAATTACCAGTTGACAAGCCTCAGGAATGGTCATAAAGTATCGGGTTATTTCCGGATGTGTAATAGTTACAGGACCCCCGGATTCTATTTGCTTTTTAAATCTTGGTATCACCGAACCGTTAGAACCCAATACATTACCAAATCGGGTAGTAATGAATTTTGTTGAGCTTTGTTTTCCTAAACTTTGAATATAAATCTCGGCTATACGCTTACTGGCTCCCATTACATTGGTTGGATTAACTGCTTTATCTGTGCTGATAAATACAAATTTATCCACACCAAACTCTACGGAAAAATCAGCGCAAATTTTTGTTCCTAATACATTTGTTAAAACAGATTCTGATGGATTGTGCTCCATTAGCGGAACGTGTTTATAAGCGGCGGCGTGAAATACTAAATCAGGCTTAAAGCTTCTGAAAACATTCCTCATTCTTTCCTGATTTCGAACATCTGCCACCACTACTTCAAATGTTTCGGGCAGGAACTTATCGGCCAGCTCAAGCTCAAGCTCATGCAAAGGCGACTCAGCTTGGTCAAGAAGATATATTTTCTTGGGATTAAACTGCATGCATTGCCTTGCTAATTCACTGCCAATAGAGCCGGCAGCTCCTGTTATAAGCAAAATTTTTCCGGTTATTTGATTATTAATTAGTTCTGTATTTAGTTTGATGGGGTCTCGCTCCAGTAAATCCTCAATATTAACGGTTTTCAACTGATTAAAACTCAACTCTCCGTTTATCCACTTAGCGGGGGGTGGAACGTTCAAAACACGAGCATTGTTACTTAAACAAACATCTGTAATTTCATTTTTCTTAAGTCCGGAAATATTTTGAATACTGATAATTACAATTTCTACCTGATGTTCCTTTATTAAATGAGGCAAGGCAGATGCTTGGTGTATAAATACGCCTTCCAAACTTCTTCCTTTTTTCTTTTCATCATCATCAATAAAAGCTATTACCTTATACTTAATAGCAGCATCTCGGTCTAAGGTTCTTTTAGTAATAATTCCTGCTTCGCCTGCGCCGTATATAATAACATTTACCCGTTGATTTGCCGGGTTTTTTGTTTCCAGATAAAGCGCTTTTACAGCAAGTCTACTACTAATCATTAAAAAGAGTGTGCTTAAGGCATCAATAATAATTATAGAATTTGGGATGAAGTAGGTATGCGTATAAAAAAAATAACCAAATATATTGAGCAAGTATATAATCATGCTCCCCGACAATACAACAAAGAAAATGCGGGCTGCATCTTTTGAGCTGGTATAACGAACTACTCCTTTGTATGTTTTAGAAAATAGGAAAGATAAAAATCGAACAGTCAGTACTACTAAATAATCTGTCAGTAAATTTTTTCTATCTGCTTCGGGTATATCTTCAAAATTAAATCTTAAAAAGATGGCTAACGTAAGGGAAAAAGCGCAAATAACCGTATCGATAATCAAAATTGACCATCGGGGAAGATTATACGTCCAGAATAATTTAAACACGTTAAACACTACCGTAAAAGTAACTATTTTTTCTGAGCTGTATTGGTTTTGGAAGGAGCTGCAGTAGTGGTTTTAGAACCTACCGCCGGAGTTTTTGGAGTAGGCGTGGCTAATGTTTGCTTAAAAGGTTTATCGCTTACTGTTACCTCGCAGATAGCACAGACTTCTTTATACTTTACCTTAAAGTCACAATCAGAAGGTATGATGTAAAGCTTTTTGGTGACCGAATCCGGTAAGGAAATGTCCATGGTTGTCTCATAAGATTTTGGTCCATCAAATAAAAAGGGATCTTTAAAATGTTCTTCCAGATGAATATCTTTTATATGGAATTTTTTATCAAAAATAACCGTGTACAGCTCAAAAATGGCACGGGTAATTTTTATAGAAATTTTATCCGTTGTTTCATGATAACTTATCTTAACATCTCCTTTTACGTTGGTTTTATAATTAAAAGGGCCTACGTTTACGTGAGCATCGCAGTAAAATTGAGTGCTATCCGGCCTGATTTGTATAATGGGATTCACGATTTTCCAGTGATACTTCCCTTTTATGAACATTACCTCATAATCGTTTGTTCCGCTGATTTCTCCTAATGCAGCCAATACTTTATTAACCGTTTCTTCATGAAGAGTAAAGGAAAAATCGTTCAGTTCTTTTTGTTTTTGGGAAGATAACAAAAAAACACAGAAAAAGAAATATAGAAAAAAGTAACCTTTCATTAATAACAAAAGCTAAGTTCTGACTTTTTTAATTTGAAACCAATACAAAATCATAAATTTGACAAAAATGGAAACAATAGATTTAATTGTTATTGGCGGAGGAGCAGCCGGCTTTTTCGCAGCAATTAACTATAAAATGTTACATCCCGAGAAAAGCGTAGTCATTCTCGAAAAATCCGGAAAAATACTCTCCAAAGTGAGGATATCGGGAGGGGGGCGTTGTAATGTTACTCATCATTGCTTCGATAACAATTTGTTGGTCAAAAACTATCCCCGGGGAGAAAAAGAACTAAAACAAGTTTTCAGTCGTTTTTCGGTTCAAGATACCCTAAATTGGTTTGCAAAACAGGGCGTAAAACTAAAAACAGAAGAAGATGGCAGGATTTTTCCGACAAGTAATTCAAGCGAAACCATAATAAATTGCTTCTTACAGTTATGCGACAAATTACACATTCGTATATTAATAAACCGCGAAGTTACCGAAATTAAATTTGATACTTTGTTCAATATTTTTTGTAAGGATGCCGTATATGTTGCAAAAAGCATTATCTGCAGCATGGGCGGAAACCCTAAAACAGAAGCCTATTCTTTTTTGGCTAAGCTTGGCCACAACATAATTAAACCCGTTCCCAGTTTATTTACCATCAATTTACCCACTGAAAACATAACAAAAGAGTTACAAGGTATCAGCATAAAAGATGTTGGTGTAATTATACCAGCATCTCCCTACAAATACAGAGGACCTTTGTTAATAACTCACTGGGGAATGAGTGGCCCTGCAGTTCTTAAACTATCTGCCTTTGCCGCAAGACACTTAAATGAGCTCGATTATAAAAGTAAGGTGAGTATTAATTGGGTTCCGGAACTAAAGGAAAGCGACATTGCAGAAGAACTGATTATCCTGAAGAAAAATAAATCAACATCTCTACCATTCAATACACCTCACTTTAGTCTACCAAAAAGAATTTGGGATCATTTAATTTTAAAATCGGGCATAAGAGAAGATATCAAATGGGCCAATGTAAATCAAAAACAAATTAACCAACTTAGTGCTCTGCTTCATAGAGATAACTACAACATGCTGGGCAAAACAACATTTAAAGAAGAATTTGTAACGGCCGGAGGAATAGATTTAAAAGAAATAGATTTTAAAACCATGGAAAGTAAACGAGTAAAAAAACTCTTTTTTTGTGGAGAGGTTTTAAACATTGACGGGATTACAGGCGGATTTAATTTTCAAGCAGCATGGAGCACCGCCTATATAGCTGCACTAAATGCCTAAATATTTTTTGTACCTTAGTAGCTGTATGCGTTTGCTTGTTCCGTTCACGTTATTGTTTTTTGTAATCGTCTGCGGATACGGACAATCTTCGGGGGTTGGGTATCAAACACGTTTTATAAAAAATCAGGAATACGAAATAACCTTAACAAATGGAACACTGGTAAAAGGTATTTTTACGCAGGAAGAGAAAGATAACATCACCCTCATTCATCAAGAAACGCAACAGGAATACGAAATAAACAAATCCCAAATAAAGAGCGTAAAACATGTCCTTCCTTCTCCGGAAAAACTGAAGGACTACAGACGTTGCTTAAGCAATTACTACTTCTTAGCCGAAAACGCTCTGCCTTACGAAAAAGAAAAGGCAAGTTTCACCAGCCATTATTTTTTATTTACTACTGCCTCATACGCTCCAAATGAGAATTGGAGCGTTACCTCCAACATCTTAATTGTACTCCCTACATCACTTGGAGTTAAATGTTCATATAAAATTTCTGACGGCCTTTATTTTGGAGCAGGAGCCTATGTATATTTTTTTCGATTAAATGATTCTATTAACAGCAAAAATTATTTTACTTTCCCTTTAACCGGAATTACAGCACGAGTAACCAAGGGAAATAGCTACAGGAATTTTAGTTTTGGGGGCGGTATACACGGTGTAAAAGAAGAAGACAGCAATGGGAACTACTATATGAAAAACATGAAATATATGCCCATTTACTCCTTTTACTTTGCTCTTAATCATCAATTTGCCAAAAGTTTCTGCCTAACAGCAGAAAGCAGACTATTCCCTCAAATTTACCTGAATACTACCGGTGCCGGCATAAAATATCTTAGAAGACAAACCGAATGGAATTTCTGTTTATACGGAATTTACCTGGGAAAAACCATACAACTCACCAAACGGTCAGGAATTATATTTCTTCCCTACGTTTCATACACAATCAGAGTTTAGGTTTAATTGCTTTTTTCCAACTTTTCCCAAGTAGAAGCTTGTTTTCTGGAAAAACGCAAGCCTAGCATTACCTCGTGGGTTCCGGAGCTGTAGTTTCTAATATTTGTGGTAGAAAAATCAAAAGAATAACCAAACATCAAATAATCATTGTACATATACCCAAGCAATGCCGTAAATGCGTCATTATGCCTATAGGCCCCACCGAGCCAAACCATATCTTTGTATATAAGCCGCAAACCACCGTCAATTTTTGGGGGCGCCGGGAAAGCATACTTCAAAATAAACGATGGCTCAAGTTTAAAATCATCGTCAATATCAAACATATACGCACCATTTATGTTAAAATGCGTAACTATTTTGCTACGAGTAATGCCATGTTCGTAGAGTTTAATGGGAGCTTGATAAATTTGAGGCACCCCAACCCCAAGGTAAAAACGCTTGGCCTTATAAAAATACAATCCCGCTCCAAAATCAGGAACCATGGTTGTTCGGTAAGAATTCAATAAATGAATATCTCCTTCTTCTCTTAATACAAGTTTAGAACCATCTATTCCCCACTGCAAAATTCCTGCGCTTAATCCCATGGAAAGGAACATGTCTTCCTTTAACTTTAAATGATAGGCATAAGCAAAACTTAAACCGGTACGCCGGGTTGGACCAACTATATCCGTATACAAGTTCATACCCAAACCCATATTTTTCGCTTTTATGGGGCCATGGCAGGTTAACATATATGTTCTGGGAGCGTCCGTAATACCAACCCATTGGTAACGATTGTTCGAACGCAAATCGGTAAACTCCTCTTTTCCTGCTACTGCCGGGTTAATAGCCATCTCATTAAGCATGTATTGGGTATACTGAGGCAATTGTTGGGAAAAACTTAAGAAAGCCAACAAACAAAATAAAACTATGCTGATATTTTTTTTCATGGGCATTATCGGAATATGGTTAAGGGTCCTGTGTATGGCTTAGGATAAGCCTCATGGTTAAGGTTAATGATATAATAGTAGGTTCCTACCGGTAAATCTTTTCCTTTAAACTTACCATCCCACTTGTTTTGATATGGCGATTGAGTAAATAACAATTCACCCCAGCGATTATATACTTCTACCCTATTGTTAGGGAACTGTTCTAAATTATCAATCACCCACGCATCATTACGTCCGTCGTTATTCGGACTAAAGCCATTCGGGATTTTAATCTCAGGATAAATATGAACATACATCGTATCGCTCCACACACATCCATTAGCATCGGTTACAAAAACCGTATAAGTTGTATTTACCGTATTAGAAGCAATAGGATTCTGAACATTAGGATTATCCAGCGTGCCCGATGGTAACCAAGTATAAGTTAAACCACTAACCGTAGTGGGGCTTCCTCCTATTTGCGTGCTGGTAAATAAAGAAATTGAGTAGTTTGGTCCGGCATCCACATCCGGAAGATTATGCACAGTAACTAAAACAGTATCCAAATCATAACAACCGGTAACTGACGATGTAACCAATAACACAAAGGTATTTGTTCCCGGCAGAGGATTAATTTGCGTCGTTACCGTAGTGGCTATCGTATTGCCAGGAACAGCTTCCCAAGTATAGTTTACGGCATTAATGGAATTGATGCCGTTTAATGTTAATTGATTCAGAAAACAAAAACTGGTATCTCTGCCTGCATCAGCTATTACCGTAAATCCGGGGACAATGGTTACAGTAGTATCTTTTCTGCATCCCTTAGAATCAACTGTTGTAAGCGTGTAAACACCGGTAGATAAACCGGTTAAATCCGGAACGCTAAAAGTACCTGATGCTCCTGTCCATGTATAAGAATAAGCAGGATTTCCTCCGGAAACCGTTGTTGTTATTGCTCCGTCATTAATAGTGCTGCAAGTAGCATTCGTAATGTCAAAGTCAAAATCTAAATCCGGTGGATTTACGAGATTAAACGTAGATGTTACTGCACAGTTATTTGCGTCGGTAACTATTCCCGTGTAACTGCCTGCACATAGGTTTGTAAGCGGGTTTGTTGGAGAAACTGTTGTTGTCGGTATCCAGGAAATTACATAAGGCAATGTTCCGCCATTTGGCACCAATGCAATAGAACCATCACAATCGTTATGACAACTTATCTGACCTACAATCGGGAAACTAAAACCAATTGCATCGGGCTGTGTTAAGGTGAATGATTGTGCCGCTACACAGCCTGCTGCGTCGGTAACCGTAACAGTAATTACCCCACTGCACAATCCGGTTACTGTGTTGCTTGTTTGGCTGTTACTCCAGTTAACAGTGTAGCCGGGCGTACCTAAAGTGGGCGTAATGGCTACCTGCCCATTACAATCGCCGTTACATCTTGGATTCAACTGGCTCGCTAATATAATGGGCGAATTAAAGTTACTGATGTTTATCTCGGTAGTTTGGGTGCAAGCGCCGTCATTAACCAACAAAGTATAGGTTCCCGGACCAATATTTGTAAGACTTGCAGACCCTGTACCTAATGGCAACCAGGTATAGGTGTATATTCCGCTACCACCTGTTACATTAGCCACCACGCTGCCATTTGTTGAACCACAAGCCGGAGGTGTTACAACAGGAGTTATCGTCATGGCGATTGCCGAGTTTATATCAACTGAACTGGTTCTGATACAACCCTGTGCGTCTTGCATTTGAACAATATAATTTCCACCACATAATCCGGTTAATACACTGTTAGTTGATACCGGGCTAATCCAATTGAAGGTGATAGGTGGATTTCCTCCTATTGGTGTTACCGTAACAGATCCGTTGCATTGGTTAAAACAAGTTTCATCCTGCACTTGGAAAGTTTCACCTGTAATTCCTTGAGAATTGCTTACTAATATGTTCACTATATCAGAACAACCATTATTATCCGTAACCAAAACCTGATTCAAGCCGGCACACAAATTACTTACCACGGTACCCGTAGCGCTGGTAGACCATGAATAGGTATAAGGAGCGGTTCCTCCACTGGCTGTTACACTTGCTGAACCATTGCATAAACCGCATGAAGGACTACTGATAGCCGGTGTAAGAGCTATGGCGGGAGGCGATACAATAGGTGTAGTAAAAGTATTTTGACAACCATTCAAATCCGTAACAGTTACAGAATAAACGCCGTTACACAAATTACTAGATACCGGACCGGTTTGTAGGTTACTCCATACATAGGAATATGGAGGCGTTCCACCGGACGAGCTGGTAACCGTTGCACTTCCGTTACAATTTCCAAAGCATATATTGCTGTTACTGCTAATGGCGCTTGTTAAGGTAATTACCCCACCAACATTAAAGGTAGACGTATAAACACAATTCTGCGTATCCATCACCGTAACAGAATAAATTCCAACGCATAAATTAGTAACCGTACCCGTTCCTTGTCCGGTAGGGCTTCCGGGAGACCACGTATATGAATATCCCGGAGTACCTCCATTGGGATTCAGTGTAACACTTCCCGAACAAATACCAACACAAAGAGCATTGCTTACGTTTGCATTCGCATTAAATGCCGGAGGCTGATTAATAGTTACCGACTGGAAATACAAACAATTATTAGAATCCATTACCTGAGCTGTATAGGTACCTGCAGACAAGTTTGTCGCAGGGTTTACCGTAGCAGGAGCAGGTGGAGAAACCCAAGAGATTGTATAACCCGGTGTTCCGCCGCTTACATTTGTTACCGTTGCGGAACCGTTAGAGAAGGAATTACAAGTAACATGAGAAACTGTTATGGTAGCTGCATTTGGTCCATCTGAATTACTTAAAGGTATCTGTAATGTATTGCTGCAATTATTAGCATCGGTTACAGTCACCGTATAAATACCTGCAGGCACACCGGTAACAAAAGAATTTGTCCCTAATACAGAAGGAAGCCAGCTGAATGTATATGCGGGAGTTCCCCCGCTTGGAGTTACGTTAATAGAACCATTACTTGAACCACAAGTGGCAGCAGCCATGGAAGTGGCAACTGTTAAAGAAGGAGGACTGGTTATGGTAAATGCCTGAGTAGCGCTACAACCATTGGCATCTTGTACGGTAACAGTATATCCTCCATCGCACAACCCCGTAGCCGTAGGGGCTGTTTGGAGAGGAGATGTAGGCGACCAAGTAAAACCAACCGGAGCAGTTACATTGGTTGGATTGCTAAAGGCAACACCATTACAAAATGCATTGCACGAAGGATTGGTAAAAGATACGTTAGCCAATGGTGCCGGTGGGTTTGTAAGCGTTACAACAGCCGTGCCGGGGCACAAACTGGCATCTAATATACTTAGCGTGTACGTACCCGCACACAAACCGGTGGGGTTAGACCCAAAACCTGTTGGTAACCAAGTATAACTATACCCGCCATTTCCGCCCGAAACATTGGTGGTTATTGAACCATTACAAGATGCGTTACACAAGGGGTTTGTAGGCGTGGCTGTTATGGAAATGGCTGATGGTTGTGTAACTGTAAAACCAATACTGGAAACGCATCCGTTTGCGTCTGTAACATTTGCCGTATAATTTCCGGCACAAAGTGAGTTAACCGACTGTGTGGTAGCAGGACCAAAAGACCAACTAAAACTATAACCCGGTGTTCCTCCTGATACTACCTGAGAAGCAGTACCGTTGCATAAAGAATTACAAACAGCATTGGTAACCAACACACTTAAATTGATAGAGCTTGGTTGTGTAATGGTAATAACAGTAGAAATCGGACAGCCATTGGCATCTCCCGCGTTTAATGTATAAGTTCCGGGTGAAAGACCCGTAACAAGGCTACTATTGGGTAATGCAGGGGTCCAGGTGTAACCATAAGCTGGTGTTCCTCCTGATAGCGTTACAGAAATAACTCCATTAGCAGATCCGTTACATTGAACATTAGTGAAACTGGAAACAATGTTTAGGGACGAAGGCTGGGTAACATTAAATGTTCGGGTGGTAATACAACTATTTGCATCGGAAATGTTAACCGTATACTGCCCTGCGCAGAGATTTGTTACGGTTCCTGTACCCTGCCCAGTGATGGGACCGGGAGACCAAGTAAAAGTATACCCCGGAGTTCCTCCGCTCGGTAAAACCGTAATAGAACCATTACATACTGAAAAACAGGCTAAAGAACTTACATTTTGAGTAACTGTTGTGGCAGGAGGCTGCGCTATATTAAGAGTTTGTGTAGTTATACAACCATTTGCATCTGTAACACTGATGTTATAATTTCCGGAACTCATCCCTGTTGCCGTTGTTGTAGCACCGCTCACCAAACTGGTAGTGGCCGGAGTCCATGTAAAAGTAAAAGGGCCCGTACCGCTAGCCGTGGCAATAGCAGAACCCGTGGAAGTTCCAAAACAAGGTGCTGAAAAACTGGTTACAGAAACCGTTGGTCCGGTGGGGTTAGATAGGCTGGCAGATAAGGTAGTTGTACAACCGGCACCATCCATAATAACAAGCGAATAGGTTCCTGCTCCCAAATTAGTATTACATGGATTGTTTGGTCCTCCACTTCCTGCCGGAGACCAAGTAAAGGTATATCCGGAACCGGAACCTCCCGAAGCAGAAGCACAAATGGTACCATTATTCAAAAAGCAACCGGATGGATTGGTAGCCGAAAAAACTGCCGTAATGGAAGGATTTTCTGTTACTGAAAAACTCGTTGAAAGTGTACAACTATTTATATCGGTAACCAACAAGGCATAAGTTCCGGAACAAAGCGATGTAATAGAAGTAGTTGTTTGTCCACCGGGACTCCAAGAATAAGATATAGAACCGGTTCCGCCTGTTGCTGTAGCACTAATGGCACCGATACAATTTCCAAAACATGGATTGTTGGTTTGTGTTGTTGTAACGGTGAGCGCCGGAGGTTGGGTAAAACTGATGGATCCTGTGTTTGAACAACCCAACTGGTCGGTAACCACAACCGTGTAAGAACCTGCACACAAATTGGTGGCCGATTGGGTAGTTTGTGTAGGGATAGTGTTCCAACTATAGTTATACGGAGGTGTGCCTCCTATCGCATTTGCAGTAGCCGAAGCGGTACAAGCACCATGACAAAGAATACCGGAACCGGCTGTAACTACAGTTACCGATACCGTATTAACAATATTAACAGTAGCAGAAGTAGTACATCCTTGTGAATCTGTCACCTGAGCTGTATAGGTTCCCAAACATAATCCGGTTGCCACAGATCCGGTTGCTACAACCACCGAAGCTGTATTAATCCAATTAATACTGTATGTTGGAACACCCCCGCTTACTGTTACCGTTGATGCGCCCGTACACACATTACAAGTGGGTAAAATTCCCGTAATCGCAGCAGATAAAAGGGGCGGAGAACTTATGGTAAAAGTCATGGCCTGGGAACATCCGTTGGCATCGGTAGCTGTTGCTATATACACACCGGCACATAAACCGGTAACAATTCCCGTTGTATTGGTAGTTACGGGTATGGTATTTACCTGATAGGTGAATGTTCCCGTTCCTCCGGTTGCTGTTACCGTAGCAGAACCGTCACACGATCCGGCACAAGTTGTGGAAGATGTTCCAACAGCAACCGTAACAGCAGGTGGAGCTATAACCTGAGCTGTAAAAGTTTTTAAACAAGCTTGTGCATCTTGAACCAACAGGGTATATGTTCCTGCGCAAAGAGGTTGATTAGGATTTCCCCCAGGACCGGAGGACCAGTTAAGGGTATATCCCGGAGTTCCACCATTTATTGTGGTACTAATGGCTCCGTTACAAGGTCCTGTGTTACATGATAAGTTAGTAACGCTAAAAGTTGCCGTTATATCAGCCGGTTGTTGCAAACTAGTTGTAAGTGTTGCAGAGCAGTTATTAGCGTCTGTTACATGGAAAGTATAATTTCCTGCACACTGTCCTGTTAAATTAGTACCTGCAACTGTCCCGGATGGAGTTGTCCAAAAAGCAGTATATGGTGGTGTTCCACCGTTTATATTGCCTGCCAAAGAGCCATTGCAAAGATTAAAGCAGGTGATGGAAACAGAGCTTATGCTTAATACCAAAGGGTTGGGCTGCTGTATGTTTACCGTCCTGGTCGTCAAACAATTGAGCGCATCGTTAATTAAAAGTGTATAAACTCCCGCGCAAAGCGAGGTATAAGGAGGCGATGCGATAATTGTGCCGGAAGAAGGTGTTATCAAGGTAAACGTATAAGGTCCTCCGTTTCCTCCGGTTGGATTGGCATTGATAGATCCCGTACAAGCACCGTTACATGTAACAGAAGCGCTGGTTATGTTCGGTGTGATACTGCTTGGTTGAGTAATAGATAATGTAGCACTTATAGGACAGTTAGAGGCATCCGTTACAGCTACTGTGTAATTATTAGCGCATAAGTTACTTACGGTAGCCGTACCCTGGCCGCTTAAGGGTGGACCACCGGGTGTCCAGGTGAAATTAAACGGGGCGCCATTTCCTCCTGAAATACCAGCTGTTGCGGAACCTGCACAAACGGAAAAACAAGTATTGTTGGTTCCATTAACAGTTAGCGTAAGTGGAGGCGGTTGGGTAATATTTACGGTAGCTTGTGCAGCACACCCACCGGCATCTAACGCATTTAATGTATATACTCCGGGGCATAGTCCGGAAATTACGCTGGATGTGCTGGTAGTAAAAGGAGGTGGACCAGTCCAGGTGAAGCTGATGGGTGCAACCCCACCACTGGCCGTTACGGTTGCTGAACCATTGCAACCACCGTTACACACTACATTTGTACTTGATACATTTAAAGTTATGGCCGGAGGAGATGTTATGTTATATGTTCTTGTAAGCGCACAGCCATTTGCGTCGAGCACGCTTACCGTTTGTGTACCTGCACACAAACCACTTATACCGGCGGAACTTCCCGGGCCCGGGCTCCATGTATAACTATATGGAGAAGTTCCTCCTGACAGAGCTATTGATGCTGCTCCTGTACAATTCGTAAAACAGGTTAAATTTGTTTGACTTTGAACAGCTGTTAGCGAAGCAGGCTGTGTAATACTGGCAGTTGCCACAGAAGGACAGCCATTAGCATCGGTAATATTGGCGGTGTAATTGCCGGCACACAAGCCTGTAATGCTTGCCGTACCTGCTCCGGGTATAGTAATGGTAGTTGCTCCAGGATTAAATACCACCGTATAACCGGGTGTACCCCCTGTAGGAGATACAGCAAATGAGCCGTTACATATACTATTGCAAGCCAAAGAAGCTGTTATGGCATTGGGCAATATGGGGGCCGGTCCGCTTAAATTTCTGGTATGTGTGGTTGTACATCCGTTTACGTCAACAATCTTAAAGGTATAGGTACCAGCGCACATATTAGTAATCGTATAAGAAAGGGCTGTAGTAAACGTTGATGGAGTAATGGTTCCGCTAGGAGTAACAGTAACCGAAAAAGGAGGGTTCCCGAATATATTTCCGGTCATAGAACCAGTACAGGAATTAGGACAGAGTGGCGAAGTATTTACGTTCGTTAAAAACGCCGGATTCGGAATAAAATTTACGTTTTGAGAAACGAAATTTAAGGAGTTGTCAAACACCAATACCTGGTAGTTCTGTAAAGGACATTCACAAGCATTAGAAGCAGAATAAACACTGGAAACGCTGGTAACGTTATTGGCACTTAAAGTAGCCGCAGTGGGGGCACAAGTGGGGTCAGGATTATTTACAAAAACATTATACGGGGGGTCGGTACAGCCCGGAGAAAAACTGATGGTTAAAACTCCCGAACAAGGCCCCTGACAAGACGGTATAGTTGTTATAGTTAAACTACATATCGGCGCCATGTAATTAACCAAAGTATTCGTAAGCTCTGTTTTAAGAGAGGTCGGTACCTGGAACTTTTCAGGAGAGTTTATATTGGCGACCAAATGAAGCTTATTCGAAGAAAATTGATTTTGTAAATTAAACTTAAAATTACCGGTACTTTTAATAAAAGACTCTTTTACATTAAAAATCCCCTGAGGTCCACTACTACTAATATTTCCTGCAACTATAACAGCCCTGTTAATATTGTATGTACCGTTGCTAAATAAAATGCTGTTTTTTTCAGAAAGATGTAAAGAGCGAATATTGTAAGTTCCTTTGTTGAAGTATAGATTACAAGAGAGTTCATTCAACCCAAACTCCACCAAGGCAGGGCTTTGAGATTCATTATTAAATATTATTTCGGCCGAGGAATTAAACTTTGCGAACTGCCCCAAATTTATGCCTCCGTTAATGTACAGTACGGCATTTCTACTACCCGAGAAACTTACCATATTTTGGTAAGACCTTGCCGTTAGAGAGCGCATGATGTTATTTTGGTCAAAACTTACGGAATAGTAACCCACTCCGGAATTATCGTCAAAAACAACCTCATTATTTGAACCCGGAATTACGAAAGCAGGAACACCACCCGATTGATACGACCAGTGCTTAGGATCATTAAAGTTCCCGGAACCACCAACCCAATATAAGGTTTGGCCAACTAAAGGCAATGATAACACGGAAAAAACTGCGAGAAATAATATACTTGATAAAGTACGAGTCATATATTGATAAGCCGATACGAAAATACTTGTTAAAAGTTACTAAATTAGTAAATACAATCCAAATAATTAACATTTTGAGCGTTCAAAATCAAGCAGTTTAAGCAGGTTAAATAAATTTAGATTATAGTATGGATAAAAACCCGTGGAAAACACTCAGTTCAAAACAAGTTTATGAATCTCCTTGGATAGAAGTAATTCATAATGAATGCATTAATCCGGCAGGTAAGCCTTCCGTATATGGAACCATAAAATTCAAAAATTTAGCGATTGGCATTCTCCCCCTTGATGAAAATAATTATACTTGGCTGGTTGGCCAGTGGCGCTATCCACTAAACCAATATTCCTGGGAAATCCCGGAAGGCGGAGGCAAAATTGGTATCGACCCGCTTGATTCTGCAAAAAGAGAATTGAAGGAAGAAACGGGAATAGAAGCCAAAAACTACGAACATATTTTAACACTGCATTTGAGTAACTCGGCCAGTGATGAAACCGCCTATGTGTACATTGCCAGAGAACTTAGTTTCGGGGCCAGTGAACCGGAAGAAAGTGAAGATATTACCGTGAAAAAAGTTCATCTGGAGGAAGCCTTTCAAATGGTAAGAGAGGGAAGTATTACCGACGCCATAAGTGTTGCTGCCATACAATACGCCTACATGAAAATGAAGGGTATGAACGGATGAAAATTTGTACCTTCGTTACGCAAATTAAAGAGCCGTTATGAAAGATTTAGTGAATAGTTTTCCTGAACAATTAGAGAAAGGACTGGAAATTGCGGAAAGAGCCGTTGTTTCGGAAAGTAACAACATTTCCAACGTGGTTATTACAGGGCTTGGGGGTTCGGGTATAGGAGGAACCATTTTAACGGAGCTTTTAGATGAGTGCAGAGTTCCTGTTTTGGTAAACAAATCTTACTTTTTACCCTCTTTTGTAAACCAAGATTCACTGGTAATTGTTTCGTCCTACAGCGGAAATACGGAAGAAAGTATTCAAGCTTTGCAAGAGGCCCTTCAAAAAAAAGCACAAATAGTATGTGTGTGCAGCGGAGGAAAAATACTGGAACAGGCCAAACAGCACCAGCTCGAATATATTGAAATTCCCGGAGGATTCCCGCCTCGTTCCTGCCTTGGTTACTCTTTAATTCAGCTGATAAAAATTTTTGTGAGTAAAGGCCTCGCACAAAAAGAATTATTTAATGAGATAAAAGAAGCTGCTCAGCTCTTAAAAAATGAAAAACAAACCATACAAAAAAGAGCCCACGAACTTGCAGAAAAACTAAAAGATAAAATAACCGTTATATACTCGTTGGGCAGCTGCGAGGGTATTAGTATTCGTTTCCGTCAGCAAATTAACGAAAATTCAAAGGCACTATGCTGGCACCATGTATTTCCGGAAATGAATCACAACGAATTGGTCGGCTGGACTCAAGAAAACAAAAAACTAAGTGTTATTGTATTTAAAACAGCTTTTGATTACGAACGCAATATTAAAAGATACCAAATATGTAAACCGGTATTTGAGAAATATGCCTCCGAGGTTAATGAAGTTGAAGCAGTCGGAAAATCAAAGTTTGCTCAATTTATGTATCTCGTAAACCTGGGCGATTGGATTAGCTGCTATATAGCCGACCTGAGGGGAATCGATGCTGTAGAGGTGAACATTATCGACCACCTTAAAAAAGAATTATCAAAGTTTTGATTTGCAAAACAGGCAAATCATATTCAAAGATTTAGGTCTGCTGGACTACAAAGACTGCTGGGATTATCAGGAACAACTTTTTAATTCTATCATCCAACAAAAACTGCAGAATAGAGATTTGCCGCAAGAGAAACAAAAGCCAACACAAAACTATCTTTTGTTTGTAGAACATCCTCACGTATACACACTCGGAAAAAGCGGAAACGAAAGCAACTTGCTGGTAAACCAACATCAACTGAAAGAAAAAAATGCAGTTTATTATAAAATAAACCGGGGGGGCGATATCACCTACCATGGGCCCGGTCAGTTAGTGGCTTATCCTATTCTTGACCTTGATAATTTCTTTACCGATATACATAAGTATTTACGACTGCTGGAGGAAGTGATCATCATTACCCTGAAAGAATACGGCCTTCATGGAGAAAGAAGCAACGGAGAAACCGGCGTTTGGCTTGACGTAAAAAATCCCCTAAAAGCCCGAAAAATATGCGCCTTTGGTGTTCGATGCAGTCGCTGGGTTACTATGCATGGCTGGGGATTTAATATAAATGCCGATTTAAGTTATTTTAATCTTATTATACCCTGCGGTATAAGTGATAAAAAAGTAACCAGTATGCATACCGAGCTGCGAAGAAGTATTGATATGCAGGAAATCAAAGAAAAGCTCAAAAAAAATTTTGAAGAAGTATTCAATGCAATACTTATATCAACTCCTTAAACGGATTTCGGGGAATCCAATCCTTTGGTGTAAGATAATCGATAAAAGGTTTTACCAGTATTTTAGAAAGCGTATTTTGAGGCTGGATATAGCAAATTAAATCCTGAGGCCGTGCTCCAATGGTAGATTTAATCTCGGAAGCCGTTCTTCCAAAATTTATTCCTTTTAATCCTAAAGATATAGCAACGGAAATAAAATCCAACAGAATGTTCTGATAGATTTCATGCTGCTGATTAAGCTCATAGTTTATCCCGATGTAGTGTGTTTCAAGTCTATCACCATGTATAAAAGCGCTCGAAAATCCTGCTAACTTTCCATGAATGAAATAACCACGAATTATAAACTTATCACCAAAAATATTTTTAACTGAAGAAAAATAATCAACAGGTAATTTAAGCAGCTTAAATTTTGCTCGCATAAATACATTTTCGTAAAGAGAATATATGTCTTTTTTATACATATCAATTTCCCTTAAGCTAAAGTCTGCAAGCTCCAAATTGGCTCCCGAAGCAAAAATTGATTTAACTCTGTTTCTATACTTTTTAGAAAATAAGTTAATGTAATCATCCATCGAGTTAATAAAATCGGGTATTTGAAGAACCATATTAGGTTCTACCAAAAATGCCTTTGCTTTAAAACTCAAAAACTGCTCGGTTTCTTCAATGGGTTTATAAAAATCTTTATATAATACAGCCGATATTTTTCCTCTTAAGTTATCTTCAGAAGAAATAGTTTTTGTAATGACGAAAAGAAGATTAAAAAAATCAGCCTCGCTAATCAAGTTGTTTCTCTTAAATCCATAATCTCCGCTTATAAGATTATTTCCGCAGGTTAACATCCTGAAAAAAATTTCTTCACTATCCCTCGACTGAACATATTTTTGAAATAACTTCATCCGCTTAGATTGCTCTTGTTTTATTTCGTCGGCAAGTAATTCGCCAAACAGTTCGGCCTTAAAATCAGTAAGTTGATAATATATTACACCGCAGGGTTGATTAGTTTTATACAAAATAATGTAACGACAGTTAAGTTTTACATTACCACAGCTTTCAAGAACTTGAAGAAAAGGAATACTTAAAAATAAATCGTCGTGGCTAACTACTTTTTTCCAATCCGCTTCATTTATATAGGATGCTTTTTCATACTCCGTAAAGGTAAAACCATTTCCTATCTCACGGTTGGGCTTATATCGGTTCTTATCTTTTAAAGGCTTACAAAATAACACAAAGTAAAGGTAATGATAAGATTTACGGCATGCGAAGAATTTATTATCGGCCTCACATTCGGCTATTCAATTTTAGTTATATTTAACAGTTGAAATTACGTATGGATTTTACACATAAAATACATATTGACCAAACAGGTGTGGAAGAAAGAGTTGCCCGTTTTAATACACGCAGTATAAAAAAACACAGTAAGGTAAGCGGGCTTAAACTTGCTCTTAGCATGATAGATTTAACAACACTAGAGGGCAAGGATACCGAGGGAAAGGTGAGTCAGTTATGTCACAAAGCACTGCGAATGAGTAACGATTTACCGGGCTTGCCCCAAGTAGCAGCAGTTTGTGTTTACCCAAATCATGTCTCCACTGCAAAAAAAATACTAAGTAATAGTGGTATTAAAATAGCTTCCGTTGCAACGGCGTTTCCGAGCGGAAACTCAAATTTGGAAATAAAATTGGAAGATACTAAAATGGCACTTGAAAACGGAGCCGACGAAATTGACATGGTAATAAGTCGAGGGGCTTTTTTGAGTGGAAACTATAACTATGTTTTTGATGAAATCGCTGCGGTAAAACAAACGTGTGGGAAGGCCCGATTAAAAGTGATACTGGAAACCGGAGAACTGATAACATTGGAAAATGTTCGCCGTGCCAGCGATATTGCCTTAGCTGCAGGTTGCGATTTTATAAAAACATCTACCGGAAAAATTCAACCGGCTGCAACCATGCCCGTAACCTTAGTTATGCTGGAAGCTATTAAAGAACATTACCAAAAAACCGGTATACAGGTTGGTATGAAACCCGCCGGTGGAATAAGCACCGCAAAAACAGCGCTGCAGTACTTAGTGATGCTTTATGAAACACTCGGGCCTAAATGGATGAGTAACGAATGGTTTCGCTTTGGCGCCAGTAGTTTGGCAAATGATATCATCTTACAATTAGCGAAAGAAGAAAAAGGAGTTTACTACAGTAAAGACTATATAAGTAACGATTAACTACATGAAAACCACCGAATATTTTACTTGGGACTATGCGCCAGCGCCGGAATCTATATCTCACGCAGAGATTAAAAGTCAATACGACTTATTTATTAACGGAACATTTGTTAAACCCAAGAGTAAAAAATATTACAAAACCATCAGCCCATCTACACTCAAAGTACTAAGTCAAATTGCTGAGTCGTCAGAGCAAGATATTGATGCTGCAGTAAAATCTGCAAATAATGCTTATAACAAGTATTGGAAAAAATTAGAAGCAAAAGAAAGAGGCAAATATGTTTTCCGTATAGCCAGACTTATTCAGGAACGCGCTCGCGAACTTGCTGTAATTGAAAGCATGGATGGTGGAAAACCCATAAGAGAAAGCAGAGATTTTGACATACCCCAAGCGGCAAACTATTTTTTTTATTATGCAGGGTGGGCAGATAAACTTTCTTACGCATTCCCAAATAAAAAAATTGAAAGTATTGGTGTAGCAGGGCAAATTATCCCATGGAACTTTCCTCTATTAATGGCCGCATGGAAAATTGCACCTGCACTGGCTACCGGAAATACGGTTGTACTAAAGCCGGCAGAGACAACACCGCTCACCGCTTTAAAGTTAGCGGAAATAATACGAGATGCCGACTTACCACCCGGTGTGGTTAATATTGTTACAGGATTCGGAAATGCAGGAGCCGCTTTAGTTAAGCATAAAAATGTAAACAAAATAGCCTTTACCGGTAGTACGGAAGTAGGTAAAATAATCCAAAAAGCCGTGGCCGGCACCAATAAAAAACTCACACTAGAGTTAGGCGGCAAAGCTGCTCATATCGTGTTTGATGATGCTCCAATTAATCAAGCTGTTGAAGGTGTTGTAAACGGTATTTTCTTTAATCAGGGACACGTTTGTTGTGCAGGCTCAAGGCTCTTTATTCAAGAAAATATTGCAAAAGAGTTTATAGCCAAATTAAAAGATCGAATGGAAACGCTTCGGGTTGGAGATCCGCTGGATAAAAATACTGATATTGGTGCTATTAACAGTAAAGAACAACTGGATAAAATAAACTACTATATCAAAAGTGGTATAGAGGAAGGATTGGATGTTTACCAAAATAATTGCTCGCTTCCGCAAACAGGTTATTTCTGCAAGCCAACTCTGCTACTGGGAGCATCTCAAAGCAATAAAGTAGTGCAGGAAGAGATTTTTGGTCCGGTACTTACCGTTCAAACTTTTCGAACGGTAGATGAAGCTATTGAAAAAGCAAATAACATACCCTACGGCTTAAGCGCCGGAGTATGGACAGATAAAGGCTCAAAAATTTTAAATCTTACCTCCAAACTTAGGGCAGGAGTAGTTTGGGCAAATACCTACAACAAGTTTGACCCCACCTCTCCGTTTGGCGGATATAAAGAAAGCGGGTTTGGAAGAGAAGGCGGATTACACGGATTAAAAGCCTATCTTAATTTTTAAACAAGATAATTTTTTCTATTTAAGAAGAAACACTATGAATTACAAAAAACTATACCTTATAGTTTGAAGGTAAGTCCAACATTGGCATAACTAAGTCCCCAGCCAAATTCACCATAAAGAGCTATATTTTTCTTGAAGTAATAACGCCCTCCTACGAAGCCACCAAAAATAAATCCTCCCGAATTTTGATAATAACGGTTGTCGCTTCTGTTTTTGTAAGGATCGTCGTGTGTAAATCGGGTGGAATGAAAGGCATTGCCCAGCATCAATCCACCGTAGGCATCTAACTCCTCAACTCCTATTAAATCTCCAAAGTGATAAGCTCCACGAAATCCTACAATGTAAAATGTGTGCACATAAGAAATCCGGTATTGATAATAATTACCTTGATGCCAATCATTCCCAATCCACGTAGAGCGGGCTCTAGTAAAAGAAAAACAGCCTCCTATACTTATATTATCGGTAACGCCAATATCCGCCATCAGGTTAACGGGGGGCGAAAAGCGAGTATAATACCTGCCCCATCCATAGCCAATACCCAAGCCTAAGCCTATACTCAAATCCAAATCTTTTTTGGCAAATGCATGCGGACCTTTTTCCAACTTTGTGGACTCTTTCTTTTTTTGTTGAGCTACTGCAACAAATTGCGATATTACGAGCAGTGTGATAATTAATTTTTTCATGGCTTTACTTTAAAAATTACGCAAGTGCTTCGTTAATATTGGGTAATCCTCCTAAATTTTTAAGTGCTCTTATGTGCGATCTAAGGGCATCCATAAAAGTTTTATTTTCCAAATAGGGAACTCCAAACTCCTCGGCAGTACTTTTCACTATTTTCGAAATAGCCGGATAATGAACATGGCATATAGTAGGGAAAAGATGATGCTCTACCTGAAAATTAAGTCCTCCAACATACCAAGAAATTAGTTTATTATCACGAGAAAAGTTAACGGTTGTATTCATTTGGTGTACTGCCCAATTATTCTCGATGGTTCCGTTTTCATCTGGCAGCGGGTAAGATGTTCCCTCTACCGTATGAGCAAGCTGAAAAATAACTGTTAAAATAATGCCGGCTATAAAGTGCATAAGTAAAAATCCGGTTAACACGTGAAGGAAAGGAATGTTAAAAACAAAAACAGGTACACCTAGTATGATAAGGAAATAAAAAACTTTACTCAAAATTATTTTAGTGTATGCAATTACGTTTTGTTTTGCATTGTTCTTATTAACCCCTTGTTTTTTATAGCGTGAAAACTGTATAAAATCTTTTAGGACTGCCCAGTATAAAGTCAAGATGCCATAGAACAAAAAGGCATAGATAAATTGCAGCTTTTGATATCCTTTTAATTGGGTGTGAGGAGAGAAACGCATAATTAGCTTATCATCTATATCATCATCCACATGAGCAACATTGGTATAAGTGTGATGAAGCACATTGTGTTGCATCTTCCAGTTAAAAACTGAACCTCCCAGTAGGTTAAGCGTATGTCCTAGCCAGTAATTTATGCGGTGGCTCGATGAATACGCACCATGATTGGCATCGTGCATTACGCTCATTCCTATGCCTGCCAAACTTACTCCCATTACAGACCATAAAATCATGCTTATTAATGGCTGAGGCTTAAAGATAAGAATGCATACAAATGGAACTATATATGCGGATAGCATAATAATGGTTTTAAAAACCATTTCGGTATTGCAATGTTTAGATATATTGTTGGTTTTAAAATACTCATCTACCCTTTTTCTGAGGGTAGCAAAAAACTGTGCCTTTTCTTTGTCGGTATTTGTGAAGCGAATGTTTATGGTACTCATGTATATTTTCAAGTGCTAAGATACCGGTTATTTAATATTGTGCAATACCTTACAAGCAATTTTCCGGTATACTTATGAATAATAGCGGGTTAATTTAACATTATGGGAGTGAATAGTAATCCAATATTGCTTTAAACAAACTTTGAGCAACAGAAATAACCCTGTCCGATGTTTCAATACCATAAATTTTTTTATCTTTTTTCATCAAAAGTTCGCATTCTTTTTCGTTGTCCTGATACAAGCACTCACTATAAACTAACGGCGATTGTATGGCATTACACAATATCAACTGTCTGGAAAAAACACCCTTAGAACCGGTAGGTTTACAGTGTTTTTTGAGGTAATCGGCGTCTGTTTGTAAAGCAGGCGGAATTTGTAAATCTTTACTCAACCTGTTAACTGTGCATGAAGAAAGTTTCTCTGACTGAGACAGTTGATTTCCGAAGAGTAATCTAAGAAAATTCAGTTTACTTTCATTTTTTCCTAATCGATCAGCAGTAAAGGCGCCGCCTATAAAAGCCATGGTATAATTCTTGGAAGTGCATTTTTTCCAAGGTTCATTTTTTTCATCCACATTATAATGTATAATAATTGTAATATCGGGTTGATACTCATTAATTATTTTTGCTCGGTATTGTAATTCATAATCTCTGAAAAACTGCCAAAAAAAATCGTACTCGTTTGCTTTTATAAACTTTGTCCTTTCGGCTTCGTCGATTTTGCGGAGACTAAACAGACTATCCAATACCGGCATTTTATTTTTTTTATACCATTCTGAATAGGAAATACCAAAAGCGCTCTGGCCCAATTCATTTCTTGTTAAAAAAACTTTTCCTCCCTCCTGCTCTATTAATTTTTTCAGAATTATGGAAGTATGATAGGTTAGTTCCGACTCGTATAGCTTAATAGTATCGTAAGGGTTCTTGAGGCTGTCTTTAACAAAATACAGATATTTTTGCTCTTTCATGGCTTCCGAAAAACTTCCGGCCAGGTGCCCTGCGTCTATTGCTATTTTTTTACCGGTAAGTTTTGACTTGAGAGTTGTGCTTGTTTTTATCTTTTTATCGGTGCATATCCATAAGCTATCTATCTCCTTTTTATTGAGCCTTTTGTTTCCTTTGTTAATGTAAAAGTTCATTAACTCTTCTGCACTCATAGATTCAAATAAAAACCCAAGCAGGGGAATTTCTTTTTCCCAAGCCGTAAACTCTAACTTTCCCTGCTCACTATATATCCTCACCGCATCATTATCAAACCTTACCAAATGATTTAGAGAATTATTATGATTAAGATACTTCTGAAACCGTTTTTTACATAGCAAAACATGCTGAGACATGCATAAAGAGCACAAAAAACAAAATAGAATAATTAATCGCACTACTCAAAATTAAACACAAGTGCTTTTAACTATATTTGTATTATTCAGGTATTATGAAAACCAAGATGTTAACAGCAAATCAAGTAAAACAAATCCTGAGTGAACTAACATTTAATACCAGTAGATCAGGGGGTAAAGGCGGGCAGCATGTTAACAAACTGGAAACAAAAGTGACTATAACATTTAATGTAGCCGAATCTAAAGCTTTCGGTCCGGAAGAAAAAGCTATTATCACAAATAATATAAGATCTCCTTACAAAAAGGGAATAATTCAAATTACCTCTCAAAAATTCCGTACCCAGCTTCAAAATAAGGAAGATGCAAAAAATAAACTACTCAAACTCCTCAATAGCCTGCTTGTGGTTCCCAAAAAAAGAAAAGTGACTAAACCCGGACCGGCTGCTTTACAGAACAAAAAGAAAGATAAACAAGCTCTGAAACTTAAAAAAGAAAACAGAAAAAAACCGGAATTCTAATTGCTTTTCAATTCTCTCATATTTACTGTATTTCTACCAATTGTATTTTTTGTATACTGGCTGGTACCTATCAAATTCAGAAATTATTTTTTACTCCTTGCTTCCTGGTATTTTTATTACTCCTATAATCCATGGTTTTTACTTTTATTACTAGGAACTTCGGCTTTTGATTATTGGTGCGGCAAGAAAATATACCGGTCAACAGAAAATAAAAGATTCTTTCTTTTTCTCAGCATTGCCTCAAATATAGGTGTTCTTGCTGCATTCAAATACGCTGCTTTTTTTTATAACCAAATAGCCAACATTGCAAGCAGCGTTTCTGAAACCCCCTGGCCCCTGATGGAAAACATCATCATTCCTGCAGGTCTTTCATTTTATACTTTTCAATCGCTGAGTTTTACCATTGATGTATATCGAGGAAAATATCCCCCAAAAGAAAAATTATATGAATTCATGCTTTTTGTTTCCTTCTTCCCACACATGGTTGCAGGCCCAATTGTAAGGTATAAAGACCTTATGCCCCAGTTAACCAAAATAAGCTATTTCCAAAAGATTGACTGGACATCATTTGCCAAACTATGTATATGGGGCTATTTCAAAAAAATGGTTATAGCCGATAATCTTTCCGTTATTGTAAATAAGGTCTTTGAACATCCGCAAAATTTCAACGGAATTGAACTTATTTGCGGAGCATTTTTCTTTGTTATTCAAGTATATTGCGATTTTAGCGGATACAGTGATATAGCTACGGGGGTTGCCAAACTATTTAATATTAATTTAAGTTTAAACTGGCGAAGACCCTTGTTTTCAAAGTCATTAACCGAGTTTTGGCAAAGAAATCATATTAGCATTACTTCATGGTTTAGAGACTATCTTTATATAAGCTTGGGCGGAAACAGAGTATCCTACCGCCGTTGGTTACTCAACATATTTTTGGTATTCGTTATCAGTGGTTTTTGGCATGGAGCAAATACCACCTTCATTGTTTGGGGAGCCATGCACGGTGTTTTTTATATTGCCGAAATACTTCTGAGAAATAAATACCCTAATCTTAAAATTAATGGTATGCTTGGAAGTATATACCTGCTCAGTTTTCACACACTTTCGCTTATCGCCTTCAGAGCTGCCGATTTAATCAAATTACATTGTTTTTATTCCGGCATTTTCAGTTATAGCCCGTCTTATTTTGAGTTCAACTCTTTCTTAAATTCGGAAGATAAATTTTATTTCCTCATAATATCATCTCTAATTTTGTTACTGTTTATGAAAGAATACAATGAGGAATACGCCATATTGAATCGTTACCCAAGAACATATTCTTTAACCAAGCAAATCGTTTATGCCGGACTGGTCATTTTACTATTTATCCTCGGTAATTTTTCTGCACAAACATTTATATATTTTCAATTTTGATTCGTAAAGTACTTATATATTTTTTTATTATAACCGCCTCCCTATATGGCCTTAGAGAAATACATTACAGCTTATTGTTATCTCAAAAAGAGGGTTATTACGCACATTATCGCCAAGCCTTTTTAACAAAAAATAGTTACGATGTTTTATTCTTGGGATCTTCCAGGTGTCAAATGCACTATAATACTCTTCTGTTTGATTCGATAACCGGTTTTAATAGCTTTAATTTAGGCATACCCGGGGCTACCCCAAAAATAAGTTACCTGGCCCTGCTCACCTATCTGGAGAAAAGTAACAACCCGGATTATTTGTTTATGGAGTTGGATTTTCATTTTCTAAAGCACCAGGCTGTTGAATTGAAAGACTTTCAGAATTTTTTTCCTTTTCTTATTGATGAATCTTTTCGGAAAAATTTTGGCAAAGCAGATGCCAGATTGCTTCAGGCATATTACAACCCCTATTACTCCTGGCCATATACGGGATTTAAAAACTTAAGCTCCTCTCTTCATATTGCCCTGGATATTCCCGGAAAAACCGATACATTATTTTACAAAGGCTACTTCAAAGAAATTCTAAAGCCTACTTTGAATAACTACGAACCTCAAAGAGAATATCAGTTTTTCCATCCTCAGGAAAGAAACTACCTGGACTCTATCATAGCCATTTGCAAACAAAAAAATATTGACCTTTTTTTGGTAAGTTCACCCGCCTACGAGGGGGCCAAAGATGATGTAATCAACAAAACATCTATTATAAAGCAGTTAGGAAATATTGCCAAGGCCAATCAGCTACCCTACGGCGATTTCAGTTATATAGACTCTTGCAGCAACAGGCTAAACTATTTCACCGATAATTTTCACATGAACTATGCGGGCGCCCGAATTTTTACCCAAAAACTATCGGCCTGGTTTTTGGCAATAAAACATTGAAAATTACGTTGGTATACAAAAGAAATTTGATGTTTTTTTAGTAAATTTACCGATAATGAGATCTCTGTTTGTTAGCCTGCTGGTAGCTTCTATTACTTCGTTTAATGCACAAATTGTTAAGTACAGCAACGAGTTTTTAAATATTGGTGTTGGTGCCAGAGCATTGGGAATGGGAAACACCGGAGTTGCTTCAACCACCGGCGCCTACGCAGGATACTGGAATCCGGCCGGGCTGCTGCAACAAAAAAATGATTTAGAAGTGGCTCTGATGCACGCTGAATATTTTGCCGGAATAGCCAAATACGATTTTGCCGGAATAACTAAAAGAATAGATAGCAACAGCGTAGCCGGTATAACCATGCTGCGTTTTGGCGTTGATAACATTCCCAACACACTTGATTTGGTGGATGCCAATGGAAATGTGGATTATAGCCGAATCAAAAAATTCAATGCAGTTGATTTTGCCATGCTGCTAAGCTATGCCCGAAAACTTCCCGCTCTGAAGGGAGTAGAAATTGGCGGTAATTTTAAAATTATACGCAGACGCTTGGGAGAGTTTGGAGGAGCATGGGGGTTTGGACTGGATGCAGGAGCAAAGTATAATTATAAGGGCTGGGACATCGGTGTTTTAGGCAGAGACATTACCGGCACATTCAATGCCTGGAGCTACAATTTAAGCGATAACTACAAAGCGGTATTCCAACAAACGGGCAATGAAATTCCAAGCAACTCGCTGGAGGTTACCATGCCAAAAATAATAGCAGGATGTGCAAGAACTTTCTACTTTTGGAAAGACAGAATATCTGTATTAGGTGAGCTAAATCTGATTAATTCATTTGATGGCAAAAGAAACACCGTAATTAAAACCTCTATATGGAGCATGGAACCTGCGTTGGGAGGCGAAGTGGGATATAAAGGATTCGTTTTTCTCCGTTTTGGAATGGGGAACGTTCAAAAACAGTTCGACTTTACCGGAACAAAACAAATAACTACTTTTCAACCAAATATTGGAGTTGGTATAAAATACAGGGCGTTCAGCTTAGACTATGCGCTTACCGATATAGGCGACAGATCCATTGCACTATATTCGAATATTTTTTCTCTCAAAATAGATTTCAATAAAAAGGGCAATAAAAATCCATGAGGTTTGTGAAAACATACCTTTTAACCACTTTTCTGATTTTAAATTTCGGTTTTTGTTTTGCCCAAAAGTATGGAAATGAATGGGTAAGTCTCAATAAAACATATGTCAAATTCCCAATTGTTCGCGAAGGGATATACCGAATTGATTCCGCTACGTTGGCATCAAAATTTAATTTACAAACTTTAAACCCAAATCAGCTCCAACTTTTTGTGTTAGGAAAAGAACAAGCGCTTTTTATTGAAGGAGCATCAGATGGTAAAATAAATACAAATGACTACATTGAATTTTACGCCACCCACCTTCGCAGAGAATTTGATTCACTCTTATATGCACAAATTCAATACATACCCAACCCATATCTTCCGCTATTTAACGATACGCTTTTTGGATATATTACCGTTAATACCCACACCAATAATTCTCGTTACGCTATTGAAACAGATAGCACCATTGCCAATTATCCGATAACCCCCTACTATTATACCCAACTGTTTCATGCTCCTTTGAGCCACTACAACGTAGTAAAAGATGTTCTAAACACAGCCAGCGACCCTCGTTTTACTCAGGCAGAGGGGCCGGGTTTTATTTTTAACAAGGGGAGCAGTGTGTCAACCAACTTTTCGCTTATCGTTCCTTTTACTGCATCTGCTCTTCCCTGCCATTTTGAAGTTGTGTATGCCGGTTTCGACATGAACCTTTCTCAACCAATAGATAAGCAAGTTCAGATAAACTATGTCAACAATTCCAGCAATACAATCATCCTTCACGATACTCTATTATATGGTTACGCTCCCGTAAAAAAAACATTCACCATAAACAGCAATAATTTAAATAGCGGAAGCAGTTTTGCAATTACCTCGGTAAACAACCCTTCTTTTACTACAAACAATATAACCATACTTCACTATATGCAACTTATTTATCCCAGAATAGCCAACCTGGGAGGCATTGCATCTCACAATATGATTTTGCCTGATGAATCATCTTCTACAAAACAAAGTTTTGTATTAGCCAATCCAAATGCAGGTTCTACTAACTCTATTGTTGCTTACGACATAACAAACAAGAAAAAAATTCCCGTGCATCTTCTTGGAGGAAACGCCCGTATGGTAGTTCCCAACAGCGGAGGTATGAAAAAAATTTATTTATGTGCCGAATCAGCCATTAATCAGGTTACCCAGTTACGAGACGTAATGAATGGTGGAAATTTCAGTAATTTCAAAACAGGAACCCCCGACTCTGCCTTTGTTATCGTATACCATCCCAAACTACAAAGCTCGGCAACAGCCTATAAAAACTACCGTCAATCTACCGGCGGAGGAAACCATAAAGTTATCATGGCTGATGTTACTGAACTATACGACCACTTTGGCTACGGGATAAACAAGCATCCACAAGCCCTGCGAAATTTTTTCCGATATCTGCACGATAGTCTGAATACGCCACCGCGTTATGTATTGCTGATTGGAAAAGGTGTAAATTACTTGAACTTATCGGGAAATCAACACCATAATTTGGTACCTACCATGGGAATTCCCAGCAGCGATAATCTTCTCACAGCCGGCATCACAAACAGCATTGGCGCATACCAAGAAATTCCTATTGGCAGAATCGCCGCTATCGACAATCAAGAGGTAACAACTTATCTTTCCAAAATTCAACAACACGAAGCTATCGGAACAGCCGAATGGAAAAAAAGAGTATTGCATTTTGTTGGTGGAGACGATCAAATCTTAGCCAACCAACTCAGCAACTTAATGTACAGCTATGAAATGCTGATTGAAGATACGTTGTTTGGGGGAGAAGTACTTACCTTCAAAAAAAACACAACAGCCCCCATCCAAGTAAATATAAGCGATAGCATTAAAGAAGCCATTAAAAACGGTGCCTCTCTGCTCACCTTTTTCGGACACGGCTCTAATCAGAGTTTTGATCAATCGATAGACGACCCAAGCGCATATAACAATACCGGAAAGTATCCCTTTATGTATGCCAACTCCTGCTATTCAGGAGATATTTTTATTCCCGGTAACCAATCGGTAAGTGAACGTTTTGTATTCGCCAATCAGCGAGGCTCTATCGGCTTTTTGGCTGCCACCAATTTAGGATACGTTATGCCGCTTCATTATTACGCACTAAGATTTTACCGTGCACTCTCTGTTACACAATACGGCAAGGGAATTGGCGATGTTATAAAAGAAGCCGCCAAAGAATCGGCTGCTTACTTTGATAAGCTAACACGCTATACTGCACTGGATATGGCTTTGCATGGAGACCCCTCTGTAAAAATATATACCGCTAAACTCCCCGACTACGAGATAAAAAATAATTATGTAAAATTCAACACCAAAAAATATACAGACTCCATTGGTTTAAATATTCGTTATTTTAACCTGGGAAAAGCCATCAACGATACCATTGTTATTTATGTTGAACGAATGTTCCCCAATGGTGATTCTACCAGTTTTCTTAAAAAGGTAAAAGCCGCCTATTTTAAAGACAGTATCTCATTCTTTATCCCGCTTGATTTTGTAAGAGGAATCGGCCTTAATAAATTCAAAGTAAGATTAGACTATTTTAATAAAGTAAACGAGGTTACAAAAAACAACAATGCCACTATAGGTACTGTTGATTTATTTATACAAGGAGGAGATATTGTTCCGGTATACCCATATAAATATGCAGTCATTCCACTCACCGGCAGCATTACCCTGAAAGCCAGCACCAGCGACCCATTTGCTCCGCAAAGCACTTACCGCCTACAATTAGATACTTGTGATAATTTTACGGCACCCATTCAGCAAACATTGGTTACTAGTTCCGGTGGGGTTATTGAGTGGAATGTAACTCTTCCTTTTGCCGATAGTACCGTTTATTTTTGGCGAGTTGCCAAAGACTCCTCCTCTCCTTCCGATAGAATGGTATGGAGAGAAAGTTCTTTTCAAACCATAGGGACCAAAACCGGATGGAGTCAGACTCACTTTCATCAATTTAAAAATAACACCTACCGATTTGTTTCATTTAACAGGCAGCAAAGGAAATTTGACTTCAATAACACACTTCACTCCATCTTTACCAGAACAGGTATATTTCCCCATATAAGTTGGGCAAATATCAATTACTTCTACAACAATATCAATATGTCTACCTGGGGCTGTGCGCCTAACGGATGGAACTTCGCCATTTTTGATTCCATAAGTGGAGAGCCTGATGCAGTAGTTTCTATTAACTTCCCTAATAGCGGGCCGGGAACTTACAGTAATTGTGTATGTGTAGATAATCAGGTGCTTAGGGTATACTCTTTTGGAGCCGGAAATTATTGCGGATTTGGAAATTGGCAAAACAGCATGGAAACATTTCTGAATTCCATTCCTCAGAACAACTATGTGTTGGCTTACTCGATTGGGGCGGGAGGAAATAATTCGGAATATTCCAGCTATAGTCCCTCGCTGTACAATGCATTTGAAAGTATTGGAGCCGGAAGTATAAGAAGGATAAAAGACAGCCTCTCTTATATTATTTTCGGACGAAAGGGAATGAAGGCAGGAGAAGCTCATGAAACAGTCGGACTTCAGAAAACAAGCATTATTACCCAACAAGATACTATCCGCACCCGCTGGAATAGTGGCTTTATAGCATCCGAAATCATAGGCCCATCCTACAAATGGAATAGCCTGCACTGGCAATTAAAACCTTACGACCTACTCCCGGGAGATACTACCGTTTTAAAAGTGGTTGGCATAAAATCAAACGGGCAAAAAGATACACTGGCATCTTTTACAAAAGACAGTACAGATATTTTAGCGCTATACAACTATGCTGATGCAAACACCTATCCATACCTTCAGTTGGTGGCACATATGAAAGACAACATAAACCGAACCTCTCCCCAACTCAGAAAATGGCAGGTATTATATGACCAAGCTCCTGAATGTGCAATAAACCCATTGAAAGGGTATGTTGCCATTAACGACAGTTTAATGGAGGGAGATATAGCTAAGTTTAGAATACCCATAGAAAACATAGGAAAACTACCCTTTAACGATAGCTTAGTAATAACTTATTGGTTAGAGGACAACAATAAAATCATACACCCTCTTCCTCAAAAATTAAAACGCAATAATTTTCTTCCGGGGGAAGTTATTTTCGATACCATCAGTTTAAACTCTTTTCAATATAGAGGCAACAACGCTTTTTGGATATACGTGAATCCTATTTCAAACGCACGTTACCAAAAAGAACAAGAACAATTTAATAACATAGCCCGAATGCCGTTTAAAGTACAAAAAGATATTACTAATCCACTACTGGATGTAACCTTTGACGGAGTTCGTATATTAAATGGCGATATTGTTTCTGCCAAGCCTACTATTTTAATTACCCTGAAAGATGAAAATAAATTTTTAGCCCTAAATGATACCGGGGCTTTTACTGTTCGATTAAAATATCCCGGACAGAGTACATTTACTCCTCTTTACTTTGCAAATCAATTACAGTTTACTCCCGCCAATTTACCGAATAACAGCTGTAAAATAGATTTTAATCCAACACTTCATCAAGATGGCATGTATCAACTGAATGTTCAGGCCAAAGATCGAAGTCAAAACCGTTCCGGAAGTAATGAGTACAATATACAGTTTGAAGTAAAAAACAAATCAACTGTTACCAATGTACTAAACTACCCAAACCCATTCAGCACCAGTACTCGCTTTGTTTTTACACTTACCGGCAGCGAAATACCGGATGTATTTACCATACAAATTATGACCGTAAGTGGGAAAGTTGTGCGAGAAATTACCAAAAACGAGCTAGGCCCCATTCGAATTGGCAGAAATATAACGGAATACGCCTGGGATGGCAAAGATGAATTTGGAGATAAACTTGGAAATGGCGTTTATTTATATAAGGTGATAACCCGATTAAACAATGACTTTATTGAAAAGTCAGAAACAAGTGCCGATAAATACTTTGTAAAAGAATTTGGCAAAATGGTAATTATGCGGTAGACTGTTTTCTTCTCCCCCCAACCTCTATACAAGCTATAAAAAATTGCACCGATACTTTAAAATATACAAACCATACAAAATGGTTTCGCAGTTTATAAGCCCTGACAAGGTTAGGCTGCTTGGTGAACTGGATTTTAAATTTCCTGAAGGAACTCACGCTATCGGCAGATTGGATAATAACTCAGAAGGCTTATTGTTACTGACAACCAACAAAAAAATAACCAAACTACTTTTTGAAAGTGAAAAACCGCATAACAGAACATATTTATTGCAAGTAGAAAAGGAAATTAGCGATCCAACTATACAAAAGCTTAAACAAGGCGTAGAAATAAGAGTTAAAAAAGGAGAATTTTACACCACCAAGCCTTGTGCTGTTGAAAAAACAATAAAACCAATAGCATTGCCGCCAAGGGAACACGAATTTGCATCATATTTGCCACAAAGCTGGCTGATTATGAGTTTAACGGAGGGTAAATTTCATCAGGTACGTAAAATGACAGCTGCTGTTGGTCATCCATGCAAACGGTTAATACGAGTAGCTATTGAAAATATTGAATTGGGAGACATGCAACCGGGTGAAGTAAGAGAACTCTCAGAAGACGAATTTTTTAATCGATTAAATTTTACTGATTAATGAAGAATAATTTCATATACTTATTCTCACATCTTCAATAATCAATTGGAGTATTGTTTTTCCGTTAAATTCACTATCCTGAATCTTAAATACAATATCCATTGGTCTTTGTTCCTTGAAAAAATTCACGTAATCTCCTTTATCGTAACCAATGGCACTAAAACGGATATTGGGATTTGATTTTTGGTAAAGCTCCAGTTTCAGGTGATTATTTCCCACTATTTTAGCCCATCCGGTATCAAACACACGATAAGCACAAAAAATCGGTGTCATGTTTTCCGGGCCATGAGGGGCAAACTGTTTCAAAATCCTCAGCATCTTTGGTTGAATTTCATGAAATTCTATTGCTGTATCAATAAGAATTTGTGGAATTAACTGATCTTCCGAAATAGTTGCCGAAACTACTTCTTCAAACTTTTGAGAAAAAGTATCAACATTCTCCTTTTTTAAGGTAAGTCCTGCTGCAAACTTATGTCCGCCAAACTGCTCAAGCAAACTTGAACATTGTTCAATAGCGCTATATATATCATAATCCTTCACACTGCGTGCGCTCCCGGTAACTTTTCCATCGCTGTATGTGAGTACAATAGTTGGTTTGTAATATTTTTCTATCAAGCGCGACGCAACAATGCCAACCACCCCTTTATGCCAACTTTCGTTAAACAGTACGGTAGATTTCTTAAATGGTGTGTCGGGATTTGATGATATCATCTCCAAAGCTTCGGAGGTAGTTCCCAAATCCAAATCTTTTCTTTGTGTGTTGGTTTCATTTATGGCTAAAGCCAGTTCATTAGCAAGCGCTTCATCTTCACATACCAATAAATCAACTGCGGCACTCCCATGCTTTATGCGACCAGCCGCATTAATCCTTGGGCCTAAAACGAATACCAAGTCACTAACGCTAACTTGCTTGTTCATTTGATTAATGGCAAGCAATGCTTTAATTCCGGGTGATGGATTACTGTTTATTTTTTCAATTCCATAATAAGCCAATACTCTATTTTCTCCGGTGATAGGCACAATATCCGCCGCTATGGAGGTAACAACCAAATCTAACAATTCGTAGCAAATGTCTAGATTTAAGTTACAAAACCGACTGTATGCTTCAATGAGTTTAAAACCAATACCGGCTCCGCTAAGCTCCTTATACGGATAGGTACAATCTTTTTGTTTGGGATCAAGAATAGCATACGCATCGGGCAAAGTATCTCCGGGCAAGTGATGGTCGCATATTATAAAATCTATATTTTTTTTATTGGCGTATGCTATTTTATCAAGAGCTTTTATACCACAATCTAGTGCTATTACTAAAGTGAAGTTATTTTCTAAAGCAAAATCAATTCCACGAAAAGATATGCCATACCCTTCCGAATACCTATCAGGAATATAGTAAGCAAGATTATCGGTTATCTTTCTAAAAAAACGGTATACCAAGCTAACCGCCGTTGTGCCATCTACGTCATAATCGCCATAAATCAGAATTTTTTCTTTTTGTTCAATGGCTTTGGCTATTCTTTCTATAGCCTTCTGCATTCCCTTCATTAAAAAGGGATCGTGAAGTTGAGTATAGTTCGGCCTGAAAAAATTTTTTATTTCATTAAAAGAAGTAAGTTTTCTTTGACACAGCAGCGTTGCAATCACTCGGTCCACATTCAGCAAACCACACACTTCTTGTATTTCTTCCTTGCTTAAATTTTTATCTGCAAGGCGCCATTGTCTTTCCAATTTTATTATTGCTTCTTTTTGTAACACTTAGGCTATGTTATGATAAACAGCCTCTATGTCTTCATCCTCCTCCATCTTTTCAATCATTGCCATTACTTCTGCTTCCTGCTCCGGACTCAATTCTTTGGTAGTAGTGGGTAAATATATCTTACTGGTTTCAAGCACCTCAATTTTTCTCTCTTCCAAAGCTTGTTGCATTTTTCCGTAATCGTTAAAAGCTGCCTGTATTATGAGCTGATTTTGCTCTTCATCGTAATTTATTTCTTCCAAACCAAAATCAATAAGCTCCAACTCCAGTTCCTCTCTATTAACCCCCTGCGCATTTACTTTAAACATTACTTTTCGCTCAAACATAAAACTCACCGAGCCGTTTGTTCCCAAAGAGCCGTTTGCCCTGGTAAAGTACATTCTCACATTGGCTACTGTTCTGTTAGGATTATTTGTTGTACATTCCACCAAAACAGGGACACCATGAGGTGCATAACCTTCGTATACAACTTCTTCATAGTTACTGGCATCTTTCTCGCTGGCACGCTTTATAGCAGCTTCTACGTTTGCTTTTGGCATATTTACTGCCTTGGCATTGGCAATTACCATACGTAAACGTGCGTTGGTGTCAGGATTTGGCCCACCCATCTTCACCGCAATTGAAATCTCTCTTCCTATTTTGGTAAACGCTTTTGCCATTTTTGCATAGCGTTTAAACATCGTTGCTTTACGTTTTTCAAAAATTCTTCCCATAATGCTGTTTTTAGGGATTACAAATTTAAAATTTCATTTAGTTATTCAACTAAGTTGTTTAGTATAGAAGCGAGTTTTTTAGTTAAATTTTTTCTGGAATAATCCTTTATCCTGTACTCATCGGGTTTTGGAATGTTTCCGCTAAATAAATTTAAAATATTCTTTTTCAGGGTTTCCGCATCATTAAAATCACTAATTAGTCCTGCTTTTGTTTCTTTTAGAATATCTGCCAAATCTCCGTCCGGCGGACCTATTGCCAATATTGGCTTACCTGCACCCAAATACTCAAAAAACTTTCCTGTTAATATACCCTTCGCATTAGGCGTATTGTTCACCAATAGTAAATTTACTCTGGATTGCTTTTGCATTTTGGTAACCTCGGTGTGTGGCACATGACTTATTTTTTTTAGATAAGCTGTTAAACCAGCTTGCTTTATACTTTCTATCACTTCTGAATCTACATTACCCACCAGTTTAATTTCAAGTTGTTCAGCAAACCTTTTGTTATTGATGATTAACTCTTTCAAAACCTTCCATAAAACCAAAGGGTTCCTCGTCTTAACCAGTGTGCCAATGTGGGTTATAGTGAATTTTTCATCATCTTCTATATTACCGCGCGAAATATCTTCTTCATCAAAACCATTCGTAATTACATGAAATTTTCTATCATCCTCCCCTTCACTTAATAAGGCCAATTCTTTTTTTAGCGTATTTCCTACAGAAACCACAGAGTCACAATTTTTTAGCACGCTACGTTCCAGCCTACGATGTTTCTTGTCTGCTATCTTGGAGAGCATTAACTCATCATAAAAGTCAATGTTCGTCCAAGGATCTCTAAAGTCAGCCAGCCACTTAATTTCGGGATTTTTCAGTTTTACTCCCTGTGCAATAAGATGCATGCTATGCGGCGGGCCGGTACTTATTATAACCTGAACAGAATGCTGATTTAAGTATTTACTCAAAAAATTAACAGATGGTTTAATCCAAAAACAGCGGGCATCCGGTATAAAAAAATTTCCCCTCAGCCACACAAAAAACTTGTTCAATCTGCTCTTTCTACCACTTTCGTTTAAAAATGCAGCATTTATTCTTTCATTCTTCTTACCACTTAATATCTTATAAACCGAATAAGGCTCCCATATTTTTCTCTTTATTACTGTTATACCTTCCGGAACATCTTTCTCCAAACTTTTGTCAACAACCGGCATTTCGGGGTTTAAAGGTGTATAAACCAAAGGCTCCCATCCAAAATCTCTTAAGTACTTAACAAACTTAAGCCATCGCTGTACACCGGCACCACCTGAGGGTGGCCAATAATAGGTTATAACAAGTACTCTCTTCATTAAGTTTTTCCGGCACACCATTTCAAAAACAAGATGACCATAAAAAAATATGTCACTTGAAAACGATGAGCATTTGTATATAGTATCTTTTTAAGTGGCGAATTAACAAGTTTTTACTCGATTTTTTTGATTGTACTTGATTTGTTTTTTAACTTTGTAGCCCTTTGTTTAGAAAGCTAATCGTTCATTTTTAGATACATTTCTCTTTTAGTTTTTTTTCGTTAAAATTTCCATTAAAAAAATTTTGCGGATAAGAAAAAAGGTATTACATTTGCAGCCCCCAAAACGAGGGATGAGAAGAGAAGGGAAAGGAAAAGGGGTTTAAAAAGTTGATAGATAGTTCGTTAGGGAAGATTGAGGAGAGGGTTTGCAGGGAGTATTTTTTAACGGATAAAAGATATTAAGGGGTTTAAGCAATCCCATCGTTCATTGAAAAGCTTGATAACCAAAAGATAGCAGGAATTCTTGACGTACAAGAAACACGCAGCTTTTATATAATGAGCCCAAGAAAGAGGGATGTTTACAAACATTCGTCTTAAAACAGTCAATTTTAAGGCATCAACTTTTATACAATGGAGAGTTTGATCCTGGCTCAGGATGAACGCTAGCGGCAGGCCTAATACATGCAAGTCGAGGGGCAGCGGGAGTAGCAATACTTGCCGGCGACCGGCGCACGGGTGCGTAACACGTATACAATCTGCCCACATCAGGGGGATAGCCCGGAGAAATCCGGATTAATACCCCATAATAGTAGGAGTGGCATCACTTTTACTTGAAAGCTCCGGCGGATGTGGATGAGTATGCGTCTGATTAGCTAGTTGGTAGTGTAACGGACTACCAAGGCAACGATCAGTAGGGGATCTGAGAGGACTACCCCCCACACGGATACTGAGACACGGATCCGACTCCTACGGGAGGCAGCAGTAAGGAATATTGGACAATGCCCGCAAGGGTGATCCAGCCATGCCGCGTGCAGGAAGACGGCCCTATGGGTTGTAAACTGCTTTTGCACCAGAGAAAACCCCCCTTCGTGAAGGGGGCTGATAGTATGGTGAGAATAAGCATCGGCTAACTTCGTGCCAGCAGCCGCGGTAAGACGAAGGATGCAAGCGTTATCCGGATTCATTGGGTTTAAAGGGAGCGTAGGCGGTTTGGTAAGTCAGTGGTGAAATCTCTCAGCTTAACTGAGAAACTGCCATTGATACTGCCGAACTTGAGTACAGATGCTGTGGGCGGAATATGACATGTAGTGGTGAAATACTTAGAGATGTCATAGAACACCGATTGCGAAGGCAGCTCACAAAACTGTAACTGACGCTGAGGCTCGAAAGTGTGGGGATCAAACAGGATTAGATACCCTGGTAGTCCACACTGTAAACGTTGATCACTCGATGTTGGCGATACACGGCCAGCGTCTTAGCGAAAGCGATAAGTGATCCACCTGGGGAGTACGCCGGCAACGGTGAAACTCAAAGGAATTGACGGGGGTCCGCACAAGCGGTGGAGCATGTGGTTTAATTCGATGATACGCGAGGAACCTTACCTGGGCTAGAATGCCCTTGACCGATCCAGAGACGGATCTTTCAGCAATGACAAGGAGCAAGGTGCTGCATGGCTGTCGTCAGCTCGTGCCGTGAGGTGTTGGGTTAAGTCCCGCAACGAGCGCAACCCCTATCTTTAGTTGCCAGCACGTAATGGTGGGGACTCTAGAGAGACTGCCTGCGCAAGCAGAGAGGAAGGAGGGGATGACGTCAAGTCATCATGGCCCTTACGCCCAGGGCGACACACGTGCTACAATGGCGCATACAGCGGGTCGCGAGCCGGCAACGGTAAGCCAACCTCTAAAAGTGCGTCTCAGTTCGGATTGGGGTCTGCAACTCGACCCCATGAAGCTGGAATCGCTAGTAATCGCGCATCAGCCATGGCGCGGTGAATACGTTCCCGGACCTTGTACACACCGCCCGTCAAGCCATGGGAGCCTGGGGTGCCTGAAGCCGGTGGCCTTATGGGGAGCTGTCTAAGGCAAAACAGGTGACTGGGGCTAAGTCGTAACAAGGTAGCCGTACCGGAAGGTGCGGCTGGAAC